>NZ_CP097269.1:1630000-2830000 GCF_028473645.1 Acidovorax sp. GBBC 1281
ATGCGTAGCTGATGGGAAACAGGTCAATATTCCTGTACCGATGTGTAGTGCGATGTGGGGACGGAGAAGGTTAGCTCAGCCAACTGTTGGATATGTTGGTTCAAGCCTGTAGTCGTGCCTGGTAGGCAAATCCGCCAGGCTTAGATGAGGGGTGATAACGAGTCTGCTTGCAGACGAAGTGAGTGATACCCTGCTTCCAGGAAAAGCCACTAAGCTTCAGCTACACACGACCGTACCGCAAACCGACACTGGTGCGCGAGATGAGTATTCTAAGGCGCTTGAGAGAACTCAGGAGAAGGAACTCGGCAAATTGATACCGTAACTTCGGGAGAAGGTATGCCCCAAGTAGGTGAACCTGTACAAGGCGAGCCCAAAGGGGTTGCAAAAAATCGGTGGCTGCGACTGTTTAATAAAAACACAGCACTCTGCAAACACGAAAGTGGACGTATAGGGTGTGACGCCTGCCCGGTGCTGGAAGATTAAATGATGGGGTGCAAGCTCTTGATTGAAGTCCCAGTAAACGGCGGCCGTAACTATAACGGTCCTAAGGTAGCGAAATTCCTTGTCGGGTAAGTTCCGACCTGCACGAATGGCGTAACGATGGCCACACTGTCTCCTCCTGAGACTCAGCGAAGTTGAAATGTTTGTGATGATGCAATCTCCCCGCGGAAAGACGGAAAGACCCCATGAACCTTTACTGTAGCTTTGTATTGGACTTTGAACAGATCTGTGTAGGATAGGTGGGAGGCTTTGAAGTGAGGACGCTAGTTCTCATGGAGCCAACGTTGAAATACCACCCTGGTGTGTTTGAGGTTCTAACCTAGGTCCCTTATCGGGATCGGGGACAGTGCATGGTAGGCAGTTTGACTGGGGCGGTCTCCTCCCAAAGCGTAACGGAGGAGTTCGAAGGTACGCTAGGTACGGTCGGACATCGTGCTAATAGTGCAATGGCATAAGCGTGCTTAACTGCGAGACTGACAAGTCGAGCAGATGCGAAAGCAGGACATAGTGATCCGGTGGTTCTGTATGGAAGGGCCATCGCTCAACGGATAAAAGGTACTCTGGGGATAACAGGCTGATACCGCCCAAGAGTTCATATCGACGGCGGTGTTTGGCACCTCGATGTCGGCTCATCTCATCCTGGGGCTGTAGCCGGTCCCAAGGGTATGGCTGTTCGCCATTTAAAGAGGTACGTGAGCTGGGTTTAAAACGTCGTGAGACAGTTTGGTCCCTATCTTCCGTGGGCGCTGCAGATTTGAGGAAGCCTGCTCCTAGTACGAGAGGACCGGAGTGGACACACCTCTGGTGTATCGGTTGTCACGCCAGTGGCATTGCCGAGTAGCTAAGTGTGGAAGAGATAACCGCTGAAAGCATCTAAGCGGGAAACTCGTTTCAAGATGAGATCTGCCGGGGCCTTGAGCCCCCTAAAGAGTCGTTCAAGACCAGGACGTTGATAGGTCAGGTGTGGAAGCGCAGTAATGCGTTAAGCTAACTGATACTAATTGCTCGTGCGGCTTGACCCTATAACTTTGATCATCATTCGATCAAGTTGTTATGCCAAGTGACGCAGTCAAAATACAAGCTGATTCCAAACTCTATGAATTCGCCGCCTTGATCACATCAAGGTGGCTCCAAGTTATGCCTGATGACCATAGCAAGTTGGTCCCACTCCTTCCCATCCCGAACAGGACAGTGAAACGACTTTGCGCCGATGATAGTGCGGGTTCCCGTGTGAAAGTAGGTCATCGTCAGGCTCTTACAGCCCAAATCGCCCCGACATCCAACGATGTCGGGGCGCTTTGCTTTGGAGAATGAAAATTTTGAATCAAGCAATACAGTTGTAGTCACATGCAATTACAAGATATTCTTTATTCCCAGGGTTTCGGAACACGAAGGGTATGTGCAGGGTTGATCCAACGAGGCTTAGTGTGCTTGTTTGACCCGAAAGCTGATTCATTCAGCATTTGCACGGATTCCTCTGTTGATGTAAAGCCGGATGGATTACGTTTTCAGGTTCAAGAGGAAACGTGGGTGTACCAAGCCAAAGCCTATGTGATGCTTCACAAGCCATCTGGGACCGAATGCTCTCAGAAGCCTTCCACTTATCCAAGTGTCTATACATTGCTGCCTGTGCCGTTGCGACAACGACCTTGTAAAAGTGCAATACAGGGTGTGCAAGCGGTAGGGCGTTTGGATCAAGACACGACGGGACTGCTGTTACTCAGCGACGACGGGCAATTCATTCATCGCATGAGTTCTCCCAAAAAACATGTTCCTAAAGTGTACGAAGTGGCGACGAAACACCCTGTGAGCGCAGTTCAAATTTCCCGCTTGCTTGAAGGCGTCGTACTTGATGATGATCCTGTTGCGGTGAAAGCTGCTGCTTGTGTTCAGACATCCGATCACGGTGTAAGCCTCACTTTGACGGAGGGTAAGTACCATCAGGTCAAACGCATGCTTGCTGCAGTGGGGAACCGTGTGGAGACCCTGCACAGGTCGCGTATCGGCAATCTGGCATTGCCAACCGATCTGGCACCAGGGCAGTGGAAATGGCTTGATGACGAGGATCTTTCAGCATTGACGAACTAGCCTGCTGCTGACCTCAATTTGCGGTCTCTTGCGGTGGCTGATGAGGTGCTGGGTTGTTACCTGATTGGGCAGATACGGTGTACTTGCACCGGCTACACTGCCGCGTGTTGTGAAAGTACATGCTGTGAAGTTTTCATTTAGCGGATGTTTCCGCGGTGCGTTGTTGGGGTGGGCTTTTTTTGCTGCGACCGTGATCAGTGCGGCCCCTTCGTCACCCCCTCCTGTGTTCGTGCTGAACTCGCTTGAAGCGGATATCAGCGTGATTGATCCGGCTACCTGGACGGAAACCTCGCGGATTCCCACGGGGAAAGAGCCGCATCACATGTACCTGACACCGGACGAGAAATCTCTCGTGGTGGCAAATGCGTTGGCAGATACGCTGACTTTCATCGATCCCAAGACCGCCCAGGTGCAACGTACGGTGCGAGGCATTGTTGATCCTTACCATTTGCGGTTCACTCCCGACATGAAATGGCTGATCACCGCAGCCAATCGCTTGAACCACGTGGACTTTTATCGTTGGGATGGCAAAGACCTGACTTTGGTACAAAGGGTTGCGACAGCCAAAACCCCAAGTCATCTGTGGGTGGATAGCCAGAGCCGAACGGTCTACTCCACGATGCAGGACAGTGATGAGCTCGTTGCGATTGACATCGCAACCCAGAAGATCAAATGGCGGATCAAGACGGGAGCCATGCCGGCCGACATCTACGGAAGCCCCGACGATAAGCTCCTGTTCATCGGTTTGACGGGCAGCGACAGTGTCGAGGTGTTCGACGTGTCTGAAAATGCGCCCCGTAGCGTCCAAAGGATCAAGACCGGCAGCGGTGCCCATGCGTTTCGCGGTGCGGGTGACAAACGCCATGTGTATGTCAGCAATCGGGTCGCCAATACGATCAGCAAGATCGACATGGTCAAACGGCAAGTCGTCGATACCTATCCTGCGCCCGGTGGGCCAGACTGCATGGACGTTTCTGCGGATGGCCGGTGGATTTATGTCAGTGCCCGATGGGCCCGCAAGATGTTGGTCATCGACACGGTAGAGCGTAAGGTCGTTCAAAAAATCAATGTGGGCAAATCCCCTCACGGCGTCTGGACTCTGCAGCACGCTCCCAGATAAAACTGGAAAAAATGGCATTGCGCACTTCGACCTTCGTGGGTCTATATGCTATTTTTTTAATAGCATCTGGGGCCGTAAGTACGGCGGAAGCGGCTGAAGCAGCCGATTGCCAAAAACCGCTGTACCTGACCTTCGATACGGGGCACATGGAAATTGCCCCCTTGGTTGCTGATGTGCTCAAACGAAAAAAAGTCCTTGTGACCTTTTTTGCAGCCAATGAAAAAACAAAAACGGGCGATGGCAGTTTGGGAACGGCCTGGGCTCCGTGGTGGCATGCACGGGCGGCAGAAGGGCATGCGTTTGCCTCTCACACGATGGACCATACCTATTGGCGTGCCGATGCTGGCACGCTGACTGCGCCGCAATTCCATGTGCGTTCCTCTTCTGGCCCTCAGGCAGGCAAGGATTTGACCCTCAGCGCTGAGCAGTATTGCAGCGAAATACGAAGGGCTTCCGATCGCTTGCGCGAAGTGACGGGGGCGGCGCCCCTTCCACTTTTCCGGGCGCCTGGCGGAAAGACATCGCCTCGCCTTCTGGCTGTTGCCAAATCCTGCGGCTATGCGCACGTCGGTTGGTCGCCAGCAGGCTTCCTGGGCGATGAACTGCCTAGTGAAAAATTCAGCAATGCAGCCTTGTTGAAGAAAGCACTGGACAATATTCGCAGCGGAGACATTCTGTTGGCCCATCTGGGCATCTGGTCGCGAAAGGACCCGTGGGCTCCAACGGTGTTGGAGCCGCTGATCGACGGGTTGAAGCAGCGCGGTTTCTGCTTCAGAACGCTGAATGACCATCCCGATTACCGCGATTGGCTGAAGGGCAAGCGTTGATTCCGATCAGTCGATGGACAGGACAGGAGTTGTGAGCGATGGATTGGTTGACGAACGGTTTTGATACCGCACAGCAATGGCTGTTCGAGTCGGTCATTCAGCCTGTGATGTTCGCGACGGGCATGGCGGGGCTGCTGGAGGATGGCTATGCCGCTACCGGGTGGCTGCTGGTCGGACTGCTGCAGCTGGTGGTGATGCTGGCAATCATTGCGCCGCTGCAGCGCTGGCGGCCCGTAGAGCCCCTGCTCGACCGTGCCGCGGTGCGGACGGACATTGTCTACACACTGATTCACCGCCTCGGCCTGTTTCGGTTGGCACTTTTCTTCAGTGTCGATCCGCTGTGGGACGCATTTTTCGGCGCGCTGCGCATGGACGGTATCAGCACGTTCCATCTGGATGCGCTATGGCCGGGCGTGACCGACCTGCCTTGGGTCAGCTTGCTGGTTTATCTGGCAGTGTTTGACTTCCTGGACTACTGGATTCACCGCGGGCAACACCACTTCGAATGGTGGTGGCGGCTGCACTCGCTGCACCATTCGCAGCGGCAGATGACCATGTGGAGCGACAACCGCAACCACCTTCTGGATGACCTGCTTCGGGATGCGATCGTGGTCACCGTGGCGCAACTGATCGGTGTGGCACCTGGCCAATTCGTGGCCATCGTGGCCTTGACCCAATTGAGCGAGAACTTTCATCACGCCAATTTGCGTGTGTGGTTCGGCCGCTGGGGGGAGCGTCTCTGGGTGAGTCCCCGGTTTCACCGCCTGCACCATGCGATCGGCATTGGGCACGAATCGGTGGCGATGCGCCCGGTCCGGTCTCCATCGAAGGGCATGGCGGAGCGCTATGTCCAGGCCGAGCCCATCCAGAAACCCGTCACGGTCTTGGGTGGCTGCAATTTCGGCGTGTTGCTGCCTTGGTGGGACATCCTCTTCCGAACTGCCAATTTCGAACTGCGATACGACCCGACCGGTGTCCGGGATCAGGTTCAGCCAGGGCCGGATGGCCGTGTTCGCAACTATGGGCGGGGGTTTTGGGCGCAGCAGTGGCGAGGTGTTTTGCGTCTCCTGGGCAAAGCCTAGCCAGCGGTCGGACTTCTGCCCACGCTATGCTCGCGCCATGGCATTGCTGATCGATTCCTTCTGGCGCGCTGCCGCCTATTGCCTGCACCCCCGCGTGATTGCGCTTTCCCTGCTGCCGTTGCTGCTCATGCTGCTGCTGGCCTGGGTGGCCAGTCATTTTTTCTGGGGCATTGCGGTGCAGGCGGTCCGCTCCGCACTGGAGTCATCGGACATTCTGGCGATGGTTTGGGGATGGTTTCAGGCCTGGGGCATCGAGCAGGCACCTGCCGCCATCGCTCCTTTGATCGTGGTGGTTCTCTCGACGCCGGTGATCATGATCTTCTCGGTGCTGGTGGTCGCAGTGATCATGACGCCTGCGCTCGTGACGGTCGTGGCCAAGCGCCGTTTCCCATTGCTGGAGCGCAAGCGCGGCGCGTCGATGGTGGCCAGCCTGGCATGGTCTCTCGGCGCGACGATGGCCGCCATGGCGGCGCTGGTGGTGTCCGTTCCGCTCTGGCTCATTCCACCGCTGGTGCTGGTGCTGCCACCGCTGATCTGGGGTTGGCTGACCTACCGCGTCATGGCGTTTGACGCGTTGGCCGAGCATGCGAGCCGACAGGAGCGTGAAGCCATTTTCAAGCGCCACCGCATGCGCCTGCTGACCATCGGCATCTTGTGCGGCTACCTGGGGGCAGCGCCTGGAATCGTCTGGGCGTCCGGGGTGTTGTTCGCTGCGGCGTTTTTAGTCCTGATTCCGTTGGCCGTCTGGATCTATACCCTGGTGTTCGCCTTCTCTTCCCTGTGGTTCACTCACTACGCGCTGGACGCGCTCCAACAGTTGCGTGCCGAACAAACCGGCGGTATTGCCGGCGGCGGTGCTGGCGCTGTACCCACTCCCATCCTTACCCCCATTGCACCCGCAAACCCCGCACCATGACGCCTTCCTTCGGACTCATCATCATTGGCGACGAAATCCTGTCCGGCAAGCGCGCCGACAAGCACCTGCCAAAGGTGATCGAGCTGCTGGGAGCGCGCGGTTTGCAGCTGGCCTACGCCGACTATGTGGGTGACGACCCAGGCTGCATTACCGCGACCCTGCAGCGTGCCTTCGCTTCCGGGGATGTGGTGTTTTCCTGCGGCGGTATCGGTGCCACGCCCGACGATCACACCCGCCAATGCGCTGCGCGCGCGCTGAACGTGCCGCTCCGGTTGCATCCGGAGGCAGAGTCGTTGATTCGGGAGCGCATGCAGGACGTCGCGACGGAGCAGGGCGTGCCTTATGAGCCCGACCGTGCGGACAATGTGCACCGACTGAACATGGGGGTGTTTCCCGAGGGGGCCCGCATCATTCCCAATCCCTACAACAAGATTCCTGGTTTTTCATGCGACGGCGGTGCCGGCGGTGCTGTGCACTTCGTGCCGGGCTTTCCCGTGATGGCATGGCCGATGGTGGAGTGGGTGCTGGACCGCCACTGTGCGCAGTGGTTCAACCGCGCCCCCCAAACCGAGCATTCCGTCGTGGTCTACGGCGCGATGGAGGCGGCTCTGACGCCGTTAATGGAGCGGATTGAAAGCCAGCACGCGTCGGTACGTGTTTTCAGCCTGCCAAGCGTGGACCATCCCGTGCATGGGCGCCACATTGAGCTCGGCGTCAAAGGCCCCGCAGAGTTGGTGCCCGCTGCCTGGACCGCTTTGCAGGCGGCGCTGCATGAATTTGGTGCAAACCGCGGCCCTGAAATGGTGCGCAATCTTTAGAGCCCTGTTTTACTCCATGACTTGCACTTTATTGGTGCAAATTGAGTGGGGTGGCAGATCTGGAAGAGGGCGTGCTCCGCCTTAGTGCATTGCAGCACCTGGCTGGCACGTAACCTGCTTTTCTTTCGTGGTGTTTTTTTCAACAAGCGCTTAAATCCTGGAGAACCTGATGGCAAAGACCGTTGCAGACGTGATGAAGATGGTGAAGGAGAACGAGGTCAAGTTTGTTGACTTTCGCTTCACCGATACCCGCGGCAAGGAACAGCACGTGACTGTGCCCGTGTCCCATTTCGATGAGGACAAGTTCTCTTCGGGTCACGCATTCGACGGCTCTTCGGTGGCGGGCTGGAAGGGCATCGAAGCTTCGGACATGCAGCTCATGCCCGATCCCAACACCGCCAACATCGACCCGTTCTTTGAGGAAACCACGCTGTTCCTGCAATGCGACGTGATCGAGCCAGGCGATGGCAAGGCCTACGACCGTGACCCCCGCTCCATCGCCAAGCGCGCTGAGGCCTACCTGAAGGCTTCCGGCCTGGGCGACACGGCCTTCTTCGGCCCTGAGCCTGAATTCTTCATCTTCGACGGCGTGCGCTGGTCCAATGAGCCCGGCAAGGTCATGTTCGAGATCGAAGAATACGAAGCGCCCTGGAACTCCGGCGCCAAGCTCGAAGGCGGCAACCGCGGCCACCGTCCCACGGTCAAGGGCGGCTACTTCCCGGTGCCCCCCGTCGACAGCACGCAGGACATGCGCGCTGAAATGTCCCTGATCCTCGAATCCCTGGGCATTCCGGTCGAAGTGTTCCACCACGAAGTGGCGGGCGCAGGCCAGAACGAGATCGGCACTAAGTTCAGCACGCTGGTCGAGCGCGCCGACTGGACCCAGGTCCTGAAGTACGTGGTCTGGAACGTGGCCAATGCCTATGGCAAGACCGCGACCTTCATGCCCAAGCCCTACGCGGGCGACAACGGCTCCGGCATGCACGTGCACCAGTCGATCTGGAAGGACGGCAAGAACCTGTTCGCCGGCGACGGCTATGCCGGCCTGTCGGACTTCGCCCTCTACTACATCGGCGGCATCATCAAGCACGCACGTGCCCTGAATGCCATCACCAACCCTGGCACCAACAGCTACAAGCGCTTGGTGCCCGGCTTCGAAGCCCCGGTGAAGCTGGCCTACTCGGCCCGCAACCGCTCGGCATCGATCCGCATTCCCTACGTGGCGAACCCCAAGGGCCGCCGCATCGAGGCGCGCTTCCCTGATCCATCGGCCAACCCGTACCTGTGCTTCTCGGCCCTGATGATGGCCGGCCTGGACGGCGTGGAAAACAAGATCCATCCCGGCGAAGCCGCCACGAAGGATCTGTACCATCTGCCGCCTGAGGAAGACAAGCTGGTCCCGACCGTGTGCCACAGCCTCGACCAGGCGCTGGAGTATCTGGACAAGGACCGCGGCTTCCTCACCAAGGGTGGCGTGTTCTCCGACTCCATGCTCGACGCCTACATCGACCTGAAGATGGGCGAAGTCACGCGTTTCCGCATGGCGCCCCACCCCGTGGAATACGACATGTACTACTCGCTGTGATCCCTGGGCTACGGCCACGGGACACACCACCAAAAGGCGGCTTCGGCCGCCTTTTTTCATGGCGTTGCCAGCGCCGTGGTCCATGGGCGAATAACCGCCCCGGACCGGGGGCGCCGATTGGCGAGGCCCAGCGATTGGGAGATACTCCCCTGGCATCTCCCGCATGCCGCCGGCATGCCTTGCGAGGAACCTGAATGAAAAAAACACTCATCGCACTGATGGCCATCGCCGCCGTGGCTCCCGCCGCGTGGTCGCAGGATCGCATCTACCGCTGCGGCAATGAATACACCAACAATGCCAGCCAGGCCAAGGAACGTGGCTGCAAGCTGGTCGAAGGCGGCAATGTGACGGTCGTGCAGGGCGCGCGGCCAGGCGGGGCGCCAGCGGCCTCGGGTGGCAGCGCGCCGAGCGCCAGCACCTCGCCCGCCAACGCCCCCCGGGTGGACACCAACGACCAGCGCGCAAGGGACTCCGATGCGCGCGCCATCCTGGAAGCCGAACTCCGCAAGGCCGAGGCACGGCAGGCCGAGGTCGCCAAGGAATACAACAACGGCGAGCCCCAGCGCACCGCCCTCGAACTGCGCAACCCCCAGCTGTGGATGGAGCGCACCGCCGAGCTGAAGGCCAGCCTCGCCCGCGCGGACAGCGATGTGGCCGGCATCAAGCGCGAACTCGCCCGCCTGCCCGCGGCCAATCGCTGAGCGTGGTGGCTTCTTCCAAACCCGATACCGCGCGCTACCAGGCGCTGGACCTCGTGTCCACGCTGGTGGCTGTGCTTCAACCCGACGGGGCCGTGCTGTTCGCCAATGCGTCCCTGGAGAACATGCTGGGGCTGTCGCGGCGCACGCTCGAAGGCTCCGACTTCAGCGGCTATTTTTCCGACCCGGCGCTGCTGCAGACGGCCCTGGCCGGAGCGCGTGGGCAGGACTTCGCCGCGCTCCGCTTCGAGGCCGCGCTTCGCCGCGCCCAGCAGCAGGATGCGATGCCCGTGCACGTGCACCTGGCGGTCGCAGAGCACACCGGCGAAATCCTGGTCGAAATGTGGCCTCTGGAGGCGCAGGCCCGGCAGGACCGCGAAGAGCGCCTGCGCGAACAGGCTCTCGCCAACAAGGAGTTGATCCGCAACCTGGCGCACGAGATCAAGAACCCCCTGGGCGGCATTCGCGGCGCGGCGCAGTTGCTGGAGATGGAGCTCGACAATCCCGAGCTCACCGAATACACCCAGGTCATCATCCATGAGGCGGACCGGCTGCAGAGCCTGGTGGATCGCCTGCTGGCACCGCACCGCCATCCGCACCTGGTGGGCGACGTGAATATCCACGAGGTGTGCGAGCGTGTGCGGTCGCTGGTGCTGGTGGAGTACCCGCAGGGGCTGCGAGTGCAGCGCGACTACGACACCTCGATTCCCGAGTTCCGCGGCGACCGCGCGCAACTCATCCAGGCCCTGCTGAACATCGTGCAGAACGCCGCTCAGGTGCTGACCGAACGCATCGCCGTGGGCGACGCGCTCATCACGTTGAGCACGCGCGTGGCGCGCCAAGTCACCTTCGGCCGGCAGCGGTATCGGCTGGCACTGGAATTGCATGTCATCGACAACGGACCGGGCGTGCCCGAAGCCATCAAGGAGCGGATTTTCTATCCTTTGGTGACGGGGCGTGATGGGGGATCGGGGTTGGGGCTGACGCTGGCGCAAACCTTTGTGCAGCGGCACCACGGATTGATCGAATGCGACAGCGTGCCGGGTCGCACCGATTTCCGAATCCTCATTCCCTTGCCTTGAGGTCCCGATAAGCAATCCATGGGAACAAGGTAGAACCAACACATGAAGCCGATCTGGATAGTAGATGACGACCCCTCGATCCGCTTCGTCCTAGAGAAGGCGCTGGCACGCGAGAGCTTGCCGACGCGCAGCTTCACCCACCCGCGCGAGGTGCTGGAAGCGCTGGCTGAAATCACCCCCGGCGATCCCGAGCGGCAAGGTCCGCAGGTGCTGGTGAGCGACATCCGTATGCCGGGTGGCTCGGGCCTGCAGCTGCTGGAGAAAGTGCGCGAACAGCAGCCGGGCCTGCCCGTCATCATCATGACGGCGTATTCCGATCTGGACAGCGCGGTCTCCGCTTTTCAGCGTGGCGCTTTCGAATACCTTCCCAAGCCCTTCGACCTGCCCAAGGCGGTGGAACTGATCCGCCGCGCCGTCGAAGAAAGCCAGCGCGAAGAAGTCACTGAAGAGCGCCAGACCGCCACCCCTGAAATGCTGGGACAGGCCCCGGCCATGCAGGACGTGTTCCGGGCCATCGGGCGACTGAGCCAGAGCCAGGTCACGGTGCTCATCACCGGCGAATCGGGCTCGGGCAAGGAACTGGTGGCGCGCGCGCTGCACAAGCATTCGCCCGTGGCCGGCGGCCCCTTCGTGGCCATCAACACCGCGGCCATCCCGAAAGACCTGCTGGAAAGCGAACTGTTCGGCCACGAGCGCGGCGCGTTCACCGGCGCGCAGACGCAGCGGCGCGGGCGCTTCGAGCAGGCGGAGGGCGGCACACTGTTCCTCGATGAAATCGGCGACATGCCGTTCGACCTGCAGACGCGGCTGCTGCGCGTGCTGTCCGACGGCCAGTTCTACCGCGTGGGCGGCCATGCCGGCGTCAAGGCCCATGTGCGGGTGATCGCGGCGACCCACCAGGACCTGGAACGCCGGGTGAAGGACGGCGTGTTCCGCGAAGACCTTTTCCACCGCCTCAACGTCATCCGGTTGCGTCTGCCCGCGCTGCGCGAGCGCCATGAAGACGTGCCCATGCTGACGCGGCACTTCCTGCAGCAGAGCGCGCGGCAACTGGGCGTGGAACCCAAGCGCATCTCCGACGCCGCGCTCGTCCGGCTGGGTCAGTTCGGCTTTCCAGGCAACGTGCGGCAACTGGAGAACATCTGCCACTGGCTGACCGTGATGGCACCAGCGCAGGTGATCTCGCTGCAGGATCTGCCGCCCGAAGTCCTGGAGGCGCCGGTGGCGGCAACGCCGCTGGAAGTCGCGGCGGCCGTGCCGGAGCCGCTCCGGGAAGCGCCGGTGTCCGCGCTGGCGGCCCCGGCTTCGCAAGGCACCGCACCGGCCATTCCTGCGGCGGCGCTGCCCCGGGAAGACCGGGGGTTTGCGGCGCCGGCCCTGGGTGCGGCCATCCCGCCGGCCGGGGCGTCGCAGGTGATCCTCGCCGACCCGCCGGGTTGGGAGCAGGCGCTGGAAGCCGAGGCGCACAAGCTGTTGTCCGGGGGGCAGACCGAGGTCTGGGATGCGCTGTCGCGGCGCTTCGAGTCGCGCCTCATCCGCACGGCGCTGGCCGCCACGCACGGACGGCGCATGGAGGCAGCGCAGCGCCTCGGAATCGGTCGCAACACCATCACGCGCAAGATCCAGGAGCTGGGCCTGGATGCACCCGAAGATGCATGACAAAAAGGCCTCCACGGCAATGAAAGCGCCGGCATGTAGCTATTGATTTTGTAGCAATAGAGCAAGATCCGGCCAGTGTTTTCACGCCGGCCCGTGCAGGCACGAGTCCTACAGGCGTGCGGTGCACAGGCCGACCTCCGGCGCAATGGATGCCTTGAAGAATGAAGGCACTGTTCAACCAACCGGAGTTACTTCATGTCCGATTTCAACGATGCAAACCGCGACCCTCTGACCAACGAGCCTGGCGCACATCCCGTGGGCACCGGCGTCGGCGCTGCTGGTGGCGCGATGGCGGGAGCGGCGGCCGGTGCCTTCGGCGGCCCGATCGGCGCCGCGGTGGGTGGTGTGGCGGGTGCGGTGGTCGGCGGCCTGGCCGGCAAGGCGGCTGCCGAGTCCGTCAACCCCACCGTGGAAGACGCCTACTGGCGTGAAAGCTACGACCGCGAGCCCTACTATGTAAAGGGCCGTGCCTATGACGAATACCGTCCTGCCTACGAACTTGGCTGGAGCTCGGTCGGCCGCTACGACGGTGACTTCGAAGCCGTCGAACCCAACCTGGCCCGCGACTGGGGCACGGCACGCTCGACCAGCCGCCTGGAATGGGAAGAAGCCCGTCCCGCTGCCCGCGCCGCCTGGGAGCGCGCAGGCCGCGGCACCACTTTGGCCTCCGACTCCACGTACGGCAACACCTACGACAACACCACCGCCCTGGTGGACAACGACGACGTGGTCGATGTGCTGGACGACCTGCTGGAATCCTGCCGCGATGGCGAATACGGCTTCAAGGCTTCGGCCGAGCACGCCGACTCGCCGGAACTGAAGGGCATCTTCCTGCGCCATGCCAGCGAATGTGCAGCTGCGGCCACGGAACTGGAACGCGAAATCCGCAACCACGGTGGCGAGCCATCCAGCGGTGGTTCGATGTCCGGTGCGCTGCATCGCGGCTGGGTGTCCGTCAAGGCGGCGATGTCCACGCGTGACGACAAGGCCGTGCTGGAAGAGTGCGAGCGCGGCGAGGACGCGGCCGTGGCCCGTTACCGCAAGGCGCTGAAGGCGTCTCTGCCGGCCAACGTGCGTGCCATGGTGGAACGCCAGGCCGAAGGCGCCCAGCGCAACCACGACGAAGTGCGTGCCTTGCGCAATCGCTTCCAGGCTGCGGCATAACGCGTCCGTAGCGGGTTCCGCGAAAGCTGAGCTGTCGCTGTCACCGCCACTGCGGTGGCCGTGGCGGTGGTTATTTCGCTGCAACCCTGTGCCCCGAGAGCCCCGGACTCCGGGGCTTTTTTGCGTTTGCCAGCAATCCTGCAAATCCCGTTCGCATCGTGCTGCGGCGCTTCGCTTTGGGGCCTGCAACGGTCCGTGGACGAACCCTAGAGTGAGCGGTTCACCGGTGGTGTGCTCACCCGGTGGACCATTTCGTTCACAACAAAAGGGGGGAGATTTCATGAACGCAATCCACAGCAGCCCGGTATCTGCCCGGCGGCCGGGTCCCGAACGGGGGCAGAGCTTTCCTGGTGCCGATCGGCGCGAGCCCAACGCCAGTACGGCCGCGCCCCCGCAACGCTCCCGTGCGCAAACCACGGCGTCTTCGGGCGGGCTCCAGCCGCTTTTTCCACGCTCTGGCAGGCCGCACGGCGACGCCGTCGCGCCTTCGCCCCGGGCCGCATTGCCGCGGCCACCCGGGTCGGTGCGACCGGCCGGGGGCGAGCATGCCGCCATGCCTGGATCCATCTCCTCCCTGGAGGCCGCTTCGTTCGTCGAGATCGACCTGTCCGACAGCGTGTCCGACCGGACCTCGGTCTATTTCTCCGCCCGAACGTCTCTCCCTCGGGAGGAGGCGTTGCATGACGCCGCTGAGGACACGATCGCCTCGCTCCTGGGCCCGGGCGCCGCGCAGGCGCCGGACGTGGTCGCGCGGCTGGAGCGCAACACCGAAGTGCTTTTCACGAAAGGCATCGACACCCCGAAGAAGCTCCACGATTTCCTGAGCCAGGCGTGGCGGCACGATGCGACGTTGAGTTTTATCGGAATGGGCTTTGCCGACGGTGCGGGCTACATGGCCGCCATGACGGCGGCCAACGAAAAGCTGGTGGCGATGCTGCCGCTGGCGCTGCTCAAGAACCCCTCCTTGCTGGGGCTGGCGGTGGGCGTCGGCGTGGGCGCGGTGGATGTGTTCACCAGCGTGGTGGGCGGGGCCATCATCAAGCCCGGTATCTACAACGACTACGGCGGGAATGCCCGGCTGCCGGCGTCACTGCGGCCGGATCCGCATGCAGAGATTGTCAAGAACGCGGGCGTTTCGGCGGGGCTCAACGTGGCCAAGAACCTGCCCAGGACGGTGGAGCCCTACATCCAGGCGGCCATCGAGGACCGGGGCGACCACAGCGTGAACCGTGCCTGGGCGGACCGCATCGACGCGACCTTCATCGATGGGTTCGGTGGCATGCTGGCCGCCGGGGCGAAGAACGTGATGAAGCTGTCGCAGACGGTGCCGTATGACGCTCGCATGCTGCTGCGCGACGACCTGCCCGAGGTCATCGACAAGACCCAGGCCTCCTGGGGCGACAGGATCAAGGCCATGGGCCCGTCGGCGCTGCAGGGCGCCAAATCCCTGGTGACCTCGCCCGTGCCGGTCGCGGTGGTGGCCACGGTGGGCCTGTTCGCATCCGAGCTCTTCGCCGCCAACGCCAGCATCGACCTCGCAGGATCGCCGGCATCGCTGCCCCCCGACCGGGCCGATGCCGGCATGCTGGCGGGCAAGCGGGCCTCGTCGGTCATGCTGTTCGGACTCATGTCGGGGCTGATCGAAATCGGGGCCCCGTATGTGGCCCAGGGCGGCGCCTACGCCGCCCGGAAAATCAAGGACGGCTGGCAGCAGGCGCCCAACGTGATGGCCTGGGCGCAGGAGCGCCTGGGGCCCACTGCCCGCAGGCCGTCGGATGTGGAAATGGGGCTGGCGGGCGCGGCCCGTCGCTGACCGCTGGCGGCCCGCGGAGCCGCGCGGTTTCGGTGGTCAGTCCAGCGTGGCGACGACCGGCGCGTGGTCGCTGGGCTGCGGGTTCTTGCGCGGCGCGCGGTCGATGGTGCAGGCCGTCACGCGCCCCCGCAGCGCTTCGCTCACCAGGATGTGGTCGATGCGCAGGCCGCGGTTCTTCTGAAAGCCCAGCATGCGGTAGTCCCACCACGAGTAGCTCTTTTCGGGCTGGTCGAACAGGCGGTAGGCGTCGGTCAAGCCCAGTTGCAGCAGCTGCTGGAAGTGGCCGCGTTCCTCCACGGTGTGGTGGATGGTGTCCTTGAGGCCCACCGGATCGAACGAGTCGCGGTCTTCGGGGGCCACGTTGAAATCGCCCAGCAGGGCCAGGCGCGGGTGCGCCTGCAATTCCTCGCGCAGCCAGCGGTGCAGCGCTTCGAGCCACAGCATCTTGTAGGAGAATTTTTCCGATCCCGGTGCCTGGCCGTTGACGAAATAGCCATTCACCAGCCGCAGGGGGCCGTCCGGGGTGTCCAGGGTGGCGGCGATCACGCGGGCCTGCGCGTCTTCGTGGGCGGGGATGTTCCGCACCACGTCGCGCAGCGGGCTGCGGCTCAGGATGGCGACGCCGTTGTAGGTTTTCTGACCGAAGGCCACCGCGTGGTAGCCGATCTCCTTCAACGCTTCGTGGGGAAACTTTTCGTCCACCAGCTTCAGTTCCTGCAGGCACAGCGCGTCAACGGGGTTGTCGGCGAGCCAGGCGATCACCTGGGGCAGGCGCACGGAGAGGGAGTTGATGTTCCAGGTGGCAAGTTTCATGTTCGACCCATCTTGTTGGCGCACGCGCCGTTCGTCTTCGGAGCATCCCCCGCTTGCGGCCATGTGGCTTCGCGCGGGGATGAGTCCGCCGATTTTCCCTCGGGTGGGCTCCGCCCGCGCGAAATCGCTGGGCTAGGGGGCGCTGCGGTGTCGGGTAGGTCCGAATGCCGTGCCGCTTTGGGTCGAGAAGGCCTGCAATGGCCGGGAAAAGAGGCCTGAGTGGCAGCGCGGGGAAACCGAAGGCGGCAGGCCGCGCGGCGGAGAACGAAGGCGTCGTAAAGACAGGGGAGGGGGCTAATGCGCGGCGCCTTGAAGCCGCGACCTTCGCCCAGCGAAAGCGTTCAGCGCAGCGGCGACAGGATGCCCGTGAGGCGCCGCCAGTCGACGGGCTTGAGAAAGTGGTGGTCCACCACCGCCAGCAGTTCGGTGACGCGGTCGTTGGTGTCCGTCCAGCCGGTCAGGGCGATCAGGACGATGTCGTCCTTGTGCTTTTCGCGCACGCGCCGCGCCAGTTCCAGCCCGTCCATGCCCGGCATGTCGAAATCCAGCAGCACGCAGGCCGGTTGGTGCTTTTCGATGTAGTTCAGCGCGTCCGCGCCGCTGTTGGCAATCGCAGCGGTAAAACCATCCAGTTGGAGGGCCATGGCTGCCAGCTCCGCTGTCTCGGGATGATCGTCCACCACCAGTATTTCCGCCGCCCTTTGGGTCATTCCGCTCGTCTTTCTAGTAACCACGTTTTATACCTGCAAGCGCTCGAACCGGCTATGTCAAAAGACATGGCACGGCCGCCGGCCCTGTCTGACCGACGGGGTTCCTGCAATAGGGGTTTGTGGGTGGCCATCATGGCAACGGAGCGAGCGATGCGTCGGCACGCGCGGCCTCCTGCGGGCCGCGCACCTGCGGCAGGCAGTCGGGGTATTCGCGCTGGATGAAGGTGACCAGCGCCTCGCGGACCCGGCAGCGCAGGTCGAACGCCAGGCCCGACGATCGGGCCGAGACCAGCACGCGGATCTGGATGGTGCGCTCGGTCACGTCGGTGAGCTGCAGCACGCTCACACGCCGGTCCCACTCCGGTGCCGTCTTCAGGATGCGGTCCAGTTCGGCACGCAGCGGGTCCAGCGGCAGGCGGTAGTCCGCGAAAAGGAACACGGTGCCCAGGATCTGCGAGCTGGTGCGGGTCCAGTTCTGGAAAGGGTTCTCGATGAACCACTGCAGCGGGATGATCAGCCGCCGCTCGTCCCAGATGGCCAGCACCACGTAGGTGCCCGTGATTTCCTCCACGCGGCCCCATTCTCCCTGCACGATCAGCACGTCGTCGATGCGGATGGGCTGGGCCAGCGCGATCTGCAGGCCCGCGATGATGTTGCTGAACACGGGCCGTGCCGCGATACCGGCCACGATGCCGACCACGCCGGCCGAGGCCAGCAGGCTGGCGCCCACCTGCCGGGCGCCGGGAAAGGTCATGAGCATGAGCGACACGGCGGCCATCACCACGCCCGTCATGGCAGTGCGCGACAGCACCCGGGCCTGGGTGGCGACGCGGCGCGCCGTCAGGTTGTCTTCCACGTTCGCCGGATAGCGGGCGATGAGCCCGTCCGCCACCCCGCCGATGGCGGCGATCAGCGCCCAGGCCGTCACCGCGATGAGCGCCAGCCCCGTGAGGTGCCGCACCGTGCCGAGGTGGGGCAGCGTATCGGCGGCGGCCACCCAGACCAGTTGCGTGGCGAACAAGGGCAGCAGCACGCGCATGGCGGGCACGCAGGCCTGCACGACGGTCTGCAGCACGGGCAGCCCGCGCGTGGCCCGCAGGGCGAGCAGCGCGGCGATGCGGTGGGCCATGGCACCGGCCATGGCGGCCAGGCTGGCGCCGAGCAAGGTGGCGAGCCAGGGGGAGAGGGACAGAAAATCCAGCATCGTCGAGGGGGCTCCTTGGGATGGGGTGGCAAGAAAAGAGACGGCGGCGGGAAGGGCGGGCCGCTTCGGGGCTGCCGCTCGCCAGCCGGGCGAGATGGCAAATGAACAGGGCCGGTTAAACCCCCCGGATTTTTTATCGGGCGGTGCCCTGTCCGCAGGGGGCCGGGGCCGGGTACATCCCGATTGTCCAAAAAATGCTTGGAAGTAAAAGGTTCCAAGAACTGTTACGTTTTGACATACTGCAGGGCGCGTGCCCCTCGGGCATGTCCTGACCAGTGTGTGTGTCCTGCCGTGATGGAAGGTTCAAAGCGACTGTGATGGTGTCTCCAGGAATGCATAGCGTGCGCGCCGCCTGCGCGACCGCCTTCGGCCCCCGGGGCCGGCCAGCGGCATGGGGTACCGGCCCATGGCGGTGAGCACCCGCTCCGGCGGCATCGGCGGCTTGCACGACCACGCCATGGGCGACTGGCGGTGGCGCCGCGGTGCCGCGCTGGTCGTTGCCATGGCGCTGCTCGGTGCATGGCTGGTGGTCGAAACCGTGGCGCACGTGCGCGCGGCGGGCCGGGGGGAGGAGCGCAGCCGCCAGCTGGCGCACACGGCCGATTCGCTGCTCAACCAAAGCATGGGCAGCCCGATCCTCGGTGCCGTGACGCTGCTGGGGCTCAGCGAGCCCGCGCTGAAAGAGGTCGCGACCGGCGAGCTGCCCCCCGATGCGCCCGAGGCGCTCGCCCGCCTGGCCGTGGTGCGCGGCCGGTTCCTCATGAGCGGCGTGTACGTGATGTCGCGCGATGGCACCGTGGTCGCCCACGAGACGCCGGGCGCGCCGTCCACCGGCATCAACCTGGCTTACCGGCCTTACTTCCAGCAGGCGATCCGGGGCGGGGTGAACGTGTACCCGGCGCTGGGCAGCAACACGCAGGAGCGCGGCCTGTACTACGCCGCGCCGCTGTACGAGGGCGATTCGCCGGCCAGCGCCATCATCGGCGTGGTGATGGTCAAGGTGTCGTTCGATGCGTTCGACGCGCAGATGGCCCGCTCCGGCTATCCCATGCTGCTGATGTCGCCCAAAGGCGTGGTGTTTTCTTCCACCCGGCCCGAATGGCGCTACGCCATGGCGCCCCCGCTCACCCAGGCGCGCATCGATGCCGTGCGCGATCAGCGGCAGTTCGGCAAGCTCTTCGACAACGGCGTGGCGTCGGCGCTGCCGTTCCGGCTCGATGCGCGCGAGGTGGTCGTGGACGGCACGACCTACGCGCTCGACAAGCACCCGCTCGACTGGAAGGACCCCGACGGCACCTGGCAGCTCGTCGCGCTGGACGATGTGAGCGCGCTGCTGGCCCCGTCGCGGCGCTGGCTGATCGGCGGCGGCACCTTCGCCCTGCTGCTGCTCATGGGCGGGATGATGCTGGAGATGCTGCGCCACCGCGCCCGCATGGCGGCTGCGATGGAGCGGTTCCAGGTGCTGGGCGCGGCGCTGCAGAGCAGCCCCGTGGCCGTGGTCATCACCGATGCGCAGGGCCGCATCGACTGGGTCAACACCGAATACGAGCGCAACAGCGGGCGCTCGCTGCAGGAGGTGCGCGGCAAAAAGCCCTCGGTCATCTCCAGCGGCCAGACGCCGCCGGAGACCTACCAGCAGCTGTGGGCCCGATTGCTGTCGGGCCAGTCGTGGCGGGGCGAATTCATCAACCGCCGGGCGGACGGCACCCTGTTCCATGAAGAGGCCACGCTCTCGCCCGTGTTCGACCAGCGCGGCCGGCGCATCGCCATCGTCGGGCTGCACGAAGACGTCACCGACCGCATCACCGCCCACCATGAGCTGCAGCGGCGCGAGCGCCTGCTCAACGACCTGCTGGCCCAGCAGACCGCCATCTTCGACAACGCGCCGCCCATCCTGCTGGTGTGCGACGGCCTGTGCCGCCAGTTCAACCCGGCGTTCGCCGAGCTCATGAAAGGCACCGTCGCCGACCTGCTGGGCCAACCCGTGTCTCGCCTGTTCGGCGGCGCGCAGCGGCACGGCGTGTTCCTGGAGCGCACCGGCCCCCGGCTGGAGGCGGGGCAGGCGGTGCGGGAGGTCTGCACGCTGCAGCGCCTGGACGGCACGGCGTTCGAGGCCCGCGTGTCCGGCCGCGGCCTGGACATGGACGGCTTCAGCGACTCGTGCCTGTGGGTGATCGAGGACGTGAGCGAGGCCCGCGCGGCCGAAGAGGCCATGCGCGAGATCAACGACCGCCTGGCGCTGGCGCAGGAGGCCGGCAAGGTCGGCGTGTTCGACCTGGACCTGGCCTCGGACCGGCTGGTGTGGAGCGACAAGCTCGAATCCCTCTACGGCGTGCCCCCGCAGCCCGAAGGGCGCAGCCTGCAGGACTGGCTCGACCGGCTGCACCCCGATGACCGGGTCCGCGCCCAGGCGCGCATCGACAGCGCCCTGGCCGGCAGCGACGGCCAGTTGCAGGACTCCTGGCGCGTGGTGCGCCACGATGGTGAGGTGCGCTGGTTCCTGTGCGCGGCGCGCATCATCCGCGACGAAGAAGGCCGCGCGCGGCGCCTCATCGGCGTGCAGGTGGACGTGAACGACCAGAAGCTGCTGGAGGCGCAGGTGGCCGAGCAACTGGTGTTCCAGCAGGCGCTCATCGACGCGATCCCGGTGCCGTTGTTCTACAAGGACGCGGAAGGGCGCTACGTGGGCTTCAACCACGCCTACGAGCGCGCCTTCGGCGTGCGGCGCGACGACCTCATCGGCCGCACCGTGCTGGACCTGCACTACCTTCCCGAGGCCGAGCGCGCCGCCTTCGACTCCGATGCGCAGTTCGCGCTGAGTGGCGCGCAGTCGGTGCACAAGGAGGTGGACCTGCCGTATGCCGACGGCGAGATCCACCACACGCTGTTCTGGCTGCATGGATTCCAGCGGCCCGATGGCACGGCGGGCGGCGCCATCGGCACGTTCGTGGACATCACCGACCGCCAGCGCGCCGAGCGCGAACTGCGCCGCGCCAAGGAGATGGCGGAGGAGACCACCGCGCTCAAGTCCAATTTCCTGGCCAACATGAGCCACGAGATCCGCACGCCGATGAACGCCATCATCGGGATGTCGCACCTGGCGCTCAAATCGGGCCTCACGCCGCGCCAGAGCGGCTATGTCTCCAAGATCCAGCAGGCCGGCCAGCACCTGCTGGGCGTCATCAACGACATCCTGGATTTCTCCAAGATCGAGGCCGGCAAGCTCATCGTCGAGAAGCAGCCCTTCGTGCTGGATCGCATGCTGGAGGGCGTGGCGGACGTGGTGGGCTACAAGGCCGGCGTGAAGGGGCTGGAGCTGGTGCTCGATGCGGCGGCCGACGTGCCCGCGCACCTGGTGGGCGATGCGTTGCGGCTGGGGCAGATCCTCATCAACTTCGCCAACAACGCCATCAAGTTCACCGAGCGTGGCGAGATCCACATCCTGGTGCGCGTGCTGGAGCGCGCAGCCCAGCGCGTGCTGCTGCGCTTCGAGGTGCGCGACACCGGCATCGGCATGACGCCCGAGCAGATGGGGCGGCTGTTCCAGAGCTTCCAGCAGGCCGATGCGTCCACCACGCGGCGCTATGGCGGCACCGGCCTGGGCCTGGCCATCTGCAAGAACCTGGCCGAACTCATGGGCGGCGAGGTGGGCGCGGAGAGCGAACCCGGCAAGGGCTCGGCCTTCTGGGTGACGCTGCCGCTGGACTGCGGCGTGCCCGCGCCCGCGCTGCGGCCGCCGCCTGGCGTGCGCGGGCGCCGCGTGCTGGTGGTGGATGACAACCAGACGGCGGCCACCGTGCTGTCCGACATGCTGCAGGCCATGGGCTTCGAGACCACCGAGGTGGAGTCCGGCCTGCAGGCGCTGGCCGCGCTGCGCCAGGGGATCGACGAGCAGCGTCCCTACGGCCTGCTGCTGATCGACTGGCACATGCCGGGCATGGACGGCATCGAGCTGGCCCGACGCATCCGCGAGATCGGCATGGACCGCGTGCCGCAGATGCTGATGGTCACCGCCTACGGGCGCGAGGAGGTGATGCAGGCGGCCCGTGCGCAGGGCATCGAGACCGTGCTGGTCAAGCCGGTGAGCGCCTCGGTGCTGTACGACACGCTGGTGCAGCCGCTGGAGCATGGCTGGATGCCCACCCAGGCCCATCTGGCCCAGCCGGGGGGCGACCAGCCGCCGCTGGCGGTGCGCGGGGCCCACGTCCTGTTGGTGGAGGACAACGAACTCAACCAGTTGGTGGCCCTGGAACTGCTGCGCGACGCCGGCTTCGTGGTGGACGTGGCGCCCCATGGGCAGGCGGCGCTCGATTGCATCGGGCGCCAGGACTACGACGCCGTGCTGATGGACATGCAGATGCCCGTGATGGACGGCGAGACCGCCACACGCGCCCTGCGAGCCGACCCGCGCCACTCCAGCCTGCCGATCATCGCCATGACCGCGAACGCCATGGAATCCGACCGCCAGCGCTGCTTTGCCGCCGGCATGGACGACCACGTCCCCAAGCCCATCGAGCCGGCGGTGCTCTGGCGCGCCCTGGCGCGGTGGATCCGTCCACGCCCAGGGCTCGGCGTGCGGCTGGACGGGGCGGGCGGTGCGGCCGGGGAAGGCGCGGCAATGCCGGGCCCCGCCGCGCCGGCCCCGGCGGCCACCGGCATGGCGGGGCCGGCGCCGCTGCCCGGCGGGGTGCCAGGGCTGGACACGGTGCTCGGGCTGCAGCGCGCGCTGGGCCGGCCGGCGCTGTATGCCGACATGCTGCGCCGTTTCGCGGAGGGCCAGCGCCACGTGGCGCGCGACCTTTCGGCGGCGGTGCAGGCGCAGGACTGGGAGCAGGCCGAGCGGCTGGCGCACACCCTGCGCTCGGTGGCGGCCAACATCGGCGCGCAGCCGCTGTCCAGCGAGGCAGAGGCCCTGGAACAGGCCCTGCGCAGCGGCCAGCGCAGCGCCGCGCTGCAGCGCCTTTGCGACGGCGTGGACCGGCGCGCGGGCGAACTGCTTCAGGGGCTGGATGCCTGGGCCGCGGCAGCGCAGCCCGCGGCGCCCGCGCCGGCCGACGCCGTGCCGGGCCAGCCGGCGCCGCTGGCACTGCGCCCGGCCCTGCAGCGGCTGCAGGTGCTGCTGCAGGCCGACGATCCGGCCGCGGTGGAGCATCTGCAGCAAAATAGGCCGCTGCTGGAAAGTGCGTTGGGCGCGGCGTTCGTCGCGCTGGAATCGGATACCCGGAGTTTCGAGTTTGAGCGGGCCTTGGACACGCTGCATGCTGCGGCGCAATCGGACCTCGACGGGTCCGAGCCTTCTCCAGGCGGGCCCGCATGACAGGACCACCCCATGGACATTCCCCATTTCTATGCCGACGAGTCCCCTTTTGTCGAAAAGCCCATCGCCACCGTGCTGGTGGTGGACGACACGCCCGACAACCTCACGCTCATGGGGACGCTGCTGCGCGACCACTACCACGTCAAGGTCGCCAACCAGGGCGAGAAGGCCCTGCGCATCGCGCAGTCGGCCCCGCCGCCCGATCTGATCCTGCTGGACATCATGATGCCCGGCATCGACGGCTACGAGGTCTGCCGCCAGCTCAAGGCACACCCGCAGTCGCGCGACATTCCCATCATCTTCCTCACCGCGCGCTCCACGTCCGACGATGAGCGCACGGGCCTGGCGGCCGGCGCGGTGGACTACATCACCAAGCCCATCAGCCCGCCCATCCTGCTGGCACGCGTGCACACGCACCTGGCGCTGAAGGCCACCGCCGATTTCCTGCGCGACAAGAGCGCGTATCTCGAGCGCGAGGTGGCCATGCGCACGCTGGAGGTGCAGGCCATCCAGGACGTGACCATCATGGCCATGACCTCGCTGGCCGAAACGCGCGACAACGAAACGGGCAACCACATCCGGCGCACGCAGCTGTACGTGAAGGCCCTGGCCGAGCATCTGCGCACGCACCCGCGCTTCGAGCAGGCGCTGACCGAACGCATGATCGAGCTGCTGTACAAGTCGGCGCCGCTGCACGACATCGGCAAGATCGGCATTCCCGACCGTATCCTGCTCAAGCCCGGCAAACTCACCGTGGAAGAGTTCGAGGTCATGAAGACGCACACCACGCTGGGCCGCAACGCCATCGAAGACGCCGAGCGGCGCCTGGGCATGCGCGTGGCGTTCCTGAGCGTGTCGAAAGAGATCGCCTACAGCCACCAGGAAAAGTGGGACGGCACCGGCTACCCGGAGGGCCTGGCGGGCGATGCCATTCCCGTCTCGGCCCGGCTCATGGCCGTGGCCGACGTGTACGACGCGCTCATCAGCAAGCGCATCTACAAGCCCGCGTACTCGCATGAACAGGCCTGCGCCACCATCGTGCGGGGCCGCGGCGCGCATTTCGACCCCGACATGGTGGACGCCTTCGTGGAACTGGCCGACGACTTCCGCGACATCGCGGTCAAGTATCCCGACCCGCAATAGCCGCCGAAGGCCGCAGGCCGGCGGAAAAGAAAAAAGGGACTGCCGCGCGACCCACGGGCCGCAGCGGCAATCCCTTCGCGCGGGCGCTGTCGGTCAGCGGGCGCCGGTGGCGGCTTCGCCGTCCTCGGCCGGGGTGGCCGGCACCACGTCGTCCAGGCCGTCCGTGGGCAGCGAGAGGTTGGCCGCCGCCTGGCGCACGGCCGCCTTGTCACCGGCGCTGGCGAACTGGCTGTATTTGCTCAGGATGGGCACCAGCTGGCCGTAGATGCGCGGTGCGCCGGCCAGGCATTCGCGCTGCTCCAGGAAGTCCGCCTCGCCCGTGAAGTTGCCGACCAGGCCGCCGGCCTCGGTCACCAGCAGCGAGCCGGCCGCCACGTCCCAGATCGACAGGCCGGTCTCGAAGAACGCTTCGGTGTAGCCCGCGGCCACGTAGGCCAGGTCCAGCGCGGCGGCGCCCGGGCGGCGCAGGCCGGCGGTGCGCTGCATTACGTCGGCCATGATGTTCAGGTAGTTCTTGAAGTTGTCGCCCGGGCGGAACGGAAAGCCGGTGGAGATCAGGCATTCCTTGAGCTGCGTGCGCTTGGAGACGCGGATGCGGCGCTCGTTCAGGTAGGCGCCGCGGCCCTTGGTGGCGGTGAAGAGGTCGTTGCGGGTCGGGTCGTAGATCACGGCCTGCTCGACCTTGCCGCGCACGGCCAGCGCGATGCTCACGCAATAGACCGGAAAGCCGTGGATGAAGTTGGTGGTGCCGTCCAGCGGGTCGATGATCCAGACGAACTCCGAATCCTTCGCGCTGTACTCGCTGCCCGATTCCTCGGCCAGGATGCCGTGGCCGGGGTAGGCGGTGAGCAGCGTCTCGATGATAGCCTTTTCGCTCGCGTGGTCCACCTCGGTCACGAAATCGTTGATCTGCTTTTGCGAGATCCGCACGGATTCCACGTCCAGGGCCGCGCGGTTGATGATGGCGCCGGCGGCGCGTGCGGCCTTGATGGCCACGTTGAGCATGGGGTGCAGATTGGTCGACATTGGATTGTGGCGTGGGCCGGGCGCGCGGCAAGGGCGGCCTGGCGGTTCAGGAACGGGGAATGGCGCCCCGGCGATGCGGACGGCGACAATGAGCGCGCGATTTTACCCGTACTGCCTTTTTTCACCGACCGCGCGCCATGAAGACCCGTTTCATCCTCCTCCACACCAGCCATGCCGGCAACGTCGGCGCCGCCGCCCGCGCCATGAAGACCATGGGCTTCGGCGACCTGGTGCTCGTCGCCCCGCGCTGGGCCAACGTGCTGCGCCGCGAGGAAACCATCCAGCGCGCCAGCGGCGCCTTGGACGTGCTGGAGAACGCGCGCATCGTCGCCACGCTGGACGAGGCCCTGGACGGCATGAGCCACCTGTGCGCCACCGCCATGACCCCGCGCGACTTCGGCCCGCCGACGCGCTCGCCGCGCGAGCATTTCGAGTTGCTATTGAAAAGTGAGCAATATGCCCTAGAAGAACATGCGCTGGAGCCCGATTCGGCTCCAACGTCCACCGCCGAGGCCGGCGTGGCCTTCCTGTTCGGCAGCGAGCGCTTCGGCATGGCCAACGACGACGTGTACCGCTGCCACGTGGCGCTGTCGATTCCCACCAACCCCACCTTCGGCTCGCTCAACCTGGGCGCGGCCATCCAGGTCGTCGCCTACGAATGGCGCCTGGCGCTCGGCGGGTTCTCCACCGCCGCGCTGCCGCAGGAAGGCACGGCCGCACCCGTCACCGAGCGGGCCGATGCCGCGCAGGTGGCCGGCATGCTGGCGCACTGGGAGCGCGCGCTGGTGGACATCGGCTTTCTCGACCCCGCCGCGCCCAAGAAGCTCATGCCGCGCCTGAACCAGTTGTTCAACCGCGCGCAACTCACGCCCGAGGAAATCCACATCCTGCGCGGTGTCGCCAAAGCCATGACCGGCGCCGCGCAGGCAAAGCGCTAGACTCGGCGGCTCTTTTTCCGCTGCGCCCCCACGCCCCACCACCCCATGTTTGCCCGCCTGCGCTCCGACGTCCAGTGCATCCTCGACCGCGACCCCGCCGCGCGCAGCACCTGGGAGGTGGTCACCTGCTACCCCGGACTGCACGCGATCTGGCTGCACCGGCCGGCGCACTGGTGCTGGCGCCACGGCCTGCCGTGGCTGGGGCGCTTCATTTCGCATTTCGCGCGCTGGATGACCGGCATCGAGATCCACCCGGGCGCCAAGATCGGCGAGCGCGTCTTCTTCGACCATGCCATGGGCGTGGTGGTCGGCGAAACCGCCGAAATCGGCGACGGCTGCACCATCTACCAGGGCGTGACCCTGGGCGGCACATCGCTCTACAAGGGCGCCAAGCGCCACCCGACGCTGGGCAAGGACGTGGTGGTGAGCGCCGGCGCCAAGGTGCTGGGCGGCTTCGAGGTGGGGGACGGCGCCAAGATCGGCAGCAACGCGGTGGTCATCAAGCCCGTGCCGCCAGGCGCCACGGCCGTGGGCATCCCGGCCCGCATCATTCCCTCCAAGGCCGGCCAGAGCGCCGACGTGACCGAGCCGCAGGCCTCGCGCCCGTTCACCGCCTACGGCATCACGCAGGAAGACGACCCGCTCTCGCAGGCCATGCGCGGCCTGATCGACAACGCCTCGTCGCAGGAGCACCAGATCGCGCTGCTGTGGCAGGCCATCGAAAAGCTTTCGGCCAACCCGCAGGCACCGGCCAAGGACTGCGTGCCCTGCGACGCGGCGCGCGAGGAGCAGTTCCAGGCGGACAAGCTCAACGAGCTGGTGGGGAAGTAGCCGGCGCGGTGGTCAGTGGCCGGTGGCGGCCCCGGCTTCGGTGTGCAAGCCAAAAAGGCCTGCAACGCAATAAATACTAGGGCGTTATGCTATAAAAAATATAGCATCAGCGCCGCACGGCCGATTTCGGCCGGAACGCCTTGCACACCGCGTCGTGCGTTTCCAGGTACGGCCCGCCGATCAAATCGATGCAGTAGGGCACCGCGGCGAAGATGCCCGGCACGATCTGGCTGCCGTCCTCGCCCCGCAGGCCCTCCAGCGTTTCCGCAATCGCCTTGGGCTGGCCAGGCAGGTTGACGATGAGCGTGCTGCCGCGCACCACCGCCACTTGGCGCGAGAGGATGGCCGTGGGCACGAAGCGCAGGCCGATCTGGCGCATCTGCTCGCCGAAGCCCGGCATCTCCTTGTGGGCCACGGCCAGCGTGGCCTCGGGCGTGACGTCGCGCAGGGCGGGGCCCGTGCCGCCGGTGGTCAGCACGAGGCTGCAGCCGGCGGTGTCGGCCAGCTCGATCAGCGTGGCGCTGATGGTGGCCTGGTCGTCGGGGATCAGCCGGGGCTCGAAGGCGATGGGGTTGCGCAGCGCGCGGGCCAGCCAGTCCTGCAGTGCGGGCAGGCCCTTGTCCTCGTAGACGCCGGTGCTGGCCCGGTCGCTGATGGAGACGATGCCGATGCGCACCGGCTCGAAGCCGCCGGTTGCGGCAGGTGCCACGGCGTCAGGCATCGCGGCCGGTCTCTTCGTGGCGGGCGTGGGTGGCCGCGTCTTCCATCTGCTCGCGCACCAGCTGGAACAGCTCGCGGTAGGCGCGGCCCTTGCGTGGGGCCAGGCCCTCGGACACCTGCACGTTCGCGACCTTGCCCTCGGGCTGCGCATCCTTGCGCGCCTGGCGGATGAGCGCGCGGATCTGCTGCGTGTCGGTGCGCGGAAAGCGCTCCAGCCATTCGGGCAGCGCGGCGTCGTCGGCGATCAGCCGGTCGCGCCAGCGCTCGGAGGCGTGCAGCGCGAGCTTTTCGGCGGCCGAGCCGTTGTGCTGCTCGTCCAGCGCGGCCTGGGCGGCGGCCACGGCGGTGGGATCGAGCTGGCGCATGATCTTGCCGACGTACTGCATCTGGCGGCGCTTGCCCTCGAAGTTGGTGATGCGCCTGGCCTCGGCCAGCGCGTCGCGCAGCTTCTCGGGCAGCTGCAGGCGTTCCATCAGGTCGGCGCGCAGCGTGAGCAGGTCTTCGCCGAGCTTCTGCAGCGCATCGCTCTCGCGCTTCAGGTCGGTCCGGCTCGCTTCGTGCGTGCCTTTGAGCTCGGCTTTCAGTTCGATGTCCAGCTCGCTGCCTTCGGCAACGAACTGGCCTCGCACGTAGTAGCCTTTTTTGGGTTTGCGTGACATGGTGGGGGCAATGGGAGGGGCACGCGTGTGCCCATACAGGCTTCGGCACCTTGGCGCCGAAGGCGGCAAGTATCATAGCCGCCGATATGAATACACCCAGCCCACGCGCCGCCGGCGCCGCCCCGAAGACACCCGACAGCGGTTTCAGCTACACCCGCCCGTTTTTCGAAGACCTCGTGGACCGAGCCCTGGCGCACGCCAAGAAGCTGGGCGCCACCGACGCCGGCGCCGAGGCCTCCGAGGGCTGCGGCCTGTCGGTCAGCGTGCGCAAGGGTGAGCTGGAGAACGTCGAGCGCAACCGCGACAAGTCGCTGGGCGTGACGGTCTACATCGGCCACCGGCGCGGCAACGCCAGCACCTCGGATTTTTCCAACGCCGCCATCGAGCAGACGGTGCAGGCCGCCTACGACATCGCCCGCTTCACCGCCGAAGACCCGGTGGCCGGCCTGCCGGACGAGGCCGACATCGCCCCCGAGGACTCGCACCGCGAGCTGGAGCTGTTCCACCCCTGGGCCATCACCAGCGAGGAGGCCGCGCGCATCGCCATGGAATGCGAAGCCGCCGCGCTGCAGACCAGCCGCCGCATCACCAACAGCGAAGGCGCGGGCGTGTCGGCCCAGCAGAGCCACTTCTTCAGCGCCCACACGCGCGGCTTTCGCGGCGGCTATGCCAGCTCGCGCCACAGCCTGTCGGTGGCGCCCATCGCCGCGCTGCCCGGCAAGAATGCCGACATGCAGCGCGATGCTTGGTACAGCTCCATGCGCGATGCGCGCGAGCTGGCCGCGCCGGCCCAGGTGGGCCGCTACGCCGCCGAACGCGCCCTGAGCCGCCTGGGCAGCCGCAAGATCCCCACCACGCAGTGCCCCGTGCTGTTCGAGTCGCCCCTGGCGGCCGGCCTGCTGGGCGGCTTCGTGCAGGCCGTGAGCGGCGGCGCGCTGTACCGCAAGAGCACCTTCTTGCTCGACTCGCTGGGCAAGCCGGTGCTGCCCAAGCACATCGACATCCTGGAAGACCCCTTCATTCTTCGCGGCAAGGGCAGTTCGCCCTTCGACGACGAAGGCGTGCGCGTGGCGCCCCGCAAGGTGGTGGATGCCGGCCGCGTGGAGGGCTACTTCCTGTCCAGCTACTCGGCGCGCAAGCTGGGCATGAAGACCACCGGCAACTCGGGCGGCTCGCACAACCTCACGCTCACCTCGCGCCGCACCCGCGCGGGCGACGACCTCGACGCCATGCTGAAAAAGCTGGGCACCGGCCTGTTCGTGATCGAGCTGATGGGGCAGGGCGTGAACTACGTGACGGGCGACTACTCGCGCGGCGCCAGCGGCTTCTGGGTGGAGAACGGCCAGATCGCCTACCCGGTGCATGAGATCACCATCGCCGGCAACCTGAAGGACATGCTGAAAGGCATCGAAGCCGTGGGCGCCGATGCCTACAACTACGGCGCCAAGACCGTGGGCTCGATCCTCGTGAACCGCATGAAGGTGGCGGGCAGCTGATGCAGCACGCAGCGATGCCGAAAGCACCTGCCCCAACAAAAAACCCGCCAGCGGCGGGTTTTTTGTTGGGCTGAGCGAAAACCGATCAGCGCTGGCGGCGCAGGCGGGCGATGCCGAACATGCCGAGCAGCGAGGCCATCAACATTAGGCCCCATTCGGATACGGTGGGAATCGGCGATGCCGTCACCGCGGCGGCCGCCATGGAGAAGCTCACGGGCGAGGCGTTGGCCGTGCTGCGGGAGGTGTCGGTCACGGTGGAGACGAGGCAGGTGTTGGTGACCCCGCTGTTGCCCGTGCCCACGGTCTGGCAGCCGGAATTGTGGGTGGCGGTGCCTGCGTTGCTGGCGATCACTGCGGCCGTGAAACGGTCCGCCGTGGTGTGGGGCGCCGTGCCCGTCAGCCACAGCACGGCCTGCATCAGATTCACGTTCGTGATGTTGCCGGAGGCGTCGGTGGAGATGCGCAGCGTGTTCAGGCGCGCATTGGCATCGGTCGAGGCGACGGTATCGAGCCCGGTGGAGAAGCTGTAGGAGGTGACGGTCGAGCCGATCTCCAGGTTGCTGGCGTTGGCCGGCAGGTTGCCGGCCGTCGTGAACGTGCCGGTCACGTTGTTCGTGGTCAGGAAGTTGGCGCATAGGCTCGCGGGCGTCGTGGTGCAGTTCGTGTAGTTCTGCAGGCTGGCGTAGTTGCCGGTGCTGTTGATGTTGACCGTGGCACCGAACGATGTGCCGGCCGCCAGGGTGAGCACGGTGCCCAATAGGATTTTTCGGCGCTGTTGCACAAATCGAATTGCAGACGGCATGACCCCAACCCCAGACGGACCTATGCCACAGCAGTCACCGACACGGTGTGAGGACGGCCGATCTGACTGAACCGATTGAGCAAGGCCACGCGGACATGCAGCTCCACAACCTGGCGGTCGAACGTGCGCGCGATCACCCGTTCGCCCAGTCGCTTGAAGCAGTGCATCTTCGTCTCCACAAGGCTGCGCCGGTGGTAGCCGCTCCACTTCTTCCAAATGCCGCGACCCAGGCGCTGGCACGCCCGAATGGCCTCATTACGATGCGCCGAGCCCGGACTCGACTTCTTCCAATGGCTGGCGTTCTTGCGGGGCGGGATCACCGCCATCGCGTGCCGCTCGGCAATGGCGTCCAGGCAGGCGCGCGTGTCGTAGGCGCCATCGGCACTGACGCTTTCGATGGATTCGTCAGTGGGAATCTGAGCCAGCAACCCGGGCAACATCGGCGCATCCCCAATGGCGTTGCTGGTCACCTCGATGGCGCGTATTTCCAGCGTCTGCGCGTCGATGCTCAGATGGACCTTGCGCCATTCGCGCCGGTATTCAGCACCATGCTTCTTGCGTTTTCACTCTCCTTCGCCCAGGAACTTGATGCCGGTGCTGTCCACCAGCAACTGCAGCGGCGAGTTGGTTCGCTGGTAGCTCAGTTCGACCTGCAAGGTCTTTTGGCGCCGGCAAACAGTGCTGAAGTCAGGTACCGGCCAGTCCAGCTTTGCCAGCCGCAGCAGGCTCTGCACCATGCCCAGCGCCTGTCGCAAGGGCTGGCCGAACAGGCACTTGATGCTCAGGCAGAACTGGATTGCTGCGTCCGAGAAGGTTCGGCTGCGTCCACGCCTGCCGGTCGGCGTGCCAAACCACTGCATGCCCTCATCTAGCCACATCGTCAACGAGCCTCGCGCTTTCAGCGCCGCGTTGTACGCCTTCCAGTTCGTCGTGCGGTACTTGCTCCGCTGCCTGTTCTTCGTCTCTGTCACGCAGTCAGTCTACGGGCATCAGCATCGCGATTTGTGCAACAAAGCCCAAGCCCGGTGTCTCCACCCCATTTTTGATCACTTCACTCGTCGGCAAGATGGCATCTAGAGTCCTGCAGTCCTTCCCCTGGCTTTATGTCAAAAAGTCCAGCATCAGCGCGCCCAACCGAACCTTGGCAATGTGTTGGCGATATTTTGGCGTAGATGTCCCGTGAATGCCTTTTCGCAACAAGCTCCCTTATGTTCGCTACCGCACATAAGTCATTCCGCGTTGTTCATATACTTTTTGAAACACTCAAGCGAACAAGCCACACCTATGTCCCGCGTTCCACTGCAACCTGACGACGTCTCCAGCAACGGAATACTGCATGCGATGGCCGCAGACGATTTGCAGCGCTGGCTACCCCTCATCGATGTGCTGGAGCTTCCGCTGGGGCAGGTGCTGTACGAGTCCGGCGCGGCGGTGCGGCACATCTACTTTCCGTCCACCGCCATCGTGTCGCTGCTGTATGTGATGGAAGACGGCTCCTCCGCGGAGATCGCCGTCGTGGGGCGGGAAGGCGTGGTGGGCATTTCCCTCTTCATGGGGGGCGGGTCGATCCTGAGCCGGGCCGTGGTGCAGAGCGCCGGCCGGGCCTTTCGCATCCGGGCCGATCGCATCCGCGGCGACGTGGCCAATCCGGCCATCCTGCCGCTGCTGCTGCGCTACATCCAGGCACTCATCACGCAGATGTCGCAGACCGCGGTCTGCAATCGCCACCACATGCTGGACCAGCAACTGTGCCGTTGGCTGCTGCTCAGCCTGGACCGGCTGGAGGGCAGCACGCTCGTCATGACGCAGGAGCTGATCGCGGGCATGCTGGGCGTGCGGCGCGAAGGCGTGACGGAAGCGGCCATGAAGCTGCAGAAGGCTGGGCTGATCCGCTACACGCGCGGGCGCATCGAGGTGCTGGACCGGCCTGCGCTGGAGCAGCGCTCGTGCGAGTGCTACGCCGTGGTCAAGCGCGAGTACGACCGGCTGTTGCCGCCCTCGCACAGCCTCTGAGCGGTTCGTTCCGGGGCTGCGCCGCAGGGCCGGTCATTCCGCAAGCGGCGGTTGCGCTGTCCTTTCTCTCAGCGCATGGCGTTCGGCGATACGTCGCTCATGACCCAGGAGTACAGCGCCACGAACACGAGCGCATCGAACACGGCGCCGAAGCAGATGTACAGCACCGGCATGTAGAGCACCGACAGATGGTGCATGAGGAACGCCTGCGCCATCACCTGGTGGGGGATGAGCAACGCGAAGAACGCCAGGATCGCCAGGGTGTTGCCCACCTTCGACAGCAGGCTTTCGTTCAGGATGTAGTAGCCGGCGCCCAGCATCACCGGCGTGGCGACCATCATCACGTAGCCGATGAACATCAGCTCTTCGCTGTGCCGGGAAATCGTGTACGGAAAATGCTGCGGGATGAACCAGAAGTAGGCCAGCGCGAACGCCTGCACCACGCCGATGATGCGCATCGGGTACTTGAGGGGCAGGCTGGCTTTGCGCATCCGCAGCGAGGCCAAGAGCAGCACCACCACCATGCCCGCCGCGGCCGCCATGCCGGCCATGCCGGGCAGGGGGCGGTCGCTCGCGCCCGCGGTGAGCGCCATGCCGTCCGAGCCCACGCGGCCGTCGATCAGCAATCGCCGCAAAGGAATGTCCAGGGCCTGCGACCAGAACACGATGACGTCCCGCCAGAAGTCGAACAGGTCGCGCCGCCCCCACACCAACAGCGCACACAGCGCCGCGGGCAGCACGATGGCCTGGATCAGCAGGAAGGGCGTCACCTTCAGGGGGGTCATGGAGCGGTGCGGGCGGCTGTGCACCTGCCTGCCGGTTTCGCGCAAGGCCTCGAAGGTGGCGGCGAAGGCGCGGCCGTGCGGATGCGCGGCATCGGCCGGGATGGGGGTGGTTGGTGTCATGGCGTCTCTGCTCAGAAATCGTGGAACAGGCCGACGGTGGCGCCCGCCCGCCGGTACAGCGGGTTGCTGTAGCGGTTCACGGCCAGCAGCAGGCCGGTGTTCTGGCCGATCCAGTGTCGCCAGGCGATGCTGGCCTCGCGGCTGGTGAAGTTGACCAGCTGCGTGGCGGGGCCGGTGGCCAGATAGCCTTCGCCCCCCCAGCCGACCCGCGCGGTCACCAGGTCGGCCTTGGCGCGGCCCCAGGTCAGGGCCACGAAGTGCTGGCGCGTGTTCACGCTGCCCGGGGCGCTTTCGTTGAAGCGCACGCCGCCCTCGACGATCCAGGGCGCCTCGAAGTAGTAGGTGGCCCCCAGCAGCACGCTGCGGTCGGAGTGACCGTCCGGCGCCCTGTAGTAGCCCGCGCCCAGGGTGCCCACCAGCCGGCGGTCGGCCAGGAATTTGCGGTTCAGCGTGGCGTCCACGCGGTACTTGGGCAGGTAGAACGCGCCGTCGCCAGCGCCGAGGGTCACCGAGCCGTACCAGTCTTCGTCGAAACGGTATGTATCTCCCACGCCCAGGTAGGTGCCGCCCACGCCGAAGCGCCGGTGCGAAGACAGCTCGCCCTGCAGCACATGGCCGGGCAGGCCCCATCCGCCGGTGAGCGTCATGTCGCGCCAGTTGCCGTAGGGGCCGCTCAGGTGCTGCGTCCCCGCGCTGAGCTGCAGGCTGCGGGTGCGCTCTTCGACGGGTGCGGGCGGCGCGGGGATGACCAGGTCCTGTCCTGTGGCGGGTGCCTGGGCCAGGCCGGGCGCGGGCGCGCACAGGGCAAGCAGCCAGAGAAAGTGAAGGGCCGGGTGGCGTTGCATGCGGGGGGCTCCAATGGGGGGGGCGGGTCGGCTAGCGGCAGGCGGTCGCGGGAGGGGCGGCGACCACACCCTTGCTGGCCAGGATCTGGAAGGACACTTCGTCGGTGACCGCCCAGCGGGCCGAATGCCGCAGCGGGGCGCTGTGGCGCACCCAGCAGCGGGCGGTGTCCGGGTCGTTGCGGCGCAGCGCCAGCACGGCGATGATTCCCCACGGGTAGTCGGTTTGGCCCTGGGCCAGCCACTCGCTTCGGTGCCGGCGCATCCAGTCGCGGTAATGGGCGTCGGCCGAGTCCGGCAGGAGGGGAAAGCCCACCATCAGCGGAAACAGCTGGGCCACGTGGTCCGGGTAGAAGGCCGCCGGTTGCGCGCGCTGCTCCATCTGCGTGGACACCAGGAAACGGCGGTTCACCGGGTCCCAGAACGTGTCGTGGATGGCCTGCGCCAGCCGCTCGGACGGCTCGGCGCCCGGCGCGCTCAGGGGCTCGCGCACGCGCAGCGACCAGACCTCCAGGTTGTCCATGAACAGGCCGTGCAGGTACACCGGCGACACCATGTAGATCCCGCGCGAGGGCTGGTAGAGGTGGGCCAGCGCCGCCCGGCTGGTGGTCTGGCTCTTGCGCAAGGCGGGCGAGGCTTTCACGTGCGCCGGCATGGCCTGCAGCAGCCTGAGCCACATCGCCAGCAGCGAGTCGTCGGCATCGGCGGTCTTGCAGGCCTTCCACCCGCCGCCGTCATCGCGGCAGAAGCGGTCGAACGTGCCGTCGGGTTTTTGCTGCGGCACCAGCCAGTCCGCGAACCGGACGGCCGGGCCCTGGATGTCCAGGCCGTTGTCGTGCGCGAGCAGCAGCGCCTGCAGCGTGAAGTAGGGGTCGCTGGCCGCGCCGCCATGCAGGATGGTGATGGCGCCGCTGTCGCCGCCGTACGCCTGCAGGTCCAGTAGCGTGGCAGCGCCCGCCCTGCTGGCGGTGCCCGCGGCGTTGGCGAAGGGCAGGGGCAACGCCATGGCCGCGATGGCGGCCAGGGCTTGCAGGGCGCGGGAGAGGCGGGTGTTCATGCCTGCTTCACCATGCCGATCTCGTGGGCCCAGAGCGTGCCGTGCACGACCGCGCCTTCCTCCGCCACGATGCAGCGCCCGCTCACGGTCGTCAACGCATCGGGCAGCCCGACAACGGTGCGCGCACCGAGCATCACATCGCCTTCGCACACCACCGGCCCCAGCGCTAGCGCACCGGGCAGCAGGTACGCGGACTGCTCGCAGGTGATGGCGCCGTGCACGACGGCCCCTTCTCCCAGCGTGATGCCGCCGCGCGCCTTGATGTCGCCGACCACGGTGGTGAAGGGGCTGATGGTGAGGAACCCCGTCACCACCAGGGAGCCACGGTAGATGGAGTGCTCCGCCAGCGTGCAGTCACCCCGCACCATGTACAGCTGCGGGGTGCGCTGGATGGCGTGCGCCAGCGTGGCATAGCTGGCCGTCTGCTGGGCCGGCGGCGTGGGGGTGGGCGGGGCCGTGGAGGGCTGACCCGTGCCCGGGCCTCCCAGCCGCACCACGGGCGCATGGAGCCGCTCGAACCAGCAGGGGGCGGCCAGCTTCACCGCCGCGCCCGCGGACACGCGCCGCAGGGCCGTGCTGCCGGGGCCCAGGCGCAGCTCTCCGTCGGCATGCGCCCAATCGGTGATCTTGCTGCCGTTACCCAACTCCAGGTCGCGCGTGGCATAGAGGCTGGAGAACGCGCTGCCGGCACCCACGTGCATGCTGCCTTCCACGAACACGGGCTGCAGCGCGACGATGGCCGCGGGCGTCGTCACATCGCCGCACGCCAGCAGGCGGGCCCGGGCGCTGGCCCATGCCGCAGGCGCGGCGTCGGGCGGGATCAGGTCGAAGGACTCGTACCCCGTGGACTCGCCGTGGCCGAGCCGGGCCTGCGCATCGGCGCGCAGCCGCCGGGCGAAGTGGTCGATGTCGGCCGCATGGTCGGGTGGAACCAGCAGGGCCGCGCTGTCGGTCGGGCGGCGCCATTCGCGGATGGCGGGCACGAAAGGCAGCAAGAACAGCGCGGCGCAGGCCGTCGCGAAGGCCAGCAGCATGGAAGGGTATTCAGGCATTTTTGACCTCGTTGCGGTAACGCGCCGTCTTGTCCCACACCATCTCGCGCTTGAAGAGAGCGTCCAGAAGCAGGCTCCACACGGCGCCGGAGATGGCGAACAGGCTCACCATGAAGCCCAGCATGTTCAATGGCAGCAGCCGCAGGCGCCGGCGGTTGCCATCGATCAGCACCGCGATGACGATCTCGAAGAACGCGGCGAAGTTGCCCAGCGTGCCGTAGACCATCAGCGCGAACACGGGGATCAATTGCGACAGCAGCGACCCTGCATTGAGGAAGTACAGCCCCAGCGCCAGGCACCAGCCGGCCAGCATGATGAGCGGGATCACGAAGACGAACAGCAGCAGCATTCCGTCCACGCGCTGGCCCAGCGTGAGGTAGGGGCTGGTGACGAATTTCCACCAGTGCCGCGCCAGCACCTGGTTGTGCCCCTTGGCCCAGCGCTTGACCTGCTTGATGCGCACGGGCCATTCCTCGGGCACTTCCTCGTAGCACTCCGAGCGGTTGGTGTACACGGTCTTCCAGCCGTTGAACATGAGCCGGAAGGTGATGTCGGTGTCCTCGGCCAGCGTGTCGTCGTGCCAGCCGCCCACGGCCTCCACGGCCGACATGCGCACGCCCCCCACGGTGCCGCCGTACTGCGGCATCAGGTTCATGTTCATCCGCGCCTGCTGGTCGACCTGGTAGCCGGCCGAGCGCTCCAGGTCCAGCAGCCGGGTCAGCAGGTTCGCGCCGCTGTTGACGGGCACCACGCGGCCCATCACCGCACCCACTTCCGGATCGAAGAAGGGCGCCACCAGTTGCTTGAGCAGCCCGCGCCCGGGCACGTAGTCGGCATCGAAGATGATGGCGATGTCGCCCTCGGCAAAGCGCAGTGCGTCCTTGAGCGCCGCCGACTTGCCCGGCTTGCCGCTGGTGCGGTGAAAGGGGGCCAGCCGGGACGGGAACCGTTCGTCGTAGCCGTTGATGATCTGCGCCGTCGCATCGCTGGAGCGATCGTTCACCGGAATGATCATCATGCGGTCGGCGGGGTAGTCGGTCTTGAGCAGCGCCTCGATGCAGCCGGCGATGACCTTCTCTTCGTTGTGCGCGGCAATGAACACGGTGATCATGGGCCACTGAGCCACCGCGATGTCCAGATAGGGGTGGCGCTGCGTGCCGACGAGCCGGCTCATGGTGAACGCGAAGTGCCTGATGCCGTACAGCACCATGAACAGCACCACGAACATCAGCAGATAGGCCATCACGGCGGCGACCGGCTGCGCCGAGAAGGCGGGAAGAAGTCCGAGCGGATGCATGGTGTCAGGCCGCCAGGGGCAAGGGCATGGGTGCGGCGGGCACCAGGTGGCTCGCCAGCACGGAGACGATGCGCTGGCAGGCCTGGCCGTCGCCGAAGGGGCTGTGCACCTGCGCCATCTGCCGGTGCGCGTGGGGGTCGCCCAGCAGCCGCGTGACGTGCGAGACGATGGCGTCGTACGACGGACCGATGAGCAGCGCGCAACCGGCCTGCACGGCCTCGGGCCGCTCGGTTTCGTCACGCAGCACCAGCACGGGCACGCCGAAGGTCGGGGCTTCTTCCTGCAGTCCACCCGAGTCCGTGAGCAGCAGCCAGGCATCGGCGAGCGCCTGCTGCATGTCCATGTAATCGAGCGGATCGCTCAGCTGGATGTTGGCGATGCCGCCCAGCAGCGCCTGCACCGGCTCGCGCACCACGGGGTTCTTGTGCACCGGAAACAGCACCTGCAGCCCGGGGTTCTGCCGCGCCAGATCGGCGATGGCCCGGCAGATGCCGCGCACGCCTTCGCCCCAGCTCTCGCGTCGGTGGAAGGTGACCAGCAGGTGCCCCCGACCGGTGGTGCGACGCCGCACCCCGTGGTGGGTGCAGGTCCAGTGCTGCGCATCCACCACGGTGTTGCCCGTCACGTGGATGCGTTCGTCGGGGATGCCCTCCGACCGCAGCGCGGTGCGCGAGCGCGAGGTGGGCGGAAAGTGGAACTGCGCGAGCCGGCTGATCATCTGGCGCAGCCCTTCTTCGGGAAAGGGCCGCGCCAGGTTGTAGGTGCGCAACCCCGCCTCCACGTGGGCCACGGGCAGGCCACGATAGAAGCCCGCCAGCGCGCCGATGAAAGCGGACTCGGTATCGCCCTGCACGATGACCAGCGCATAGTCTTTCGCCTGCAGCACCCCGTCGATCTGGCGGCGGCAGCCGGCGCTGAATTCCTGCAGGGTGCTGCCTTCGCGGTGGAGCACGATGTCCGGCCGGATGGTGAAGCAGTCCAGCATCTGGATGGCCATTTCATCGTGCTGGCCCGTGTGCAGCCAATGCACGTGGGCCCAGCTGAGCGACCGCAGTGCGTGGTACAGGGGTGCCAGCTTGATGATCTCGGGGCGCGTGCCCGAGACGATGAGAATGTCCTGCATGGCTCGATCCTTTGCGGTGGTGGGGGTGGAGAGGAAAGAGGAAAAAGCCAGGCATCCCGGAGGGGGCGCAGTGCCGGCGGGCACGCTGCAGTGGAGTGGCGGGAGCCCCATGCTCCATCGGCCCGATCTCTTTCTGAACGGCACGGGCGATGGTGCGTGCGGTTTGGCGAGCGGTCTGTTCGCTGACCCACATAGCGCAGCGCTTGCCCGGCACAGCGTCAGTGGGGGTTCAAGGAATGAACGCGGGGTTGCGCTGCGCCTGGAACTGGGCCTGCGTCACCGGCTTGCCCGTGACCAGCCAGACCGTACCGCCGTCCGAGACGGTCACCGACCCCGCGGTGACGATGGTGGGCCGCAGGTAGCGGGCCTTGGGCAGCATCCACACCATCTCGGCCATCGTGGTGGGGTGCGTCGCCGTGAAGCGCGTCGTCGTGCCGTTCGCCAGCAGGGTCTGGGTCCAGCCCACCTGGTTGCGCGTTGCCATGAAATCGGCCAGGCGTGGCATGGTGTACCACCTGAACTTCGCGCCCTTCGTCTGCCCATAGGCCAGCAGACCCTTCACGACGTCGATCCAGTCGTTCGCGCCGGGCGGGTGTGCGTACACCATGCGGCTGGTGTTGTAGTTGACCGAGAAGTCCACCATGGCCTGGTACCAAGCGTTCACCTCGGCCTTGGGCACGTTGTAGTCCTGCCATTCCTCGAACGTGGCATACGTGCCCTGGGGCGTGACCGGGAACACCCACAGCGCCGGGTTGAGCAGCACGCCGTCTCGGTACTGGCGCGTGGCGCCCAGCCCGGTGTGGCCGCCGAAGTAGGCCGCCACCACGCCTTGCTGCTCCAGCCAGGTCATGGCCCATGGCGGATTGTTGCCCTGGGGGGCCGAGTAGCCGCGCGCCGGGCGGCCCACGACGGTGTCCACTGCGCTCCTGTTCTGCACCAGATACGGCTGGAACTCCGCAGCGTTGTTCTCCGTGGCGTTGAGGCCGTAGTCGTCGTGGATCCACCCGCCGTGCGATCCGATCGCATGGCCTTTCGCGTCCAGCCGACTAAGCAACTGCTGCGCCACCGTGTTGTTGTTCAGGTTCCAGCCCAGGCCGTCGCCCGGCACGATGGTGTCGGGCCCCGCCGTCATCTCCATGGAGAACTTGTGCGTGTTGAAGACGCCGGCAGCCTCCAGATGCAGCGAAGGCTGCTGCGCGGCCATCGAGTCCAGATGCCAGTCCAGCGTCATTCCGGCCACCCCGTTGGGCATGGCCGACAGGTGGGCTCCTTGTACGAGGTGTTCCATGAAGTAGCGCAGAAAGCCGTGCATCGGCAATGCGTCGGTGCGCCCCTTCAGATAGGTCAGGGGCATGTTCACGAACAGCACCTTGCCTGTGCCGGTCGTCTGAATGCCCGCCACGAGTCCGAACGACGGGGACAGCGCCAGCGGTGTTCCGGCGTAGGTGCCGGTGGTCACGTAGGTCGGATAAATCAGGTGGCCCAGCAGGTAGCCGTTGTACGCGTCCAGCGTGTCCACTTCCGCCGCCTGCAGCGATTCACCGGCGAGCGAGGCACTGGCCTGCGATGCCTCCGCCGATGCCACCGTCAGCGGATGCCGTGCCAGGCCGGCGGGCTGCACGCGGGTGGCGGCCGCCGGCTGCCGGCCTTTGAATGCCTTGCCGAAATCCACGGTCACCGACCGAGCGCGCACCTGTCCCGCCGCCGAGCGTTGCCGGTCCTGCACGGAGTAGGAAGGCAGGGACTGGAACTGCTGCGGATCGAACCCCTTGACCCCGCCCGGGTCGCCGGGACTGGTGGGCAGATAAAGCGCCTCGCCCACGGCCAGGCGCGCCGCTCCCAGGAGGCCGTTGCTTCCCGTCGGGGCCTGGCCCGTGCCGGGTGCGACCGCGGAGGCTTCGGAGGCGGTGGCCGACGATTGCACCAGGTTGTAGGGCAGCGACTTTCCCGGGGGCACGAGCAGCTCGCGCATGGTGCTGCGCATGGCCGTCACCGGGCCCAGTCCCACCATCTGGCCCAGCAGCGCGTCGTACAGCACATAGTCCACCCCCGCCAGATCGCTCAGCCGCGATTTCGGAATGGGATAGACGGGCTGGTTGTTGGCATTGAGCGTCAGGGCGCCGAAGTCGTAGGTCAGCAGTGCCCGCCCGCCTGCCGTCACATAGCTGCGCACGGAGGCCAGCAATGCATCCGTGGCGATCACGTGCAGCTGGTCGGGCAGCACGAGCCCGGCGTACTTGAGCGCCTTGGCCGGGGCCATGGCCAGGAACTGCGCGTCGGTGACCACGGCGATGCGCGTGCCCGTCTCCGATGCGGCATCCAACCAGGCCGTCACGCGCGGATCGGTCGCGGGCTGGTCGTCGGGCAACAGCAGCATCAGCAGGCCCGGGTCTTCCACCCCGTTGTTGAAGGGAGCGACCACCGTAGCCACCGTAGCCACCGCTGCCCGTTGCGTTGCTGGCTGCGCGGCCACCGCATCGGCCGCCATTTCGGTGGCGGGGGGCTGCGTGGAGGATGGCAATTGCACCGCCTTGACCTGGGGCAGCCAGCGGTCGCCCGCAGCGGCCGGGGTGGAGGACTGGGTGCCGGCGGCGGCCGTGCTGGCTGCCGATTCGCCGCTGCCATCATCGCCGCCGCCGCATGCGGAAAGCAGCACAAGGAGACCCGCACACACGAGGCGCCCCGCATGCCCGCGTTGCCGGGTGCTGGCGGCATGGTGGAAGAAGGCTCTGAAGATGGACATGATCCCGCCCTTTCGTGGTGATGAGCGGCCATTGGGCAGGAGGGGTTGCGGCGGTTCTGTTCGCTGCCGTACATCGACGACGCCGGCCTGGGTACGCTGGCGAACGGATGGTGCGATCCAAAGCCGCTAAAACGGCTGAAAACATGTTCGAGACGAAAGGCCCCCGCCATGGACCACCACACCATCGCATCCCAAGCCACCGTGCCGCCCGAAGGCCAGGCGCCGGGTTCCCTGGAGCATTTGCAGGCTGCACTGGCACAGGCTCTCGCGCAGATTGCAGACCTCGAAGAGGAAAAGCGCCAAATGATGCTGGCGGCCAACCATGTGCATTGGCTGACCATGCTCTAGCCGGACCCACCCCCTGAACAAGGCTTCGGTGCCAGTGCTTGGCCCTGTGGCGGTGTCCGGCGGCCAGCGGTGGGCCTGTGGTTCCACTGCGTGTGCCCGCCGCGAAACGCTCTCTTTGGTGTGCGGGCCTGCACGGGCGGGTTTTATGTGTTCGCTATCGAACAGAGAAGTTGAAAAGGTTTACCTATATTGATTTGACATTTCCACTCTCATCACGCCCCACCATGCGCATGCAATTAAGTATCCCCGAGGTGTCACGCAACACGCTTGTGGCGGCGCTGGATGATGTCGATCTGCAGCGGTGGCTGCCTTTCCTGGAGATGGTGGACCTGCCTCTGGGCAAGGTGCTGTCCGAGGAGAACGTGACGACCAGCCACGTCTACTTTCCCACCACGGCCATCGTCTCCAAGTTGCACGTGATGGAAGACGGCTCGTCCGCGCAGCTGGCGGTCGTCGGCAACGAGGGCGTGGTGGGCATCTCGGTCATCATGGGCGGCGTTTCGGGCGCCATCCGGGCCGTGGTACTGAACGCGGGCAAGGCATTGCGCATGCGCAGCGAGTTCTTTCGCGAAGAAGTGAACCGCCCACCTGTCCTGCATCTGCTGCTGCGCTACATCCAGGCGCTCATGTCGCAGATGTCGCACACGGCCGCGTGCAACCGGCACCATGTGCTGGACCAGCAACTGTGCCGCTGGCTCCTGCTGAGCATGGACCGGACCCAGGGCAACTGGCTGTTCATGACGCAGGAACTGATCGCCACCATGCTCGGCGTGCGGCGCGAAGGCGTGACCGAAGCCGCCATGAAGTTGCAGAAGGCCGGCCTGATCCGCTACGCCCGGGGCCGCATCGAGGTCATGGACCGGGTCGGGTTGGAACGGCGGGCCTGCGAATGCTACGGCGTGGTCAAGAGGGCCTATGACCGCCTGCTGCCGAGATGCGATGACCACCTTCTCTACCTGCCGGAGCCGGCGCGGGGGGATGGTGCGGGCCATGGGCTTGCGCGGGAGCCCTATCGCATCCTGCCGTACGCCGCCATGGAACCCGTCCATGCGCGACTGGACAGTCTCGACCTTGGCCATCGCACGCACCTGCCAGCATCGAAGGGAGCGCCGGACCCGCGTTGAAGGAGTCGCTGCCAGCGCCGCCTTCAATGCTCGCTGTGGGTGGATCAGCCCCGGGCGATTCGTGCCGCGATGGCCTCGCCCACCTGGGTGGTGTTGGCCGTGCCCCCTAAGTCGGGCGTCTTCGGCCCGGTTTTGATGACCTCTTCGATCGCCGCCACGATGGCATCGTGCGCCTGCCGCCCTGCGCCCTGGCCTTGCGTCAAGAAGTCCAGCATCAGCGCACCCGACCAGATCATGGCGATGGGGTTGGCGATGTTTTGGCCGTAGATGTCCGGCGCCGAGCCATGCACGGGCTCGAACAGGCTGGGGAAGGTGCGCTCGGGGTTCAGGTTGGCCGAAGGCGCCAGGCCGATGGTGCCGGTGGTGGCGGGCCCCAGGTCGCTGAGGATGTCGCCGAACAGGTTGGTGGCGGCCACCACGTCGAAGCGCCCGGGCTGCAGCACGAAGCGCGCGGTGAGGATGTCGATGTGCTGCTTATCCAGCGTGACCTCGGGGTACCCCTTGGCGATGTCGTCGGCGCGGGCGTCCCACCAGGGCATGCTGATGGCGATGCCGTTGCTCTTGGTGGCGAGGGTCACGTGCTTCTTGGCGCGGCTCTGCGCCAGGTCGAAGGCGAACTTCAAGAGGCGGTTGGCGCCGTGGCGCGAGTAGACCGATTCCTGGATGACGATCTCGCGGTCGGTGCCCTCGTACATGATGCCGCCCAGCGACGTGTATTCGCCCTCGGTGTTCTCGCGCACGACGAAGTAGTCGATGTCGCCGGGCTTCCTGCCGGCCAGGGGACACGGCACGCCTTCGAAGAGGCGCACGGGGCGCAGGTTGATGTACTGGTCGAACTCGCGGCGGAACTTGAGCAGCGAGCCCCACAGGGACACATGGTCGGGCACGGTGGCGGGCCAGCCGACGGCGCCGAAGAAGATGGCGTCCACGCCGGCGAGTTGGGCCTTCCAGTCGTCGGGCATCATTTTTCCGTGAGCGGCGTAGTAGTCGCAGCTGGCCCAGTCGATGGTGCGGCATTCCAGTTCGAAGCCGAAGCGCTCGGCCGCGGTCTGGATGGCCCGCAGGCCCTCGGGCATGACTTCCTTGCCGATGCCGTCGCCGGGGATCACGGCGATCTGGTACTTGGTTTTTTGCATGGGGGTCCTTGTGGAAAAAAGCAGAGCGGCAGGTGCCGGATGGGGGCATTGTTCGGCAGTGCCGCGCAAAATACAATCCGCCGCCTGTGGTCTCATTCTTCACACTTCGTGCATAAAATTCCTTCCAACGACGACCTGCGCGTGTTCACCGTGGTGGTGCGCAAATCGAGCTTCCGCGAGGCCGCGACCGAGCTGGGCACCTCGCCCGCCTATGTGAGCAAGCGCATCCGACTGCTGGAGGAGGATTTGGCCGTCAAGCTGCTGCACCGCACCACGCGCCGCGTGGTGGTGACGGAGGAGGGCGAGCGCGTCTTCCACTGGGCGCAGCGCATCCTGGACGATGTGGACCAGCTGCTGCAGGAGGTGGCGGTCACGCGGCGCGAGCCCCGCGGCCTGCTGCGGGTGAGCTGCAGTTTCGGCTTCGGGCGGCGCGTGGTGGCGCCGGCGTTGTCGCGGTTGGTGGAGCGCCATCCGGCCCTGCAGGTGCGGCTGGAGGTGTTCGACCGGCTGGTGGACGTGGCGGGCGAGGGGTTCGACCTGGACGTGCGCGTGGGCGACGAGATCGCGCCGCACCTGATCGCGCGGCGGCTGGCGGACAACCACCGGGTGCTGTGCGCGGCGCCCGCCTATCTGGCGCGCCATGGTATGCCGCGCACGCTGGCGGAGCTGTCCAGCCACGACTGCCTCGTCATCAAGGAGCGTGACCACCCGTTCGGCGTGTGGCGCCTGCGCAGCGGCGGCGTGGAAGAGTCGGTGAAGGTGCGCGGCCCACTGTCGGCCAACCACGGGGAAATGGTGGTGCAGTGGGCCGTGCACGGCCGCGGCATCACGCTGCGCTCGCTGTGGGACGTGGGGCCGCAGTTGCGCGCAGGGCATCTGGTGCCGGTGCTGCCCGAGTGGCGGCAGGAGGCGAATGTGTGGGCGGTGTATCCCACGCGGCTCCATCTGTCGGCCAAGGTGCGCGTATGCGTGGAGTTTCTGCAGGAGCACTTCCGCCAGGAGTGGGCGGCCAGCGGTGATGCTGAACGCAGCGGTGCGGTGGACGGTGCCGGGGATTGAGAGGGAGGGGCAGCCGGGTGCGGTGCGCCGTCACCCGGCTTTGCAAGGACGCGCATTGCACGCGTCCCGGGTGCCGGATCAGCCGGCCAGCGCGGCCTTCACGGCGGCGGAGACCTGGCCCATGTCGGCCTTGCCGGCCAGCCGCGTCTTCACCACGCCCATGACCTTGCCCATGTCGCCGGGGCCCGCGGCACCCAGTTCGGCCACGATGGCTTTCACGGCGGCCAGGGTTTCCTCGGCGGACATGCGCGCGGGCAGGTAGGCCTGCAGCACGGCCGTTTCAGACTTTTCCTTGTCGGCCAGGTCCTGGCGGCCCGCGCCTTCGAAGGCGGTGATGGAGTCCTTGCGCTGCTTGATGAGCTTGTCCAGGATGGCGACGACGGCAGCGTCGTCCAGCGTGATGCGCTCGTCGACTTCCTTTTGCTTGATCGCCGCCTGCAGCAGGCGGATGGTGCCCAGGCGCTCGACGTCCTTGGCGCGCATGGCGGTCTTCATGTCTTCGGTGATCTGTTCTTTGAGGCTCATGGTGTTCTCCGTTCAAATCAGGGGTGGGTGGGGTGGCGCGCTGTGCCCCAAACGAAAAAACCCGCGCTTGGCGTCCCTAGCGCGGGTTTTGCGGCGGTGAGGCCGGCTCTGTCAGAGCTTAGTACAGCTTCTTGGGCAGCTGCATGCTGCGAACGCGCTTGTAGTGGCGCTTGACGGCGGCGGCCTTCTTGCGCTTGCGCTCGGCGGTGGGCTTCTCGTAGAACTCACGGGCGCGCAGGTCGGTCAGCAGGCCGAGCTTTTCGATGGTGCGCTTGAAGCGGCGCAGGGCGACGTCAAAGGGTTCGTTTTCTTTTACGCGGATGGTGGTCATTAGCTAATGGTTTCCAAAATGTGCCCACAGAGGGTATCCAGGAGATCGGGCCTGAATGCCGTGTGTAGCGGGTCCCCCGTCTGTAACTAGTATTGGCCGACGGGGTATTGCCAGCAAAGCCGAAGATTATAGCCCTGTAATCTGCTCTGTCGATGGGTGCGGTCCGATCGCGTTGTCACCGGGCGTATGGCTTGGAATTTGCATGGGGCCCGGTGGCGCTGATTCGATTCATCCCCCCGTTCGTTCCCGCAACCGCCCCGCGCCGGTCTTTCCCCGCGCGGGGCCCCAAGCACGACACCATGGCAATCATGCACCGCGTATCGGGCTGGCTGGGCCGGCTCAGTGTGGGCCGCAAGCTCATGCTCATCTACCTGCTGGACCTGACGGCCGTGATCTACGTCTCGGGAATCCTGATCCACGAGAAATTCCTGGCCATCGATTTCGCGCGCAAGGAGATCGTGGGCACCGCCTATGCCTCGGTGGTGCGCGACGGGCTGATGGGGGCGTTCATGGAGGGCGACGGCATCGCGGGCATCCTGCTGATGGACCGCCTGGCCGCGGTGCGCAGCGATCACGACGGCGCACTCAAGACCGGCGAGCCGGCCGCGCGCTTCGAGGCGCTGCTGCGCCAGTCGGCCACCGGCGACCCGGCGGGGCGTGGAGCGGTGGGCGCAATGGGGGCGGCCGGCGAGCCGGTGCGCGGGCCCTTGCTGCGGCAGGGGCGCGAGCTGCTCACGACCGTGGGCAACCAGTCCAACCTGATCCTCGATCCCGACCTGGACAGCTACTACGTGATGTCGCTGATCCTGCTGCGCTTTCCGGAGCTGCTGCAGGTCACGCACGACACGGCGGCCTTCCTGAATGCGCCCGGCGCCCGCCAGGGCGACCACCGCGCGGCCGAACTGCTCACGCTGGCGGGCCGGCTCGATGCGGTGATGCTGGGCATCGATGCCGACTACGACCAGGCCTTCATCGCTGGCTCGCCCGCGCTGAGGGCGGCGCTGGACGCGCAGCGCGCGGCCTTGCGCCAGGCCGGCAACGACCTGCAGGCGCTGCTGCAGGGCATCGCCCAGGGCGAGGGGCGCACCGCCGCGGCCGAGCTACCCGCGCGCCAGCGTGCGCTGCTGGGCGCGCTGCAGACGGCGTGGGTGCAGGGCACGGCGCAGCTGGACCGCCTGCTCTACGCCCGGGTGGACGACCTCTTTGCGCGCATGTGGCTGCACCTGGGCACGGCCGTGCTGCTGCTGGGCTGCATCCTGAGCCTGGTCACGCTGGTGGCGCGGCAGATCGCCAAGCCCCTGCAGCAGTTGGCTCGTGTGGCCGACGAAGTGCGCCGCAGCGGCGACCACACCCTGCGCGCGCACTGGACCAGCCGCGACGAGATCGGCCGGCTGGTGACGGCCTTCAACGGCATGCTGGCGCAGCTCGACCGCGAGCGCGTGCTGCAGCAGGAGCTGGCCGCCAGCGCGCGCGCCGCCGAGGCCCAGCGCGAGCTGGTGGAGGCGCTGCCCATTCCGATGGTGGTCACCTCCGTGCCCGAGCACGAGGTGCTGCACGCCAACGCCCCGGCCGGCCTTTGGCTGAACGGCACCACGCTAGACCCCTGGCGCACGGGCATGGACCCGGGTGTGCGCGCACGCTTTTTCCAGCGGCTGGCCGACCAGGGCGTGGTGGACGAGTTCGAGGTGCGCTGGAAAGGCAGCGCCGAGCCGCTGTGGGCCGTGCTGTCGGCGCGGCGCCTGCACTTCCAGGGGCGCGATGCCATGCTGACCGCCTTCACGCCCATCAACGTGCTCAAGGTGATGGAGCAGCGGCTGGAGCTGTGGGCCAAGGTGTTCGAGGCCTCGTCCGAGGGCATCATCATCATGGCTGCGGACCAGAAGATCCTGAGCGTGAACAAGGCGTTCTGCCGCAGCACGCATTACGACTTCTACGAGGTGATCGGCGAGAACCTGGGCTTCCTGCTGGAGGACCCGGGCGAGCCGCCGCTGGGCGCGCGCATCGCCCGCACGCTGCTGGACAAGGAGTCCTGGCAGGGCGAGGTGCGGTTCCGGCGCCGCTCGGGCGAGACCTACCCGGCCTGGCTGATGGTGTCGGCGGTGCGCGAGGGCGGCAAGGGCGGCGCCGTGGCCAACCACATCGGCATCGCCATCGACATCACCGACCGCAAGCGCAACGAGGAGCGCATCCAGTTCCTGGCCCACCACGACGTGCTCACCGAGCTGCCCAACCGTTCGCTGTGCGTGCAGCGGCTGCAGGCGGCCATCGCGCATGCCGCCATCACGGGCGAGCGCGTGGCGGTGCTGTTCATCGACCTGGACCGCTTCAAGTCCATCAACGACACGCTGGGCCACCACATCGGCGACGGGCTTTTGCGCTCGGTGGCGGCGCGGCTGCTGCAGGCCGTGCGCACGCACGACACCGTGAGCCGCCTGGGCGGTGACGAGTTCGTGATCGTGATGCGCGACGTGGAAGGCCCGGACGACGTGCTGCAGGCCGTGGAGCGCCGGTTGATCCCGCTCATCCGCCAGAGCCACCCGGTGCAGGGGCACGAGCTGAACGTGTCGTGCAGCGTGGGCATCGCCGTGTACCCCGACGACGGCACGGGGCTGGACGAACTGATGCGCCGTGCCGACGCCGCCATGTACGAGGCCAAGACCACCGGCCGCGACATGGCGCGCCTGTATTCGCTGGAGACCGACCGGCGCGTGCAGGCCCGCCAGGCCATGGAGCAGATGCTGCGCCGCGCGCTGGAGCGCCACGAACTGGAGCTGCACTACCAGCCGCGCGTGGACACGCGCTCGGGCCGCCTCACGGGCGTGGAGGCGTTGGTGCGCTGGAACCACCCGGTGCTCGGCCAGGTGCTGCCGGGCGAGTTCATCCCCATCGCGGAAGAGGCCGGCCTGATCCGCGCCATCGGCGGATGGGTGCTGGAGCAGGCCTGCCTGCAGTGGGCCCGCTGGCAGGCCGGGCCGGGCGCTGCCGCGATGCCCGCCGGTGCCCCCGCGGTGCCCTCCGGCACTGCCGCCGCCTCCGTCCAGGACGCCCGCCGGGTGCGGCCGCCCCTGGCCCTGGGGGGGCTGCCGGTGTCGGTCAACCTCTCGGCCGCGCAACTGGCCGACCCGGCGCTGGTGCCCGACATCCGCACCCTGCTGGCGCGCTGCGGCATGCCGCCCCGGTGGCTGGAGCTGGAGCTGACCGAATCGCAGCTGATGGAGAACGCAGAGGCCACCCAGCAGCAGCTGGCCGCGCTCAAGGCCCTGGGCGTTCAGCTGTCCATCGACGACTTCGGCACCGGCTATTCCAGCCTGGCCTACCTCAAGCGCTTCGACATCGACAAGCTCAAGGTGGACAAGTCCTTCATCCGAGACATGTTGACCGACGGGGCCGACATGGCCATCACCCGCGCCGTCATCGCGCTGGGCCACACCCTGGGCCTGAAGGTGGTGGCCGAGGGCGTGGAGGACCTGGCCACGGCGCAGGCCCTGGGCTTGCTCGACTGCGACGAACTGCAGGGCTACCACTTCAGCCAGGCGCTGCCCGTGCCGGCGCTGGAGGCATGGGTGCGGGGCTATGGGGGTGAGCGGCCCCGGCTGGCGTTGCTGCCGTCGTGAATCGCGCGCGAATCGGCCGGCGCCTGCGCGCGGTCGTGCAGCCCGTAATCGCGCAGCACCGCCGCCACGCGCAGGCGGTAGTCGGCGAACACGCCTGCGCGGCCGGCGGCCTGCGCATGGCGGTGGCTCTCGCACTGGCGCCACTGCGCCACGGCGGCCTCGTCGCGCCAGAACGACAGCGACAGCAGCTTGCCCGGCTGGCTGAGGCTCTCGAACCGCTCGATGGAGACGAAGCCGTCCATGCGCTCCAGCTCGCAGCGCAGCGCGGCGGCGGTGTCCAGGTAGGGCTGGCGGCCTGCGGCACTGGGCACGACCTCGAAGATGACGGCGATCATGCGGTGGCCCCTGCGGCGGGCGGCTCTCCTGCGGATCCCAGCAGCGACAGCAGCGACAGCGGCGGGTGCGGCGGCAGGGCGGGGCGCTGGAACGTGCCCTCCACCACCTCGGCGAAGGTGCGCTGCTCGCGCAGGATGAAGCGCTGGCGCTGCGCCCGCTCGAAGTTGGCGCAGCCTTGCGGATCGGTCCGCAGCCGTGCGCGGTAGGCCTCGTAAGCGGCCAGGCTGTCGAACGCGATCAGGCCCCAGGCCTCGTCGTTGGTGCCCTCGCTGGGCACGAAATAGCCCAGCAAATGGCCGCCGCAGCGCGGGATGATGTGGCCCCAGTGCGCGGCGTACTCGCGGAACGCGTCGATCTGGAAGGGGTCGAGCCGGTAACGGATGAAGCAGGTGAGGGCCATGGAGGGTTCCTTGAGCAGAAGGTTGGGGAGGCGAAGGCGGAGGGCCGGCGGGGCGCCGCATCGCACGGCAAGGCTGACATTGGGCCGCGTTCCGCGGGGTCGATGCTTCGCCGTGGAACGAAGCATCGCGGCCGGCACCTGCGGCACACTGGCCGGCATGAACACCAACCAGATCGCGCACATCGCCGCGCTCGTCGGCGAGCCGGCGCGCACCGGCATGCTGCTGGCGCTGATGGACGGGCGCGCGCTCACCGCGCGCGAGCTGGCCGATGCGGCGCGCATCACGCCGGCCACCGCCAGCCGCCACCTGGCCCTGCTGGTGCAGGCGCGCCTGCTGTCGGTGCAGAGCCAGGGCCGCCACCGCTACCACCGCCTCGCCTCGGCCGAGGTGGCGCGGCTGCTGGAGGGGCTGATGCAGCTGGCCGCGGGCCAGGCCCCGCCGGCGCGCCCGGTGGCGGTGGGCCCGCGCGATGCGGCGCTGCGCAGGGCGCGCACCTGCTACGACCACATCGCCGGGCGGCTGGGGGTGGCGGTGGCCGAGCATCTGCTGCAAGAGGGCGCGATCGTGTTCGACACCGAGGCGAGCGGGCAGGTGACCGACCGGGCCGCCGCCGTGCTGGGGCGCCTGGGGCTGGACCTGGCGGGCCCGTCCGCCGGCCCGCCGCAGCGGGGTCCGCGCCCGCTGTGCCGCCCGTGCCTGGACTGGAGCGAGCGGCGCCCGCACCTGGCCGGGCGCCTGGGCGCGCTGGTGTGCGCGCACTGCCTGGAGCAGGGCTGGCTGGTGCGCCGCGAAGGCTCGCGCGCGCTCGCCATCACCCCGCCCGGGGCCGCCGCCCTGCAGGGCTGGCTGGGCACCGCGCGCTGGAGCGGCGTGGTGCAAGCGGCATCGCCCGGCGCCTGAAACGACGAGGCCCGATCGGGCCCTGGCCCTTCCTGGCCTGCAGCGGCAGCCGCTCGGCCCGCTGCGCCGGCGCGTCGGCGAAGAATCCACCGGCCCGCTGTCGGCCAACGCGCATGGCCATTAGGCGCTCCATCCGACAGGGCCTGCACGGCCCCCAGCCGCGTAATCGGGGGCCACGCCCCATTGCCCGCCGAGCCCCGCATGCCACCCCCTTCGATCGATCGATTCCGACACCGCCATCCGCTGCGCGCCCGCCCTGGCTTCCTGGAGCGGGCCGCTGCCCCGCACCGCCACAGGCCCGCGTCGAAAGCGGTCCATGTCTGATAAGCCGTCGCCCCCCGCCCAAGACCTGGCCACGCCAGCCAGCAGCGCATCACCCAATGCAGAGCAGGATCCCCCGCCGTCCGGTGGCTGGGGCTCCGTCAGAGCGGTCGCCGGCACCCTGCTGCGGGATCGCCCGGGCGTCACGGTGATCAAGGCGCTGGCCCTGCAGAACAAGCACGACGGTTTCACCTGCTCCAGTTGTGCCTGGGCCAAGCCGCTGCACCCGCATCCCGCCGAGTTCTGCGAGAACGGCGCGAAGGCGACGTCGTGGGAGCTGACGGACCGGCGCCTGGACGCCGCCTTCTTCGATTCCCACGCCTTGGCGGAACTCGCCGGCTGGACCGACCACGCGCTGGAGGCGGGCGGGCGGCTGACGGTTCCTCTGCGCTACGACGCCGGCCGGGACCGGTATGTCGAGGTCTCCTGGCAGGAGGCCTTCGACGGCATCGGCCGGGAGCTGAAAGCGCTGCAGCCCGATGCGGTGGTGTTCTACGCGTCGGGCCGGGCGTCGCTGGAGACGTCGTACCTGTGGCAACTCTTCGCCCGGCTGTATGGGACCAACAACCTGCCCGACAGCTCGAACATGTGCCACGAGAGCACATCGGTCGGCCTCAAGAAGTCCATCGGTTCGCCGGTGGGCACGGTGGACCTGGACGACTTCGACCAGTGCGACGCCATCTTCTTCTTCGGCCAGAACGTCGGCGTGTCCAGCCCGCGCATGCTGCATTCCCTGCAGGACGCGCGGCGCCGCGGCGTGCCCATCGTGACCTTCAATCCGCTGCGCGAGAGCGGCCTGGTGGCGTTCAACAACCCCCAGTCGCCGGTGGACATGCTCACGCCGGGCAGCACCGCCATCAGCACGCAGTACCTGCAGGTCCGGCCCGGGGGCGACATCGCCGCGCTGACCGGCCTGTGCAAGTTCGTGATCGAGGCGGACGATGCCGCGCTGGCGTCGGGCGGCCCCCGCGCCATCGATGCCCGGTTCGTCGCCGAGCACACGCAGGGCTACGACGAACTCGCGCAGGCGATGAGCGCCGCCTCGTGGGCCGACATCGAAAGCGACTCCGGCCTGTCCCGCCCGGCGCTGGAGGAGGCCGCACGCACCTACCTTGCGGCCGAACGCGTCATCGGCATCTACGGCATGGGGCTCACGCAGCACCGCGAGGGCGTGCTGAACGTGCAGATGCTCGCAAACCTGCTGCTGCTGCGCGGCAACGTGGGCAAGCCCGGCGCCGGGCTGTGCCCGGTGCGCGGGCATTCCAACGTGCAGGGGCAGCGCACGGTGGGCATCACCGAGAAGCCGGAACTCGCCCCGCTGGACCAGCTGGCCTCGCAGTTCCAGTTCGAGCCGCCGCGCAAGAAAGGCCTGGATACCGTCGCCGCCTGTCGGGGCATCCTGGACGGTTCGGTGCGGGCGTTCCTCGGCCTCGGCGGCAATTTCGTGCGCGCGGTGCCCGAGACGGCGCTCATCGAGGGCGCGTGGCGCGGGATGCGGCTGACCGTTCAGATCGCGACCAAGCTCAACCGCAGCCACGTGATGCATGGCGAGGTGGCCTACCTGCTGCCGTGCCTGGGCCGGGTGGAGATCGACCGGCAGGCCGGCGGCGAGCAAACGGTGTCGACCGAGGATTCGACGGGTTTCATGCACCCCTCCCGTGGCGTGGCCGAGCCGGCGGCCGCGACGCTGCGCTCCGAGCTGTCGATCGTGGCGGGCATCGCGCAGGCCACCCTCGCGCCGAACGCCCGCGTTCCATGGTCCGGGTGGACCGACGACTACGCCCGCGTGCGGGACGCCATCGCGCTGACCTTTCCCAAGATCTTCCATGACTTCAACCGCCGGTTGGCGGTCCCGGGCGGCTTCGCGCGGCCCATCGCGGCCCGCCATCGGGTGTGGGAGACCGACAGCGGCAGGGCCGCCTTCGTCGCGCCCGGCGGCCTGCAGGCCGATCCGGACCAGGTTCCCACGCCCGTGGACGGCGAGGTGCTGCGCCTTTTCACGATCCGCAGCGACGACCAGTTCAACACCACCATCTACAGCCTGAACGACCGCTTTCGCCGGATCGAGGGCACGCGCCAGGTGCTGTTGATGAATGCCCACGACATCGAACGGCTCGGCCTGCAGGCCGGCGCCCGGGTGACGGCGCGCACGCAATGGCGCCAGGACGACGTCCGCCGCGAGGTGGCCGGACTGACCGTCCTGGCCTACGACCTGCCGCGCGGTGCCGTGGCGGGCTACTACCCCGAACTCAACCCGTTGATGCCCCTGGACCACCACGCCAGGGAAAGCCACGTGCCCGCCGCCAAGTCCATTCCCGTCCGCCTGTTCCCAGGCTGATGCGCCCGCCCCCACCCTCTCACTGCCAAGGACCCGCCATGCGCCAAGACCCCGCCAGCCAGTCGCCCGTACGCTACCACCCCGCCGTCGAGCAGGCCGATCCCGACGAGCCGCAGGTGTTCGCCGACCTGGACCAGACGCTCGCCAAGATCCGCGAGACGACGTTCGAGCACAGCGGCCACGCGCGCCGCAGCGTCCATGCCAAGGCGCACGGCGTGCTGCGGGCGCAATTGACGGTGCTGCCGGACTTGCCCGAGCCGCTCGCCCAGGGGCTGTTCGCACGGCCCGGCACGTACGACGCGATCCTGCGGTTCTCCACCAACCCGGGCGACGTGCTGGACGACAAGGTGTCCCTGCCCCGGGGCCTGGGCTTGAAGGTCCTCGGAGTCGAGGGCGAGCGGCTCCCGGGTTCGGAGTCCGACACCACCCAGAATTTCGTCTTTGCGGACAGCCCGGTCTTCGCTGCGCCCACGGCCCGGAAATTCCTGAGCAACCTCAAGCCCCTGGCGGCCACGACCGATGTGGCGCAGGGGGCCAAGAAAGCGCTGTCGGCCACCCTGCAGGTGGCGGAAAGGGTCGTCGAGGCCTTCGGCGGCAAGAGCGGCAAGCTGATCTCGCTGGGCGGCCATGCCCCGACGCACGTGCTGGGCGCCACCTTCTTCTCGGGCGCGGCCTTGCGGCACGGCCAGTACATCGCCAAGCTGTCGCTGGCGCCGGCATCGGACGCCTTGAAGGCGCTGGTGGACCAGAAGGTCGATCTCGACGGCCGGCCCGATGGCCTGCGCGAGGAGGTGGTCCGCTTCATGGCGGTGCACCCCGCGCAGTGGGACCTGCGGGTGCAGCTGTGCACCGACCTGGAGTCGATGCCGGTCGAAGACGCGTCCGTGGAGTGGCCGCAGGAACAGAGCCCCTACATCACCGTGGCCCGGCTGGTGGCGCAGCCGCAGACCGCGTGGAGCGAGGCCGTGGCCGCCGTGTCGGAAGACGGGCTCTTCTTCAGTCCCTGGCGCGGTCTGGCGGACCACCAGCCCCTGGGCAATGTGATGCGCGCCCGCAAGCTGGCGTACGAACGCTCCGCGCAGTTTCGCGCGGACCGCAACCAGACGCCGGTGCGCGAACCGAGCGAAATTCCGCCGTCCATCGGGCGTGCATGACCGCAGGCCCTGGCCTCTTGCCGGGGCCCGGACTGCCGCCGGTGCCCGTGCCGGCGGGGCTCAGCCGCCCGGCAGCGCCTGCGCGCAGGCGTGCGCGCTGGCCCAGGCCCACTGGAAGTTGTAGCCCCCCAGCCAGCCGGTCACATCGACCACCTCGCCGATGAAGTACAGCCCCGGCTGGGCCTTGGCCTCCATGGTCTGCTGCGACAGCGCGCGCGTGTCCACGCCGCCCAGCGTCACCTCGGCCTTTTTGTAGCCCTCGGTGCCCGTGGGCACCAGCTCCCAGCGCGACAGCCGCTCGGCCAGGCGCGCCAGTGCCTTATCCGAGGCCTCGTTGATGGGCCGCTGCCAGTCCGCATCCTGCTGCACCCAGGTGTCGGCCAGCCGGCTGGGCACCAGCGCGGCCAGTTCGTTGGCGACGAGCCTTCTCGACCGGGCCTTGGCCTGCGCCAGCAGGGCGGGCAGGTCGGTGCCCGGCGCGAGGTGGATGGACAGCGGCAGGCCCTCCTGCCAGTAGCTGGAGATCTGCAGCACCGCCGGGCCCGACAGGCCCCGGTGGGTGAACAGCAGGTCTTCGTGGAAGGTCATGCGCGCCTTTTTGGCGCCGGTGGAAATCTCCACCGGCAGCGCCAGCCCCGCCAGCTGGGCGTAGGGCGCCCAGGCATCGCCATCGAACGTCAGCGGCACCAGCCCCGGGCGACGCTCCACCAGCGCAATGCCGAACTGCTGGGCGATCCGGTAGCCGAAGTCGGTGGCCCCGATCTTCGGGATGGACAGGCCGCCCGTGGCCACGACCACGCTGCGCGCCTCGACCGTCCCGCGATCGGTATCGATTTGATAGCAGTACCCCCTAGTGGAATCTGTGCCAGGGGCCGAAAACACCACATGCTTGATCCGGCATGGCTGCCAGCGCTCCACGCCACCCGCGGCGCATTCGGACAGCAGCATCTGGATGATGTCCTCCGCCGAGCGGTCGGCGAACAGCTGGCCCTTGTGCTTTTCGTGGTGGGCGATGCCGTGCCGGTCCATCAGCGCGATGAAGTCGGCCGGCGTGTAGCGCGACAGCGCCGAGCGGCAGAACTGCGGGTTCTGCCCCACGAAGTGCTTGTGCGGCGCGGCCGGGTCCAGGTCGCGGTTGGTGAAGTTGCAGCGACCGCCGCCCGAGATGCGGATCTTCTCGGCCACCTTCTCGGCGTGGTCGATCAGCAGCACCGAGAGGCCGCGCTGCCCCGCCTGCGCGGCGCAGAACAGGCCCGCCGCGCCGGCGCCGATGACGACGGCGTCGAAGCGCCGCGCGGTGCCTGCCGTGGTCATGGACGCCACTAGCCCTTCCACGTGAACGGGAATTTCAGCTGCTTCATGAAGCCGTTGGGCACGTAGTCGCCCAGCACGCCGTAGTGCTCGGGCCAGAGCTTGGTGCTCTTGACCGCCGTGCCGAAGGCGTAGTCGATGAAGGCGAAGTGCGCGGCATAGTTCCTGTCCAGCGCCTCCTGGTCCTGGCTGTGGTGCCAGTGGTGGAAGTTGGGCGTGACGATCAGGTAGCGCAGCGGCCCCAGCCGCACGCTCACGTTGGCATGGTTGAACACCGCCTGGAAGCCCACGATCACGATGTACGCGTCGATCACCTCCTTGGAAAAACCCAGCACGTAGATCGGCGCAAGCACCAGCGTGCGGGTGATCAGCAGCTCCAGGATGTGCTGGCGCGAGCCGGCCATCCAGTCCATGCTCTTCACGCTGTGGTGCACCGCGTGCAGTCGCCACAGCACCGGCACCTCGTGGTAGGCCCGGTGCGTCGCGTACTGCACCAGGTCGGCCACCAGCACGATCAGGAACAGCGCCACCCAGAAGTTCAGCCCCTGCACCCAGCCGCGGATACCGTCGCTCGCCGCCCAGCCGAAGAATTGGTGCACCATCAGGTTGGTGGCCAGCAGCACGAAGCCCACCACCATGTGGTTCACGATGAAGTGGTGGAAATCGGTCTGCCACTCGGCGCGGAACACCGGCTGGTCGCGCCGCAGCGCAAACAGCTTCTCGATGAAGATGAAGATCAGCGCGCTGCCCAGCAGGTCCAGGATGAACCAGTCCAGCCCGATGTAGGGCGTGTTGTCCGCGAAGTCGTTCACCGGCACCTTGTGCCCGCCCAGCAGCGCGGTGGACACCACCAGCAGGAAGGCCGCCGCCGACAGCCAGCGCGAGCGGTTGAACAGCATGTTGACCAGGGAGATGCCGCCCGCGGCCACCAGCGCGGCCAGCATGATCATGCGGATCACGTCCACGTTGTAGCTCTTGCGCAGCTCCGGCGTGGTGAGGTATTGGGGAAAGTGGAAGGCCAGCACGCCGAGCATGCACAGGATGGCCAGCGACAGGGCGATCACGCCCGAGACCATGCCGCGGCCGGTGCGCAGTTCGCCGTGGCTGGCGGTGAGTTCGTTGAGTTTGTCGAGCATTTTTTCTCCGGGCGGGAACGCCGGGCGCGAGTGTAGCGAAGCCGCATCACCGGCCCCGAAAGCGCCGCGCCGGGCCCGTGCCGCGGCCCTGCGCGCTTTTAGAATCGCGCGCCATGACGATCAACCTCCCGGCCAATCAGCTCAGCATGACGGTGCTGATGTCCCCCGACATGGCCAATTTTTCGGGCAACGTGCACGGCGGCGCGGTGCTGCGGCTGCTGGACCAGGTGGCCTATGCCTGTGCCACGCGCTACTCGGGCTGCTACGCCGTCACGCTCAGCGTGGACCAGGTCACCTTCCTGCAGCCCATCCACGTGGGCGAACTGGTCACTTTCCTGGCCTGCGTGAACTACACCGGCAACTCGTCGATGGAGGTGGGGATCAAGGTCGTGGCCGAGAACATCCGCACGCAGGTGGTGCGCCACGTGAACAGCTGCTTCTTCACCATGGTGGCCGTGGACGAGGACCGCAAGCCCGTCGCCGTGCCGCCCCTGTCGCCCTCCACCGCCGACGAGCGCCGCCGCTGGGAGGCCGCGCTGCTGCGCAAGGCGGTGCGCAAGGAGCAGGCCGAGCGCTTCGAGCAGGTGCGGCTGGCGGCCGCGGGGCCGGCGGCCCGCTGAGGCCGGCAGTAAGCCGGCAGGAGGCCCCACGGCCCTGCGCCAGGGCATGCAAGGCTTCGCACCGTGGCGGCGCCCGGCCGCCCCGGCATTCACCATGCTCCCGCCGCCCGCCATCGGGGCGGACCGAAACAGGGAGTGAGCCATGACAACGACCGACCGGGCCAGGCCCCGCGCCAGCGCGCCGGCCCCGGCAGCGCCCAGTGCGCCCAATACGACGGGCATGCCGGCGGCGCACGCCGTGGCCGCCCAGGTGCCGCGCCGTGCGCGCAGCGAGGAGCCGCCCGAGGGGTTTCCGCCGGACACCAGGGTGCGGATCAGCGGCGCCGAGACCAGCGCTTCGGGCGCGAAACGGCGCAGGATCGATCTCGCGGCCGTGCCACCGTCACCGCCGCCACGCCTGCTGGAGCGTGCGGCACCGCCGCAGCGGGCGCATTCGCTACCGCCCGAGGGCCGTGGCGCGCAGTCCGACGCTCCCTTGCCGTTTGCGCAACTGGTCGGCGAGGCCACGTCGCGCGGGCTCGACCGCGATTGGGGCACCTTGCAGTCGGCCCGGGTGAAGAACGGCGTGCCGCAGATCCATGCCTGGGAGGAGGCCCTGCATCCGCAGCGCGTGTCCGTCCCGCTGGGCAACCCGCGCGGCGTGCGGCTGGCGCAGGTGCTGGACCTGCAGGCGATCCGGGATGGCACGCCCGTCCTGTGGTCGGTCGGCATGGGCGCAACGCTGCACCTGGGACCGCACGCGCGGGTCGATGCGCCGTCGTCCGAGCCCGCCGGCAAGGAGCGCCGGATCGGACACCCCGCGCTGGTCGCGGGAACCCGGGACGAAGCCACGGGCCACTGGTGGGGCAAGCAGACCCGCATCTCGGGCGAGTTGCTGTGGGATGCCGGCCGCGAGACGTTCTTTATCACCAACCAGTCGGGCCGCTACTCCCGGCACCCCGACCGCGGCGCCTCGCAGATGGAGCAGGTGGCGCGGCACTTCCAGGCGTGCGGGATGGCGGTGGAGGTGCGGCTCGTCCGGGGCGCGTGATCGTCCCTGGCGCCGCGCGCGGAAGGCGCCGCGTTCAGCCCCCGGCCGCGTTGCGCCGCGCGGAGGGCACGGGGTCCGCGCTGCGAGGGCCGTCCTGGGCCGCCGCCACGCCGCGCACCACATCACCCACCACGATGACCGAGGGGCTGGCGAGCCGCTCGCGCTCGATGGTGGCGTGCAGTTCGCCCAGGGTGGTGAGCGCGTGGCGCTGCCGGGGCAGGCTCACGTGCTGGATGACGACCACGGGCGTGCTGGCGGGCAGGCCGGTGAGCAGCTCCTGCTGGATGTGCGCTGCGCTGCTCACGCCCATGTAGATGACCAGGGTGAGGCGCGCATCGCGTGCCGTGGCGGCCAGCTGGCGCCAGTCGGTGCCGCTGTCGCCGGGCTTGGCGTGGCCGGTGACGAATACCACGCCGTGCGCGTGTTCGCGGTGGGTGAGGGGCGTGCCCAGGAGCGTCATGCCGGCCAGGCCCGCGGTGATGCCGTTGACCACCTGCACGTCGATGCCGGCCGCGCGCAGGTGCTCGACCTCCTCGCCGCCGCGCCCGAAGATGAAGGGATCGCCGCCCTTGAGGCGCACCACGTTCTCGCCCTCGTTCACGGCCATGACCATGAGCTTTTCGATGAAGGCCTGCGGCGTGCTCTTGCAGCCGCCGCGCTTGCCCACGTGGACGACGCGCGCGCCGGGCGGGGCCATCGCCACGATCTCGTCGCTCACGAGGTCGTCCACCAGCAGCACCGTGGCCGCCTGGATGGCCTTCAGCGCCTTGATGGTGAGCAGTTCCGGATCGCCCGGTCCGGCGCCGACCAGCGTGCAGCGGCCAGGGGCGACGCCTTCGTAGGCGGGAGGGGTGGGATGGGTCATGGGTTTGTCTCCAAGGGGATCTGGCCCGCAAGACGCAAGATGTGTTCCACCTGGCGGGACAGCGGTGCGGGCACCGGCAGCGCGCCGTCGAGCACCTGCCGCGTGTAGCGGGCGGTCGTGTCCACGTCGATGTCCAGGGGCAGGCCGGGCACCTCGCTGGCGGTGCCGGGCTGCTGCTCTTCCCACAGATGGTGCGCGCCGGCGACGAAGGCGTCGTAACGGGGCGTTCGGCGCGGATCGGCGGCCACTTCGCCCTCCAGCCCGCGCGAGAGCAGAGCGTTCATGCCCAGCGTGCCGAAGGTGGCGTGCAGCATCTCCTGGTACTCGGGGTGGGTGTAGGCGGTGACGACCAGCGACGGCCCGGCGCACGGGTTCATCAGCTTGACGACGCTGTGGCCCGGGTTGCGCAGGCCGATCATTTCGCGCGCGGCCAGCAGGCGCGCAAGGCCCGGGTGCAGCAGGCCGGTGCCGATGTGCGCGACCGTGCCGTTTGCTATCTTTTCAGGAGCATCCAGGGCAGGTATTCCCAAGGCATCGAGCACATCCGAGGCCAGAATGCGCCGCGCCTCGGTGCGCATGCCATGCAGCAGCACGGGCAAGCCCTCGCGCGCCAGCAGCAGCGCCAGCAGCGGGGTGAGCACGGGCAGCTTGCGTGCGCCGTTGTAGCTGGGCAGCACGACCACGGGCCGGTCGCTGGCGGGCAGGCGGGCCAGGCGGGCGTGGGTGGCGTCGAGAAAACCGCACATCTCCTCGGCGGTCTCGCCCTTGATGCGCATGGCGATGCAAAAGGCGCCGATCTCCAAATCGGTGACCTGGCCGTCCAGCACCTGGCCGAACAGGTCGGCGGCCTGTTCGCGGCCGATGGCGCGCGCGCCGCGCGCGCCGCGGCCGAGGTCCTTGAGATAGTGGCTGATGCCCATGGCGTGGGGTTTTTCTGGCGGATCGGAGGGGACCGGATTCTCTCCCACTTCTGCCAACTTCTGGTTATATGGCGGGGGCGGCCGTGGCCGGCGCCTCGGGCGCGGGCGGGGCCAGCGGCGCGGTGGCGCGCACCAGGCGCTTGAGTTCGGGCACGCACGAGCCGCACTGGGTGCCGCAGCGCAGCGCGCCCTGCAACTGGCCCAGCCGCTCGGCCTCGGTGCCGTGGCACTCCGCCAGGTGCGCGGCGATGGCGGTGTCGGTCACGTTCAGGCAGCTGCACACCGGCTTGCCGCGCGACGGCACGGCCTGCACACCGGCGGGCGCCTGGGCGCCGGGCACGAGCAGCAGGCGGCCATAGCCTTGCGCGGGCCGCTCTTCCTGCAGCAGGGTCTTCAGCCACGCCTCGGCCCGGGTGTCGCCCGCCAGCAGCAGGCCGGCCAGCAGGGTGTCGCCGCCCTGGCGCTCCAGCCGCAGCGCGCGGCGCTGGCCCTGGCGGCGGTCGGCGTAGCGCAGGGTTTCGGCGGTGGCCAGGCCCAGCAGGGCCTCGATGCGTTCGATCAGCGCATCGGGCGCGGGCCCGTGGCCGGCGGCGCGCAGCAGCACGCCGTGGCGCTCGCGCTGCGGGCCGGCCAGCGGCGCGTTGTTGCTGAAGGGCACGCAGGTGGCGAAGGGCAGGGCGGGCATCAGCGCGGCCAGCGCCTCGCGCACGGCCAGGGTGCCGTCCGCCGGCAGCCAGGCCATGGCCAGCAGCCGCCAGGGCAGCTCGGCCTTCAGGATCTTGACGGCGGTGTGCTTGAGTTCGGGCTGCTTGGATGTGGGGCAGAAGGCCGGCGTGGTGAGCGCGTTCACGCCCGCCAGCGGCGTGCCGTCGGGCGACTGCCCGCTCAGGTATTCGCTGCCCCAATGCATGGCGATGAAGGCCTGCGACAGGCCCACGTCGGTGCTGCCCTGCACCGGCACGACGATGGCGCCCCGCGCGCTGGCGACCTGCACCAGGTCGCCGTCGGCCAGTTGTCGGCGCGCCATGTCCTGCGGGTGCATCTGCACGCTGGGCTCGGCCACGTGGCCGAACAGGCGGCCCAGCGTGCCGGTGCGGCTCATGCCGTGCCACTGGTCGCGCAGGCGGCCGGTGGTGAGGCTGAAGGGGTAGCGCGCCTGGCGCGGCTCGGCCACGGGCTGCCAGGCGTGGGCGGCGAAGCGCGCGCGGCCGTCGGCGGTGGGGAAGATGCCGTCTTCGTACAGGCGCGCCTTGCCCAGCGGGCGGGGCGCGGCCGAAGGATCGGCATCGGCGTCCGCAGCGTCCGCAGCGCCTGCCGGGCACGGCCACTGCTGGGGGCCGTGGGCATCGAGCAAGGCCCATGAGAGGCCGGTGATGTCCAGGTCGCGTCCGCGCGTGGTCTCGCGGTGCTCGTTCCACACGGCCTCGGCGCCTCGCTCGGCCTCGCCGTCCCCGGTGGCATACGGAAACAGCGTGGGCCGCCCCGGACGCAGCCGCGCCTCCAGCCGACGGGCGAACTGCACGCCGATGGCCCAGTCGTGGCGCGTGTCGCCGGGCGCGGGCACGGCGGGGCGCACGCGGGAGATGCGGCGTTCGCTGTTGGTGACGGTGCCGGTCTTCTCGCCCCAGGTGGTGGCGGGCAGCAGCAGGTCGGCGTACTGCGACGTGGCGGTGGTGGCGAAGGCCTCCTGCACCACCACGAACTCGGCGCGCTCCAGCGCGCGGCGCACGGTGGCCTGGTCGGGCAGGCTTTGCGCCGGGTTGGTGCAGGCGATCCACAGCGCCCGGATCTCGCCGTCGGCCGCGGCCTGGAACATCTCCACCGCGGTCTTGCCGGGCGTGCCCGGCACCTCGGGCACGCCCCACAGCGCGGCCACCTCGGCGCGGTGCCGGGGGTCGGCGAGGTCGCGGTGGGCCGACAGCAAATTGGCCAGGCCGCCCACCTCGCGCCCGCCCATGGCGTTGGGCTGCCCGGTGAGCGAGAACGGCCCCGCGCCCGGCCGGCCGATCTGGCCCGTGGCCAAGTGCAGGTTGACGAGGGCGGCGTTCTTGGCCGTGCCGCTGGCGCTCTGGTTCAGGCCCTGGCAGTAGAGGCTGAGCGTGGGCTGGCGCGCGGCACCGGCACCATCACCCACCCCGGCGAACCAGCGCGCGGCGGTGGCCAGATCCGCTTCGCTGATGCCGCACACCTCGGCCACGCGGGCGGGCGTGCAGTCGCGCACCAGGGCCTTGAGCGCGTCGAAGCCGGTGGTGTGCGTGGCGATGTAGGCGCTGTCCACCCAGCCTTCCCACAGCATGAGGTGCAGCATGCCGTGGAACAGCATGACGTCGCTGCCCGGCTGGATGGGCAGGAACAGGTCGGCCAGCCCGGCGGTCTCGGTGCGGCGCGGGTCGGCCACGATGATCTTCATGCCCGGGTTGGCGGCCTTGGCGTCCTCGATGCGGCGAAACAGGATGGGGTGCGCCCACGCGGTGTTGCTGCCCACGATGAAGAGGCACTGCGCGTGCTGCACGTCGTCGTAGCAGGTGGGCGGTGCGTCGGCGCCGAGCGTGGTTTTGTAGCCGGCCACGGCGCTGCTCATGCAAAGGCGCGAGTTGGTGTCGATGTTGTTGGTGCCGACCAGGCCCTTGGCGAGCTTGTTGAAGACGTAGTAGTCCTCGGTGAGGAGCTGGCCGGAGACGTAGAAGCCGACGGCGTCGGGGCCGTGTCGGGCGATGGTGTCGGCGAATTTTTGTGCGGCGGTGTCGAGGGCTGCTTCCCAGGCGATGGGCTGGGGTTTGTCGCCGCGCTGGGGGCGGTGCTGGGGGGTGAGCAGTCTTGTCTGGAGGGTGACGGGGCTGGCGGCGGTGAGGTGGAGGGTGGAGCCCTTGGTGCACAGGCGGCCGAAGTTGGCGGGGTGGGTGGGGTCGCCTCTCACGCCGGTGATCTGGGGGCCTGTGGATTCGATGATCACGCCGCAGCCTACGCCGCAGTAGGGGCAGGTGGATTTGGTTTGGGTCATGGCGTGATTTTTGGTTAATTTATGGTTGTGTTGCTGCTTGTGTTGCTGGGCACGCGCTGATTTTTTGTTGGTTGCTGATTGGTTACGTTCCGGGGCCGGGGTGTGCGCCCGGCGGCGCACTCACTTTCTTTTGCTTCGCCAAAAGAAAGTAAGCAAAGAAAAGGCGACCCTACTGTCCGTGTCCCCTGCGCTGCGCTCCGGGGCAACCTGCGGTGCTCGCGGCTGGCGGGGTCCGCGCAAACTCGCTCCACTGCGTTGCGCTCAAACAGCGCGCGGCCCTTTTTCCGCCAGCCGCTGCGCTCCTCGGCACGGCCAGAAGGGAACCCGACAGCCGAACTGCCCACACGGGCTATTGCTTCGCTCGGCCTCCGGTGCGCGAGCGCGTTGCGCCGCGCACGCTTGGCCGAGCGCAGCGATGGCCCGTCTGGCGGGTTCCCTTCTGGATGCGCCGAGGAGCGCAGGGCGCGGGGTGGGCAGGTGTGCCGTAGGACACACCTGCTTCGTGAACTGACTCGCCGTGGTTGTCCGAGCGCAGCGCGCAGCGCGAAGCGAGTTCCACGGCGCACCCCGCGCACGAGCACCGCAGGTTGCCCGGAGCGAAGCGCAGGGACGCAGCCAGCAGGGTCGCCTTTTCTTTGCTTACTTTCTTTTGGCGAAGCAAAAGAAAGTGAGTGCGCCGCCGGGCGCACACCCCGGCCCCGGAAAGAAAAGCCACCACCAGCGCCAAAACAAGCCACACCCACAACCTCAAGCCCCCGAACCAGCAACTAAACGCCTGGTAGGCCCCGCCACAGGCCGCACCAACTCCACCGCATGCCCCGCCAACTCAACAGCATCCAAAAACACCTCCCCCCCCTCCACCTTCACCGCAAACTTCGGCGTACACCCCTCGTCCGGCGCCGAAGCCTGCCCATCGCACAACCCGATCGTCCAGTTGTGCAGCGGACACGCCACGCTCGTCCCGAACACGATCCCCTGCGACAGGGGCCCCCCCTTGTGCGGACACCGGTCCAGCAGCGCGAACACCTCGTCCGCCCCGTTGCGGAACACGGCCACGTCCAGGCCCTGCGGCCGCGCCACGCGGCGCGAGCCCAGCACGGGAATGTCGTCCACACGGCAGATGTATTTCCAGTCGCTCATCGCGGTACCTCGGGAATCGTTAGAAAAAACAACAAACTCGCTCATTGGCGCGCTCACTCGCTCACTCGCTCGCTCACGCAGCGGCATACAGCCCGGTCACCCGGTCCATCACCACCAGCAGGTTCTCGCTGGCCACGAACACCTCGCCCAGCTGCTTGGCCGAGGTGCCCCCGCCCTGCAGCCGCTGCAGCGCCGCGTCGAAGAACACCCACTGTCCGTCGGCCAGCTGCAGCTCCTGCTGGATGCGCGGCGTGGCCTGCGGCGCGGTGCGCAGGGCGGCCATGGCGGTGGCGAATTCGCTGCGCGCCTTGGCGATCTCGGCCTGGGCCGCGGCCGCGTCCACGGGCAGCGCGGCGGCCAGGTAGCACTTGGCCATGCGCTGGGTCAGCATGCGCTGGCGACCGGCCAGGTTGACGAGGTGGCCGGCGGGCCTGGATTGCGCGGCCTCGTACTGCTGCGTGCCCTGCTGGGCCAGGGCCAGCACGCGGGCGTCGGCCTGCAGCACGGCGGGCGCGGCGTCGCGGGCCGGGGCGGTGCCGGTCAGCGTGGCCTTGTAGAGGCCCCAAGCCGCCTCCAGTTCGCCGTAGGTGGCGCGGATGGCGGGCGTGGGGGCATAGGCTTTCAGCGCGGCCAGCTGACGCTTGAACAGCGCCAGGGATTTGTCCAGCACCTGCTGGGCGTTGGCGGTCTCCACGCCGTGCACCAGCGCGAGCCAGGCCTTGCCCATGCGCTGGCTCAGCATGCGCTGGCGGCCGGCCTGGTTGATGGCGTCGTTCAGGTCGGCCACCTCGGCGCGGGCGGCGAACGCGCAGCCTCCCAGGGCGGTGGCGAGCAGGAGTCGGCGGCGGCGCATGGACGGGCCCCCTTCGGTCACGGCGCGATGGCGGCGAACTGCCGCGTGTCCACGCGGGCTTCCTGGAAGTCGAACCACGGGTCGGGCTCGCCATCCAGCGCGAACTGCAGCTGCTCCCACAGCGCGCGGCGGCCTTCGTGGTCTTCGAGGATGCGTTTTTTCACGTGATCGAGGCCCACGCGGTTCACGTAGTGCACCGTGCGCTCCAGGTACCAGCCTTCCTGGCGGTACAGCTCGCAAAAAGCCCCGGTGTACTCCAGCACCTCGGCCGCGGTCTTGAGCTTGGTGAAGAAGTGCGCCACCTCGGTCTTGATGCCGCCGTTGCCGGCGATGTACATCTCCCAGCCGCTGTCCACGCCGATGATGCCCACGTCCTTGATGCCGCTCTCGGCGCAGTTGCGCGGGCAGCCGCTCACGGCGAACTTGACCTTGTGCGGGGCGTACATGCGCCACATCGCGCGCTCCAGGTCCTTGCCCATCTGCGTGCTGTCCTGCGTGCCCATGCGGCACCACTCGCTGCCCACGCAGGTCTTGACCGTGCGCAGGGCCTTGGCGTAGGCGTGGCCGCTGGGCATGCCGATGTCCTTCCACACGGCCTGCAGGTCTTCCTTCTTCACGCCCAGCAGGTCGATGCGCTGGCCGCCGGTCACCTTCACGGTGGGGATCTGGTATTTGTCCACCACGTCGGCGATGCGGCGCAGCTCGCTGGCCGTGGTCTCTCCGCCCCACATGCGCGGGATCACGCTGTACGTGCCGTCCTTCTGGATGTTGGCGTGGCTGCGCTCGTTGATGGCGCGGCTTTGCGGGTCGTCCTTGGCCTCCTTCGGCCAGGTGCTGATGAGGTAGTAGTTGACGGCCGGGCGGCAGGTGGCGCAGCCGTTGGGCGTCTTCCATTCCAGGAAGGCGAACACGTCGCCGATGGACAGCAGCTTGTTGGCGCGGATCGCGTCGCGCACCGCCTGGTGGCCGTGGTCGGTGCAGCCGCACACGGCCTTGGTCTTGGGCGTGGCGGAGTAGTCGCCGCCGGCCGTGAACATGATGATCTGCTCCACCAGGCCCGTGCACGAGCCGCAGCTGGCGCTGGCCTTGGTGTGCTTTTTCACGTCGTCCAGCGTGAACAGGCCCTTGTCCTTGATGGCCTTGCAGATCGCGCCCTTGGTCACGCCGTTGCAGCCGCACACCTCGTCGGTGTCGGCCATGGCGGCGGCCTTGCTGTGGCCCTGGTGGCCGGCGTCGCCGATGTTGCTCTCGCCGAACATCAGCTTGTCGCGGATGTCGCCCACCGTGCGGCCGTCGCGCAGCAGCTTGAAGTACCAGCTGCCGTCCACCGTGTCGCCGTAGAGGCACGCGCCCACGAGCTTGTCGTCCTTGATGACGAGTTTTTTGTACACGCCGCCGAAGGGGTCGCTCATCACGATTTCCTCGGTGCCTTCGCCGCCCTGGAAGTCGCCCGCGCTGAACAGGTCGATGCCCGTCACCTTGAGCTTGGTGGAGGTGAGCGAGCCCTGGTAGCGCCCGATGCCGAACTCCGCCAGGTGGTTGGCCAGCACCTTGCCCTGCTCGAACAGCGGCGCCACCAGCCCGTAGGCGATGCCCCGGTGCGCGGCGCATTCGCCCACGGCGTAGATGCGCGCGTCGGTGGTGGTCTGCAGCGTGTCGCTCACCACGATGCCGCGGTGGACGTGCAGGCGCATCTTTTCGGCCAGCTGCGTGTTCGGGCGGATGCCCACGGCCATCACCACCAGGTCGGCGGGCACCTCGGTGCCGTCCTTGAACCGCACGGCGGTGACGCGGCCGTCCTGGCCGCCCACCAGCTCCTGCGTCTGCGCCTTCATCAGGAACTGCATGCCGCGCTCGGCCAGGGACTTTTGCAGCATCTTGCCCGCCACGTCGTCCAGCTGGCGCTCCATGAGCCAGTCGCCCACGTGCACCACGCTCACCTGCATGCCGCGCTTCATGAGGCCGTTGGCGGCCTCCAGGCCCAGCAGCCCGCCGCCGATGACCACCGCATGCTTGTAGGTGGCGGCGGCGTCGATCATGGCCTGCGTGTCGGCGATGTCGCGGTAGGCCAGCACGCCTTGCAAGTCCTTGCCCGGAATCGGCAGGATGAAGGGGTTGGAGCCGGTGGCGAGGATGAGCCGGTCGTACTCGGCGCTGATGGCCTCGCCCGCCGCGTTGGTGGCATGCACCACGCGGCGCACGCGGTCCACCTCGTTCACGGTGAAGCCCGTGTGCAGGTGGATGCCGTGCTCCTCGTACCAGGACCAGTCGTTGAGGATGATCTCGTCGATGGTCTGCTCGCCCGCCAGCACGGGCGACAGCAGGATGCGGTTGTAGTTGGGGTGCGGCTCGGCGCCGAACACCGTGATGTCGTAGAGGTCCGGAGCGATCTTGAGCAGCTCTTCGAGCGTGCGCACCCCGGCCATGCCATTGCCCACCATCACCAGCCTGGATTTTTTCATCGTGACCCCCAATGGGTGCCTGCCGCGGCGCTGCAAAAACGAATGAACAGCGCCTGCCGGCAGACGAAGCCGAAACCAAAAAACAAAAAAGGCGTCCGCACAGGGCGCGGGCGGTTGAAGCCTGCACTGCCTGTGGGGACGCCTTCGTCCTGACCGCCCCGTTTCCGCCATTGGAAGGGGCCAGCCATGTGACCGGCATTGGTCACGGGGACGCTGTTGCAATGCGCGTGCCAGGTCTGGGTGGGATCGGAGGGGTTGAGGGGAAATCGGGCCCTGGCGCATATTCCACTAGGGCATTATGCTATTGATTTAATAGCATCAGGCGGTGTGGCGTGGCCTGCACGGAGGCGAGGGCAGGGCGGGGGGCGACCCGCCTTGGTGCATGGCGCCCAGGCCGGTGCGTGGCGGAATTGGGCTCTAGCCCTACCTCAGTACTACCATTGAGCGTCGCTGAGGGACGCCAAATAGAGAAAAGAAGCGAGGTTCAGATGCTGCTGGTCCTGCGTACATGCGTGCGCCAAACTGACACGAACGATGAGCGAATTGCAGAGCCGATGTCCCTGAACGACGCGCGGGCCCTGATGGCTTACGTATTGCTCGGTGATCCCGGCATGGGAAAAACAGAAGCGTTCAGACAGCAAGCCGAAGCTGTCGGAGGTCATTTCATCAACGCCGGTGATTTTCTGGCGCTTGATGATCACCCTGAACTGAAGAACTCGATGTTGCCTGTCTTCATCGACGGCTTGGACGAAACGCGTGCAGGTAGTACCGTCGCAGGCCGGGTGCCACTGGACAGCATCCGCAACAAGCTGCGCCAGTTTGGGTGCCATAGCTTTCGCCTCTCGTGTCGTGCTGCCGATTGGTTCGGAAATCCCGATGCGGCCAAGTTACAGGCTCTACTGCCTGCAGCAGAAGAGATCCAGGTGTTGACTCTTCAGCCGTTGACAGCCTTAGATGTGGAGGCCATCCTTCGTAAAAATCACAGTATTGGCGATCCGCATGCCTTCATCACATCTGCTGCGCAACATGGACTGACCGATCTGCTGCTCAACCCGCAGACCCTGGGCATGCTCGCCAAGGCAATTGGTCCAAACAATCAGTGGCCGGAGACGCGGCAGGCAGTTTATGAAATGGCGTGCGATCGCTTGGTACTGGAGCACAACGAAGAGCACCGCACCGCTAGGTATAAAAGCGCTCCGGATCACGACAGACTGAAACGCGCTGCTGCTTATCTTTGTGCAGTTCAGTTGATTGCCGATCTTGCTGGGTTCTCTCCCTTGTGGGCTTTGTTGCACAAATCGCGATGCTGATGCCCGTAGACTGACTGCGTGACAGAGACGAAGAACAGGCAGCGGAGCAAGTACCGCACGACGAACTGGAAGGCGTACAACGCGGCGCTGAAAGCGCGAGGCTCGTTGACGATGTGGTTTGGCACGCCGACCGGCAGGCGTGGACGCAGCCGAACCTTCTCGGACGCAGCAATCCAGTTCTGCCTGAGCATCAAGTGCCTGTTCGGCCAGCCCTTGCGACAGGCGCTGGGCATGGTGCAGAGCCTGCTGCGGCTGGCAAAGCTGGACTGGCCGGTACCTGACTTCAGCACTGTTTGCCGGCGCCAAAAGACCTTGCAGGTCGAACTGAGCTACCAGCGAACCAACTCGCCGCTGCAGTTGCTGGTGGACAGCACCGGCATCAAGTTCCTGGGCGAAGGAGAGTGGAAACGCAAGAAGCATGGTGCTGAATACCGGCGCGAATGGCGCAAGGTCCATCTGGGCATCGACGCGCAGACGCTGGAAATACGCGCCATCGAGGTGACCAGCAACGCCATTGGGGATGCGCCGATGTTGCCCGGGTTGCTGGCTCAGATTCCCACTGACGAATCCATCGAAAGCGTCAGTGCCGATGGCGCCTACGACACGCGCGCCTGCCTGGACGCCATTGCCGAGCGGCACGCGATGGCGGTGATCCCGCCCCGCAAGAACGCCAGCCATTGGAAGAAGTCGAGTCCGGGCTCGGCGCATCGTAATGAGGCCATTCGGGCGTGCCAGCGCCTGGGTCGCGGCATTTGGAAGAAGTGGAGCGGCTACCACCGGCGCAGCCTTGTGGAGACGAAGATGCACTGCTTCAAGCGACTGGGCGAACGGGTGATCGCGCGCACGTTCGACCGCCAGGTTGTGGAGCTGCATGTCCGCGTGGCCTTGCTCAATCGGTTCAGTCAGATCGGCCGTCCTCACACCGTGTCGGTGACTGCTGTGGCATAGGTCCGTCTGGGGTTGGGGTCATGCCGTCTGCAATTCGATTTGTGCAACAGCGCCGATTCATGTACTCGATTGCTCAGTTCGCTCCGGTAGGTGAGGCGGCCCTTGTCCAGACACCAGTGGTAAAGCGACATCGTTAGTCGCCTTTACCTTGTAGTGCGAACTGTCATGCTGCCCGCATCTGCGGAGCGCTTCAAGTGGATAGCGGTTCCTGTATAGGGTTCTCTGCCTGATAGGCCACCATGAACGCATCCGACGCCACCTGATCGGCCAGCGCCCGCAGGCTCGCGGCCGAGGCCGGGCCCAGGACGGCCTCGACCCGCTCGTTGGCGGCGGCCCAGCGCCCGATCGCTTGCGCCAGCAGTTGCTTGCCGCGCGCGGTGAGCACGGCGTGCTTGGTGCGCCGGTCCTGGGCGTCCTGCCGCAATTCGGCAATGCCGTCGCGCACCAGGGGCCTGAGGGCATGGGTCAGCGCCGATAGTTGAATGGCCAGCCGGTTCGCCAGGTCCTGCAGGGTCGGCCCCTGCCCATCGGCACTCTGGAACTTGCCGATCTCGACGATCAGCGCCAGCTGCGTCGCCTTGATGTTCAGGGGCGCGAGGGCGTCGTCGTACAGCTGCCCCAATCTGCGCGCCGCCAGGCGCACCGACGTGTTCGTGCAGACCTGCACACCGGTCGCGGCGGTGACCTCCGCGATCGCCTGATTCAAGGCGCAGTCGGCATCCGCAGCCGCACCGACGGGGTGGTTCGTCATTCCCATATTTTCCAAATGGTTGAGTGCTGCACTATTCGAAGTGCATCGCTGTCCTGTTCTACATTTGAGCCCTCAACTTATTTAATTGAGCCCTCAATTTTATTGGAGAACACCCGATGACCCGTCCCCATTCCAACAAAGTCGCATTGATCACCGGGGCTTCTTCCGGCATCGGTGCGGTCTATGCCGATCGCCTCGCTGCGCGTGGATACGATCTTATTCTGGTGGCCCGGCGTGCCGACCGCCTGCAAGCCCTCAGCGCCCGGATCGCCGAGGCCCATGGCGTGAAAGCCGAGCCGGTGGTGGCGGACCTCGGCAAGGCCGAGGACCTGGCGCGCATCGAAGCCCTCCTGTCCACCCACGAACGCCTGCACATCCTGGTGAACAACGCGGGAATCGCCCGCCTGGGGCCCGTCGCCCAGCGGTCTGCCGACGACGCGGTGTCCCAGATCGACCTCAACATCACCGCCCTGACGCGGCTGACCCAGGCGGTGCTGCCCCCCTTCATCGCCAGGAAGCAGGGCGTGATCATCAACATCGCCTCCGTGCTGGGCATCCATGCGCTGCCGGTCAGCGCGGTCTACAGCGGCACCAAGGCTTTCGTCCTGCAATACAGCAGAGGCCTGCAGCAGGAACTGGCCGACACGGGGGTGCAGGTCCAACTGGTCTTGCCCGCATCGACCGCCACCGAAATCTGGGACCTGTCGGGCGTGCCGCTGGCGGCACTCAACCAAGACACCGTGATGACCACCGAGCACCTGGTCGACGCCGCGCTCGCCGGGCTGGACCAGGGCGAAACGGTCACCTGGCCGTCCGTTGCCGACACCGGCCTGTGGGACCGCTACGAGTCGGCCCGCGCCGAGCTGTTCGCCGGCAGCCAGATGGGAACGCCGGCCCCTCGCTACAGCGTCGTTTGACGCCAGCCCATGGACCCCACAGCCCATCGCACGCGGTTCTCCGCACGCCGATGGCCTTTTCCTCCGTCGCTTTCGCCCTGCTTTTTCCAAGGACAGCCCCGATGCTTTTCGAACCCTTTTCCTTGCGCAACATCCCCCTGGCCAACCGCGTGGTGATGTCGCCGCTCACCCGCAGCCGCGCGGTGGACCACAACACGCCCAATCCGCTCATGGCGACCTACTACGCGCAGCGCGCGACGGCCGGCCTCATCGTCACGGAAGGCACTTCGCCGTCGCCCAACGGCCTGGGCTATGCCCGGATTCCCGGCCTGTTCAACGATGGCCACGTGCAAGGCTGGAAGCGGGTGACCAGCGCCGTGCATGCCCAAGGCGGCAAGATCGTCGTGCAACTGATGCACACGGGCCGCGTGGCCCACCAGGCCAACTTGCCCGCCGGCGCTGAAGTGGTCAGCGCGTCGGCCGAGGCGTGCCCCGGCGAGATGTACACCGATTCGCAAGGCAGCCAGCCGCACACGCCACCGCGCGCCATGACCGAGGCCGACATCCAGGCCGTGATCGGCGAATACGCCACGGCCGCGCGCCTGGCCATCGAAGCCGGTTTCGACGGCATCGAACTGCACGCGGCCAATGGGTATCTCCTGGAGCAGTTCCTGAATTCCAACATCAACCGCCGCACGGATGGCTATGGCGCCACCGCCGAGGGGCGCAACCGGCTGGTGCTCGAAGTGGCGCGGGCCACCGCCAAGGAAATCGGCGCCGAACGCGTGGGCATCCGCCTGTCGCCGCATGGAGTGGTCAACAGCGCCGGCGCCTTCGACGGCGTGGACGGGCAGTACCTGGCCCTGGTGAAGGCGCTGTCCGCGCTCGGCCTCCTGTACGTCCACGTGCTGGACCACTCGGCCATGAGAACGCCACCGGTTCCCGCCCAGCTCAAGGCCGACCTGAGGGCGGCGTTCGACGGCCCGTTCATCCTGGCCGGCGGGCTGGACAAGACCGGTGCGGAGCGCGCGCTGGAGGGCGGCCTGGCCGACCTCACCGCTTTCGGCCGTGCATTCATCGCCAATCCGGACCTGGTCGAACGGATGCGCCAGGACGCGCCGCTGAACGCGCCCGATCCGGCCACGTTCTATACGCCTGGGGCCCAGGGCTATACGGACTATCCGGCGCTCGCCGGTTAGCCATCGTTGGTGCGTATCGGGGCGGCGAGGAGAGCGCCGCCCCGGGCCGATGGCCTTCGGCTGCGGCCACCTTCCTTCGGACGCCTGGCCCGGCCCGCGAGGGCGCGGGCCTAGGCTCGGTGTCCACGGAGGTTTAAAACGATGTCTTACCAAGAGATGAAAGCCAGCGTCGAGCTGCTGCCCACCCAGGCCCCGAAATTCGAAACCGAGCGTTTCGTGGTCGTCCCGCTGGGGGCCGAGCCGGCGCGCGATCTGCTGAACGTGCTGCTGCAGGACGAGCTGCTGGCCGAGCAGTTGCCCTGGATGGTGGAGAAAACCGCGGACGGCGCGCGCAAGGAGGCGTTCCTGATCGGCCTGCAATGTGCCGCCGAGACCACGCTGGTCTGGGGCATCGTCGAGCGGGCGCGCAGCGCCTACATCGGCGCGGTGCTGGCGCGCAGCACGCTGGAGGGCCTGGACGTGGAGGTGCTGTGCGCCTCGCAGTTCTGGAACCAGGGCGTGGCCGACGAGGCCGGTCTGCCGGTCGCGGAGTGGCTGGAAGAACACGCCGCCGTCGAGTTGGTGCCGGCGGACTGAGCCCCTGGGCCGCAGCCCCTCAGCGCAGCGGGTCGTCCGCCACCCCCGCCCCATTGGCGGCCCAGCCGCCCCCCAGCACCTTGTACAGCGTGACCCGGTTGGTCTGCTCGGCCAGCAGCAGGGTGATCTGCGTCTGCTGCGCGGCGTACAGCGAGCGCTGCGCGTCCAGCACCGTGAGGAAGCTGTCGGCCCCCAGCCGGTAGCGCGCGTCCGACAGGTCCAGCGCGCGCTGGGTGGCGTCCAGCAGCGAGCGCTGGGCGGCCAGGCGCTCGTCCAGCGTGGCGCGGTCGGCCAGCGCGTCGGACACTTCGCGGAACGCGGTCTGGATGGATTTTTCGTACTGGGCCAGGGCCGTGTCGCGCGTCACTTCGGCCACGCGCAGGTTGGCGTTGTTGCGGCCGGCGTCGAAGATCGGGAGGCGGATCTGCGGCGCGAAGCTCCAGGTGCCGTTGCCGCCGTCGAACAGGCCCGACAGCGCATTGCTGGCCGTGCCGATGGAGCCGGTGAGCGTGATGGACGGAAAGAACGCCGCGCGCGCCGCGCCGATGCTGGCGTAGCTGCCCTGCAGCGTGCGCTCGGCCGCGCGCACGTCGGGCCGGCGCAGCAGCACGCCGGAGGGCAGGTCGGCGGGCACGGCCAGCAAAGCGGCGGCGGGCGTGGCAGGCACGATGGCGGTGCTGGTGTTGCGGGGGGCGCTGCTGCGCGAGGTGCCGTCGGCCGTTGCCGTTGCCTTGGCGGGCGGCACCGTGGCGGGCGCGGCATTCGCCGCGGCGGCCAGGGCCACGGGCGGCAGCAGGTCGTCGGGCACGGTGGCGCCCACCAGCAGCGCGAGCGCGTTGCGGTCGCGCGCGACCTGGGCGGTGTAGGTGGCGACGTCGGCGCGCGCGGTGTCCACCGTGGTCTGCGTCTGCGCCAGGGTCAGGCCCGAAGTGGCACCCAGCGCATGGCTGCGCTGCGTGAGGTCCAGCGACTGCTGGCGCGTGCGCAGCGTGTCGCGCGCCAGTTGCAGGCGGCGGCCGTCGGCATCGAGGGTGAGCCAGGCGTTCACCGCCTCGGCCACCAGGCTCAGCTGCACACTGCGGCGGTTTTCGGCGGCGCGGAAGAACTCCTGGAGCGCAGCGTCGTTCAGGTTGCGCACGCGGCCGAAGAAGTCGATCTCGTAGCTGGCAAAGCCGAGCTGCGCGCTGTATTGGCCGGTGATGTTGGAGCGGCCCGCGGTGGTCAGGTCGTCGGCCGTGCGGCTGCGGCTGCCCGCGCCCGTGGCGTTCACGCCGGGGAACAGGTCGGCGCGCGAGACGCCGTACTGCGCCCGTGCCCGCTCGATGGCCAGCACGGCCACGCGCAGGTCGCGGTTGTTGGCCACGGCCATCTCGGCCAGGGCGCGCAGGCGGGGCTCCTGCAAGAATTCGGCCCATTCCAGGGGGCGGTCCAGCGGATCGGCCGGGACCGCCGTGGCGGACCCGTCCCCCAGGGGGGCGGGAGCGGTCACGGTCACCGGCACGGAGCCCGTGCCCAGGGCCGCCGGCACGGGCAGCGCGGGCGCCTGGTAAGGCGGCGCCAGGTTGGTGCAGCCGGGCAGCGCGGCCAGCGCCACGGTGGCGGCCACCGCCCAGGCCAGCGGGCGGAGGGCGGGGTGGGCGAGGGCTTGGCGCGGCGTCATGCGGGGGCTCCGGTGGGATGGCCGCCGGCCTTGGCGGCCCGGTCGGCGAAGAAGCCGCGGATGAGAACGAAGAACACGGGCACGAAGAAGATGCCCAGCACGGTGGCGGAGATCATGCCGCCCAGCACCGCGGTGCCGATGGCCTGCCGCCCGCCCGCGCCGGCGCCCGTGCCGATGGCCAGCGGCAGCACGCCGAAGCCGAAGGCCAGCGAGGTCATGAGGATCGGGCGCAGCCGCAGGCGCACGGCCTCCAGCGTGGCGTCGATCACGCTCTTGCCCTGGGCCTGCAGCTGGGTGGCGAACTCCACGATCAGGATGGCGTTCTTGGACGACAGCCCCACGGTGGTGAGCAGCCCGACCTGGAAATACACGTCGTTGGACAGCCCGCGGATGCCGATGCCCAGCAGCGCGCCCACGATGCCGAGCGGCACCACCAGGATCACCGAGAACGGCACCGACCAGCTTTCGTACAGCGCCGCCAGGCACAGGAACACGAACAGGATGGAGACGGCATACAGCAGCGGCGCCTGCGAGCCCGACAGCCGTTCCTGGTAGGAGGCGCCCGTCCATTCGTAGCCGATGCCGGGCGGCATCTCCTTCATGATGGTTTCCACCGCGTCCATGGCCGCGCCGGAGCTGACCCCCGTGGCCGCGTCGCCCACGAATTCGTAGCTGGGGCTGCCGTTGTAGCGCTGCAGCTGGGGCGAGCCGTAGGTCCAGCTGGTGCTGGAGAACGCCGAGAACGGCACCATGAGGCCCTGGCTGTTGCGCACCGTCCAGGGCGCGATGTCCTGGGGCAGCATGCGGTAGGGCGCATCGCCCTGCATGTACACGCGCTTGACCCGGCCCTTGTTCAGGAAGTCGTTCACGTAGGTGCCGCCGATGGCGCTGCCCAGCGTGTTGTTGACGTCGGTGGTGGCCAGGCCCAGGGCGCCGGCCTTGGCGTCGTCGATGGCCACGCCCAGCTGCGGCGTATCGTCCAGGTTGTTGCTGCGGGTGTTGGACAGTTCGGGCCGCTGGCCGGCCAGCTGCAGCACCTTGTCGCGCGCGGCCACGAGCGCGTCGTGGCCCAGCCCGTTCAGGTCCTTGAGCTGGAAGTTGAAGCCCGCATTGGCGCCCAGGCCGCGCACGGCCGGCGGCAGCACAACGAAGATGCGCGCGTCGCGGATCTTGGACAGATCGCGCGTGGCCTTGCGGGCGATGGCGTCGGCGCTTTGCGAGGCCAGGGGGCGCTCGCTCCAGTCTTTCAGGCGCACGAAGCCGCGCGCCGAGCTCTGGTCGCCGTTGGAGCCGGTGATGGAGTTGAAGCTCACCACGTCGGGCTGCGCGGCGAAGTACTTCTGCACCTCGGCCATCACCACCTGCAGGCGGGTGTTGGAGGCGCCCGGGGGCAGGGTGATCTGCACCTGCACGGCGCCCTGGTCCTCGTTGGGCAGGAACGAGGTGGGCAGGCGCATGAACAGCACGGCCATGCCGCCCACGATGAGCGCATAGACCAGCATCATCCGCCCGCCGCGGCGCACGATGCGACCCACGCCGCGCTGGTAGCCGTCGGCGGTGCGGTCGAAGCGGCGGTTGAAACCGGTGAAGAAGCGATCCACCCAGCCCAGCACGCCCCGCCGCGGCGCGCCGTGCGGGCTGTGCTGGCCCTGGGGGATGGGCTTGAGCAGCGTGGCGCACAGCGCCGGCGTGAGCGTGAGCGCCACCAGCACCGACAGCACCATGGCCGAGACGATGGTGATGGAGAACTGCCGGTAGATCACCCCGGTGGAGCCGCCGAAGAACGCCATGGGGATGAACACCGCCGACAGCGTGAGCGCGATGCCCACCAGCGCGGGCGTGATCTCGGCCATGGACTTGCGCGTGGCCTCCTTCGGGGGCAGGCCCTCCTCGCTCATCACGCGCTCGACGTTCTCCACCACCACGATGGCGTCGTCCACCAGCAGGCCGATGGCCAGGACCATGCCGAACATGGTCAGCGTGTTGATCGAGTAGCCCGCCACCGACAGCACGCCGAAGGTACCCAGCAGCACCACGGGCACCGCGATCGCCGGGATCAGCGTGGCGCGGAAGTTCTGCAGGAAGATGTACATCACCAGCACCACGAGCAGCATGGCCTCGACCAGCGCATTGACCACCTCTTCGATGGAGGCGCTCACGAAGGGCGTGGTGTCGTAGCTGGTGAAGGGCTTGAGCTGGTACGGAAAGAACGGCTGCAGCTCGGCGATCTTGGCGTTCACCGCGTTGGCCACCGCCATGGCGTTGGCGCTGTCGGCCAGCACCACGCCCATGCCGGCGCCGGGCTGGCCGTTCAGGCGCGAGGTGATGGTGAGGTTCTCGGCGCCCAGTTCGATGCGGGCCACGTCTTTCAGGCGCACGATGGCGCCGTCCACCGTGGACTTGAGAACGATGTTCTCGAACTCTTCCCGCGACTGCAGCTTGCTGCGCGCGGTGATGGTGGCGTTGAGCTGCTGCTCGCCCACGGCGGGCAGGGCGCCCAGCTGGCCGGCGGAGACCTGGGCGTTCTGGGCGTTGATGGCGTTGCCGATGTCGGACGGCATGAGCGCGTACTTCTCGAGCTTGGCCGGGTCCATCCACACGCGCATGGCGTAGGGCGTGCCCAGCGTGGCCACGTCGCCCACGCCGTCGATGCGGCTGATGACGTCCACCAGGTTGCTGGAGATGTAGTCGCCGATGTCCACCTGCGTCACGCTCGGGTCGGGCGAGGTGAAGGTGACGATCATCAGGTAGTCGTTGCCGCCCTTGGTGACGGTGACGCCCCGGCTCTGCACCGCGGGCGGCAGGCGCGACATGGCCTGCTGCAGCTTGTTTTGCACCTGCACCTGCGCCACGTCGATGTTGGTGCCGGCATTGAAGGTGAGCGTGGTGCGCGAGCCGCCCGAGGCATCGCTGGTCGAGCCCATGTAGATCAGGTTGTCGAGGCCCTTGAGCTGCTGCTCGATCACCTGTGTGACCGATTCCTCCACCGTCTTGGCCGAGGCGCCGGTGTAGGTGGCGCTGATGGACACGCGCGGCGGCGCGATGTTGGGGTACTGCTCCAGCGGCAATGTCTTGATGGACATGGCCCCCGCCAGCATGATGACGATGGCGATGACCCACGCGAAGATGGGCCGGTTGATGAAGAACTGTGCCATGGCGGGCGGTCCTTCAGCGGGCGGCCGGGGCCGCAGCGCTGGAAGCCGTGGGTGCCGCCGCCGATGCGGCCGGTGCCGCAGAGGACGCGCCGCCTGCCGGGGCTGCCGCCGCCTTGGCCGCCACCTCCACCGGCTTGACCGTGTCGCCCACCTTCACGCGCTGCAGCCCGTCCACCACCACGCGGTCGCCGGCGGCCAGGCCGCCCACGGCCTGCCAGCGGTTGCCCACGGCGGCCTCGACCTGGATCTTGCGGCGCTCGACCTTGTTCTCGGCATTGACCAGCAGCACGCTGGCGTTGCCGGCGGTGTCGCGCGTCACGCCCTGCTGGGGCACGAGCAGGGCCTGCTCGTTCACGCCCGTCTCCAGCACTGCGCGCACGTACATGCCCGGCATCAGCAGGCCGTCCGGGTTGGGGAACACCGCGCGCAGGGTGACCGCGCCGGTGGCGGGGTTCACCGTCACGCCGCTGAACTGCAGCCGGCCGGCCTGGGCGTAGGTGCTGCCGTCCTCCAGCTTGAGCGCCACGCGCGCCTGGCCTTCGCCCGCGCGCTGGAAGCGGCCCTTGGCCAGGTCGGTCTTCAGGCGCAGCACGTCGGTGCTGGACTGGGTCACGTCCACGTAGAGCGGGTCGATCTGCGAGATGGTGGTGAGCGCCGTGGTCTGGTTGGCGGTGACCAGCGCGCCCGGCGTCACCGCCGAGGTGGTGGTGCGGCCCGAGATGGGCGCCTTGATGCGGGTATAGCCCAGGTTGATGCGGGCGTTCTCGACCGCCGCGCGGTTCACGGCCAGGTCCGAGCGGGCCTGCACCAGCACCGCCTGGCTGTCGTCATACACCTGCCGGCTGATCGCATCGATCTTGACCAGTTCGGCATTGCGACGCGCGTTGGTCTCCGCCGTGCCTACGGTGGCCTGGGCCTTGCCCAGCGACGCTTCGGCGCTCGCCAGCGCCACCTCGAAGGGCGAGGCGTCCAGCTGGTACAGCACCTGGCCGGCCTTCACGTCCGCCCCTTCGGTGAAGAGCCGCTTTTGCACGATGCCGCCCACCTGCGGCCGGATCTCGGCGACCAGGAAGGCGCTGGTGCGCCCGGGCAGCTCGGTGGTGATCGACTGCCGCTCGGGCTGGATCGTGACCACACCGGCTTCCACCGGGGCGCGCGGCGCGGGCTGCTTGGCCGCCTTGTCCGAACACCCGGCCACCACGAAGGCGGCCGCCAACACGGCAGCGCCGGCCCGGCGCAGGGCATCGGGAACAGCGGTCATGCAGGAAGAAGTCAAGGAGGAGGGCCGTGGGGCCATGGCAGCGGGCGTGGAGGGCAGCGAGCGTGTGGCGGGGCGTGGGCAATTCATGGACAGGGCACGGCTTTCGTTGTGGCGAGCATTCTGACGGTCAATTGAAAAGATCGTGTGAAGCTGTAGCAGGCTGGAAAGCCCTCCGGCGGGCCTCGTGTCCGGACCTTGCAACCTTCATGCCGCCTGCGGGCCGCGCGCGCCCCTCGCAGGCGGTGGCGGGCCCCTCGGGCGCTGGCCCCGGGAGTGTGTGGCCGCGCTGGCGGGCCGCCGGCCGGCCGGGCCGTCGATCCGAAGGGTTTCTGCGGGGCGGAACGGCGTTTCGAGGGCCAAATCGCCCGCATGCCGGTGTTTTCATTGCCTTGATAGCTATTAGATTAATAGCAAATGGGTGGTCGGGAAACGACGGTCCGCGTTCGCGGCGTCCCCGGGCTCTTGACTCAGATCAAGCCCCGGCCGAAAGGTTTCCACAAGCCGGGATGTGCCACCTACCATCGGCCGCACTGCATCCCCGCAGGGGCCCGCGGCGCCGTGCCGCACCGTCCGTACGAGACAAAAGCTTCTTCCCCAGAAAGGCTTCCCATGCGAAGAAATCTTCCGGTCAGCACGCAGGAATACCCGTTTCCTTCCGGCGAAACCCTGGTGTCCACCACCGACCTCAAAGGGCGCATCCTGTACTGCAACCCGATGTTCATCGAGGTGAGCGGCTACGAGCGCGAGGCCCTGCTGGGCCAGCCCCACAACCTGATCCGCCACCCCGACATGCCCGAGGAGGCGTTCCGCGACATGTGGGACACCATCGGCCAGGGCCGGCCCTGGTCGGCCGCGGTGAAGAACCGGCGCAAGAACGGCGACTTCTACTGGGTGATGGCCAACGTCACCCCGCTGATGGAAGGCGACCGCCCCGTGGGCTACCTGTCGGTGCGCACCGAGGCCACCCGCGAGCAGGTGCAGGCCGCCGACGCGCTGTATGCCCGCATGCGCACCGAGGCCGAGGCCGGCCGCCCGGTGCACGTGCTGCGCGCGGGCCGGCTGGCACGCCTGACCGCCCTGGGCCGCGTCGCGGAGTGGACCCGCATCGGCGTGGGTGGCCAGGTGGCCATGGCGTTTTTGGCCGTGCTGTTGGCCGCCTTCCTGGCGGGGCTCGTGGATGAAGCGCAGGGCCTCTTCTCGGCCGCCGCCTGGGCTGCCGTGGCCGGCGTGGCGATGGTCGCCTTCGCCCAGGTGCGCCGCGTGGCCGTGCTGCCGCTGTCGGACATGGTGCGCGCCGCCAACCGCATGGCGGCCGGCGACCTGACCGAGCGCATGCGCGTGACCCGCTCCGACGGCGTGGGCGACCTGCAGAAGGCGCTGAGCCAGCTCAACGTGAACCTGCAGTCCATCGTGCGCGATGCGCTGCAGGAGACCGAGAAGATGCGCGTGTCCAGCCGCGCCATCGCCCAGGGCAACCAGGAGCTGTCCGGCCGCACCGAGACGCAGGCCAGCAACCTGCAGGAGACGGCCGCCTCGATGGAGGAGATCACCGGCACCGTGCAGCAGACGGCCGAATCGGCCCGCCAGGCGGCCGACCTGGCGCGGCAGGCCACGGGCGTGGCCGAGCGCACCAGCGGCGCGGTGGACGGCGTGGCCGCCACCATGCAGCAGATCCAGGCTGCCTCGGGCCGCATCGGCGAGATCACGCAGCTCATCGACTCCATCGCCTTCCAGACCAACATCCTCGCGCTGAACGCGGCGGTGGAGGCGGCGCGGGCGGGCGAGCAGGGCCGGGGCTTCGCGGTGGTGGCCGGCGAGGTGCGCAGCCTCTCGCAGCGCACGCTGACCGCCGCGCGCGAGATCCGCCAGCTCATCGACCAGTCGGCCGAGAAGGTGGGCGAGGGCCGCCAGCGCACCGAGAGCGCGCAAAAGACCATGCAGGAGTCGCTGGACCTGGTGCGCCGCGTGGGCGCCCTCATCGGTCAGATCCACAGCGCGGCCAACGAGCAGCAGGCCGGCATCTCGCAGGTGAACAGCGCGGTCTCCCACCTGGACGGCATCACCCAGCAGAACGCGGCGCTGGTGGAGGAGAACGCCGCCCTGGCGCTGGAGCTGCAGTCCCAGGCGCAGACCGTGTCGGACGCGGTGCAGGTGTTCCGTGTGCACGGCGGCCCGCGCGGCGCCGTGGCGTCCGATGCCGTGGCCCTGCGCAAGGCGGCGCGCCCCGGCCCATCGCTGATCGCCGCGCGGGGGGCTTAAAGCCAAAGGCGGCGGCCATGGGCGCGCCCGGCCGGATAGCATGGGGCCCGGGGCCGATGTCCGGCCGCTACGCCCACGGCAACGCCACGCGCTGCCACCCGCACCGAATGTTGATGAAGGAGCCGCCCATGAACCCGTCCACCCCCTCCCTGTCCGATGAACTGATGGCCCAGTTGCAAGGGGCCCCGCTCCAGCAGCTGTCCAGCCAACTGGGCACCGACGCCACGCAGACCCGTTCCGCGGTGGCGACCGCACTGCCCCTGCTGCTGGGCGCGCTGGGCCGCAACGCCGCGCAGCCACAGGGCGCGGAGGCCCTGCTGGGTGCCCTGCAGCGCGACCACCAGCCGGCCGCCGGCGGCGCGGGCGGGCTGGACCTGGGCGGGCTCCTGGGGTCGCTGCTCGGCGGCGGCGGTGCCGCCAGCGGGCAGGGCGCCGACATCCTGGGCCACGTGTTCGGCAGCCAGCGCCCGCAGGCCGAGGCCGGGCTGGGCCAGGCCACGGGCCTGGGCGCCAACGCGGGGCAACTGCTGCAGTTGCTCGCGCCCATCGTGATGTCGTTCCTGGCGCAGCGCGTGCAGGCCGGTGGGCTGGATGCTGGCAGCCTGGGCCGCACCCTCGGCCACGAGCGCGACCGCGCCCAGCAGTCGGGTGGCCTGGGCGGCCTGGGTGGAGGCGCGCTGGGCAGCCTGCTCGATCAGGACGGCGACGGCCAGGTCGGCCTGTCGGACCTGGTCAAGCTCGGCGGCGGCCTGTTCGGCGGGCGACGCTGAGCTGAAAACGCAAGCGCGGTGCTAGTGTCCTGTCCCGTTAATTCGCAGGCACGATAGCTGCATGGTTTCGGGCCATCCTTGAGGTGCCGCCATGCCCAATGCAACGACCCGAACAGAAATTGCGCTTAGTGAAGTGGAGCGCGCGGAACTGACGTCCATGGCGCGATCACGTTCGCTGCCAGCGGCGTTGTCGCTCAGGGCGCGCATCGTGCTGACTTGCGAAGGCACAGATAAAGCCAGCACCGCGGTTGCGCAGGCTCTGGGGATCAGTCGTAGCACTGTCACCAAGTGGCGCGGGCGCTATGCGCGCCATCGCATTGCAGGGCTTTACGACGAGTTGCGCCCGGGTCGCCCCCGCACGGTAGATGACGAGCGTGTTGCTGAGTTGATTACCAAGACGTTGCACACCAAGCCTGCTGATGGGGGTACCCACTGGAGCACCCGCACGCTGGCCGCCGATACGGGCATCAGCAAGAGCACGGTGGCGCGCTATCTGCAGACCTTCAACCTCAAGCCGCACCGGGCCGACAGCTTCAAGCTGTCGACCGATCCGCTGTTCATCGAGAAGCTGCGCGACGTTGTGGGGCTGTACCTGAACCCACCTGACAACGCGCTGGTGCTGTGCGTGGACGAGAAGAGCCAATGCCAAGCTTTGGAGCGTACGCAGCCGATGCTGCCAATGGGGTTTGGCTATGTCGAAGGTGTCACGCACGACTACGTGCGCCACGGCACCACCACCTTGTTCGCGGCCCTGAACGTGATGAATGGCCAAGTGATCGCGCAGTGCCGGCCCCGGCATCGTCATCAAGAGTTCCTTGCCTTCCTGCGCGCCATCGACAAGGCAGTGCCCGACGAACTGGATGTGCACTGCATAGCTGATAACTACGCCAGCCACAAGCATCCAAAGGTGCGCGCTTGGTTGGCCGAGCGGCCTCGCTGGCACATGCACTTCGTTCCGACCTATTCAAGCTGGCTCAATCAGGTCGAGCGCTTCTTCTCGATCATCACCACGCGGGCAATCCGCCGTGGCTCGTTCACCAGCGTGAAGGATCTGATCAACAAGATCGACACATTCATCGCGAATTACAACCAGTCCTGCCAGCCGTTTACTTGGACAGCTACAGCAGACTCCATCCTCGAAAAACTCGCCAGACTATGCGGGCGAATTAACGGGACAGGACACTAGGGCCCGGCGACCGGCGGCGCGCGGGTTTGCAACCAACTGCATCGCCGCCCCGGACGGCTTCGCAAACCCCTGTTGCGCGCACCCCGCCGTTGGGCGGAAACTGCGGTCATCCATGCCACTTCACTCCGGGAGGCCCCATGACCGCAGTCGCCGACATCCTCAAGTCCAAGCCCCATGCCCAGGTCCACACCATCGGGCCCTCCGATTCGATGCTCGATGCGCTGCGGCTCATGGCCGACAAGGGCATCGGCGCGCTCCTGGTGATGGAGGGCGAGCAGATCGCCGGCATCGTGACCGAGCGCGACTACGCCCGCAAGGTGGCCCTGCTGGGCCGCACCTCCGGCGCCACCCAGGTGAGCGACGTGATGACCCGGGCCGTGCGCTTCGTGCGGCCGCACCAGAGCAGCGAGCAGTGCATGCAGCTCATGACCGACAACCGGCTGCGCCACTTGCCGGTGGTGGACGATGCCAACCGGCTCGTGGGCCTGATCTCCATCGGTGACCTGGTGAAGAACATCATGTCCGAGCAGCAGTTCATCATCGAGCAGATGGAGCAGTACATCACCGGCGGCCAGCGCAACTGAGGCCGCCGCGCGCCGCGCAAACCGCCCTCTAGGGATCGAGGGCGATCACCTCGTCCTGCGGCCCGGCCTCGCACCCCGGGCCCAGCGCCTGCCAGCCGCGGCGCACCACGATCTGGCGGCGGTCGTGGCATAGCTCGATGCGCTCGGCGCCCGGCATGCGATCGTGCACGAAGGCCTCCAGCGAGGCCGGCAGGCTCACCCGCATGCGCAGCGCGTAGAGATCGTCCCGCGGGTGGTCGTCCACATGCACCAGCGGCGCGAAATGCGCGGCGAACACCACGCCGTGCGATCCCAGCCCGATCGGCTCGGGCCGGTAGCCCTCCGAGCGCAGCCACGCCTGCGCGCGCTCGCGCGTCGGGGGAGCGTCGCCGGCCGGCGCCCAGGCGCTGGCCATCATCTCCGCCACCCACTGGTTGCAGTTCTGGTAGCGCGTGCTGAACGGGTACGCATTGGCGCTGTAGTCGACCGCCAGCAGGGCCAGCGCGGCGCGCTTATCCTGGGCCGTGCGCTCCAGCGCGTCGGCGGGCAGCGCGGGCAGCAGCACGATGGCAACGTAACCCCGCGACGGATCGTCCCGGCCCATCAGGAAGCCCGGGATGCCCTGGTCGAACAGCCGGGGCCGCGACTCCTCGCAGGTGTAGTACAGCTGGCGCACCGCCCACGGGCGGTCCGGCTGCGGCCGCAGCGCCAGGCCGGCGTGCGAGTAGCGCACCCCGAAGCGGCCCAGGTCCAGGCCCGAGCGCGAGATCAGCGCCACGCGCTGGCCCGAGGCGTCGAGCACCTGCTTGACCACCGCGGCAAAGCGCAGGATCCGGTCCTGATCGGTGGCGCTCAGCGACGCGGCGGCATCGCACAGGCCCCAGGTGCCGGCGTGGGCCGGAACCTCCGCCCCCAGCGCGGCGAGGCCGATGGCGGCGATCCCGGTCCAGCGCGCCAGCGCGCGCCGGGGCCGCACGCCGGATGGCAAGGTGGCGCGCCGCATCACAGGGCGAGCGGCCGGGAGTCCATCTCCTCGTACCAGTCGTCGTTCAGCACCAGGAAGAAGGCTTCGCGGGTGTCGCCGCGCGCGAACTCGAAGCCGTAGGGCCGCTCGCGCGCCTGCAACAGGTCGCTGGCGGCGAGCGGCCGCGCGCCCTGCGCCTGGCGCGGCAGGTTCAGCACGAACTCGCGCGCGGCGCCGGTCTCGGTCGCGCGCAGCCTGAGGCCCGTGGCGTCGGGCCGGCCGGGCACCTGCTCCACGCCGATCACGCGGTACTCGCCCTCGGCCAGGCGCCGGTCGCGGCCCCCGCCGCCGCTCGAAGCCGCCGACCCCGCACTGGAGGCCATGGAGGTGAACAGTTCCGCATGGCCGGGCAGGGCGGCGGCGAGTAGCGAAGACACGCACGCGGCGCGAACGAAGGCAATCAGGGGCATGGCAATTCTCGGGGCCGCGGCGGGCAGGCGGGCAGGCGGGCAGGCGGGCAGGGGGGCGGGGTGGGAGGGGATCATGGCGGCGGTCACTGGAACTGGGCGGTGAGTTCCTGCGCGCCCTTTTCGATGCCGGCCTGCGCCGCATCCAGGGTGCCGAAGGTCGCGCCGATGTTCAGCGCGTTCGGGTATTGCTTGGTGACGAAGGCGTCGAGCAACTGGTTCGACACCGCATCGAAGATCTCCACGGCATAGCTGACCGAGCCGGTGAAGGTGCCTTCCTTGCCGCGGATGCCCTGCACCAGGTTGTAGGGCCCGCCGCCGATGTCGAAGCGCGTGAAGGTGCTCAGGCCCCGTGTGGTGAGCCTGGCGCCGGTGAGCGTCACGCGCAGGCGCAGCGTGGCGGGGGCGGGCTGGGCCACGATCTGAAAGCGCGTGGCCAGCCGCGCGGTGAACTGCCGGCGCATGTCGCCGGCCAGCTGGCGCCGCTGGGCCTCGGGCACGTCCTCGAACTGGTGGTCGGGCCCGCCGTAGATCACGATGGGGTCGAGGATCACCTTGGTGTACTGGCTCCAGTCGCGGTGCGATGCCACGCGGTAGGGAATGCGGCCGGTGTCGTCGTCCAGGTTGGGCCGCAGCTGGGGCGCGGACTGCAGCCCGGTGTAGGCGATGGGCTGCGTGCTGGCGCAGCCGGCCAGGGCGGCAACGCACAGCAGGGGCAGGAGCGCCGCGGGGCGCAGAAAAGGGGTGGCATGCATGGGAGCTTCTCCAAAAGAAAGGGGCGAAAAGGGGTCCAGCCCCGGGCCGCGGGGCCAGGGGATTGGGCTATAACTGAACATGCATGTACGGTATAGTATGATTTGCCCAAGGGAGCCCTGTCAAGTAAAGAGTACAAGTTAGTTCACTTTTGGAGATGCGAATGCGGGTCAGGACCCAGGCGCGGCGGGATGCCATCGTGGAAGCGGCGGCCAAATTGTTCGAAGAGGTGGGGTACGAGGCGGCGTCGATGAACGAGCTGGCCAAGCGGCTCGGGGGCTCCAAGGCCACCCTCTACGGCTATTTCCCGTCCAAGGAGCCGCTGTTCGTCGCCGTGGTGCAGTCGCTGGCGACCTCTCACCTGGCCGACGCCACCTCCCACCTGCTGGCAGCGCTGGAAACGCGCCCGCCGATGCGGCCCACGCTGAACCGGTTCGGGGACGAGGCGCTGCAGGTGATGCTGAACGACCGCCGCGCACTCTCGGTGTATCGCATGGTGCTGGCGGACGCGGGCCGCTCCAACATCGGCGAGCTGTTCGACGGCGCCGGCCCGCGCCAGTGCATCGATGCGCTCACCCGTTTCATGGGCGCCGCCATGGCGCACGGCGAGGTGTGCGAGGGCGATCCCCAGGTCATGGCGATGCAGTTCATGGCGCTGCTCACCGCGGAAACCGGGCCGCGCCTGTACCAGCAGGACCCGCCGGCCGTCTCCGTCGCCGACATCCACGCGCGGGTGGTGCGGGCCGTCGACTTTTTCCTGCGGGGCGCGGCGCCCAGGCGCTAGGCGCGACCCGAAGCGCGCCGGCATGCCCTGCGGCACCGACGCCGATTCGGCGTCTTGTCCTGCGCATTTGCCGGGGCCGCGGGCCGGCGCGGTCGGCTCAGCCGTCGTTCAATAGGGCCATCCCCCGCCGACCCTTCTCTTTGGTCCCTTCGCCTGGAACCCGAATGTCTGCCTTGCCGTCCTGCACCGAGTCTCCCGCCGCTCCACCGCCGTCCTTGCCGGGCGGCGATTCGTCCACCCACCGTGCGCACAGCGCCTCGCGGCGCGCCGCGGCCGCGCTTGCGCCGCCGGCCGATACCCACACGCCCGCGGACCGCTATGAAGAGCTTTTCATCGAAGTGCAGCGCCAGCGCATCTTCGAAGACTCCAAGACCTTCGTGGACTGCGCCCCGCGTCAGCCGCCCGAGACCATCCTCGCGGCCTACCGCGCGCAGTGCCAGGCGCCGGACTTCGACCTGCATGCCTTCGTGCACCGGCATTTCAAGCCCCAGACCCGCGCCTGCGACGGCCCCACGGTCGAACCCGGGCTGACCATGGCGGCGCACATCGATGCGCTGTGGGACGAGCTCACCCGTCACCCGGCCCACCACCCCCCGCGCGGCTCGCTGCTGGCGCTGCCGCACGCCTACGTGGTGCCGGGCGGCCGGTTCGTGGAGATGTATTACTGGGATTCGTACTTCACCATGCTGGGCCTGGTGCGCAGCGGCCGGCGGCACCTGCTGCACACGATGACGGACAACTTCGCCTACCTCATCGACACCTACGGCCACGTGCCCAACGGCACCCGCACCTACTACCTGAGCCGCTCGCAGCCGCCGGTGTTCTCGTTGATGGCCGAGCTGTGCGAATCGTGCGCGGGGCACGGCGCCGCGCAGTACCTGCCGCAGATGCGGCGCGAATACGACTTCTGGATGGAGGGCGCGGACACCCTGGCCCCGGGCAGCGCCCACCGCCGCGTGGTGGCGCTGCCGGACGGCGCCGTGCTCAACCGCTACTGGGACGACCGCGACACGCCGCGCGAGGAATCGTGGCGCGAGGACGTGGAGACCGCCGCCCAATGCCAGCGCCCCGCGAACGAGGTGTACCGCGACCTGCGCGCCGCCGCCGAGTCGGGCTGGGACTTCAGCGCGCGCTGGCTGGACGACGGCGCCTGCGGCACCTGCCGCACGCAGACCCTGTCCACCATCGGCACCACGCGCATCCTGCCGGTGGACCTGAACGCGCTGCTGCACAAGGCCGAGACCACCATCGCCCGCCTGAGCCGCGCGGCGGGCGACACGGCCACGGCCGACGCGTTCGACCACCGGGCCCGCCAGCGTACCGAGGCCATGTCCCGCGTGCTGTGGAACGCCGAGGCCGGCGCCTTCCTCGACCACGACTGGCAGGCCGGCACGCCGCGCCCGGCGCTCAATGCCGCCACCGTGGTGCCGCTTTTCACCGGCACGGCCACGCCCGAGCAGGCCCATGCGCTGGCCGCCACCGTGCGCCGGCGCCTGCTGGTGCGGGGCGGCCTGTCCACCTCGGAGACCGCCAGCGGCGAGCAGTGGGACCGCCCCAACGGCTGGGCGCCGCTGCAGTGGATGGCGGTGGAAGGCTTCGCCGCCTACGGCACGGCCGACGAGAGCTGCCGCCAGCTGTCGGACGACATCCGCACGCGCTGGCTCAAAACCGTGCAGGACGTGTACGACCACGAGGGCAAGCTGGTCGAAAAATACTCGCTGTGCGAATCCGGCGACAGCCCCTCCACCGGCGGCGATGGCGGCGAATACCCGCTGCAGGACGGGTTCGGCTGGACGAACGGGGTGGTGCGGGGCTGGCTGCCCGATGCGGCCCGGGCGGAAACCGGCGCCGGGCCGCAGCCCGAAAAATAGCCCCACGGGTGGCCCGTGGGGCGCCAGCGCGCGCGGCCAGCGCGGCCCGGTGCTTGTCCGGGCGCGCGCCGGGCCTTGGGCAGGCTACGAAGGAATCCCCCAGACCGAGGTGGTTTTCCGGTCGGCGGTGTTGGCCTGGGTGGTCACGATGCAGGCATTGCCGTGGGTGCCGTCCGTGCCGAAGGACATCACCACCGTCGGATTGCTGGCGGGGTAGGCCAGGATGTACATCAGCGGCACGTAGATGATGCTGTCCATGTCGGTGCCGTTGTAGTGGACCTCGTTGTCGTTGTTGACGGTGAGCGTGTCGGACTGGCTGTTCGTCATGGGCGCGCCCTGGAAGGCGGACAGCGGCACCGGGTTGAACAGCGTCGAGCCGGTGATGGCCTGGCCGCCGATCGTTCCGCTCAGCGACGCCAGCGCTCCGTTGCCCGCGCTATAGCCCCGCGTCAGCTGCAGCTTGATGCCCTGGTCCGGCATGCTCAGCGTGCCCCCTTTGAAGGACATGGTGAAGGGGTTGAAGTAATACCCCTGCGAGGTCACGCCGTCCAGCGACACGCTGATCATCACGAAATTCAGGTCCCACCCGGTGTCGGGCAGCACCGTGGCGTACTGGGACTGGATGGACACGAAGGCCGTTGGCTGCAGGGGCTGGGCCGCCGTGCCCTGGATGGTGTAGTAGCCGCTGAAATCGGCCAGTTGGCAACCGCTGAGGTCGTACAGTTCCAGCGCGGGCTTCTGGGCCTTGGGAATGGTGACCAGGGACCGGGACACCAGCGAGCCACCGGTCCCCGAGATCATGTTGTTGCAGGCGAAACCTTGCTCGGCCGCCGTGCCCATGATGAGGTTGACCTTGGCGCTGCCTTGCATGAAGGTGAAGAAGTACATGTTCAGGTTGTACAGGTACGTCGTCACCGGGGCCAGCGTGCCAGTGTTGGTGCCTCCGTCGTACTGCAGCTGGTTGTCTGCCCCGATGTGCGCCACCTTGCTGCCACTGTCCTCATCGAAGTAGTCCCCTGCGAACAGGGAGGCCGGAATGGGGTTGTTGTAGGTGCTGCCCACCACCGGCACCGCCGCTTGCCCGGGCAGGGCGATGGTGCCCGAACAGGAGGCGACCGGGCCGAAGCCGCCCTGCGGCCGGGTGAATGTCAGCTGGATGGACAGCCCGCCCGTCTCCCAGGTCTGGCTGAGGGTGGTGCCGTCGAAGGTGCCGGTGAACGCATAGCGGGTGGCCGTCTTGCCGTCCAGCGAGACGATCAGCGTCAGGTCGAAAAACGGTGCGGCGGCCTGTGGGTGGACCACCATGTTGGTGTCCACGGCGAAAAAAGCCCCCACGGCATTGGCGAGCGGGTAGTAGCCGTTGAAGGGCATCAACGCCTGCGTGTCGGCATTGGCTGGAATCAGGACGCCGGGATTCTCGGCAATCCTGCCCAGGAGTTGCTGGTAGTAGGCCTCGGTGTTCTGGGTGGTGGCTGAGCGCCGAACGGACGATTGAATGTCTTGGGTCATGATGGAACGATGAGAAATGCTGGAATGGCAGCGGCGGCCACGCGGATCGGGCCGACGCCGGATGGGGCGAACGGTGGCGGTCGCCGCTTATCCGGACCCATTCCATTCCCATCGTTGGTGGTTGAACGGCTTGCGCATCGGGAACCCCCTCTCTTTGGGTGGACAAACGAATTCTTCTGCTGGGCGACGCTCCCCCACTGCAGCCGGGTGCGCCGAAGCCACGCGTCTTTTGCCTGTCTTGCAAAAGCCGTGCGGTGCCTATTTTTCGGAAGATCGTCGCCTCAGGTCAATCCGGGCACGCCAGCTTTCTCTCACAGGCTATCGGGTTTGGACTAAACCGGGATGACAGGGCCGTGAAGCCTTCGTGCGGACCGCGGCGCCCGCAGCCCCCGCCGTTCAGGGCGCGCCCGCTGCGCCCGCCATGGCGGCAGGCGCGGGTGTGCCTCGGGCAGCGCGGCGTTGCGCCGTGCAGCCACCGCTGCGGCCTGGAACCATTCGCCGGCCCTGGTTCAGGCCGCCTTCTCCACATGCGCCTGGCGCGTGTACAGGAAATCGATCACGGCCTTGCGGCTGCGCAGGTAGCGCGGGTCTTCGGCCAGGGCCACGCGGTTGCGCGGGCGCGGGATGTCCACCGCCAGCACCTCGCCGATGGTGGCGGCCGGGCCGTTGGTCATCATCACGATCTTGTCGGACAGCAGCACGGCCTCGTCCACGTCGTGGGTGACCATGACCACGGTGCTCTGCGTGCGCGCCACGATCTCCAGCAGCTCGTCCTGCAACTTGGCACGGGTGAGGGCGTCGAGCGCACCGAAGGGCTCGTCCATCAGCAGCACCTGGGGCTCCATCGACAGCGCCCGGGCGATGCCCACGCGCTGCTTCATGCCGCCCGAGATCTCGCCGGGGCGCTTTTGCGCCGCGTGCGTGAGGCCCACCATGGCCAGCGCGGCCTCGGTGCGGGCCTTGAGCTGGGCCTTCGGTTCCCGCTTGCCGAACACGCGCTCGACCGCCAGGTGCACGTTGCCTTCGCAGGTCAGCCAGGGCAGCAGGGAGTGGTTCTGGAACACCACCGCGCGCTCGGGGCCGGGGCCCTTGATCTCCTTGTTGGCGCACAGCAGCGCGCCGGCCGTGGGCACCGTGAGCCCGGCGATCAGGTTGAGCAAGGTGGACTTGCCGCAGCCCGAGTGCCCGATGAGGGCCACGAACTCGCCCTTGGCGATGGACAGGTCGATATCGCGCAGCGCCGGGAACAGCCCCTTGGCGGTCTTGAAGGTCTGGGCGACGCCCTGGACTTCGATGAATTTCGCGGGGTTGTTCATGCCTTCACCTCTTCGAACGTGAATGCCGTGGCCAGCTTGACCAGGGCGTATTCGAGCAGCAGCCCGACGATGCCGATCACGAAGATCGCGATGATGATGTTCTTGACGTTCAGGTTGTTCCACTCGTCCCACACCCAGAACCCGATGCCCACGCCGCCGGTCAGCATCTCGGCCGCCACGATCACGAGCCAGGCGGTGCCCACGGCCAGGCGCACGCCGGTCAGCATGTACGGCAGCACGGCGGGAAACAGGATGGTGGTGGCGATCTTCCACTCGGAGAGGTTGAGCACGCGGGCCACGTTCATGTAGTCCTGCGGCACGCGCTGCACGCCCACCGCGGTGTTGATGATCATGGGCCAGATCGAGCAGATGAAGATGGTCCAGATGGCGGCCGGGTTGGCGCCCTTGAACACCAGCAGGCCGATGGGCAGCCACGCCAGCGGCGACACGGGCCGCAGCAGGCTGATGAGCGGGTTGAACATGCGCGAGAGGAAGTTGAACCGCCCGATCACGAAGCCCGCGGGAATGCCCACCAGCGCCGCCAGCCCGAAGCCGACCGCCACGCGCTCCAGCGAGGCGAGCACGTTCCAGCCCACGCCCTGGTCGTTGGGGCCGTTGCGGTAGAAGGGGTTGCTGAAGACTTCCAGCGCCTGCTTCCAGGTCTCCAGCGGGCCTGGAATGCTCTGCCCGGTGGTGGAGGACACCACGGCCCACAGCCCGATCAAGAGGCCCAGGCCGCAGGCCGGCGGCAGTACCGCGAGCCAGAAGGTGCGCGAGGCGGCCGCCCAGTCGCGGGGCGCCCGCGGCGGGCTGGGCGGGGCGGATTGCAAGGGTTTTTGCCCCGATGCCGGCGTTTTGATTGCCGGTGTTGCTATCGTTTGCATAGCAGACGGGGCCGCGGCTGGGGTGGGCTCCGGCGGGGCGTGGAAGACGGCGCTGACCATGGTGGGTTCTCCTGGCGGGGGCTGGGGGCGGGCGGCTCGGGCGGGGCCCGGGGTCAGGCCTTGATCTTGAAGCTGTCGGCGTACTTGGCCGGGTCCTTGCCGTCCCAGACGACGCCGTCCATCAATTTGCTGGAACGCATGTCGCTCTTGGGCAGGGGCGCCTTGGCGGCGGTGGCGGCCTGCTTGTACAGCTCGGTGCGGTTGATCGACTTGGCGACGGCCAGGTAGTCCGGGTGGTCCTTGAGCAGGCCCCAGCGCTTGTGCTGCGTGAGGAACCACATGCCGTCGGACAGGTAGGGGAAGTTCACCGCGCCGTCGTTGTAGAACTTCATGTAGTTGGGGTCGTCCCAGGTCTTGCCCAGGCCGTTCTGGTAGCGGCCCAGGATGCGCTGGTTGATGGCGTCCACGCTGGTGTTCACGTAGGCCTTGCCGGCGATGGTTTCGGCCATCTTGTTCTTGTTGGCGAGGCCCTCGTCGATCCAGCGGCCGGCCTCCAGGATGGCGGCCGTCACGGCGCGCGCGGTGTTGGGGTACTTCTGCACGAACTCCGACGTGGTGCCCAGCACCTTCTCGGGGTGGTCCTTCCAGATGTCCTGCGTGGTGGTGGCGGTGATGCCGATGCCGTCCATGATGGCGCGGTGGTTCCAGGGCTCGCCCACGCAGAAGCCGTCCATGTTGCCCACGCGCATGTTGGCCACCATCTGCGGCGGCGGCACGGTGATGACCTTGGCCCCCTTGAGCGGGTCGATGCCGTTGGCGGCCAGCCAGTAGTACAGCCACATGGCGTGCGTGCCGGTGGGGAAGGTCTGCGCGAAGGTGTATTCGCGCTTTTCCTTGGCCATGAGCTGGGCCAGGCCCGCGCCGTCCACCGCGCCGGCATCGGCGAGCTTCTTGCTCAGCGTGATGGCCTGGCCGTTGTTGTTCAGGGTCATGAGCACGGCCATGTCCTTCTTGGGGCCGCCGACACCTAAGTGCACGCCGTACACCAGGCCGTACAGCACGTGGGCGAAGTCCAGCTCGCCGTTGGCCAGCTTGTCGCGCACGCCGGCCCAGCTCGCTTCCTTGGAAGGCACGATCTTCACACCGTACTTCTGGTCGATGCCCAGCACCGAGGCCATCACCACGCTGGCGCAGTCGGTGAGGGGGATGAAGCCGATCTTGACTTCCTTCTTTTCCGGCGCGTCGGAGCCGGCTGCATGCACTATGGAGCGCAGCGCGGGGCTCACGCCGACGGCCCCCACGGCGGCGGCCTGCAGCACGGTGCGGCGGTGGAGACTGGTTTTGGACAGGTCGGTCATGGAAGGCATCCCTTGGCTTGGCTGGCAACGTGGAAAAACAAAAAAGGCGTCCTCACACGCCCGCAGGCTGCCTTGGGGGCAGCGCCGCGAGCGGTGGGGACGCCTTTGTCCGGGTTCTGCCAGGTCGCACCCGCCATTGGGTGGGGCCTGGCAATCGACCAACGTTGGTCTTGCCTCCGTCATTGCAAGCCTTGTGCCAGAGCGGACCATACGGGATGTTTGCTATTGTTTTTGTAGCGATATGCCCTAGTGTTGATTGCGCTGGAGGCCTTTTGGGCTCGAGCCGTCCGGCGCCGGGCGCCGCGTGGCCCTGCGCCGAAGCGGGCCAATGCGGGCCGCGGCGCGTGCAGGGCCAGGCACGGAAGCCGCGCGATGGTGCAGTGCCGCACTGCCCTTGTGCAGCGCCGCCGGCCGCGCCGGTCAGCCCAGCAGGTCCGCCACGTCCAGCATGCGCTGGGCCACCTCGACCAGCTTCATGCCCTTGTCCATCGCGCTCTTGCGCAGCTTGTCGTAGGCGGCCTGTTCGGTCAGGCCCTGGCGCTGCATCAGCAGGCCCTTGGCGCGGTCGATGGTCTTGCGGTCCTTCAGCTCGCTGCGCGCATCGGCCAGTTCGGCGCGCAGGGCCTGCTCGTGCTGGAAGCGCGCCATCGCCACGTCCAGGATGGGGCGGATGCGCTGGGGCGACAGCCCGGCCACGATGTAGGCCGACACGCCCGCGGCCACCGCCTGCCGCACGTGGGAGGGGTCGTCGTCGTTGGTGAACATCACGATGGCGCGGGGCGCATCGCGGGTGGCCATTACCACGTGCTCCAGCGCATCGCGGGCGTCGCTTTCGGCGTCCACGATCACCAGGTCGGGCTGCAGCTGCGCGAGCCGCTCGCTCAGGAACACGTCGGCCGGCAGCGTGGCCACCAGGTTGAAGTTGTTTTCCAGCAGGCCGATGCGCAGCGCCCGCGAGCGCTCGGCCTGCAGCTGGGCGTGCTCGTCGTCCTCGGCACCCACCGCCAGGTCGGGGGCCACCACCACGATGCGCAGAGAGTCGGTCATGCCCCAAGCTTAAGCAATAAATACGCCCATCCTGGTGCGCCGCCGCGGTGCAAACCCAATGGATCGCGGCGGAGGCCCGAAAGCGCACTGTGCGGGTGCATTAGCACCGCTTTCGGCCTGGGATGGAAATTGCTAATGAATGTAACTTGCTATGGAGCAGGGGTTACCCGATAGCGTAAGACCCTTCGGTCTTATATACATCCGGATACATGTAAACCACTGAATGGATTGGAGCTGGGTCTATGAGCACACAAGGAAGCAGACGTGCCGCGCTGCTGGCGATCGCGGCGCTGGCCGCCACGTTGGGGGCAGGGTGCAGCAAGGTGCCGGACACCATAAAGATCGGCGTGGCCCAGCCGCTGTCGGGTCCGCAAGGCGAGGTGGGGCAGGACATGCTCAACGGCGTGACGCTGGCGGTGCAGGAGCTCAACAAGTCCGGCTTCACGGTCGATGGCAAGACCGTCACCCTGGAAGTGGTCGCGCAGGACGACCGGGCCGACGCCGACTCCGGCAAGAAAGCCGCGCAGCAGCTGGTGGAGTCCGGCGTGGTGGCGGTCATCGGCAACCTCAATTCGGGCGTCAGCATCGCGGCGGCGCCCATCTATGCCGAAAAGGGCATCGCGCAGCTGGCCATCTCCACCAACCCGCGCTTCACCGAACTGGGCCTGCAGACCACCTTGCGCCTGGTGGCCAATGACAACCTGCAGGCCCGCGCCATGGGCTCGTTCGCGGCCACGCAGCTCAGCACCGCCAGCTACGCAGTGCTGGACGACGGCACGCCCTACGGCAAGGACCTGGCCGATGGCGCGGCCAAGCAGCTGGCGACGGAGAAGAAGGAGGTCACCGTGCGCCAGTCGTTCGACGACAAGACCACGGATTTCGACGAGGTGGCCCGCCGCATCCAGACGGCGAAGGTGGGCGTGATCGTCACCACGCTCAACGACTTCCAGGTGCTGGCGCTGCTGCAGGCGCTGCAGAAGATCAACTACACCCAGCTGTCCGTGCTGGGCAGCGACACCATCAAGACCGCCGACATGGTCAAGGGCATGGGGATGGTCACGGCCATCTATGCCACCTCGCCCGTGCTGGAGGTGCGCGAGTTCATCACCGGCCGCCAGTTCCTGGACCGCTACAACACCGCGTTCAAGAAGCCGCCCGCCTACGGCGGCCACTACAGCTACGACGCCACCTACGTGCTGTCGGCCGCCATCAAGCAGGCCAAGTCCGCCGATCCGAAGGAGATCACCAAGGCCCTGCGCGCCATCAACGGCTACGCGCCCGTCACCGGCACGATGACCTGGGACGACAAGGGCGAACAGCGCTACGGCGCCGTGGGCGTGTACAGCCTGCGCGCCGGCAACTGGGAACTGCGCATGCGCTCCGACCGCTGGTGAGCGGACCGCCGCCCGGCGCCACCATGGCGTCCGGGGCCTCGCCAGTCCACGGGGAGGGGAGGGGCAGGCCCCAGGTCCTACACTCGGGCGCATGAGTCTGTTGATCCTCGGAATCGAATCCTCCTGCGACGAAACCGGTGTGGCGCTGGTGCAGTCGCCCACCGGCGACGGCGTGCCCACGCTGCTCGCCCATGCCCTGCACAGCCAGATCGAAATGCACCAGGCCTATGGTGGCGTGGTGCCCGAGCTGGCCAGCCGCGACCACATCCGCCGCGTGCTGCCCCTGACCGAAACCGTGCTCGCCGAATCCGGCCGGCGCCTGGCCGACGTGGATGTGGTGGCCTACACGCGCGGCCCGGGACTGGCCGGCGCGCTGCTCGTGGGCGCCGGCGTGGCCTGCGCCCTGGGCGCTGCACTCGACAAGCCCGTGCTGGGCGTGCATCACCTCGAAGGGCACCTGCTGTCGCCGTTCCTCAGCGCGGACCCGCCGGAATTTCCCTTCATCGCGCTGCTGGTCTCGGGCGGCCACACGCAGCTGATGCGCGTGGACGGCGTGGGCCGCTACGAAATGCTGGGCGAGACCATCGACGACGCCGCCGGCGAGGCCTTCGACAAATCCGCCAAGCTGATGGGCCTGGGCTACCCCGGCGGGCCCGCGCTGTCGCGGCTGGCCGAGCAGGGCGACCCGGCCGCCTTCAAGCTGCCGCGCCCGCTGCTGCACAGCGGCAATCTCGATTTCTCGTTCGCCGGCCTCAAGACCGCCGTGCTCACCCAGGCCAAGAAGCTGGGCGACGACCTCGAAGCGCGCAAGGCCGACCTGGCCGCCAGCACGCAGGCCGCCATCGTGGACGTGCTGGTGCGCAAGACCGCCACGGCGCTGCAGCAGACCGGGTTGCGCCGCGTGGTGGTGGCGGGCGGCGTGGGCGCCAACCGGCACCTGCGCGAGCAGCTCAACGCCATCTGCGCCCGCACCCAGGTGCGCGTGCACTACCCCGAGCTGCACCTGTGCACCGACAACGGCGCCATGATCGCCATGGCCGCCGCCATGCGCCTGCAGGCCGGCCGCCAGCAGGCCAACCGCGACTACGCCTTCGACGTCAAGCCGCGCTGGCCGCTCGATACGCTGCAATAAGGAGCGGCGGCCGAAACTGGCGGCCAGACCGCAGAGCAACCGCTGGCAGACGATGGCGCCGGCGAACTGACGCATTGCCAGCTAGATGCACCGTTGTCGCTCGAAGCGGCTGCGCCGCTGGCCGCAGCCCGCGAGCAGGCGCGGGGACGCTCTGCCACCGGGCGAGCGAACCCCGGCTACGGCTTCACCGTCACCAGCACGGCGATGGCCGCTGAAAGCGCGGCGACTGCCGTGGGCCCGTGTCGAAACAGCGACGGCTGGGGCCCGGTGTCGCTTTGCAGGCGCCGGCGAAGCGTTGCCGACAGCACCCCGTGAATCGCTGAAAGGGCGATGACCAGCGCCATCTTGCCGAAGAGCCAGGCTTGTCCGATCCAGCCACCCCCTGCCGCGAGGCCGAGGCCCAGCACCCACACCAGCGCCATGGACGGCGTGGTGACGCGCCGGTCCCATTGAAGCACCGCCATACCCAGGCGCTTTTCATGCGGCAGAAGCACGCTGCCGGCCGCTGGCCATCGCGATGCCACCACGGAAAGTAGCAGCAGGCCTCCCACGAAGATGAGGGCCGCGCCGACGTGCAGGCCTTTGATCCACAGGTACGTCATCGAAGAACCCACCGGCTGTAAAGCCCTCCAAAGGGCAGGCAGGCAGCGAGCATCAGCTTCCCCGCGGCCTGCTTTGAAAGGCCTCCGCCTGCCACTGTTCGCACCACCGCCCATCCCAGCGCCAGGAACGCCAACCCGTGTATCGGCCCCATCACTGAGACGGCCATTGGAAAGCCCCCCAGGTGCTTCAACGGCACCGCGACAAAAAGCAGTGCCAACAACGTTGTCGCTTCCAGGACGCACCAGGTGCGCAGCGCTGCGAAACCGTGAGCGGGCCCATCCGGGCGGGCAGAAGAGCCAGGGGCTGGATCGTGATGCGTCATTGCCCCATTCTTGCTGGAACCCCTACACTGGGACAGTGGCAAGAATGCCAGTATTCGATGGTTTTGAGACAGCGCCCCCGGATTGCGCTGCACGGCTCTGGTGCCCCCTCCCGCATGACCTCAACGAGACCTCCGCTTCAAAGACCCCATCGCATTGCATGTCTCGCGCTTCCGGGCGTCTTGTCGTTCGATCTGGCGACCGCCTGCGAGTCCTTTCGATTTGCGACGAATGCTTCTGGCGCGCCCTGCTACCAGATCGCGGTATGCGCGGAGCAGCAGGAACTCGATGCAGGCCCCTTCGCCATACGCATCAGGCACGGCCTGGAACCGCTCGAGACGGCTGACACCATCATCGTGCCGGGCATCCTGCTGCCTTCGCCACCCCTGTCTCTTGCCGCCTCGCAAGCGCTGCGCCGGGCGTCCCAGAGAGGCGCTCGCATCGCTTCCATCTGCTCCGGCGCCTTCGTTCTCGCGGAAGCGGGTTTGCTGGATGGGCTGCGGGCGACCACCCATTGGGTGGCCGCACCGGCACTGGCCCACCGGTATCCCGCGATCGACGTCGATCCGTCGGTGCTGTTCGTCGACAACGGACAGATACTCACCTCTGCAGGGGCCGCTGCGGGCCTGGACCTCTGTCTGCACATGATCCGTGCAGACTTTGGCGCCGCCGTCGCTGCGCACGTGGCTCGGCTGTCCGTGGTGCCGTTGCAGCGCGAAGGGGGGCAAGCGCAGTTCATTCCACCGCCGGCACAGGCCACCGACAAAAGCCTGCAGCCCCTGGTCCGTTGGGCCCTGGCAAACCTTCATCGGCCAATGACCCTCACGTCCCTGGCCCAGCAGGCGTGCAGCAGCACCCGGACGCTGCACAGGCGGTTCAGTGAGCAGTTCGGAGAGTCGCCCGCGCAGTGGCTGTCCCGGATGCGCGTGCAGAGGGCGCAAGAACTGCTGGAACGCAGCCGTCTCTCGGTGGAGCAAATTGTCAGCCAGGTGGGCCTGGGTTCTGCCGCGAACTTCAGGCTGCAGTTCCAGCGGATCGTCGGCGTGAGTCCAAGCCACTACCGCAAGAGTTTCGGCCGGCGCATCGGTACGGGCGATTAGCCCGTTCGCAGCCCGCTCAGCCGTGAAGCATCGGTTTTTTCGTGGAGACGCGGGGGGGGGGGGCACGAAAAAGCGCCCTGGCGTTTCGGCCAGGGCGCTTCGCGTTCTGCCTGCCTCGGCGGGCCGGCGTCAGGCGATGGTCAATTGCGTGGCGCGGCTTTCCGGCACCACCTTGCCCAGCACCAGCGTCAGCACGCCGTTTTCGAGCTTGGCCGAACTCGCGGCGACGTCGATGTCCGCGGGCAGTTCCCAGGCGCGCTGCACCTGGCGCGGCGCACCCTCCACGCTGGCCAGGCGCACCTGGTTGCCGTCGATGGTCAGTTGCAACTGGTCGCGTGAGAGACCTGGCAGATCCATCTGCAGGGTCACGGTCTTTTCGTCCTGCTGCACGGTGTAGCCGGCAGCCGCCGGGGCCGACAGGGTATGGTTCAAAAAGCGCTGCAGGGCCACGTCGGCGGAGCGGGGGGCGTTGAAAGCGGCGCGGCGGATCACGGGGGCGAAAATCATGGAAAAACTCCTGGAAAAAACAGTGTCTTCGCGGCTCCCGGGTCGTTCGCCGCATGGTCCACAAATGTGTGTGGCGCGCTGCATTTCAAGGGCTTTTTGATCACGCGAATCGGCGCTGCACGCGCATGGAATCGGCCTGGGGATGCCTGCCGTTTTTACAAGGGGCCGCCGCGCACGGGTTGCGCTGCCGGAACCCGCGCGGCGCTGGCGCATCCCATGTGCAGCCGCCCCCGCGCCGGTTGCGCGGGGTTACATCCCTTTGTCCGGACGCGTCTTTCGCAGCCTTCACAATGCACGCTGATCAGGGAATCGCCATGCCTACTCTTCGTCCATCACCTTCAAGCCCCATGCCTTCGCGCCATTCCCGCACCGTCCGGGTGCTCGCGCTGTCCGCCGCGCTCGTCGCCACCCTGGCCGGTTGCGCTTCCAGCTCGGTCCCCGGCCTGGACCGCACGCCGCGCTTCGACCCGGACGACTTCGACAGCGCCAGCATGCACACCCGCCACATCAATGCACCGCAGGCGCGCGTGTGCGAAGGCGCCCGCCGCGCCCTCCTGAGCCAGGGCTACCTGGTGAGCACCGCCAGCGCCGAAGTGGTGGCCGGGCGCAAGTACTTCCAGCCGTCCAGCGACATCCATTACGAGGTCGAGATGCGCGTCGTCTGCGCCACCGAGGGCGGTGACAAGACCCGCACCGCCGCCTTCGCCAGCGCCCTGCAGGACCGCTACGTCATCAAGAAGATCAACAACTCCGCCTCGCTCGGCGTGGGCGCGCTGGGCTCGGTGTCGCTGCCGTTTTCCGCCAGCGACGACACGCTCGTGAAGGTGGGCAGCGAAACCGTGACCGACCCGCGCTTCTACGACCGCTTCTTCCAGCTGTTCGACCGCTTCGTGCCCGCCGCGCGCGAGCAGGTGGGGCAGGCATCGCCCGCCGTGCCGCCCACCGTCGCCAACGAAACCGCGAAGAAGGAGGCCCGCGAATCCGGCGAGGTGCACGAGATCCTGCCCATGCCCGTCACCATCCCCACGCCGGTTCCCCGCCAGCCGGCCGTCACCGGCTTTCCGATGCCGCCCGCCGCGAACGCGGGGGTGGAAACGCCAGCGGCCGAACCGGCTGCGGCGCCCGCTTCGGCACCGGCCTCCACGCCGGCGAACTGAACGCCGGCACCGCCGGGAGCGCGGTGCCTGCCACGCGATGCCAACGGGGCCCCGTGCGATGCCGTTTCGCGGGCCGGGCCGGGCGGGCGGCCTGAAGGACGGGCGGCGGTGATCGCGCAGCGCCGGGCGCCATCCGCGCCCGGCCGCTCCGATACACTGCGCGCCTTTCCCATCCCGGGCGGCTGCCCTGCCGGCAGCGCGGCCCACAGGACCGCTCGCATGACCCATTCCTTCCCGCTCGCCGCGCGCCGCGCGCGCGCCCTGGCCGTGGCCGCCGCCACGCTCGCTCCCCTGGCTTTCATCGCGGCCAGCACCGCGCAGGCCGCCCCGGCCGCCGCTGCGGCGGCCCAGGCCACGTCCGCCAGCGCACCGCGCAAGGCAGCCGCAGCCACCGGCGCGCCGATCCAGGTCGCGCTCATCGAAAGCATGTCCGGCCCCTTCGCCAACACCGGCGAGGCGGTGTTCCGCAACGTGCTGTGGGCCACCGAGCGCGTGAACGCGCGCGGTGGCGTGCGCCTGCCCACCGCGGCCGGCGGTGCCCGGCCCCTGGTGATCGAGCGCTACGACAGCAAGGGCCAGAACGAAGAGGCCCTGTCCGCCCTGCGCGCGGCCATCGACGACGGCGCGCGCGTCATCCTGCAGGGCAACTCGTCGGCCACCGCCGCGGTCCTGATCGAGGCCATCAACAAGCACAACGAGCGCGAGCCGGGCAAGCGCGTGCTGTTCCTCAACTACTCGGCCGTCGATCCCATCCTCACCAACGAAAAGTGCAGTTTCTGGCACTTTCGCTTCGACGCCCACGCCGACATGCGCATGGCCGCGCTCATGGACGTGATCCGCGAGGACAAGGCCCTGAAAAGCGTGTACCTCATCGGGCAGGACTACAGCTTCGGCCAGGCCGTGCTGCGCGAGGCCAGGAAGCAGCTGGCTGCCCAGCGCCCCGACGTCGCCGTGGTGGGCGACGAGCTGCACCCCGTCGGCCGGGTGAAGGACTTCGCCCCCTACGCCGTCAAGATCAAGGCCAGCGGCGCCCAGGCTGTCGTCACAGGCAACTGGGGCAACGACCTCACCCTGCTCGTCAAGGCCGCGCGCGAGGTCGGCTACGACGGCATGTTCTACACCTTCTACGGCAACGCCCTGGGCGCGCCCGCCGCGCTCGGCGATGCCGGCGTGGGCAAGGTCGTGGCCGTGGCCGACTGGCTGCCCAACGTGCCGGGCGCGCAGAGCGAGGCCTTCTACCGCTCCTTCCGCCAGCGCTTTCCGCAGCCCGCCGACGACTACGTGCACATGCGCATGCAGCTCATGGTGGAGACCCTCGCCCAGTCCATCGAACGCGCCGGCAGCACCGACGCCACCGCCGTCGCCCGCGCCATGGAAACCGCGAAGGTGCAGCTGAACGGCCAGGCCGGCACCATGCGCGCGGCCGACCACCAGTTCCAGCAGCCCCTGGCCGTGGGCGTGATGGACCGGCAGGGCGCGCCCGGCGTGCCGTTCGATGTGGAGGGTTCGGGCTATGGGTTTCGCGTGGTGCGCCAGATCGCCGCGGAGAAGGCGGAGCAGCCGCAGAGCTGCAAGATGGTGCGGCCGTGATTCCCTGCGGGGATCAGGGCGGCCCGAGGCTGGATCGCGGGGTTGGGTGGGCCGCTAGCCCTTGATCCGCCGCAGCACCATCGGCGCTCCATCCACACCCCATCCCCCGCCGCAACACCAGCACCTCGCCCGACGCCGGGTAGATCCCCGTCAACGCCGTGATGTTGACCTGGTGCGTCACCCACACCTCGACCTGACCCGCAGGCACTGCCGCCAGCGCTTTTCGCAGCGCCGCGGTCTGCGCGCCTTGCGTGTCGCCCCCCTCGAAGAACGAATTCAACGCTTCCCAAGGCTCCATCTGGCCGAAGGCCAGCATGGCGGTGTCCTGGCATCGGCACCAGGCGCTGGAGCGCACCCGCTGGGGCGCCAGGCCTTGCTGCTTCAGCAGTGCCCCGATGCGCTGGGCCTGCGCGCGCCCTTCGGCGCTGAGGTTGCGTTGCGTGCTGCATTGGCCCAGGGCGAAGCCGGGTGGATCGCCCGTGCCGGGGTCGGTCTGCGCATGCCGCATCAGCAGCACGGTGCCCGGCTCGGTGGCGGCGTAGGAGGCGGCGGCGGTGGAGGACAGGGCGCCAGCCAGGCTGGCGGCCGATCCCAGGCGCAGGAATTGACGGCGTTGCATGCGGTCCATTGTGGGCCCCGAAGCGGGGAACGCTCGCTTTTTTGTTCCGCCGGGTTTTGCTACCGCGCCGCGTTCACCTCGCGCCCCAGCTCGATCACGGCCATGGCGTAATAGCTCGACCAGTTGTAGCGCGTGACCGCATAGAAGTTCTCGGTGCCCGCGTAGAAGACGGGCGATGCCACGCCGTTCTGCAGTTCCACCAGGGCCAGTGGGCCGCGGTGGGTGGCGCCGTCGCCCTGCACCAGTGCGCCCAGTTCGGCCATGCGGGCGACGGTGAAGGTGGGCAGGATGTCGGGGGCCAGCAGGTCTTCGAGGCGCAGCCGCGCCGGGTCGAACTCGACCGCGTAGTGCGTGGGCATGCCGGTGGTCCAGCCGTGGCCCTTGAAGTAGTTGGCGACCGAGCCGATGGCGTCGGCGGGGCTGTTGAAGAGGTCGATGCGGCCGTCGCCGTCGAAGTCCACCGCGTATCGCGCCCAGCTGGAGGGCATGAACTGGCCCAGGCCCATGGCGCCGGCGTAGCTGCCGCGCGGCTCCAGCGGGTCGGCGTTGGTGCGCTGCATGAGGCTCAGGAACTGCTCCAGCTCGCCCCGGAAGAACGCCACGCGCTCGGCCGCGCGCGGGTGGGCCATGGGAAAGTCGAACGACAGGGTGGCCAGCGCGTCGATGACGCGGAAGTTGCCCATCTGCTGGCCGTAGATGGTTTCCACGCCGATGATGCCGACGATCATTTCCGCCGGCACGCCGTATTCGCGCTCCGCGCGGGCCAGGGTGTCGGCGTTGTCGTGCCAGAAGCGCACGCCCGCGCGGATGCGCACGGGCTCGACGAAGCGGCTGCGGTACACGCGCCAGTTCTTGGGCGTGCCGGCCGGCGGCGGCAGCATGAGGCGCGGCACCTGGCTCAAAAAGCGCGCCTGGCCGATGGCCTGGCGCACCCATTCGCGGTCCAGGTCGCGGCGCGCGGCGATGTCGTCGGCGAACTGCATGGCGTCCGCGCGCTGGTCGTAGAAGATCGCCGGCTGCGGGGCCGCGGCCGGGGCCCGGGGCGGGTTTTTCTTGACGGGCTTTTGGGCGATGGCACCCGGGGACAGGAGGGCGGCGGCGATCAGCAGCAGGGCGTGGCGAAGGAAGGCGAAGGAGGGCATGGGGCGGTCAAGGGGTCGGCGGCTGGCGCGCCGGCCAGGGCAGGCGGCGCAGGTCGCGCCGCAGGTCGGCCAGGGCGGTGGCCGGTTCGGGGGCGTAGCGGGTGTGTTCCAGGCGCAGCAGCCAGTCGGCGATGGGTGCGCTGGCGGCGTCGCCGAACTGCGCCCGGGCCCGCTCGGCCATGGCGCGCGGCGGCAGGGTGGCGGGCAAGGGCAGGCCGGCGCGGGCGAGCCGGTCGCGGGCATGGGCCAGCAGGCGCAGCCAGGGGTCGTGCTGGCTGCGTTCCCACAGCGTCCAGCCGGCGCCCACGAGCGCGGCCAGCGCGGCCAGCCCGCCCAGGGCCCGGGCCAGGTCTTCCCAGCTGGGCGATTCGATGCCCAGGGCTTTCAGCATGTCGAGCTGGCGGCCCTGGGTGTAGTTGAGCACCCACTGGTTCCAGCCGTTGTTGACGGCCTCCCACACGGCGCGCATCTGCTGCACCATGCCGGGGCTGATCATGGTGTCCATGGCGTTGCCGAACACGCCGCGCGGGGCCTGCAGGCGCTGGAAGGCGCCGATGCGGCCGGGCGAGACGGCGCCGGTCGGGTCCACGCTCACCCAGCCGCGGCCTTCGAGCCAGACCTCGGCCCAGGCGTGTGCATCGCTCTGGCGCACGGTCCAGTAGCCGTCGACCCCGTTGCGTTCGCCGCCCTGGTAGCCGGTGACGATGCGCGCGGGAATGTCCATCGCCCGCATCAGCACGACGAACGCCGAGGCAATGTGTTCGCAAAAGCCTTCCTTGATGTCGAACCAGAAGGCGTCGGCCGTGTGCTGGCCGTACACGCCGGGCTCCAGCGTGTAGTTGTAGCCGCCGGTGCGCAGCCGGGCGAGGGCGGCGTCGATCAGGGCGGGCGGCCCGCCGGCGGCCAGGCGCGGGTCGGCCAGCATCTCCTGCGCCAGGGCGCGGGTGCGCGGGTCGAAGCCGTCGGGCAGCTCCACGTAGGAGCGCATCTGCCCGGTGCGCTGCGCCGGGCCGTGGGTGAAGCGGGGATAGCTTTCGGCGCGGTAGCGCATGACCTCGTTGACCGGCCGGTTGACCACCCACTGCAGTTCCTGCGTCATGAAGGCCGACAGGCCCTCGGGCAGCTCGGGCCGGTCGCGGGCCACGTCCAGGGTGAGCAGCCAGGGGCGCCGCAGCGGCTCCAGCGTGACGGCGTAGCGCAGGGGCTCGCCCTCGGTCTGCAGCCGCGCGGGCGCGGGCGGGCGAAAGGCCGAGGACGGCGCGCCGGACTGCCCGAGGGCGAACCACTGCCGGCCGTTGAAGGCGGTGAGCACCGGGCCGCGAAAGTAAAGCTGGCTCTGCGGCGGCGCCTCGCCGCCCGGCGTGTCGAACTGCACGCGCATCGCCACGCTGTCGTCCAGCGCCAGCGAGGCGACGTTGCCGATCTCCATCTCGCCCGACAGCCCGCTGCGGCCCGAGGGGTTGTCGTTGGGCATGCCCCACAGGGGCGCCATGCGCGGGAACAGCAGGAACAGCGCCAGCATGATGGGCGCGCCCAGCAGCGCCATCTTGCCGGCCGTGCGCATGGATTGCGCCAGCGGCGGGCGGCCGACGGGCATGTGGGCGTTGACCAGGGCGGTGAGCAGCCCCAGCAGCGCGACCAGCATGGCGGTCGCCGTGAGCAGCGACTGCGAGAAGAAGAAGTTGCTGAGCATCGTGAAGAAGCCCAGGAAGAAGATGACCATGGCGTCGCGCCGCGCGCGCAGCTCCAGCGTCTTGAGCGCCAGCAGCATCACGATGAGCGTGACGCCCGCATCGCGCCCCACGATCGTGCGGTGCGACGCCAGCGTGAGCGCCACCGACACCACCAGCAGCCCGCCGGTGGCCCAGCGGCCCGGCAGCGGCCGGCCTTCCAGCGCCAGCCAGCCGCGCCACGCCAGCACCAGGGCGGCGAGCGCCGTGGTCCACACGGGCAGGTTGGCGGTCTGCGGCGCGATCACCCAGGCGATGACGACGATGAGGAACAGGGTGTCGCGGGTGTCGCGCGGCAGGGTGGCGAGCGTCTGGCGCAGGCTCATGGGCGGGCGCTCCGCGCCACCGGCAGGCGGCCGGACGGCATCGGCAAGGAATTGCTACTATTTTTGTAGCGATATGCCCTAGTGTTGATTGCGCTGGATGGCATTTTGATCATGAAAGGTGGGCGGTGCTCAGCACAGGGCCAGCGCCTCCAGGCAACGGCGGCGGTGGGCGGCGCCGCTGTCCTGGGCGATCTCGCCGCCGGGCAGGCGCAGCCCGTATTCCACGCCCAGCCGGTCGGCCTGCAGCACCCAGGCGGCCAGGCGCGACAGGCGCGCTTCGGGGTCGCTCAGGCCGGTGACGGCCGGGTCAAGCCATAGCTCCTGCCGCTGGGCCTGCTGGGCGTCGCGGCTCACCAGGTCGTCGGTGCCGGTGGCCAGCGACTTGGCGGCCTTCTTCCAGACCACCAGCTTGAGCGGGTCGCCACGGCGGTAGGCCCGCACGCCGTCGAACTCGCCGATGCCCTGCGTGGGCGTGCTGCCCGCGCCGCCCGAGCGCGGCTCGCCCGCGGGCAGCGGTGGGGGCGGCACCTCGGGCTGGGGATACACCAGCACCTGCGCCGCGGGCCGCCAGAGGGTCCAGACACGGAAGGTGCCCAGCGGAAAACGTGTCTCGGCCGTGAGCGTGGGCGCGTCGTGCAGCCCGCGCCGCAGCGGCTGGTAGGCCACCTGCACGCTGGCCGAGCCTTCGGCGGGCACGTCGGTCCAGACCCATTTGGTGTCCGTGCCCGCGCCGTGCACCGCCACCGCGATGCCGTGGCGCGCGGTGCGCCGCGTGTGGCTCAGCTTCACCTCCAGCGCGGTGCTGGTGCCCAGGAACTGCGGCTCCGGCGCCACCAGGTGCAGGGTGAGGCCGCGCAGCGTGCCGTGGCAGATGTGGATGCCCACCACCGCGCTGCCGGCCAGCAGGAAGGTGAGCAGGTAGCCCAGGTTGAGCTGGAAGTTGATGGACGCCACCAGCAGCACCAGCAGCGTGAGCGCCAGCATCCAGCCCGCGCCCGTGGGCAGGATGTACACATTGCGCTGGGTGAGCGTGACGGTGTCGGTGCGCTTGATGCGCGACTGCCACCAGCGCTGCCAGCGCCGCTGCAGGGCGGACAGCGGCCAGAGGGTCGCGCGCGGGGCGTGCGGCGGCAGCGGCGGGGTGAGCGGGGGCGGGGCGGCGGCCGGCATGGCGGGGCGGTGTGGTTGGGATCGGGGGAGCAGGGGGTTCTATGGGGGGGGGCCGGCGGCGGAGGGCGGATTCAGGGCAGCGGCACGGCATCCACCATGGCCCGCACCTGCTCCACGGCGCCGCGCCCGGCATCGCCCACGGGTACCAGGCGGTGGGCGACGGTCTGGGGCAGCACGGCCTGCACGTCGTCCGGGGCCACGTAGTCGCGCCCCGAGATCAGCGCCTGCGCCTTGGCCGCGCGCACCAGCGCGATGCCGGCGCGGGGCGACAGGCCCTGCAGGAACCACCGGCCCGAGCGGGTGGCGGCCATCAGGTCCTGCACGTAGTTCAAGAGCGGGTCGGCCGTGTGCACGGCCAGCACCTGCTGCTGCAGCTGGGCCAGCTCGTCGCCCGAGAGCAGGGGCAGCATGCTGTCCACCATGTCGCGCCGGTCGGCCCCGGCCAGCAGCAGGCGTTCAGCCGCGCGGTCCGGGTAGCCGATGGAGATGCGCATCAGAAAACGGTCAAGCTGCGATTCGGGCAGCGCGAAGGTGCCCAACTGATCGTGCGGGTTCTGCGTGGCGATCACGAAGAACGGATGGGGCAGGGCGCGGGTTTCGCCCTCCACCGAGACCTGCTTTTCTTCCATGGCTTCGAGCAGGGCGCTCTGGGTCTTGGGGCTGGCGCGGTTGATCTCGTCGGCCAGCAGCACCTGCGCGAACACGGGGCCTGGGTGGAACACGAACGACTCCTTGCCGCGCTCGTACACCGAGACGCCGGTGAGGTCGCTCGGCATCAGGTCGGCGGTGAACTGCACGCGCGAGAACTGCAGCCCGAAGGTGCGCGCCAGCGCGTGGGCCAGCGTGGTCTTGCCGACGCCGGGAACGTCCTCGATCAGCAGGTGGCCGCCGGCCAGAAGGCAGGCCACGCAGTCCTGGACCTGGGCGCTTTTGCCCACGATCACCGTGTTAAGCTGGTCCAGAAGCGACTTGATTTTGTGCTGTGCTTGCATGGTGCGACGTTATCCGAAAAAGAACGAGGCTACGGGAATGACTGTGGGCATGACAGGCTATTTCACCCATCGCGAATGCTGGAAGCACGAGATGGGCCCGGGGCATCCCGAATGCCCGGCGCGGCTGGATGCCATCGAGGACCGACTGCTCGCCACCGGCGTGGCCGACGCGCTGGAACGCATCCAGGCCCCCGAGGCGTCGCTGGCCGACATCGAGCTGGCGCACGACCGCCGCCATGTGGACGCCCTGCGCGGCATGTCCGAGCGCCTGGCCGAAGAGCTGCTCGCCGGCGGCCCGGCGCATGCGCAGATCGACCCCGACACCTCCATCAACACCCACACCTGGAACGCCGCGCTGCGCGCCGCCGGCGCGGCCCTGGCCGCCACCGATGCGGTGATGGCGGGCGAACTGGAGAACGCCTTCTGCTGCGTGCGCCCGCCGGGCCACCACGCCACGCGCGACAAGGCCATGGGGTTTTGCTTCTTCAACAACGTGGCCATCGCCGCGCGCTACGCGCTCAAGCGCCACGGCCTGCGCCGCGTGGCGGTGGTGGATTTCGACGTGCACCACGGCAACGGCACCGAGGACATCCTGGCCGGCGACGACCGCGTGCTGATGGTGGGCATCTTCCAGCATCCGTTCTATCCCTACAGCGGCGACCGCGATCCGGCGCCCAACATGCTCAACGTGCCCGTGGCCGCCTACACGCGCGGCATGGACATCCGCGAACTGATCGAGATGCTGTGGATTCCGCGGCTGGAGGCCTTCAAGCCCGAGATGATCTTCGTGAGTGCCGGCTTCGACGGCCACCGCGAGGACGACATGGGCCAGCTCGGCCTGACCGAGCAGGACTACACCTGGATCACCCAGCGCGTGAAGGACGTGGCCCGCCGCCATTCCAAGGGCCGCATCGTCTCGTGCCTGGAGGGCGGCTACATGATGGACGCCCTGGCGCGCAGCGTGGAAGCCCACGTGCGCGTGCTGGCCGACCTCTGACCTTCTGCCTCAGCCGCCCCATCGCATGACGACCCCTTCCGCCCCACTGAACCCCCTGGCCGTTTCGCGCGATGCGCGCGGCGTCGTCACTCTCACGCTGGACGACCCCGCGCGCTTCAACGCGCTGGGCGACGGCATGCTCGCCGCGCTGCAGCAGGCGCTGGCCGACGTGGCCCGCGACGACACCGCGCGGGTGGTGGTGCTGGCCGCCAGTGGCAAGGCCTTTTGCGCCGGCCACAACCTGAAGGACATGGCCGCCCACCCCGACAAGGCCTGGTACCAGAAGCTCTTCGCCCAGTGCAGCCGCATGATGCTCGCCATCCAGCAGCTGCCCGTGCCGGTGATCGCCCGCGTGCAGGGCATGGCCACGGCGGCCGGCTGCCAGCTGGTGGCGCAGTGCGACCTGGCGGTGGCGGCGGACAACGCCACGTTCGCCACCAGTGGCATCCACTACGGCCTGTTCTGCGCCACGCCCAGCGTGCCGCTGCTGCGCAACGTGCCGCTCAAGCGCGCCATGGAAATGCTGCTGACGGGCGACTTCATCGATGCGCGCACCGCGCAGGCGCAAGGGCTGGTGAACCGCGTGGTGCCGCAGGCGCAACTCGATGCCGAGGTCGAACGGCTCGTGCAGTCCATCGTGGAAAAGCCCCGCGCCGCGGTCGCCATGGGCAAGGCCCTGGTCTACCAGCAGCGCGAACTGGGCGTGGAGGCGGCCTACCAGCTCGCGGGCCAGGCCATGGCCACCAACATGATGGACGCGGCGGCGCAGGAGGGCGCGCGCGCCTTCGCCGAAAAACGCACGCCGGCCTGGAAGCCGGCGCGCTGAGCCCGCTGGCCATGCCGCCGTCCCCGGTTCTCGATCCCTGCCTCTCTTTCCATCCCGGCGCCGCCGCGGGTGGCGCCTTCTTCTGCTTCTGCTGCTTCTTCTGACTGCCGATGGAAATCTTCGACACCCTGTCGCGCGACTTCAACAACTCCAGCACCTGGCTGGAGATCGCCGTGCTCGCGGCCTGCATCGCCCTGGCCTACCTGGCCAGCCGCGCGGTGGGGCGCCAGCAGCCGGCCGATTCGGTGTGGTTCGGGCGGCGCACCGTCGATGGGCTGATGTTCCCGTTGCTCTCGCTGGCGCTGGTGTACGCGGCGCGCGTGGGCGTGGAGCATTACCAGCCGGTGTTCCTGCTGCGCGTGGCGGTGCCGGTGCTGACCTCGCTGGTGCTGATCCGCTTCTTCGCGCGGGTGCTGACCGCCGCGTTCCCGCGCTCGGCGGCCATGCGGCTGGTCGAGCGCATCGTCTCGTGGGTGGCCTGGGGCGTGGCCGTGCTGTGGATCGTGGGGCTGCTGCCGCTGGTGCGCCAGGAACTGGCCGACATCAACATCAGCTTCGGCAAGTCGCAGGTCAGCTTGCTCATGCTGCTGCAGGGCGTGCTGTCGGCGGGGCTGGTGATGGTGCTGGCGCTGTGGGTGTCGTCCACGTTCGAGCGCCGCGTGCTGAGCAATGCCGTCAACGACCTGTCCATGCGCAAGGTGGCGGTGAACGCCACGCGCGCGGTGCTGCTGATGATCGGCATGCTGTTCGCCCTGTCGGCCGTGGGCGTGGACCTGACCGCGCTGTCGGTGCTGGGCGGCGCGGTGGGCGTGGGCCTGGGGTTCGGGCTGCAAAAGCTCGCCTCCAACTACGTGAGCGGCTTCGTCATCCTGCTGGAGCGCTCGCTGCGCATCGGCGACAACGTGCGGGTCGATGGCTTCGAGGGCCGCATCACCGACATCAAGACGCGCTACACCCTCATCCGCGCGGGCAACGGCCGCGAGTCCATCGTGCCGAACGAAACCCTCATCACCCAGCGGGTGGAGAACCTCTCCGACGCCGATCGCAAGTTCAACGTCACCACCAACATCGTCGTCGGCTACGACAGCGAGGTGGCGCAGGTGCAGCAGATCCTGTGCGAGGCCGCCGCCGCGCAGGCGCGCGTGCTGAAAGAGCCGCAGCCCGTGGCCTACCTGGTCAACTTCGCGCCCGACGGGCTGGAGTTCAGCCTGAACTTCTGGATCAGCGATCCCTCCGCCGGCTCGGTCAACCTGCGCTCGGCCATCAACATCGCCATCCTGGACGGGCTTCGCGGGGCGGGCATCGACATTCCCTACCCGCAGCGGGTGGTGCAGATCCGGGGCGACGCCGTGCCCCCGGCATCGGCCGGCGCTGTCGCCGAAGTGCCAGTGCCCGCACCGCAGCGCCCGGAGGCCGGCGCCGCTGGCCTATAATTCTCAAAAAAGCACGATCGTTCTTTTTGTGGATGGGCGCCATCCCACTGCCTCGCGCAGGGGTATGCGCCAGGGGTGCGGAATAGAATGTTTCGGTTTACGTAAACGTCAATTAATCAACAACTCTAGGAGCCGCAGCAATGAAGGTTTTGGTCCCTGTCAAGCGCGTGGTGGACTACAACGTGAAGGTCCGAGTGAAGTCGGACAACACGGGTGTGGACATCGCGAACGTGAAGATGAGCATGAACCCCTTTGACGAAATCGCCGTCGAGGAGGCCGTGCGCCTGAAGGAAAAGGGCGTGGTGACCGAAGTCATCGCCGTCTCCTGCGGCGTCGCGCAGTGCCAGGAAACGCTGCGCACCGCCATGGCCATCGGTGCCGACCGTGCCATCCTGGTGGAGACCACCGAAGAGCTGCAGCCCCTGGCCGTGGCCAAGATCCTGAAGGCGCTGGTGGACAAGGAGCAGCCCCAACTCATCATCCTGGGCAAGCAGGCCATCGACGACGATGCCAACCAGACCGGGCAGATGCTCGCCGCGCTCGCCGACCTGCCGCAGGCCACCTTCGCCTCCAAGGTGGAAGTGAGCGGCGACAAGGTCAACGTCACACGCGAAGTCGATGGCGGTCTGGAGACCATCTCCCTCACGCTGCCGGCCGTGGTCACCACCGACCTGCGCCTGAACGAGCCGCGCTACGTCACCTTGCCCAACATCATGAAGGCCAAGAAAAAGCAGCTCGATACCGTCAAGCCCGAAGACCTCGGTGTGGACGTGAAGCCCCGCCTGAAGACCCTGAAGGTCTCCGAACCGCCGAAGCGCGGCGCCGGCATCAAGGTGCCCGACGTGGCCGCCCTGGTGGACAAGCTCAAGAACGAAGCAAAGGTGATCTGAACATGACAGCCCTCGTAATTGCTGAACACGACAACGCCAGCATCAAGCCCTCCACCCTGAACACCGTGACGGCCGCCGTGGCCTGCGGTGGCGACGTGCACGTGCTGGTGGCGGGCAACGGCGCCGATGCCGCCGCCCAGGCCGCCGCGCAGATCGCCGGCGTCAGCAAGGTCATCCTGGCCGATGGCGCGAGCCTCAAGGACGGCCTGGCCGAGAACGTCGCCGCGCAGGTGCTCGCCATCGCCGCCAGCTACAGCCACATTCTGTTCCCCGCCACCGCCGGCGGCAAGAACGTGGCTCCCCGCGTGGCCGCCAAGCTCGACGTCGCCCAGATCAGCGACATCACCAAGGTGGACAGCCCCGACACCTTTGAGCGTCCCATCTACGCCGGCAACGCCATCGCCACGGTGCAGAGCGGCGATGCGACCAAGGTCATCACCGTGCGCACCACCGGTTTCGATGCCGCAGCCGCCACCGGTGGGTCCGCCGCCGTCGAGAAACAGGATGCCGCTGCCGATTCCGGCAAGAGCAGCTTCGTGGGCCGCGAAGTGACCAAGAGCGACCGTCCCGAACTCACCGCCGCCAAGATCATCGTATCGGGCGGCCGCGCGCTGGGCAGCAGCGAGAAGTTCACCGAAGTCATGACGCCCCTGGCCGACAAGCTGGGCGCGGCCATCGGCGCCAGCCGCGCCGCGGTGGATGCGGGCTACGCACCCAACGACCTGCAGGTGGGCCAGACGGGCAAGATCGTGGCGCCGCAGCTGTACATCGCGGCCGGCATCTCGGGCGCGATCCAGCATCTGGCGGGCATGAAGGACTCCAAGGTGATCGTGGCGATCAACAAGGACCCCGAGGCGCCGATCTTCAGCGTGGCCGACTACGGCCTGGAGGCCGACCTGTTCACGGCCGTGCCGGAACTGGTCAAGGCGCTCTGACCGCGCGGCCGCGCTCTCTGGAAGGCATCGCTTGCGATGCCTTTTTTTCCGACCTTTTTCGCCCCCGGAGACTTCTTCCATGAGTTACACCGCCCCCGTCAAGGACATGCTGTTCGCGATCGAGCACCTTGCGAACATCGAGCAGGTGGCGCAGCTGCCCGGCTTCGAGGATGCCGGCCTCGACACCGCCCAGGCGGTGCTGCAGGAATGCGCCCGCTTCAACGAGGGCGTGGTGGCGCCATTGAACGTCGCAGGGGACCGCAACCCGTCGTCCTGGAAGGACGGGGTGGTCACGACCACGCCGGGGTTCAAGGAGGCCTTTCGCCAGTACGCCGAGGGCGGCTGGCAGGGCCTGCAGCACCCGGCCGACTTCGGCGGCCAGGGGCTGCCCAAGACCATCGGCGCCGCGTGCATCGAGATGTGCAACAGCGCCAACCTGAGCTTCGCTCTGTGCCCGCTGCTGACCGACGGCGCCATCGAGGCGCTGCTGACGGCCGGCAGCGACGCCCTCAAGGCCACCTACCTCGAAAAGCTGGTGACCGGCGAGTGGACCGGCACCATGAACCTCACCGAGCCCCAGGCCGGCTCGGACCTGGCACTGGTGCGCACGCGCGCCGAACCCCAGGGGGACGGCACCTACAAGGTGTTCGGCACCAAGATCTTCATCACCTACGGCGAACACGACATGGCCGCCAACATCGTGCACCTCGTGCTGGCGCGCGTGCAGGGCGCGCCCGAGGGCGTGAAGGGCATCAGCCTCTTCGTAGTGCCGAAGTTCTTGGTGAACGCCGACGGCAGCCTGGGCGCGCGCAACGACGCGCATTGCGTGTCCATCGAGCACAAGCTGGGCATCAAGGCATCGCCCACCGCCGTGCTGCAGTTCGGCGACCACGGAGGCGCCGTGGGCTATCTCGTGGGCGAGGAAAACCGCGGCCTCGAATACATGTTCATCATGATGAACGCGGCCCGCTATGCCGTGGGCGTGCAGGGCATCGCGGTGGCCGAGCGCGCCTACCAGCAGGCCGTGGCCTATGCGAAGGACCGCGTGCAGAGCCGGCCCGTGGATGGCAGCGTGAAGGCCAGCGCCACCATCATCCACCACCCCGACGTGCGCCGCATGCTCATGACAATGCGCGCCTGTACCGAGGGCTGCCGCGCCATTGCCACCGTGGCCGCGGCCGCCTACGACGCCTCGCACCACCATCCCGATGCCGAGACGCGCCGGCAGAACACGGCGTTCTACGAATTCATGGTGCCGCTGGTCAAGGGCTACAGCACCGAAATGAGCCTGGAGGTCACCAGCCTGGGCGTGCAGGTGCACGGCGGCATGGGCTTCATCGAGGAGACCGGCGCCGCGCAGCATTACCGCGACGCCAAGATCCTCACCATCTACGAAGGCACCACCGCCATCCAGGCCAACGACCTCGTGGGCCGCAAGACGGCGCGCGACGGCGGCCAGACGGCCAAGGCCATCGCCGCGCAGATCCAGGCGACCGAGGGCGAACTGGATGCCAGCGGCACGCCCGCGGCCCGCGCGGTGGCCCGTCGCCTGTCCCAGGCCCGCGCGGCGTTCCTGGAGGTGGTGGATTTCATCGCCGCCAGCGCCAAGGCCCGGCCCAATGCCGCCTACGCGGGCAGCGTGCCGTACCTGATGCTGGCCGGCAACCTGGTGGCGGGCTGGCAGATGGGCCGCGCGCTGCTGGCGGCCGAGCGGCTGTTGCCCGAGGGACGGGACGAAGCCTTCCTGCGCGCCAAGATCGCCACCGCGCAGTTCTACGCGGACCACATCCTGGTCAAGGCCGGCGGCCTGCGCGATGCCATCGTGGAGGGCGCCGACAGCGTCACCGCGCTGGCACCCGAGGCTTTCTGATCCCTTCCAAAGTGCTTCGATTGCTATTTAATTTATAGCAATATGCCGTAGATCCATATGGTCTAGGGCCGTTTTTGGTCATCAACCCCCACTCCGGAGACCGTCCATGTCCCAGTTGCCACCGGCGCTTCAGAAACTCTCGCTGCCCGTGATCGGGTCGCCGCTGTTCATCATCAGCAACCCCCAACTGGTGATCGCACAGTGCAAGGCGGGCATCGTGGGCTCCATGCCCGCGCTCAACGCCCGCCCCGCCGAGCAGCTGGACGACTGGCTGGCCGAGATCACCGAGTCGCTGGCGGCCCACGACCGGGCGCACCCCGACCGGCCCTCGGCCCCGTTCGCCATCAACCAGATCGTGCACAAGAGCAACGATCGCCTGGAGCACGACATGCAGGTCTGCGCCAAGTACAAGGTGCCGATCGTCATCACCAGCCTGGGCGCGCGCGAGGACGTGAACCAGGCCGTTCACGGCTGGGGCGGCATCGTGCTGCACGACATCATCAACAACAAGTTCGCGCACAAGGCGATCGAGAAGGGCGCCGACGGCCTCATCGCGGTGGCGGCGGGCGCGGGCGGGCACGCGGGGGTCAAGAGCCCGTTCGCGCTGATCCAGGAGATCCGCCAGTGGTTCGACGGCCCCCTGGCGCTGTCCGGCGCGATCGCCTCGGGCGGCGCCGTGCTGGCCGCGCAGGCCATGGGCGCCGATTTCGCCTACATCGGCTCGGCCTTCATCGCCACGCACGAGGCGCGGGCGCAGGAGGCCTACAAGCAGGCCATCGTGGACGGCAATTCCGACGACATCGTCTACAGCAATCTGTTCACGGGCGTGCACGGCAACTACCTGGCGCCCTCGGTGCGCGCGGCCGGGCTCGACCCCGACCACCTGCCCGAATCCGATCCGAGCCAGATGAATTTCGGTGGCGACGCCAAGAAGGCGTGGAAGGACATCTGGGGCTGCGGCCAGGGCATCGGCGCCATCACCGAGGTGGCGAGCGCGGCCGATCTGGTGGCGCGCCTGCGCCGGGAGTACCAAGCCGCGCGAGGCCGCTTGGCGGTGGTCTGAGCCGGGCCGGGCGGCCAGCGCCCGGGAAGCTATACTTTTCGACCCCCGCGCTCCCTGCGCTGCCGCATGGCAGTGCAGGGAGCGCTTTTTTGCGGGCCCGCAGCCGCCTTGGCGTGCCGCCCGCTCCATGATTCCTCCCGCTCCCGTTCCCCGTATGTCCTCCGCCTCCCGCAGTTCCTTGATCGATACGGTCAAGGGCCTGGCCTGCGCGACCATCGTCGCGCACCACCTGGCCTTCTACGGCCCCATGTCCGACGCCGCATTGCCGCTGATGCCCGAGGTGATGGCTTGGCTGTCCCAGCACGGGCGGATGGCGGTGCAGGTGTTCCTGGTCCTGGGCGGCTATCTGGCGGCCGCCAGCCTGGCACCCACCGGCCTGGCGCGGTTCGAAAGCGCCTCCGAGCAGATCGGCCGGCGGTTCGTGCGCCTGGCCGTGCCCTATGCCGTCGCGCTGGTGCTGGCCGTGCTGGCCGCCGCCGCGGTGCGGCCCTTCCTGGACCATCCCTCGGTGCCGGGCGAACCCAGCCCGGCCCAGCTCGTGGCGAACGCGCTGATGATCCAGGACATCGTGGGAGAGGAAGCCCTGTCCGCCGGCGTCTGGTACGTGGGCATCGACTTTCAGCTCTTCGCGCTGGCGGCGCTGCTGTTCTCGGCCGCGCGCCGCTGGCCGGGGGCGGACCGGCCGCAGGCGGAGCGCCTGGGCAAGGCGCTGGTGCTGGGCGGTACGGCGCTGTCCCTGCTGTGGCTCAACCGCGAGCCGGGCCTGGACATGTGGGCGTGCTACTTCTTCGGCTCGTACGGCCTGGGCATGCTGGCGTGCTGGGCCGTGCGTGCGCCCCGTGCGCGGGCGGGGCTGCTGGCCATCGCCGCGCTGGGGGTGGTGGCGCTGGCGGTGGAGTTCCGCGAACGCATCGCGGTGGCCTGGGTGGCTGCGCTGGTGCTGGTGCTGTGGCTGCGCTGGGGGCAGCCCTGGCTGTCGGCGCGCTGGCCCGCCGGGGCATCCAGTGCCGTGCCCCATCCCCTGGAGCGGCTGGGGCGCATGTCTTATTCGGTGTTCCTCGTGCACTTTCCCGTGTGCCTGCTGGTGAATGCCGCGTTCCAGCAGGCCTGGCCGGACTCCGCCGCGATGAACCTGCTGGGCATGGCCACCGCCTTCGGCCTGTCGCTGGCCGCGGGGCGCCTGCTGTACTGGCGGGTGGAGCGCCACGTGCCGTCGTGTACGGTGGCGCTGCGCTGGCAGGCCGGGCTCGTGGGCACCGGCGTGGTGGTGGCGTTCGCGGCCGGGCGCTTCGGCTGATCAGGCCCGGCGGTGGGCCCGTGCGTTCAGGCTCGGGGCCCCGCCATGCCAGGCCGGGATGACGCTCAGGCGGGGTCCTTCGCCACCTCGCGCCCGCGGCGGCGCCAGTCGATGAACCAGGCCATGAACGGCAGGATGAGCATGGAGCCGGGCACCACCCACACCAGCAGGTAAGGGCTGACCGACGAGGCCGAGCGCATCACGCTGCGCAGCCGGTCGCGCTCCTCGGCCGTCCACAGCCCCTGGCGGCGCTGCTGCACCAGCCATGTCACCGACCCCTTCATGGTGGCCAGCTCCTTGAGGAAGCGGTTCTTCTCCCGGTTGCTGCCCGCCAGGAAGGCGCAGAACCACTCCGGTGCGCACTCGACGCGGCGCTGCAGGGCCGCGGCGGACGCGGGATCGGACGCCTGCGTCAGGGCGGTGTCGGGCGGAAGCGGGGGCTCCGGATCATGGGGAGAAGCGGTGTTCATGGTTGGGGGGCGTTCACTGCGCAGTGCCGGGCGGGTTGCCTGCAGGCGTGCCCTCCGACTGTGCCACAGAGCGAAATCCATGGTGGGCCAGAGTGTACTGAGTGTCTGTATTTAAATACAGTATGGGCGGCTTTCTTCGGTGCACGGGGCGCACCGCGATCAGAGCGTCAGCAGCAAATCGTGCCCGCCCCCGTCGAGCGGCACGCGCACGCCGCTGTCTTCGCAGGGCACGGAGACACCGTCCAGCCAGGCCTGCGGTGGGCCGCCGGCACCCGGGGCACGGGTGATGCGGATCGCGCAGTGGCTGGTGCCGATGGTGACCGTCGCCTCGAACCCCGGCCAGTCCGGAGGGATGCAGGGCCGCACGCGCAGCGCCGTGCCTTCGCGGCGCAGCCCCAGGATGCCTTCGATGCCCGCGCGGTACATCCAGGCGGCCGAGCCGGTGTACCAGGTCCAGCCGCCGCGCCCGGCATGCGGGGGCACGGCATAGACGTCGGCCGCGACCACGTAGGGTTCGACCCGGTAGCGGGCGACCTGCTCGGGCGTGCTGGCGTGCAGGATGGGGTTCACCAGCCGGAACAGCGCGGCGGCCCGGTCGCCATCGCCCTGCTGGGCGAATGCGAGGATGGACCACATGGCGGCGTGGCTGTACTGGCCGCCGTTCTCGCGCAGGCCGGGCGGGTAGCCCTTGATGTACCCCGGGTCGCGCGGCATCTGGTCGAACGGGGGGGCCAGCAGCAGCGCGAGCCCGTCGTCCTGGCGGATCAGGTGCCGCTCCAGCGAATCCATGGCCTGGGAGGCCCGCGCCGGGTCGGCGGCCCCCGACAGCACGGCCCAGGCCTGGGCGATGGCGTCGATGCGGCACTCCCCGCTGTCCTGCGAGCCCAGCCAGGTGCCATCGTCGAAGGTGGCGCGGCGGTACCAGGCGCCGTCCCATGCCACCGCCTCGATGGCGGCACGCACCGATTCCGCGTGCGCGCGCCAGAGCGCGGCCCGGCCGTCGTCCCGATCTTCGGCCAGCGGCGCGAAGAGGGCGACGGTGCGGATCAGCAGCCAGCCCAGCCACACGCTTTCGCCTTGTCCTTCGGCGCCCACGCGGTTCATGCCGTCGTTCCAGTCGCCGGTGCCGATGAGCGGCAACCCCTGCCGGCCCGTGAGCGCCATGCACTGGTCCAGCGCGCGGGCGCAGTGCTCGAACAGCGAGGCCGACTGTCCGGACGGCATGGGCTGGAAGAACGCATCGTGTTCGCCAGGCTGCAGCGCCGGGCCTTCGAGGAAGGGCACGGCTTCGTCCAGCACGGCGCGATCGCCCGATGTGGCGACGTACTCCGCCGCCGCATAGGCCAGCCAGGCGCGGTCGTCCGAGATGCGGGTGCGCACGCCCTGGCCGGAGTGCGGCAGCCACCAGTGCTGCACGTCGCCTTCCGGGAACTGGCGGCCGGCGGCGCGCAGCAGGTGCGCGCGGGTCTGCTCCGGGTGGGTGAAGCGCAGCGCCATCCCGTCCTGCAACTGGTCGCGGAACCCGTAGGCGCCGCTGGCCTGATAGAAGGCCGCCCGGGCCCAGAGCCGGCAGGCGATGGTCTGGTAGAGCAGCCAGCCGTTGAGCAGGATGTCCATGGCCCGGTCGGGCGTGCGCACCTGCACCGCGCCCAGCGTCTGCTGCCAGCCTGCGGTCACCTGCGCCAGCACGGCATCGAGATCGCAGGTGCGGTAGCGGGCGATGAGCGCCTGCGTGGCCTGCAGCGAGTCGCCTTGCCCCAGCAGGGACACGACCTCCACCGAAGCCCCTGGGGCCAGTTCGACCATGCACTGCAGCGCCGCGCACGGGTCGAGCCCGGCGCCCGTGCGGCCCGACAGCGGGTCGTTGCTGGCGAACGCGGCGGGTGCCCCGGGCCCGCCGTGGCGGCCCAGGAACTCCGTGCGGTCGGCCGTCCACGCCGTCTGCTGCCCGCGCAGGTCCGCGAAGGCCACCCGGCCGGGAAAGGCCATGTCCCAGGGCTTGTGGGCGAGCAGGGCGCCGCTGCCGGCATCCACCGCAGTCACGATGAACGGCGCCGACGCGCCGCGCGAGGTGCCCAGCACCCATTCGGCGTAGGCCGTGACGGTCAGGCGCCGGGCCTTGCCCGAGGTGTTGCGCAGCGTGAGTCGTGAGATTTTGATGGGGTCCTCGCCGGGCACGTACTGCAGCAGCTCCAGCCCCAGGCCGCGCGCTGCGTGCGCGAACCTGCTGTAGCCGTGGCCGTGGCGCGCTTCGTACACGCCATCGTCGCCCAAGGGCTGTGCCGTGGCGGTCCACGCTTCGCCCGTGGCTTCGTCGTGCACGTAGATCGCTTCTCCGGACGGATCGCTCACCGGGTCGTTGGACCACGGGGTCAGCTGGTTCTCGCGGCTGTTGGTGCACCAGGTGCAGGTGCTGCCGCGCTCGGACACCTGGAACCCGAACCCCGGGTTGGCGATGACGTTGATCCAGGGCGCCGGGGTGGCCTGGCCCGGGCCCAACCGCACCACATACTCCCGCCCGTCCAGGGCGAATCCGCCCAGGCCGTTGAAGAATTCCAGGTCCGCGGAGGCGGCCGTGGCCGTGGGTGTGTCCACCGCCGGAGAGGAGGGCGGCGCCCCGGCCGGCCTGGCGGGGGCCGGTCCCACGCCCGGGGCGGGTGGCGCCATGCGGGCAAGGCGGTCGGCGACCTGGCCCTGGCGCGCGACGAGCTCCAGGCGCGCCGCCGACTGCAGCAGCGCGCGCCCCTGGACCCCGAGCAGGTCGGCCCGCAGGACATGGACCGCGCCCTGCGCTAGGCCCGACGCCATGGCCGGGCGCGCCTGGCTGCTGCGCACCGCGGTCTCGATGGCCACCTGCAGGTCCTGCACGTAGGAAGACGCGCGTTCGTTGAGGATGACCAGGTCCACGCTCAGCTGCTTCATGCGCCAGTATTCGTGGGCCGTGAGCAATTGCCGCACCTGCGGCATGTCCTCGATGTCGTCGATGCGCAGCACCACGATGGGCAGGTCGCCGGAGACCGCGTGCGGCCACAGCCCCGACTGCGGCCCGGCGCCCTGCAGCAGGGTCTCGGGATGGGCGCGGAACCGGCGGTCGGCATACAGCAACGGGGCGGCCAGGCGCTGGAAGTCGGCGGCTTCCTCGCCGTCCACCCCCAGGTGGCGCAGTTGCACCTGGGCCTGCGTCCACGACAGCGTGGCGGCGCGGTCGAAGGCGCTGCGCTCGTGGTGCTGATCGATCAGGTCCAGCAGCCCCGCGCGGGTCGATGCCACCACCGTCCAGAAGGCGATGCGCGCCAGCCCGCCCGGTGCCACGCGCACCCGCTGGCGCAGGGCGAACACCGGGTCCAGCACCGTGCCCACGGCGCCCGGCAGCGGCAGGTCCTGCAGCACGGCGGCGGCGGTGGCGGGGTCGCGTCCCCGGCCCAGAAAGCCCGCGCGGTCGGAGCCGTACTGGGGCGCCGCGGTGATCTCGCCCTCCAGCACCGCGAAATGCCCGGCCCATGCCTGCGGCTCGTGCGGCGTGCGCGGCCGGCGCGTGGCGATCAGCGCGCCGAATTCCGGCAGGTACTCGGTCAGCACGAAGAGCTTGGAGAACGCGGGATGCGCGTCGTCCGCGGCCTGCGGCGCCAGCACCACCTCGGCATAGGAGGTCACATCGATCTCGCGCGCCCGGCGCCCGCTGTTGGCCAGCGAGATGCGGCGCACCTCGCCGTCGGTTTCGCCGGACACCAGCACGTCCAACGTGGTGAGCAGGCCCTTGTCGTGGTGCGAGAACGTGGCGTGGTCCTCGCCGAACAGCACGTCGCCGTGGTGGTGGCTGGCCCCCAGGGGCTGGGTGGTGGGCGACCAGAGCTGGGCGCTTTGCACATCGCGCAGGTAGATGAAACTGCCGTGCGAATCCCGCGTGGCGTCCTCGCGCCAGCGGGTCACCGCCACCCCGCGCCAGCGGCTGTAGCCCGCACCGGCGGCCGTGAGCATGACCGTGTAGCTGCCGTTGGACAGCAGGTGCGTGACCGGCCCCGGCGCTCCGGCAACCAGTCGGCGCACGGTGGGCGGCTGGCCCACGCCGCCGTCCAGCGAGGCCTTGACCTCTTCGGCGCGCGGCCGGTCCACCGCCACGTTGCGCGGCGTGCGCTCCTGCAGCAGCAGCTCGCTGGACTGGATCATGGGCTCGCGGTGAAAGCGCTCCCGCATGCGGCCGTCCTTCAGCACGTTGAGCAGGGCCACGATGGTCATGCCCTGGTGGTGGGCCATGTAGTTGCGCACGATGGCCACCGGCTGCCCCTCGGGCAGGCGGGTGGGCGTGAAATCCAGCGCTTCGTAGAAGCCATGGTGGCCCAACGCGCCCAGAGCGGCCAGGCGCTCGTAGTTCAGCAGCGCCGCGCGCGGCTCCACCATGGCGGCCAGGCCGGTGGCGTACGGCGCGATGACGCGGTTGTCACCGAGTCCGCGCTTGAGGCCCAGGCCCGGCACGCCGAAGTTGGAGTACTGGTAAGTGAACTCCCGGTCGCGCGCGTTGTAGGCGGACTCCGAGATGCCCCACGGAATGCCGAGCGCCTGCCCGTACGCGATCTGCCGCTGCACCACCAGGCGGTTCGTCTGCTCCAGCAGGCTGCCCGCGGGCGCCTGCATGACCAGCGAGGGCATCAGGTATTCGAACATCGAGCCGGACCAGGAGATCAGCGCCGAGCTGCCCGCAAGCGGCGTGGCAGCACGCCCCAGGCGGAACCAGTGGCGGGTGGGTGCGTCGCCCTTGGCGATGGCGAAGAGGCTCGCCAGCCGGGCCTCGGACCCGAGCAGGTCGTAGCAGTTTTCGTCCAGGCGCTGCTCCGCCAGGGCGTAGCCGATGGACAGCAGCTTGCGCTCCGGGTGCATCAGGAACGCGAAATCCATGGCCAGGGCCATCTCACGCGCCGTGCCGGCCAGTGCCTGCAGCCGCTGGGCCAGGGCCGGCGCCGGGGTGGGCGCCAGGGCATCGTCGGCGTGCGCCGCGGCCACGCGGGCGATCTCACGGGTCCAGAACAGCATTTCGTCCACGCCCGGATCGTCGTCCACCGAGCCTGCCGGCTTCGCCGCGCCGGCCGCCTTGTCGGCCAGACGGCCCAGCGCGGGCGCCAGCTCTCGCAGGGGCAGGGGGCCATCGATCAGGGCGGCCATGCCGTCCAGCAGCTCGCCCATGCGCTGCGCCAGGGGCACGCCGCGCGCGCTGACCAGGCCCGGCAGGCCCGCACGCGCCAGCTGCAGCGCGTCGCCGATGCCCATGCGGACTTCCGTGCAGGGGCCGCCCTGGGCCCGCCACTCGTCGCAGGTGTTGGCCAGGGCGATCAGGTGACCGGCGAGGTTGCCGCTGTCCACCGACGACACGTAGGGCGGATCGAGCGCGCGCAGGTCCGCCGTGCCATACCAGTTGAAGAAGTGGCCCCGAAAGCGCTGCAGCTGCTGTAGCGTGGCGAACGTCGCCTCCAGGCGCGCCACTGTCTCCAGCGTGCCGGCCCAGCCGAAATCGCGCGCCGCGGCCGTCGCCAGCAGGTACAGGCCGATGTTGGTCGGCGAGGTGCGGCGCGCCACCACGGGCCGGGGCGTTTCCTGGAAGTTGTCGGGCGGCAGCATGTGGTCCGCCGGTGTCACGAAGGTCTCGAAGTATCGCCAGGTGCGGCGCGCGATCCGGCGCAGCACCAGGGCCTGCGCCGGTTGCAGTGCCAGCAGCGGGGCCGTGCCCGGCGGCCGGCTGGCCCAGGCGGCGAGGGCGGGCGCCGCCAGCCACAGCGACAGCATCGGCAGCAGGAGCGCCAGCGTGGCGGCCCAGTGCGATGGCGCGAGCGCGGTGGCGGCCCCCGCCACGGCCAGGCCCAGCGCCATGCCCGGGGCCATCTGGCGGTAAAAGCCAACGACGCCCGGCCGGGGCCGCTGGCCGGACTGCGCCGCGGTCGTCCATTCCAGCAGGTGGCGGCGGGTGGCCAACATTCGGGCCAGCGTGTGCACCAGGGCATCGCCCATGCGCCAGGCCTGGTCCGCCAGCAGGCTCCAGGCCAGGACGGTCTGGGCGCAGGCCATCCGCGCATCGGCGGCCAGCACCCGCCATTGGCTGCGCAGCCGCACGCCCGGCCGGTGCGACCAGGCGCTGGAGAGCAACGGCAGGCAGGAAGGAATGGCCAGTACCAGCAGCACCAGCAGCATGGCGACGGCGGCGGGTGCCGTGGGCATCGCCCAGGCCATGGTCAGCGCCAGCAGCGACGATGGCGCCAGCAGCGAGCGGCGCAGGTTGTCGATCATCTTCCAGCGCCCCACGGCGGACACGGCCTGGGGCCCGGTCCAGTGGCCGGCGATCCAGGGCAGCAGCTGCCAGTCGCCCCGGGTCCAGCGGTGCTGGCGCCGCGCGGCCACGTCGTAGCGGGCCGGGGCTTCCTCGATCAGTTCGATGTCGGAGGCCAGGCCGGCGCGCGCGAAAGTGCCTTCGAAGAGATCGTGGCTCAGCAGGGTGTTGTCCGGCACCCGGCCCTGCAGCGATGCCTCGAAGGCGTCCACGTCGTAGATGCCCTTGCCGGTGTACGAGCCTTCGCCGAAGAGGTCCTGGTAGACGTCCGAGATGGCCATCGCATACGGGTCCATGCCGCCCGGGCTGGAGGAGATCCGCTGGTAGAACGAGCCCTGGCTGCCGGTGGGCAGCGACGGCGTGATGCGCGGCTGCAAGATGGCGTAGCCGCCCACGACGCGTTGCGACACCGGGTCGAACCGGGGGCGGTTGAGCGGATGGGCCATTTTGCCCACCAAGCGCAGCGCCGCGTCGCGCGGCAGCCGCGTGTCGGCGTCCAGTGTGATCACGTAGCGCACGCCCTGTGGCACGGCCGGGGTGGGCACGAAGCTGGTGTCCGCCGCGCCGCGCAGCAGCTGGTTCAGCTCATGGAGCTTGCCCCGCTTGCGCTCCCACCCCATCCAGGTGTTCTCCGCCGCATTGAACAGGCGGCGGCGGTGCAGCAGCAGGAATCGCGGCCCCTGCGGCGCGGGGCCGTGGCGCAGGTTCAGCGCCGCGATGGCCTGCTCGGCCAGTGCGATGAGGGGGGCGTCGGAGGGCAGGTCCTGCGTGGGCGCATCCACGCCATCGGCCACCAGCGCGAAGGCGATGTCGCCCTCGCCGCCCGCCAGGTAGTGCACCTCCAGCCGCTCGATCTGCTCCAGCAGGTCCGCCGCGCTGGTGAACAGCGTGGGCATGGCCACCAGGGTGCGCATCGAGGCCGGAATGCCCCCGGCCAGCTCCAGCCCGGGCAGGGGCGCCGCGCCCAGGCGCCAGGCCACCAGCCGGTGCACCAGGCTGGTGGCCACCTCGGAGGCGGGCAGCAGCAGGCCCAGCAGCCACAGTGCGGTCAGCCACGCGCCCGCGCCCACGGGCAGCACGAGCCAGCCCGCGGCGCACAGCGCGCCCGTGGTCAGCGCGATGGCGCCCACGTAGCCGCGCAGGCTGTGCTCGCCCCGCAGGCGCGCCAGTCGCCAGTGCAGCGGCGCGTGGAAGCCGATGTCCTGCTCGAGCGCCCTGCGGCCTCCGGAAATGAGGTGGTAGCCGGGGTCGTCGGCGCCGTCGCCGCGCTCTGCACCTGGGGCGCTGGCAGCGGCCTTCGCGGCGGCCAGTGCGTGCTCGGCGATATCCAGCTCCGAATGGCGGGACCGGCGCGCCAATTGCTCGATGGCGTCGCGGTAGAGGTTGCGCGTGGGAAAGTCCATCGCGGCGAAGTGGCTGCCTTCGCGCAGCCGCTCGTCCACCAGGCTCACGCTTTCGAACAGGTCGGCCCAGTCGATGTCGGACATGAGCCGCAGGCTGGTGATCACGTTGCGCACGGTGACGTTGGAGGCGCCCTGGCGCTGCTGGGCATGCGACACCACTTCGTCAATGGTGGTGCCCTGCTGCTGCAGGCGCTCCTGCAGCCAGCCCAGCGCCGGCATGGTCCGCGGGTCGTGGTCGCGCAGCCGCTTGGCGAGCTGGGCGGCGAACAGTTCGGACAGCGCCAGGGGTGACCGCGCGGCGATGTCTTCGTCCAGCGCCGAGCGAGCGGAGCCCAGGGCCATCAGGTGCGTGGCGAGCCGGTCGGCGTCGGCCCGCGCGGCGCGGCCCACGGTCATCTGGTCCACCAGCCGGCGCAGGTTCTCGATCAGCACGATGCGCAGCGTGATCGCCACCGCCCACAGCTCGCCGATGGTCAGCGGCTGCACGCGCTGGTAGGCCTTCAGGAAGGCCCGCAACGTGCCCGCATCCACGTGGCTGTCGGTGTGCGCCACGAAAGCCCAGGTCAGGCCCAGCACCCGGGGATAGCCCGCGAACGGGCCCGATGCGAGCTTGGGCAGTTGCCGGTAGTAGTCGGCCGGCAGGTCGCCCCGGATGTCGCGCACCTGCTTTTCGACGAGGTGGTAGTTGTCCAGCAGCCACTCTGCGGCGGGCACGACCCGCCGGCCCGCCTCCAGCTCGGCCGCGCTGGCGCGGTAGGCGGCCAGCAGCACCCGGGCGTTGTCGTCCAGGCGCCGACGCAGCGGGGCGACGGCCGGGGGCCTGGCGCTGACGGCTTGCGCGGCGGCCAGGCTCTGGGCGTGCTGCTCCAGGCGCTCCAGCCCGAACAGTTCGCCGCGCACCGGCGCCGAGCCGGACCACAGCGATGCATCGTTGCCGCGAAAAAAGAGGCGTTGGAGGAAGGGGGTCATGGTGCCTTTCGGTGGGCAGTGGGCGGTGGTGCGCCCAGGCGACTGAACGGCGGATCGGGCAACGGAAGGCGGGGCGAAGGGGGCGCGGGTGCGCGGCCGGCCGCTCTAGGGCGCGCGCAGGTCGAACTCGCGCAGCATCACGGGCTCGATGGCGCCCTGGTCCACCCGGCGGCGCACCGCGGCCTCGATCTCGGGGGCGTGGCTGCGGTAGGTGTCCATCGGGTCCTCGTCCGCGGTGCCGGGGCTGTAGCGGTAGTGCAGGGCATCCTTGCCGACACTGGCACCGATCCATTGCGACTGGACCTCGACCCAGAAGCGCACCGTTCCCGAGGCTTCGTGGAAAAAGGGAGGCTGTGACATGGGGAACTCCGAAAAGGTGGGGGGTGATCGCATGCCGCCGGGCGGTGGGTGCACCGGCGCGGGCATGGGGTGGAGCGCGCAAGGAAAGCTAAAGGGCGGCCAAAGAGGGCGGCGAAAGACTTGGCGCCGCTTGGCCTGCGAGGCTATGGCCGGATCGCCCGCCTGTCTGTGCGCTGGCACACACAGGCCGCGCCCGGGCCGCGCCCTATACTGAACCGGGCGAATCGTTGCCGGTGGCTGTTCCATCGCTGATGCATCCGGCTTTCTGGAGAATGCGATGCCTCACCGTGAAGAACCCCGGCGCAACCGCCTGCTCGCCGCACTGGGCGACGCCGAATGGCAGCGCCTGCACCCCGACCTCGAATCCGTGAGCCTCGGCGTGGGCCTGGTGCTCGGCGAGCCGGGCGAACGCGTGGGCCATGCGGTGTTTCCCACCACCGCCATCGTCTCGCTGCTGCACCGCCTGGAAGACGGCGGCTGCGCAGGGGTCGCCGTGGTCGGCTTCGAGGGCATGGTCGGCGCGTGCATCGTGCTGGGCGGCGAATCGATGCCCCACCGCGCCGTGGTGCAGTGCGCAGGCCGCGGCTGGCGCGTGCCGGCCCATGCGCTGCTGGACGTGCTGCAGCGGTCCGCCGCGTGGCAGCGGCAGCTGCTGCGCTACGCACAGGCGCTTTTGGCGCAGATCGCGCAGACGGCCGTGTGCAATCGCCACCACTCGCTGGACCAGCAACTGTGCCGCTGGCTGCTGACCAGCCTCGATCGCCTGGAGGGCCCGGACGTCGTGGTGACCCAGGAGCTCATCGCCCACATGCTGGGCGTTCGCCGCGAAGGGGTGACGGAAGCGGCGGGGCACCTGCAGCAGGCCGGATTGATCCGCTACCGCCGTGGCCGCATCACCGTGCTGGACATCGACGGACTGCTGCGCCGCAGCTGCGAATGCCACCGGCTCGTGCAGCGCGAGTACGAGCGGCTTTTGCCGTGAGCGCCGCGCGCACCAGGGCGGTTGCGGGAACGGGTGTACCATGGGTCGCGTAGACATGTGCAAGACCGTCACTCCCTAGGTCGCTCCCCAGTTGCCCGCCGGCGCCCTGCCGGTGGATGTTGTCGAATATCCCATCGATGATTTTCTTGGCGTCTCTGCGCCGCAGGCACGTTCGCGCCGCGGCAACTTGAAAAGGAATCGATATGACGACACAAACCGGCACCGTGAAATGGTTCAACGATGGCAAGGGCTTCGGCTTCATCGCCCCCGATGACGGCAGCAAGGACCTGTTTGCCCACTTCCGCGAAATCCAGGGTGGCAGCGGCTTCAAGACCCTGGCGGAAAGCCAGCGCGTGCAGTTCGAGGTGACGCAAGGCGAAAAGGGACCGCAGGCGTCCAACATCCGCGCCGTCGAATAAGGCGCCAGGCCCGGGCGGTGTCCACCCCGGCCGTACCTTCTCCCGAAACGCGGCCCTGGCCGCGTTTTCTTTTTTTGGAAGGCGCATCCCCATGAAAAACCTGCAAGACGTCACCGAGCGCATCTGCGAACTCAAGGGCAGCCTCATCGCCATCGACGCGCTGCTGCCGGCCCTGCTCGATGCCCTGCCGTCCGGAGCGCAGGGCACGCTGGCCCGGTCGTTCGACGCGCACGTCGAAGCGGCCCGGACCGTGATGCTCCACGCCCCCATCTCCGACCATGTGCTGTCCACCTTCGAGCGCGACGCCGCCCGCATGCACGGCGTGATCGCCGCGCTGCCTGGCACGCCGGCGCCGCTGGCCGAGTCCGAGTCCGAGTCCGGACCCGTGGCGCAGTCCCAGGCCCCGGCCACCGAATCCGTGCTGCTCACCAGCACGCGCATCAGCACGTTCGACGGGCCGCGCTCGCTGACGGGCGCGAGCGGGTTCTTCTTTCGGCGCGACGGTCGGCTTTTCCTGGTGACGAGCCGGCACGTGCTGGCCGACGCGCCCAGCGCCCATTTTCCGGACCGCATCGAAATCGACCTGCACCTGCATCCGCAGGACCTCACGCGCGTCGCCGTGTTCTCGCTGCCGCTGTACCGCGACGGCCTGGGCCTGTGGCGCCAGGCGGTGGACAGCGGGGGCGAGGTGGACGTGGCCGCGATCGAGATCGACACCGCCCGCCTGCCCGAGGGCTGCGTCTTCGAGGCGTTCGACGCCAGCCACCTGCAGGCCGCGGGCGATCCACCCCAGGTCGGCGATGCGCTGGTCGTGATCGGGTTTCCGCTGGGGTTTCACGACACGGTGCACCGCCTGCCCGTGGTGCGCTCTGCCTCGGTGGCCTCGGCCTACGGCGTGCGGTTCCAGCAGCAGGGCTATTTCCTGACCGATGCCCGCACCCACCGCGGCAGCAGCGGCGCCCCGGTGCTGCGCCGGCGCGTGGGCACCGGACCGGCGCCGCTGCCGTGGCAGCTGCTGGGCGTGCACTCGACCCGCATGGACATGAGCACCCGCGACTTGGTGCAGGACGAATCGCTGGGCCTGAACTGCGCCTGGTATGCCGATGTGCTGATGGCGCTCACCGGCCCGGGGCCGTCGGCCGCCCCGCCCGTGGCGGCCGACTGAGCCACGGCGCGCCGAACGGCGCATCGGCACGACGCCGGGGGTGGCGGGCCCGCAACGCAGGGGCCACGGGATGGGCGCAGCGAGAGGGCACCGGGTGCGGCTTCTTTCCATTTTGCTATTAAATTAATAGCGATATGCCCTAGTGTTGATTGTGCTGGAGGCCAAAAATACCGAAACCGTTGCCGAGGGCAGCACCGTGACCTCCTGTCCGGCCGTGCTTGTGCTGCACCGCGTTGTCGCCTACCGTGTGCCTTCCCTGAGGGCGGCAGCCTTGGCGCCACGGATTCGATCCCCGAGTTCCGGCCGGTGCGCGCGCCAGCCCTGTGAAGAAAGTGCGCATATGAACGTCGTGTTCCTGGGCAAGGTGGCGGAACAGCCCCTGCCGTTCACCACCTCCGACCCCGAGGAAATCCAGCATTTCGAGCTGCTGCGCGCCGCTGGCCTGCTGACGGGCACCACCGCCGTGGAGGAGGAGGGCGGCCCGGTCTGCGCCCGGATCACGGGCTTCACCGAGGAAGGCCGCGCGCTGCAGGCGCTGGATGTGCAATTGCAGCGCATGCACCTGCGCGGCCTGCTGCGCCGCCTCTCCCTGGCCGCCTGACCGCAGGCGGTAGCCCGGGCCAGTGCAGGCCCACGGCATCGGGGCGAACGGCGCCCGGCGAAGGGGCGGGAGACATCCCCAGCGAACGGCGCTAATATCTGTGTTTATATACAGTCTTTGGCTGGCCGCAGGCAGGCGTCGAACCGGCGCCGCCCCTGGCCCAGCCCGCAGCCAAGGCGCCGTCCATGTCCGAATTCCAAATCCCACTGCACGCCATCAAGGGGCGGGGCGCCGCGACGCGGATCCCGCACCGTTTCCTGCGCGATGCGCGCGACGCCTTCGACGATGGTTGGGCTGAGCCCGGCGAAGGGCCGGACGCCGCTGAGCCCCAGGCCACGCGCGTGGTGCGGGAGACCGCGCGCAGCGCCATCTGCGCCAACGACTCGCCGGACATCTTCTTCGAGCACTCGGTCAACCCCTACCGCGGGTGCGAGCACGGCTGCATCTACTGCTACGCGCGGCCCACGCACAGCTACCTGAACCTGTCGCCGGGGCTGGACTTCGAGACGCAGATCATCGCCAAGCACAACATCGCCGAGGTGCTGCGCGGCGAACTGGCCCGGCCCGGGCACGTGCCGCAGCTGCTCAACATCGGATCGGCCACCGACTGCTACCAGCCTGTGGAGCGCGAGCTGCGCCTGACGCGCGGGCTGATCGAAGTGCTGGGCGAGGCCCGCTACCCGTTTTCGGTCATCACCAAGTCGAGCGGGGTGGAGCGCGACCTCGACCTGCTCGCCCCCCTGGCGCGCGACCGTCTGGCCGCCGCCTACGTGACCATCACCACGCTGGACGCCGCGCTCGCCCGCCGCCTGGAGCCGCGCGCCGCCGCGCCGCACCGGCGCCTGCGCACCATCCGCGCGCTGGCCGAGGCTGGCGTGCCCGTGGGCGTGAGCGTGGCGCCGCAGATCCCGTTCATCACCGAAGACATGGAACAGGTGCTGGAGGCCGCGCGTGACGCCGGCGCCACGACCGCCTTCTACACCGTGGTGCGCCTGCCCTGGGAGGTGGCGCCGCTCATGCGCGAGTGGCTGGCGCTGCACTACCCGCAGCGCGCGGCGCGCGTGATGGCCCGCATCCAGGACCTGCACGGCCTGAGCGCCGAGGCCCGCGCGGCGGGCAAGAGCTACCAGAGCGACTTCGCCACGCGCATGAAGGGCACGGGGCTGTGGGCCGACCTGGTGCGCCAGCGGTTCGCCACCGCGTGCCGGCGCCTGGGCCTGAACCGCCAGCGCGTGGAGCTCGACCTGTCGCAGTACCGGCCGGCACTGGCACGGGGGCAGGGCGTTCTTTTTTAGAGTTGCCTCCGCGCACGCTGAAGGAAATGGATGCGGGCGGCTGCCCGGCGAGCCCAAGCCTCAAGGCTTTGCCGCTTCGAGCAGACGGTCGCGCAGCTCCAGCCTGTCGGGCATGTCGATGTCGGAGAGCGCAGACAGCCAGATGCCGTCCGTCGCGAACCTGACCAGTGCGAATCGGGTGTCTCGATCCGTGGCGTCGTGCCGGTCCCGTTGTGCGTTGAACCAGGTGGCCCAGGCGTGCCTGAGCTGGGCTTCGGTCAGTATGGAGATCGACAGCGCTGCCTTGGGGTGTCGCTGCTCTTTCAGTCCGTTTCCAGCAAGACCTTCACGTAGGCAGGGGTGAAGACGCCGGCGGCTTCGGTGTCGTTGGCCATGTAGCAGTCCAGCCAAGCCGGCCCGTGATTTCGCCGACTTTGTGGCCTCGGTGGCCCAGGACGGCACGTGCAGAGCACACAGCGCTCACTGATCTGGCACTGGCCCGGGCCTGAAGCTGCGCCGCACACGCCGTCGGCTCAAGCCTGCGCAGCGCTGGCCAGCAGCGCGGCCACCAGCACCTGCATGCCGCGCATCAGCGGCTTGTCCTGCCGCATGATGATTCCCAGCTCGCGCGACAGCGCGGGCCGCAGCGGGCGCACCTGCAGGGCCGTGCGGTCCGCATCGCGCAGGGCCATGGCGGGCAGGATGCTGTATCCCAACCCGGCGGCCACCATCTGCTTGATCGCTTCGATGCTGCCCAATTCCATGGTGGGCCGGGCGCGTACGCCGCCGGCCAAGAGCCACGCTTCGGTCCGCTGGCGCGTGTTGGTGCCAGGCTCGAACAGGATGAGCGGCATGTCTGCCAGATTTTTGGGCGTGACGGTTCTGGGCAGTGCCGGTGCCTGCACGGCGCTGACGGCCACGAACGCGTCTGTCAGCGCGGTGGATACCGTGAGCGCACGGCTGGCGACCGGCAGGGTCACCAGCCCGAGATCGAGCGCATTCAGCTCCACGCGGCGAACGATGTCGTCGGTGTTTCCCGTGGTGACGACGACGTGCAGGGCCGGGTGCGACGAGCGGATCTGCCGCAGCAGCGCAGGCAGCAGATGCAGGCAGGCCGTCGCGCCGGTGCCCATCCGCACGGTGCCCTGAACGCCGTCGGCATGGCTGGACACCGCGGCGGCGGCCTGCATGCCGGCGTCCAGCAGCCCACGCGCGTGCCCGGCCAGTGTCGTGCCGGCGGCAGTGGGGGCAACCGTTCTGCCCACCCGCTCGATCAGGCGCAGGCCGGCTTTGCGCTCGAGTTCGCGCACCTGTGCACTCACGGCGGGCTGGGTCACGCCGAGCTGCTCGGCCGCGACCGAGAAGCTGCCAGTGTCCAGCACCAGAATGAACGCCTGCAGCTGATCGAAGGTGAAGGGTAGGGCCATAATTTTTATTATGCAGTGAAGAGTGTGTAACAACTTCTCTTATTGTGTCAGAGGCTCCACCATGCATGCCATGAATGCCATCCACATCCCACCCGTCATGCCTTGCGCACCCACCACCACCGTCATCGTCGAGGCCGCTTCGTCCCATGTCCCAGCGCTGCGCGACATCTACGGCCACTATGTGCAGACCGCCATCTGCACCATGGAAGAACAGGTTCCCACGCTGGCCGAGATGCACCGCCGCCACGATGCGCTGCGCCGCGAAGGGCTGCCGTGGCTGGTGGCGCTCAGAGGCGGCGAAGTGGTCGGCTATGCGTATGCGAGCCGGTATCGCCCGCGCCTTGGATACAGCCGCACGGTAGAGACCTCCATCTACGTGCGCAGCGGATGCCACGGCCAGGGGGTGGGGCAGGCCCTGATCGATGCGCTCGTGCAAGCCTGCGAATCCTTGGGATTGCGCCAGATGGTGGCGGTGATCGTGGACGACGGTGAAACCGCCGGCTCCATCCGTCTGCATGAGCGCTCCGGATTCCGGCGCGTCGGCGTGTTCGAGCAAGTCGGCCGCAATGTGGACACGATCCTGATGCAACGCAGCCTGATGCTGGCCACCACGGCCCGCGCCGCCTGCGGATGAGTGCGGGTGCGTGCACCAGCGCTGCGCGCTCGCCGAAAACTGCGCGCCCGCGCAGCCAGAACGCCATTCGCTGCCGTGCAGCGGCATGCGTTCAGTGGCACGCCGAACGCCACCCTCCTGAGCCGGTGGTCGATGGCGCCGCCCTGGAGCCAAGCCGATGAATGCCGCTGCCTGGGCCTGAACCGCCAGCGCATGGAGCCGGACCTCTCCCAAACCCGGCCCGGCCTGGCGGGGGGCTGAGCAGCCTGTTCTGGGCCCGCGGAGGATCGCGCGGCCGGGGGGGCTGCAAACAATCTTTCGCAATGCGCCGGACAACGCAACTTGCTGCTGTCGCCGGCCCCCGCTTCAGTGCCACGCGGGGCGGCCGCGGTTCTAAGCTCGGCCGTGAATGTTCTGTGGCCGCTGCCGTTTCCTGCGGTGGCCGGCTTTCCGCCATTTCCTGCTGTCTGGAGTGCGACCCATGGCCTTGCGTGATTTCAAAGTGCTGACCTTCGACGTGGTCGGCACCCTCATCGATTTCGAGGGCGGCATGCTCGCCTATCTGCGCCGGGCCGTGCCCGGCAGCGCCGTGAGCGACGAGGCGTTCCTCGCGGCCTACCGCGCCGCGCGCAAGAGCGGCGACACCTGGACCTATCCCGACGACCTGGAGCGCTGCTGGCATGCGATCGCGCCGTCGCTGGGCCTGCCCGACAGCGAGGCGCTGGCGCGCGGCTTGCGCGACTCGGTGGCCGACTGGCCGGCGTTCCCCGACTCGGTGCAGGCGCTCCAGCGCCTGCGCGGGCATTTCAAGCTCGTGACCATGACGAACGCCCAGACCTGGGCGCTGGAGCACTTCCAGAAAGCGCTGGGCTCGCCCTTCGACCTGCTGCTGAGCTGCGACGACGCCTTGTGCGAGAAGCCCGACGCGCGCTACTTCGCCTATGCCCGCGGCCGCTACGAGGGCGCCTGGGGCTACCGGCAGGCCGACAACCTGCACGTGGCGCAGAGCCAGTACCACGACATCGGCATCTCCAAGCGGCTGGGCATCGCCACCTGCTGGATCGAACGGCGGCACGGCATGAAGGACTCGGGCGGCACCATCGAATCCGAGCACACCGTGCCGGACTACCACTTCCACACGCTGGCCCAGCTGGCCGACGCGGTGGAGGCGGGGCAATGAGCCTGGACGGCCACGAGCGCTTGCCGGCGCTGGAGGGCCTGGAGCGCATCGCCCGGCCGGTGGCCGACCTGCTGCCCGAACTCGTCACGCTGCGGCGCGACCTGCATGCGCACCCCGAGCTGGCCTTTCAGGAGCGGCGCACGGCCGGCATCGTGGCGCAGGCGCTGCGGCTGCTCGGCCTGGAGGTGCACGAAGGCATCGGCGGCACCGGCGTGGTCGGCACGCTGCGCTGCGGCAGCGGGCCCCGCAGCGTGGGCCTGCGCGCCGACATGGATGCGCTGCCCATGGTGGAATTGGGCACGGCGTCGCATGCCAGCCGCCACCCGGGCGCGCACCACGGCTGCGGTCACGACGGCCACACCAGCATGCTGATCGGCGCGGCGCGCCAACTGGCGCGCACGCGCGGGTTCGATGGCACCGTGCACTTCATCTTCCAGCCCGCCGAGGAAGGCAAAGGCGGCGCGCGCAAGATGATCGAGGATGGCCTGTTCGAGCGCTTTCCGTGCGACAGCGTCTACGCGCTGCACAACTGGCCCGACCTGCCGCTGGGCCATGCCCAGACCCGGCCCGGGCCCATCATGGCCGCGGCCGACCGCTTCGATATCGCCGTGCGCGGGCGCGGCGGCCATGCCGCGCAGCCGCACCACACGCCCGATGCCATCCTGGCCGCGAGCCAGCTGGTGGCGCAGCTCAACACCATCGTGGCGCGCCGCATCGACCCCGGCGAGTCGGCCGTGCTGTCGGTCACGCGCATCGAGGGCGGGCACAGCCACAACGTGCTGCCGGCCGAGGTGCAGATCACCGGCACGGTGCGCAGCTTCGACGCCGCATCGCAAGACCGCATCGAGGCCGCGCTGCGCGCCACCGCCGAGGGCATTGCCCTGGCCAGCGGCACGCAGGTGGAGGTGACCTACCTTCGCTACTACCCCGCGACGGCGAACACCCCGGCCGAGGCGGATCTGGCACTGCAAGCCGCACGCGCCATCGGCCTGCAGGCCGGCGTGGCACCGCGCGCGGCCTTCACCTCGGAAGACTTCGCCTTCATGCTGCAGCGCCGCCCGGGCGCCTACCTGTGGCTCGGCCAGGGCCGCGCCGAGCCCGGACCCGACGGGGAGCGCGCGCTGCACCACCCGTGCTACGACTTCAACGACGACGCGCTGCCGCTGGGCGTGCGCTGGTTCTGCGAGGTGGCGGCGCGCGCCCTGGCGCCGGCCTGATGCGGGCTTGAAGCCTGGCATCGCCCAGGCGCCGCACTTTGATTCCTTCCATCCACTTCATCGACCCAAGGGACCATCCCATGAGCATCACCGTGCTGCGCCAGTCCGCCACCCTCGGCGGCTTCGAACACCAGGGCACGCCCGCCCGTCCTTTGACCCTGCCGCCGTGCGAGTTCAGCGGCATCGACGTCGATCTGCAGGGCGCGGGCGAGAACCGCTCGGGCCTGTGGGAATGCACGCCCGGCTGCTTCGAGCGCCAACTGGCCAATGCCGAGGTCATGCACATCCTGGCCGGGGCCTGCACCTTCACGCCCACGGGCGGCGAGCCGCAATCCATTCGAGCCGGAGACACGCTGTTCTTCCCGTCGAACACGACGGGCGAGTGGCATGTGACGCAAACGCTGCGCAAGGTGTTCGTGGTGCTGGCGGCGTAAAGCCTTTACCGGCGCCTGCGTTCAGGGGCGTGCAGGTCCGTCGCCGATCGGCGCGGGCAGCTTCGCGATCACCTTGATTTCGAACTGGAAGCCGTAGAGCCAGGTCACACCCACGCCGGTCAGCGTGGGGTGGGGCGCGTTGCCCCAGTATTCCGGCACGATGGCCCACACCGTCTCGAACGTCGATTCGGGATCGACGAGGAAGACCGTGACATCCACCACGTCGTCGAAGGTGCAGCCGGCCGCTTGCAGGATGGCGTTCAGGTGGTCGAACGCCAGCCGCACCTGCGCCGGCAGGTCGGGCTCGGGCGATCCATCCTCGCGGCTGCCGACCTGGCCCGACACGAACAGGAAGCCGTTGGAGCGGACTGCTGGCGAATAGCGGTTGCGGTCGTAGAGCGCGCGGCGCCCGGCGGGGAAGACGACGTCGCGTTGGGGCGTGCTGGTGGAGTTCATCAAAGGTTTATCGGGGCGAAGCCGCCCGGTGGTTGGCGATGAAGGCACTGTAGGCAGCGGCGTGCGGGGGATAAAGGGCCCAGTCCACCCATCACTGTTTGTAGACTCCAAACAATCCCACCGCCACCGCCACCGAAAGCACAGCGCCCATGGACCGTTTCGATGCAATGCAGGCCTTCGCCCGCGTGGTGGAGGCCGGCAGCTTCACCAAGGCGGCGGAGACCCTGCACATGAGCAAGACCACCGTGACCCAGCTCGTCCAGCAGCTGGAGGCGCGGCTGCGCGTGAAGCTGCTGAACCGCACGACCCGCAAGGTCAACGTCACGGCCGATGGCGCGGCCTATTACGAACGCGTGGTGCGCCTGCTGGCCGACATGGACGATGCCGAGGGCAGCCTGTCCAGCGCCTCCGCGCTGCCCCGGGGCCGCCTGCGGGTGGACGTGCCCAGCCCGCTGGCCCGCGCCATCCTGGTACCGGCGCTGCCGGCCTTCCACGCCCGGTACCCGGACATCCAGATCGACATGGGCGTGAGCGACCGCATCGTGGACCTGATCGGCGAGAACGTGGACTGCGTGGTGCGCGGGGGGGAGCCCACCGATCCGTCCCTGGTCGCGCGGCGCGTGGGCGACCTGCAGCTGGGCGTGTATGCTGCGCCCGGCTACCTTGAGCGCGCGGGTACGCCGCTGCACCCGAACGAGCTGGAGAACTCTCACCACCGCACGGTGGGCTTTCTCTGGGCGCGCACCGGCAAGGCTTTGCCGTACGCCATGCACCGCGAGGGCGAACGCCTGGCCGTGCGGGGCTGCCATGTGTTCTCGGTGGACGACGGCAACGCGTACCTGGCGGCCGGCGTGGCGGGCCTGGGCGTGCTGTGGCTGCCGGACTACCTGGCGCGCGAGCCCCTGGAGCGGGGCGAACTGGTGCGGCTGTTCCAGGACTGGCGCCTGGACCCGATGCCGCTGTACATCGCGTATGCGCCGCACCGGCACGTCAGCCCGCGGCTGCGCGTGTTCATCGAGTGGGTGGCCGGCCTCATGGAGCGGCATGCGCCCCTGGCCGGCCGGCCACGGGCGTGATGCGGGCCTGTCAGGCCGCCTGCTGCGCCGGCTGCGATGCCGCGAACCGGCCGATGAAGTAGGGCGCCAGCGGAATCGACGTCTGGCCCGTGGCGATCAGTTCGGCCATGGTCTCGCCCACGCCGGGGCTGATGGCGAAGCCCTCGCCGTTGAAGCCGAAGGCGTAGTGCAGTCCCGCCACCTTGGCGCTCGGCCCCATCACCGGCTGCCAGTCAGGGGTGTAGCCCTCGATGCCGCTCCACACGCGGATCAGCTGCACGTGCTCGAACGCCGGCACGAAGCGGCGCAGCTCGCGCAACTGGCGCAGCACGTTGTCGGGCTTCACGTAGGCGCGGATGCGGTCGGCATGCGCGGGCCCTTTCAGGCCGCCGCCGAAGACGATGTTGCCGCGCGCAATCTGCCGGAAGTACAGGCCTTCGGTCTCGATGGGGGACGACAGGCCGATGGACGGCCCGAGCGCGTAGGGCAGGGGCTCGGTCACGCCCATCTGCGGGCCGCGGGCCTCTATCGGCACGGGCTCGCCGAACTGCTCGGCCATGCGGTTGGACCACGCGCCGCAGGCCACCAGCATCTGCGGGGCGCGAAAGCGCCGGCCATCGGCCGTGTGGGCGACGAAACCGTTGGCGTCGCGCTCCACCTGCATCACCTCGGCATGCTCGACGATGTTCGCGCCCGCACGCCGCGCCGCGCGGGCGAAGGCCGGGCCGGCCAGGCGGGGGTTGGCGTGGCCGTCCTGGGGCGAGTAGGACCCCGCCACCACGCCGGGCGCGAAGATGCCCCAGCGCTGGCGCAACTGCTCGGCGGTGAACAGCTGCAGATCCAGCCCCAGGGGCTTGACGTCGTGCGCGTGCTTTTCGAGCACCGCGGCCTGCTTTTCGGTGTAGCACACGCGCAGGTGGCCGTAGGGCACGAACTCGGCGTCTTCGCCCAGCAACGACCGGATGCGGCCCCATACGGCGCGCGCGCGGTTGGCCAGCGGCATCTGGTGCAGCTCGCGCCCCTGGCGGCGCACGTTGCCGAAATTGGTGCCGCTGGCCTGGCGGCCCACCAGTTCGCGCTCCAGCAGCGTGACGGACAGGCCGTGCTGGCGCAGGAAGAAGGCCGTGGTGGTGCCCATCAGGCCACCGCCCAGCACCAGCACGTCGGTGTCGTGCGTCGTGGTGTTCTGGCTGCCGTGGTTCATGCCTGCACCTCGCGCGTGTTCATCATCAAAGGCTTGACCGGTGCCTGCGACCGCAGGCGGCCCACCTGTTCCACGGGAACGTGGCAGGCACTCGCGACGATCTCCGCCGCGGCATGGCCGCAAAAGCGCCCCTGGCAGCGCCCCATGCCGACGCGGCTGAAGGCCTTGGCGCGGTTCACTTCCTGGCTGTCCATCTCGCTCACGCAGCGGCGCAGTTCGCCCGCGGTGACGGCCTCGCAGCGGCACACCACGGCCGCATCGGGCAGTGCCGCGGCCTGCGCATGCGGCCAGGGAAAGGCCCGCGCCAGCCCCTGGCGAAAGCGGTCCATCTGGCCCAGCGTGCGGCGCAGCGCGGGCGCCTCCTGGCCGTAGCGGGCGCTGCCGGCGGGATGCTTCAGGTCGGCCAGCGCCGCCAGGGCGGTCAGGCGGCCCGCGGCCTCGGCCCCGTCGGCCCCCAGGATGCGCACGCCGTCGCCCGCCAGGTACACGCCGGGTGTGCTGCTGCGGCCGTCCGCGTCGATGCTGGGAAGCCACTGGCGGCTCACGGGTTCGAAGGCGAACGCGCAGCGTGCCAGATCGGCCAGTTGCGTCTCGGCCCGCAGGTGCCAGCCCAGGCCCACGGCATCGCATTCGAAGCGTCGTTCCTGGCCCTGTGCGTCGCGCACGGCCACGGCCTGCACACCCAGGCGGTCGTCGCCGTCGATGGACAGTGGCGCCACACCCTGCAGCACCGGCACGCCTGCCGCCCGCAGGCCGCGGATCAGCCCCAGGCCGCGCAGCGCGAGCGTGGGCCGCGCCAGCAGGCCCGCGATGGCGGCCCAGGGCTTGGATGCGGGCGCGGTGTCGAGCACCGCCGCCACGCGCGCGCTGGCCTGCACGTACTGCGAGGCCACCAGGTACAGCAGCGGCCCGCTGCCCAGAAAGACGACCTGCGAGCCGATGGCGCAGGCCTGGGCCTTCAGCGCGATCTGCGAGGCGCCCAGGCTGTAGCAGCCGGCGCGGTGCCAGCCGGGCACGGGCATGAGGCGGTCGGTGGCGCCGGAGCACACCAGCAGCGCGTCGAACGGCAGCGTCTGTGGCTCGCCGGCATGCACCACGTGCAGTTCGCCGGCGGTCACGTTCCAGGCCAGGGTGTCGGGCCGGTAATCGACCGATGCGCGCAGGGCGTCGAAGTCGCGGTGCAGCGCCTGGGCCTTGCCGGCCTCGCTCCCGTATAGCTTGGCGTAGGGCCGCTTGAAGCCTTCGGGCTGGCGGCGGTAGATCTGCCCGCCGTCGCGCCGGCTTTCATCGATCACGGTGGGGCGCAGGCCGGCCTGCACCAGCGCCTGGGCGGCGCGCACGCCGGCCGGGCCGGTGCCGACCACCACGATGCGGGGCGAGCCGGTAGGGGGGGTGATTGGGGTGGCGGTGGGGGCGCTCATGCCGCGTCCCCTTGCGCATGGCGCGCCAGCGATTCGCGCAGGTCCGGCGTCACCGGCCATTGCGCCGCGGGCGGGTGGGTGAGCACCTCCATGCCGGCTTCGGCCTGGGTGGAGCAGGCGCGCAGCCGCCCGCCCGAAGGTGTCCACACCCAGCAGTCCTGGCAGGCACCCATGAGGCAAAAGCCCGCGCGCGGGCCGTCGCCGAACTCGCTGTCGCGCACCCGCCGGCCGTGTTGCAGCAGTGCCACCAGCAGGGTGTCGCCAGCGAGCGCGGCGGCAGGCAGGCCATCGATCGTCAGGGCGATCGGGGGGCGATCGGTCTCGGCCAGCCGCACGAAGCGGGCCGGCGGGCGGTGGGCGGTATCGGGCATGGGCGTCTGGAGGGAAGTCAGCGCTGGTGGGGGAAAAGCCGCTCGATGGGACAGTGCGTCTTGATGAACGGCGTCTTGATGACGATGTAGCTGAAGTACTTGGAGATGCCGAGGTTGCGTTCGAGCAGGTCCTCGATCACCTCCTGGTAATGGTTCACGCCGCGCGTCAGAAAGCGCAGCAGGTAGTCGTAGCCGCCGCTCACCAAGTGGCATTCGAGCACCTCGTCCACCTCGCGGATCGCAGCCTCGAAGCGCGTGAAGTCTTCGCGGCGGTGGTCGGTGAGCGTGACCTCGGTGAACACGGTGAGCGTGTCACCCAGCTTTTCCAGGCGCAGGTGCGCGCCGTAGCCGGCGATGTAGCCCGCCTGCTCCAGGCGCTTGACGCGGATCAGGCAGGGGCTGGGCGACAGGCCCACCGCGTCTGCCAGGTCCACGTTGGTCATGCGCCCGTTCTTCTGCAGCTGCGCGAGGATGCGCAGGTCCAGGCGGTCGATCTTGAAGGCTTCGTTCATCATGGCGGCATCGGGGCGTGAAGGAGGCTTCGATTCTGCGGCGGCGCGCAGTCGCTGTGTTGGTGTTGCCGCTGGTTTCAGCCCTTGAGCGCGGCGCGCACGTCGGGCGCGTCCAGCACGTCGTCCAGCGTCTTTCGCAGGCGCTTGAACATTTCGGCGAACTCGTCCTCGGTGTAGGTGAGTGCGGGCGCAAAGCCAAGAATGTTGTCGCCGAAGGCGCGGAACACGATGCCGTTGCGGTACGCCGTGGCCGCGATGCGTTCGGACAGGCCCAGCGCCGGATCGAACCCGCGCCGGGTCGCCTTGTCGCTCACCAGCTCCAGCGCGCCCAGCAGGCCGCGGTGGCGCGAGTCGCCCACCAGCGGGTGCGCCAGCAAGGCATCCAGCCCGGCCGCGAAAGGCGCCGCGCCGCGCTGGCCGTTGGCGAGAATGCCGCCTTCCTCGTACAGCCGCAGCACTTCCAGCGCCACCGCCGCGCTCACCGGGTGGGCGGAGTAGGTGGCGCCGTGGCCGATGGGCGCGCCCTCGGGTGCACCGTCGGCGATGCCGGCGTAGAGCGCGTCCGAGATCACCGTCGCCCCCATGGGCACGTAGCCGGCCGTCAGGCCCTTGGCCAGCGTGAGGATGTCGGGGGACACGCCTTCGGCCTCGCAGGCGAACAGCGGGCCGGTGCGGCCGAAGCCGGTGATGACCTCGTCCACCACCATCAGGATGCCCAGCTCGCGCGTGGCCTCCCGCATGGCCTTGAGCCAGCCCTGGGGCGGCACGATCACCCCGCCCGATCCCTGGATGGGCTCGCAGAAGAAGGCCGCCACGTTGTCGGCGCCCAGCTCGGCCACCTTGGCCCGCAGCGCCGCCACCGAAGCCGCGATGATGGCCGGGCCGTCCGACGGGTCCGCGGCGCGGTAGGGGTTGGGCGAGGGAATGTAGTGCTGCGTCGGCAGCGGCAGGTCGAACCCGCGGTGGAAGGCGGGCAGGGCGGTGAGCCCGGCACCCGTGGACGACGAGCCGTGGTAGCCGCGCTCCAGCGCGATGAAGTGCTTCTTGGCCGGCTGGCCGATGGCATTGTGGTACTGCACGATGAAGCGCACGGCCGCATCCACCGCTTCGGAGCCGCCCAGCGTGAAGTACACGTGGTTCAGCGATTTTGGCGTGATCTGCACCAGTTTTTCGGCCAGAAGAATGGCCGGCTCGCTGCTGAAGTGGAAGTAGCCCGTGGCGTAGGGCAGGCGGCGCATCTGCTCGGTGGCGGCCTGCACCACGCTCTCCTGGCCGTAGCCCACGTTCACGCACCACAGGCCGGCGAAGGCGTCCAGCAGCTCGTTGCCCTTGGCATCGGTGAGCCATGCCCCCTGGCCCGAGGACAGCACGGTCGGGCCGCGACGCTCGTGCGCTCGCCAGGGCGAGACGGGGTGGATCAAATGCGCGCGGTCGATGGCATCGAGCGAGGCGAGCTGGGGCAGGTCGGTGAGTTGGGTCATGGCGGGGTCCGGTCGCGGGCCAGGGGTTCGGTGGCGGTGGTGAGGCGTCTGTCGATGGCCCCAAGGTTAGGCCAGGGGCCGCTGCGCGTGGTGCTGCTTTGGCGGGGTTTCGCGCAGCACGCTGCGGTTGTTGGCGCGGTGGCAGCAGATCGTGCGGTGCCCCCGGGGCGCTGGCTGCCGGCCGCCATGCGTCAGTAGCCGCGCGAGCGGTCCACCAGCCCCACCATGGGCTCGCCCGCCTCGAACCGGCGCAGGTTGTCGACCACCACGTTGGCGGCGCTCAGGGGCTGGGTCATGCTCGCGATGTGCGGGGTGAGCTGCACGCGCGGGTGCCGCCAGAAGGCATGCGACGGCGGCAGGGGCTCGGGGTCGGTCACGTCGAGCACCGCCTCGCCGATCTGCCCCACGGCCAGCGCGGCCAGCAGGTCGGTGTCGATCAATTGCGGCCCGCGCCCCACGTGCACCAGCCCGGCACCGGCCGGCAGTTGCGCGAACAGGTCCTTGTTCAGAAAGCCCCGCGTGGCATCGGTCAGCGGCAGCAGGCACACCAGGATGTCGGTGCGCGCCAGGAAGGCCGGCAGTTCATGCCGGTCCGCGTAGCAGTGCACGCCGGCGAACTGGTGGCGCGAGCGGCTCCAGCCCGCGCAGTCGAAGCCCAGGCCCCGCAACTGGGCCAGCACCGCCTGCCCGAGCGAGCCCAGGCCCAGCACGCCCACCCGGCGTTCGCTGGCCGGGCGCACCGGCAGCACGCGCCATTCGCCTTGCTGCTGCTGGCGGCGGTACTGGGGCATGTCGCGGTGCAGGCCCAGCACGGCGTGCGTCACGTACTCCACCATGCCCTGCACGATGCCGGGCTCCACCATGCGCACCACGGGCAACTCGGGCGGCAGCGCGGCGAAGTCGAACTGGTCCACGCCCGCGCCCGATGAAAACAGCACTTGCAGCTGCGGAAAGCGCGTGGCCAGGTCCTGCGGCGGCTCCCAGGCCGCGAGAAAGCGCACCTGGTCCGGGTCGCCGATGTCGGGCCAGATGCGAAAGTCGATCTCGGGCGCGCGGTCGCGGAACACGCCGGCCCACTGGCGACCGCGCACGGGGTCGGATTTGTAGAGAAAGGTGGTGGAGGTCACGGCAAGGCCCGGCAGGGTGGATCGTCGAAGGGGTGGGCTCAGCCCAGCGCCTGGGTGACCAGGGCGAACAGCCGCGGGGCACCGTGCGGGGCGTCCGATGCGGTGGGCAGGGTGCCGCCGCGCACCATGGTGGTGGGCGCGTCCACGCGCAGCAGGCCGATGCTCTCCAGCCACTCGGCCAGGCCGCTGTCGAAATCGATGTCGATGCGCGTGAAGTGGCCGGCGTTCATGCCGGCCAGGTGGGCGATCAGCGCCTTGGCGCTTTCCGCATCCGGCGCCACGACGGGGCCGATGGCGTGCCCGCGGCCGAAGCGCCGCAGCAGCGCGAAGCCGCGCTGCTCGCCGTCGTGGTCCAGCACCACGCAGGCATCGCTGCGGGCCAGCAGGTCGTCGATGAGCGCATCGCGCGGCATGCCGCGCGCCTGGGCGTCGAGCCGGTGCAATGCGGCCGCCTCGTTCAGGCCGGAGGGGCGCAGGCGCCAGCCGGGGGGCAGGGCGATCAGCGGCGTGGGCCGGGCCACGCCCTGGTGCTGGCGCACCTCGCCCGTGCGCACGAAGCCCAGGCGCTCGTACAGGCCGCGCCCCTCGGCGGTGGCGTGCAGCAGCACCGTGTGGCCGTCCAGGCCGTCGAGCAGCGTGGTCATCAGGCGGTGGCCGATGCGGCGGCCCTGGCAGGCCGGGGTGACGAGCACCAGCCCGATGGTGGCGTGCCGATCGCCCCACTTCCAGCGCTGGGCGGTGGCGATGGTCTGCCCGTCGCGCTCGGCCACGAGGCCATCGGAATGCGCGAACACCTGCTCCCAGTCGGCCAGCCGGTGCGGCCAGCGCAGTTCGGCCGACAGCGCCTGCGCCTGCGGCAGGTCGTCGGGCGTCATGGGGCGCAGCAGCACGCCGTCCTCGGCGGTGGCAGGGGTGGCGGGCAGGGCGGTGGAGAGCATGGGCGGCGTCCTCGTTGCGAAGGGATTGGGCGTCTATCTTGGACGACATCGGCAGGCCGCACCACCCCGAATTCGGGTTTGCCCGCAACTTGCAAGCTTCGTCTGCCGGGCGCGTGCGTTTTGCAATTCGCTGCGGTGACGCGGGGCGTTACGGGCACAAATGCTGGACCTTCCTGCCTAGCATCGAAGCACCTTTTTCCAACTGCGCGCAGCCCCTTGCGCGCCCCCGTTCCATGCTGCTTTTCGATCCCCGGTCCATCGCCGTTCCTGCCGGCCACTTCATCGGCGGGCGCCTCGTGCCCGATGCCGGCCGCATCGCCGTGCTGCGCCCCTCCGACGGCCAATGGCATGCCGACCTGCCGCTGGCCGATGCAGCCACCGTGGACGCCGCGGTGCAGGATGCGTGGCAGGCCTGGCGCACCACGGACTGGGCACGGCGCGCCCCGCGGGAGCGCGCCCGCGTGCTGCGCCGCTGGGCTGACATGATCGAAGCCGACGGCCCGCAACTGGCGCCGCTGGAGGCCGTGTGCTCCACCCGCCCGGTGCGCGATGCCGCTGCGTGGGACGTGCCCTTCACCGCCGAAGGGTTGCGCTTTTTCGCCGAATATGCCGACAAGCTCGGCGGCGAGGTGGCCGCCACGCGGCACGACCACCTGGGCATGGTGGTGGCCGAGCCCTATGGCGTGGTGGGCGCCATCACACCGTGGAATTTTCCGCTGGTGATGATGTCGTGGAAGGTCGGCGCCGCGCTGGCCGCAGGCAATGCGGTGGTGCTCAAGCCGTCCGAGATGACGCCGTTTTCCGCCGTGCGGCTGGCCCAGCTGGCGGTGGAGGCGGGCGTGCCGCCCGGGCTCTTCAATGTGGTGCAGGGCGATGGCCGCACCACCGGCGATGCGCTCACGCGGCACCCCCGGATCGCCAAGATGACCTTCACCGGATCGACGCGCACGGGCGCCGCCATCATGGCCACCTGTGCGCTGCAGGGCCCCAAGCCCGTCACGCTGGAGCTGGGCGGAAAGAGCCCGCAGCTCGTCTTCGACGACGCGCCCGATGTCGACCGGCTGGCCGGCCTCATCGCCGGTGCCATCACCGGCAACGCGGGCCAGGTGTGCGTGGCGGGCTCGCGGCTCATCGTGCAGCGCGGCATCGCGCCGGAACTGGTGGAGCGCATCGGCGCGCGGTTCGCCGCGCTGCGGCCCGGCGCCACCTGGGACGACACCGCCACGCTGCCACCCATCATCTCGGCGCCACAGGCCGCACGCATCCTGGACATCGTGGAGCGCGCGCGCGACGCGGGCGCCCAATTGCGCTGCGGCGGGGGGCTGTTCGACGACGTGGCCGGCGGCGTGGCGGCCGGTGCGGCGGGCGGAGCGTACTTCCAGCCCACGCTGCTCGAAGGCGTGGCGGCCGACAGCCCCGCCGTGCAGGAAGAGATCTTCGGCCCCGTGCTCACGGTGCAGACCTTCGACACCGAGGAAGAGGGCCTGGCCCTGGCCGCGCACGCGCACTACGGCCTGGCGGCCGGCGTGCACACCGCCGACATCGGCCGCGCGCTGCGCGCCATGCGCGGCATCAGCGCGGGCACGGTCTGGATCAACCGCTACGGGCGCAGCGCGGACTTCGTCATTCCCACCGGCGGCTACCACCAGTCGGGCATCGGCAAGGACCTGGGCCGCCAGGCCGTGGAGGCCAACCTGCGCTTCAAAAGCGTGCTCATCGACTTTGCTGCAGCGCACTAACGGTGCGTTGCCGCACGCCGGCGGTGCAGACCGCATGGCATGCCGCAAGGCCCCCGGCAAACCGCAGCTTTCGCGCGCCGCACCCCTGCATTTCCCTATGACACCCGCGAAACCGCGTGCTTCAATCACTTCGTAATGACACTGTCGCAAACGCCAGATAAGGCGCTGCGAACCGCCCCGGTCGGTGACCGGCCCAACCCGAGGATTCCGAGACCATGACCTTCCGTCCCAAGTACGTGACCTTCGACTGCTACGGCACGCTCACCCGCTTTCGCATGGGCGAGATGACGCGTGAACTCTTCGCCGACCGCATTCCGGCCGAGCGCATGGAGCAGTTCATCGCCGACTTCAGCGCCTACCGCTTCGACGAAGTGCTGGGCGACTGGAAGCCCTACGAAGTGGTGCTCAAGAACGCCGTGCGCCGCCTGTGCAAGCAGTGGAAGATCCAGTACCTGGACGCCGACGGCCAGAAGTTCTACGACGCCGTTCCCACCTGGGACCCGCATGCCGACGTGCCCGCCGGCCTGGCCAAGGTCGCCAAGGAGATCCCGCTGGTGATCCTGTCCAACGCCTCCGACGACCAGATCCAGAAGAACGTCGCCATGCTCGGCGCGCCGTTCCACCGCGTGTACACCGCGCAGCAGGCCCAGGCCTACAAGCCGCGCCTGAAGGCGTTCGAATACATGCTCGACTCGCTGGGCTGCGGCCCGCAGGACGTGCTGCACGTGTCCTCCAGCCTGCGCTACGACCTGATGTCGGCCGACGACATCGGCATCAAGAACAAGGTGTTCGTGAACCGCGGCCACGGCCCGGGCAACCCGGCCTACCACTACGTGCAGATCGAAGACATCGGCGGCCTGCCGGGCGTCGTCGGCCTCTGAGCGGTTTTTTACCTTCCTTCCCACAGCCCGCACGCCCCTTGCCATGAAGCTCGAGTCCTACTGGAACGATTCGGTCCCGCCGCTGGCGCTGGCGCCGCACGATCTGCCGCGGCAGGTCGATGTCGCCATCGTCGGCGCGGGCTTCACCGGCCTGTCGGCCGCCCTGGCCCTGGCCCGGCGCGGCGCGAGCGTGGCGGTGCTGGAGGCGGGCGCCAGCGTGGCGCCCGAAGCATCGGGCCGCAACGGCGGCCACGTCAACAACGGCCTGGCGGTGGACTATGCCGAGGTGGCCGCCAAGGTCGGCGTGGCGCAGGCCCGGGCCTGGTACCACGCCTACGACGCCGCGGTGGACACCGTCGCCCGCATCGTGCGGGACGAGGCCATCGACTGCGATTTCCTGCGCCACGGCAAGCTCAAGCTCGCCACCCGGCCCCACCACCTGGAGGCGCTGCGGCGCAGTGCCGAGCGGCTCATCGCCGACGGGGTGGATACCGACGTGGAGATCCTCGACGCCGCCCGGGTGCGCGCCGAGGTGCAGAGCGACCGTTTCGAAGGCGGGCTGCTGTACCGGCGCAGCGCGCAGATGCACATGGGGCGGTTCGCTCAAGGGCTGGCCCTGGCCGCCCAACGCCAGGGCGCGCAGATCCACACCGGCACCTGCGTGGACCGCATCGAGCGCGTGCAGGGCCAGGTGCACCGGCTGCACACCGCGCGCGGCGCGGTGCAGGCCAGCCAGGTGCTGCTGGCCACCGGCGCCTCGCGCCACGGCGGCTACGGCACGTTCGGCTGGCTGCGCCGGCGCATCGTGCCCATCGGCAGCTTCATCGTGGTGACGGAGCCGCTGGGCGCAGCGCGCGCGCAGGCCCTGCTGGCCGAGCGGCGCACCTACGTCACCATCGCCAACATCCACCACTACTTCCGCCTCACGGCCGACCACCGGCTGGTGTTCGGCGGCCGGGCGCGCTTTGCCATCTCCAGCCCGCAGCAGGATGCCGCCAGCGGCGAGATCCTGCGCGCCGGCCTGGCGGAAACCTTCCCGCAACTGGGCCGCGTGCGCATCGACCACTGCTGGGGCGGCCTGGTGGACATGACGCAGGACCGCCTGCCGCACGCCGGCGAGCGCGACGGCCTGTTCTATTCCATGGGCTACAGCGGCCACGGCACGCAGATGTCGGTGCACATGGGCGAGCGCATGGCCGCCGTGATGGCCGGCGATGCTGAGGCCAATCCCTGGCGCGGCCGCGACTGGCCCGCCGTGCCCGGCCACTTCGGCCCGCCGTGGTTCCTGCCGGCGGTGGGGCTGTACTACCGCCTGAAGGACCGGCTGGCCTGACGTCCCAGCGGGCGCCTGCCACCTTCCCTTGATTCGCACCATTCCAAGATCCCCGTTCCCCCCACTGCCACCCGTCACAGGAGCATCACCATGAGCGACAGCCGCACCCCGTTCGACACCCTCGTCGGTCCCCAAGAAAGCCTTCGCGTGATGGACTCGCTGCGGCGGGGCGCCACGCGCCGCGACGTGCTCGCCATGCTGATGGCGGGCGGCATGCAGGCCACGCTGGCCGGCGGCCTGGCGGGCATGGCGGTCACCGCGCATGCGCAGACGCCCCGCCGCGGCGGCCGCATCCGCGTGGCCGGCGCCACGGCCGCGGCCACCGACACGCTGGACCCGGCCAAGCAGTCCAACCAGACCGACTACTCGCGCGGCACCATGCTCTACAACGGCCTGTTCGTGCTGGACGGCTCGCTCACGCCGCAGCCCGCGCTGGCCGAATCGTCCGCCACGCAGGACGCCAAGACCTGGGTGTTCACCCTGCGCAAGGGCGTCACCTTCCATGACGGCAAGGCCCTGTCGCCGGCCGACGTGGTGTTCTCCATCCTGCGCCACAAGGACCCGGCCACGGCCTCCAAGGCCAAGGTGCTGGCCGACCAGATCGAGACCGTCAAGGCCTCGGGTCCGAACGAGGTGACCATCGAGCTGACCGCGCCCAACGCCGACCTGCCGGTCATCCTGGGCACCTTCCACTTCCACATCGTCAAGGAAGGCACCACCGACTTCAACGCCGGCATCGGCACCGGCCCCTACAAGCTCAAAGAGTTCAAGCCCGGCGTGCGGTCGCTGATGGTGCGCAACGACGCCTACTGGAAGCCCGGCAAGCCCTACCTGGACGAGATCGAGTTCGTGGGCATCGGCGACGAGAGCGCCCGCGTGAACGCGCTGCTGTCGGGCGGCATGGACCTGGTGGCCTCGGTCAACCCGCGCGCCGTGGCGCGGGTCAAGGGCACGCCCGGCTACGCCATCTTCACCACGCAGTCGGGCCAGTACTCTGACCTCATCCTGCGCAAGGACATGGGCCCGGGCGCCAACCCCGACTTCATCCTGGCGATGAAGTACCTGTTCGACCGCGAGCAGATGAAAAAGAGCATCGCGCTCGACTACGCCGTCATCGCCAACGACCAGCCCATCGACCCGACCAACCGGTTCTACTTCAAGGACCTGCCGCAGCGCACGTTCGATCTGGACAAGGCCAAGTTCCACCTGCAGAAGTCGGGCGTGACGGGCAAGGTGCCGGTGGTCACCTCGCCGGCCGCCATGTACTCGACCGAGACCGCGCTGCTGCTGCAGCAATCGGGCCAGCGCATCGGCCTGGACCTGGACATCAAGCGCATGCCGGCCGACGGCTACTGGTCCAACCACTGGCTCAACAGTCCGGTGGGCTTTGGCAACGTGAACCCGCGCCCCAGCGCCGACACCATCCTGACGCAGTTCTTCAAGTCCGACGCGGCCTGGAACGAGTCGCGCTGGAAGAGCCCGCAGTTCGACCAGCTGCTGCTGGCCTCGCGCGCCGAGACCGATCTGGCCAAACGCCGCCAGATGTACGCCGACATGCAGACCATGATCCACCAGGACGCGGGCATCGGCATTCCGCTGTTCCTGGCCAGCATCGACGGACATTCCACCAAGCTCAAGGGCTTGTCCCCGATTCCGCTGGGCGGCCTGATGGGCTACTCTTTCGCCGAGCACGTCTGGCTCGAAGCCTGACGCCCCGCACGCACCGAGCACTGGAAGCCGCCGCGCCATGAACCGTGTGATTCTCAAGCTCCTGGTCCAGCGGATCCTGCTGGCGCTGCTGTCCCTGCTGGCGGTCTCGGTGATCGTTTTCTCGATCACCGCCGTGCTGCCGGGCGACGCCGCGCAGGAGCAGCTGGGGCAGGACGCCACGGTCGAGGCCCTCGCCGCGCTGCGCGCCCAGATGGGGCTGGACGTGCCGGCCCCGCTGCGCTACCTGCGCTGGCTGGGCGGCATCGTGCGCGGCGACCTGGGCCAGTCGGTCACCACGCAGATGCCGGTGGGCGAGCTGGTGGCCAGCCGCCTGCCCAATTCGCTGCTGCTGGCGGCCGTGACCGCGCTGTTCTCGGTGCCCATCGCGCTCACCCTGGGCATCGCCTCGGCCGTGTGGCGCGGCTCGTGGTTCGACCGCCTGGCCTCGTCGGCGGCGGTGGCCGTGGTGTCCGTGCCCGAGTTCCTGGTGGCCACGCTGGCGGTGCTGGTGTTCGCCGTCAAGCTCAAATGGCTGCCCGCGCTGTCCTACGTGAGCGACATCGAATCGGTGGGGCAGATGCTGCGGGCCTTCGCCATGCCCGTGCTCAGCCTGTGCTGCGTGATCGTCGCGCAGATGATGCGCATGAGCCGCGCCGCCGTCATCGACCAGCTGGAGGCGCCCTACATCGAGATGGTGCGCCTGAAGGGGGCCTCGCCCCTGCGCATGGTCATGGCCCACGCGCTGCCCAATGCCATCGGGCCGATCGCCAACGCGGTGGCGCTGTCGCTGTCATACCTGCTGGGCGGCGTCATCATCATCGAGACCATCTTCAACTATCCCGGCATCGCCAAGCTCATGGTCGATGGCGTGACCCAGCGCGACATGCCGCTGGTGCAGACCTGCGCCATGATCTTCTGCGCGGGCTACCTGATCCTGGTGACGGCGGCCGACGTGTGCGGCATCCTCGCCAACCCGCGCCTGCGCCACCGCTGACCATACCGAAGGGCCGACCCATGGATTCCCTGACCCACCCTTCCGGCCCGCCCGCCACGCCGCGCCACGCGGTGCGCCGCTGGCTCTCGGGCTTCGGCATCTCCGGCCTGATCGGGCTGGCGGTGCTGCTGTGCTGGATGCTGGCCGCCCTGGCCGGTCCCGTGCTGCTGCCGGGCTCGCTGCAGGCGGGCGGCGGCTCCGACGTGTTCGCGCCCATCAGCGCCCAACACTGGCTGGGCACCGACTACCTGGGCCGCGACATGCTGGCGCGCGTGATCGACGGTGCGCGCTACACCGTGGGCGTGGCCTTGCTGGCCACCCTGCTGGCCAGCGGCACGGGCACGGCCCTGGCGCTGTTCGCCGCCGCCATGGGCGGCAAGGTGGACACCATTCTGAGCCGCGTGCTGGACACGCTCACCGCCATTCCCAGCAAGATGTTCGCGCTGATCCTGGTGGCCGGCTTCGGCTCGTCCGTCGCCATGCTGGTGGCCACGGCGGCGGTCATCTACATCCCGGGGGCCTACCGCATCGCGCGGTCGCTGGCCGTCAACATCAATGCGCTCGACTATGTCACCGTGGCGCGCACCCGGGGCGAGGGCACGCTCTACATCATGCTGCGCGAGATCCTGCCCAACATCGTCGGCCCCATGCTGGCCGACCTGGGGCTGCGTTTCGTCTACGTGGTGCTGCTGCTCGCCGGCCTGAGCTTCCTGGGCCTGGGCATCCAGCCGCCCGCGGCCGACTGGGGATCGCTGGTGCGCGAGAACATCGGCGCGCTGCCCGACGCTGGCGCCTCGGTCATCGCACCGGCGCTGGCCATCGCCAGCCTGACCATCGCGGTCAATCTCGTCATCGACAACCTGCCGGGCCGTACGGCCCGTGAACGCGGAGGGCGTTGAACATGGGAGCATCCGTTGTCGTCCAAGACCTGAGCATCACCGCGGGCGACCAGACGCTGGTCGATGCGCTGAGCTTCACCATCGCGCCCGGAGAAGTGCTGGCGCTCATCGGCGAATCCGGCTCGGGCAAGACCACCACGGCGCTCGCGCTGATGGGCTACGCACGGCACGGCTGCACCATCTCCGGCGGCAGCGTGCGCATCGGCGACGTCGACGTGCTGCACCTGGCGCCTGCCGCGCAGCGCGCGCTGCGCGGGCGCACCGTGGCCTACATCGCGCAGAGCGCCGCCGCGTCGTTCAACCCGTCGCGCACCATCATGGACCAGGTGGTCGAGCCCACCCGCATCCACGGCACAATGAAGCGCGCCGAGGCCGAGGCCAAGGCGGTGCAGCTGTTCCGTGAACTCGCGCTGCCCGACCCGGACACCATCGGCGACCGCTACCCGCACCAGGTCTCGGGCGGGCAACTGCAGCGGCTGATGGCCGCCATGGCGCTCATCACCGACCCCGACCTCGTCATCCTCGACGAGCCCACCACCGCGCTGGACGTGACCACGCAGATCGAAGTGCTGCTCGCCTTTCGCCGCGTGGTGCGCGAACGCCGCGCCACCGCCGTCTACGTGAGCCACGACCTCGCCGTGGTGGCGCAGATGGCCGACCACATCCTCGTGCTGCGCAACGGCCGGATGCAGGAGGTGGACACCACCGCGCACATCCTCGCCGCCCCGGCCAACCAATACACCCGGTGCCTGCTGGCCGCCGCGCGCCCCACGCCGCGCGTGGCCGAGCACTGCCGGGGCGAGGGCGAGTTGCTGCTCGATGTGCGCGACCTGTCCGCCGGCTACGGCCCGGTGGACGCCACCGGCCGCCCCGCCGCGCTCATCCTGGAGGACATCAACTTCAAGCTCTACCGCGGCCAGGCCATCGGCGTCATCGGCGAGTCGGGCTCGGGCAAGACCACGCTGGCGCGCGCCATCGCCGGGCTCATCCAGCCCTGGCACGGCACCATGCTGTTCGGCAACTCGGAGCTCAAGACCACGCTGGGCGCCCGCACCAAGGAAGAGCTGCGCCGCATTCAGATCGTGTTCCAGATGGCCGACACGGCGCTCAACCCCTCGCACACCATCGAGCGCATCCTGGCCCGGCCGCTGCAGTTCTACAAGGGGCTCAAGGGCGAGGCGCTGCAGCGGCGCATCCGCGAGCTGCTCGACCTGGTCAAGCTGCCGCACAGCGTGGCGGATCGCCTGCCCGGCGGCCTGTCGGGCGGGCAGAAGCAGCGGGTCAACCTGGCCCGCGCGCTCGCGGCCGACCCCGACCTGATCCTGTGCGACGAAGTGACCTCCGCCCTCGACACCGTGGTGGGCGCCGCCGTGCTCGACCTGATGGCCGAGCTGCGGCGCGAGCTGGGCGTTTCGTACCTCTTCATCAGCCACGATCTGCACACCGTGCGCTCCGTGTGCGACGAGATCGTCGTCATGCAGCACGGCCGCAAACTCGCGCAGGTGGCGCGCGCCGACTACGACCGCGGGCCGCACCACCCGTATTACGAACTGCTGGCGCGCTCGGTGCCCGAGCTGCGCCAGGGCTGGCTGGAGGAGAGGGCCGGCGCACCGGCCGTGCTGGCCGCAGCGGCCTGACAAACAGGCGACCCCTACCGGAGACACCCCATGCACCCCATCTTCCGCATCGCCGTGATCCCCGGCGACGGCATCGGCAAGGAAGTCATGCCCGAGGGCCTGCGGGCCATCCAGACCGCGGCCGAGCGCTTCGGCTTCGAACTGGAATGCCGCACCATCGACTGGGCCAGCTGCGACTACTACGCCGCTCACGGAAAAATGATGCCCGACGACTGGAAGGCCCAACTCGCCGGCGTGGACGCCATCTTCTTCGGCGCCGTCGGCTGGCCCGCCACCGTGCCCGACCATGTGTCCCTGTGGGGCTCGCTGCTCAAGTTCCGCCGCGAGTTCGACCAGTACATCAACCTGCGCCCCGTGCGCCTCTTCGAAGGCGTGCCGTGTCCCCTGGCCGGCAGGAAGCCCGGCGACATCGACTACTTCGTCGTGCGCGAGAACACCGAGGGCGAATACACGTCGCTGGGCGGCATCATGTACGAGGGCACCGACCGCGAGATCGTCATCCAGGAATCGGTCTACTCGCGCCACGGCGCCAACCGCCTCTTGAAGTTCGCCTTCGACCTGGCGCAGAGCCGCGCCAAGAAGCACGTGACCCTCGCCACCAAGAGCAACGGCATCGCCATCAGCATGCCCTGGTGGGACGCCCGCGCCGACGACATCGCCAAGGGGTACCCCGAGGTCACGCTGGATAAGCAGCACATCGACATCCTCACCGCGCGCTTCGTGCTGCAGCCCGGGCGCTTCGACGTGGTGGCCGCCACCAACCTGTTCGGCGACATCCTCAGCGACCTGGGGCCCGCCACCACCGGCACCATCGGCCTGGCGCCTTCGGCCAACCTGAACCCCGAGCGCACCTTCCCCAGCCTGTTCGAGCCCGTGCATGGCTCGGCGCCGGACATCTACGGCCAAAACATCGCCAACCCCATCGCCATGATCTGGTCGGGTGCGCTGATGCTGGACTTCTTGACGCAAGGCCAGGGCGCAGGGCGGCAGGCGCACGATGCCATCGTGGCGGCGATCGAAGAGGTCATCAAAACCGGGCCGAAGACGCCCGACTTAGGGGGCACGGCCAACACCACCCAGGTGGGCGAGGCCATCGCCGCGTGCATCGCCAGGCGCTAGCCCATCGGCCCTGCCATTCCTTTTGCTATTGAATTTGTAGCACGATGCCCTAGTGTTATTTGCACTGGAGCCCGATTTCATTCAAACCCCCTTCCTTCCCTGCCATGCCCCTGACCCTCCACCGCCCCGACCTGATCCGCAGCGCCAACTTCATCGCCGGCCAGTGGCACCCCGGCCCCGGCGCGCTGCTGCCCGTGACCGACCCGGCCACCGGTACCACCATCACCGAAGTGCCCGACTCCGGCGCCCCCGAGGCCCGGGCCGCGCTGGAAGCCGCCCATGCCGCTTTTCCCGCCTGGCGCCAGGTGCCCGCCAAGCAGCGCGCGGCCATCATCAAACGCTGGAACGATCGGGTACTGGCCCACCAGGACGACCTGGGCGCCTTGATCTCGCTGGAGCAGGGCAAGCCCCTGGCCGAAGGCAAGGGCGAGGTGGCCTATGCCGCCAGCTACATCGAATGGTTCGGCGAACAGGCCACGCGCATGAACGGCGAAGTCATTCCCGCCCCCGTGCCCGGCCGGCGCATGTTCGCCCTGAAGGAGCCCGTGGGTGTGGTGGCTGCCATCACCCCGTGGAACTTTCCCGCCGCGATGATCGCCCGCAAGATCGCCCCGGCCCTGGCGGCCGGCTGCACCGTGGTCTGCAAGCCCGCCGAGGACACGCCCCTCACGTCCCTCGCCCTGGTGCTGCTGGCCCACGAGGCCGGGGTGCCGCCGGGCGTGCTGAACATCGTCACCGCCTCGCGCGAGAAGACGCCCGAGGTGGTGGACGTGTGGCTCGACGATGCGCGCGTGCGCAAGATCACCTTCACCGGCTCCACGCCCGTGGGCAAGCACCTGGCGCGCCGCAGCGCCGACACGCTCAAGAAGCTCTCGCTGGAGCTGGGCGGCAACGCCCCCTTCATCGTCTTCGAGGATGCCGACGTGGACGCCGCCGTGGACGGCTTCATGGCCGCCAAGTTCAGAAACGGCGGCCAGACCTGCGTGTGCCCCAACCGGGTGTTCGTGCACGGCAAGGTGCATGCCGAGTTCGCGCAAAAGCTCACCGCCCGCGTGGCGGCCTTGAAGGTGGGGCCGGCAAGCAACCCGGCCTCGCAGATCGGGCCGATGATCAATGCCCGGGCGGTGGAGAAGATAGAGCGGCACGTGCAGGACGCCGTGGCCAAGGGCGCGAAGGTGCTTACCGGTGGCCAGCGCCTGACCGACCTGGGCGCCACCTACTACGCCCCCACGGTGCTGGAGAACGCCGATGCGACCATGGCCTGCGCCTGCGAGGAGACCTTCGGGCCGGTGGCACCGCTCACGCGCTTTGACAACGAACAAGAGGTGATCGCCGCCGCCAACGACACGCCGTTCGGGCTGGCAGCGTACTTCTACAGCCAGGACGTGCGCCGCATCTGGCGCGTGGCGGAAGCCCTGGAGACGGGGATCGTGGGGATCAACGAAGGGGCGCTGGCGGCGGAGGCCGCGCCGTTCGGGGGTGTGAAGGAGTCGGGCTACGGGCGCGAGGGATCGACGCACGGGCTGGAGGATTACCTGCACACGAAGTATGTGTGCCAGGGCGGGCTGGGCTGGCTTTGTTGCACAAATCGCGATGCTGATGCCCGTAGACTGACTGCGTGACAGAGACGAAGAACAGGCAGCGGAGCAAGTACCGCACGACGAACTGGAAGGCGTACAACGCGGCGCTGAAAGCGCGAGGCTCGTTGACGATGTGGTTTGGCACGCCGACCGGCAGGCGTGGACGCAGCCGAACCTTCTCGGACGCAGCAATCCAGTTCTGCCTGAGCATCAAGTGCCTGTTCGGCCAGCCCTTGCGACAGGCGCTGGGCATGGTGCAGAGCCTGCTGCGGCTGGCAAAGCTGGACTGGCCGGTACCTGACTTCAGCACTGTTTGCCGGCGCCAAAAGACCTTGCAGGTCGAACTGAGCTACCAGCGAACCAACTCGCCGCTGCAGTTGCTGGTGGACAGCACCGGCATCAAGTTCCTGGGCGAAGGAGAGTGGAAACGCAAGAAGCATGGTGCTGAATACCGGCGCGAATGGCGCAAGGTCCATCTGAGCATCGACGCGCAGACGCTGGAAATACGCGCCATCGAGGTGACCAGCAACGCCATTGGGGATGCGCCGATGTTGCCCGGGTTGCTGGCTCAGATTCCCACTGACGAATCCATCGAAAGCGTCAGTGCCGATGGCGCCTACGACACGCGCGCCTGCCTGGACGCCATTGCCGAGCGGCACGCGATGGCGGTGATCCCGCCCCGCAAGAACGCCAGCCATTGGAAGAAGTCGAGTCCGGGCTCGGCGCATCGTAATGAGGCCATTCGGGCGTGCCAGCGCCTGGGTCGCGGCATTTGGAAGAAGTGGAGCGGCTACCACCGGCGCAGCCTTGTGGAGACGAAGATGCACTGCTTCAAGCGACTGGGCGAACGGGTGATCGCGCGCACGTTCGACCGCCAGGTTGTGGAGCTGCATGTCCGCGTGGCCTTGCTCAATCGGTTCAGTCAGATCGGCCGTCCTCACACCGTGTCGGTGACTGCTGTGGCATAGGTCCGTCTGGGGTTGGGGTCATGCCGTCTGCAATTCGATTTGTGCAACAGCGCCCAACGCTGCCACGACGGCGGCCGACCTTTCCCGGCTGCTGACGGTGGCCGGATTCAGGAATCAGGTGGTTCTCGATGCTTCGATTTCGGCCCGCACGGATTGGGTCGTGGCAACCCCCACCAAGCGGTACAGCGTGGGCAAGGACTACAGCCAACCGGACCCCGCGGACCAGCGGGTGTATTCCGTGGTGCCTCCCTTGCGCACGACTTTGCAGTATTTCCATTCGGGCAATACGGAAGTCGGCCAGAGCATCTGCAGCATGCACGGCACGTGGGACCTGTGGATGGCCGATCGCGAGGCGACCGTCACTGCCCGCTACAACCCAAACTTCCCCAACGAGAAGTATGAAAGCTGCGGCGCGGTTTCCGTATTCGCTTTCAGCGACTCGTACGTACTGTCCTCCGAAGTCAACCGCAGGCGGCTGAGCGGTGGGTTTCGGGAAGGCTGGGCGGGCCTGACGACTTCGGACAGCAATGGCATTCCGATCATCGGTGCATCGTTCATCAAGCTGACCAATCCTGGCGTTGCGCCGGGCGTCGCGGGCAACTATGGGCTGAGCTTCCCCCACATCAGAAGGTTGCCCGTGAAGTGATGGCGCGAGACCTGTAGCGTCGGCCGGTGCGGTCTCTGCGGAAAAATTCTTTCAATGCGCTGCATGCGAAGGCCCACGCGCAGGGTCTGCGCAGTGCAGGCAAACGGCCGGGGCGCTACCACCTGTCCCGAAGCAGCAGGTAGCCCAAGGCTCCAGCCCCCAGCCAAACCACGAGAACCAAGACCACACCCGCTCGGCTGCGGGGCTTGCGGCCCTCCGTTCGCATCCATTCGTCTGCCTGGCTTCGGCACGACATCAGCACGGGCGCGGGCAGCAGTTTCACGGTGAGCCAGATCAGCGCCGGCAGCACGATGACGTCGTCCAGGTAGCCCAGTACCGGAATGAAGTCCGGGATCAGGTCGATGGGGCTGAGCGCATAGGCCACGACGACCACGCCCAGCGCTTTCGCATACCACGGTGTGGCGGGGCTTTTGCAGGCGAACCAGAGCGTGACGCCGTCTCGCTTGATGCGCCAGGCCCAGGCCTTCAGGGTTTCGTGGACGGACATGGTGCGGGCAGGGGTTGGTAGACCGATTTTGTGGCAGAACCCGCAGAGCGCCCGCGGCACGGCAAAGAGGGGCCAAGGCCCTGGCATCATCGCGCGCATGAATCGTCACTATCTGACCGCCGTCGCCGCCGTGGCGGCAGCGCTGCTGTTGCGCTACCTGCTCAATCCGGTGCTGGGGCAGCAGGGGCCGTACCTCATTTTGACGGTGCCGATCGTGGTGGCCGCGATCTATGGAGGGTTCGGCCCGGCACTGCTGGCCACGGTGCTGGGCACGTCGGTGGGCACGTACCTGTTCATCGAGCGCGGCGCTGGTTTGCGCGAGGTGCTGCAGCCAGAGAACGTGGCCCGGCTTCTGCTTTTCCTGGCGATCGGCCTGGGCATCGGTCTGATGGGCGGGCAACTGCGGCGCTCGCGCGTGGCGCTGGCGGAAAAGATGCAGCAACTCAAAGCCAGCAACCGTGCCAAGGACAACGCCATGGCCATCCTCGGCCATGAGATCCGCAACCCGCTGTCCGCCATCCATTCCGCGCAGGCGGTGCTGCAGCGCTCGCCCGGCGATGAAAAACGGGTGCTGCGGGCCAGCGAGATGATTGGCCGCCAGGTGGCGCAACTCACGCGCATGGCGGACGACCTGCTCGACCTGTCTGGGCTGATGCGCGCAAGCCCGCCGCCGAAGGTGCCGGTGGATCTGCAGCAGGTGCTGCGACAGGCGCTCGAGCAGAGCGCGCCGCTGGTGGCCAAGAAGGGCCACCGGCTCGACGCCGATCTGGGCGATGCGCCCGTGGTGGTCACTGGCGATGCGCTGCGGCTGGTCCAGGTGTTCGCCAATCTGTTGACCAACGCCGCCAAGTACACCGATCCCGGTGGCGAGATCGCCCTGCAGGTGCAATGGCGCGGCGAGCGCCAGGTGGCGGTGGCGATCCGGGACAACGGCGTGGGCCTGCCTCCAGGCTCCGTGGCCGACTTGTTCGAGCCGTTCGTCCAGGCGCCGGGCGCCGCCTCGAATGCGGAAGGCGGGCTGGGCCTGGGACTGGCGATCGTGCGCAAGATCGTGCTGGCCCACGGGGGCGAGGTGGTGCGAGGTGGTGGCCGAGAGCCAGGGACTGGGCCTGGGAAGTGAGTTCACGGTGGTGCTCCCCCTGGCCCGCACGGGTGCCTGAAGGCGCCGCCGCCCGGCGCGGCAGCCCGCGCTGCACCAGGGTCAGGAGGCCGGTCGGATGCGTTCGAAGAGGCCTTCATAGCGCTCGACGAAACCGTTGGCGTCCACCGTCAGGAGGGCTTCGAATCCCCTGAAAAGGCCCAGGTCCACATAGCGCAGCTGCCTCGGTCCGAGCCGGTCGTACCGCTGCCGCGACCGCGTGACGGTCCACTCCAGTGCGTCGATGAAGGCGGTTTCCAGGCGGAGGCTTTTGCCGGTGGACAGCGGCGTGCGCAGGATCGGGAAGGTGTTGCAGAAAGGGGTCGCGGACAGGTCGGGTTCTTCGGCGCCGTCCAGATCGGTGCGCGGCTTGCCGTCGACGGTCCAGCCGCTGCCGTTGCGTTCGAGCGCCAACCGCCGGTGGCCGTTGGCGTTCCAGCGCTCGACCTCGACCGACTGCGTGTGCCAGTCGGGTGTGATCCGCCAGCGATGGGTGAGCTGGAAGCCGCCGCCCTCCAGGCCGATCACCGTGGACGATGCGGTGATGCCGTCGTGCGCGACGTGCAGCGCCAGCCGCTCCAGGTTGGCATTGGCCGTTCCGCGCCAGAACAAAACGGATGTGCCGGGTGTGGCGCAAGCGGGTGTGGGAGTGGGGTCGGAAGCAGGGGCGATGGGCATGTGCGGGCTCCTTCAGGCGGCTGCACCGGCGAAGAAGCCGGGTCCGCGGTTTCGGTTCTGGTGCAGGATGGTGCGCAGATTCCATTAAGATGGAAACATATTCCACTTTACTGGACGAGGCGATGGTGGCATGAAAGGCAACAGGGCCGGCGGGCCGCTTTCGCAGGGCGCTCTGCCGATGCCGCCGGTTGTTCCAAAGCCCTGAAACCCTTCCGCCGTTCGGCATGTTCCCCATGAATCACACCCCCATCCCCGAGGTTCGACTGATCGACTGCGACGAGGCCGCCCATGCGGGCGCAATTCTCGACATTCTGAACGAGGCCATCGCTCATTCGACGGCCCTCTACGACTATGCGGCACGCCCGCCATCGGCGATGTCTGCCTGGTTCGCCACGAAGCGCGCGAACGGCTTTCCCGTGGTGGGAGCGGTCGACGCGCAAGGCGCGTTGATGGGTTTTGCCTCGTGGGGCACTTTCAGGGCGTTTCCGGCCTACAAGTACACGGTGGAGCACAGCGTCTACGTGCACAAGGACTGCCGGGGGCGCGGGCTGGGCGCGCTGCTGATGCGAACGCTGGTGGAGCGGGCCCGGGCCGAAGGCCTGCACGCGATGGTGGGCTGCATCGACGCGGCCAACGAGGGGAGCATCCGGCTGCACCGGCAATTGGGGTTCGTCCACACGGGCACGATGCCGCAGGTGGGGTTCAAGTTCGGCCGGTGGCTGGATGCGGCGCTCTACCAGCTCACGCTGGAGACGCCGCTCGATCCGGTCGACGGTTAGGCGGCGGACCGTTCGGTGCTGGTGAGAGGGCGCACCGCACCGCGCCGTCCTCAAGCCGCCGGGGTCGCGCGCGCCTCGCCGCAATCCGGGTATCGCCGCAGCCGCTCGATCAGCCATCGGCCCGCAGGCCCGGGCAGCGCGTCGCGCCGATAGACCGCTTTCATCTCGAGCATGGGATCGCCCTGCACGCCGGTCTCCACCTGGATGCGCACCAGCCGCCCGTCGCGCAGGTCGTCTTCCACCATGGGCCGGGGCATGTGCCCCCAGCCGAGACCGGCGCGCAGGAAGGCGTGCTTGGCACCGATGTCCGCCAGGCGCCACACGGTGTCGCCCAGCACGCCGAAGTCGCGGCCGGCGGTGAGGGGCGAGCGGTCGGTGAGGACGAGCTGGACATGGCCTTTCAGCTGCTGGCGCGTCAGCCGGCCCGGCTGCCGTGCCAGCGGCGATCCCGGGGCCGCTACAGTGACCATGGGCACGCCCATGAGCGGCACCTGTTCGAACTCCGGCGGAATGACGGGCAGCGAACCCATCACACCCACGCGGCAGCGCCCGTCCAGCACCCATTGGGCCGCGGCGCCGAGTGCCTCCACCTGCAGTTGCAGCGTGGTGCCGGGAAAGGCGACGGCAAAGGCGCCGATGGCGTCGGTCAGGGCCGCCATGGGGAACATGACATCGACCACGACCGACAGTTCGGGCTCCAGGCCGGCGGCCATCGAGCGTGCCTCTGCCTTGAGCGTGTCGGCCGCGCGAACGATGTCGCGGGCGCGGCCGGCCAGTGCCTTGCCTTCCGGAGTGAGGGCGGGCAGGCGCGCCGCCCTGGTGAACAGCGTGACGCCGAGTTGCGCCTCCAGCCCGGCGATGGCTTGGCTGACGACCGATTGCGCCCGGCCGACGCGGCGGCCGGCTGCCGAGAAGCTGCCGGTTTCCACCGCGGCAACGAAGATGCGCAGGTGGTCCAGTGAGACGCCATCGAGCATGGTGATGTCCTCAATCCATCGCTAAAGAAGATGGATCATATTCAATCAAATAGGCTTTGCAGATGGAGGGCGCGTCTCTACATTGGATGGGTAGCGGCGCCACGGCAAATCGGATGTGGCACCGGCGCAGATTTTTCCGGCCCGTCTTTTCAGGAGCACCCACCATGTCCGCCTTGCTTTCCCCCACCGCCCAACGAACCATCGTGCGGCGCACCCGTGGCCGTGGACACGGCCCCATCACCCGGCTGATGAGCCCTGGCGACCTGGGCCAGGTGCTCAAGCCTTTCGTGTTTCTGGATCTGTTCCAGGGCGAATCGTCGTTTGCCGGTGGCATGCCCATTCACCCGCACTCGGGACTGGCCACCGTCACGGTGGTGACCGAAGGCGACTTTCGCTTCGACGACGCGGCATCGGGCGAGGGGGAACTGGCCTACGGCGGCGTGGAGTGGATGCGCGCCGGGGGCGGCGTGTGGCATGGCAAGGAACTTTCACCCGGGGACTCGCCGCGCATCGCGGGTTTCCAGCTGTGGCTGGCCCTGCCGCCCGAACTGGAAAACGGCCCGGTGGACAGCCAGTACATCGAGGCCAGGGCCATGCCCGCCACCGGCCCGGTCACGGTGATCCTTGGCGAATATGCCGGCCTTCGCAGCCCGGTGCGGGCGCCGGAGGGCGTTCACTACCTGCTCGTCACGCTGCAGCCCGGCCAGGCTTGGACGTATGCGCCACCCCAGGGGCACGATGCGGCCTGGCTGGCGGTCAGCCACGGCCAACTGGTCGGTCCCAACGCGGTGGCCACGGGCGAGATGGCGGTGTTCGGCGCATCCGGCACGATCGAACTGCAGGCCTCGCAGGAGCGCAGCGCGGTGTTCGTGATCGGGTCCGCCGAGCCGCATCCGCACGATCTGGTAACGGGCATGTATTCGGTGCACACCAGCCGGGCGGCCCTGGCGAAGGGGGAGGCAGGCATCCAGGCGCTGGCCGAGCGCATGGCACTGCGCCCTGCGGGGCAGCAGCGGCGCACGGCGGTGTTCAGCGGTTGACGGCACCGCGCCGCCGGGCGAGCACGGTGGGCACGGGCCCGTTCAGTTCGCGCCGCCCACGCGCTGCAGCGCTTCCAGTTGCAGCAGTTCGATGCGCCGGTAGCGCAGGCCGATCAGCCCTTCCTGCGCCAGGGCGTTGAGCTCTTTCGACAGGGTCTGCCGCGTCACGCCGAGCATCATGGGCAAAGCCTCCTGCGGCACGGCCACGCTAGGCCGCAGGGTGGCGGACTGGGTGGCGTCGCCGCGCGCCAGGGCCAGCAGGCGGTGCACCACGCGCACGCGCAGCCCGCGCAGGGTGGCGTCTTCCATCATGCTGTACAGGCCCCGCACCCGCGAGGCGAGCAGGGTGGCCATGGCGTTGGCGAACACGGGGTCGGCCATCTGCGCGGCGAAGGCGGCGGGCGGCACCACCAGCAGGTCCACCCCGGTGAGCGCGGTGGCGTCATGCGTGCGCGGCGAGCCGTCGATGAGCGTGATCTCGCCGAACCAGTTGCCCGGCTCCAGCAGCACCAGGATGGCTTCGCGGCCATCGTCGCGCAGCGTGGAGATCTTCAGGGTGCCGGCCAGCAGGCCGTAGAACCCGCTGCCGGCCGCGCCCACCGGGTCGCCCTGGCGAAACGGCATGGCGCCGCGCTGCAGGTGCACCCGCTCCGCCGCCCCCAGCAGTGCGCCGCGCTGCGCGGCGGGCAGGGCGGCGAACCAGGGATTGCCTTCCAGGGCGCGGCGGTGGGCGGGCGACAGCGGGGGCGTGTAGGGCATGCAGTGCGGTGTGCGGTGCGGCGCGGGCGGGTAAACCAAGGGGTCGAACTGTCAATTATTGGACAGTTGGCGGGGCAGGGCGCGCCTACAGTGGCCCGGTTCCCCCACGGAGACAACACGATGCAGACCCCAAAAAAGGCGACCTTCGTGCGCATGCAGGACAGCACGCGCGAGGACTGGCAGACGATTGGCGGCGAATTCATGCAGTTCTCGCGCGGCCTGGCAGACCGGGTGGCGGCGCACCTGCGCATCTTGGAAGGCGACTACGGCGGCTTTCCGGTGGACCGCTACACGCACTCGCTGCAGACGGCCACCCGCGCGCTGCGTGACGGCCGGGACGAGGAGTACGTGGTGTGCGGGCTGCTGCACGACATCGGCGACACGCTGGGATCGTTCAACCACCCCGACATCGCGGCCGCCATCCTGCAGCCGTTCGTGAGCGAGGCCAACCACTGGATGGTCAAGCACCACGGCATCTTCCAGGGCCATTATTTCTTTCACCACATCGGGCTGGACCGCCACCTGCGCGACCAGTTCGCGGGGCACCCGCACTACCAGCAGACGGCCGATTTTTGCGAGCGCTACGACAACCCGGCGTTCGACCCGCACGCCGAGACGCTGCCGCTCGACACGTTCATGCCGATGCTGCGGCGCGTGCTGGCCCAGCCGCGCCAGAGCTTCTACAAGGCGGCGCTGCAGCCGCCGCAGCCGGCCGCCGCCTGACGGCTGCCGGCGCCCTCTGTCCCATGCACCCAACCCAAGGAATTTTCATGAATGCGATCACCCCGTCCGAAGTCCGGCAACTCGTGTCTGCCGAAGAGTGGCAGTTGCGCGTCGATCTGGCCGCCTGCTACCGCCTGGTGGCCCTGCACGGCTGGAGCGACCTGGTGTTCACCCACATCAGCGCGCGGGTGCCGGGGCCGGAGCACCACTTTCTCATCAACCCCTACGGCCTGATGTTCGACGAGATCACGGCGTCCAGCCTGGTCAAGGTGGATGCGCAATGCAACAAGGTGATCGACTCGCCCCACCCGGTGAACCCGGCGGGCTTCGTGATCCACAGCGCGGTGCATGCGGCACGCGACGACATCCAGTGCGTGCTGCACACCCACACGCGGGCCGGCATCGCCGTGAGCGCGCAAAAGGACGGCGTGCTGCCCATCAGCCAGCAGTCGACCTTCGTGCTGACCTCGCTGGCCTACCACGACTACGAAGGCGTGGCGATCCGCGACGACGAGAAGACCCGCCTGCAGGCCGACCTGGGCCATGCCAACTTCCTCATGCTGCGCAACCACGGCCTGCTCACCTGCGGCAAGACGGTGGCGGATGCGTTCCTGGCCATGTACACGTTCGAATCCACCTGCCAGATCCAGATCGCCGCGCAGTCGGGCGGAGGGGAGCTGACGCGGGTGCACCCGCAGATCGTGCAGGGGGTGGGCCATGCGATGAAGGTGCAGACGGGCGGCCTGGGCGGGCAGTTCGTCTGGCCCGCGCTGATCCGCAAGCTCGACCGCATCGACCCGGGCTACCGCGACTGAGCGCGGCGGCCCCGATGGACAGCACCCTCATCGTCACGCGCTTTCTGTTCGGCGCGCTGGCCCTCGTCATGTTCGGGCTCGGCCTCACCCTGCGGGTGGCCGACTTCCGGCGTTTGCTGCACAGTCCCAAGGCCGTGGGCATCGCGCTCGGCCTGCAGGTGATCGGCCTGCCGATCCTGTGCTACGCGATCATCCGCGCCTTCGGGTTGTCGCCCATGTTCGCCATCGGCCTGATGCTGCTGGCCGCGTCGCCGGGCGGCATCTCGGCCAACCTGTTTTCTCACCTGTTCGGCGGCAACGTGGCGATGAACATCTCGCTGACGGCGGTGAACACGCTGCTGTCCATCGTCACGCTGCCGATCATCGCCAACGCGGCCATCGCCCACTTCGCCCAGAGCGGGCAGGTGGTGCCGATCCAGACCGGCAAGCTCCTGGAGGTGATCGCCATCGTGCTGGTGCCGGTGGGGCTGGGCATGGCCGCGGCGGCCCGCTGGCCGGCCTTCGCGGCGCGCATGGAAAAGCCGGTGAAGGTCTTCAGCGCGCTGGTGCTGGCGGTGGTGTCCATCCTGTCGATCGCCAAGGAGTGGAGTTCGATCGCCAGTACCTTCGCCGAGATCGGGCCGGCGGTGCTGGTGTTCAATCTGGCGAGCCTGCTGGCCGGCTACTACCTGAGCCGCGCGGCCGGGCTGGACAAGCCGCTGGCCACCGCGGTGAGCTACGAGATCGGCATCCACAACTCGACGCTGGCCATCTTCATCGCCCTGAGCGTGCTGGGCAGCTACACGCTGGCGCTGCCCGCGGCCATCTACTCGGTGCTGATGTACATCACGGCGCCGCTGTTCGGCTGGCTGCTGCTTCGCCGTCCGGCGCGTGCGGTGCCGGCTCAGAATTAGCGCGCCTGCGGTTCCGGCTCAGAGTTAGAGCCCCTGCGGTGCCCGTTCACGCTAGGGTGCTAGGGCGCACACCCCCAGAACCATCGCCTCCCGCGGGCCGCCGGCACCGTGCCGGCCAGCCCACGCTGCAGGCCTGGTCAGGCGCGCAGCAGGCGGGTGGAAGGCCGTGGCGAGACCTTGGGCGCCGGGGCCGGCGTGGGGTGGTGCTCGGCCGCGAGCGCTGCGGCCTCGCCCAGCTGGAACACGGCCAGCGCCTCGCGCAGCACGGCCACCTGCGAGGCCATGGCCGAGGTGGCGGCACTGGCTTCTTCCACCATGGCGGCGTTCTGCTGCGTCATCTCGTCCATCTGCGAGACGGCGCGGTTCACCTCTTCGATGCCGGCCGTCTGCTCCACGTTGGCCGAGGCGATGCCTTCCATCAGGCCCGAGATGCGGTGCACGGACTCGACCACTTCGCCCATGGTCTTGCCGGCTTTCTCGACCAGCTCGGAGCCGGTGTGGACCTCGTTGACCGATTCGCTGATGAGGGTCTTGATTTCCTTGGCGGCGGCCGCGCTGCGCTGGGCCAGCCCGCGCACTTCGGAGGCCACCACGGCGAAGCCGCGGCCCTGCTCGCCGGCGCGGGCGGCTTCCACCGCCGCGTTCAGCGCCAGGATGTTGGTCTGGAAGGCGATGCCGTCGATCACGCCGATGATCTCGTTGATCTTGCGCGAACTGGCGCTGATGGAGCGCATGGTCTCGACCACCTGGTTGACCACCTGGCCGCCCTGCACGGCGGTCTGGGCCGTGCTGGAGACGTACTGCGCGGCCTGGCGGGCGTTGTCTGCGTTCTGGCGCACGGTGGCGGTCAGCTCTTCCATGCTGGAGGCGGTCTGCTGCAGCGAAGAGGCCTGCTGCTCGGTGCGGCGCGACAGGTCGCCGTTGCCCTGGGCGATCTCGCTGGCCGCATGGTCGATGGTGCTGGTGGCCTGCTGGATGCGATGCAGGATGCTGGCGAGCCGGTCGCGCATGAAGCCGATGGCGTACATCAGGCTTTGCTCGTCGCGGGCGCGCAGCGGGATTTCCGCCTGCAGGTCGCCGTCGGCCATGCGCATCGCGGCGCCGGCGGCGGCGCGCGGCTCGCCGCCCACGGAGCGTTCGATGTCGCGCACCACCAGCCCGGTGAGGGCCGAGATCACCAGCCCCAGCAGGGCCAGCAAGCCGATCGCGCGGTACAGCGAGGCGCGGTAGGCCTGCTCGATGTCGTCGACGTAGTCGCCGGCCACCAGGTCCCAGTTCCAGGGCTTGAAGCGCACAACGTAGCCGATCTTGGGGCTGGGGGCGTCGCTGCCCGGGCGCGGCCACCAGTATTCGAGGAACCCGCGGCCCTGCGCTCCGGCGGCGGCGATGTTCACGTAGAGCAGGTTGCCCTTGGCATCCTTGAAGGCGATCATGTTCTTGCCGTTCAGCTCGGGCTTGATCGGGTGCATCGCCATGATCGAGTCGGAGCCGATGACGGTGACGTAGCCGTCCTTGCCGTAGCGCTGCGAGGCGATGCGCGCCAAGGCGGCGCTGCGGGCTTCCTCCTGGCTCATCTTGCCGGCCTGGGCCTGCTTTTCGTAATCGCTGGCCACGGTCAGCGCCATGTCGGTGATGTCGGAGAGGGCCGATTGCCGGGCCTGGTACTGGATCTGCCGGGTCTGCCACGCGTTCACGAAGGTCAGTGCCAGCAGCCCCAGCAACGCGAGGACCAGCGGGAGCCAGAGCTTTTGCCGCAAGGTCAGTTTTTTCATGGAAGGGGTCCTTTCAGGAGGGCGTACGGAAGGCATTGGGATGGGTCGCAGTATGGCCGTGAACACCCCTTCTCTGGCAGTCGGGCTACCCCTTTCTGTCGGGTGTTCGCAACGCTTTGATACATATGCAAGTTACGTGCTCGATCCGCACCCCGCGGCCTGCCACCCGGCGAAAACGGGGCTCCCTTTTTGCACGTTTCCGCACCGCGCAATGCCGGCTCAGTGGATGGGCGCGGCCTCGGCGCCCAGCTCCCGGCCCAGCGTTTCGGGCAGGGCGAGCGCCGCCACGATCACCAGCCCGTAGCAGATGGCGGTGATCCAGCCGATGGTCTGCCCCAGCGGCAGCGTGTTGCTCAGCGTGCCCACCAGCGCCGGGCAGATGGCGCCGATGGCGCGGCCGAAGTTGTAGCAGAACCCCTGGCCCGAGCCCCGCACGTCGCTGGGGAACAGTTCTGACAAAAATGCGCCCATCCCCGAGAAGATGCCTGACAAAAAGAACCCCAGCGGAAAGCCCAGCACCAGCATCCAGGCGTCCGTGATCGGGATCTGCGTGTAGGCCAGCACCAGCGCCATGCCCATCGCCGCGAACAGGATGAAGCAGCGGCGCCGGCCGATCACGTCCGACAGCCACGCGCTGGCGAGGTAGCCCAAGAACGAGCCGGCAATGAGCACCAGCAGGTAGGTGCTGGTGCCCAGCACGGACAGGTGCCGCTCGGTCTTGAGGAAGGTCGGCAGCCAGGTGGTGACCGAGTAGTAGGCGCCCTGCATGCCGGTGGCCAGCAGGCTGGCGCGCAGCAGCGAGGGGTGGAAGATGCGCAGGAAGCTGCCCTGCGTGCCGGCGGCGCGGGCACGGGCCTGGGCCGCCAGGTACACCGGCGGCTCCTGGATGTTGCGGCGGATGTAGATGATGAGCACGGCGGGCACGATGCCGATCCAGAACAGCACCTTCCAGGCGATCTCCGGCGGCAGCATCGAATACACGCCCCAGAACGCCAGCGCCGAAGCGGCCCAGCCCACGGCCCAGCTGCTTTGCACCAGCCCGGCCGCCTTGCCGCGGTGCTTGGCCGACATGGTCTCCGCGATCAGCACCGAGCCCACGGCCCACTCCCCGCCGAAGCCGAAGCCCTGCATGGCCCGGGTGAAGAACAGTTGGCCGAACGATTCGGTGAAGCCGCTCAAGAAGGTGAACAGCGTGAACCACAGCACCGTCCACTGCAGCACCCGCACGCGGCCGTAGCGGTCGGCCAGCACCCCGGCCGCCCAGCCCCCGATGGCGGAGGTGAGCAGCGCACCGGTGGCGATGTAGCCGGCCTCCGCCTTGGACATGTTCCACGCGGCCAGCAGCGTGGGGATGAGGAAGGTGTAGATCATGTAGTCGAAGCCATCGACGCCATAGCCTGCGAAAGTGGCGGCCAGGGTGCGCCGCTCGGTGGGGGAGGTGTGCCGGAGCCACATGGTGCGAAGTCTTTCTTGGAAGGGGTGGGACAGGAAGGGCGGCGTCAGGCGGTCACCAGATCGCGGTTGAGCAGATCGGTGACCAGCATGTGCCCCGGCGCGTGGGTGATGCAGAAGGCGGGGCGGGCTGCCGCGATGGCGGCCTGGGGCGTCACGCCGCAGGCCCAGAACACCGGCAGCTCGTGCGGCTGCACGCTCACGGCCTCGCCGTAGTCGGGCCGGGACAGGTCGTGGATGCCGATGAGCGCCGGGTCGCCCAGATGCACGGGGGCGCCGTGCACCTGCGGCATGCGCGAGGTGATCTGGATGGCACGGATCGCGTCCGCGGCCGCCATGGGGCGCATGGAAACGACCAGCGGCCCGCGGAACGCGCCGCTGGGCTCGGTGGCGCGGTCGGTGCGGTACATGGACACGTTGCGGCCCTGGTCCACGTGCCGCAGGCGAATGCCGTCCGCCAGCAGCGCGTGCTCGAACGAGAACGAGCAGCCGATGGCGAAGGTCACGAGGTCATCGCGCCAGTGGGCGAAGAGGTCGGTGGGCGCGTCCACCTGCACGCCGTCGCGCCACACGGCATAGCGGGGCAGGTCGGTGCGGATGTCGATGTCCGCGCCCAGCGCGGGCAGGGCGGGCGAGCCGGGCTCGCAATAGCGTTGGAACTCGGTGGCCAGCGCCTGGGGCAGGATGGCCAGGTTGACCTGCACGTAGTCGCTGGCCAGGCCGCTCGTGTGGTCCGACAGGTGCCCGGCGCGGGCGGCCGCGCGCACGTCGCGGGCGGTGGACCGGGCGGTCAGCCCGGCGGCGGCGCCTGGGCCGGGGGAAAGAACAGGGGATGGCATCGTCGTGAAAGCCCTGGAATGCGGGGCTTGCGGTGGTGGCAATGCCGCGGATTCTGAAAGCCGCACGGCGGCGAATCCAACGCAAAATTTTGCGTTCACGTCATCGAAAAAATCGATGGCGACCACTGAATTTTCAATATTGCGAAAAGCATGCCAATGCCATCCGGGCTTTCCCGGGGGCGCGTGCACTGCGACGGTGCGGTCAGCGCGGCGTGCGCTTTTTTCGGGCAGTCTGGGTTTGGGCCACGTACGCCTGGGCCGATTCCAGCACCGATTCGGTGATTCCCGATCCGGGGTCTTCGCGGTAGCTGGCGTGGATGGGCAGGGCGGTGAGCGCGCACGAAGCCCGCAAGATGTGCAGCGGCATGCGGTGCGACAGCCGCTGCGTCACGGCGCGCGGCAGCACCGCGATGCCGAATCCCGCTTCCACGAGCTGCAGCATGGCCGAAATCGACGAGATGGCGTGCATGCGTGGCACGGCCACGCCCGATTCCTGGAAAAGCTGCAGCAGGCTCTGGTGCGGGTGCGAGCCCTTTTGGAAGGTGATGAGGTCGTGCTGCGCCAGCCGCTGCAGGTCGTACCGACCCGCGGAGTGCAGGGTGCGGTGCCCGACGAACACCAGCTCCAGCGGCGGCATGGTCCGCGTGCGGACCCCGGTGTCGGTGGCGGGCAGGGAGGTGAACACCAGGTCCTGCGCCCCGCGCCGCACCTGGTCCACCAGCACGGGTGAGGTTTCCACGGTCAGCTCCAGCTCGAAGTCGGGGCGGGTCTTGCGCATCTCCTGCAGCCAGCCGGTGAGCCAGCTGTGCACGACCGATTCGATGGCCCCGATGCGCAGCGCCATCGGCGCGTGCGGGCTGGTGCCCAGTTCTTCCTTCACCTGCCGCTGCAACTCCAGAAGGCGGACGGCCAGCAACTGAAATCGCTGCCCGGCGGCAGTGAGGCGGAACAGGCGCTCGCGCCGGTCCAGCAGGATCACGCCCAGTTCCTCCTCCAGCGCGGCGATGCGGCTGGACAGGGCGGATTGCGTGATGTGCAGCTTTTCGGCCGCCCGCGTGATGCTCTTGAGCGAGGCGGCCCAGTGGAAGGCTTCGACAAACCGCAGGTTCATGGGCGCGATTGTCGCCGGGGGGGGCGGCGTTCAGCCCGCGGCGGCAGCGCCCCGGCAGGTGGCGAACATGTCCTTCGATGCCTCGTAAACGCTGGTCTGCACGTCCATCAGCCCGAGGATGGAGTGAAAGTAGTGGTCGTGCGACAGGCGCCGCTCGCCCAGGTCCTTTTGCAGGCAGGCGGTGGCCGTGCGGGTGCGCGATTGCATGGCGGGCGACAGCCAGGTGATCCACGGCACGTGCTTTTGCACATCGGGTGCGATGGCGTAGGGCATGCCGTGCAGGTAGATGTTGTTCTCGCCCAGCGACTCACCGTGGTCGGCCACGTACATCATCGCGGTCTGTGCGGTGCCCGACTGCGCGGCCAGCCACTGGATGGTGGCGTTGAGGAAATGGTCGGTGGACACGATGCTGTTGTCGTACGCGTTGACCACTTCCTGGCGCTGGCATTCCTGCAGCGCAGAGGTCCGGCATTCGGGCTGGAAGGGCTTTTGCGAAGGCAGCGACCGCTTGAAATACGCCGGGCCGTGGCTGCCCATCTGGTGCAGCACCACCACGGTCCCGCGGGCCCGCTGCTCGGCCGGCAGCGCCGCGATGCGGGCGTCCAGGCCCTTGAGCATCACATCGTCCAGGCATTCCTTGCCGTCGGCGCACCACTGGGGGTCGTCGGGCTTGGCCGAGGTGCTGGCCTCGGCTACGCGGTCGCACACGCCCTTGCAGCCCGACTGGTTGTCCACCCACAGCACGGCCAGGCCGGCATGCTGCAGCACGTCCAGCAGCCCCTCGGAGCGGATGTGGCTAGCTTCGTAGGCGGTGCGCCCCAGGTTGGAGAACATGCAGGGCACGGATGCCGCCGTGCTGGTGCCGCAGGACCAGGCGTTGCGGGCGCTGACGAGGTCGTTGCGGGCGGACAGCTCGGGCGTCGTCGGGCGGCCGTAGCCGTTGAGGCCGAAATTGCCACTGCGCCCGGTCTCGCCCAGCACCAGCACCAGCAGCGGCGGTTTGCCTTGGCCGGCATAGGACGCCCCCAGCCTGGCATCGCGCCCCAGCGGCATCAGCGGGCCGGCATCCCGGCGCAGGGGGCGCGCAGCGGCATTGCCCACGGCATAGATGCTATTCAGGGGGTTGACCAGATAGCGCAGTTGCGTGTGGTTGCGCATGGCAGAGGAAAAATCCTGGAACACGGCGAAGACCAAGCCCGCGGCCAGGGCCAGCGAGCCCAGCAGCAGCAGGCCATGGAACAAGATCTGCCGGGCAAAGCCGAGCGGTTTCACGCGGGTGCGCGCCAGCCACCACAGGGGCGGCCCTGCCAGCGCCACGATCGTGAGCGGCAGGCGCCAGTCGAGCAGGTCGGCCGCCTCGCGCGGATCGGTCTGCAGCACGTTGGTGATCATGCCGGTGTCGATCACGATGCCGTAGGCCGTCATGAAGTAAGAACCAAGAGCGGCCAGCAAGATACCCACGGCCAGCATGGGCTTGAGAAGGCGACCCCAGGCGAGAAAGCCGATGACCGCGGCATTGGCGGCGGCCACTGCCAAGACGAATGCCATCAGGAACGCCCAGCCGCGCAGGCTGTGGGCATTGGGCAATTGCAAAAGCGCCCGCCACAAAGGCACGTTGCAGGCCGTGGCCAGCCAGAGGCTGATGATGGTGATGATCCAAGCCGGATGCAGGGCGTTGCGGGGGTCCAGCCCCGCATGTCCCAACGCTCCCTTGCTCGTCTTTGTAATAAGCCGCAACTGCGGCTGCAGAATGTGAGCCATCGCGCATTCTTGAGCGCCAGCCTTAAGAGCAAATTAAGGGCTTACCCGTGGAGTTACAAAACGGGTAGGTGGGCCCGCCGGCCTATTCCAACTGCCCGGCGTGGTGTGCCAGATGGCCTTCGATGAAGGTCTGGATGAAGTAGTAGCCGTGGTCGTACCCCCCGTGGCGGCGCAGGGTGAGGGGCTGGCCGATGGCCTGGCATGCGGCTTCGAAGCGCTCCGGATGGAGCTGCTCGGCGAGAAATTTGTCGCCCAGCCCCTGGTCGATCAGGATGCCGGCCGGGTAGGGGGCCAGCGGCTGGTTTTCCATGAGCACCGTGGCGTCGTGTTCGCCCCACGCCGTGCGGTCCGCGCCCAGATAGCCCGTGAACGCCCGCTCGCCCCAGGGGCACTGCGTGGGCGCGCAGATCGGCGCCAGGGCCGAGAGCGACCGGAAGCGGCCGGGGTGGCGCAGCGCCAGCGTCAGCGCGCCATGGCCGCCCATCGAGTGGCCGAAGACGCCCAGGCGGTCCAGGTCGATCGGCAGGTGCCGGCCCAGCAGGGGCAGCAGCTCCTGCACCAGGTAGCTTTCCATGCGCCAGTGCGTGCGCCAGGGCGCTTGGGTCGCATCGAGGTAAAAGCCCGCGCCGACGCCGAAATCCCAGCGGGCGGTGGCGTCCGGCAGGGCCTCCACCGCGCCGCCGCGGGGGCTGGTGTCGGGCGCGATCAGTGCCAGGCCCAGCTCCGAGGCCCGGCGCTGCGCGCCGGCCTTGACCATGAAGGTCTCTTCGTTGCACGTCAGCCCCGCCAGGTACAGCACCGCGGGCACCGGGCCGTGGGCGGCCTGCGGCGGCAGGTACACCGAAAACTTCATCGGCAGGCCGATCTCGGTGGAGTCGTGTTGGAAAAAGCGCTGCGTGCCGCCGAAGCTGCGGTGTTCCGACAGGGTCTGGAAGGGATGGGTCATGGCGTGGGAAGTGAAGAAGAAGGCGTGGCACGGACCAGTTCGAGCACCGCATCGGCGAAGGCTTCGGGGGCCTCCTGCGGCAGGTTGTGGCCGGCGACACCCAGCGGTGCGTGCGCAGGCCGCTGAATTTCGCGGCATGGGCCGAGGCGTCGGCCGGCGGGCGAACCCCGTCGTCCACGCCGTCGAAGGTGATGGCCGGCACGCAGATGGCCGGCTGCGCCGCCAGGCGCGATTCGATCCCGGCGTACGCCGGATCACCCGAGACCAGACCGAAGCGGTGGCGGTACGAATGGATCACCACGTCCACGAAATCGGGGTTGTCGAACGCGGCGGCGCTGCGCTCGAAGGTGGCCTCGTCGAACGCCCAGGTCGGCGACCACGACTGCCACAGCAGGCGGGCGAGGGCCCGCCGGTCGTTCGCCAGGCCGGCCGCGCCCCGTGCGCTGTGAAAGTAGTACTGGTACCACAGGCGCTGTTCGTTGGCCGGCGTGTCGGGCACCATGGCCCGGCCGATGTCCTGGATGTTGTAGCTGTTGAGCGAGACCAGCCCGGCGCACCGCTCGGGCCACAGCGCCGCGACCACGCAGGCCGCCCGCCCGCCCCAGTCGTAGCCCGCCAGCACCGCGCGCTCGATCGCCAGCGCATCGAGCAGCGCCAGCAGGTCCGCGCCCAATGCTGCCTGCTCGCCCGAGCGCGGCGTGGCCGCGCTCAGGAACCGCGTGGGACCGTAGCCCCGCAGGAACGGCACCACCACCCGGCATCCCTGCGCAGCCAGCCGCGGCGCGACCTCGGCATACGCATGGATGTCGTAGGGAAAGCCGTGCAGCAGCACGACGGGCGGCCCCGCGGCGGGGCCCGTCTCGAAATACGCGACGTCGAGCACGCCGGCCTCGATCCGGCGCAGGGGTTCCAGGCGGTCCATGGCGGGCACCATCGGGGTCTGCCGCGGGGCGGTCAGTAGATGACCACGCCGCGGATCGACTCGCCGCGCTTCATCAGGTCGAACCCGTGGTTGATGTCGGCCAAGGGCATGGTGTGGGTGATCAGGCTGTCGATGTCGATCTTGCCCTCCATGTACCAGTCCACGATCTTGGGCACGTCGGTGCGGCCCCGGGCGCCGCCGAAGGCCGAGCCTTCCCACTTGCGGCCCGTCACGAGCTGGAAGGGGCGCGTGCTGATCTCGGCGCCGGCCTCGGCCACACCGATGATGATGCTGCGGCCCCAGCCCTTGTGCGTGCACTCCAGCGCCTGGCGCATCACCTTGGTGTTGCCGATGCATTCGAACGAATAGTCCGCGCCCCCGTCGGTCAGCTGCACGATGGCGTCCACCACGTTCTCGACCTCGTTGGGGTTGATGAAGTGCGTCATGCCGAACTGGCGCGCCATCTCCTGGCGGGCGGGGTTGATGTCCACGCCGATGATCTTGTCCGCGCCCACCATCTTGGCGCCCTGGATCACGTTCAGGCCGATGCCGCCCAGGCCGAACACCACCACGTTCGCGCCGGCCTCCACCTTGGCGGTGAACAGCACCGCGCCAATGCCGGTGGTCACGCCGCAGCCGATGTAGCAGACCTTGTCGAACGGGGCGTCCTCGCGGATCTTGGCCAGCGAGATCTCGGGGGCCACGGTGTAGTTGCTGAACGTGCTCGTGCCCATGTAGTGGAAGATGGGCTGGCCGTCGATGCTGAAGCGGCTGGTGGCGTCCGGCATCAGCCCCTTGCCCTGCGTGCCGCGGATCAACTGGCACAGGTTGGTCTTGCGCGACAGGCAGAACTTGCACTGGCGGCATTCGGGCGTGTACAGCGGGATCACGTGGTCGCCCTTCTTGAGGGTGGTCACGCCCGGCCCCACGTCCACCACGATGCCCGCGCCTTCGTGGCCCAGGATGGCGGGGAAGATCCCTTCCGGGTCGGCGCCCGAGAGGGTGTAGTAGTCGGTATGGCAAATGCCGGTGGCCTTGATTTCGACCAGCACCTCGCCGAATTTCGGGCCCTGCAGGTCCACGGTTTCGATGGTGAGGGGTTCTCCGGCCTTCCAGGCGACGGCGGCTTGGGTTTTCATGGGATGGGGCTCCTGTCAGTGGTGGTTCGGTGGCTCGCAAGGGGGCGGCGCGGCGCCGCCGTGGGTCGGCGGGCGCGGCGGCACGTCGGGCGGCTGCAGCAGTCTTTCTAGCAGATGCGGCGGGGCCGCCGCGTTTCATGGCCGGATCGTCCGGCGACAATCGCTGCGCCGGCCCGGCCCGGGCTGCGCCCGGACGGTCCTGCATGCCGGTGCCGCGAGCGTAAAAGCGTTTGGCCGGCTCGGCCACCCGGGGCGCTGCGCCCGGCCGTGTTTGGCCGCCGTGCCGGGCATCTTGGCCGCTGGAGCGGGTCGTGCCGCCCGCCGTCTGTCCATCCCTTGGTTTCCGCCCCGTCCATGTCCGCTCCCTACACCGTCGATATCGTCGTCTACCCCGGCTTCAAGGCCCTGGAGGCGATCGGCCCCATGTCGGTGTTCGACTATGCCAACGTGCACCTGGCGCGGCGCGGCCAGCCACCGGGCTATGCGGTGTCGGTGGCGGCTGAAGGGCTGGGCGACGTGCCTTCCGACACGGCCATGTCGCTGCGGGCCACGCGCCAGTTGGGGCAGGGGCCGGACCCGCACATCGCGCTGGTGGTGGGGTCCCGCGACATCGAGACGGCGCTGGCCGCATCCCCCGGCGTGGTGGCCTGGGCGGCGGCCACCGCGCCGCGGGTGCGGCACATGGTGGCGCTATGCTCGGGCAGCTTCTTCCTGGGGGCGGCTGGCCTGCTGGATGGCGCGCAGGCGGCCACGCACTGGAGCGTGGCCGATCTGCTGCAGCGCCGTTTCCCTGCCGTGCGCGTGGATGCCGACGCGATCTACGTGCGCAGCGGCAACCTGTGGACCTCGGCCGGGGTCACCGCCGGCATCGACCTGGCGCTGGCCCTGGTGGAGGAGGACTTCGGCCGTACGCTGGCGCTGGAGGTGGCGCGCGATCTGGTGATGTACTTGAAGCGCCCCGGCGGGCAATCGCAGTTCAGCATGCACCTGGCCAGCCAGGGCACGCGCCACCCGGGCATCCGCGAGGTGCAGGCTTGGGTGCTGTCGCACCTGGCCGAGCCCCTGCCGCTGCAGCAGCTCGCCTCGCGGGCGGCCATGAGCGAGCGCAACTTCCGCCGCGTGTTCCTGCAGGAATGCGGGCAAAGCCCGTCGGACTTCATCGAGACGGCCCGGCTCGAAGGCGCCCGCCGGCTGCTGGAGGAAGAGAACGGCCTGCCGCTCAAAACCGTGGCGGCGCGGGTGGGTTTCCGGTCGAACGAGCCGCTGCGCCGGCTGTTCCTGCGCCGCCTGGGGATCACCCCGCAGGCCTACCGCGAGCGGTTCGGCGGGCCGGGCTGAGCCCCGGCGCTGCGGCCCGGTTGGCACTCGGGCCTTTTGGAAAAAAGGCATGATGCCAGGCTGAGCAGGGTCGGGAGACCGCCGGCAACGGCCGGGCCCGACTGCACATCGACACCCAACGAGCGAGCGATTCAAAGGTTTTTTCTCAATGCACACCGTCCCCGGCCCAGCGGCCGCCGGCCCTGCCGATCCCCTGGGTAGCCGCCCCGACGCGCGAGCGATCGCCGAGTTCGATTGGTCCCTGACCCCCCTGGGGCCCGTAGCGTACTGGCCGCAGTCCGTGCAGGCCGCGATCGCGCAGTGGAGCGAGGCCGCCGCGCCATCGGCACCCTTGCCGGATACCGACATCCGCAACCGCCAGATCCTGGACAGCGCCATCGACTACGCGATCATCGCTTTCGACCTGCAGGGCCAGGTCACGCGGTGGAACGAAGGTGCCCGCCGCGTGCTCGGCTGGACGGAATCCGAAATGCTGGGCCACGACGCCGCCCGGATCTTCACCCCCGAAGACCGCGCCGCGCACCGCATGGAGATGGAGATGCAGGCCGCGCTCACGCGGGGCGTGGGCACCGACGAGCGCTGGCATGTGCGCAAATCCGGCGAGCGCTTCTGGGCCAACGGCGAGATGACGCCGATCCGCGATGGTGACGGCACGCCGATCGGCTTCGTGAAGGTGTTGCGCGACCGCACTGAACAGCACCGCGCCGCTGAGGCGCTGCGCCAGTCCGAAGAACGCCTGCACCGCGCGCAGAAGGCGGGCGGCGTGGGCACGTTCTCCCTCGAACTGGCCACCGACCTGCTGTACGGCACGCGCGAGTTCTATCGCATCTTCGGTGTGCCCGAGGCCGAGACCATTCCCGCCAAGGCGCTGGAGGCGCTGGTGATCCCCGAGGACGCCGAGGTGCGTTCCGCCCGCGAAACCCGCAACGCCGAATCGGCCCCGCTGGATGTGGAGTACCGCATCCGCCGCGCCACCGATGGCGCCCTGCGCTGGATTGCCCGCAAGGCCGAATTCGTGCGCAGCCCGGACGGTGCGATCGTTCGCATGGTGGGCGTAGTGCAGGACATCACCGACCGCAAGGCGGCGCTGCAGGCGGTGGCCGACAGCGCGGCGGAGTTCCGCACCTTCGCCCAGTCGCTGCCCAGCCACGTGTGGACCTCCCGGAGCGATGGCCAGCTGGACTGGTTCAACGACCGGGTGTACGAATACAGCCAGGCCGAACCGGGCACGCTGGATGGCGACGGATGGACGGGCCTCGTGCACCCCGAAGACCTGCCGGCGGTGTCCCAACTCTGGCAGGCGAGCGTTGCCTCCGGCGAGCAGTATGAAACCGAATTCCGCATCCGCCGCGCGGACGGCGAGATGCGCTGGCACCTGGTGCGGGCGCTGCCCCTGCGCACGGGAGGCGGGGCCATCAGCCGGTGGATCGGCACCAGCACCGACATCCACGAGCAAAAGCTCGTGCAGGCCGAAAGCGTGCGCGACCGCAACCGCCTGTGGGCGCTTTCGCGCGAACTCATGCTGGTGTGCGACTTCCAGGGCGTGATCGCTGCGGTCAATCCCGCCGCCACGCGCCTTCTGGGATGGGAAAAGCCCCAGATGGCCGGCCACGCCGTGGCGGAATTCATCCACCCCGAAGATGCCGAGGGCATGGCCGCCGAACTGGCCAAGCTGGAGGCCGGCGCGCCCACGCTGGTGTTCGAGAACCGCTGGCGCAAGGAAGACGGCAGCTACCGCCTGCTGAGCTGGACCGCCGTGCCCGAGGAGGGCCTGGTCCATGCGGTGGCGCGCGATGTGACGCGCGAGCGCACGGCCGAAGAGGCGCTGCGCCAGTCGCAAAAGCTCGAAGCCATCGGCCAGCTCACCGGCGGGGTTGCGCACGATTTCAACAACGTGCTGGCGGTCATCCGCACGTCGATCGACCTGCTGCGGCGCGTGCAGCTCACCGACGAGCGGCGCCACCGCTTCATGGAGTCCATCTCCAACGCGGTGACGCGGGCCACCAAGCTCACTGGCCAGTTGCTGGCCTTCGCGCGGCGCCAGGCCCTGCAGCCGACGGTGTTCGATGCCGGGCACAACACCCGGGCGGTCAGCGACATGATCGCCAGCCTGGCGGGCGCGCGCATCGAGATCGAACTGAATCTGGCGGAGACGGCCTGCTTCGTGCACGCCGACCCGAGCCAGTTCGACACCGCCCTGGTGAACCTGGCCGTCAATGCCCGCGACGCCATGCAGGGCAGCGGAAAGCTCACCATCGAGGTGCGGGCCGTCTCCGAGATTCCCGCGCTGCAGTCGCAGCCCGCGGTGCCGGGCAAATTCGTGGCCGTGTCCATCATCGACAGCGGCACGGGCATCGCGCCCGAGCACCTCACGCAGATCTTCGAGCCCTTTTTCACCACCAAGGGCGTAGGCCACGGCACGGGGCTGGGCCTGTCGCAGGTGTTCGGCTTCGCCAAGCAGTCCGGCGGCGACATCCGTGTGGAAAGCACGCTGGGTGAGGGCAGTCGTTTCACCCTGTACCTGCCGCGCGCCGCGCGCCCCGGTTACGACGCGCAGGCCGCCGAGGGCGACGACCGGCTGGCCCTGGGCAACGGTGGCTGCGTGCTGGTGGTGGAGGACAACGCGGAAGTCTCGGCATCCGTCGAGCAGACCCTGCATGAACTGGGCTACACCACCGTGGTCACGGCCAGCGGCGAGAAGGCGCTGGAGGCCTTGAAGGCCGGTCCGGGCCGATTCGTGGCGGTGTTCTCCGACGTGGTCATGACCGGCATGAGCGGCATCGAACTGGGCCGCGAGATCCGCCAGCGCTACGGCGCGGCCCTGCCCATCGTGCTGTCCAGCGGCTACAGCTACGTGCTGGCGCAAAGCCCCGACCACGGCTTCACGCTGCTGCCCAAGCCCTACTCGCTGGACGAACTGGCCCAGGTGCTGCACGACAGCATCCACCGCGGTGCGGACGCCGCGCGGCCGCGCCGCCGCAAGGTGCGCGCGGCACTGCCCCCGTCGGCCGCGGCGGATGCGGCGCAGTCGGAACTGCTGCGCCAGGCCGAACTGGAATCCATGCGCATCCTGGACACCGACGAGGAAGCGGCCTTCGACGAGTTCGCCCGGCTGGCGGCGGCCCTGTGCCAGACGCCCATCGCGCTCGTTTCGCTGGTGGATGCCGACCGGCAGTGGTTCAAGGCCAAGGTGGGGCTGGCAGCGCGGCAGACGCCCCGCGCGCATTCCTTCTGCGCCCACGCGATCCAGGTGCCGGAAAGCGTGATGATCGTGAGCGATACCTCGCGGGACGAACGCTTTGCCGACAACCCGCTGGTGACGGGCGAGCCCAACATCAAGTTCTATGCCGGTGCGCCGCTCATCACCTCGACCGGGCAGGCGCTCGGAACGCTGTGCGTGATCGACCGGGTGCCGCGGGAACTGGAGGCCCGGCAGGTGGAGATGCTGCAGTTCCTGGCCGCCCAGTTGGTCGAGCGGCTGGAGTCGCGCCGCGCCGCGCTGCCGGATGCACCGGCACGGCCGTCCCCGCCGCAGTAGCCCGTCCACCGGACCGCTATCCGCCCCCGTTGATCCGCCAGCCGGCGGGGAAGGGGCGGGTGGTGTCGGATTGCGCCTACGCCGGCCAGCCCGGCCTTCCGACGCGCTGCTCTGCGGTGCGGGCGCCCAATGGCAGCCCCAGACGACGGGTCTGTTTTTGGAGGGTTTCCCCATGTTTTCCAACCCGGCTGTTCCCTCGCCGCTGCGTTTCGGCGAAAGCGTCCCCTCCGCCCAGATGGGGGAATTCGGCGGCTTCGGCCTCCAGTGGCAACAAGGCGATGGCGCCATCGACGGAGACGGCCAGCAGGCCTTCCGCTCTGCTGCATCCGAATACCAATACGGCGACAGCTGCCGTTTCGAAACCCAGGCCCAAGGCTGAAGCCAGGGGGGTTCGACAACGCAAGCGCGATCCGCGTGCAGCGGGGTGGTCGATTCTTCCCTGACCCCGGAGGGGATCGCATTCGGCCCCGCAATCCCCGCCATAGCTGGGGGCTGAACGCCGCAGATCAGGAAATACCGTCAAAAGTACCGACAAAGCAAAAACTGCCTGAGCCCGTGTTACCCGGCCTCTTCGCGTGGCTTCGAGAGCGGGGGACCGGCTGGTACTCGGTATGCTCTGCGCATGTCCGCAAACACCAGCACGTTTCTCACGCCTGAAGAGGTCGCCGAGCTGACCGGTGTGCGAAAAGGATCGGGCGGTCGGCACAGATCTATCTGTCAGAGCGAGCAGCTTTTGCAAATGGGCATCCATCACTACATCAATGCTGTGCATCGTGTGATCGTTCCGCGCGCTGTAGTGGAAGGCCAATCAACAGGGGCAGGGAAGCCGCCGAGCGGGAGTCACTTGCTCAAGCGGAGCGGCATGAACATCGCTGCGATTAGATAGATGTACAGCCAAGCAGCAGCGTTCGCTTTGCTGACACCCGGAAATCAAAACGGATTCAAAGTCTGCTCTGGCGCTCGAGCGGTCATGTCGAAATTCGATTGAAATGCGATCTAGCGCTTGATAAAAAAGCGCTGGCAGCTATTAAAGTCGTAGCGCTTTCGTGCGTGTAGACGGCCGGTCTTTGATTTCCGGCATTTGATTCTTTTCATACAGCCGGGTTTTTTCTGCGCGTGGGAAACAGGGCGGTATCCGGGGAAACGGGTTTTTAACTTTTCCCCCGCCCCCCCAATGGCCATCAATTACCGCCGACCTCACCGATCTGCGTCAGGGCTACAGTGTCCAGCGCCAGCTTCGCAGCCAGAGCGCGGCGCACGGCATCAAGAGCGGTAGCTGGAGCAAACTGCCCGTGTGATGAATAGAGCGGCACCCCGTCAGTACCTGCCCAGTTGCCACTGGCGCCTAGAACCGCAGTAAATAGGTGTCGCCGTTCATTTCCACCCCGCCAGACGGGGATGTCGCTAAAAACTACTGCACTGGTTAGTTCGCCATCGGCCTCCATGACCTTCACGAAGTCGAGCGTGATCGGTCCGAGATGGCTAGTCATTTCAATGCGGTCTAGCCGTCCCGCATCGCCCCGGTCAGGAAAAGAAACCCCGAACTCCTTGAGCAATGGATCTGCTGCAATGAGGAGCTGCGTGAATCTTTCTTGGCGGTCATTTGCCCAACTAATCCAGGTGCCGAATCCGCCTTCGACTTTCTTCTGTGCTGCGTGTTGTGCTGTTGTAGTCATGATTGCCTCTTTCGCGCCAACATTGGCGCCCCAATGTAGCGTGAGAATAATCGACACGTCGTTGTAGTGGCTGCGCACCGCCTTGCCCAGATTTCAAATCTGATTAAGCCGAAAGGCGGATGCCGCCGATGCGCTCGATCTCCTGCAGCAGCCCCTGCAGGTCGCGGGCGGGGTCGAACGGCACCACCTCACCGGATTCGGTGCGCAGGCCATCGATGAAGTGGCACCGGGCACAAGCGCTGGCATGCACTGCCGATGCAACGGGGTCTCCTTGAAATTAGGAGACCCCATGCCCCGGATTGGCCATTTTTGAATTTCATTTTTCGCGGGCGTGAAAATTTGACGAACAGGTCGGTTTCCGGGGGAAAGGCGCCCAACTTTCGACCCACCCCCCCCCGGCAATGTCCGAACATCACGCGAGCAACAAAAAGCCCGCCAGGCGTTGCCACCGGGCGGGCGTGTGAGGCTCTGCGGTCTGGTCAAGGTGCCGCGAAGGCTCCAATCACCAGCAGATCAGGACGGTTGACGGTTAGGGCCACGCGCTCCTCGGCCAAGATTGCCACCAAGTTGCGAGTGAAAAAGTCCGCGTGCTGGGTGGCAATCTCGACGGTGGCCTGCATGCGGTCATAGAGGCGAGCGGCGCGGGTGAAGTCGCCTACCATGAACTCGGCCGGGCCCATGGCATCCGTCACAACAGCAGGCACACGCCAAACCGTAGCACCGCCGTTGGCATCGGTCACCGCATACGTGAACAGGTAGCGCCCTTGGCTGTCCTTCTCCAGCTCCAGCCGCTCCAGGCCCTGGGGGTTGATGACGATACCAGAGGCTACGCCCCGCGCCAGCTGCACCTGGGTGATAGCGCGGCGCAAGGTGTCGTTGGGCGTGTCGCCAGCCTGGGCCCGGTTGTAGGCGCTGGCCACGGTCATCAGGCCCAGCATGTTGGCGCCGGTGCCGTTGCCCTTGAGCAGCTGCGCGTCCTCGGCCAGCTTGAGCGCGTCGCGCAGTTCGAGGTCGATGTAGTCGCCCAGCATGGTCGCGTCGTCCAGCGCTTGGCGCGAAGCCGGCACCCAGCATGCAATGGTCTTCACGGCCGCGGATTCCAGCGTGAAGTTCAGGGCCAACTCGGCTTTCTGGTCCCCTTCGACTGCCTGAATCGCCGCGACGCCGGTACGCGTGCCGCGCAGGTACTCGATGGCGCTGGCCGACGTGGGCCGGGTCACCAGCAGATCACGCACGGACGTGGGCCGGTACATCACGCCGTAGATCTCGGTGTCACGATCAGTAGTGGGGTGCATGTTCCCGGAGGTAATGGCCGCAGCGTTGGGGCCACCATGGAACGTTGGCAGGGACATGCGCACACTCTTGGTGCGGCCGCTGCGCAGGTTCTCCAGGTCCGTGTCGCTGTCGGCTAGTGTCCTGTCCCGTTAATTCGCCCGCATAGTCTGGCGAGTTTTTCGAGGATGGAGTCTGCTGTAGCTGTCCAAGTAAACGGCTGGCAGGACTGGTTGTAATTCGCGATGAATGTGTCGATCTTGTTGATCAGATCCTTCACGCTGGTGAACGAGCCACGGCGGATTGCCCGCGTGGTGATGATCGAGAAGAAGCGCTCGACCTGATTGAGCCAGCTTGAATAGGTCGGAACGAAGTGCATGTGCCAGCGAGGCCGCTCGGCCAACCAAGCGCGCACCTTTGGATGCTTGTGGCTGGCGTAGTTATCAGCTATGCAGTGCACATCCAGTTCGTCGGGCACTGCCTTGTCGATGGCGCGCAGGAAGGCAAGGAACTCTTGATGACGATGCCGGGGCCGGCACTGCGCGATCACTTGGCCATTCATCACGTTCAGGGCCGCGAACAAGGTGGTGGTGCCGTGGCGCACGTAGTCGTGCGTGACACCTTCGACATAGCCAAACCCCATTGGCAGCATCGGCTGCGTACGCTCCAAAGCTTGGCATTGGCTCTTCTCGTCCACGCACAGCACCAGCGCGTTGTCAGGTGGGTTCAGGTACAGCCCCACAACGTCGCGCAGCTTCTCGATGAACAGCGGATCGGTCGACAGCTTGAAGCTGTCGGCCCGGTGCGGCTTGAGGTTGAAGGTCTGCAGATAGCGCGCCACCGTGCTCTTGCTGATGCCCGTATCGGCGGCCAGCGTGCGGGTGCTCCAGTGGGTACCCCCATCAGCAGGCTTGGTGTGCAACGTCTTGGTAATCAACTCAGCAACACGCTCGTCATCTACCGTGCGGGGGCGACCCGGGCGCAACTCGTCGTAAAGCCCTGCAATGCGATGGCGCGCATAGCGCCCGCGCCACTTGGTGACAGTGCTACGACTGATCCCCAGAGCCTGCGCAACCGCGGTGCTGGCTTTATCTGTGCCTTCGCAAGTCAGCACGATGCGCGCCCTGAGCGACAACGCCGCTGGCAGCGAACGTGATCGCGCCATGGACGTCAGTTCCGCGCGCTCCACTTCACTAAGCGCAATTTCTGTTCGGGTCGTTGCATTGGGCATGGCGGCACCTCAAGGATGGCCCGAAACCATGCAGCTATCGTGCCTGCGAATTAACGGGACAGGACACTAGCACCTGAGCGCTGACAGCCTGCGGGGGACGCATCGAACCCGGACCCACGCCGTTCGTCTCCAGCTTGGCCATCACCTGTTCCATTTGCTGGAGGTTGGCTTGGAGACCATCGAGCCGGTTGTCGATGCCGCTGCGGTGCTCTTTCACCTGAGCGCCCACGGCCTCGATGGCTTCGACAACCGCACGGGGTGCGTCGGGCATTGCGGCCCGGACAGATGCATGCACACCGGACTGCAGGAGGGTGCGAGGGATGATGGGGAGATCTTGACGGAGGGACATTGGTAGTCTTTCTGAGTGAAAGACCAATGGTCTGAGGACAGCCCCCTTTCTCCAATCCGACAGCGTGCGGGCCGGTGCGGGTCAATGCCGGTATCGACGTTCGACCTGCAGGCGAATCGCGCTACAGGGTCTCTTCCCGCGAGCGCTCCACCCAGGCGGCCAGATCTTCCAGCCGGTAGCTCTTGGAATAGCCCCCCAGTGGCCGATTGAAGTAGGCCGGGCCGCCGCCTGCCGACCGCATGTTGCGCAGGCTGCCAGGTGCATAGCCGATCAGCTCCCCGGCGTCAGCTTCGTTCACGCGGCTGTCGGCGGTGATGAACATCGCACGATCGGCCGCGGCTCGCAGAAAGCACGCGGTGGTGCGTGCGATGCGCTCATTCAGATCGGTATCAGTGACTGCCATGGGCGTGCGGCTGCGTAACGGTGGCCAGGACGAGACGGGCGCCTTCGGCCTCCAGGCCGATCAAGCTGATACGGTTGGCTCCGGTGCGGTCAACGACCGTCTCGATACCGATGCGGCCACCGCCGGCGAGCAGTGCATCAAGCGCATCGAGCCGGGCCTGAGGCAGGGTTTGCAGCATCTCGCTGAGCACTTCGGAGTTCGCGCGCAGCAAGGCGGCGCACTTGGGGCCGAAGTCAGCGCTGCAGGGTGTGATGGATTGGTTCGTGTTCATGGATTCAGTTCGGAGTTGGGTTGGAGTTGGACGCGTTGCTGCCGGGGTACTGGCCGCGCAGGTGCTGCAGCAGGTCGGCGCGCAGGTGCAGGGGGGTGCTCAGCACGTCGCGGCGCATCTGCTCGCGGGCGGCTGGGGAGTCCTTCCAGCGGTCGCAGACGTGCATGGCTGCGCGCATCAGGTCGGATGTGAGCTGGGACGACTCCAGCACCAGGCGGATCAGCTCGGGCTTGTGCTGCAAGACCTGGGCGCGCTGGGCTGGTGTCAGCACGCCAGCGGGCACGGTCAGTGTGGTGCCGTCAGGCGTGCATTCCAGATCGATGCCGCAGGCCAGCAGCTCGGCGAGGATGGATTGAGCGGTCATAGGACCTCCCTGGGACGCAGCGCGGATGTGTCAGCTTCTTCCGAAGGGAGCGCCGAAGGGTGTGAAGAGTGTGAAGGGAGCGCGTTTTCAAAACGTGCGCCCTTCGTGCGCTCTTCGCCCGAAGGTGGCGGTTTTCCCCCAAAGGTGGCGAAGGTGGCGGTTTCTGGAAACGTGCAATCTTCTGCCACCTTCGCGCCACCTTCGCCCGAAGGGAGCGCAGAAGAGTGCGAAGAGTGCGTGTTTTCAAAACTTGCTCCCTTCACACCCTTCGTGCTCTCTTCGGCAGAGGAGAGCGCCCATTGCCAGCCCCCATCCATGCCTGTCTTGCGCTTTTCAATGCCCAGCTTGATCGAGGCACGCTTGATCTGATCGCGGGAATATCCGGCTCCGTCAGCATCTTTGAAGATTGCCTTGGCGGTCATCGGCCCATCGGCAAGCAGGCTCCGAAGAAACCCGGCGACGTCCTGCGCTTCACCGTCCTGCTCTTCGTTCGGGTCGGTCAGCAGATCCCGCGCGCTGCCTTCCACCGCCTTGCCCCACGCAATGCGCGACGCCTGAATGTCGGGCAGCGGCTCGCACTGCTCCAGGTGGTAGGCGAACCCGCCATTGTCCGGGCCGATGTTGGACTTGCCACGGGCCAGGATGCGGGCATCCTCCCCTTGCTCGTCTTTCACCTTGGCGGCCACCAGCACCACGCGGGCAACGGCGGTGAAGGCGACGCTGCCCACCACGCGCTGCGCCGGGTCGGTGCCTTGACCGCCCTTGGCAAAGTGGGTGATGCCCAGCACCGCGCAGTCGCAGGCGGCGGCCAGGTTCACCAGCGGCTGCAGCGCTCGGCGCACCTCGGTGTTCTTGTGGCTGTCGCCCGTCACGGCAGACACCACCGGGTCGATCACCAGCAGGCGGATGCCGCCGATGCGCTCGATCTCCTGCAGCAGCCCCTGCAGGTCGCGGGCGGGGTCGAACGGCACCACCTCACCGGATTCGGTGCGCAGGCCATCGATGAAGTGGCACCGGGCCGGCTCAGCCCCTGCCGCCAGCAGGCGGGGCAGCAGTGTGTCGGCAGCGTCATCCTCTCCGCTCCAGATCAGGATGTTGCCGGCCTCGCACGCGCTCTTGTCGGGCCAGCGCCCGCCAATGGTCACCGTGGCAGCCATGGTCAGGGCCAGCGTGGTTTTCCCCTGGCCAGGTGCACCGGCCAGGATGTGCAGCTTGCCGAGTGCCAGCCAGAGCGGCCACAGCCAGCGGATGGGCTCGGGCCGCAGATCGCTTCCGCAGGTGAGCACCACCTGGGCGCCCGGCGACATCGGCGGCGCGACCTCTCGCCACTCGTCCAGCGGTGGGAACGTGGGCGGGTGCCGCTCAATGTCGGCATCCACGGCGGCGAAGGCCGCCTCGGTTCGGGCGTTCATGCATACACCTCCGCAATCCGAAGCACGCGGCCTGCGGCCTGCATGAGCCGGGAACGATCGTCCTGCGACAGCACTACCCCTTGCGCCACGTTGCCCGCAGCCGTGGCGACCAGGTTGACTTCGCGCAGCAGCACCTCCAGCGCCTGGCGCGGGGTGAACGGCGCCGACGCCGTGGGTGCAGGCTTGCCATCCTCGATCCAGGCGCCCAGCTCCTTGGCCGCCTGGATGAACTCCAGGCCGGCCATGGCCATGTGGTACGCCAGCACGTCGCCACCACGGGCGCCGCAGCCGGCCATGCACACGAAAGCCCCACTGTCGAGGTTCACGCGCATAGAATCGCTGCCGCCGTGAAACGTGCAGGCGGTAGTGCGCCATTTGCCCCGGCCTTCCAGCTTGAGCCCCCGCTCCTCGTAGAAAGCCTGCGGGTCGGGCAGGTGGGAGCGTTCAAACCCCATGGTTCACCTCCCGCGCTGCGCGCTTGGCGGCTCGGGCCTGACGCATGCGTTCGGCGAACTCTGCCTTGCGCTCGTCGCGTTCCTGGCACCAGGTCTCATGCCGCTGCTGGTTCTGCACAATCTGCGCCTCCAGCCACTTCGGATTCATCTGCCGCGCGCCCAGCTCGATCATCGTCGTGAGGGCGTCGATGAAGCCGGCGGCCACGTTGGACTGGGTGGCTTTGTCATAGTTTCCGAAGCCCCCGTTGCAGCGCTGCAGTGCCTCGTGGAGCATCACATCAAGGCGCAGCTTCTCCGTCCTGTGCTTGCGGTAGAACTGCACCACCTCTCCCGCCATCTGCATACCCAGCGCCCGTCCTTCATAGTAGGGCAGCGCCGGCACGTCGAAAAGCACGCTACGCCAGGTCTTCTTCTTGGAGCCTGCCTCCCGCACCACGCCATACGAAAACGACAGCTCGGACAGCTCGCGCTGCTCGCCGCTGGGCAGCGTCACCGTCCGCGCTCGCTGGTCAGCATCGCGGCGCTTTTTCATGACTGCATCGATGTGCGCCGCGATGCTGCTCAGCTCGGTATCGGCAATCCGTTGGCCCAGGCCGTCGCAGATGTGCCCGCCCACCAGCACAGCGTAACGCTGTAGCTTGCCCATCAGGATCTGGCCAGCATTCCATTGCCACTCACACACGGCAGGATCGATGCGAAGCTGAATCTCGCGCAGCGCGCCGAATGCCTCATCGCTCTTGTTGGTCACGAACCGGGCAATCTCGCGGCCGGTATCGGGAGAGGCGTAGCCGATGAAGGTCGCATCGTCTTTCAGCCAGTCGAAGCCCGCTTCCTGGGCTCGGGTGATGCGGTTGCCGTTGAACTTCGCGCCATCGGGGCGCAGGGTCAGCACGATCAGGGAGGTGCTGACACGTTCCGTCACGGGGGCTTGCTGCATGCCGGGCAGAGCGTTGAGGACTTCAGCGCAGCGCGGGTTTGTCAGGGAAAGCCCCTGGACGACGGAGTGAGAGGTGGTGGTTTGCGCAGACGTGCGCGTGCAGACGGTATCAGCCATGAGTGGCCTCCAAGGACTTCGGTTTGCAAAAACCGTCGCTCCTGAGACCAATCAGGGGCGGCAGCTCGACAGGTTGGTCTACCGGGAAGTCCTTGCGGAACCGGCCGGGCTTGCGCCCGCCTGTCGAGCCGCCAAAAAATGGGGGCACGAATGACAAAGCCGCAGACCCTGCGGGGAAACTGCGGCTTTCGTCGCAGGACTTCTTCGGGAGACCAATCCCGATCACGCCTTTTTTTGACGTGACGAATGGAGTATAGCGACGATGTGAGATTACGCAAGACATGTCGCGCCTCACTTTCCGGCCTGGGAATCGCGCCAAGCAATCAGCGCATCGCCAGGAATGACGGTGCAGCGAGCCGAGAGGCGGATGGGCTGTGGGAAGTCGGGCCGGGACTTGATCCAGCGCCAGAGGGTTGCTGTTCCGATGCCCAGCAGCTCAGCGGCTTGCTTGGGGCGGTAAGACTGGGCATGTGATGCCATTTGATCGCTCCATTTGACCCGCGTTGAATCGAATGCGGGAATGGAGTGACTGTCTTTCTTAAGACTGTATTGGTCATCGCAACTACAGTCAGTTGGACTGCAATTGCAGTCCGTAACTACCTTTGGAGCAAGCGCTTTGCCTCGGCGAACTTGCGAGCCAGACTGCTTTCGCTGATGCCGTCCGTGTCACCGTAGTTATCGACCAGTTCCCGAATGATCGACGTGTCATCGTCTCGTCCGGGGCGTGGGCTCTTCAGTAACTCCAACATGGCGCCGACCAGTCGCAAGTAAGCATTCCGCTCTCTCTGGCCCATCTTCTGCTCGCTTCTGGCAGGCGTAGCTGCCGGCTCTTTCCCGAAGCACTGCTGCATCGCCTCTACTGCAACAGCAGGTACACGCACGTCCTGCCGCTGCACCACAACCGCAGTCTCGAACCACAGCAGATCACCTTCTTCCATAGGCTGCTGAGCCGAGTGCATAACCTCTGTCTCACCGGTCTGCCAAACCTCTGCGATGTTTTGCGGGTAAAGCATGGCCAGGGTCCAAGGAAGGCCGCGCGCTTTCGTGACCAATCCCTCACCTATGACGAATCGCCACCGTGAAACAGTGGTAGATCGGGGCGGCGCCGCGCGCAGGGTGAGGTTGAGCCGCAACGCCGTATCAAACAGCATTGATTCGGTCCACGGCCTGCCGGTCGAGGTTGTCAGCTCAGCGAGCGCTTCAGGGACGGTATACAGCTTGAGCATCGGTTATCCCATAGTGGTCGCGCAGAAAATCGCCCATGCAGCCATTATTTCGCCCCGCTTTTGAATTGGATGACATCGGCACCCCTGCGCAGCGTGTCGAGGTAGTCCGCCCAGGTGCGCATGAGCTGGCGCCGCTGCTCCATGTACTCGGCCCGGTCGTATGCCGCTCCCAGCGGACCGCTCTTGCCGTGGGCCAGTTGGGCCTCGATCACATCGGCATGCATGCCCGGGAGCTGTTCGATCAACAGGGTTCGAGCCATTGCGCGGAAACCATGGGCTGTCATCTCATCCCCCGTGTAGCCAAGCCGGCGCAGGGCGGTGTTCACCGTGTTCTCACTCATGGGGCGCTCGCCCGTCAGCAGGCTGGGGAATACGTATTTGCTGCGGCCAGTGAGCGGCTGCAGTGCCTGCAGAACTTCCAGGGCTTGCGGCGCCAGTGGCACGAGGTGCGGGCGGCCATTGAGCTTCTGCATCTTTGTGCGCTTCATGCTCATGGACGGGATCACCAGCATGGCGCGGTCAAAGTTGATCCACGCCCACTCCATCTGCCGTATGTTGCCGGGGCGTTGGAAGAGGAGGGCGGACAACTGCAGTGCGGCCTTCGTGGTGGGCTGACCTGCATAGGTGTCGAAGGCGCGGAGCAGTTCACCAGCCTTGGCGGGTTCCAACACGGCGGCCATGTGTTTGACGGTGATGGGTTGCAGTGCGCCCTGCAGATCCGCAACAGGGTTGCGCTCGCAGCGCCCGGTCTGGATGCCGTAGCGAAACACCTGGCCGGCGGTCTGGCGCAGGGTGTGGGCAGACTCCTTTGCGCCGCGTTTTTCCACTCTCCGCAGCTGTGCCAGCAACATGGGCGCGGTGATGTCCGGCAGGAGCATGCGGCCCACGGACGGGAACAGATCCTTTGTCATGAGCCGCAGCCACTTCTCGGCGTAGGTGTCGCTCCATCCGCTCTTCTTGACGCCGTGAAACTCCCGTGCGACGGCTTCAAAGGTGTTTTCAGCCGATGTGGCCAGTGCCACTTTCTGGGCTTGCTTGACGACGCCAGGGTCGATGCTGTCTGCGAGCTGCTGGCGTGCTTCCTCTCGTCGCCTCCGGGCCTGGGCGAGCGTGACGGAGGGGTAGACGCCCAGCGCCAGCGTCTTGCGCTTCCCGGCGAAGCGGTAGTCCATGCGCCAGTACTTGCCCGAGTCCTTGACGTGCAGATACAGCCCATAGCCATCGGCATGCTTTGACCCTGCAGCCTTGCCTAGCGTTGGCTTGATGGTCTTCACGAAGGTGTCGGTCAGCGGCATGTCGGAGTCGGTTTGACGGTATCTGGTGTGACAAGGCGTCGAGATACCGTCAAAAATACCGGCAAACTGGTGGTATGTCCAGAGGTCAAATGGGATGACCCGAGACAAAAGGCACTCAGACTACCCTTGGGAATGTGCTGATGATGAGGCTATCTGAGATCATCTGAAAGCCTATCAATGGCCTGCCCGGAGGGACTCGAACCCCCGACCTATTGCTTAGAAGGCAATTGCTCTATCCGGTTGAGCTACGGGCAGACGGAAAAAGAAAAAAGACGCGGGGCCTTCAGGCCCTGCAGCACGGGCCAGACGCCGTGTGGCACATCGGGACGATGGCAGGCGGGTCCGTGCGAGGCGTGAATGATACCTGCCTGCCGGGGCCTCCCCGGTCTTTTTGGCCCTTGGCGTTTTGCGGCAACCGGGGGCTTGCGGGTATAACGCAAGGGCAGGCGCCCATCGGGTGCGCCCGCTCCCCAATCACCCCATGCCGCACAGCCTCTCACTCATCAACACCATTGCCGCGGCGCTGGGTCTGGCGCTCGTGCTGGGCTTCATCGCGACCCGGATCCGCCTGCCGGCCCTGGTGGGCTATCTGCTCGCGGGCGTGGTGATCGGCCCCTTCACCCCGGGTTTCGTGGCCGATGGCGAGATGGCCAGCCAGTTGGCGGAGATCGGGGTGATGCTGCTGATGTTCGGCGTGGGGCTGCATTTTTCGCTGGGCGACCTGCTGGCGGTGCGAAAGATCGCCGTGCCCGGGGCGCTGGTGCAGATGGCGGTGGCCACGCTGCTGGGCATGGGCCTGGCGCTGTGGTGGGGCTGGGGCGTGGGCGGGGCACTGGTGTTCGGCCTGGCCCTGTCGGTGGCCAGCACGGTGGTGCTCTTGCGGGCGCTGGAGACGCTGGGCATCCTGGATTCGTACACCGGCCGCATCGCCGTCGGGTGGCTGGTGGTGGAGGACCTGGCCATGGTGCTGGTCCTGGTGCTGCTGCCACCGCTGGCGCAGTGGCTGAACGGCACTGCCGGGGCGGGCAGCACGGGCGAGCTGTGGAAGACGCTGGGCTGGACCATCGCGCAGGTGGGCGGCTTCGTCGCGCTGATGCTGGTGGTGGGGCGGCGGGTGTTCCCGTGGATCCTCTGGCAGGTGGCGCGCACCGGCTCGCGCGAGCTGTTCACGCTGTGCGTGGTGGCGGCGGCGGTGGGCATCGCCTTCGGCTCCGCCGCGCTCTTCGGCGTGTCGTTCGCGCTGGGGGCGTTCTTCGCCGGCATGGTGATGCGCGAGTCGGAGTTCAGCCACCGCGCCGCCCAGGAGTCGCTGCCGCTGCGCGATGCGTTCGCGGTGCTGTTCTTCGTGTCCGTGGGCATGCTGTTCAACCCGTGGGTGCTGGTGGAGCGCCCCTTCCAGGTGCTGGCCGTGGTGGCCATCATCATTTTGGGCAAGACGCTCGCGGCGGCGGCCCTGGTGCTGGCCTTCCGCTACCCGCTGAACACGGCGCTCACGGTGTCGGCCAGCCTCGCGCAGATCGGCGAGTTCTCGTTCATCCTGGTGGGCCTGGGCGCCTCGCTGGGGCTGCTGCCGCCGGAAGGGGCCAGCCTGGTGCTGGCCGGTGCGCTCATCTCGATCGCGGTCAACCCGCTGCTGTTCCATGCCATCGCCCCGCTGCAGGAGTGGCTGCGCGCCCGCTCGGCCCTGGCGCGCCGGCTGGAGCAGCGCGACGACCCGCTGGCGGAGCTGCCCCTGAGCACGCACCGCCGGTACCTCGCGCGCCAGGTGGTGCTGGTCGGCTACGGCCGCGTGGGGCGGCGCATCGCGGCGGCGCTGTCGGAGAGCGACATTCCCTTCGTCGTGGCCGAGCAGAACCGCGACCTGGTGGAGACGTTGCGCAACGGCGGCATGGCGGCGGTCTACGGCGACGCGGTGGAGCCGGCCGTGCTGATCCAGGCGCACATCGCCCGGGCGCACATGCTGGTGATCGCCACGCCGAACACGCTGGACGTGCGCCAGATCATCGCGACGGCGCGCACGCTCAACCCGGAGATCGAAACCGTGGTCCGCAGCCACAACGAGGCCGAGGCTCGGCTACTGGAGCAGGAAGAGGGCGTGGCCAAGGTGTTCCTCGGCGAGGAGGCGCTGGCCGCGGCGATGACCTCGCATGTCCTGGGCCGCGCCGGCGAGCGCCAGGCCGAGGCGACGGCGCCGGGTGCGCTGGAGGAGCGGCACGCTTCGGTTTGAGCCGAATCGGGCTCCAAGGCATGATTGACTAGGGCATATTGCTACTATTTTTGCAGCAATATGCAGGGGCATTGGCGCGCCCCATCCCGTCTGTCCGTCGGTCCGTCTGTCCGGCAGGTCGTCTGCAGGCTGGCCGGCGCCGTGGCGCTGGCCCCGCGCCTGTCTTTCCCCGGCTTCAGTCGGCCTCTTCGAACACCAGCGACGGCGTGGCCATGACCCGGGCCGTGTCGCCCAGCGCCGGGATCAGGTGGTTGGCGAAGTAGCTGTTCTGCGTGTCGGGCTCCAGCGCGGCGACGGCCAGGTTGGCCAGGGGCTGGTTCAGCGGCACGTAGTAGCTGCCTTCGGGCACGTCGATGGCGGTGCGCACGGTGGTCACGCGCACGCGGGTGATGTCCTGCTGGCCGGCGATGGTGCCGCGCACGTCCTGGCGCACGCCCTCCTCGCGGCCGGTTTCCTGGTAGCTGTCGCTCAGGAGCGAACCCGGCTCGGCCACGCGCATGACCTGCAGCCCGAGCAGCTTGAGCCGCTCGGCCGCCTGGCCCGCCGTGGGCGAGAGCCAGTAGCCGCAGGGCCGGGGGCGCGATGCAACGGTGCGCAATTCGAGCGACGAGTTCCAGTCCACGCGCACGGTGCGGTCCGCGCCCGTCGCGGGGTCGAGCATGACGAGGTCGCGCTGCGTGGCGGTCGGCCCCGCCTCGATGGCGACCTGGCCGCGGCAGGCCTGCGCCGCGGTGTCGCGCACCACGAACGAGCGCACCTGCTCCAGGTTGCCGGCCCGCTCGGCCGTGCTGCGCAGCGCGCTGGACAGCGCGGTCACCTGGGCGTGCACGCGACGTTGGATGTCCAGGCGCCCGATGCCCACGCCGCGCGTTTCCACCAGCAGGCTGACCGCGTTCTTGAGGCCGTTCACGTTGCGGCCCGTGTCGGGCTGCGTGCCGCCCATCGACACGCGGCGGTCCTGCGGATCGGTGGAGGTGGTGTAGTACCACTCGCTGGTCAAGCCCTGGCCCTGCAGCGCGGCTGCCATGGGCTGGTGGTACCACTCGCGCGCCGCCTTGGTGAGGAACTCGGGCACGTTGGCTGTGGTGGCGTACTGCAGCAGCGCGTCGTACTTCTGGATGGCGCCGAACTTCTCCAGGAAGCGGCCGGCGACGGTGTATTCGTGCGCATCGAGCACGGCGATGGGACGGTAGTCCCGCGTGAGCCGCGCCAGGGCCTGGGCCTCGGGCGTGTTCAGCAGCAGGTGGTCGCGGTTCATGTCCGTGCCGTTGGCCGTGGCGCGGGTGCCGGCCTCGGCGCCGTCCGGGTTGGCGCGCGGCACCACGACCACGTTGATGCGGTCCAGCAGCGGCTCCAGCAGGCCCTGCGAGAGTTCGCGCGCCATCACCAGCAGGGCTTCGCCGCCGGCGGGCTCGTCGCCGTGCTGCTGCCCGATGAGCAGCACCGTGGGCTTGCCGCTCGCATCCAGGCTGGCCACGTCGGTGTTGGGCGCGTGCGTGAGCACCAGGGCCTGCAGGGGCGTGCCGCGCTGGGACATGCCCAGGTCCAGCACCGTGGCCTTGGTGGCGCCCTGCGGGGTGGCGGCGAGCTGCCGCAGCCACTGGGCGGCCTCGGCATTGGTGGTGAAGGCACGGCGCCCGTCGGCCAGGCCGGGGGTGTCGTAGTGCACGGCCGGCGCGGGGAAGCGGGCGGCGACCGCCGCGCTGTAGGGCAGGTCGGCCGGTGGCGCGGCCGCAGCGGGCGGCGTGGCGCCGGGCGCGGGCTCCGCGCTGGGAATGATGGGGGTGGACAGCACCGGCGAGGTGACGACCTCGGCGCGCTGCGTGCCCAGTGGCGGCGGCACCACGCGCGCGGTCTGAGGGCGGGGCGCCGCGGGCACCGTGGCCTGGGGCGGCGCGGAGGAGGGCCAGGGCGGCAGCGGGGTGCTGCTGCATGCCGCCAGCAGGGCCGAGGCGAGGACCGTGCTGCAAGTCCACAAGGTGCGCGCTTTCCAAGGCTCCGCGCCGGCAGGGCTGGCCAGGGGAGGCGATGAAAGGGCACGTCGGTGGGGAATGGGCTGTTTCATGGTCTGTGGGTCCGGCCAAGGGGGCTGCAATGGGGGCTGCGATGGGGCTGCGCCGATGTTACCCGGCGTTGCAGACCGGGCCTGTCGGCCAAACACGCGGCTCTGCCGGGTTTTCGCGCAGGGCCCGCGGCGGCGCGGCCGGGCTGCGCGCGGCGGGCGCCGGTCAGGCCGCAGGTGGCACGGCGGGGGGCGTGGGCCTCGTGGGCGCGGGGGCGGGCATCGGCAGGCGCAGCAAGGCGCGGACGAAGCCGTGGTCGGAGCGCGTGCGGTCGCGCCCCTCGTGCAGGTGGTCGTTGAAGTAATCGACCCGCCGCACGTCGCCGGTGTTCGCGCCCGACCGGGCGTTGGGCACGAACTCCTCGCTGACCAGGATCTGGTCCAGCACCGCGGGCATGCCTTGGTGGATGTGCGAGTAGGCCACGTCCTTTTTCAGGGCGGCGTCGCCCTGCACTTCGTAGGCGTTGTACAGGGCCACGTCGCGCGCGCTGCGGTCGTAGGCGACTTCGGTGGTCGCGCAGATGAGCTGCGTGGTCACGCTGTCGGGCGTGTCGTTGAAGTCGCCCAGCAGCACCAGCGGCACGTCGGTGCGCTGCAGCAGGTCCACGACCAGGCAGCGCAGCGCCGCCGCCTCCACGCCGCGCATGATGAGGGGGCGCAGCGAAGCCAGGGCCGCGACCTTGCGGTCGTCGCGGTCCTCCAGCGGCTGCCCGAGGGCGTCGAGCAGGAACTTGGGGCGTTTGGATTTGAGGTGCGCCGTGACCACGTTCACCGTCTGGCCGTGCTTCATGCGCAGGGTGGCCAGCAGCGGCGGGCGTTCGAACCGGTGGTGCGTTCCCAGGCCCGGAACATCGACCGCCAGCGCGGGCGGAAACTCCGCTATCGAGCGCAGCGATTCGACGCCGCAGCCGCGTGGCGATGCCCACGCGCGGCGTGCCCTGGGCGCCGTGCGAGGCGCCGGTGTTCTCGGCGCCGGGCACGCTCACGAAGTCGTAGCGCAGGCCGCTGCGGCCGATGGCCGTCTGCAGCGCCTGTTCGTCCCACACCTCCTGCACGGCCAGCACATCGGCATTCAGCGCGCGCAGGCGCCCGCCGAGCCAATCGACCTTGCGTTCGAATTCGGCCTGGGTGTAGGCGTCCTGGTTGGGATAGAACACCCGCCCGGGCAGGGCGAGGTTCAGGGTATTGCAGGTGGACACCAGCAAGGTGTCCATGGGCCGCGCGGGATCGGCAGGGCGCATGCGTTCCTCAGGATCGGGGCGCGGGCCGGCTGCGGCCGTGCACGGGCGGGGCCGGTGCTTCAGCGGCCGTAGCCGCCACCGCCACCACCCCGGGGGCCGCCACGCGAGCCGCCACCGGAATTACCGCGGTTGCCGCCACCGCCGTAGCCGCCACCACCACCGCCGCCACCGCTGCGGTAGCCACCGCCACCGCGGCGGCCGGAGCCGGCCATGCTGTCCACGCTCGTGCGCATGGGGTCGGGCTGGCCGCCGCCGGCACCGGCATGGCGGGGGGCGCCGAGATGGCCGCCCGTCTGGGTACCCAGGTGCGCGTTCTCACGGCGTGGCTGGCCGTCGTCGAAGCGGTTGCCACCGCCACCACCGCCGCCGTTGCCACCGCCGTAGCCGCCAGCACCGGCATTGCCGCCGCCGGGGCCGCGGCCGCCACGTCCGGCCGCCTGCGCGCCGGGACCGCGGGGATTGCCGCCAGGGCCGCCGGCACGCGGACCGTTTCCGCCGCGCCCGCGGGGAGCGCCGTTGCCGCCGCCTTCGCCGGCCGCGGCGCGGGGGCCGCCGCCGGAGCGTGCGCCGCCGCCTGCGGGCTTGCCGCTCCGGTCGCCGCCGCCACCGCCCTGCGTGGCCTTGTTGGTGCGGATGCGGTCCATCATTTCACTGCGGGCGGCCTTGGCGGCGGCATGCATGACTTCGCGGCTCGGGGGCTTGCCCGCGCCGCCCCAGATGGTCTGGCGGCCCATGGCGATGGGCTCGGCCTTCTCGCCAGGCTCGGGGCCGAAGCCGTCGAGGATCTGGACCGGGATATCCTGCTTGGTGAAGCGCTCGATCTCCATCATGAAACCCTCTTCGTCCATGCAGACCAGGCTCACGGCCTGGCCGCTGGCGCCCGCGCGGCCGGTGCGGCCGATGCGGTGCACGTAGTCTTCCGACACGTTGGGGATTTCGTAGTTGACGACGTGCGGCAGCTCATCGATGTCGATGCCGCGGGCCGCGATGTCGGTGGCCACCAGCGCACGGATGTCGCCGCTCTTGAAGCCGGCCAGGGCCTGCGTGCGGGCGCTCTGGCTCTTGTTGCCGTGCAGCGCCATGGCGTTGACGCCGTTCTTGGTGAGGAACTCGGCCACGTTGTTGGCGCCGAACTTGGTGCGGGTGAACACCAGCACCTGGCTCCAGTCGTGCTCCTGGATGATGTGCAGCAGCACCTGCTTCTTCTTGCCGCGGCCCACGGGGTGGATCACCTGCGTGATGCGCTGCACCGTGGTGTTGCGCGGCGTGACCTGGATGCTCTGCGGGTTCTTGAGCAGCGTGTTGGCCAGCTCGCGGATCTCGTCGCTGAACGTGGCGGAGAACAGCAGGCTCTGCTTGTCCTTGGGCACCAGGGCGAGAATCTTCTTCACGTCGTGGATGAAACCCATGTCCAGCATGCGGTCGGCTTCGTCCAGCACCAGGATCTCGACCGTGGACAGGTCCAGGAAGCCCTGCTGCTGCAGGTCCAGCAGGCGGCCGGGGGTGGCGACCAGCACGTCCACGCCGCGCTTGATGCGGTCGATCTGCGGGTTCATGCCCACGCCGCCGAAGACGACGGTGGACGAGATGTCGACGTACTTGCCGTAGTCGCGCACGGATTCCTCGACCTGGGCGGCGAGTTCGCGCGTGGGCGTGAGCACCAGGGCGCGAACGCCCTTGCCGCCGAACTTGCTCTTGGGGGCCGTGCCTTGCGAGAGGCGGTGCAGCATGGGCAGGGTGAAGGCGGCGGTCTTGCCGGTGCCGGTCTGTGCGCCGGCGAGCAGATCGTGGCCCTCGAGCACGGCAGGGATGGCCTGTGCCTGGATGGGGGTCGGGGTTTCGTAACCCTGTTCGTGCACGGCCTTCAGAATGGCTGGGGCCAGATTCAGTTCGTCAAAGTTCATTCAAGGAAACGCCCTGTCCGGGCGCTGGGGGCATCGGCCTGTCGCAGGACCCATGTCGGGGCTGCGGCCAGTCAAGGCAGATGGGATTCACGAATGGGAGCCAGAACACCGCATGGCGGCTTCGTCGTCCCCAGCAGGTTGCTGAGGCCACCGATCACTGGAGCCGGTGGCTGGGCGCTATTGTGGCACGAGATGCCCGCCGGCGGCCGGGGCTTTACGCAGGCGGCGCGGGCGGGCCGCCCCTGGGGCAAACTGTCGCGCGCGGGCACCGCGTTGCGGGGTTGCCGAAAGCGCCGGCGCCAAAGCATCCGATAATCCGCCTGAACGCGCTTTTCCGGCAGGCCTCCCCGGCCGCTCGTGCACCCCCGGCAGCGCAGCCCCCATTTAAGGAAAGAAAGCCAATGGCCCAATACGTGTATTCGATGAACCGCGTCAGCAAGACCGTGCCGCCGAAGCGGCAGATCTTGAAAGACATCTCCCTGTCGTTCTTCCCAGGCGCCAAGATTGGCGTGCTCGGCCTGAACGGCTCGGGCAAATCCACGCTGCTCAAGATCATGGCCGGCGTGGACAAGGAAATCGAAGGCGAAGCCATTCCGATGCCGGGCCTGACCATCGGCTACCTGGAGCAGGAGCCCAAGCTCAATCCCGAGCACACCGTGCGCGAGAGCGTGGAAGAGTCGATGGGCGCGGTGTTCGCGGCCAAGGCGCGCCTGGAGGAGGTCTATGTGGCCTACGGCGCCGAAGACGCCGACTTCGACGCCCTGGCGGCCGAGCAGGCCCAGCTGGAGGCGATCATCGCCACGGCCGGCACCGACTCCGAGCACCAGCTGGAGATCGCCGCCGACGCCCTGCGCCTGCCCGCCTGGGACGCCAAGATTGGCCTGCTGTCCGGTGGCGAAAAGCGCCGCGTGGCCCTGTGCCGCCTGCTGCTGTCCAAGCCCGACATGCTGCTGCTCGACGAGCCCACCAACCACTTGGATGCCGAGTCGGTCGAGTGGCTGGAAGTGTTCCTCAAGCGCTTTTCCGGCACCGTCGTGGCCATCACCCACGATCGCTACTTCCTCGACAACGCCGCCGAATGGATCCTGGAACTGGACCGCGGCCGCGGCATTCCATGGAAGGGCAACTACAGCACCTGGCTGGAGCAAAAGGGCGACCGCCTGGCGCAGGAGCAAAAGAGCGAAGAGGCCCACGCGAAGGCCCTGAAGAAAGAGCTGGAATGGTCGCGCCAGAACCCCAAGGCCCGCCAGGCCAAGAGCAAGTCGCGCCTGGCCCGCTTCGAGGAGCTGAGCGATTTCGAATACCAGCGCCGCAACGAAACGCAGGAAATCTTCATCCCCGTGGCCGAGCGCCTGGGCCAGCAGGTGTTCGAGTTCCATAACGTCAGCAAGTCCTTCGGCGACCGCGTGCTGATCGACGACCTGAGCTTCAGCGTTCCCCCGGGCGCCATCGTGGGCATCATCGGCCCCAACGGCGCCGGCAAGTCCACGCTGTTCAAGCTGCTGGCCGGCCGCGAGCAGCCGGACAGCGGCCAGGTGGTGGTGGGCTCCACCGTCAAGATGGCGTTCGTGGACCAGCACCGCGACGAGCTGGGCAACGACAAGACCGTGTGGGAAGACATCTCCGGCGGCCTGGACATCCTGAACGTCGGCAAGTTCCAGATGGCCAGCCGCGCCTATGCGGGCCGCTTCAACTTCAACGGCTCGGACCAGCAAAAGAAGGTCGGCAGCCTCTCGGGCGGCGAACGTGGGCGCCTGCACCTGGCCAAGACGCTGATCGCGGGCGGCAACGTCCTGCTGCTGGACGAGCCCTCCAACGACCTGGACGTGGAAACCCTCCGCGCCCTGGAAGACGCGCTGCTGGAATACGCCGGCACCGTGCTGGTGATCAGCCATGACCGCTGGTTCCTGGACCGGATCGCCACGCACATCCTGGCCGCGGAAGGCGACAGCCAGTGGGTGTTCTTTGACGGAAACTATCAGGAATACGAAGCCGACAAGAAAAAACGCCTGGGCGAAGAGGGCGCAAAGCCCAAGCGCATGCGTTACAAGGCACTCAAGTAAGCAACAACCCGTTAGGATCGTCGCTGCTGCCGCTTTTCCTCGCCCGCCACCATGTCCCTGCCCGCGTCCCGGTCCAGAACGGTCTTTCGTGCCTGCGTCGTCAACGCGGTGCGGCAGGGCGAGGCGTTGATGGGACGGCTGACCAGCGTGACCCAGGGGGCGCTGGCCAGCGATGAGTCCACCGAGCGCAACATCCAGCAGCGCACGCTGCTGGCCGATGCGCTGCGGCTGATCAAGCAGCACGAGGACGCCCTGGCCAAGGCCTACCCCATGGCCTTGCTGGAGGTGTTCGCCGAGGGCCCCTCCAACCCGCGCGCCCGTCCGGGCGACGAAACGGGCATGGACTTCGGCGAGCTGTCGCTCATGGACGAGTCCGAGGTGCTGGCCCAGGTCGAGCTGTCGCGGGCCCAGCAGATCGCGGTGCACGCCACCGAGGCCACGCTGGCCGAGCTCAACACCCTGGTCAGCTCCGCGCAGGGCCTGCAGCGCGTGCAGCCCGAGCGCAATCCCCTGCGCCCCGAGAACTACATCCGCGCCCTGCAGCAGGTGGTGGGCGAAACGGGCGTGTCCGCCGAGGTCCGCCAGGTGTGGATGGCCCACATGCGCAAGGTGCTGGGCGACGAACTCGTCTCCGTCTACAAAACCGCCGCCCAGAGCCTTCGCGACAACGGCATCGCCCCGGTGGGCTACGCGGTGGCGGGGCAGGCGGGCCAATCAGCGGGGCGTGCCACCGGCTACGGCGGCGCGTATCCCAGCAGCCACGGCGGCGGCTACGGCGGCCCCGTGAGCAGCTACGGCGCGCCTCATCCCAGCGCATACCCCAGCCAGTACGGCATGCCCGGTGGTATGGGCGTGGGTGGCGGCCCGGCCTCGCTGGGCATGCCGCTCGCCGCCGAGGCCGAGGAAGCCCTGCTGACCGTGGGCATGCTGCGCCAGATGCTCGCCAGTTCCGGCGATGCCTTCGCCTACGGCATGGCGCCCGTCGCCGCGTTCGGCGGCGTGCCCTCACAGCCGGCCGCCTGGACCGAGGCCCGCGGCGGAGGCCCTGCCAGCTCGCAGATGGGCGCTGGGGGCTCGGACTACTTCGCGCCCAGCTCCGCGGCGGCCGCCGAGGCGATGGAAGACATCGCCCAGCTGGAGCGCCTCGTGGGCCGGCTGGCCGGCAGCCAGCCCGCGGCGCTGGGGGCCTGGAGCGGCGCTGCGGCCGTCGCGGCCCCGGCGACGGTCGCCGCCCCCGCGCCGCCCTCGCCATCGCGCACGGCCACCGAGGTGGTGAGCCGCATGATGGACAACATCGCGCAGGACCAGCGGTTGCCCCCGCCCATCCAGCGGGCCGTGCAGAACCTGCGGCCCGCCATCAAGCAGCTGGTGCGGCACGACCGGCGGTTCTTCACCGACGAAAAGCACCCCGCGCGCCGTCTGCTGGACGAGCTGACGCAGCGCGCGCTGGACTTCGAATCCGATGCCGACCCCCGTTTCGACCGCTTCATGCGGCTCGTGGACGAGGCGGTGAGCCACCTGGCCACCAGCGAAAGCCAGGACGCCGACACCTTCGCCACGGTGCTGACGGCGCTCGAATCGGCCTGGGCGTCGCAGGAGCGCCAGTTGCGCGAGGCCCAGGAGGCCGAGCGGCAGGCCGCCCTGCGCGTGCAGCAGCGCGAGGCCCTGTCCAAGCGCATCGCGGCCGACATCCGCGCGCTGGCGGGGGCGGACCAGGTGCCCCGAGACATTCTCGATTTCGCCGCCGGCCCCTGGGCCGACGTGGTGGCGCTCGCGCAGATGGACGACCCCGGCAGTGCCGATGGCGACCCCGGCGGCTACCTCGCCCTGGTGCCCGAGCTGTTCTGGATCGCCCAGCCCGAGGTGGCTGCGGCCGAGCCCGAGCGGCTGGGCCGCACCGTCACGCGCATGCTCGGCACCGTGCGCCAGGGCCTGGACAGCGTGGGCCATGCCGAGGCCATGGCAGGCGCCGTGCTCGAGCGCATCGCCGGCCTGCACCAGGCCGCGATGGAGCGTGCCGCCAGCCTGGCCTTGCAGCCGGCCGGTGCGTCCGCCGAGGAGCCGGACGGCATGGAGACCATCGTGCCGCCGGAATCGCTCTATGGCTCGCTGCACGAACCCGGCGTGGCCGACGAGGGCGGCGATGCCGCCGCCAGCGGCGCCGAGGCCACCAACGACTTTCCTTTGGGCAGCTGGGTCGAGCTGATCTCCAACCAGCGCGCCGTGCACACGCAACTGACCTGGTCGAGTCCGCACCACACGCTGTTCCTGTTCACCGCGGCCGACGGCAGCACGCAGTCGATGACGCGCCGCATGCGCGACAAGCTGATGGCCGAAGGGGCGTTGCGGGTGCTGCCCGGCCCACCGCCCGCGGTGGCGGCTGCCCACGGCCGCGCGCAGCGCGGCAAGGGCGCCGGCAAGCCCGTCAGGCCGCGCTAGCCGGCGCGCCGCCCGGCGCCGCGCGCAGCTTCTTGCGCACCAGTTGGATGTGGTTGCGCAGCGCGTACAGCTCGTCGGCATACGACAGCGGCACGCTCACCTTTTCCACTTGCGCCTCCAGCCGGTCCAGGGCCTCGTGCAGCGCCTGGGGCGCGGATTGTCCGGCGTCCATTTCGTCCTCGATCTCGCGCAGGCGACCGTACCAGCGGAACACGCGCGAGCGCACGCGGAACTGGTAGAGCGGCGGCACCACGCGCGACATCGGCAGCATGGCGGCCAGCAGGATGCCCAGCACCAGCCACATGCGCTCGATCAGGTTGGCCATCCAGAAGGGCAGGTAGCGCTGCAGCAGCGGCGCGGGCTCGTTGATGGCGCGCTCGCCCTCGGCGGCGATGGGCAGCTCGCTATGGCGGGTGCTCGGAAACTCGCGAGCCCGGTTGAACCAGCCGGCGCTGCCGTGCAGGGACTGCGCGTTCTGCGCGAACAGCTGCAGCAGCGTCGGGTGCGTGCCCTCGCGCGCCAGCAGCGACGTGGTGGAGGCCACCAGCCGCACATCGGCATGCGGCACGTTGCCGGCCAGGTCCACCACGCCGCGGGGCAGCGTGACGGGCGTGAGGAACGGAAAGCGCCGCCCGTAGGCCTCGTGCTGCGGAAAGTCCATGAGCCGCACGCCCGGCGTCTGCAGCAGCATCTGCACCATGAGCGACTGCGGCGCCGAGGCGAACACCAGCGCATCGAGCCGGCCCGCGAGGAATTCCACCGTGGCCGGCGTCTGCCCCAGCTCGGACAGCCGCAGCGCGCGGGGCTCCATGCGGTTGGCCTCCAGCAGCTTTTCCATCAGCGTGGGCACGCCGCTGCCCGCGGTGCCCACGTTCACGCGCAGGCCGCGCAGCTGCGCCAGGCTGTCGAGCCGGCCGCTTTTGACCACGCGGCGCGCGGCCTCGGTGCGGTAGAAGATCCACACCGGTTCCACGAACAGGCTGCCCAGCGATTCCAGGGCGTCGGCGTCTTCGGGCCGCAGTTCGCCGGTGCCGCCCTGCACGAAGGCCAGGTCGGCCTCGCCGCTGCGCAGCAACTGCAGGTTGGCGGACGAGCCTTCCGTCTCGCGCAGGACGACCTCGATGCCGTCGGCCGCCAGCGCCTTCTGGTAGCGCTGGCCGAAGTCCGCATAGGCGCTCTGCGCGGGCCCGGTGGCCAGGGTGACACGCTTCGGGGGCGCGGGCTGCAGCCACCAGTAGGCCAGCACCAGCAGCCCCACCGCCAGGAAGGCGAGCGGACCGGCCGACAGGATCAGGTCGCGCAGGTTCAGCAGCGCCGTGTGCACCCGTCGCGTGACGGTGCGGGAGCGAGCGGCGAAGGCGTTCATCGGCCGAGGTCCGCCGCGCTCGGCAGGTACAGGCCTTCGTGGGTGGTGAGGGACTGCGCGGCCTGCACGGCGCGCAGCGTGGCGCGGGCCACGGCCTCGGCCGCCATGGTGGTCAGCACCAGCATGCCCGCGTGGCGGCCCGTGGCGCCGGTGGCCAGGGTGAATAGCGTGTCGCCGTCCAATTGGGTGTGTACGGGGTTGATGCTGCGCGCCAACCCGTCGTGGCCCGACACCGCCAGGCGGTGGGCCTGGGCCTTGGTCAGCACCGCGTCGGTGGCGATCACGCCGATGGTGGTGTTGGTGCCGGGCAGCACGGGCTCGGGCGGCACGCCGCCCAGCAGCGCGCGCCGCGTGTCCATCAGCCGCTGGCCGTCTTCCGAGCGTGCGCCGGCCACGGGCCGGGCGGTGTGCGGGTCGATCACGTCGCCCACGGCGTTGCAGGCGATGAGCGCGCCCACGGTGATGCCGTCCAGCGACACCGAGGCCGTGCCGATGCCGCCCTTCATCGCGCGCCCGATGCCGAAGAGCTTGCCCACCGCGGCCCCGGTGCCCGCGCCCACGTTGCCTTCGGCCGGATCGTCGCGCGACGCGGCGGCGCAGGCGGCATAGCCGGCCGCGGCGTCGGGGCGGATGCGCATGTCGCCCACCAGCAGGTCGAACAGCACGGCCGCCGGCACGATGGGCAGGCGGCCCACGGCCACGTCCAGGCCCACGCCGCGCTCCTCCAGCCAGCGCACGGCGCCGGTGGCGGCCTCCAGGCCCCAGGCGCTGCCGCCCGCGAGCACGACGGCATGCACCTTCTCGACCAGGTTGGAGGGCGCGAGCAGGTCGGTTTCGCGCGTGCCCGGCGCGGCGCCGCGCACGTCGACGCCGCCTACGGCGCCCTCGCGCGCGAGGATGGCAGTGCAGCCCGTGGGGCGGCGGGCGTCGGTGTAGTGGCCGACCTCGATGCCCGCCACGCGGGTAATGCTGCCAGCGTCGCTGGCCGAACGGGTTGCTGCGGTCATATGGGCGGCGATTATGGCGCCGCGCCGGCGGCCTTCAGCGGGCCGCCTCGATGCGAGTGATGACGAGCGCTCCGCGCTGGCTCTCGGCATGGAAGCGCACCGGCGTGCCGGGCGCGAGCGGCAGGTCCGGCGCCGGGTCCTGCAGGCGGAACACCATGGTCATGGGCGGCATGGCGAGGTTCTTCAGTTCGCCGTGGCGCAGCGTGAGCCGGGCGGCCGACGGGTCCCAGCGCACGACCTCGCCCTGGGACAGTTCGGCGTCCACCGCGGTGGCGGTGTCCGTGGTGGACGCCGCATCGGACGGGGCGGCTGCCGCGGCGGTGTGGCCGGCATGTCCATCGTGCCCGGCCTGGCCGTGCGATGACGCTTGCGCGGGGGCCACGCCCGCCAGGGCAAAGAAGGCGATGGAGGCGATGAAGGCGATGAAAGGGGAAAGGGCGGCACGGCCCGGGGTGGAGGGGCGGCGGGTCATGCGGGATCCTTGGATGGCGGGTAGTGGCTGAAAACGCGGGTGCTGGCACCGCCGTGTGCCACCAGCAGCACGTCGTAGGCGTCCTTGCGCCCGCCGTAGATCGCGCCGTCCATGCCCGGCGAGCCCACCGGCATGCCGGGCACGGCCAAGCCCAGGGCCTTGGGCTTTTCGCGCAGCAGGCGCTGCACGTCCGCGGCCGGCACATGGCCCTCGATCAGGTAGCCGCCGACGAGTGCCGTGTGGCACGAGCCCAGCTTTTGCGGCAGGCCCAGGCGGCTGCGCACGGCGGCGTTGCCGGTCTCATGCACCGTGGCGCGAAAGCCGTTGGCCTGCATGTGGTCCACCCAGTCCTGGCAGCAGCCGCAGCTGGGGTCCTTCCAGACTTCGATGGCAATGGGTTGCGGGCCCGCCGCGAAGGCCGGCCAGGGCAGGGCGGCGGCAGCGCCCCAGGCGGCGATGCCGTGCAGGGCGCGGCGGCGCGCGGCCAGTGGGGGCCGGGCGGCGCCAGCGGCGGGAGGGGTCAGGGGCATGGCAGGGTCCTTTCGGTGGGTGGGGGTGTCCACCCGGGTTTCAAGTAAAAAACGGCTCCAGTTCATATTCTTCTAGGGTATATTGCTATTAAATTAATAGCATATGAGGTTGCCTGCATGGCCGGTCAATGGGCGTGGCCGGTGCCGCCGGGGCCCGGTTTGCGCACGGTGGCGGCCCCGGCCTGCGGCGCTGTGGAAGCGGCGGGGGCTGCCGGCGCGGGGGGCAGGTCCGCCGCGGCGCCCTGCCATTCCCAGGCCTGGGTGCCGGGTGGCTGCACGTAGTCGCCCGGGTCGCGCCAGTCGCCGGCGGCCAGGTGCTCGCGCACCTTGAGCACGCTGAACATGCCGCCCATCTCCAGCGGGCCGTAGGGGCCGGTCCCGGTCATCATGGGCAGCGTGTTCTCGGGCAGCGGCATTTCCATGGCGCCCATGTCGGCCATGCCGCGCTCGCCCATCACCATGTAGTCGGGCACGATCTTCTGGATCTTGGCCACCAGCCCCCGGTGGTCCACGCCGATCATGGTGGGCACGTCGTGGCCCATGGCGCCCATGGTGTGGTGGCTCTTGTGGCAGTGCACGGCCCAGTCGCCGGGCTCGTCGGCGACGAACTCGATCTGCCGCATCTGGCCCACCGCGATGTCGGTGGTCACCTCGGGCCAGCGGGCGCCGGGGGGCACCGCGCCGCCGTCGGTGCCGGTCACTTCGAATTCGTGGCCGTGGATGTGGATGGGGTGGTTGGTCATGGTGAGGTTGCCCACGCGCACCCGCACCCGCTCGCCGCGCCGCGCGACCAGCGGGCTGATGCCCGGGAACACGCGGCTGTTCCAGGCCCAGATGTTGAAGTCGGTCATCTCGTTCACGCGCGGCGTGCGCGTGCCGGCCTCCACGGCGAAGGCGTTGAGCAGGAAGGCGTAGTCGCGGTCGGCCGTGGCGATGAGCGGGTGGCGCCCGCGCGCATCCAGCCGCGGATGGGTGATCCACAGGCCCATCAGCCCCATGGCCATCTGCGTCATCTCGTCGGCATGCGGGTGGTACATGAAGGTGCCCGGGCGCCGCGCGGTGAACTCGTACACGAAAGTCTTGCCCGCGGGAATCGCTGGCTGGTTCAGGCCCGAGACGCCGTCCATCCCGTTGGGCAGGCGCTGGCCGTGCCAGTGCACGCTGGTGTGCTCGGGCAGGCGGTTGGTGACGAAGATGCGCACGCGGTCGCCCTCGACCACCTCGATCGTGGGCCCTGGGCTCTGCCCGTTGTAGCCCCACAGGTGGGCCACGAAGCCGGGTGCGAACTCGCGCACCACGGGCTCGGCGACCAGGTGGAATTCCTTCACGCCGGCGTTCATGCGCCAGGGCAGGCTCCAGCCGTTCAGGGTGACCACGGGGCGGAACGGGCGCCCAGTGGGCGGCGCGGGCGGCACGGCGGTGTCGGCCGATCCGTGCTGGGGGATTTCGGGCAGCGCGGCCAGGGCGGCGCGGCCCACGGAGGCGGCGGCCACGGCAGTGGCGGCGCCGGAGAAGAAGTGGCGGCGTTTCATGTCAGTGGCCTTGGGATTCGGGGTTGGCGGCGCGGCCGGCGGCGGCACCGGGCAGGGCGGTGGATGCGACGGCGCTGGACGCACCGCCCGAGGTGCCGGCCAGGGCCCGTTGCAGGTCGGCCTCGGCGAGCCAGAAGTCGCGCTGGGCCTGCAGCGCATTGGCCACGGCCTGGCTGCTGGCGCGGGCCTCGGCGAGCATCTGCCAGACGCTGGCGAGCATGCCGTTGTAGCGCAGGGTGGTTTCCTCGCTGATGAAGCGGCGCAGCGGCACGACCGCGTCGCGCTGCTGGCGCGCTAGGTCGTAGGCGGTGCGGTAGCCCAGCCAGGCGGTGCGCGCCTCGCTGCGGGCGCGCAGGGCCACGTCCTGCAGCTGCGCCGCGCTCTGCAGCGTGCGGCCCCGGGCCTGGGAGCGTGCGGCGCCGCCCCAGTCGAACAGGGGCACGGCCAGTTCCACCTCCCAGCCGCGCTTGACGTCGGCGTGGCCGGTGTCCTGCTCGGTCGTGGTGTTGCGGGTGTAGGCCAAGCCGATCCCGCCGGCCCAGGGTGCCACGCCGGCAAAGCCTTCGGTGTCGGCCACGCGGTCCAGCTCCAGCCGCGCGGCGCGCACGTCCAGCCGTTCGCGCAGGGCCCGGGCCTCGATGCCTTCGCTGGCCTCGGGCTCTACCGGCAGGTTGGGCAGCCGGTCGGGCAGCGTGTAGTGCGCAGCCGGTCCCCACAAGCCCATCAGCCGCGACAGCTGCTCGCGCTCGGTGGCGGCGTCCAGCCGCGCGCGGGCCAGCTGGGCGGCGCTGTCGGCCCACAGCGCCTGTTCGCGGGCCTGCTGCAGCCGGCTCCAGTTGCCGACGCGGGCCATGCGGCGCGCCAGTTCGGCACCGGCGTCGGCCGCCTCGTGCATGCGCTCCTGCGTGGCGGCCACCTGCTCGGCCGCCACGGCGCGCAGCCAGGCGCGCCGCGTGTCGAAGGCCAGGCGCACCACGTCCTGCGCGGCGTCCAGCGTGGCCTGCTCCATCTGCTGGCCCTGCCAGCGCGTGCGCCAGGGCAGGGTGACGAGGTCGATCAGGCCCAGGCCCAGCGTGCGCTCGATCTCGCGCTCGTGCCCGCTGCGAAAGCGCCCCAGCGTGAGCGTGGGGTTGGGCAGGGTCAGGGCCTGCACGCGCTGCGCATCGGCCACGCCCAGGGCCGCCAGCCGCGCCTGCAGGCCCGGGTTGCGCAGCAGGGCGATGCGCACAGCGTCGTCGGCGGCGAGCGGCCCGGCCAGCCACTGCACGATGGCCGCGTCGGCCCGCGCGCGCGCCGCGGGGTCGGCGGAGGGCAGCGCGGGCGCGGCCACGCCGGCGCTGCGGCCATCGGCCAGCGTCTGCACCTGGCTGCGCAGGCCGTCGGGCGACACGCTGGCGCAGCCGGCCAGCAGCAGGGCGGCGGCCAGCGCGCCCCAGGCGGCGGTGCGGGGCGCGGTCATGACGTCCCCCGTGCGGGCAGGCGGGCGGAGGGTGGGTGGTGGTGCGCACCGTGGCCTGCTGTCGGCGTTGCCGATGCCGCCGAGGGCGCGGCCTGGCGGGCTTCCCACGCCACGATGTCGGCATGGCCGCGCGGCGTGGCCGCCACGGCGGCCTGCGCATCGCGCCAGGCCTCCGTGCCGGTTTCGACGGGCGGCGCGGCAGTGGTGAATACGCTGCGGTGGACCAGCGCACCGGCAGGTGCCAGCGGGTCGGCTACCGGCCCGGGGGCCTGGGCCAGGGCCGGCCATGGCGGCAAGAGCGCGGCGGCGGCCAGGGCACCGCGCAGGAGCGAAGAACGAACGGAAAGGGACGAGGGGGCGCGCACGGCGATCTCCTGAGCAAGGGCGAAACCAGCGGCCGCCGATCCGCGCGCCGCCGGTGGCGGGTGCGGGTCGCGGACGCACTTCGGGCGTCGGGGCTCAGGAAATGGGTGGCTTGATGGCCTGCGCGGCCAGGGCGCTGGCAAAGCGGCGCTCTGCCAGGGGCAGGGGCGCGCGGGGCAGCGCGGTGCGCGCGGGGTCCGCCAGCGGGGGCGTCAGCATGGCCGAGTGGCAGATGCCGCAGGCCGAGCAACCGCCGTCATGGGCGTGTTGGCTGGTATGGGGGGACGCATCGTCGGCGCCACCGTGGGGCGCCTGCGCGGCCCCGGCCGACGGGGCGGTGGCCTCGCCATGGCAGGGCGGCAGCGCCGCGGCATCGGAGGGCGCTGCGGTGTGCAGGGTGTGCGCCGGGGACGTGCCGGATCGCGGTTCGGCCGCTGCATGGGCCGCATGCACCACCGTGCCCACCGCCGGCAGCATGCCGGCCGCCATGGCATTGCCCGCCAGGCCCCGAAGGGCCATGAGCACGATGAGAAAGAGGAACATGCCGCGGCGCATAGCCGGGAATGATAGCCCCGCGTTGCGGGAGTTCCGGGCGGAGCCTGCGCCGGCTACATGGCCATGTAGCGGCCCGGGCGGTGGTTCATCGCCACGACCAGGTTGAGCGCCACGGCGCCCGCAATGGACCAGAGCACGCGCATGGGGTCCACCGTGAACAGCGCCAGCAGCACGATGCAGCAGTCCACCGCCATCTGGACCTTGCCCGCGCGCCAGCCGTAGCGGTCCTGCAGGTACAGCGCCAGGATGCCCATGCCGCCCAGGCTGCACCGGTGGCGGAACAGCACCAGAAAGCCCGTGCCCGTGATGAGCCCGCCCGCCACCGCGGCATAGAGCGGCTGCAGCGCGACGAATTCCATCAGGCCCGGCTGGGCCTCGGTCAGCACCGACAGCAGCACCACGGCCACGAAGGTCTTCAGGGTGAAGCTGCGCCCCATCTTGCGCCAGGCCAGCCAGTAGAACGGCAGGTTGAGCAGGAAGAAGAGCTTGCCGAAGCCCATGTCGGTCGCGTAGTGCAACAGAAAGGCCAACCCCGCCGTGCCGCCCGTGAGCAGGCCGGCGCTGCCGAAAAAGCCCACGCCCACCGAAATGAGCAGCACGCCCGTAAACAGGGCGGCGGTGTCTTCGGTGGCGGTGTGGGGAACCATGGTGGGCGGGGATGTCGGGGTGGGCGGGGCGGAGGTGCTCATGCGGGAAGAGGGGGCGGCGTGGCCGGGGAACGGGGCCTCTTGAAGGGCTCGCGGTCTGGCGCCGTTGAAGAAGGTGGGCGGATTCTAGGAGGTGTCGAACCCATGATTACCCCACGCTGCGCCTGCGCCCGCACGCGAATGTGCGAAGCGCGACCTTCAAAGAGCGAAATCCGGGCCGGCCGTGCCGCCAGCGCGCCGTCCGCCCGGGAAGGCCGCGGACCGGCCCCTCCCCGGGCCGGCGGGCTGCGCCAAGGAAATCCAGCGAAAACGGGCCTGTGCCGGGGTTTCGATTGTGCCGGGTGCTATTGTTTTGATAGCGATTCGCTGCGCAGCATGCGCAGGCCGTTCGCCACCACCAGCAAGCTGGCGCCCATGTCCGCGAACACGGCCATCCACATGGTGGCGTGCCCGGCCAGCGCCAGGCCGAAGAACACCGCCTTGATGCCCAGTGCCAGCACGATGTTCTGCATCAGCACGGCATGCGTGCGGCGCGACAGGCGCACGGTCTCGGCCACGCGGCGCAGGTCGTCGTTCATGATGACCACGTCGGCCGTCTCCATCGCCACGTCGGTGCCGGCGCCGCCCATGGCGAAGCCGATGTCGGCCTTGGCCAGGGCTGGCGCGTCGTTGATCCCGTCACCCGCCATGGCCGTCATGCCGTGCTTTTGCTGCAGCGCGGCGATGGCCGACAGCTTCTGCTCGGGCAGCAGGCCCGCCTGCACTTCGTCGATGCCGGCCTCGCGCGCGGCGGCCTGGGCCGCTGCGGCGTGGTCGCCGGTGAGCATCACCGGCACGATGCCCAGCGCGCGCAGGTCCGCCACGGCCTGCGCAGACTTTGGGCGCAGCGTGTCGGCCACGGCGAACAGCGCCCGCACGGCCTGGCCGTCGGCCAGCAGCGTGACGCTGCGCCCCTGAGCCTCGTGCGCGGCGGCGGCGGCCTCCACGGCGTCGGTCCACAGGCCCTTTTCCTGGGCCAGCCGGCGGTTGCCCAGCAGCCAGGTGGCGCCGGCGATGCGCGCCTGCACGCCGCGCCCGGGCAGGGCGGTGAAATCCTCCACCTCGGGAAGGCCGGCGGGGGTGCCCAGCCCGGCCGCGATGGCCTTCGAGACGGGGTGGTCCGAGCGCCCGGCGAGTGCCGCCGCCACATCCTGGGCGCCATCGCTGCCGAAGGAATCGCGGCCCACCAGCACCGGGCGCCCGGCGGTCACGGTGCCGGTCTTGTCGAAGGCCACGGCGCGCACGCCGCGGGCCAGCTCCAGCCAGTTGCCGCCCTTGATGAGAATGCCGCGCCGGGCCCCGGCGGCCAGGCCGCTCACCACGGTGACGGGCGTGGCCAGCACCAGCGCGCAGGGGCAGGCGATCACCAGCAGCACCAGCGCGCGGTAGATCGCATCCAGCCAGATCCAGCCGAACAGCAGCGGGGCGCCGATGGCCACGGCGACGGCCATGGCGAACACCGCGGGCGTGTACACGGCGGCGAAGCGGTCCACGAAGCGCTGGGTGGGCGCTCGGGCGCCCTGGGCCTGCTCCACGGCGCGGATGATGCGGTCCAGCGTGGTCTGGCCGGCCGCGGCCGTCACGCGGAACTCCAGTTCCGACTGGGCATTGAGCGTGCCGGCATATACCGGATCGCCCGGGGCCTTGTCCACGGCCAGGCTCTCGCCCGTCACACTGGATTCGTCGACCGCGCTGCGGCCGGTGGTCACCACGCCGTCCAGCGGCACGCGGCCCCCGGGGCGGATGCGCACGGTGCTGTCCACGGCCACGTCGGCGGCGGGCACCGTGCGCCACTGGCCGTCCGGGCCGCGCACGTCGGCCTGGTCGGGGCTGAGCGCCAGCAGGGCGCCGATGGCGTCGCGGGCGCGGCCCACGGCGCGGTCCTCGATGCGCTCGGCCAGGGCGTACAGCGCCATCACCATGGCGGCTTCGGGCCACTGGCCGATCAGGAACGCGCCGGTCACGGCCACCGCCATCAGCGCGCTGATGCCCAACTGGCCCCGCATCAGCGAGCGCAGGCCGCTGCGGTAGATGCCCAGCCCCGCCAGCAGGATGGCCGCCGCGGCGACGCCCATGCCCGCCACGCGCCACGGCGTGGTGTCCGGCCCCAGCAGGTGCAGCAGCTCGGCGCCGGTGGCCGCCACCAGGGCGGCGGCGAGGCGGCCCCAGCCGGGCAGGGCGCCGTGGTCGTGCCCGTCGTGGTCGCCTTCGGAGGCATGGCCGTGGTCGCCGTGCGCTTCGCCCGCCGGAGCGGCTGCCGCCTTCGCGCCGGCCTGGGGCGCGGTGCTAGAGCACCCGCCACCGCAGCAGGACACGTCGATGCGGGGTGCGGTGGCCGGCCGGGCGGCGGCGGCGGAGGCCGGGGCCGGCGTCGGGCCGTGGCCGTGCCCCGCGTGGCCATGGCCATCGTGGCCGGCAGGGGAAAGGTCGTGGCTGTGTTTTGTCATGGTTTTCCTGGTGTGTCGGGGCGCGCGCGATGCCGCCGTGCCATGATTGAAAACCTTGAAGCCGCTCGAAGGTCAAGCCATGTCTGCCCAAAGCCCCTGCCACCGTATCGGAGATGCCGCCCGCCTGTCGGGCGTGCCGGCCGCCAACATCCGCTATTACGAGAAGGAAGGCCTGCTGCCCCAGCAGGCCCGCGCCGATAACCGCTACCGCCTGTACAGCGCGGACGAGGTGCACCGCCTGCGCTTCATCCGGCTGTGCCGGGCCATGGACATGTCGCTGGACGAGGTGCGCACCCTGCTGGCGCTGGACCACAGCGGCGCAGCGGCCGACCACGCGGCCTGCGACACCCTGGACGAGCACCTGCAGCATGTGCGCACCCGGCTGCAGGAGCTGCGCACGCTGGAGGAAGAGCTGCTGTCGCTGCGCGGCCGCTGCGACGGCACCGATGCCGGCCGCTGCCGCGTGATCGAGGCGCTGCACGCCCGCGCCGATGCCGAAACCGTGCCGCCGCCCGCGCCGATGGCCAAACGGCACGTGTGACGCCAGGCCGCGTCACCCCCGGTCACCACCCGCATTGCAATGAAATTGATAGCGGAACGCCCTAGTGGAATATGCGCTGGAGGCCAATTTTGTTACGCATCGCCGTCGGCCCATCCACTATGATGCCCGCATGATCGCCGGCCTGCCGTCCCCCTCGCTGATCGACCGCATCTGGCGTGGCGCGCGGGGCTGGGCGGTGGCCTGGTGGCGCATCGTGCACCTCGGGTCGGTGGCGCTGGTGCTCATGCTCTCGCCGTCCAGCTACGGGCGCGCCACGCGCTGGCGGCTCGCGCGGCACATGTACCAGGACACGGCGCCCATCCTGCTGGGCTTCACGGTGCTGGCGGCGCTGGTCAGCCTGGTCATCACCCGCATCGTCGTCGTCACGGCGCTGAGCTACGGCCTGTCGCGCTACGCGCTGGAGATGGTCATCCGCGTGCTGGTGCTGGAGCTGATCCCGCTCACCGCCGCGCTCTTCGTCGCCATGCGCACCACCATCCCCAACGGCACCCAGCTCGCCCTCATGCGCCAGGCCGGCCGCCTGGACAGCCTGCGCCGGCACGGCGCCGACCCGATCCGCGTGGAGCTGCTGCCCCGGGTGGTGGCCGGCATCTACGCCAGCATCACGCTCGCGGCGCTGTCGTGCGTGGTCGCGCTCGCCATGGCCTATTTCGGGGTGTATGGGCTCAACACCGCAGGGCTGCCGAGCTACACGCGCATGTTCGGCCAGGTGTTCACGCCGGCCGTCACGCTGGTGTTCGTGCTCAAGACCCTGTTCTTCAGCCTGGCCGTGGCCCTCATTCCCATGGCGGCGGGGCTCTACGAAAACGGCGACGGCCGGGGCCGCCATGGCTCCGAACTGGGCGGGCTCGCGCGCATGTTCGCCGTGCTGCTGCTGATCGAAGTCGCGTCCCTGCTGGGCAATTACTACTAACTCGTTCCGTGACCCATATGACGAACGACACCGGCCATGGCCCGCGCTGCGCTCCGTGGCCTCACCGAGGAAACGTTTTCATGCCCGACCCAGACACCTTCCCTGCGGGCGCTTTTGGCCCGCGGGCCCACGGCGGTGCGCGCCATGGCTGAGCGGCCCCCTTCCCACGAAGCGGACGATGCCGCCAGCGAGGCGCTGCTCGAAGCGCAGCGCCCGGTGGCGAACCTGGAGCGCAAGGCCGCGGCGCTGCTCCTGTTCACGCTGGCGCTCATCGTGGGCTCGGCGTTCTACCTGCTGTATGCGCGGGGCGTCTTCGAGCCCACGCAGCGCCTGGTGCTCACGGCTGACGACTCCGAGGGCGTGGTGGTCGGCATGGACATGACGTTTTCGGGCTTCCCGATCGGCCGCGTGCGCGGCATCGAGCTGTCGCCTGACGGCAACGTGCGCATCCTGATCGACGTGCCGCGCAAGGACGCGCACTGGCTGCGCGAGTCCAGTGTCTTCACGCTGGTGCGCGGCATCGTGGGCGGCACCACCATCAAGGCCTACAGCGGCATCCTCACCGACCCGCTGCTGGCCGACGGCGCCGAGCGCCCGGTGCTGCGCGGCGATGCCACGGCCGAGATCCCGCAGCTCATGGCCTCGGCGCGCGAACTGCTGTCCAACCTGCAGGCGATGACGGCCCAGGATGCCGCGCTGGGCGGCACGCTGTCCAACGTGCGCACGCTGACCGAGCGGCTGAATGCGCCGGGCGGCGCGCTCAACGTGCTCATGGGCAGTGAAGCGGACGCCAAAAAGATCACCGCCACGCTGGACCGCACCAACCAGCTGCTGTCGCGCATCGACGGCATGGCCGCCAAGGCCGACCGGCAGGTGTTCGGAGCGGCGGGCGACCCGGGGCTCGTGCCCGAGGTGCGGGCCACGGTGGTGCAGCTCAACGGCCTGTTGGCCGACACGCGCCAGAGCCTGAAAAGGGTCGATGCCGTGCTGGCCGAAGCCCAGGCCATCGGCGCCAACGCGCGCGAAGCCACCACGGACCTGGGCACCTTGCGGGCCGAAGTGGAGAGCAACCTGCGCAAGGTGGAGGGCCTGGTCAACGACATCCAGCGCAAGTGGCCGTTTGCGCGCGACACGGAACTCAAGCTGCCATGAAACCCCTGCTGTCTTCCCCGCTGCGCACATCGGTGCTGCGTGCCGCCGCGCTGCTCCCCTGCCTGGCCCTTTGGGCCTGCTCGGCCAAGCCGCCCACGCCGGAATGGCAGATGAATGCCCACGGCGCGGCCCGCAAGGCCACCGAGGCATACCTGTCGGGCGAGCCCCGCATCGCGCAGCTGGAATGGGCCCGGGCCCGGGCGGAAGTGGCCCGCACGGGGCGGCCCGACCTGCTGGCACGCGTGGAACTCATGCGCTGCGCCGCCCAGGTCGCCAGTCTGGTGGTGGAGCCGTGCACGGCCTTCGACGCCCTGCGCGCCGACGCCGCGCCGCAGGACCAGGCCTATGCCGATTATCTGGCCGGCACCATCGACAGCACCGCCGCCGCCCACCTGCCCGAGCCGCAGCGCAGCGCCTGGGCGGCCGGCCCGGCTGCGCAAGCCGGCCTGGCCGATCCGCTGTCGCGCCTGGTGGCCGCGGGGGTGTGGGTGAAAACCGGCCGGGAAACGCCGCAGGTGGTCGACTCCGCCGTGGAGGCCGCCTCTGCGCAGGGGTGGCGACGGCCGTTGCTGGCTTGGCTGACCCTGGCGGCGCAGCGTGCCGATCAAAGGGGCGATGGGCCCGCCGCTGCCGCCGCCCGCAGGCGGTTGTCGGTGTTGGAACAGGGGCTCAGCGCTGAAAAGCGCTGATGCAGCTGATGCAGAAACTCAAGGGGGAGGGGGTGGCGCGGAGGTCCAGGGGACTGCCCCGGTCCGCGCCGTGCCGGGATGCCGGACTCAGTTGAGGAACGATTCCGCGGGAAGAATCTGTTCGAGGTTCCCCGGCAGATTCACCAGCGAGTCGGCGGCCTGCACCGCCTCGTCCGGCACCAGCGTCATGGCGGTGGCGGCCACCGCGAGAAGCACTGTCACCGTAAAGGCTGCGAAAGCGCGGGTTCCGGAGTGGATTTTGCGTTTCATGACAGATGTCCTTCAAGAGGGGTGGGGGCCTGCACGGCGGGTGGGGTGAACGCATTAAACCGCTTGCGTTCTGGCCCGGTCTGTCAGACAACGCCTTTTGGAAGGCTGTTGCGACGACAGTTACGGTTGGTTGCGATCCGTTGACGCAAATCAACCGTTTCGGGCGGAATTCACCCGGGCGTCAGCCGCCGGGCGAGTGCCGACGCCGTCAAGGCGGTGCCGTCAGGCCATTGGTCCGCCGCCTCGCCGTGCATCCAGCAGGCTGCCATGGCCGCATCGAAGGCGGCGTTCGGCACGTCGGACGCCGGGGCCAGCCGCGCACCCACCAGTCCCGCCAGCACATCCCCCGTGCCGCCCGTTGCCAGGCGTGCGTTGCCGGTCGGATTGATGCGGGGCGTTTGCCCCGGGGCAGCGATCACGCTGCCCGAGCCCTTGAGCACCACGGCGCAGCCGAATTGCTCCGCCAGCCGGGAGGCCGCGGCCAGCCGGTCGGCCTGCACGCCGGGCGTGTCCACCGCCAGGAGCCGGGCCGCTTCCAGCGGGTGGGGCGTGAGCACGGTGTGCCGGCCCGGCTGCGCCGCGCGATCGCGCAGCGCCTTCGCCAAGCACGGGTCGCCGGCCACGGCATTGAGCGCATCCGCATCCAGCACCAGGCGGCGCGCCTCGGCCAGGACCTTCGGCAGCACCGCCCGGATGGCCTCGCCCCCGCCGCATCCGCAGACCACGGTGCCTTGCTCCAGGTGCAGCGCGTCGAAGCGCCGGAACATGCATTCCGGCTGCATGGGGTCGAGGGACAGGTCGCCCCCGTCCAGCAGGGCCACCATCACCCGCCCGGCGCCCGCGTGCAGCGCCGCCGATGCCGCCAACAGCGCTGCGCCCGCCATGCCCATGCCCCGGGCCCGCAGCCCTTCTCCGCCCACCACCGCTACATCGCCATAGCTGCCTTTGTGGCTGGCATGCGCGCGGTGGGCGGGCGGTGGCGCTGCAGCCAGCCAGGCGCAGGGCGCCACGTCCGTCGCGCCACAGCCCAGGTCGTCGAACCAGACCTGTCCGGCCGCGTCGCGCCCGTTCCCCGTGAACAGCCCGGGCTTCAAGGTGAGCAGGGCCAGGGTGTGCCGTGGCGACGCTGCGGCGCCCGGCGGCGGCGCCAGTCCGGCCGCGAACTGGCCCGTGTCGCCCGACAGGCCGGAGGGCGTATCCACGCACAGCACCGGGGCGGGCGTGGCATGCAGTTGGGCCAGCAGGTGCTGGATGCGCGGGTCGGCCGCACGGGGCTTGCCGCTGCCCGCCAGGCCGATGCCCAGCAGCGCGTCCACGCACACGTCATCGGGCCCCATGCCCGGCGGCGGGCCATCGGAAAAAACGACACCCGCGGCCGCAGCGCGCCGATAGGACGCGAGCGCATCGGGCGGCACCGTGTCCGGCCTGCCCAGCCAGGTCACCGTGGCGATGCGCCCCGCCCGGTGCAGGTGGAGCGCCGCTTCCAGGCCGTCGCCGCCGTTGTTGCCCGCGCCGCAGACCACCCATGCATTGCGTGCGTGCGGGGCGACGGCCTGGGCCAGCCGGGCCACCGCCCAACCGGCCCGTTGCATCAGGGTGTGTGGGGGGCATTGCGCTGCCAGGGCCTGTTCGATCCGGCGGGTGGCCGGCGTGTCGAACAGGGGATGGGGCCGATCGGCCGTGATCCGGCGAAGGGCGGGCTTCGGCGCTGTTGCTGCGGGCGGCTCTGAGCACATGGCGTCGGGTCCGGCTCAGAAGCGGCGCAGCGCGAAGTGCTGCAGATCCACCTCGGGCGCGCGTTGGGCCATCAGGTCGGCCAGGGCCCGCGCGCTGCCACTGGCGAGAGCATAGCCACATCCGCCGTGGCCGGCGTTGACCCACACCCCCGGCAGGCCGCTCGGACCCACGACCGGGGCACCGTCCGGCAGGGTGGGGCGGGCACCACGCCACACCTGCACCTGGCCGGATGAAACCTGCACCCCGCCGGGAAACCAGCCGGAGATGGCCTGGTACAGCGTTTGCAGCGTGGGCGCATGGTGCGCGCCATCGCCCCGGCCGAGTTCGGTGCCACCCGCGATGCGCACGCGTTGGCCCTGGCGCGTGATCGTCACCCGGTGGAGCGGGTCCACGACCGATCCTTGCGGGGCATGGGAGTCTTCGCGCACCGGGGCGCTGATCGAGTAGCCGTGGAGCGCGGCCATCGGCAGCTCGGCACCCAAGGGGCGCAACAGCGCCGCCGCCGCCACGCCGGCGCAGACGACGACGGCATCGAACCGGCGCGGCAGCGTCTCGCCGGCGATCCGCAGACCCGCGGGCGCCGCATCCAGCCCGGTGACCTGGGCATTGAAATGGAACTGCGCCCCGCGCTCCTGCGCGGCATAGCGCAGCATCTGGGCGAAGAGGCGGCAGTTGCTGGACTCGCCATCGGGAATGTGCAGGGCGCCGATCAGGGGGGTGTCGGGGGACAGGCCCGGCTCGATCTGGCGGGCGGTCTCGGCATCCACGTCGTGGATGACCATGCCCGCGTCCCGCAGCAGTTGCAGGGCCGGCTGCACGTGCGCCAGGTCTTCGACCGTGCGCAGCAGGACCAGCGCGCCGCGGCCGGTTTCCGCGTCCACCTGCAGCTGCTCCGACACCCACCGCATGCGCGCCTGGCTGTAGCGGCCCAGTTGCTCCAGTGCGGAAAGGGCCATCGGAAGGGCCGGCGAGCGGCCAGCCTTGCGCCACCGCCAGAGCCATCGCAGCTCGGATGCCGTCACCCCCTTGGCGAGCCGCACCGCCGCATGGCGTCCCCAGAGCCGGGTGCTTTGCGGGCCGCCGATGCCCGGGGCCGTTAGGGGAATGAGGAGGGCGGGCGAGGAGAGGCCGGCATTGGCGAAGCTCGATTCCTCCGCCGCGGCGCTGCGTTGTTCGAAAACCGAAACCTCGTGGCCGTCGCACGTCAGTTCGTAAGCAGTGGTGACGCCGACGATCCCGGCGCCCACGATGGCGATGTGCATTTGGTTTCTGAGCTCTTTCAGGCACCAGCGCTAATGGACACTGCGCTGGCTGCTACTGTTTTTGTGTTTTCCAAGGGCCTGTTTCCAGGCGGGCCCTGCCGGCGCCGGCCGCGCCGGTGGCGCAAGGGTCCGTTTGGGCTCGGTCAATCTGCCATGCTAGAATCTTTGGGTTTTGCTGGTGGCTGCGCAGTGCGTGGCCGACAACTTGGCAAGACAAATCGCAAACCAGCCCTTTCAAGGTGCTGCCTTCTTCTTGCAAGCCGGCAGTTATTGGGGCTGGATTTTAGACCCAACCTTCGGAGAAATTCTCATGTCCGTCACCATGCGCGAAATGCTGGAAGCCGGTGTCCACTTCGGTCACCAAACCCGTTTCTGGAACCCCAAGATGGCCCCGTACATCTTCGGCCATCGCAACAAGATCCACATCATCAACCTGGAAAAGTCGCTCCCGCTCTTCCAGGACGCCCAAAAGTTCGCCAAGCAGCTCACCGCCAACCGCGGCACCATCCTGATGGTCGGCACGAAGCGCCAAGCCCGCGAAATCCTCGCCACCGAAGCGCAGCGCGCCGGTGTGCCCTATGTCGACCAGCGCTGGCTGGGCGGCATGCTGACCAACTTCAAGACGGTCAAGACCTCCATCAAGCGCCTGAAGGACATGAAGGCCCAGCAAGAAGGCGGCCTCGACGCCATGAGCAAGAAGGAACAGCTCACCTTCACCCGCGAAATGGAAAAGCTGGAAAAGGACATCGGCGGCATCCAGGAAATGAATGCACTGCCCGATGCCATCTTCATCATCGACGTGGGCTTCCACAAGATCGCCGTGGCTGAAGCCAAGAAGCTGGGCATTCCGCTGATCGGCGTGGTGGACTCCAACCACTCCCCCGAAGGCATCGACTACGTGATCCCCGGCAACGACGACTCGGCCAAGGCCGTGGCACTGTATGCCCGCGGTATCGCCGACGCGATCATCGAAGGCCGTGCCAATGCCGTGAACGACGTGGTCAAGGCCGTGGCTGCCGAAGGCTCTGACGAATTCGTGGAAGTGGAAGAAACCGCTGCCTGATTCCCGGCCGCGCGACCTGTCGCGAATGAAAGCGGGGCTCCTGGTTAGCCCCCTTTTTTTTAGCCCGAATGCTGTAACGAACTGAACTGAGACTGGAGAAAAAGATGGCTGCAATTACCGCAAGCATGGTCGCCGAACTGCGCGCAAAGACCGATGCCCCCATGATGGAATGCAAGAAGGCCCTGACGGAAGCCGAAGGCGACCTGGCCAAGGCGGAAGAGCTGCTGCGCGTGAAGCTGGGAACCAAGGCCGGCAAGGCCGCTGCCCGCATCACCGCGGAAGGCGTGGTCGCCAGCTACATCGACGGCACGACCGGCGGGCTGATCGAAGTGAACAGCGAAACCGACTTCGTGAGCAAGAACGACAGCTTCCTCGCGCTGGCCAAGGCCGCTGCCGAACTGGTGGCCAAGCACAATCCCGCCAACGTGGAAGCCCTGGGTGCCCTGCCTTACAGCCAGGACGGCTTCGGCCCCACCCTGGAAGAAGTGCGCAAGGGCCTGATCGGCAAGATCGGCGAGAACATGTCGTTCCGCCGCTTCAAGCACTTCTCCGGCAACAAGCTGGCCTCTTACCTGCACGGCACCCGCATCGGCGTGGTGGTCGAGTTCGAAGGCGACGAAACCGCTGCCAAGGACGTGGCCATGCACATCGCTGCCATGAAGCCCGTCGCGCTGACCAGCGCCGACGTGCCTGCCGACCTGATCGAGAAGGAACGCTCGGTCGCCGCTGCCAAGGCCGCGGAAGACAAGGCCAAGGCGGAAACCGAGGGCAAGGCCGTGCAGTCCGACGAAATCGTCAGCAAGCGCATTGAAGGCGGCGTGCAGAAGTACCTCAAGGAGGTGTCGCTGTTCGACCAGGTCTTCGTGAAGGCTGCCGACGGCAAGCAGTCCGTGGGCCAGATGCTCAAGGGCGCCAACACCACGGTCAAGGCGTTCACGCTGTATGTGGTCGGCGAAGGCATCGAGAAGAAGGTGGACGACTTCGCTGCCGAAGTGGCCGCCCAGGTGGCAGCCGCCAAGTCTGCCGCTTGATCGCAGACCCCCTCGCCACCTCACCCGCCATTCCATTGCCCCACGGAGAAGTCCCCATGTCCATCGCTGCACCAGCCCACAAGCGCATTTTGCTCAAGTTGTCTGGCGAGGCGCTCATGGGGGACGATGCCTTCGGCATCAACCGTGCCACCATCGTCCGGATGGTGGAGGAGATCGCTGAGGTCACCCGCATGGGTGTGCAGGTGGCCGTGGTAATCGGTGGCGGAAACATCTTCCGCGGCGTGGCTGGCGGCTCGGTCGGCATGGACCGCGCCACCGCCGATTACATGGGCATGCTGGCCACGGTCATGAACGCGCTGGCATTGGCCGACGCCATGGACAAGCAGGGACTGACGGCGCGCGTGATGTCGGCGATCGCCATCGAGCAGGTTGTCGAGCCCTATGTGCGCCCCAAGGCCCTGCAATACCTGGAAGAGGGCAAGGTGGTGGTGTTCGCCGCCGGTACCGGCAATCCCTTCTTCACCACCGACACCGCGGCAGCGCTGCGGGGTGCCGAAATCGGCGCCGAGGTGGTTTTGAAGGCGACCAAGGTGGACGGTGTGTACACCGCCGATCCCAAGAAGGACCCGACGGCGACCCGCTACACCAAGCTCACGTTCGACGAGGCCATGTCGCGCAATCTGGGGATTCTGGATGCGACGGCGTTTGCCCTGTGCCGTGACCAGAAGTTGCCGATCCGCGTGTTTTCCATCATCAAGCACGGCGCGCTCAAGCGCGTGGTCATGGGTGAGGACGAAGGCACGCTGGTGTACGCTTGAGCGTTGGGCGCGCCCCGGCGTGCCCGGCTTCATGCTGAGGAGAAAAACATGACCATTGCCGATATCAAGAAGAATGCAGAAACCAAGATGGACCAGTCCATCGTGGCGTTCAAGAACAATCTGTCCAAGATCCGCACCGGCCGCGCCAATCCAGCGCTGCTCGATTCCGTGCAGGTCGAGTACTACGGCTCGTTCGTGCCGTTGTCGCAAGTGGCGAACGTGGCCCTGATCGACTCGCGCACCATCAGCGTCCAGCCCTGGGAAAAGGGCATGGGCGCCAAGATCGAGAAAGCCATCCGCGAAAGCGATCTGGGCCTGAATCCCGCTTCCATGGGCGACCTGATCCGCGTGCCCATGCCTCCCATGAGCGAAGAGCGCCGCAAGGAAATGACCAAGCTCGCGCGCAACGAAGGCGAGAGCGCCAAGATCGCCGTGCGCAATCTGCGCCGTGACGCCAACGAAGCCGTCAAGAAGCTGGTCAAAGACAAGCTGGCCTCCGAAGACGACCAGAAGCGTTCGGAAACCGAGATCCAGAAAGTCACCGACAAGCACATCGCTGAAGTCGATGCGCTGGTGTCCGGTAAGGAACAGGAAATCATGGCGGTCTGATCCCCGGTTCCGGGAATCGATCGTTGCCCTGCATGTCCGCCTCTTCGGCCATTCCGCACCACGTTGCCATCGTCATGGATGGCAATGGCCGCTGGGCCACGCGCCGTTTCCTGCCGCGGCTGGCAGGGCACAAGCAGGGCGTGGAGTCTCTCAAACGCTGCGCGCAGGCCTGCGTGGAGCGGGGCGTGGCCGTGCTGACGGTGTTCGCTTTCTCTTCGGAAAACTGGAACCGGCCTGCCGATGAAGTGTCGGGCCTCATGGACTTGCTGGTCAAGGCGCTGTCCCGGGAAGTCCCCCAGTTGCAAAAGGACGGAGTGCGCCTGCATTTCGTCGGTGAGAAGACTGGGTTGTCCGAGAAGGTGCGTGCGGGCCTGCGCCAGGCCGAGCTGGACACCGCGCACAATACCCGCCTGGTCCTGAACGTCTGCTTCAACTACGGCGGCCGTTGGGACATCGCGCAGGCCGCTGCGGCCGTCGCGGCGCGGGGCGAGCCCATCACCGAGGCCAGCCTGCATGCGGCCATGGGCCTGGCGCACGTGCCGGATCCGGACCTGGTGATCCGCACGGGTGGCGAAATGCGCATCAGCAATTTCCTGCTGTGGCAGTCGGCCTATTCCGAGTTCTACTTCAGTGACCGGCTCTGGCCGGACTTCGACGGCAAGGCCCTGGATGAGGCCATCGCCGCCTTCAATGCCCGAGAGCGCCGTTTCGGCAAGACATCCGAGCAAATACTGGCGTCGTCACCTGCCTCGCTGCAGGTCTGAAAGGGCTTTCCCATGCTTCGACAGCGCGTCATCACTGCCATCGTCCTGCTGGCCATTTTGCTGCCGGCGCTTTTTTACCCGTCTCCGTGGCCCTTTGCCACGGTCATCCTGGTCTTGATGGCCGCGGGTGCTTGGGAGTGGGGTCGGCTTCAAGGGCTGGGCTCTGGCGCGGCCGTGGGGGTGGGGGCCGCTTGCGTCGCGCTTTGCGCGGCGAGCTGGTCACTGGGCTGGTTGCAGCAACCGCTGGCCTGGCTGTGGACCCTGGGTGGCGCCGCGTGGGTGCTTGTCGGTGCGTGGATGCTGCGCGCGGGTGTCCAGGGCTGGCCCCAGGTTCCCAAGGCCGTGCGGCTGGTCGGCGGCGTGTTCGTGCTGTGGCTGGCGTGGCTGGCCGCGGTGCAGGCGCGCATGGCGGGCATCAATTTTCTGATGTCGATCCTGGTTCTTGTCTGGGTGGCCGACATCTTTGCGTACTTTGCAGGCCGGGCATTCGGCCTGCGCTTCACCAAGAACAAACTGGCCCCCTCGATCAGCCCCGGCAAGAGCTGGGAAGGCGTGTGGGGCGGCATGGCCAGTGTGGTGGTTCTGGCGGTGGGCTGGGTGGTCGCCGACGCGTCCGCCGGTGCATCGGTCGCGAGTTTCTATACCCACCTGTTCGCGCGCGGCTGGTGGCTGCTGTTGCTGGGTGCCGTGTTCATGGCGGCCATGAGCGTGGTGGGCGACCTGACCGAGTCCCTTGTCAAGCGCAGCATCGGCGCCAAGGACAGCAGCGGTTTGCTTCCGGGCCACGGCGGCGTGCTCGATCGCGTGGATGCGCTGCTGCCCACCTTGCCGCTGGCCATGATGTTGACCCACTTCGCTTCCGCATGAAACAACGCATCACGGTCCTGGGATCCACGGGGTCCATCGGTACCAACACCCTGGATGTGGTGGCACGCCATCCCGAGCGCTACGAGGTGTTTGCCCTGAGCGCTGCCACGCAGGTCGACGCCCTGCTGGCGCAGTGTGTCCGTTTCCAGCCCCGCTTCGCCGTGATGGCCAGCGCGCCGCATGCGCGGCTGCTCGAGGAGCGGCTCGCGGCGCATGGCCTGGCAACGCGGGTCTTGCAGGACCTGGACGCGCTGGACACCATTGCCTCCCACGAAGAGGTGGACGTGGTGATGGCGGCCATCGTCGGCGCTGCGGGCCTGGGCCCCTGCCTTGCGGCGGCCCGGGCCGGCAAGCGCTTGCTGCTCGCCAACAAGGAAGCGCTGGTGGTGGGCGGCGAGGTCTTCATGTCCGCCGTCCAGGAGGGCGGGGCCACGCTGCTGCCGATCGACAGCGAGCATTCGGCCATCTTCCAGTGCCTGCCGGAAGACCCGCAGACTTGGGCGCGCCGCGTGGACCACATTCTGCTGACCGCATCCGGTGGGCCGTTTCGCACCCGGGCGCCGGCCACGCTGCGCGATGTCACGCCGGAGCAGGCCTGCGCCCATCCCAATTTCTCGATGGGGCGAAAGATCTCGGTCGATTCGGCCACCATGATGAACAAGGCCCTGGAGGTCATCGAGGCGCGCTGGCTCTTCGATCTGGCGCCGGAGCAGATCAAGGTGGTGATCCATCCGCAGCAGATCATCCATTCCATGGTCCAGTTCGTGGATGCGTCGGTGCTGGCGCAACTGGGAACGCCGGACATGCGTGTTCCGATCGCCTGCGGGCTGGCTTGGCCGGAGCGCATCGAGAGCGGAACGCCGCGGCTGGATTTTTCCACCCTGTCCTCGCTCACCTTCGAGGAAGCCGATGCCACCCGCTTCCCGGGGCTGCACCTGTCCTGGCAGGCGCTGCGCGCGCAAAGCGGCACCACGGCGGTGCTCAATGCCGCCAACGAGGTGGCCGTAGCCTCGTTCCTGGAGCGCCGCATCCGTTTCGATCAGATTCATCGGCTGAACCTTGCAACTCTGGAGGCGGTGACGCCCTCCAACCCCGAATCGCTCGGGGCCCTGCTGGCGCTGGATGCCGAAGCGCGGTCCGTCGCTCTGCGCAGTGCGCAGCGGCTGGCCGCCTGAGCGATCGCCTCTGGGCAGAAAGACACCATGTTGCTGACCGTCATTGCCTTCATCGTCGCGCTGGGCGTGCTCATCGCCGTCCATGAATACGGCCACTACCGCGTAGCGATCGCCTGCGGCGTGAAGGTCCTTCGTTTTTCGGTGGGTTTCGGCAAACCCCTGCTGCGCTGGCAACCCAAGGGATCGCCCACGGAGTTCGTCATCGGCGCGTTTCCCTTGGGCGGGTACGTGCGCATGCTGGACGAGCGCGAGGCCCCCGTCGATGCCCATGAGCGCCACCTGTCGTTCAATGCCAAGCCGTTGCGCTCCCGCGCTGCGATTGTGGCAGCGGGTCCGGCGGCCAATCTGCTGCTCGCCGTGCTGCTGTACGCGGCAGTGAACTGGATGGGCGTGGAGGAGCCGAAGGCGGTTCTCGCCAGCCCCGTGCCCGGGTCCGTGGCCCAGAAAGCCGGCTTGCAAGGCGGCGAGCTCGTGCTGGAAGCGGCCCTCGGCAACGAAGAATCCGAGCCAGTGCGATCCTTCGAAGACCTGCGCTGGCTCCTGACCCGCGGCGCGCTCGACGGCACCGACGTCCGCCTGCAGGTGCAGCCGTCGCCCGGGGCGCCGCAGCGCCAGATGGTGCTGGAACTCGCGCAATTCGATGCGCGGGAGGCGGATGCGCAGCTCTTTCGCAAGATCGGCATCGTGGGTCCGTGGACGCGGCCCGTGCTTGGCGAGGTGGTCCAGGGTGGCCCGGCGCAACGCGCTGGATTGCGGCAGGGGGACCTGATCGTCAGGCTGGGTGCGACCAATGTGGTGGATGGCCAGCAGCTGCGGGAGCTCATCCGTGCATCGGTCAGTGGCGGGGTGGCTGTATCTCAGCCGTGGCGCATCGAACGCGGCGGCCAGACCTTGACGCTGGATGTACTGCCGGACTTGCACAGCGAGCATTCGGGCCCGGTCGGCCGCGTGGGGGCCTTCGTGGGCGCCCAGCCGGAGTTCGTGACCGTGCGGCACGGGCCGCTTGAAGGACTCTGGAATGGGGTGGTCCGCACCTGGGAGGTGTCGGCACTGACCCTGCGCATGATGGGGCGCATGGTGATCGGCGAGGCCTCGCTCAAGAACCTCAGCGGCCCGCTCACCATCGCCGATTACGCGGGTCGTTCGGCCAGCATGGGGCTGACCCAGTACCTGGTGTTTCTGGCCCTCATCAGCGTGAGCCTGGGCGTGCTGAACCTGCTTCCGCTGCCGGTTTTGGACGGTGGACACCTGATGTATTATCTTTGGGAAGGCGTGACTGGCAAGGGCGTGTCCGACGCCTGGATGGAGCGATTGCAGCGCGGCGGCGTGGCGGTGCTCCTCCTGATGATGTCCATCGCCCTGTTCAACGATATCACCCGGCTTTTTGGCTAACCTTTTTGCCGTGCGCGTTCACCGTGCGGTACCAGTTCACTCATGAAAAAACAATTCAATCGCTTGGGCGTGCGCAAGGCATGTGCCGTGGCCGCCATGGTTTTTGCTGCCAATGCGGCATGGGCCCTGGAGCCGTTCAAGGTGCAGGATATCCGGGTGGAGGGTTTGCAGCGCGTCGAGCCGGGCACGATCTTCGCGTCGATGCCGCTGCGGGTGGGTGACGACTACAACGACGAGAAGGGCGCTGCGGCGATCCGTGCGCTGTTCGCGCTGGGCTTGTTCAAGGATGTGCGCCTGGAGGCCAGCGGCAACGTGCTCGTGGTGGTCGTGGAAGAGCGGCCGACCATCGCCGACGTGGACTTCGCCGGTGCCCGCGAATTCGACAAGGACACGCTCAAGAAAGCCATGCGCGATGTGGGCCTGACCGAAGGCCGGCCTTTCGACAAGGCCCTGGCCGACCGCGCGGAGCAGGAGCTCAAGCGCCAGTACATCAACAAGAGCCTGTACGGCGCCGAGGTCGTGACCACGGTCACCCCCATCGAGCGCAACCGCGTCAACCTCACCTTCACCGTGACCGAAGGCGAGCCCGCGCGCATCAAGGAAATCCACCTGGTGGGCAACAAGGCCTTCAGCGAATCGACGCTCAAAGGGCTGTTCGACCAGGACACGGGCGGCTGGCTCAGCTGGTACACCAAGTCGGACCGCTATTCCCGCACCAAGCTGAACGCCGACCTGGAAACCCTGCGTTCCTACTATCTGGCACGCGGCTACCTCGAGTTCCGCATCGATTCCACGCAAGTGGCGATCTCCCCGGACAAGCAGGACATCACGATCACCGTCAACGTGACCGAGGGCCAGCGCTACGTGGTCTCCGGCGTGAAGATCGAAGGCAATTACCTGGACCGCGACGACGAGTTCAAGTCGCTGATCACCATCCAGCCCGGCGAGCCCTACAACGCCGACAAGGTGGCCGAAACCACCAAGGCATTCACCGACTACTTCGGCAATTTCGGCTTCGCGTTCGCGCGCGTCGAAGCGGTGCCCGAAGTGGACCGCGAGAACAACCGCGTGGCCCTGGTACTGCGCGCCGAGCCGGCCCGCCGTGCCTACGTGCGCCGCATCAACGTGAGCGGCAACAACCGCACGCGCGACGAAGTGATCCGCCGCGAGTTCCGCCAGTACGAAGCCTCCTGGTACGACGGCGACAAGATCAAGCTGTCCCGTGACCGCGTGGACCGCCTGGGCTTCTTCACCGAAGTCAATGTGGAAACGCAGGAAGTGCCGGGCTCGGCCGATCAGGTGGACCTGGTGGTGAACGTGGCCGAAAAGCCCACCGGATCGCTGCAGCTGGGCGCGGGCTTCTCGAGCGCGGAAAAGGTCTCGCTGTCGTTCAGCATCAAGCAGGAGAACGTGTTCGGTTCGGGCAACTACCTCGGGGTGGACGTCAACACCAGCAAGTACCGCCGCACGCTGGTGTTCAGCACCACCAACCCGTATTTCACGCGGGACGGCATCTCGCGCACGCTCGATCTGTACTACCGCACCGACAAGCCGTACGAGGACCAGGGTGGCAACTACGAGCTGATCACCGCTGGTACCAGCGTGCGCTTCGGCATCCCCTTCAGCGAAACCGATACCGTGTTCTTCGGGGGCGGCCTCGAACAGACGCGGATCAAGCTGGGCACCAACATTCCCGCCGCGTACCTGTCGTATGCCACGACCTACGGCTCCAGCAGCACCGCGATTCCGCTCACGATCGGCTGGTCGCGCGATGACCGAGACAGCGCCTTGGCGCCCAATTCGGGCCGCTACCAGCGCCTGAACACCGAATGGTCGGTGGCCGGCGATGCGCGCTATGTGCGTGGCAATTACCAGTTCCAGCAGTATGTGCCGCTGAACAAGAAGTTCACCATGGCATTCAACAGCGAGTTCGGCTGGGGCAAGGGCATGAACGGCCGGCCGTTCCCGGTGTTCAAGAACTACTACTCGGGCGGCCTGGGCTCCGTGCGCGGTTTCGACCAGGGCACGCTGGGTCCTCGCGACGTGACGGGTGCGTCGCTGGGCGGACCGAAGAAGGTCACGCTCAATGCCGAGTTGATCGCACCGTTCCCAGGTGCGGGCAACGACCGCACGCTGCGCGTGTTCACCTTCGTGGATGCGGGCAACGTGTACGGCGAAGATGAAAAGGTCACCCTCAGCGACATGCGTGTCTCTGCCGGCCTGGGCCTGAGCTGGATTTCTCCGCTCGGTCCGCTTCGCCTCGCTTTTGCGCAACCGGTGCGCAAGTTCGCCGGCGATAGAATCCAGAAACTGCAATTCCAGATCGGAACGTCTTTCTAATGAAATCTCTCTCCCGCCATATTCCCCTCGTTCTCTTGCTGGGCACGCTCGGTGCAGCCGTGCCTGCACAGGCGCAGGAGTTCAAGGCCGGCTTCGTCAACACCGACCGCATCTTCCGCGAAGCCAGCACCGCCAAGGCGGCCCAGGCCAAGCTGGAGCAGGAGTTCTCCCGTCGTGAGAAGGACCTCGTGGAGCAGGGCAACAGCCTGAAGTCCGCCACCGAGAAGTTCGAGCGCGAAGCGCCCACGATGGCCGAGAGCCAGCGCACGGCCCGCCAGCGCCAGCTGGTCGACCAGGACCGCGACTTCCAGCGCAAGCGCCGCGAATTCCAGGAAGACCTGGGCGCCCGCAAGAACGAAGAGCTGGGCCAAGTGCTCGAGCGCGCCAACAAGGTCGTCAAGCAGGTCGCCGAGGCCGAGAAGTACGACGTGATCCTTCAGGAAGCCGTCTACATCAACCCCAAGCACGACATCACCGACAAAGTGATCAAGGCACTGAATGCCGCTGCTGCCACGCCCGCCAAGTGATGGCCGTCGGCTGACGGGGCGCGCGGCGTGAGCCTCTCTCTGGGGCAGATCGTCGATGCGCTGGGCGGCACGCTGGAGGGGGGCGAGAGGGACGGAGAAATCCGCCGCATCGCTCCCCTGGAGTCTGCAGGTCCCGGTGACCTGGCTTTTTTAAGCCATCCGCGCTACCAGCAGCAACTGGCCGCCTCCCGGGCGGCCTGTGTCATTGTGGCGCCATCGATGCGCGAGGCCGGGCTGGCCCGGGGGGCGTGCATCGTCGCGGACGAGCCGTACGTGTATTTCGCGCGTGCCACGCAGCTGTGGAAGCGCGCGCATGCCGTGGCGGTGGCGCAGGGCATCCATCCCAGCGCGGTGGTGGACCCCGACGCCACGGTGCATCCCACGGCCGTCATCGGCCCGCTGTGCGTGGTGGAGCGCGGCGCGCACGTGGGCGCGGGCACGGTGCTCAAATCGCGGGTGACGTTAGGCGAGGACTGCCACATCGGCGAGCGCTGCATCGTGCATGCCGGCGTGGTGATCGGGGCCGACGGCTTCGGCTTTGCGCCGCAGGGCGGCGAGTGGGTCAAGATCGAACAGTTGGGGGCCGTGCACATCGGCAACGACGTCGAGATCGGCGCCAACACCTGCATCGACCGCGGCGCACTGGAAAACACGGTCATCGAAGATGGCGTGAAGCTCGACAACCTCATCCAGATCGGCCACAACGTGCGCATCGGCCGGCATTCCGCCATGGCGGGGTGCGTGGGGGTGGCGGGCAGCGCGACCATCGGCGCGCATTGCACGGTGGGGGGCGGAGGCATCGTGCTGGGGCATCTCGAACTGGCCGACCACGTGCACGTGTCGGCGGCCACGGTGGTCACGCGATCGCTGACCCGGCCGGGTCAATACACCGGCATGTTCCCCATCGACGAAAATGCGAAGTGGGAAAAAAACGCGGCCACGCTCAAGCAGCTTCACAGCCTGCGCGAACGGATCAAGGCCCTCGAACAAACTCGAAAAGACGGTTAGACCGCATCTTCCAATGATGGATATCCACCAAATTCTCAAGCTCTTGCCGCACCGCTATCCGTTTCTGCTGGTGGACCGCGTGGTCGAACTCGAAAGGGGCAAGCGCATCCAGGCGCTCAAGAACGTCACGATCAACGAGCCTTTCTTCACGGGGCATTTCCCGAGCCGGCCCGTGATGCCCGGCGTGCTCATGCTCGAGGCCCTGGCGCAGGCCGCGGGCCTGCTGTCGTTCGACATGATGGGCGAGGCGCCCGGCGACGACAAGGTGTTCTATTTCGTCGGCATCGACGGCGCGCGCTTCAAGCGCCCCGTGGAGCCGGGCGACCAGCTCATCCTGGAAGTGGATCTGGACCGCATCAAGGGCGGCATCTACAAGTTCAAGGGCCTGGCACGCGTGGGCGACAGCGTGGCCTGCGAGGCCGAGATCATGTGCACCATGCGCACCGTGGGCTGACGCTGCGAGGGCAGGGCGGCACGTGACCAGCAGCATCCACTCCACAGCCATCGTCGACCCCGCAGCGCGGATCGACGCCTCCGCGGCCATTGGCCCCTATGCGGTGATCGGCCCGCACGTGACGATCGGTGCGCGCACCTCGGTGGGTGCGCACTGCGTCATCGAAGGGCGCACCACGATCGGCGAAGACAACCGGATATTCCAGTTCGCCTCGCTGGGCGCCGCGCCGCAGGACAAGAAGTACGCCGGCGAGCCCACCGAGCTGCGCATCGGCGACCGCAACACGATCCGCGAGTTCTGCACGTTCAACACCGGCACGGCGCAGGACCGGGGCGTGACCACGATCGGCAACGACAACTGGGTGATGGCCTATGTGCACATCGCCCACGACTGCGTGGTCGGCCACCACACCGTGCTGGCCAACAACGCCACGCTGGCCGGCCATGTGCACGTGGGTGACCACGCCATCATCGGCGGCCTCACGGGCGTGCACCAGTTCACCAAGGTGGGCGCGCACGTCATGGCCGGGTTCGCCAGCCACATCTCGCAGGACGTGCCCCCCTTCATGATGGTGGACGGCAATCCGCTGTCCGTGCGCGGGTTGAACCTTGAAGGCCTGCGCCGGCGCGGGTTCTCGGCCGACCGGCTCGCCGCGATCAAGCAGGCGCACCGCCTGCTGTATCGCCAGGGCCTCACGCTGGACGCGGCGCGGCAGGCGATTGCCGAGTTGCCGTTGGTCCACGGCGAGGCCGCGCCCGACATCGCGCTGCTGCTGGATTTCATCGCCAACTCTTCGCGCGGCATCGCGCGCTGACCGCGATGGCGCCCTCCCTCCAACCGGCACCGCGCATCGCGATGGTGGCAGGCGAAACCTCCGGCGATCTGCTGGCGGGCCTACTGCTCGACGGCCTGCAGGCGCAGTGGCCGGGCGTGACCGGGCAGGGCATTGGCGGGCCGCAGATGCAGCGGCGGGGCTTCACAGCCTGGTGGCCGAGCGAGCGCCTGGCCGTGCATGGCTACAGCGTCGAGCTGCTGCGCCGGCTCTGGGGCATCGTGCAGATCCGCAAGCAATTGCGGCGGCGGCTGCTCGCGGCCCCGCCGCAGGTCTTCGTCGGCGTGGATGCGCCCGATTTCAACCTGGGGCTCGAATCCGACCTACGTGCGGCTGGCATCAAGACGGTGCACTTCGTGTGCCCTTCGATCTGGGCCTGGCGTGCGGAGCGCATCGACAAAATCAAGCGCAGCGCCGACCACGTGCTGTGCATCTTCCCGTTCGAGCCCGCGCTCCTGGCCCACCACGGCATTGCGGCCACTTATGTCGGCCATCCGCTGGCGAATGTGATTCCCATGCAGCCGGACCGCGAGGCGGCGCGTGCCCGGCTTGGGTTGGCCCGCGGCGACGAGGTGTTGGCCATCCTGCCAGGTAGCCGTTCGGCCGAGGTGGACTACATCGCCGCGCCGTTCCTGCGGGCGGCGGCCTTGCTGCGCCAGGCGCGCCCCGCGTTGCGCATGGTCATTCCGGCTGTGCCGGCGCTGCGTGAGCGCATCGAGCAGGTGGTGCGCGAATGCGGCATGGCCGAGGCCGTGCAGGTCGTCGAAGGCCAGTCGCACACCGTGCTGGCGGCCTGCGACTGCACGCTGATCGCCAGCGGCACGGCCACGCTGGAGGCAGCCCTGTTCAAGCGGCCCATGGTGATCGGCTACCACATGCACCCCATCAGCTGGCGCCTCATGCGGCGCAAGCAACTGCAGCCGTGGGTGGGGCTGCCCAACATCCTTTGCGGTGAGTTCGTCGTGCCCGAGCTGATCCAGGACGCCGCCACTCCGGAGGCGCTGGCCGCGGCCGTGACGCAGTGGCTCGACGCGCCCACGCAATCCCCCGGCACGCTGGCGGCTCTGGAGCAGCGCTTCACCGCGCTGCACGAAACCCTGCGCCGCGACACCCCCCGATTGGCCGCCTATGCGATCCAGAAAATCCTTGCCGCCTGAGCAGGCGGCCCTGCCGTGGCACCCCCCGGGCCTGGTGGCCGGGGTGGACGAAGCCGGGCGCGGTCCGCTGGCCGGCCCGGTGGTGGCTGCCGCCGTGATCCTCGACGATCAGAATCCGATCGCCGGGTTGGCCGATTCCAAGACATTGACCGCCGCGCGCCGCGAAGCGCTGTACGACGAGATCCGCGCCAAGGCCCTGTGCTGCGCGGTGGCCGAGGCCAGCGTGGAAGAGATCGACACCATCAACATCCTGCAGGCGACCATGCTGGCCATGCAGCGCGCGGTACAGGGGCTGCGCCTGAAGCCCGTGCGCGTGCTGGTGGACGGCAACCGGCTGCCCGTGCTGGAAGTGCCCGCGGACGCCATCGTCAAGGGCGATGCGCTGGTGCAGGCCATTTCTGCGGCGTCGATCCTGGCCAAGGTCACGCGCGACCGCTGGTGCGCGCAATTGCACCTGGAATATCCCCAATATGGCTTTGCCGGCCACAAGGGATATGGGACGGCCGAGCACATGGCGGCGCTGCAGCAGCATGGCGCTTGCCCACACCACCGCCGCTCGTTTTCACCCGTGGCTGCGGCCCTCGTCCAGGGCCACGCGGCGGTGCTCCCGCTGCCTTCGGTGCCTACCGTGAATGGAGGGCACGCGTTGCCGGCGCCGCAGGGCCTGGTGCAGGTGGAATGGCAGCCGGCATGACCTCGGACAACGTCACCTTCGTTCAGTCGCGCGACAACGCGTTCGTCAAGGACCTGCGGCGCCTGGCGCAGGACAGCAGCGCCTACCGCAAGCAGGGCCGTGTGTGGCTGGAAGGCGACCACCTGTGCCGTGCGGCGCTGGCCCGGGGGCTGCAGCCTGCGGTGGCCGTGTATGCGGAGTCTTTTTGGCCTGCAGCGCAAGAAAACTACCGGCATGCTGCTATTAAAAACATAGTGATTGCCGATCCCCTCTGGGCGGACGTCAGCGGCCTCGAATCGCCGGCACGCATGGGCTTCGTGCTGGAGATGCCGGCAGCCGCGGCGTTGGTGCCGGGCGTGTCCACCGTGGTGCTCGACCGCTTGCAGGACGCCGGCAACGTGGGGTCCATCTTGCGCAGTGCATCGGCATTCGGTTTCGGACAGATCGCGGCCATCAAGGGCACGGCGGCGCTGTGGAGCGCCAAGGTGCTGCGGGCCGGCATGGGGGCCCATTTCGGCCTGCGGCTGGTGGAGGGGCTCGATGCGACGGACATCGATGCGCTCGGTCTACCCCTGCTGGCGACCAGTTCGCACGGCGGGGAGTTCCTGCACCGGGCGCAACTGCCCTGGCCTTGCGGCTGGGTCATGGGGCATGAAGGGCAGGGCGTGTCACCGGCGCTGCAGGAGCGCGCGAGCCGCCTGATCCGCATTGCCCAGCCGGGCGGGGAGGAATCGTTGAATGTGGGTGCGGCCGCCGCGATCTGCCTGCATGCGAGCGCTGCGGCGGCGGAGACGGGGCGCACCTGACGGCCTGGCCCGCAGGCTTTCAGCGATGCGGGCAGACCTTGGTCAGAGCGGTCAGAGAGGGCGGTGAGCGCCTCGCAGCGACGCCCCCCCCCGCGGGTTGCGGTACGGCCGCCCTGAGGAAGGGCGGCCCACCAAGAGCGTCAGGCCATCGCTTCTTCATCCGCCATCAGCTCTTCCTTTCGGGCTTCGAGCGCTTCGCGCATGGCCACGAGGTCGAGCTTGCGGGCGGCACGCGCCTTGGGAAAGATCTCGTTGCGCTCTTCCTTCACGTGGTGGTCGATGTACTCGCCCAACACGGTCACCTTGGCATCGAACATTTCATCGGCGGCGCTGGCCGCCTCGATCTGCGCGATCAGGTCCTTGGCGCTGGCGTGCTCCACTTCGGCTTCGGCGAGGAGGTCGGTGTCCTTGATGGCATCGCGCAGGGCGGGATAGAAGATCTCTTCTTCGATCTGCGCATGCACGGCCAACTCGCGGCAGATCTGGCGCGCCAGTTCGAACCGCTGGGTGGCGGCCGCCTTGGAGCGGGACTCCATCAGCGATTCGTATTCCTTGAACATTTTCTTGACGGCGCGATGGTCCGCATCGAGCAGGGAGCAGGCGTCTCGGGGTGCACGGGTGGTCATGGGATTTCCTTGTCGATGGTGTGTGTGGGGAAGGCCATGCTGCACGGGTGGTCTACCCCCTGCCGTAGGACGCCAAGCCACGGCCGTGCGCGGGTTGGCCTTCGGCCGACACGCCGCTGGGGCAGGGCCACGGGGCCCATCGATCATTGGATTGGCTGCGGATGGTGCTGGCAACGCGCGTTGGTCGCCGCCGTTCAGCCGCTCGATGCAGGGCTGCTGTGCAGCGCCGGCACATGCAATAAAGGCTCCAAAAGAAAAACCCCTGACTCTTGCGAATCAGGGGTTTCCATTTGGTGCCGGAGAGATGAATCGAACACCCGACCTTCTCATTACGAATGGAAAGGTGTGGCCTTATTTTGCTGGTGATTTTTGTATATGATGCCTTTATTGGCACATTTCTGGCACAGTCAGCAGCGAGTGGCGTTTTCAATGGCAGCAATCAACAAGCGTGGCCCGTACCAGTGGCGTGCGCAGATCCGTAGGCATGGCTTTCCCCCTCTGAGCAAGACCTTCACCACCAAGGCCGAAGCCGAGGCCTGGGCGAAGATGAACGAGTCGGAAATGGCGCGTGGCGTCTGGGTCAGCAGGGGCGAGGCCGAGGCCACGACCCTTCACGAAGCGCTGGAGCGCTACGAGGAAGAGGTGACGCCAGGAAAGAAGAGCGCGGCCGGCGAGAAGTCGTTCTTGCGCATCTGGCGGGCCACCACGATGGCCAAGCGGCCGCTGGCGTCGATCCGCAGTGCGGACGTGGCTAAGCTGCGCGATGTGTGGCTGAAGGAGTACCAGCCGGCCACGGTGCTCCGGCGCCTCGCTGTGTTGTCCCACGTCTTCACCATCGCGCGCAAGGAATGGGGCATGGAGAGCTTGTCCAATCCGGTGGAACTGGTGCGAAAGCCACAGCCGGACAATGCCCGGACCCGCCGCATCGCCGTCGAAGTGCCGAAGGCTGACAGTCATCTGCCGATTGAAGAGCCGGCGCAGCGCAACGCCAGCGAAGGGGAACTGGAGCGCATCGTTGCGGCGAGCGGTTCGGTGTTGCTGCCTGCGGTCATCACGCTGGCCGTTGAAACGGCTATGCGACGCAGTGAGATCGTGGGGTTGCGATGGGAGCACATTGATCTAGATCGTCGGGTGGCACATCTGCCAGCAACCAAGAATGGCAGTTCACGCGACGTGCCGTTGTCTTCCCGTGCAATCCAAGTTCTCGCCGCTTTGAAAGACGACCAGATCGACGCCAAGGAAGACGGGGAAGAGCCGGGCGAATCAGGCTCCGACGACGGGGCAGTGTTCGGTATCCGCAGCGATGCCGTTACAAGGGCCTTTGAACGCGCTGCAGCGCGTGCACGCAAGGGCTACCTGCAGGAGTGCAAGGAAAAGCGCCAGAAGCCCGATGCGCGGTACCTCACCGATCTGCGCTTCCATGACCTGCGACACGAGGCCACTTCGCGCCTGGCTGAGATTTTTCCGCTGCATGAACTCACCAAGATCACAGGGCACAAGGATCCGCGTATGTTGATGCGGTACTACCACCCGCGCGCCGAGGATCTGGCGAAACGGCTGGCGTGAAAACATTCGGATTGCCGCCTGGCCGCTTATGCCGACTCAAAAATAGGAATCTGTAGGGGTTTCTGCGTAAATTCCACGCAGCCGTGAAAAGATTAAGCGCAGCGCTGCGCAGGTTTTACGCAGCGCTGCGCTTATGATGCGCAGATGCTGTCGCGCCGTATCACGTTTGCCGATCTGGCGGCCGTTGGCCGTGTGGATAGGCATCGTCTGCGTAACCTCCTGAAAGACCTTCCGGAGTTCGCGCAGCGGCCTGCCAGCGAGCGCGTGGCCAGCGAGTACACCCTCCACGATCTTACGGTCGTGGCAGTGTTGTGCGACCTCGATCGCATGGGCTTTCGCAAGGAAGCCATCGCTAAGTGGATGGCCCCCATCCAGCAGGCCTTGCATGGGCCCCGCTTGATCGATGGCCTGCAGCTATTCCTCACCAGCGACCCTCACAAGGCTTCGTTGGTTGATCGTCAGTTCTTCCCGGGCGCAGGTGTCGTTGTCGATCTGGAACGGGCGCTGAGCGTAGTGGATAGCCACTGCAGCGGTCTGGAGGGAGACCGCGAGCAACAGCGCGACCTGGACTTCGGCCCTACCAGTGTTGCCGTATCTCAGGCAGTGAAGACAACGCGAGGGCGCAGCCATGGATAGCTTGCGCGATTGTCTCGAAAAAGCGGGTGTCACTGCGCAGAGCACGGTCGATTTCGGAGCCGTCGCGAGCCCACGCCACGTGCGCTATCTCGACCTACTGGGCAGTCGGGAAAGTGATGAGTTGCTGCCCGACGCGGTTGTGGAGTCGGGCGGCGTACCGCTCGCCTACGTGGTCCGGCGCGACACTTTGGGCAGTTCACCTGCCGACACCGCTGCGCTCGCGCGTTTGGTCCGCGTGCTGGCCTGCCGGGCCGACGCGCGCTATCTGGCGGTCTTCGAGCCCGGTCAGGTGGTGGTGTATCCAATCCGGATGGACGCGGCGTTGCCCGCCCCAGCGTTGTCGGACACCGAGGCAGGCCAGTACGCTCGGTTTCGCGGAATGCTGAGCGGTAGCGCGGTGGATGCATCGCCCAACGTGTCTGCCCGAAAGTCCCGCAAAGCCGAAGTTCAGTGGCTGGACGGGCTGCTGTTCCAGTTGCTGACCGACGCTGCACGTGCGATCCACGCAGCCGCACCGTCGCTGACCGTACAGCAGGTGTTGGCGCTGGTGGGGCGCGCGCTCTTCTTTAGGTTCCTCGTTGACCGGCGCATCGTTGGGGAGGCCGATCTCGGCCGCATCAGCCGCGTGGACAACCTGAGCCTGGTGTTTGGCAACCTCGATGCGCTGCTGCAGACGTGCTCCTGGCTGGACAAAACCTTCAACGGGGATCTGCTCAGCCTTGGGGGGGCGCACGACGATCTCGACAGATATGGGGACCTGCGGCAGTTGCTGGGGGAGGGCGCCGACACGGTTTGCTGGCATCTGACCAACATCCAGTGCAAAGCCGTCAGGGGCCAGTTGCCGCTGCAATGGGGCGGAATCTACTTCAAGCACGTGCCCGTGGACGTGCTGAGCCAAGTCTACGAAGACTTTGCCCATCAGTTCATCCCCGAACTGGCCCGGGAAACCAGCATCCACTTCACGCCACGCAAGCTGGCAGAGATCGTGGTCGATGGTGCGTTCAGCGCTGTACGCAGTTCCACGCCCGACCGGGTCCGCGTGCTGGATCCGGCTGTTGGTGGCGGAGTATTTCTGGTGCTGGCGTTCAAGCGGCTCATCGCCGAGCATTGGCGGGCGTCGGGCGAGCGCCCCGACCGTAAAGAGATCCGGCGGATCTTGATGCTGCAGCTCACCGGACTGGACGTCAACCGGGATGCGTTGAACGTGACGGCCTTGAGTCTGTACCTGTGTGCGCTCGAGCTCGACCCGCATCCCAGCCCGCTGTCGGACCTCAAGTTCGAGAAGCTGATCGGTTCGATCCTTCATCCCGTCGATGCTGCCGCTCTTGAGTCAGCTACCGTGCCCCAAGATTCTCCGCATGACCGGCTGCTCGGCAGCCTGTCCAATCAAGTGCTCGCCCGGCATGCGTCCCAGTACGACATCGTGATTGGCAATCCGCCCTGGAACGCCTTTAAGGACGAGCGGGCCGGCGCGCTGAACTGTACCTTGCGTGATCTGCTTGCGAAGCCCAAGCAGCGGTCGTCGCCGCCTGCGGCCGCCGTGGTGGCGCGCTATGGCTCGCCCGACATCGCATTTGTACTTGCCGCGTCGCGCTGGGCCAAGCCGGCGGGGGCGATCGGTTTTGCCGTGCATGGGCGGTTCTTCTTCCAAGAAGATTCGTTCGCGCTGCGCCGGCATGTCTTCGAGAACCTGCGTGTCACCGGCATCATGAACTTTGCGGCGTTGCGCCAGGACGAGAAGATCTGGCCAAAAAACGACGCTCAGTTCGCGCTGATGGTCGCCGCCAATGAGCGGCCCGATCCGCTGGATAGTTTCTACTTCATCAGCCCGCGCCACGAGCCTCAGTTGTCCCAGGCCGGGGTCTTTCGCATCGATCCTGGTGCGGCGATCCCGGTGGCGCTGCATGACGCATGCACCGATCCGCATGCCTTTAAGGCGCTCTACAAGGGTGGACGCTTGGGGTTGGATTTACTGCACCGCCTGCACGGTGATGCGACGTTGCCGCTGGGCCAGCAGGTAGCCAAACACGGTGTGAAGTTCAACAGCGGCTACCAGACCGGCAAGGGGCACAAGCGCGATGACGATGCCAGCCATCTGTTGGGGCTGCTGGATGCCCAGCTGGACATGGCCTTCGTCGCCGCGCCAGGAGCAAGACCGCAAGGCGAGCCGGACCTGTACTTTGAATTGCCCAAGGTGCAGTGGGCACGTGCTCCGCAGATCTACCGGGGACCGCTGCTGCTGCTGCGTGAATCGCCGCGCGCCGAGCGCCATCTGCGAGGTGCACTCTACTCGGACACCGACGTGGCATACCGGGAGAGCTTCATAGGACTCTCAGCCCAAGGCAAGCCGGAACTGGCGCGGCTCCTGGATTTGATCTACGTCGTCTCCTATAGCGACCTGTTCCTGTATCACCAGCTTCTCACCAGCCCGAAGTTTGGTGTTGAGCGTGACTCCTCGCTGCAGAAGGATCTGATGGCCTTCCCGTTGATCAAGGAAGAAGTGCTGACCTCGGAGCAAACACGCAAGGTGCGCGGAGTGGTTGTGCAACTGCAGCAGCGCCAAGTGAACTGGCATAAGCTCGACGAGTTGGTGTATGACCTGCATGGCCTGACGACGGCAGACCGGCAACTCGTGCGCGACACGCTGGCAACGGAGCTACCGTTTACGGACGTGTCCAAGCAGGCCAGCTCGCGCACCGATTCCGTCATGCGCCAGCAGTTTATCGACACGCTGGCAAGACTCATCGGTCCCTTCGTGGATCCTGCTCAGGCGGGCGTGCGAGAACTGCCCGGCCGGCCAATCGATGGTTGGGTCTTCATCGAGATCGGTGCGCCCGAAGCGCGACGACATGTACTGCCGGATCCGGACCTTGCCAATCTGGTGAGCTTTGCGGAGAGCTACTGGAGCACCCGCGTGACGGTCAGGCTCAACGACCGCACCGTCCTCGGGCTGCTCGACCACCAGCGCTACTGGACGCTCACCGAAGCCCGCAGCTTGGCGATGGACTGGCTGCAGTCGGAGCCGATGGCGGAGGTGCGCGTTGCGCCCACGGGCGATCAGACCAGGGTCTCGCCTGCGTGATGTTCACCAGCCTGGGACGGGCACCTGCCCGATACGACGCCTATCCGCCGTGGAGCGCCGGCGTGATCGTCGTCGTGGAGCAGGCGATCCGCCAGGCTTGGCGCGCGCTGCTGCTGGACCACCAAGCCGTGCTCGCCACGCGCGACGAGGACCGCATCACGGACCGTCTGCTGGACATCCTCGTTGACTTGCGCAAGAGTGGTGCGGTGCCGGGTTTCACGGCCGATCTATTTGGCCTGCCAGTTCGCGATGCCAAGCTGCCGGACTGGCAGGGCGTGTCGATCGACAAAACCCCCGACATCACGGTCTATCCCGCGCGGCCGCGCCAAGGCATTAGCGAGGGTCGACACGACGCGCTGTTCCTTGAGTGCAAAGTGCTGCACGGCAACCGCCGGCTGACGCAGTATGGCGACGAGGGTATCCAGCGATTCCTGGACGGCCGCTACGCGTGGCGCATGCCGCATGCTCACATGGTGGCGTACGTGTTCTCTGCCACCGACCGCCACCCCGCGTCGGCGCTCAAAGGCCATTTCACGCGTCAGCGCGCGGGGCCGCCTCGCCAGACCAATGGGCAGCGCTTGGCGCTGAGGGATGGCCCCATAGAGGTGTTACCGGCAGGCTGCGCGTGCACCCGCCCGGTCATCCAGACCGAACACCTAAGATCGGCGCCGGTACTGCCAGGCCGCGACAATCTCATCCGTTTGCGGCATCTGTGGTTGTGTGACCCGGCTTGAAGAGGACGGCGTGGGTGCTACGGACGTGTTGAAGGCGGCTTACGAAAGGCTCAAGCCGTAAACCGCAATCTAGACGCAGGGGCGTAGGCGAGCATCGCTGCGCTCATACCGAGGCAGAAGTCTACTGACAGCTTTAGCGGCTAAAAATTTGCGCCCGAATCACTGCCACGGCGGGAGCCACCTTGTTCCGCAATTTCACTTGGCCATGCAGTCAGATCATTGGCGGAGAGGCTGGCCAGAACTTCACGCAGCCGAACTGTTGAAACATGCTTCGGCGGCTCGAAAACATACCCAGCAGCCCGCATGTCGGCCTCGACTTCCTCCGTGATGAAAAACGGTTCACCTTCCGATTGATTATTCATGTCTTGGCCTCTTGGCGTCGAACCGATTATCGGCGGCGAGGGTGGTTAGATCAATTGCCATGACGCATGGCAACCGGTGGCGTAAAAGGCGGCCAATGGCCGCGGTTCGGTATTTGGCGTTTGAGTCCTAGTGGGCCTGCAGCGATTGCCGTAGGCCGACCTTGGCCGCAAGGAAATCGTGTTTTGTGGCATGCCCGGTTTCGGCCTGGTAGTAGACGATCATCAGCATGTTGACCACCGCCTCGATCAGCGGCGAAACATGCAGTGCCATCTCTTGGTTCAATAAATCGAAGTCGATTGCTGCGAGCTGCGTAGCGGCTTGCTGAACTGCCTTCGTTGCTTCTGTACTATTCCGAGTTGCCATGATTCACCTCTCCATCAGGTGTTAAGTGGAAGTGCCGGCCGGTTGCACCCGGCCGGTGCGATTTGCTCTTACTGAGGGCGCCGGCTGACGAACGCTGCAACCTCGTCGTCAGCGATGGGAGCCTTGCCAAGACTGTTGCTGTCGAACGCGGGGTCATCGTGTGACGCACCTTCTTGATCTCGACTTGCCCGGATCGCGGAAGCAATCTTCCCGCCCGTGGTTTCGCTGATGCGATCAAGAGCCGAACCGCGCATGCTCGCGGCCTTGGCCTTCGCCACGTCCCAGGAGCCTTGCGCCAGGTTGCCGGCAGTGCCCGCAGCGATGGCCGCCGCTCCGCCCAACATGCTGCCGGTGGTGCGTTGCTCGCCAGGTGCCAGGCCGGTGCCCTGCCCCCCTCCCTTGGCGTCAGAACCTGCGGCCTTGCCGCCTGCGTCGGCCTTGCCTTCGGCGGCACCAGGTGCCGCGCCACCGCCCGAGTCCTTGCCCTCGCCGGCCGGCGCGCTGCTCTTGCCGCCCGCGCTGTCGCCCTCGGATGCACCACCACCGAAGCCACCGCCCGAGCTGCTGCCGGTGTCCATGCCCGCGAAGACGCTGCCACTGCCAGAGCTGCCGTCGCTAGGGCCTGCAGCGGCCATGGCAACGCCGCCCATCGTGCCCCCCATGCCACCGCCGCCGCCGCTCTCGCTGGAGGCCGCAGAGGCTTTGCTGTAGGCGGCCTTGATCGCCGATGCGCCGCCAGCGGCCGAGGCCGCGCCACCCAGCACAGCCGAACCAGCCACGCTTGCTGCGCCTGCGGCCATGGTCGCCGCGCCCATCACGGCACCCATGGCGGCACCGGCACCGAAGTTACCAATGCCGCCCGCACCGCCAACACTTGAACCTGTGATGACGCCGGCGACCAGTGGCGGCACGCGATTGACCAGCATCAGCAACGCCAGACAGAAAACCAGCATCACACCCAGCTCTTCAAAATTCAGGGTGCCCGTGTTCATCCTGGCGTAGAAACTGGACAGCAGGTCGTTTCCGATGCCAACCAGCAGCACCATCGTCATGATCTGCACGGCCACGCCCAATACGGTCTTGTAGTAGTTGATCGCCATGTCCGAGGTCCACCGCGATCCACCAAACCCCAGGAAGAAGATCCCTGCGTACGACAGCAGCCAGCCCGATACCAGGAGCAGCAGCATGTTCACGGCGATCACGGCCAGCAGCAGCAGGATGCCTGCGCTCAGGACCGCGCCAATGAAGCTGTCGATGGGCGACCACGCCGACAGGTTGCGGATCGCCTGCTTCCAGATCATGAAGCCCACATCGACGATGCTGGACGGCGTGATCGATGAGAAGCCGGAAGCCTGCTCCCCGATCCTCGCCAGTGACTGGATGATCGAGGTTGCGAAGTTCGGGCCGTTACGTAGGAGCCAAAGGAAAAAGCCGAAGAACAAAATGAATTTGATGAACTCGGCAAAGAACTCGCCAATGTCGGCCTTCCGCAGCGCCATGAAGCCGAACGTGACCACCATCGATATCGTGCCCAACGTCCAGAACAGGAACATCGCAGCGTTCATGACCACGGTTTGCCAGGCCGTGGCGCGCGTGGCGAACTCCGTCACCACCTGGTCAAGCATCCCCTGGTTGGTGAGCTGGGCAGATGCGGCTGTGCAGAAGAGCGCTAGGAAGGCACCGATCAGCAGCGCCGGCTTGTGCAGTGTTTTCATGGCCTCGCTCCCTTCTGATCTTTCGGGTCGGCCAGCTCAAGCCAGTTCATGGGCTTCTCGGTCGGCGCAATGCCGCCGCCAGTCGGGGATCGCCGCGAGCACAACCCGGCGAAGGTTTCGCGTGCCGCCTTGTCCTCGATCTTCCTGATCGTCTCGATCTGACAGTTGGTGTCGTTGACCTCGGGCATGGGCATGGTGGCCGGCTTGTTGTCGCAGCCGGCCAGTAGCGCCGCTGTGAGGCCGACGAGCAGCATCGTTTTTCTCATGGTGCGCCTCTCTGGTCAGCGGGTCAGTTCGAGCCAGTTTTTGGGACTGCTCGTCTTGCCAATACGGGACTCCGTCGAAGTGGCGTGCGTCGCCTGCTGTCGGGCTTCAAGATCGGCCTCGGCTTGCATCCTGGTCGTGACCGCGTTTTGCTGTGCGATCAACAGGCCGCGAATCTGCAGGAGCTGGTTGGCCTGGTTGCTGGCAAGCTGGTTTGCAAACCCGATGGCCTGCATCTGGCCGCTTGCGCCCTGTGCCGCCGACTGAAGCCGTTCCAGCGTGCGCGAGTCCGAGGCGAGGTTTCTCTGCTGCTGTTCCAAGCCCTTGAACAGCGCATCATTGGCCTTCTTCTGGCTCTCGCTCGCCAGACGCCGGTTCTGTTCCATCGCTGCGCGCTCCGCGTCGCTGCATCCGCTGGCCGAGAAGCAGGGCGAAGATTTGTAGTAGCTCACGTCCTGGAACTTGCCGATGTAGCTGTCCAGGCTGCCGAGCTGGTTCTTGTAGTAGTCAAGCGTGTTGACGGCGTTCATCAATCCACTGATCGTTGACTGCGCCTGATCCCAGATATACGCGGCCGGCGCGACCGTGTTCTGGATCATGTTCTCGTACTGCTGGAGCTGAGTGCGGTACTGCTCGATCTGCTTGAGCGTCTGCGCCACGTTCTCGACGGCCGACATGACGGTCTGTGTCAGGTTGGCCCCGTCGATCACGGGAATGCCTGCAAGCACTGGGGTTGTAACGCCGGGAGCGGCGAGGGCAACCACCATGGCAACTTTAGCCGCTAAATTTTTCGTCTTCATGCTGAACTCTCCTGTTGAAAAGAAATTGGGTCATCGTTTGGAGCGAGGCATAACGACTTCGCGCATGGCCTCATACATTTGATTTTGGTTTTGATCTATTTTTGAAAGCAGTGCGCGAATAGTCGATTCACCGAATCGGCGAGTCCGTACGTCGTCTGTAAGCCAAAGCTTTAGCAGTCCACCTAGCCGCCCTAAATCACCATTTATGCGAGCCAGTTCTTCAACGCGTTTGTTGTCGACAATAGATTTCACCTGATATCCCATTCCTAAATTCCGTAGAAATGTGGAAGTGCTGAGTCCAGTTGCTTTAGCCAGCGATGTGATTTCGTATTTCTCATCTGGCGTCACCCAAACATTAATGGGTGTGTGCCCTTTTCTGGTGGCAGCGGATTTTCGCTCAGGCATGGCTGGTTGCATTTCGGCGGTAGCCGATTGCCTCGCAGAGCGGGACTCCCCGTTGAGCACGAAGTGCGAATAAGGGGATGGCGAAGAACATGAACCGGCTTGCCGGTACATGTACTTCGCCCATCCTGCCCGTACTTTCGCGCCATGAAGTACGCTGTCGCCGCGTCAACTTCATCGCCTCGATCACGCTGCTTAACGAATGCAGCTGGCCTGCAGCGCGAAAATAGCGCTGACTGATCGAAAGTGTTGTGCCAGTAGCATTCAGGCAGCGCATTGATAGTGCATTGACTGAGTAGAAAAAGCGATTCGTCACAGCAGTTCGTCCCTCTTTGGGTTTGGACTGAATGAGAACGAAGTGGATGCATTCGCTGTTTTTGATTGGCTTTGGTTTCTCGTCTTTTTTGTACTTGTGCTTTTCTTGATATGGCGATGAACGTATTTGAGGAACGTTTCATAGCGGAATGAAACTCTCTTTCTTTCTCGCAAATGTTCCCATATGGTTTTCAGCTCGAAGCCGGCATCTATTGCTTCGCGGACATTTTCAGAAACTGCAAGGAAAGACGCCAAGGTCGTAGCATGTGTCGATTTATTTCCTTTGCGCTCACTTAACCATTCGGCTAGATCGTTTGGATAATTTCCCATCACTCAGTTCCTTTTCTGATTAGATCGCCGGTGAGTAATTCGGCAACCGCATCCGTTGGAAAATGAACTCTTCGTCCAATGTAAATCTTCCGGCTATTCAAGCTTATGGCCCATTCCTCTGTTCGCATGGCCAGGACCACACGAACTCCTCCAGGCTTGCGTTTCAGAGCAACCGCAAGTTCCTCTAAGGTCATTGTTGGTCCGTACTTCTGAAGAAGAAAATCGAGAGGGGTGGTCGCCAAATTCTCACCTGTGATAGTTAATCGAAGTTAATTTCGATGAATTTTGTGCTGGTTTACGTTATATTTCCAGGTAATGGCAGGCGAAATTTACTACCCGGGCAATTTGCCCTAATCATCATGAAGTCGACCGCAGAGATACGCCGGCATATCGCACGTACCACAGCGTTACTTCGCATGCTGTGCGAGCGTGAAGGAATCACATCAATTTACGGGTTTGCAGTGAAATACGATGCGTTGGCGGCGCCCGTGCACTTGACTCGCTATCACGGGAAAAATGGATGGCAGGCGTTATTTAAGGGCGTGCGGCCGTTATCCGCAGCCAGGCTGCGTGCGCTTTCTGCCGTAGAAGCGTGGTCAGATGCAACCACCCTCTATGAGAATGGCCCTGAGAATCTTTGGAGGGCGATGTGGGGGCCGCCCGACCAGCTCCGCCTTGTCATTGCGGACGAGCTAAACGAATGTCGAAGTTTCGATCAAGTTGTCGCTGAATTCGAGGGAGAGTTACTGCTGGCCCACGAATATCGCGCACCGCTGACCCTTGTGCATCTTGCGAAGGCAATTGCACTTTATCGATTGCAATACGAAATTCTCGGGTTGAGTGATGCCGGCGTAAGCGGTGGTGTCGCACAATGCTTGTGCAATGAGGTCTTACAAGCGGAGATGGAGCGCCTGGGAGTCAGGCAAATGGTCAATGAGGAGTTGGCGAAGTTTCACAGAACTGGAGCCAATTACGAATTCACCTCTTTAACTGTGGCTGCTCGATGGGAGGCCGTTGCAGCACGGCTGGATTGGGTCAGTTGAACGCCAAGAAGGGGACGGCAGAGGTGTGCCCCCTTCAAAAATTTTAGCGGCTAAAGTTCTACCGCCCCCCAAGTGTCAATGAAAAAGTAGATCTGACGGCCCTGCGGCTTGGCTACCCATTGTGAGGATTGGGGCCGTCCGCCGCAAGCATAGTTCGAAGACGCGACTTGTAGCTCTCTACGATCTCTTTAATCGTAGTTTCTCCGCGCACCCATTTTTCGCAGTCTTGTAATGCCTGAGCGTCTGGCTCATGTCCTTCCATGCGTTGGCTCGCAAGATTGCTGCGGATCGTGGCGCGACGTTCCCATTGTTCGACTGCAGATACGCGTTGGTGAACCATGGCTGATTTTAGCGGCTAAAAATATCTGTTTGGTTGAGACATGAGGGGCGACCACAGGTTCCTAGGTGCTTGCTCATCGGCGTGAGGTTGTTTGAATCCATGGCGGTAATAATAAGAATATTATTATCACCGCTATTGCGGCGAGGTGTGATTGCGCGTCTTATGGATCGGCAAAATCAGGGGCATATCCCCTTGGAGTAAAACCTGCAGGCGTCTGGCCATGAAGCTGTTGCGCCGGGTTCGCCCCTAAAGATATTCACAGCGCGAAGCCGCCCTATTACAAGCAATAGATATAGGGAAAGCTAAAGGCAAAAACCTTACAGGTTTAGGGGAGGTCCGATTCCGCGAGCTTTTGGGGTCCGATTCCGCGCGTTTTAACTGCGGTGCCGGGGTCGGATTCCGCGCAGAAGGGGGTCGAGTTCCGCGTGGATAACTTCCCCGATCCACAGACTTGCCCACCGGTGTTACGTTCGTTACATCGGTGGCCTGTCAGCAGTGGATAAAAGGCAGCGCGAAGCGTCGGGTTGCGGGGTCCGATTCCGCGTGCGGTCGTGCCCAGCACTGCGCGGCCCTTCATGGTGCGGAAAGAGCGCGCGATGACTGCCCTCCGCAGGCCGGGCTAAGTGAAGGTGCTCAGGTTGGCTTGTACGGAATAGGAGGAGGCGATGGCATTAACAAAAGGCCCCCAGTGACCTGTTTCACCCTGGCTTGCGGGTAGACGGCCAGCGCGTCACGCAAAGCCGGCAGGAACTTCTTCTTGAAGTCCTTGCCTGGCTCTTTGCCTTGATACTCCTGGCCAAACTGGTCGCGCAGATTGGCCCAGTACAGCCGTACCGGGCGTCCGGTGATGCGGTGCAGTCTATCAGCGAGCATCGTGTAGACATCCATTGCCAGTGCCGATCCCCGGAGTGCTGACAAGGCTCTCACGTCGAGGGGCACGGCATGGTTTATCAAGGTCCGAAAATATTCATCCGAGAACGTCACAACGCCTGGCCACAAAGTGGATTGACTGTCGTGAGTGTTCAGCCATGCCTCAAACTTTTTGATGGGCTTACCTTCGTAGGTATACGCCTTTCCGGCAGCATTGAAACCAAGCGTCATGCAGCATGCGGAGAGCGCCTGCATCTGTATGCGAACCACCGTGTAGCCGCCTTTTCTGCCGCCGCTCGTGTCCTTGCCCAAAACTCGCAAGAACTCAGCGGCGCTGTGTCCGACTGGGATTTCGGGCGTCTTATGACGCACGGCGTACGTGTTCATCCAAGCGAGCATGAGGCGCGGTGAAGCCCCGTAGGGGACGATCTGCTGCACAAATTGCTTTCCGTCCCACAGCTTGCCAGCGGCGACGTTCAGTCCAGCACCGCCGCATTGACGCTCGAACTCAAGGGCATCGACCCATTTGCCATCTGCTGTCTTGTGACCGACTTTCGAGCGAGGCAATCCAACTTGGCACATGATGGCATGCATGAATGCCATGTCTTCGCCGCTTGGTCGTTCGTCGGCAATTTTCGCGGCGACATCGATTACCTTGCCGTCGCGCTTCGGGCGTGCCGCCTTGGACGATACGAGGTCGCGTGCCGGCGAGTAGATCAGCGGCGCGGTGCCGACCTTCTTGTCTGCGCCCTGTTGTGTCAGTGCTTCGACCTGTGTCGCCTGGTCGAATAGATTACTGCCTTGCGGCCCTAACTTCACTGAACGCGTGAACGTGGTTGCGCGCGCTGCTGCGGTTTTTGCTGCCACCTCGGCCGCTGATGTCGGGTCGATGCCGCCTGCGATCAGCTTGTCGCGGTATGCCGTCGCGTTGAAGTGTTCGGCAGTTGTTGGCGTACGTTCCCGCACCGACCGAACAGCGTCGGGACCAATAGGAAAAGCCATTGCTCAGCTCCTCGCAGGAGCAGAGGCTTGCCCGGTTACAGAGGACTGGACGCGCCGCTGTTTCGCCACCTGCTCGGCCTTCGTCGGCCGCCCGCGTCGTTGCGGCGGGCAATCCAGGACTGCAGGCGTTGGGTTCCGCGGCGAAAGCGTGACATGTTGAGCAAGCCACCGCTCAACGTCCTCCGTACGCCAGAGAAGGCGTTTTGTGCCAGGTAGCCGGCACATTGGAGGGAGAGACTTCGGGTTGCGTGTCGCATCGCTGCGAATGCTGGCGACGGACTTATGCAGGCAGGCGGAAAGCTGTTCTACGTTGAGTAGATTGTTCATGGGCGAGACCATTCCGTTCCCGACCGGTCAATGGTGACCGGTCGGGTTCGGATGAGTCCGCGGCCCCGTCCGCTGTTCAGATGATCCGAGAATTTATGCCTAGGGCGACTCGATCAAATTTGCGATAAACAGCTTACGGTGGGGTCGTCCCCCATGGGTAACTCGCTCTCCAATGGCGCACCGCACCTTGCTTCCGGCCTCATCCTGACCGGCGGCAGCGCGTACTGGCGATTGCTCGAAGCATCTTTTCCTGCCTTCCCCCAATCCGCTTATGGGGGAGGACTGCTGAACGGTGCGTGGCTTTCGCTTATGCGGTATGGATGGCTTGCAAGCGATCCATACCAGTTGCTTTTTTCTCGAAGCCGTTTTCAACGCCCTCAGCGCGAGATGAGGGAATGATAGCTGCAAAACGCCGCAATGGCGTGCTCTATGAAGCGCTGGCGGGGGAGCTGGGCTTGGCACAAATCTGGCACACGCAGTGTGCAAAAACGTGCCCATAAAAGCAAAACAACGCACTAACCTGCAAGGGTTAGTGCGTTGTTTTTATTACCAAAAATGGTGCCGGAGAGATGAATCGAACACCCGACCTTCTCATTACGAATGAGCTGCTCTACCGACTGAGCTACACCGGCGAAGACTCGAATTATATATCGGAATGGTAGCGCGTCACGCGTTCCACTTCATTTTTTGAACCCAGCACGACGCTGACGCGCTCATGCAGCTGCGTGGGCTGGATGTCCAAGATGCGCTGCTTGCCGTTGGTCGCGGCGCCGCCCGCCTGCTCGACGAGCCAGCTCATGGGATTGGCCTCGTACATCAGGCGCAGCTTGCCGGGCTTGTTGGGTTCGCGCTTGTCCCAGGGGTACAGGAACACGCCGCCGCGCGTGAGGATGCGGTGCACGTCGGCCACCATGCTGGCGATCCAGCGCATGTTGAAGTCCTTGCCGCGCGGGCCTTCGGTGCCGGCCAGGCATTCGTCGATGTAGCGCTTGACCGGGGTGTCCCAGTGGCGCATGTTGCTCATGTTGATGGCGAATTCCTTGGTGTCCTCGGGAATGCGCACGTTCTCTTCCACCAGCACGAACGAGCCCTGCTCGCGGTCCAGCGTGAACATGGCGACGCCGTCGCCCACGGTCAGCACCAGCGTGGTCTGGGGGCCGTAGATGCAGTAGCCCGCGGCCACTTGCTGGGTGCCGGCCTGCAGGAAGTCCTCGGTCATGACGCCGGGGTGGCCTTCGGGCTTTTTCAGCACGCTGAAGATGGTGCCGATGCTCACGTTCACGTCGATGTTGGAGGAGCCGTCGAGCGGATCGAACAGCAGCAGGTACTCGCCCTGCGGATAGCGGTTGGGCACCACGTAGATGCTGTCCATCTCTTCGGATGCCATGGCCGCGAGGTGGCCGCCCCATTCGTTGGCTTCGATGAGCACTTCGTTGGCGATGATGTCCAGCTTCTTCTGGATCTCGCCCTGCACGTTCTCGCTGGCGGCCGTGCCCAGCACGCCGCCCAGCGCGCCCTTGTTCACGGCGTGGCTGATGCTCTTGCAGGCACGGGCGACCACTTCGAGCAACAGGCGCAGCTGCGAGGGGATGAGGCCGTCCACCCGCTGCTGTTCGACGAGGTAGCGGGTGAGGCTGATGGTTTTTGCCATGGAGGGGGTTTCCTATTTTTTGGACGTGATCAGTCGGCCAGCGCGCGGGTGACCACCTCGCGCACGTCGTTGGACAGGTCGGGTTTGGCCGCCACGCGGGCGATGGCGTCGCGCGCCGCGCCGCGGTGGGGGTCGGCCAGCTTCTTCCAGCGGTCGAGCGCCCGGGCCAGGCGTGCCGCCACCTGCGGGTTGAGCGTGTCCAGCTCCAGCACCCGGTCGGCCCAGAACTGGTAGCCCGCGCCGTCCAGGCGGTGAAAGCCCCCGGGGTTGGCGCTGCAATAGCTGAAGATCACGCTGCGCGCGCGGTTCGGGTTCTTGAGGCTGAAGTCCGCGTGCTTCATGAGCTGCTGCACGGCGGCCAGCACCTGCCCGCCGCGGTCGGGCGCGCCCGCCTGCAGCGAGAACCATTTGTCCAGCACCAGGGCCTCGTCCTTGAACAGGGCGTGAAAGCGCGCGAGTGCCGGCTCGGCCAGGGCATGGCCGCTGTACACCAGCGCCGTGAGGGCGTTGAAGCGGTCGGTCATGTTGCCCGCATCCTTGAAGCGCTGGTACGCCTTGCCCGGCCACACGCTGTCGCCCGTGGTGCGGGCCGCCAGGCACAGCATGGACAGCGCCAGGCCCGACAGCGCGCGGCGGCCGGCCGAGATCGCATCGGGGCGGTAAGCGCCCGTGTCGTGGTGCTGCGCCCAGATGGCTTCCCACTCCGGCTGCAGCGCGACGGCGAGTTGCGCGCGCATCGCTTCGCGCACGGCGTGCACGCGCTGCGGGTCCACCACGTCCAGGTGCTCGGCGATGTAGCCCTCGGAGGGCAGGCTGAGCACCAGCTCCTTGAAGGCCGCGTCCAGCGCGGGGTGGCGCAGCACGCCGCGCATGGCTTCGACGAAGCTGTCGGGCACGATCGCTTGCTCGATGGGCGCGCCTGCCGGCGGATTGATTGCCTCGTCTGCTATCGTTTTAATAGCGATTCGCAGGGCCAGGCGCTGGCCGGCCTCCCAGCGGTTGAAGGCGTCGGTGTCGTGCGCCAGCAGGGCGAGAAGCTCGGCATCGCTGTAGTCGATGTCCAGCACCACGGGGGCGCTGAACCCGCGCAGCAGCGACGGCACGGGCTGGGAGCCCACGTTCACGAAGGTGAACGCATGGGTGGCCTCGGTCAGCACCACGGTGCGGTCCGCGCCGCCCGCGGCGGCCTCGCCCTCCAGTTGCAGCGGCAGGGCGTTGCCGTCCGCGCCCAGCAGGCCCAGGGCGACCGGGATCACGGAGGGCTCCTTGAGCGGCTGGCCGGGCGTGGGCGCGAGGCTTTGCGACAGCGTGAGCGTGTAGGTGCGCGCGGCGGCGTCGTACACGCCCATGGCCTGCAAGCGCGGCGTGCCGGCCTGCGAATACCAGCGCTTGAACTGCGGCAGCAGGCGGGCCAGATCGCTGTCCGGGTTAGCATCGGCAATGGCCTGCGCGAAATCGTCGCAGGTGACCGCCTGCCCGTCGTGGCGCTCGAAGTACAGCTTCATGCCGCGTGCGAAGCCTTCGCGGCCCACCAGCGTGTGCATCATGCGCACGACCTCGGCACCCTTTTCGTAGATGGTGACGGTGTAGAAGTTGTTGATCTCGACGTAGCTGTCGGGCCGCACCGGGTGCGCCATGGGGCCGGCGTCTTCGGGGAACTGCGCGGTGCGCAGCACGCGCACGTCCTCGATGCGCTTGACGGCGCGAGCCGACGGGCTGCCCGACAGGTCCTGGCTGAACTCCTGGTCCCGAAAGACTGTGAGGCCTTCCTTGAGCGACAGCTGGAACCAGTCGCGGCAGGTGACGCGGTTGCCGGTCCAGTTGTGGAAGTACTCGTGGCCCACCACGCTTTCGATGTTGCCGAAATCCACATCGGTCGCCGTGGCCTGGCTGGCCAGCACGTACTTCGTGTTGAAGATGTTCAGGCCCTTGTTCTCCATCGCGCCCATGTTGAAGTCGCTGGTGGCGACGATCATGAAGCGCTCAAGATCCAGCGGCAGGCCGAAGCGCGCCTCGTCCCAGGCCACGCTGGCCATGAGGGAGTTCATGGCGTGCTCGGTCTTCTCCAGGTCGCCCGGGCGCACGTAAACCTGCAGCAGGTGGTCGGCGCCGGAGCGCGAGCGGATGCGCTGCTCGCGCGCCACGAGCTTGCCGGCCACCAGCGCGAACAGGTAGCAGGGCTTCTTGTGCGGGTCCTGCCACTTGGCGAAATGGCGCGCGCCGTTGGGGCCGTCGTCCAGGGGGCCGTGGTCGATCAGGTTGCCGTTGGACAGCAGCACCGGGTAGGCGGCCTTGTCGGCGCGCAGCAGCACGGTGAAGCTGGCCATCACGTCCGGCCGGTCCAGGAAGTAGGTGATGCGCCGAAAGCCCTCGGCCTCGCACTGGGTGAAGAAGGTGCCCTGGCTCACGTACAGGCCCGACAGCTGCGTGTTCTTGTCGGGCGCGCAGGTGGTGAAGATCTCCAGGTCGAAGGGCTCGTGGCCCTCCGGCAGGTTCTCCAGCACCAGCTGGCCGCCTTCCATCTTGAACGAGGTGCCCGCGCCGTTGACCAGCACGCGCGCCAGGTTCAGCTCGTCGCCATCGAGACGCAGCGCGCCCGCGGGCACGTCCGCGTTGCGGCGCAGCCGCATCTTGTTGAGCACCCGGGTCTTGGCCGGGTCCAGGTCGAACGTGAGGTCCACCGTGTCGATCCAGAACGCGGGGGCGGTGTAGTCGGCACGGTGGATGGCCGTGGCTTGTCCTTCACGCATGGTAGGAAATCTCCAAGTTAAGTGCAGGCGAACCGATGGCGGTTGCCTTTAGCATAAGAATCATTGGACGAGGTTCAGAACAGCACGCGTGAGGCGCTGGAAGCTCGGGGAATGCTTTTCTAGGTGTGGCAGATCCAACTGTGACGCAATTCTTGCCTGATGCGTGGTGGGTTTGTAAGCCATGCCCTTGGGTTGTGCGCTGGAAAGCCATCCCTTAGCATCCCTGATGCTTTCCGGGTGGTCGGGGAAGACAGTGTCCGGCGAGATCGCGGGTAGAGCAGACCTCGTAGTCGCCGCGTCGCACAAAAATAAAGATTCAAACTCCTTCACAATGAAGCAGGCTTCAAAGGGGTAATCGGTCCTGATGCTACGGGCCATGGCCATGAGGTTCTGCTCCTCCTGCGCGGCATCGAGACACCATTCGCAATCGAAGTCCAGTACGCATAGGACCGCTGCATTTTCGAGCATGGCAGCCTCGAAAAACCGGGCGAAATTGGATTTCACCTTGGGCAGTTCGCCTCGGCGCTGGGGCTTTAGCACCTGAACACCATAGTGGCCGTGGTGTTCAAGAATCTGCCGCAGCAATACAGGCACTGCGCGCTCGTCCCCTTCTCCCTCTACGATGGCAAGCAGACGCTGGCGGTTGGTCATCGGGGTTCTTCCGGTTGCAAACCTTCAGCCGCCATGAACTCACCAAGAGTCATAAGCCCTCGTTGAACGGCCTCCCTTTGAGAATCCTTGATGGGGGCAATCTGAGTCACGCCATCCTGCATAGTGACGATGCGGATGTTGCTGGGCTCGAAGTGTTCGATGAGTTGCGGGCTGTGCGTTGTGACGATGATCTGGGTGAGTTCCGCCACTTCTTTGAATGCCTCAGCGAGCATAGATAGAACCGCTGGGTGGACAGTTTGCTCGGGCTCTTCAATCACGATGAGGGATGGCGCAGGCGTCTGATAAAGCGAGAGCAGAATGCCGAAAATGCGTAATGTGCCATCGGAAAGTTGCACTGGATCGAACTGTCTTGTGTTCTTGTCGCTTGTTCCAAAACGAAAATTTGGCACTAAATAGCTGCCTGCTGTTGAAACAGATACATCCAAGAAATCTGGTAGTACCACGCGCATCATTTCGTAAATGCGCTCCAGCATTTTTTTGCCCTTGGTCGTCCGTTTTGATGCGCGTATTACAGATGCCCAATTGCTGCCGTCTTCTCGTAGTTCGGATTCCGTATCTGGCGTGTTTAGCTGTCGCAGAGTATTGGGATAAAGCGCAGAAAACTTCCAACTGCGAATGTAATCTTGTAAGGATTCGCCTAAGCCGTGAAATGCATATTCCCCCACCAATGTTCCCAAAGCGAGACGGTCGTGGTCGTCCAGTGAGTAGATGCGGGTAGGAATGGAATTCTTTTCCGTGATTCTTCCTGCCCGATCTCGGGTAAATCCTTCCGGAATCATCACTTCTTCCATTCCATTGTCATCTTCGCTGGGAGGATAAAAATCTCTCCTATGGCAGGAAGCTTCTTCCCGCTCTACGCGATAGTTCCCACCTGATGTACTTCCGATTTCAAGGGAGTAGCTGCCGGGCAAGGGATCATCCTCGCCCCAGTTTTGAAGCGTGTTAACAGTTAGGCCGAGGTGATAGGGCCTTCCCGAAGAGTTTTGGCGTATGCGTGCAATGCCGCCACGCGCCACGATGGCGTGATCTAGACCGTCGCGTGCAGCATCCCGTAAAAACCTGAGCGAATCCACAAAATTGCTTTTCCCTGCGGCATTTGGTCCCACAAGCACAGTCACTTGACTGTGCATGTCTAGACTGACGTCCGAAACGCTTCTGTAGTGGCGAATGAGCGCATTGGTAAGTCTCACTGCATACCTCACACGCCCTGCTTGAGGGAGGCTTCGATGAAGGCGTCGAGATCGCCGTCCAGCACTTTCTGGGTAGCGGAGATTTCGACGTTGGTGCGCAGGTCCTTGATGCGGCTGTTGTCCAGCACGTAGCTGCGGATCTGGTGGCCCCAGCCGACATCGGTCTTGGTGTCTTCCAGCTTTTGCTGCTCTTCCTGGCGCTTGCGCATCTCGAAGTCGTACAGGCGCGAGCGCAGGCGCTGCCATGCCACGTCGCGGTTGCTGTGCTGGCTGCGGCCATCCTGGCACTGAACGACGATGCCGGTTGGAATGTGCGTCAAACGCACGGCCGAATCGGTCTTGTTGATGTGCTGGCCGCCGGCGCCGCTGGCGCGGAAGGTGTCGGTGCGCACATCGGCCGGGTTGATGTCGATCTGGATCGAGTCGTCGATCTCCGGATAGACGAACAGGCTGGCGAAGCTGGTGTGGCGCCCGCCGGACGAGTCGAACGGGCTCTTGCGCACCAGCCGGTGCACGCCGGTCTCGGTGCGCAGCAGGCCGTAGGCGTATTCGCCCTCGATCTTGATCGTGGCGCTCTTGATGCCGGCCACGTCGCCTGGGGTTTCGTCTTCCACCGTGGTCTTGAAGCCCTTGCGTTCGGCGTACTTGAGGTACTGGCGCAGCAGCATGCCCGCCCAGTCGCAGGCCTCGGTGCCGCCGGCGCCGGCCTGGATGTCCACGAAGCAGTTGAGCGGATCGGCCTCGTTGCTGAACATGCGGCGGAACTCGAGCATCTCGATCTCGGGCTTGAGCTTGGCGGTCTCGGCCTCGATGGTCATCAGGCCGTCGTCGTCGCCTTCTTCCTTGCTCATGTCGAAGAGCTCGGTGTTGTCGGCCAGCTCGCGCGTGAGCCGCTCCAGCGTGAGCACCACGCCGTCCAGGCTCTTCTTTTCCTTGCCCAGTTCCTGGGCCTTTTTGGGGTCGTTCCAGACCGTGGGGTCTTCCAGCGAGGCGTTTACCGTGCGCAGGCGTTCGAATTTGGCATCGAAGTCAAAGATACCTCCGTAACTCTTGCGTGCGCACGGTCAGGTCGGAGAGGGTGTTGCCGATGAGGTTGATGCGTTCTGCGTCCATGGTGCGTGTCCTGAGTGTTCGGTGGAATAACCGGCGATTTTCTCACGCGATGCGCCGCACGCCCCCAATGCCCTTCCACGGGGCGCAGGGCGCTGCCGGCCGGCCCCGTTGCCGGGGCGCAAAACGGGCCGTTATTTCAAAAATGATAGCAAGATGCCCTAGTGGAATATGCGCTGGCGGCCTGTTTCATTCAGGGGTGCTCAGGAACGACTCGATCAGCGCCGCCACCGCGCCGGGCTGGTCGTGGTGCAGCATGTGCCCGGCGTCCTGGACCACGGCGGTGCGGCAATCGCGCACGTGGCGCAGGCGGGCGTGGTATTCGGGCAGGTCGTAGCGGTCCTTCCACCACAGGCCCATGCTGTCGTCGCTGGCCTCCACCGCGAGGGTGGGCGCGGTGATGCCGTCGTACAGGGCCAGCGCTTCCTCCACGCGGTAGATCTGCGAGCTGGTGATCTTGTGCGCCGCATCGCCCAGGATGCGCCAGCGGCCCTGCGCGTCGGGCGCGGCCCACTGGCGGGCCAGCCAGGCGGCCTTGTCGGCGGACAGGCGCGGATTGGTCTTGATGAGGCGCTGGGCCACGCCGTCGGCGCTGTCGTAGGCCTTGAGCGATTTCTCGCCGCGCTCCAGCGCCCGGATCTCGTCCATCCACTGCGCGTAGCGCCGGGGGGCCTGGTCGGGCGTGGTGGCCGGCAGGCCGAAGCCTTCCAGGTTCACCAGCCGGCGGATGCGCGCGGGCCGCACGCCGGCATAGGCCATGCACACGTTGCCGCCCATGCTGTGGCCCACCAGATCGACCGGCTGGCCGGGCGCGTAGTGGTCCAGCAGGTGGTCCAGATCGGCCAGGTAGTCGGCGAACACGTAGTGGTCGCAGAGCGCCGGCAGGCGGCTTAGGCCGAAGCCCCGCCAGTCGGGCGCGATGACCGTGCGGCCGGCGAAGAACGCCTGCGACAGCGCGTCCACCACGAACTGGTAGGAGGCGCCCACGTCCATCCAGCCATGCATCAGCACCAGCGGGGGCCGTGAAGGGGAAGACGGGGAAGCGGAGGCGGGCGATGCCTCGGCGTTCCAGCGGCGAACGTGGTACTGCAGGGTGCGGACGGGGACGAATTCGCTCTGGGAGGCGCGGGCGGGCTGGTACATCGGGCGATTATTCGCGCAGGGCGCGGTGGCGTCAGTCAAGGCTGGGACAAGCGGGCGGCCCGCTCGTTCGGGGCCCCTGCTGCGGGGCCTTCGGGCATGCGGTGCGCTCGCTGCGGGAACGGGAAAAATCCATTATTCTGCCCAGCCCATCCGCAGCTTGTAGGTCCTCTCCCCATGCAAAAAATCCCATTGGGCGCCAGCGCGCTCCAGGTCACGCCCATCTGCCTGGGCACCATGACGTTCGGCGAACAGGTGGACGAAGCCACGGCCCATGCCATTCTCGACCGCTCGCTGGAGCGGGGCGTGAACTTCATCGACACCGCCGAGATGTACGCCGTGCCGGCGCGCGCCGAGACCTACGGCGCCACCGAGACCATCATCGGCCGCTGGTTCGCCAGCCGCCCCGGCGCCCGCGAAAAGACGGTGCTGGCCACCAAGGTGGCGGGCCCCTCGCGCGGCATGCCCTGGGTGCGCGAAGGCAAGGGAATGACCCCGGCCGACATCGTGGCCTCGTGCGACGCCAGCCTGCGCCGCCTGCAGACCGACGTGATCGACCTCTACCAGATCCACTGGCCCGAGCGCCACGTGCCCGCGTTCGGCACGGTGTACTACGACCCCGCCAAGGAAACCTCGGCCACGCCCATCCACGACCAGCTGCAGGCGCTGGCCGGGCTGGTGCAGGCCGGCAAGGTGCGCGCCATCGGCCTGTCCAACGAAACGCCTTACGGCGTGCACGAGTTCGTGCGGCTGGCCGAGCAGCACGGCCTGCCGCGCGTGGCCACGGTGCAGAACCCGTACTGCCTCATCAACCGCACCTGGGAAAACGGCATGGACGAGTCCTGCCACCGCCTGGGCGTGTCGCTGCTGGCGTATTCGCCCCTGGGCTTCGGGCTGCTGACGGGCAAGTACGACGCCAGCGGCACGACCGGCGCCGGTGCGCCGAAGGGCGCACGCATCGCCAGCTACGAATCGGTGCGCAAGCAGCGATGGGGCCGGCCCGAGGCGCTGGAGGCCTCGCGCCGCTACAACGCGCTGGCGCGCGAGCACGGCCTCACGCCCACGCAGATGGCGCTGGCGTTCTGCTACACCAAGTGGCAGGTGGCCAGCACCATCATCGGCGTGACCTCGCTGGCCCAGCTGGACGAAGACCTCGATGCCTGGGGCACGGTGCTCTCGCCCGAACTGCTCGTGGCCATCGACGCGATCCGCTGGGAACTGCGAGACCCGGCACTGTGAGCAAGAAGGCCGCCAAGGCCGCCCATGTGAGCGAAACCCCGGCCACCCAGTGGCTGCGGCGCCAGGGCGTGGCCTTCACCGAGCACCCCTACGACTACGTGGAGCACGGCGGCACCGCGCACAGCGCGGCCAGCCTGGGGCTGGACGAGCACGTCGTCGTCAAGACGCTGGTGATGCAGGACCAGGATGCGAAACCCCTCATCGTGCTCATGCATGGCGACCGCAAGGTGTCCACCAAGAACCTGGCCCGCCAGATCGGCGCCAAGTCAGTCGAGCCCTGCCAGCCCGAGGTGGCCAACCGCCACAGCGGGTACCTGGTGGGCGGCACCTCGCCGTTCGGCACGCGGCGCGACTTGCCGGTGTACATCGAGGAAGGCATCCTCGCGCTGCCGCGCATCGCCATCAACGGCGGCCGCCGGGGCTTTCTGGTGCAGATCGATCCGCAGGTGTGCGTGCAGCAGCTCGGTGCGAAACCGGTGCAGTGCGCGCTGGCAGAATAGGCCGCCCCGCCGAACCGGGGCCGCGCCTTCGGGGCGCCGGCCACCGGCTTCTCGTAGCGCCCGCATCCTGAAGGAATTCCTACCTTGACCACCGTCTATTGCCTCCTGGCCACCGTGGCCGCCTACCTGCTGGGCTCCCTGTCGTTCGCCGTCATCGTGAGTCGCACCATGGGCCTGAACGATCCCCGCACCTATGGCAGCAAGAACCCCGGCGCCACCAACGTGCTGCGCTCCGGCTCCAAGGCCGCGGCCGTGATCACGCTGCTGCTCGATGCGGTCAAGGGCTGGCTGCCCGTGGTGCTGGTGCAGGCCTTCGGCAAGCCCTATGGCCTGGAGGACGGCACCGTGGCGCTGGTGGGCCTGGCGGCATTCCTCGGGCATCTGTGGCCCGTGTTCTTTCGCTTCGAGGGCGGCAAGGGCGTGGCCACGGCGCTGGGCGTGCTGGTCGGCATCAGCCCATGGCTGGGACTGGCCACGCTGCTGACCTGGGTCATCATCGCGTTCTTCTTTCGCTACTCGTCGGGCGCGTCGCTCGCGGCGGCGGTGTTCGCGCCGCTGTATTACGTGATGTTCGGCGGCGTGCTCTGGTACACCGACGCGACCATCGGCGTGGCCATCGCCGCCATGTCGGCGCTGCTGGTGTGGCGGCACCGCGAAAACATCCGCCGCCTCATGGCCGGCACCGAATCCCGGCTGGGCCAGAAGAAGAAAAAGCCCTGATCGAGGGGCACGGAGCCGGGCGGGGTAGCCGCCCGGTCAGGGCCGGCCCGCCGTGCTCACCAACCCCATCAGCCCGCTGCTGTGCTGGGCCGCGTAGTGGCCCAGGCGCACCAGCGTGCGGTGGTTGATCTCCACCTTCACCGCGGGCCGGGCCAGCGCCGACTGGATGCGCGGCCGGCCGCTGGCCGTCTGGTGCAGCCGGGGCTGGGCCAGGTGCTCGCCGTCGCGGTCGAGCAGGCTGGCCACCAGGGGGGAGTTGACCTTCTCGCTGCGGCGCAGCACCAGGGCGGTCTCGCCGTTGTCCAGCCGCACGAAGGTGCCGGGCGGGCACAGCCCGACGGCGCGCACGAGCGCATAGGTGACTTCATCGCGCCGGTCCACGTCCTGGCCCACGATGGCGCGCACCGAGTCCGTGGCGCTGCGGCCCGCACGCGACTTGCGCGGGCTGATCATCGCGGCGTAGCGGTCGATCGTGCCCAGGATGCGGCTGAGCCGGTCCTCGGCGGGCATGCCCGCCAGCGGCTGCGTCTCGGCCAGCGGCGCATGGTGCTGGCCCACGACGTCCAGCCACAGCGGGTCCTTCACGTCCAACTGCTCCAGCAGGGTCATGCTGCGCAGCGGGTGGGCCTCGATGGCCTCCTGCTGCGCGGGGCTGGGCCGCTCGCGCTGGCTGGCCAGCTCGTCCTGCAGCGCGGTCATGCCGATGTTCATGGTGATCGCGGCCCGCACCAGGCTGTCACGCTCCAGGGAGGGCAACTGCAGTTCGTGCGCGAGGATGTGGCACAGCGTGCCGCACACCAGGGCGTGCGAGGTGCTGTAGCCCACCGTGGAGGTGGACGCCAGCTGGAACATCAGGTACAGCGCCGCGTCGATGTCGTGCGCCACCAGTTCCTGCAGCCACCGGTCGCACTGGCGCACCTTGGCGGGAAAGTCGTGCACCTGCAGGGGCCGAGACAGGATCACCGCCAGGGCGGATTCCAGGTCCGACCACAGTCCGAGCAGGTCTTCGTATTCGCTGTCGGACGGCTCGCCGGCGCTGGGGGGGCTGTGGGGCATGGGGCGCAGGCTACTGGCGCTTTTCCAGCACCATCTGGTCGTTGATGCGGCTCATCTGGAACTCGTTCAGGAAACTGTTGCCCAGCAGCACGAAGGGCATGGCCTGGGGCGTGACGACGGCGTCCACGCCGAGCACCTCGACGTCGCCGATTCGCACCGAATCGAGCTTGATCCGCCAGCCCTGGGCCGTGCCGTTGGCCGTGCCGAGCACCACGGGCTGCCCGCTGCGGTAGGCCAGGCCCATGCGCTCCGCCTCGGGCTGGCCGATGGCCACGGTACTGGCGCCGGTGTCCACCAGGTACTGCATCGGCCGGCCGTTGATGGTGCCGCTGTTCACGAAATGCCCGCGGCTGTCGGCGGTGAGCACCACGCGCCGGCCCGTGCCGGTGGCGCCGCGGCTGCCCACGCTGACCGGGGCCTCGCCCAGGATCAACGTGCGCCGCGCGCCGGCCAGTTCGACCACCGCCTCGTCGCGGCCTACCGAGACCACCTTCACGCCCTGGTGGCTTTCACCCGGGCCCACGCCGCGCGGCGCGCCGCCGTTGACGACCAGCAGCGCCTTGCCGCCCAGGATGCCGGACAGCGCCACCGCCTGGGCATGCGCCTGCCATGGCGCGAGCACCAGGGCGGCAGCGAGGGGGAGGGCGCGCAGGAGCATGGAGGGGCAGCCTGGAGGGGAGGGTGGTGATTCGGCAGGCGGCGGGGAGATCGGTGTCAGTCGCGGAAGTTGTCGAACGACAGCGGAATGTCCACCACTTCCTTGCGCAGCAGCGCCATGGCGGCCTGCAGGTCGTCGCGTTTGGCGCCGGTCACGCGCACTTTCTCTTCCTGGATGGCGGCCTGCACCTTGAGCTTGCTTTCCTTGAGGAGCTTCTGGATCTTCTTGGCCAGCTCGCTCTCGATGCCGTTGCGCACCTTCACGACCTGCTTGACCTTGTCGCCGCCGACCTTCTGCGGCTTTTCCATGTCGAGAAAGCGCACGTCCACGTTGCGCTTGGTGAGCTTGTTGCGCAGGATGTCTTCCACCTGGGTGAGCTGGAAGTCGGCATCGCCGAACAGCGTGATCTCCTTGTCCTTGATCTCGATGGCGGCGGACGTGCCCTTGAAGTCGAAGCGCGTGCCGATTTCCTTGGCGGTGTTTTCGACCGCGTTCTTCACTTCTACGAGGTTGGCTTCACAAACGGTGTCAAAAGAAGGCATGGCATCACTCTCGGGAACTGGGGGAGAACCCGGCCGCGAAAAGGGGCCGGGTGCGACAATCCGGTCGATGTTAGTCGAGAAAAACGCTCCCCTGCAGCACTGCAATACCTTCGGCATCGTGGCCCGCGCCCACACGCTGGTGCGCGCCCGCGCGGTCGAGGACGTGCGCGCCCTGGTGTCCGACCCGCAGCTGGCGGGCTCGCCCGTCTTCGTGCTGGGCGGCGGCAGCAACATCGTCCTCACCGGCGACGTCAAGCCCGTGGTCCTCAAGATGGAGATCAAGGGCCTGCGGCTGGTGCAGGAAACCCCCCAGGCCTTCATCGTGGAGGCCGGTGCCGGCGAGTCCTGGCACGACGCCGTTGCCTGGACCCTGGCGCACGGCTTTCCCGGCCTGGAAAACCTGGCGCTCATCCCCGGCACGGTGGGCGCGGCGCCCGTGCAGAACATCGGCGCCTACGGCGTCGAGCTGCAGGACCGCTTCGATTCCCTGGACGCCATCGACCTGGCGACGGGCCAGCCGTTCACGCTCGATGCCGCCCAGTGCGCGTTCGGCTACCGCGATTCCGTCTTCAAGCACCAGGCCCCCGTCGCCCCCGCGGGCGCCGCCGAGGGCAGCGCGCCGCGCGGCATGGGCCTGGCGGGGCGCGCGGCCATCACGCACGTGCGCTTTCGCCTGCCCAAGCCCTGGAAGCCCGAGCTGGGCTACCTGGACCTGGAGCGCAAGCGGGCAGAGGCCGGCGTGGCCGAGCCCACGGCGCAGCAGATCTTCGAGTGGGTGTGCGAGGTGCGCCGCGCCAAGCTGCCCGACCCGGCGGTGGTGGGCAACGCCGGCAGCTTCTTCAAGAACCCCACGGTCACGCCCGACCAGTGCTCGGACATCATCGCCCGCGAGCCGCGCATCGTGCACTACCCCATGCCCGACGGCTCCATCAAGCTGGCGGCGGGCTGGCTGATCGATGCCTGCGGATGGAAGGGCAAGAGCGTGGGCAAGGCCGGCGTGTACGAAAAGCAGGCGCTGGTGCTGGTCAACCGAGGCCGGGGCGCCGACAGCGTGACCGGCGGCGAGGTGATGACGCTGGCCAAGGCCATCCAGACCAGCGTGTACGAGCGCTTCGGCATCCGGCTGGAGCCGGAGCCGGTGGTGGTCTAGGCCCGGCGCTTGCAGCCGGTTCTGTCGCGAAGTGGCTGCAAAGCCATCGCGGATATTGCTATCTTATTAATAGCATTAATGGCATGTTTGACTAGGGCATCGGGCCGATTTGGCTCTGATTTCCGGTGCGGAGGCCTCAACGGGGCGCTCAGGCGCCGGCGCCGCCCGCCGGTGGCGCGCGGAAGGCGACCTGGAACCGGTTCCAGCCGTTGATGGCGACGACGGCCAGCGACAGCTCGACGATCTCCGCCTCCGAGAACTGCGCCGCCACCAGGTCATAGACCGCGTCCGGCACGTCCTGCGTGGCGGCCAGGCGGGTCAGCGATTCGGCCCAGGCTAGTGTCCTGTCCCGTTAATTCGCCCGCATAGTCTGGCGAGTTTTTCGAGGATGGAGTCTGCTGTAGCTGTCCAAGTAAACGGCTGGCAGGACTGGTTGTAATTCGCGATGAATGTGTCGATCTTGTTGATCAGATCCTTCACGCTGGTGAACGAGCCACGGCGGATTGCCCGCGTGGTGATGATCGAGAAGAAGCGCTCGACCTGATTGAGCCAGCTTGAATAGGTCGGAACGAAGTGCATGTGCCAGCGAGGCCGCTCGGCCAACCAAGCGCGCACCTTTGGATGCTTGTGGCTGGCGTAGTTATCAGCTATGCAGTGCACATCCAGTTCGTCGGGCACTGCCTTGTCGATGGCGCGCAGGAAGGCAAGGAACTCTTGATGACGATGCCGGGGCCGGCACTGCGCGATCACTTGGCCATTCATCACGTTCAGGGCCGCGAACAAGGTGGTGGTGCCGTGGCGCACGTAGTCGTGCGTGACACCTTCGACATAGCCAAACCCCATTGGCAGCATCGGCTGCGTACGCTCCAAAGCTTGGCATTGGCTCTTCTCGTCCACGCACAGCACCAGCGCGTTGTCAGGTGGGTTCAGGTACAGCCCCACAACGTCGCGCAGCTTCTCGATGAACAGCGGATCGGTCGACAGCTTGAAGCTGTCGGCCCGGTGCGGCTTGAGGTTGAAGGTCTGCAGATAGCGCGCCACCGTGCTCTTGCTGATGCCCGTATCGGCGGCCAGCGTGCGGGTGCTCCAGTGGGTACCCCCATCAGCAGGCTTGGTGTGCAACGTCTTGGTAATCAACTCAGCAACACGCTCGTCATCTACCGTGCGGGGGCGACCCGGGCGCAACTCGTCGTAAAGCCCTGCAATGCGATGGCGCGCATAGCGCCCGCGCCACTTGGTGACAGTGCTACGACTGATCCCCAGAGCCTGCGCAACCGCGGTGCTGGCTTTATCTGTGCCTTCGCAAGTCAGCACGATGCGCGCCCTGAGCGACAACGCCGCTGGCAGCGAACGTGATCGCGCCATGGACGTCAGTTCCGCGCGCTCCACTTCACTAAGCGCAATTTCTGTTCGGGTCGTTGCATTGGGCATGGCGGCACCTCAAGGATGGCCCGAAACCATGCAGCTATCGTGCCTGCGAATTAACGGGACAGGACACTAGCGCTGCGCGTTCGCGGGCATCGAACAGGCCGGCCTCGCGCCAGGCGGCCAGCAGGTGCAGGCGCCGGTCGGTCTCGCCATGCCGGCGGGCCACGCCCACGTGCAGGTCGATGCAGAACGCGCAGCCGTTGATCTGCGACACGCGCATTTTCACCAGCTCCTTGAGGGCAAGGGGCAGCGCGCCGGCGCGCAGCTGGTTCTCCAGCGCCATCATGGCGTTCGCGGTGGCGGGGTGGTCTTTCATGAGGTCGATGCGGGCTGGGGACATGGGAAGCCTTTCGTGGCAGTGGGTGGTTGAAGGAAGGAGCGGGTGGAAAAACCGTGGCCCATGGCGTGGCCCGCACCCGGCGCGGGTGCCATGCCATCGGGAACGCTGCGAAAAGGGGACCGGGCGACGGCGGGGCCTACAGCCCGCGCAGCTTGTCCGGGTTCAGCACGGCGTAGATGCCGTGGATGTGCGTGCCGTCGGTCTGCAAGGCCAGCGCCACGCGCGGCGTGCTGCCCTCGCGCAGCACCAGGCCCGGCGTGCCGTTGATCTGCACCTCTTGCACGGTGAGGTGGCGCAGGTACACGCGCCACAGGCCCGCCGCCAGCCGGGCCAGGGCCCGGGGGCCGCGCACCACCTTGGTGGCGGCCTGGACCTTGCCGCCGGCATCGGGCGTCCAGGTGGCGTCCGGCGCGAAGAGGGCGAGCAGGGCGCCGTGGTCCTGGGCGCGCATCGCGTCCATGAAGCGGTGCAGCAGGGCCCGCGCGGCGTCCGGCGTGGCCGAAAAGCGCACCTTCTCCCGGCGCACCTGGGTGCGGGCGCGGTGCACCAGCTGGCGGCAGGCCGCCTCGCTGCGGTCCAGCACGGTGGCGATCTCGGCGTAGTCGCTGTCGAACACGTCGTGCAGCAGGAAGGCAGCGCGCTCGTCGGGCGACAGGCGCTCCAGCACCACCAGCAGCGCGATGGACAGATCTGATGCCAGTTCGGCACGCGCATCGGCCGCCGGCGCGGTGGCGTCGCGGTCCAGCCAGGGCTCGGGCAGCCACGGGCCGCTGTACGCCTCGCGCTCGGTGCGGGTGGCGCGCAGCCGGTCCACGCACAGGCGGGTGACGGTGGTCACCAGCCAGGCTTCGGCCGTCTGCACGCGCTCGGCCTGCGTGGACTGCCAGCGCAGCCAGGCGTCCTGCAGCACGTCCTGCGCATCGGCGCGGCTGCCCAGCATGCGGTAGGCCACGCCCATGAGGCGCGGGCGGTGCTGAAAGAACGTGGCGGTGTACGGGTCCGGGACGAGGGGAATGTCGGCGTTCATACCTTCAAGACGGGTGGCTGGGCCGGTTTGTGACGGGAATCCGCGCCGCCTGCCAAAAAAAGAAAACCGCCCGGCCGGGTGGTGGGGCGGTTGCTCTTGTTTTCATAGCTTCCAGCGCATGTCGCGGTAGCGCTGGAGGCCTTTTCGATGCCTGGCGTTACTTTTTCTCGCTGCCGTCGCCCAACTGCGCCAGCGCGGCATTGCCGCCCAGCGACAGCAGACCGGACTGGGCGTAGACGCCCAGCTTGTGGCGCGTGTCGATGATGTCCAGGTTGCGCATGGTCAGCTGGCCGATGCGGTCGGCGGGGCTGAACGGCGCGTCTTCCACCTTTTCCATCGACAGGCGCTCGGGCGCGTAGGTCAGGTTGGGCGATTCGGTGTTGAGCAGCGAGTAGTCGTTGCCGCGGCGCAGCTCCAGCGTCACCGTGCCGGTCACGGCGCGCGCCACCCAGCGCTGGGCTGTCTCGCGCAGCATGATGGCCTGAGGGTCGAACCAGCGGCCCTGGTACAGCAGGCGGCCCAGCTTCAGGCCGTTCATGCGGTACTGCTCGATGGTGTCTTCGTTGTGGATGCCGGTCACCAGGCGCTCGTAGGCGATGTGCAGCAGCGCCAGGCCCGGGGCTTCGTAGATGCCGCGGCTCTTGGCTTCGATGATGCGGTTCTCGATCTGGTCGCTCATCCCCAGGCCGTGGCGGCCGCCGATGCGGTTGGCTTCCAGGATCAGCGCCACGGGGTCGTTGTACTCGACGCCGTTCAGGGCGACGGGCTGGCCTTCCTCGAAGCGCACGGACACTTCCTCGGACTTGACCTGAACATCGTCCTTCCAGAACGCCACGCCCATGATGGGGTTCACGATGCGGATGCCGCTGTTCAGGAACTCCAGGTCCTTGGCTTCGTGCGTTGCGCCCAGCATGTTGCTGTCGGTGCTGTAGGCCTTTTCGGCGCTCATCTTGTAGCCGAAGCCTTCCTTCGTCATGAAGGCCGACATTTCGGCGCGGCCGCCCAGTTCGTCGATGAACAGCTGGTCCAGCCAGGGCTTGTAGATCTTGAGCGAGGGGTTGGTGAGCAGGCCGTAGCGGTAAAAGCGCTCGATGTCGTTGCCCTTGAAGGTCGAGCCGTCGCCCCAGATGTGGACGTCGTCTTCCTTCATGGCCGCCACCAGCATGGTGCCGGTGACGGCGCGGCCCAGCGGCGTGGTGTTGAAGTAGGTGATGCCGGCCGTGCTGATGTGGAAGGCGCCGGCCTGCAGCGCGGCGATGCCTTCATGGGCGAGCTGCGTGCGGCAGTCCACCAGGCGGGCCTTTTCGGCGCCGTATTCCATCGCCTTGGCGGGGATGGCGTCGTAGTCCGGCTCGTCGGGCTGGCCCAGGTTGGCCGTGTAGGCGTAGGGCAGGGCGCCCTTGTTCTTCATCCAGCGCAGCGCGGCGCTGGTGTCGAGACCGCCGGAGAAGGCGATGCCGACCTTCTGGTTCAGGGGCAGGTTCTGGAGGATGGTGGCCATGTGCGGTGCCTTGCGGTTCAGCCGAAGTGGCAGATGTAGTGGTAGGCGCTGGCGACGCGGATCTCGAACTTCGACTGGCCGGGCACGCTGAATTTCTCGCCCGCGCCGGACTTCACCCAGGCGTCGGTGCCGTCGAGCTTGTACTCGCACGCGCCGCCCACGCATTCCATGATCTCGGGCGCGCCGGTGTTGAAGGTCAGCGTGGCGGGCAGGATCACGCCCACCGATTTCTTCGTGCCGTCCGGAAACGTGATGTTGTGGCTCACGCATTTGCCGTCGAAATACACGTTGGCTTGGGTGGTGACGGACACGCCGTCGATGGTTTCGGTGGTCATGGATGCGCTTGAAAGGAAGAGGAAGGGGGAAAACCGAAGATTCTAGGTTGAACGCTGCGGCCGCCCTCCGTTCCCCGTGCGAGGCGGCGCCCCAAAACGCCGGGCCGAAGGCGCGCCCCACGAAAAAGGGAGCCCGAAGGCTCCCTGCTGGATGCGTTGGCCGTCCGGCCGGTGGTCCCTTCAGCGCCAGTAGGGATCGCGCGGGCGGGGCGGGTAGTAGGGGCGGCCGTAGCTGTCGTGGTATTCGATGACCGTGGTGGACGGGGGCGTCACGTAGGCGGGCGGGCCAGGGTAGGTGGAGACCACCACGCCCGGCTGGGCGTAGCCGCCGGAGTAGGCGGGGGCCGGCGGCGCGCTGGCGATGGGCTGCACGCTCACGGGAATCCAGGCGCCCGGGTCGTGCTGCGTGCGGGTGGTGTACTGGCGGCCCGCGTACTCGTAGAGCACGTTGTAGCCCATGGTGCGGTTCTCGTAATACGTCTGGGTCGAGCAGCGCTGCACGTTCTGGTACTCGGGCCGGGTGCCCTCGATGTTGTTGCCCAGCACGGCCCCGCCGATCAGCCCGATGGCGGTGGCGGCGGCGCGTCCGCTGCCTTTGCCGATCGCGTTGCCGGTGGCCCCGCCGGCGATGGCACCCAGCACCGCCCCAGCGCCGGTCGGCCGCGATTCGCCGTAGATGGTTTCGTTACCGCAAACCTGCTGGGGGATGGCCACCTGCTCGGTGATGGGGGTGGCGGAGAGGACGCGGCCCTGTTCCTGGGCGCTGGCACCAGCTGCAACGGCAGCCAGCGCGGTCAACAAGATGATTTTCTTCATGGAGAAGCTCCTTTCGGTCGGTGTACAACGCATCAGGCTGAGAAAAAGTTTAGGGTCGCCGTGTCAAGCCTGCAGCCGGGGGCCGTAAATCTGGGTAAAGATTTGTGCCGTTTCAGGGCTTGGAGCGCGCGGTGGCGGCTTCGTTCCAATCGGCTTCGTTGAAATCCACGGTGATGCGGCCGTCCGCCCATTCCACGACCGGGCGCTTGATGACGCTGGGCTGCGCCCTCATCACCTCGGCGGCGCTGCCCGCGTCGTGCACGGCGGCCTGGGTGTCCGCATCCAGCTTGCGCCAGGTCGTTCCCTGGCGGTTCAGCAGCTTTTCCCAGCCCACCGCATCGGCCCAGTGCGGCAGGCGATCGGCCGGCACGCCCTGCTTCTTGAAGTCGTGGAACTGGTGCGCAACGCCCTGGGCGGCAAGCCAGGCGCGGGCCTTCTTGACGGTGTCGCAGTTGGGAATGCCGTAGAGCACGGTGGTGTCCGGGCGGGCGGCGGCGTGGGCGGGGGTACGGGTGGGGGTACTCATGGCGCCGATCATCGTGCAAGCCGCGCTCGGCGACAATCCGGCCCCGTATGCACACCAATTTCGACACCCTGGAAGGCTGGCTCGGCCATTGCGAGCGCCTGCACCCGAAGAACATCGACATGGGCCTGGACCGCGTGCGTGCCGTGGCCCGGCGCATGGATCTGCGGTTCGACTGCCCGGTCATCACCGTGGCCGGCACCAACGGCAAGGGCTCCACCTGCGCCATGCTCGAAGCGGTGGCGCTGCAGTCGGGCTATCGCACCGGGGTGTACACGTCGCCGCACCTGGTGCACTTCGAGGAGCGGTGCCGCATCCACGGCGAGATCGTCGCCGCATCGGATTTGATCGCGCACTTCGCCGCCGTGGAAAGCGCCAGGACCCTGGACGGCGAGGACATCTCGCTGTCGTACTTCGAGTTCACCACCCTGGCGATTCTGCGGCTCATGAGCCTGTCGCGGCTGGATGTGGCCATCCTCGAGGTCGGCCTGGGCGGGCGGCTCGATGCCACCAACGTGATCGACACGGACTGCGCCGTCATCACCAGCATCGACATCGACCACACCGAATTCCTGGGGCCCGACCGCGAAACCATCGGGCGCGAGAAGGCCGGCATCATGCGCACGGGCCGCCCCGTGGTGGTGAGCGATCCCATGGCGCCGCAGAGCGTGCTCGACCATGCGCTGGAAATCGGCGCCGACCTGTGGCGGTTCGGCCATGACTTCAACTTTTCAGGCGACAAGCAGCAGTGGAGCTGGGCCGGGCGGGGCCGCCGCTACGCCGGCATGGCCTACCCCTCCTTGCGGGGCGCCAACCAGCTCGTCAATGCCTCCGGTGCCCTGGCAGCGCTCGAGGCCCTGCGCGACCGGCTTCCGGTCACCGCGCAGGCGGTGCGCAACGGGCTGGCCATGGTGGAGCTGCCCGGGCGCTTCCAGATCGTTCCCGGCCAGCCGACCCTGGTGCTGGATGTGGCGCACAACCCCCATTCGGTGGCGGCGCTGACCGCCAACCTGGACGCGATGGGGTTCTTCCCCACCACGCATGCCGTGCTGGGCGCCATGGTCGACAAGGACCTCGGCCCCATGCTGGCCAAGATCGGCCCGCTGGTGGACCGCTGGTATTTCACCGATCTGCCCACGCCCCGCGCCGAGAGCGCCGCGGGCCTGCAGCAGAAATGGAATGCCCTGCAGATCGTGGCCGGGGGGCGCCGCACCGTGCCCACCAGCCTGCACGCGGACCCTCAGCAGGCACTGCAGGCGGCCGTCGATGCCGCGGAGCCGGCTGATAGAATCGTGGTCTTTGGCTCGTTCTACACGGTGGGCGGCGTTCTGACCAACGGGACGCCTCGCCTGCAGGCCAAGCATCTGGGCGCATAAGGTCCGCACGATTCTGCACTCCATGGCATTTTTCAAGTTTCGGTGGCCCGGCAGCAAGGAGCAACCCGATAAACCCGCGGGCAAGCGTTCGCGCAATGCCCAGGCCGAGAGCATCGAGGCCATGCGTCGGCGCGCACGGCACCGGCTGATCGGCGCAGCGGTGCTGGTGTTGCTGGGGGTGGTGGGTTTCCCCATCCTGTTCGACACCCAGCCGCGTCCCATCCCAGTCGATATTCCCATCGACATTCCCGATCGCAACAAGGTGGCTCCCCTGGTGGTGCCCGAGGCTGCGCCGGCCCGTCCGGCAGCGTCGGCGCCGGCCATGGCGTTGGCCGGGGGCCTGGCCGAAGGCGAAGAGGTCGTGCCGTCCAGCCGCAACGCGCCCAAGCCGGCGGGGTCTGCGCCGGTGCATGCCCCTGCGCCCGCGCTTGCGGCGGCGTCCAAGCCTGAGGTGCGGGCCGAGCCCAAGCCGGCCCCCCGGCCGGAGCCGAAGCCGCAGGTCCACGAAGCGAAACCGGAACCCAAACCCGAACCCAAGCCCGAGGCCAAACCGCAGCGCTCGGAAGACGCGGCGCGTGCGCGGGCCTTGCTCGAAGGGCGCGATACCCCGGCTCCGGCTGCGGCCGCCTCCAAAAGCGAAGAGGGCCGGCTGATCGTGCAGGTGGGCGCCTTTGCAGATGCCGACAAGGCCCGCGAAGTGCGCCAGTCGCTGGAGCGCGCCGGCCTCAAGACCTACACCCAGGTGGTAGACACCAAGGACGGTAAACGCACCCGTGTGCGGGTCGGCCCCTATGCCTCCCGCGCCGAAGCGGACAAGGCGGCTGCGCGTGTGAAGGGCCTGGGCCTGTCGGCTTCGGTCCTGGCGCTGTAGCCGGCCGACGGCTCGCGTGCGTGCATGGCATCGCTGGACTGGATTTTCTTGGCGGTGCTGCTGGGGTCCCTGGTGCTGGGGGCCTGGCGCGGGCTGATTTATGAAGTGTTGTCGCTGGCAGGCTGGGTCATGGCCTTTTTCATGGCCCAGTGGTGGGCCGAGGACGTGGGGCGGTGGCTGCCGATTTCCGATTCGGCCGAGTCCGTGCGGCATGCGGCGGGCTTTGCGCTGGCGTTCATCGGCACGCTGTTTGCCTGTGGATTCCTGGCCTGGCTGGCCAAAAAATTGATCGAGGCGGTGGGGCTGCGCCCTGTGGACCGCACGCTCGGGGCCGCGTTCGGGGCCCTGCGGGGCATGGTGCTGCTGCTGGCGGCATCGCTCGTGGTGCTGTGGACTCCCTTGCAGGAGGGGCTGTGGTGGAAAGAGTCGCAGGCCGCCCCCATATTGACGGGTGTGCTGGAAGTTTTGAAGCCGGCTTTGCCGCCAGCGCTGGGAAGGCATCTGCCTTCATGACAGGGACGCGGCGCCACCCCGGTGGCGCTGCACTGATTTTTTATTGCGGGATCGCCCGCCTTTGGATGGAACGCGAATATGTGTGGAATCGTCGGCGTGGTCAGCACGGCTCCTGTCAACCAACTGGTCTATGACGCTCTGCTGCTCCTGCAGCACCGGGGCCAGGATGCGGCGGGTATCGTCACCCAGCAGGGGCGCAAGTTCTTCATGCACAAGGCCAAGGGCATGGTGCGCGACGTGTTTCGCACGCGCAACATGCGTGCACTGCCGGGCACGGTCGGCCTGGGGCAGGTGCGCTACCCCACGGCGGGCAATGCCTACAGCGAGGAAGAGGCCCAGCCGTTCTACGTGAACGCCCCCTTCGGCTTGGTGCTGGTGCACAACGGCAACCTGACCAATGCGCAATCGCTGCGCGCCGAACTGTTTTCGACCGATCACCGCCACACCAACACCGAGAGCGACTCCGAAGTGCTGCTCAACGTGTTCGCGCATGAGCTGGAGCGCGCCACCCGCGGTGTGCCGCTGCAGACCGAAGACGTGTTCGCGGCCGTGCGTGCCGTGCACCGCCGCGTCAAGGGCTCCTACGCCGTGATCGCGCTGATCGCCGGCCACGGGCTGGTCGCCTTCCGCGATCCCCACGGCATCCGCCCGCTGTGCATGGGCCGCAGCCCGGAAGGCACCGTGATGGTCGGCAGCGAGTCGGTGGCCCTGGAAGGCACCAACCACTTGTTCGAGCGCGATATCCAGCCGGGCGAGGCTGTGTTCATCACGGACGACGGCACGGTGCATGCGCAGCAGTGCGCCGATGCGCCGCAGCTCAACCCCTGCATCTTCGAGTTCGTCTATCTGGCGCGTCCGGATTCGGTGCTGGACGGCATCTCGGTGTATCAGGCCCGCCTGAACCTGGGCGAGGCATTGGCCAAGCGCGTGGTCTCCACGGTGCCGCCCAGCGAGATCGACGTGATCATTCCCATTCCGGAATCGAGCCGCCCGAGCGCCACGCAACTGGCGCATCTGCTGGGCATTCCGTACCGCGAGGGCTTCGTGAAGAACCGCTACGTTGGGCGCACCTTCATCATGCCGGGGCAGGGCGTTCGCAAGAAGTCCGTGCGGCAAAAGCTCAACGTCATCGCCAGCGAGTTCAAGGGCCGCAACGTGCTGCTGGTGGACGATTCCATCGTGCGTGGCACCACCTCGCGCGAGATCGTGCAGATGGCGCGCGACGCGGGCGCCCGCAAGGTCTACCTGGCCAGCGCCGCGCCGCCGGTGCGCTATCCCAACGTGTACGGCATCGACATGCCCACGAGCAATGAACTGGTGGCCCATGGCCGCACGGTCGAAGAAGTGCGGCAGTCCATCGGCTGCGATGCCTTGATCTATCAAGACGTCAACGGCATGAAGAAGGCGGTCGGCGCCCTGAACGGGCGCATCGAAGGCTTCGACGCCTCGTGCTTCGACGGCGTGTACGTCACGGGCGACATCACCGCGCAGGACATCGCGCGGCTGAACGAAGGGCGTGTAGGCGCGGAAGAGCCGCAGGAGGAAGACACCTCCCGCCTGGCCCTGCCCAACGCGCAGGACGCCTGACCGCTATTCGCTTGGATCTTCACGCCATGAACTCCCCCTTGAATGCCCGAACCCTTCCCGAAGGCCTGCACCCCGACACGCTGGCGGTGCGCGAAGCCATTCCCCGCAGCGTGTACGGCGAGCATTCCGAGGCGCTGTACCTGAGCAGCAGCTTCGTGCAGCCCGACGCGGCGACGGCGGCGCGCCGGTTTGCCGGCGAGGAAGAGGGCTACACCTACACCCGGACCGGCAATCCCACGGTCACGAGCTTCGAGCGGCGCCTGGCCGCCCTGGAAGGCACCGAATCCGCGATCGGCACCGCCACCGGCATGTCGGCCATCCTGCTCATGTGCCTGGCACTGCTCAAGACCGGCGACCATGTGATCTGCTCCCGGTCGGTGTTCGGCTCGACCATCAAGCTCATCGGCGGAGAGCTGTCGCGTTTCGGCGTGCAGACCACGTTCGTGCCGCAGACCGATGCGGCCGCATGGAAGGCCGCGCTGCGCCCAGAAACGCGGCTCATGTTTGCGGAAACCCCCACCAATCCGCTGACCGATCTGTGCGATATCCAGGCGCTGGCCGACATCGCCCATGAAGCCGGCGTGCTGCTTGCTGTGGACAACTGCTTTGCCTCTCCCGCCTTGCAGCAGCCCGCCAAATGGGGGGCGGATCTGGTCCTGCACTCCGGCACCAAGTTCCTCGACGGACAAGGCAGGGTGATGGCGGGGGCCGTGTGCGGACCCCGCGCGCTCATCGACGACAAGCTCGCGCCCATGATCCGCAGCGCGGGCATGAACCTGTCGCCCTTCAATGCATGGGTGGTTCTGAAGGGCATGGAAACCTTGTCCATCCGCATGAAGGCGCAGAGTGCCAACGCGCTGCAGCTGGCCAACTGGCTCGAATCGCATCCACATGTGGCGCGCGTGTACTACCCGGGGCTGGCGTCCCATCCCCAGCATGCGCTGGCCATGCGCCAGCAATCCGGCCTCGGCGGCGCCGTGCTGTCGTTCGACGTCAAGGTGAAAGAGGGCGATCCGGCCTCGGCCCGTGCACAGGCATTCCATGTGATCGACAGCACGCGGGTGTGCAGCATCACGGCCAATCTCGGCGACACCAAGACCACCATCACCCATCCCGCCAGCACCTCGCATGGCCGCCTGACCGAAGAGCAGCGCCAGGCTGCCGGCCTGGGGCAAGGCCTGATCCGCGTGGCGGTCGGGCTGGAACACATCGAAGATTTGAAGGCCGACCTCGCGCGCGGCCTGGATACCCTGCAATGACCGAAGCCAACCTGACCCAGCGCGTTCGCACGCGTTTCGCTCCCTCGCCCACAGGGTTCATCCATCTGGGGAACATTCGCTCCGCCCTGTACCCCTGGGCGTTCGCCCGCGCGACGGGTGGCGACTTCATCCTGCGCATCGAGGACACCGACCTGGAGCGGTCCAGCCAGGCCGCCGTGGACGTGATTCTGGAAGGCATGGAATGGCTCGGCATGCAGCCCGACGAAGGCCCGTTCTACCAGATGCAGCGCATGGACCGCTACAAGGAAGTGCTGGCCCAGCTGCAGGAGGCCGGCCATGTCTATCCCTGCTACATGAGCGTGCAGGAACTCGACGCGCTGCGCGAACGGCAGATGCAGGCCAAGGAAAAGCCGCGCTACGACGGCACGTGGCGCCCCGAGCCCGGCAAGACCCTGCCGGACGTGCCGCAGGGCGTGCAGCCGGTGCTGCGTTTTCGCAATCCGCTGGGCGGCTCCGTCGTCTGGGACGACAAGGTCAAGGGGCGCATCGAGATCCGCAACGACGAGCTCGACGATCTGGTGATCGCGCGGCCCGATGGCACGCCTACGTACAACTTCTGCGTGGTGGTCGATGACATCGACATGGCGATCACCCACGTGATCCGTGGGGACGACCACGTCAACAACACACCGCGCCAGATCAATATCTTCGAGGCCCTCGGAAAGCAGCCTCCGGTGTATGCCCACCTGCCCACCGTGCTCAACGAGCAGGGCGAGAAGATGAGCAAGCGCAATGGTGCCAAGCCTGTGACCCAGTACCGGGACGAAGGCTACCTGCCCGAAGCCATGGTGAACTACCTGGCCCGCCTGGGCTGGAGCCACGGCGACGACGAGATCTTCAGCCGCGAGCAATTCTTGCAGTGGTTCAATCTCGACCATCTGGGGCGCAGTGCCGCCCAGTTTGACGAAGCCAAGCTGCGGTGGGTGAACGCGCAGCATCTCAAAGCCATGGCGGACGACGCCCTGGCCGCCCTCGTGGCGCCGCGGCTGGAACAGCGGGGTATTTCTGCGGCAGAGCTGGCCGATGGCCGCCTGCCGCGCATCTGCGCGCTTTTCAAGGACCGTTGCGACACGACCTTGGCATTGGCGGACTGGGCTTTCGTCTTCTACGGCGATGTGGCGCCCAATCCCGAGGAGTACGCCAAGCACGTGACCGAAGCCGTGTGGCCGGCTATCGGCGCGTTGGCGCAGGCCCTGGCCACCTGCGCGTGGGACAAGGCGGCGATCGCTGCCGCCTTCAAGGAAGTGCTGGCCGCCCATTCGCTCAAGATGCCGCAGCTGGCCATGCCAGTGCGCGTGCTGACCGTGGGAACGGCCCACACGCCATCGGTCGATGCGGTGCTCGAACTCGTAGGCCGCGAAAAAATCGCAGCGAGATTGCTGAAGCCTTAAAAACCTGTCTATAATTCAAGGCTCAGGAAATGATGACAGTCACAGTGTGAATGTGGTCATTCAGTGGGGGTATAGCTCAGCTGGGAGAGCGCTTGCATGGCATGCAAGAGGTCATCGGTTCGATCCCGTTTACCTCCACCACTGAAAGTTAGAGAACGGTTAGTTCCCAGGTTTTGACCCTATCGTCTAGAGGCCTAGGACATCACCCTTTCACGGTGAGTACCGGGGTTCGAATCCCCGTAGGGTCGCCAAGTTTGTAGCACTTGGCTTGTGTCTTTTCACAAGCAAACGCTGCCTGCCAGGAGTGGTAGTTCAGTTGGTTAGAATACCGGCCTGTCACGCCGGGGGTCGCGGGTTCGAGTCCCGTCCACTCCGCCAGTCAAAGCCCTTGCAGGTCTTGGATGTGCAAGGGTTTTTCTTTGGTGAATGCCGAAGAAAGTGGGGGTATAGCTCAGCTGGGAGAGCGCTTGCATGGCATGCAAGAGGTCATCGGTTCGATCCCGTTTACCTCCACCACTGAAAGTTAGAGAACGGTTAGTTCCCAGGTTTTGACCCTATCGTCTAGAGGCCTAGGACATCACCCTTTCACGGTGAGTACCGGGGTTCGAATCCCCGTAGGGTCGCCAAGTTTGTAGCACTTGGCTTGTGTCTTTTCACAAGCAAACGCTGCCTGCCAGGAGTGGTAGTTCAGTTGGTTAGAATACCGGCCTGTCACGCCGGGGGTCGCGGGTTCGAGTCCCGTCCACTCCGCCATATGGAAGCCCTCGCAAGCAATGCTTGCGAGGGCTTTTTCTTTGGTTTTTGGTGGCGAGAGGCGGCTTCGCTGCGTGGGATGTGTCCACCCGTTCCGGATCAATCAATAGTGGCTCTTCATAAGAATGCTGCAATGCCAGCGGATGGCCTGGTCTGAATAAGGGCTTTACATGTTGGCGATCCGGGTGCACATCGCACTGCCGCCGGATGGGCCCCGTAGATGAGCCCACAGAACGCACCTTTGTTTTGGACTCGAGGGAAGGCGCATCGCATCGGGCCTGTTCCGAACGGGCACAATCGCGCCTTTTCGCCCACTTGCCGTCAAAGGATCGCTCTTGCCGCCACAGCGCCACCGCTCGGCAGTCCAGGGCCATACCGGCATCGCACCACCCCTTCCATGCCCATCGACCGCTCCCTGCCTTCCCCCAACGCTGGCCCCGCGTCTGCCCGGCTGCAGTCCATCGACGCGCTGCGCGGGCTCGTCATCCTGTTCATGCTGCTGGACCACGTGCGCGAAACTTTTTTCCTGCACCACCAGGTCAGCGACCCCATGGTCGTCGCGGCCACCTCGCCCGACCTGTTCGCAAGCCGGCTGCTGGCCCACGTGTGTGCGCCGGTGTTCGTGTTCCTCACGGGGCTGTCCGCCTGCCTGTATGGTTCGCGGCAGGGCGGAGGCCGGGGGGCGGCCTCGGTGTTCCTGCTCCAGCGTGGGTGCTTCCTGGTCGCGCTGGAACTCACACTGGTGAACTTTGCCTGGACCTTCCAGTGGCCGCCCCAGGTGGTGTACCTGCAGGTGATCTGGGTGATCGGCCTGAGCATGCTGGCCCTGGCGGCGCTGCTGTGGCTGCCGCGCACCGTGTTGATCGCCCTGGGCGTGGCGATCGTGGCCGGGCACAACCTGCTCGACGGGCTGCATTTTCCGGTCGGTCATGCGCTGCACATTCCCTGGGCGGTGCTGCACGACCGCGGCTGGATCGAAGTGGGCGAATCGCTGCGCCTGCGCACTTCCTATCCGCTGCTGCCCTGGATCGGCGTGATCGCGCTGGGCTATGCGGCCGGACCCTGGTTCCTGGCGTCCACGGATGCGGGCGCGCGGCAGCGCCGCCTGCTGGCCTGGGGCACGGGGCTGCTGGCCGGGTTTGTCGTGTTGCGCTGGTGGAACGTGTACGGCGACAAGCCCTGGGTGCCGGGTGAAACGGCCCTGGCCACCGCGATGTCGTTTCTCAACGTGACCAAATACCCGCCTTCGCTGCTGTTCATCGCGCTCACGCTGGGCATCGGCCTGCTGGTGCTGCGGGCGTTCGAGCGCGCGCGGCCCGGGGCCGGGCTGGGGGTGCTGGCGGGGTTCGGTGCCGCGCCCATGTTCTTTTACCTGCTGCACCTGTACGTGCTCAAGCTGCTTTACCTCGCGGCGGTGGCCGTGTGGGGCAAGACCCAGGACACGTATTTCGGGTTCGACGCCATGTGGGCCGTCTGGCTGTGCACGGCCGTCCTGGCCATGGCGCTGTACCCCGCGGTGAAAGCCTTTGGGGCCTTCAAGGCGCGGCGGCGCGACATCGCCTGGCTCAAGTACCTTTGAGCGTGGGCGGTGCCGTCGCGGGTGCCCGCGTTGGTGCGCAGCCGGGTCAGTGGGGCCGGCCGGAGGTGTCTGCCCGGTTCACCTCGACGGAGACGTGCACCAGTTCCTCGTGCACGCTCAGCAGGCGCTTGAAGAAGTCGGGCGCCACGGACGGATGGGCCGTGGACAGCGACAGGATGCAGGCGTACAGGCCCGTGCCAACACGCCACACGTGAAGGTCGCACACGCTGGCGGGAATGGGGCTGGCGGCGATCGCATCGCGGATTTCCTGCACCACGGGCGCGTCCATTTCCGCGTCCAGCAGCACCCGCCCGGTATCGCGCAACAACCCCCAGGCCCAGCCCGCGACCAGGGCCGCGCCCAGCAGGCCCACGGCCGGGTCGAGCCAGTCGGCGCCCCACAGCAGCCCCCCGCACAGCGCGGCGATGGCCAGCACCGACGTGGCAGCGTCGGCCACCACGTGCAGGTAGGCCGACCGCAGGTTGAGATCGGCTGGCGTCATCCCATGGCTGTGGCCGTGGCCTTCATGCGCAGGGTGTTCGTGGTGCGAGTGGTGTGCCTGATGCACATGCCCGCCCCGCAGCAGCCAGGCGCACGCCAGGTTGACCGCCAGTCCCAGCGCGGCCGTGAAGACGGCCTGCTCATACTGGATGGGCGCTGGGGCCACGAGCCGCTGCACCGACTGGTAGACCATGAGCCCGGCCACGAGCAGCAGCAGGATGGCGCTGGTGTAGCCGCCCAGCACCTCGATCTTCCAGGTGCCGAAGGCGAAGCGGCCGTCGCTCGCGTGGCGCCGGGCCGCGGCATACGCCACGGCGGATAGCCCGAGCGCCAGGGCATGCGAGCCCATGTGCCAGCCGTCCGCCAGCAATGCCATCGAGCCGAAGGCCCAGCCGCCGACGATCTCCGCCACCATCATGGCGACCGTCAGTGCCACCGCCCAGCGGGTGTTGCGCTCGGCCAAGGGATTGCCGTGGCTGAAGACATGGGGGTGCTGCCAGCCGGCTGCGAGGGGGGCGTTGGCGGAAGGGTTTTCGGTCATGACAGTCATGGTAAAAGATACTGTACCCCAGTATATTTTCAGCCCTTCGTACAATCCGGTCATGGCCCATACCATCCACGGAAAAAAGAAGCTCCTGGCCCGCGTGCGGCGCATCCAGGGCCAGGCCGCGGCCCTCGAGCGGGCGCTGGAACAGGAGGCTGACTGCATGGCGGTGCTGCAGCAGATCGCGGCTGTTCGCGGCGCGGTGAATGGCCTGATGGCGCAGGTGCTGGAAGGCCACATCGTTCAGCACCTGGGCGACCCTGCTACCCCCGCACAGCAGCGCGCGCAGGACGTGGCGGCGGTGGCCTCGGCGCTGCGCTCCTACCTCAAATAGGCTTGGTGCGCCGGGGCAAGACCGCGCTCGGCCGCCGGCCAATCGGGCGCCCGAGCGGCGGATGCCGCCGTTGGCGACAATCGGGCCCATGTTTCCTTCGCCCTTCCTTCGCGCTGCCCTCGTTCTGGGCCTTCTTTCGGCCATTGGCCCCTTTGCCATCGACATGTACCTGCCGGCGCTTCCCGACATCGGGCGCAGCCTGGGCGCGCAGGTCGGCGCCGTGCAGTGGAGCCTGACCGCGTTCTTCCTGGCGCTGGGGGCGGGGCAGCTGTTCTACGGCCCGGTGTCCGACATGGTGGGGCGCAAGCCGCCGCTGTATTTCGGGCTGCTGCTGTTCACCGTGGCGAGCGTGGGCTGCGCCCTGGCGACCGAGATCGAGACGCTGGTGGCGCTGCGCTTCCTGCAGGGCCTGGGCGCCGCCGCCGGGATGGCCATTCCGCGCGCCGTGGTGCGCGATCTGCACACCGGCACCGATGCCGCGCGCCTGATGGCGCTGCTGATGCTGGTGTTCAGCGTGTCGCCCATCCTCGCGCCGCTCGCGGGCAGCGGGGTCATCGCACTCACCGGTTGGCGCGGCGTGTTCTGGGTGGTGGCGGTGGCCGCCATCGCGGGGCTGGCGCTCGTCTACGGCGCGCTGCGCGAGACACGTCCGGCCGCCGACCGGGTGGAAAGCAGCCTGGGCGGCGCCCTGCGGGCTTACGGGCTGCTGCTGCGCGATCGCCACTACCTGGGCCTGGTCTTCATCGGCGGCTGCGCCATGTCGGGGTTCTTCGTGTACCTGGCGGGCTCGCCGTTCGTGCTCATCAACCACTACGGGCTCACGCCCACGCAGTACAGCTTGGCGTTCTCGCTGAACGCGGCGGCCTTCATCGGCTCGTCCCAGTTCACCGGCCTGCTCGGCCAACGGTTCGGCTTGGTGCCGCTCGTCAAGGTGGCGGCCAGCGCGGCCGGCGTGGTCATGGTGCTGTTGCTGGCCTACTACCTGCTGGGCGGCGACCAGCTGGCGGTGCTGATCGCGCTGTATTTCGTGTCCAGCGCCTTCATGGGGCTGGTGATTCCCACCACCTCGGTGCTGGCTCTGGAGCAGCACGGCGCCATCGCCGGCACCGCCTCGGCCCTGCTGGGCACGCTGCAGATGCTGACGGGTGCGGCGGCCATGGGCATCGTGGGCCTGTTCGCCAACGGACAGCCCTTGCCCATGGTGATCGGCATGGCCGCAGGCGCGCTGGTTGGCGTGGCGCTGACCTGGATCACGCTGGCGGGCCCGCATGCCGCCGGACCGGTGGAGGCGCGGGTTTGAGCCCCGGTCCGGGCGCCGCCGCCGTGGGGCAGGGCGCGCCCGCCGCCTCCGACGGGCTGCCTCCGCGCGACCGCGCGCGGGCCATGCTGGTCATCATCCTCGGGCTGACCGTGGCGGTGCTGGACGGCAGCATCGTCAACCTCGCGCTGCCCGGCATCGCGCGCGAACTGAACGCGGGCGCGGCGCAGGCCATCTGGGTCGTCAACGCCTACCAGATCGCCACGCTGGTCATGCTGCTGCCGCTCGCCTCGCTGGGCGAGCGCATCGGCTACCGGCGCGTGTACCTGCTGGGCATGGCGCTGTTCGCCGTGTCGTCGCTCGGGGCCATGCTGGCCACATCACTCCCCGCGCTGGTGGTGGCGCGCGCGGTGCAGGGCCTGGGTGCGGCGGGCATCATGAGCGTGAATGCCGCGCTGGTGCGCCTGACCTATCCGCGCGCACACCTGGGCCGGGGCATGGCCATCAACTCGCTGGTCGTGGCCACCTCGTCGATGGCCGGGCCTTCGGTGGCGGCGGCCATCTTGTCGTTCGCATCGTGGCCCTGGCTGTTCGCGCTGAACCTGCCGCTGGGACTGTTCACGCTGTGGCTGGGGCGGCGCGCGCTGCCGTTCAATCCGCCCAGCACGCACACCGGCGCGCGGCTGACGGTGCTGGACGTCACGCTCAACATCCTCATGTTCGCGCTGATCTTCATCGGTGGCGAGCAGCTCGGCGTGCGGGGCGAGGCCTCGCGTGCGGCGGCCCCGCTGGGCTGGGCGCTGCTGCTGGCCGGCGTCGCGGTGGGCTGGGTGTACCTGCGGCGGCAAAGGCGCGTGGCCGTGCCGCTGTTTCCGGTGGACCTGCTGCGCATCCCCGTTTTTGCGCTGTCGATGGGCGCGTCGGTCGGGGCCTTCTGCGCGCAGATGCTGGCCTTTCTGTCGCTGCCGTTCCTGCTGCTGGAGGCGCAGGGCCGGTCGCATTTCGAGGCGGGCCTGCTCATCACCGCCTGGCCGCTGGCCATCGTGGTGGTGGCGCCGTTCGCGGGACGGCTCATCGGCCGCTTCGCGGACGGCCTGCTGGGCGGCGTCGGCATGGCGGTGTTCGCCTGCGGGCTGGTCGCGCTGGCCGTGCTGCCGCCGCAGCCGGGCGTGTTCGACGTGGCGTGGCGCATGCTGCTGTGCGGGGCGGGCTTTGGGCTGTTCCAGTCGCCCAACAACCACACCATCGTCGCCTCGGCGCCGTTGCACCGTTCGGGCGCGGCCAGCGGCATGCTGGGCACCGCGCGCCTGACGGGGCAGACCCTGGGCGCCGTGCTGCTGGCGGGCATCTTCGCGGTCTGGGGCCAGCACGACGGGCAGGGCGAATCGGTGGCGCTGATGGCGGCGGCCGGCTGCGCAGTGTTGGCGGGCGTGTGCAGCGTGATGCGGCTGCGGCACGGTGCCACCGTGCATGCCTGAATCGGGTTTTGGCCTTTTAGGCCGCCAGCGCAATTGATACTAGGGCATTGTGCTATTAAATTAGTAGCAATCTGACTGGGGCATGTGCGGTCGCGTGAGGCCGTCGCGCTAGTGTCCTGTCCCGTTAATTCGCCCGCATAGTCTGGCGAGTTTTTCGAGGATGGAGTCTGCTGTAGCTGTCCAAGTAAACGGCTGGCAGGACTGGTTGTAATTCGCGATGAATGTGTCGATCTTGTTGATCAGATCCTTCACGCTGGTGAACGAGCCACGGCGGATTGCCCGCGTGGTGATGATCGAGAAGAAGCGCTCGACCTGATTGAGCCAGCTTGAATAGGTCGGAACGAAGTGCATGTGCCAGCGAGGCCGCTCGGCCAACCAAGCGCGCACCTTTGGATGCTTGTGGCTGGCGTAGTTATCAGCTATGCAGTGCACATCCAGTTCGTCGGGCACTGCCTTGTCGATGGCGCGCAGGAAGGCAAGGAACTCTTGATGACGATGCCGGGGCCGGCACTGCGCGATCACTTGGCCATTCATCACGTTCAGGGCCGCGAACAAGGTGGTGGTGCCGTGGCGCACGTAGTCGTGCGTGACACCTTCGACATAGCCAAACCCCATTGGCAGCATCGGCTGCGTACGCTCCAAAGCTTGGCATTGGCTCTTCTCGTCCACGCACAGCACCAGCGCGTTGTCAGGTGGGTTCAGGTACAGCCCCACAACGTCGCGCAGCTTCTCGATGAACAGCGGATCGGTCGACAGCTTGAAGCTGTCGGCCCGGTGCGGCTTGAGGTTGAAGGTCTGCAGATAGCGCGCCACCGTGCTCTTGCTGATGCCCGTATCGGCGGCCAGCGTGCGGGTGCTCCAGTGGGTACCCCCATCAGCAGGCTTGGTGTGCAACGTCTTGGTAATCAACTCAGCAACACGCTCGTCATCTACCGTGCGGGGGCGACCCGGGCGCAACTCGTCGTAAAGCCCTGCAATGCGATGGCGCGCATAGCGCCCGCGCCACTTGGTGACAGTGCTACGACTGATCCCCAGAGCCTGCGCAACCGCGGTGCTGGCTTTATCTGTGCCTTCGCAAGTCAGCACGATGCGCGCCCTGAGCGACAACGCCGCTGGCAGCGAACGTGATCGCGCCATGGACGTCAGTTCCGCGCGCTCCACTTCACTAAGCGCAATTTCTGTTCGGGTCGTTGCATTGGGCATGGCGGCACCTCAAGGATGGCCCGAAACCATGCAGCTATCGTGCCTGCGAATTAACGGGACAGGACACTAGTCCAGGGACGCCACCCGCTCCGCCAGCGTGCGCAGGGTGAGGGGCGCGCACCCTTCGGCATGGTTGCTGACCGTGACGAAGGCGTTCTGGCCTGCGCCGGTCACCCCCGCGATCGTGCGCGCCAGCACGTCGTGCACCTCGGGGGCCGGGTGCAGGATGCGGTCGTAGGGGGCGTAGAGCTTTTCGGCGTCTTCGTACCCATAGGCGCCGTGCACCGGGTTCAGGTTCCAGCGGCACACCAGCGGTCCGGGCCACAGCCGGCGCAGCAGGCGCAGTTGCTCCGCCAGCGGCGGCATCTTGGCGTGCAGCCCCACGCAGTAGGTGGCGCCGGCTTCGCGCAGCACGGCGGCAAAGTGCGGCATGAACTCGGGCGACAGCCACTCGGGGTCGCGCACCTCCACGGCCAGCACGCCGTCCGGCGCGGTGGGCGCCAGTGGCGGCTGCGCGAGCAGCATCGTGCGCAGGCGCTCCAGCACCTGCGGCAGCCGGTCGAGCTGCGCCAGCGGCAGGGGGCTCAACTGGAACACCAGCGCACCCACCTTGGCGCCCAGGCCTTCGAGCGCGGGCGCCACGAACTCCTGCGTGGCCAGCGCGGCATCCAGGAACGCCGGGTTGGCCTGGCGCCCGCGCCCGTCCTCGCCGCGCACCAGCGCATCGGTCACCAGGCTGGGCGCCTTCACCACGAAGCGGAAGTCATGCGGCACCTGCGAGGCGTAGCGCTCGTACTGGCTCACCGTGAGCGGCCGGTAGAAGCTGCGGTCGATGCTCACCGTGCGCATCAGCGGGTGCTGGGCATACACCGGCAGGCCGTTCTTGGAGAGCGTCTGCTCCGAATGCTCGCCTTCCCACAGCAAGCCCTTCCAGCCGGGGTAGGTCCACGACGAGGTGCCCATGCGCAAGCGGGACGGCAGCCGGTCGGCCAGTGCGCGCAGGTCGTCGTCCCAGGCCGCCGGTTGCACCGTGCCGCTGCGGCGCACGGCAGGGGCCTTGGCCTCGGTGGGCTCGGCCGATGGGGCAGGGCGTCTGGCGGGCGCCGCAGCGGGCGGCTCGGGGGGAACGGGCAGGTCGCCGAAAAGATCGTCTTGCATGGAGGGCAGGGAGTCGATGAGCGGGCGTGCGGAAGGCAGGATGCAAGTCAGGAATGCGTGCCCTGCACGGTGTCGATGTGGGGGGCGGTGGCGTGTTCTTCCAGCGCTGGACGGTTTCCTTTCGTTTCGGCGCCCAAGCGGCGTCAGCGGGGCGCCGCCGCCGTCACTCGTCCGAAAACAGCCCGCCTTCGTTGAGCAACTCATAGGCGATGTCGGGGCGCCGGTCCATGCTCTTCTTGATCGCGGCGGGAATGGCCTGCCGGGTCTTGCGGCACAGCCCCCGCTGCTCCAGCACCAGGATGGCGATGCCGCGCAGGCTGCGGACCTCGTTGGGGCTGGTGGTGATGCTCAGGCGGATGCCCAGTTGCGCTTCCAGCCGTTCCTGCATGCGGCGAAGCTCGCCCAGGCTGCCCAGGTTCTCCAGCCGGTCGATGAGCCGCTTTTCCTCCTCCCGCGTGAGGCGCAGCACGCGCAAGTCGCCGCTCGGCGCCTGCAGCAGCGCATCGCGGTCGCACACGCACGCGCCCGGCGGGCATTCGGTGCGGACCGGATAGGGGAAGGGCGTCATGGTCTTAAAGGCGCAGGCGTTGGTTGTGGTGGCGTGGCGGTGGTCTGCGCATTTTAGGGACGCCCCCCGCGCTCACTGCGCGCTGTACACCAGCCCGGGGCGCGTCCCGTCGAGGTCGTCGGTCTCTTCGTCCTGCACCGGCTCCGTGCCGAAGGCGCGCCCCAATGCCACGAAGCGGTACGCGCCCCGGCGGTCGGTGTAAACGGCCCAGCCGCTGGGCGTGATGGCAATGCCATGCCAGGCGCCGCCGATGCGCGCGTCCGCCACGCTGGCCACCTGCTGCCCATCGGCGGTGCGGTACACGCGCAGTTCGCCGGTGTTTCGCAAAGGGGCGGTGTCGGCAGCGCCTTGGGCGGAGGGGGCGGGGGCCTGCGGCCGCTGGACCTCGCGCACGGCAAACCGCCCTCCCGGCGCCAGCCGCAAGGGGCCGCTGTCCGCATCGGGGGGGCCGGCCAGCCGCACGAAGCGATGCGCGGCGCGATCCGCAAAGCCCGCCTGGGCCTGCGGCGTGCCTTGGGACGGGCCGGGACCCGCGAACTCCACCAAGGACACATCGCCCGACCATTGGGTGAAGCGTGCAAAGGCCAGGCCCTGGCCGCTCGCATACCCGGCCAACTCGGCCGTGGCATCAGGCGCCCCCTCGGATGGGCGGGGCACCCACTGGCCGGCCTGCGGACCACGCACCATGCGCGGCGGCGTGCCGTTGAGCACGTCGAACATTCCCAGGTCCGCCTGCTGGCGCAGCGTCCAGTCGGGCAGCGAGAACGTCAGCAGTCGATAGGCTTTCTGTCCATCGGCATCGCTGCGGTAGAACTGGGGCGTCGCGACCAACTGCACCTGGCGCTCTGCTGCGCCACCTGCGCCATCCGTGGTGGCGGGGCGGGCCAGGCAACTGTCGGGCTTGACGCCCGGAGACGGCGCCGCAGCGACGGCCGGCGGCGTGCCGCTGCGCTCGCTGAGCGCGAACGACGAGACTTTGGCGGGCTGTGCCAGATCGAGTCGATCCACGGTGCCGTTGCAGTAGATGACGTAGAGAAACCGGGGATTGGCTGCGTGGCCTTTGCCAGCAGGTACCGCCGCCGAAACGGCTTGCGCCCTGGATGTCTGCGGATCGCCGGGTGTGGCTTGCCCGGCCGAGCAAGCACCAGGCAGCAGGAGTGCGCAGATCACGGCCAGGGGTGCCGGGGGCCGGCCAGCGACGAGGAAGGGCGTCATGGAAATCAACGTGCAGGCACGGTTGCGGTGCAAGGTAACTGTCGAGCGGGCCTGCCCCGCGCGATCGCCTGGACCGGCCTTGCTCCGAGCCTACACGCTCAGGTACCGCGCCCACAGCCCCCGATCCGCATTGAGCGCCTCGGAATCCCCCTGCCATACCACGCGCCCGCGCTCCAGGATCACGTGCCGATCGGCCAGGCCCGTGAGGCGGTGCACGTACTTGTCCACCACCAGGATGGTCTGCCCCGCGGCCTTGAGCGTGGCCAGGCACCGCCAGATTTCCTCGCGGATCACCGGGGCCAGGCCTTCGGTGGCTTCGTCCAGGATCAGCAGGCGCGGGTTGGTGGACAGCGCGCGGCCGATGGCCAGCATCTGCTGCTCGCCGCCCGACAGCTGGTGGCCCAGGTGGTGCTCGCGTTCCTGCAGGCGCGGGAACACGCCGTAGATGCGCTTCAGGTCCCAGGGCTCGCCCAGGCCGCTGCGGTTGCTGGCGAAGGCCAGCAGGTGTTCGCGCACGCTGAGGTTGGGGAACACGTGGCGGCCCTCGGGCACGATGGCCAGGCCCATGCGGGCAATGGCGTCGCTCTTCATCGCCCCGATGGCCTGGCCCGCGAAGCGGATGGCGCCGGCCGTGGGGCGCAGTGCGCCCACCAGGGTCTTGATGGTGGTGCTCTTGCCCATGCCGTTGCGGCCCAGCAGAGACACCACTTCGCCCGCGGCGATGTCGAGGTGGATGCCGAACAGCACCTGGCTCACGCCGTAGCCGGCCTCCAGGCCCTGGCAGCTCAGCAGGGGCTCGGCCAAGGGCGCGGGCCCTTTGTGCATCGAAGGCGTGGGCGCGCTCATGGGGTGGCCTCCAGGGTTTCGGTGCCCAGGTACACGGCCTGCACTTCGGCGTTGCTGCGGATCTCATGGGGCGTGCCGGTCGTGAGCACCCGGCCGTACACCAGCACCGAGATGCGGTCGGCCAGGCGGAAGACGGCCTCCATGTCGTGCTCGATCAGCAGCACGGCCATGTCCTGGCGCAGGCTGTCGATCAGCTGCACCATCTGCTGCGATTCCTCCGGCCCCATGCCGGCCATGGGTTCGTCGAGCAGCAGCAGCTTCGGCGCGCAGGCCAGGGCGAGGGCCACGTCCAGCGTGCGCTGGGCGCCATGGGGCAGGGCGCCGGCGATGCCGTCCATGCGGTCTTGCAGCCCCACGCGCTCGGCCAGCCGGTCGGCGGCCTCGTACAGCCCGCGCGCCTGTGAGCGCGGCTGCAGAAAGCGAAAGCTCGATCCGCTGTGCGCCTGCACGGCCAGCAGCAGGTTGTCGCGCACGGTCTGGGCCGGGAAGATGCGCGTCACCTGAAAGCAGCGCGACAACCCTTTGGCCACGCGGCGGTGCATGGGCAGGGCGGTGATGTCGTCACCGTCGAGCAGCACGCGGCCTGCGTCGGGCGCCAGCAGGCCCGAGATCTGGTGGACCAGCGTAGTCTTGCCCGCGCCGTTGGGGCCGATGAGGGCGTGGACCTCGCCGTGCGCCACGGTCAGGTCCACGTGGTCGGTGGCCAGCAGGCCACCGAAGCGTTTGACCAGGCCCTGCACTTGGAACAGGCTCATTGCGCGCTCCTTGCGCGCAGGTCCGCCAGCGCGGCCAGGCCCCTGGGCGCGTACAGCGTGGTGGCGATCAGCAGCAGGCCCAGCGGCATGTGCCAGTGGTCGGTGTGGAGCTTGAGCGCCTCTTCCAGCGCCATCCACACGGCCGCGCCCAGCGGCCCGCCCCAGCGCCGGCCCAGGCCGCCGATGACGACCATCACGATGAGCGTGGCCGATTGCGTCCAGTGCATCATGGCCGGGCTCACGAAGCTGTTGCCGGTGGCCAGCAGCGCGCCCGCCAGGCCCGCCACCGCGCCGGCCAGGGTGAAGGCGGCCAGCTGCAGCAGGTACACCGGATAACCCAGCGCGCGCATGCGCGTCGCGTTGTCGCGGATGCCCGCCAGCGCCGCGCCGAAGCGCGAGGCCGTGGCACGGTCCAGCCACCACAGCACCAGCGCCACCAGCGCCAGCACCACCCAGTACAGGGTGGGCTCGTGCATGGCGTCCAGGCCCAGGCCGAGCACGGGCCGCATGGGCAGGGTGTAGCCGTCGTCCCCGCCGTAGCTGCGCAGCGAGACGAACACGAAGTACAGCATCTGCGCGAAGGCCAGCGTGATCATGATGAAGTACACGCCCTGGGTGCGCAGCGAGATGGCGCCCACTAGTGTTGCGGCCAGCGCGGCCAGCACCATGGCGGCGCCCCACACCACCCAGGCCGAGGTGGCGCCCGCGTCGCTGAGAACCACCACCGTGTAGGCGCCCACGCCCATGAAGCCCGCATGCCCCAGCGCCACCATGCCGCCAAAGCCCATGATGAAGTTCAGGCTGGCGGCGGCCAGGGCCACGACCAGCACCCGGCGCACGAAGCCGATGTAAAAATCCAGCCCCAGGGCCGATGCCACCAGCGGAAACACCGCCAGCGCCGCCAGCAGGGCCAGCGGCAGCAGCGCGCCGCGCCAGCGCGGGGCGGCAGGGCGCTGAGGCGGGGAAGAGGAAGTCAGGGATGCAGCAGACATGTCGCTCAGGCCTTGGCAGAAAACAGCCCCGCGGGGCGAAAGCTCAGAACCGCCGCCATCAGGGCGTACATGGCCACCTCGGCGCACAGCGGGCCTAAGTCGGCGGCCACGGCGGGCGGCAGGGCGGCGCGCAGCAGCAGCGGCAGGAACGCGCGGCCGATGGTGTCCACCAGGCCCACCAGCAGGGCCGCTACGAAGGCGCCGCGCACCGAGCCGATGCCGCCGATGACGATCACCACCAGCGCGGGGATCAGGATGGATTCGCCCATGCCGACCTGCACCGCCATCAGCGGCCCCATGAGGGCGCCCGCGAGGGCCGCCAGGGCGGCACCCAGCACGAAGATGCCACAGAACACGCGCCGCACGCGCACACCCATCAGCTCGGCCATCCAGCGGTCCGACGCACCCGCGCGCACCAGCATGCCCACGCGGCTGTGGTTGACCAGCAGGTACAGCAGACCCGCCACCAGCACGCCCGCGCCCAGCACCACCAGGCGGTACGACGGGTAGGGCAGGCCGGCGAACAGTTCCACCGGCCCCGAGAGCCAGGCCGGCGTGGGCGCCATGACGGGGGAGGGGCCCCACACCATCTTCACGGCATCGTCCGCCACGAGGATCACGCCGAAGGTGGCCAGCACCTGGGCCAGGTGGTCGCGCCCGTAGAGGCGGCGCATCAGCGTCACCTCCAGCAGCGCCGCCACCGCCACGGTCACGGCCACGGCCACCAGCACCGCGACGGCGAACGAGCCGCTCTGCACATGCACCGTGGCCGCCACATAGGCGCCCACCATGAACAGCGAGCCGTGGGAGAGGTTCATCACGTCCATGATCCCGAAGACCAGGGTGAGCCCCGCCGCGATCAGGAAAAGCATGAGCCCGTAGCCCGCGCCGTTGAGCAGTTGTTCGAAGACGAGGATCGGATTCATGGCGCAGCCCCAGTGGATGAGGAGGGGTTCGATGTCATTTCAGGGTTCCATGTCCGCAAGCGACGCGCGCTGCCTTTCAAAACGGGCGCGGCCCCAAGCCAGTAGCCGCCGCGCAAGGGCCGCCCCGCCGCGCTGGCGGCGTCCCCCCTCCGGGGGGAAGGCGCGAAGCGACTCAGGGGGGTGCTTATTTCATACCGCACTGGGCAGAGAACGCATCCCCATAGTTTTCCAGCACCGTCTTGATGGTCTTGTTGGTCACGCGGCCTTCGGCATCCTTGCCGATGGTGCGCAGGTAGAAGTTCTGCACCGGGTAGTGGTTGTTGGCGTAGCGGAAGTTGCCGCGCACCGAAGGAAACTGCGCCTTGGCCAGCGCCTTGATCAATGCATCGCGGTCGGACACCTTGCCGCCCACGGCCTTGACGGCCGAGTCCATGGCGGTGATCACGTCGAAGGCCTGCGCGGCGTAGATGGACGGGTAGCGCCCGCCGTACTCCTTGCGGAACGCGGCCACGAAGGCCTTGTTGGCCGGGTTGTCCAGGTCGTGCGCCCAGTGCGAGGTGTTGAACAGCCCCAGCATGGGTTCGCCCACGGTGCTGATGACGTCTTCGTCGGCCGAGAAGCCGCTGGTCACCAGCGTGATGTCCTTGGACAGGCCCGCGCCCACGAACTGCTTGATGAAGTTGATGCCCATGGCGCCGGGCAGGAAGAAGTACACGGCCTCGGGCTTGGCGGCGCGCAGTTGCGCCAGTTCGGTCGCGTAGTCGATCTGGCCGAGCTTGGTGTACATCTCGTCCACCACCGTGCCCTTGAACTTGCGCTTGAAGCCGTTGATCCCGTCCTTGCCGGCGGGGTAGTTGGGGGCGATCAGCACCATGCGCTTGAAGCCCCGGTCGGCCGCGAACTGGCCGGCGGCCTCGTGGTACTGGTCGTTCTGGTAGGCGGTGCCGAAGAAGTAGGGGTTGCACTGCGCGCCTGCCAGTTGGCTGGGGCCCGCGTTGTTCGACAGGTAGGGCACCTTGGCGGCGAACAGCGTGGGCGTCACGGCCAGCGCCACGTTGGAGGCGATGGGGCCGGTGAACAGGTCGATCTTCTCGCGTTGCACGAAGCGGTCCACCAGCTGCTTGGCCTGGTCGGGGCTGCCGGCCATGTCGGTCTGCACGAACTGCACGGGCTGGCCGCCCAACTTGCCGCCCAGCTGCTTGATGCCCAGCGCGAAGCCGTCCCGCGCCTCGGCCCCCAGGGCGGCGAACGGGCCGGAGATGTCCAGTGCGATGCCCACCTTGATGGGGGTGGCCGGCTGCTGGGCCGCTGCCGGCAGGCCGGCGCAGGCGCCCAGGACCGCCAGGGCGGTGGCGCCGAGCCGGGTGCGAAGGGAAGTGCGGGAAATTCGTGCCATCGTCAGTCCTTCAATCGTCGATCAACCAAGGGGAAAACCAGCCGGGGCCGCTGCAGGCCGTGCCGTGCATCGCCTGGCCGTCGCGGGGCCCTGCAGCCCCACTTCGGCCCGCGTTGCCGTGCCATGCACCGGGAACGTGCGCATCGCTGGGTGCGAAGGCGCCTTGCAGGCACGGAAAGCGGATGCCCGGGCTGTCCTGATGCAAGGGGCATTCCATGCAGCGGTGGTCGCCATCGCCGCCCGGTCCTGGGCGGGCGATGGGAGTGCCTGGGGATCGTACAAGCGCACCGGGCTGCCGCGCCTACAGGTCTTCCCTGGGATGGAACGTCGCCCGGTGCCGGCCGGGCCGCCACGCAAGGCACGGGGCAGGGGGGCGGTGCGGACTGAAACAAGGGCCGGGAAGGCCTGTGGCACACTCGCCCGCTTTTCCAAAGCCGAGCCCTCGGGCGCGTTTTCAGCATGCAGAAGATCATCCGGCAGATTGCCGCAGAAATCCGGGTCACCGAGCAGCAGGTGGCCTCCGCCGTCGAGTTGCTCGATGGGGGCGCCACGGTGCCCTTCATCGCGCGCTACCGCAAGGAAGTGACCGGTGGGCTGGACGACATCCAGCTGCGCGAGCTGGAGGCCCGCCTGTCGTACCTGCGCGAGCTGGAAGACCGCCGCGCCGCGGTGCTCAAGGCCATCGACGAGCAGGGCAAGCTGACCGATGCGCTGCGCGCCGCCATCGCGGGCGCACCGACCAAGCAGGAGCTGGAAGACCTCTACCTGCCCTTCAAGCAAAAGCGCCGCACCAAGGGCCAGATCGCCCGCGAGTTCGGCATCGAGCCGCTGGCCGACAAGCTCTTCGCCGACCCCACGCTGGACCCGGCCGCCGAGGCCGCCGCGTTCACCCGCCCCCCCGAGGTGCTGGACGATGGCAAGCCGGGTGCCGACTTTTCCACCGTGCCGGCCGTGCTCGACGGCGTGCGCGACATCCTCTCCGAGCGCTGGGCCGAAGACGCCGTGCTGGTGCAGTCGCTGCGCGAATGGCTGTGGGCCGAGGGTCTGCTGCGCAGCAAGAAGGTCGAGGGCAAGAACGAGGCCGATCCCGAGGTCTCCAAGTTCCGCGACTACTTCGAGTACGACGAGCCCATCGGCCGCGTGCCCTCGCACCGCGCGCTGGCCGTGTTCCGCGGCCGGGCGCTCGAAATCCTGGAGGCCAAGCTGATCCTGCCCGTCGAGCCAGAGCCCGGAAAGCCCAGCATCGCCGAGGGCAAGATCGCCCTGCACCTGGGGTGGAGCCATGCCGGCCGCGCGGCCGACGACCTGCTGCGCAAATGCGTGGGCTGGGCCTGGCGCGTGAAGCTGAGCCTTTCCACCGAGCGCGACCTGTTCGCCCGCCTGCGCGACGAGGCCGAGAAGGTCGCCATCAAGGTCTTCGCCGACAACCTGCGCGACCTGCTGCTGGCCGCGCCCGCCGGCCCGCGCGTGGTGATGGGGCTGGACCCAGGCATCCGCACCGGCGTGAAGGTGGCGGTAGTGGATGCGACCGGCAAGCTGGTGGAGACCGCCACCGTGTTCCCACACGAGCCGCGCCGCGACTGGGAAGGCTCGCTGCACACGCTGGCCAAGCTGGTCGAAAAGCACGGCGTGAACCTGATCGCCATCGGCAACGGCACCGCCAGCCGCGAAACCGACAAGCTGGCCGCCGACCTCATCAAGCTGGCCGCCAAGGCCGAGCGCGCCATCGAGAAGGTGGTGGTGAGCGAGGCCGGCGCCTCCGTCTATTCCGCCAGCGAATACGCCTCGCAGGAGATGCCCGATGTGGACGTGAGCCTGCGCGGCGCCGCCTCCATCGCGCGGCGCCTGCAGGACCCGCTGGCCGAGCTGGTCAAGATCGACCCCAAGAGCATCGGCGTGGGCCAGTACCAGCACGACGTGAACCAGAGCGAGCTGGCCCGCACCCTGGGCACGGTGGTGGAGGACTGCGTGAACTCGGTGGGCGTGGACCTGAACACGGCCAGCGTGCCCCTGCTCAGCCGCGTGTCGGGCCTGTCGGGCAGCGTGGCCAAGGCCGTGGTGCGCTGGCGCGAGGCCAACGGCGCGTTCAAGAGCCGTCGCCAGCTCATGGAGGTGTCGGGCCTGGGCGCCAAGACCTTCGAGCAGAGCGCGGGCTTCCTGCGCATCCGCGGCGGCGAGAACCCGCTGGACATGACGGGCGTGCACCCCGAGACGTACCCCGTGGTCGAGCAGATCATGCAAAAGACCGGCAAGCCGGTGGCCGAGATCATGGGCCGCGTCGACATGCTCAAGACGCTCAAGCCCGAGCTGTTCGCCAACGAGAAGTTCGGCGTCATCACGGTCAAGGACATCCTGGGCGAGCTGGAGAAGCCCGGCCGCGACCCACGCCCGGACTTCAAGGTGGCGCGCTTCAACGACGGCGTGGAGGACATCAAGGACCTCAAGGAAGGCATGGTCCTGGAGGGCACGGTGAGCAACGTGGCGCAGTTCGGCGCGTTCATCGACCTGGGCGTGCACCAGGACGGCCTGGTCCACGTGAGCCAGCTGAGCCACAAGTTCGTCAACGATGCGCGCGAGGTGGTCAAGACCGGCGACATCGTGAAGGTGAAGGTCATGGAGGTGGATGTGGAGCGCAAGCGCATCGGCCTGTCCATGAAGCTCGATGCAGCGCCCCCGCGCAGCGGCGGCGACCGGGGTGCGCCCCGCGACAACCGGTTCGAAGGAGCGGGGCGGGGCCAGCATGCGGCACCGCGCCGCAGCAACGAGCCCGCGCCCCCGTCGGCCATGGCCTCGGCCTTCGCCAAGCTGCAAGGTAATAAGCGGTAAAAGTTGCGTGGATAATCGCCGGACCCTTACTTCCGGCCGTTCCATGGAGCTCATCGCCCTGCTGGGGATTCCCGTCGCGCTGCCGAGCGTGCCGCGCGCGGTGGCGCTGCTGATGAACGAGCTGGCGGCGCCCGAGCCCAACCTGCGCCGCGTCACCCAGCTCTTCGGCACCGACCCGGCCATGGCCGCGCGGCTGCTGGAAGAGGCCAACTCCCCCACGTTCCAGGCCCAGCAGCAAATCAGCGGCATTCCCGAGGCGCTGTCGCTGCTGGGTGTGCAGCAGCTGCGCACGCTGGTGGCGTCCGCGCCGCTGGGCACGACCTCGCGGTCGGTGCCGGGCGTCAACCTGCAGCAGTTCTGGCGCTACAGCCTGCACACGGCCAAGCTGGCGCGGTCGCTGGCCGGCAGCGTGCACCACAACCAGATCGCGGCATACACCGCAGGCCTGCTCCACGGCGTGGGCGAGTTGCTGCTGCACCTGGGCAACCCGGACCGCGTGCAGGCCATCAACCGGCTGGTCGGCCCCTTCGATCCGCGCCGCTCCAAGCTGGAGCAGCGGCTGCTGGGCTACTGCTATTCGCAGGTGAGCGCCGGCATGGCGCGCCGCTGGCAGTTGCCGCAGGTGGTGGTGGATGCCCTGCAGTACCAGAGCGCGCCGTTCGAGAACAGCGTGTACGAGCCCCTGGCCGGCGTGCTGCACCTGGCCGCCTGGCGCGTGCGGGCCCGCGAGGCGGCGCTGGGCGAGAAGGAGCTGGCAGTGTCCTTTCCCGGCGAGGTCGGACTGGCGCTGGGGCTCGATATCGACATGGTGCTGCAGCAGGACCCGATCGACTGGACCGTGCGCCCCGACCCGGGCGACTACGTGTGAACGCCGCGGCGCACCGATGCCCCGGCCGATGAAGGCGCTGCGCATCCACGCGGGGCCGCTGGCGCGGGCGCACATCGCCCGGCACGGCCTGCAGCCCGCCGACATCGGCGTGATCCCGGCCGCGGCTGGCGGACCCAAGGGGCTGGTGCTCGGGCCGCTGGACCGCTTCGTGTTCGGGCACTGGTTGCAAGGCTCCACCCAGCCGGTGCATCTGGTGGGCGCCTCCATCGGCGCCTGGCGCATGGCCACTGCCTGCCTGGACTCGCCCGTGGCCGCGATGGAGCGGCTGGAGCACGCCTACATCCACCAGCACTACGCACCGCCACCCGGCCGCCAGCGCCCCACGGCCGCGCAGGTGAGCGCGCAGTTCGGGCAGGGGCTGCGCGACTTCTACGGTGCGCAGGTGGGGCCGTTGCTCGCGCACCCGCGCTGGCGGCTGCACATCGTGACGTCGCGGGGGCGGCACCTGCTTTCGCGCGAACGCCGGCTGGCCACACCGCTCGGCTACCTGGGCGCGTTCGCCGCCAACGCGGTGCACCGCCGCGCGCTGGGGTGGTGGCTGGAGCGGGTGGTGTTCTCCGGCCCGGCCGGCGATGCCCCCGGGGCCGCCATGGCGCCGCTGCCGTTCGCCACCACCGACTACCCCACGCGGCAGGTGGCGCTGACCGGGGCCAACTTCCTGCCGGCGCTGCAGGCCAGTTGCTCCATCCCCTTCGTGCTGCAGGCGGTGCACGACATTCCGGGCGCGCCGGCCGGTGCCTACTGGGACGGGGGCCTGACCGACTACCACCTGCATCTGCGCTACCGGCCGCTGGCGGACATCGAGCGAATGGATGCTATAAAAAATATAGCGATATGCCCTAGTGTTGATTGTGCTGGAGGCCAAAAACGTTCAGATCCCCCTGGCGCCCTGGTGCTGTACCCGCACTTCCAGCAGAGCGTGGTGCCCGGCTGGCTGGACAAGGGCCTGCGCTGGCGCCACCTAGCCACGCCCGCGCTGGACCGCATGCTGGTGCTGTCGCCGCACCCCGACTGGGTGCGCACGCTGCCGAACGCCAAGCTGCCCGATCGCAACGATTTTCTGCACTACGGCAGCGACCTGGCCGCCCGCGTGCGCGCCTGGAGCGCGGCCACTTCGGCCAGCCGCCAGCTGGCCGACGAGTTCGCCGAATGGCTGCGTTGGCCCGACCCGGCGGCGGTCCTGCCGCTTTGAGGGCGGGCCGCCGCGGCCGCAACGCTCACATCGATTCGGCGAGCATCGCCCGGTAGTCGTCCACGCTGGCCTCGCGCGGGTTGGTCTTGTGGCAGTGGTCGGCCATGGCGCCTTCGATCACGTCGCCGAACAGCGCCTCGGTCACGCCCATCGCGGCCAGGCCCGTGGGCAGTCCCAGTCGCGCGCTCATGTCGCGGATGGCCTCGGGGATGTCGCCCGCGGACGCCAGCCCCATGGCGTGGGCCATGCGCTCCAGGCGCCGGTCTTTCTGCACGGCGGGGTCCTGCGCGTTGAAGCGCACCACGGCGGGCAGGAACACCGCGTTCAGCGTGCCGTGGTGCAGCCGCGGGTTCACGCCGCCCAGGCTGTGGCTCAGCGAATGCACGCAGCCCAGCCCTTTCTGGAACGCCATCGCGCCCTGCATGCTCGCGCTCATCATGTTCAGGCGGGCCTCGCGGTCGCTGCCGTCGCGCGTGGCGCGTTCGATGTGGGCCCAGCCGCGCGTGAGGCCTTCCAGCGCGATGCCGTCGGCCGGTGGGTTGAAGGCCGAGGACATGAAGGTCTCCATGCAGTGCGCGATCGCATCCATGCCGGTGGCGGCCGTCAGCGCGGGCGGCAGGCCCAGGGTCAGGCCCGGGTCGCAGATGGCCGTCTTGGGCACCAGGTGCCACGAGTGGAAGCCCAGCTTGCGGTGGTCGTCCACGATGATGATCGCGCCGCGCGCCAACTCGCTGCCGGTGCCGGCGGTGGTGGGCACGGCAATCAGCGGCACGGCGCGCTCGGTGATGCGCGGCGAGCCGCCCTCGATGGTGGCGTAGTGCGTGAGCGGCCCTTCGTGCGTGGCCGCGATGGCGATGCCCTTGGCGCAGTCGATGGCCGAGCCGCCGCCCACCGCGATGAGGCCGTCGCAACCGTGGTCGCGGTACACCTGCACGGCGGCGCGCACGGCCGCTTCGGTGGGGTTGGAGGGCGTCTGGTCGAACACGGCCACGGGCACGCCGGCCAGTGCATCCAGCGCGTGCTGCAGCACGCCGGCGGCTTTCACGCCGGGGTCGGTCACCACGAGCGGGCGCGTGATGCCCACGCGGTCGCACTCCTGTTTCAGGAGCTGGATGGCGCCGAATTCGAACTGGATCTGGGTGACGTAGTAGATGAAGGCCATGGTGGATTGCGAGGATGCGCCCAAGGCGCGGTTGTGGTTAGCATGCCGGCCAGCCAATCTACAACCGGGAGCCTTCCATGGCCATGCAGCAAACCCTCATCGCCGCCGTGCTGGCGGTCGCCTGTGCGACAACCGCCCAGGCCGAATGCCTGAGCGACGTCCAGGTGGCCGAACTGGCCGCCCATTACTCGGGCAGGACGCCCGCCGCCAACCTGCCGCCCCTGAGCGATGCCGATGCCGCCTGCACGCGCGCCAAGTTCAATGCCTTGCTGGCGCACCGCCTGGGCCGGGTGGTGGGCTACAAGGCGGGGCTGACCAACCCTGCGGTGCAAAAGCGCTTCGGCACCGACAAGCCGGTGTGGGGCAAGCTGTACGAAGGCATGGTGCTGCGCGACGGCGCCTTGGTGGATGCGGCGTTCGGCGCCCGCCCGCTATTCGAGGCCGACATGCTGGTGCGCGTGAAGAGCGCCGCCATCAACCATGCGCGCACGCCGATGGAGGTGCTGGAGCACATCGATCAGGTCATCCCCTTCATCGAGCTGCCCGACCTGCTGGTGCAGGCGCCGCCCCAACTCAACGGGGCCGGTGTGGCGGCCATCAACGTGGGGGCGCGGCTGGGCGTGGCTGGCGCCCCCATCGCCGTGCCGCGCCTGCGCGCGGAGCGCTATGCGATGGTGGACGCTCTCCAGAACATGGCGGTGACGCTCACCGATGGCCAGGGCGCGCGGCTGGGCGGCGGCAGGGGCAGCGACATCCTGGGCCACCCGCTCAACGCCGTCGTCTGGCTGGCCGAGGCGCTGGCCAAGGAGGACATCATCCTGCAGCCGGGCGATCTCGTGAGCCTGGGGTCGTTTTCCGCGCTGCTGCCGCCGCGGCCGGGGCTGGAGGTCACCGCTACGTTCGACGGGTTGCCGGGTGCAGCGCCGGTGCACGTGACGTTCCGGTGATGCGCTGCCGTTGAGCGAGCGCCGGGAACGCTGACGGGGGGTGAATAACCCGGCCCGGCATGGGCCAAGGCCAAGTTGCGGGATGATCGGGCGCTTGTCCTTTTGGCCCCTTCTTTGCCACCCCGCGGGGTGGCCCGCGACCGTGACACCTTCCGCCCCGTCCCCCGCCCGGCTCACCCCGCAGATGCGCAGCGTCATCGACCGCATGGAGCGCGCCGGCAGGCCGCCCCTGCACACGCTGCCCCCGGCCGAGGCCCGCGCCGCCTACGAGGCCGGCGCCGGCGTGCTCGAAGTGCCCAAGGCAGCCCTCGAACGCGTGGAAGACCTGCACATCCCCGCCCGCGACGGCCACGCCTTGCCGGCCCGCCTGTACGCTCCCACGCGCGGTGCGCCGTTGCCGGCGCTGCTGTACCTGCACGGTGGCGGCTTCACCATCGGCAGCGTGGCCACGCACGACGTGCTGTGCCGGGAGCTTTCGCGCCTGTCGGGCTGCATGGTGGTGTCGCTGGACTACCGGCTGGCACCGGAGCACCGGTTTCCCACGGCCTCCAACGATGCGTGGGATGCGCTGGCCTGGCTCGCGGCCCAGGCCCACGCGCTGGGCGCCGACCCGGCGCGCATCGCCGTCGGGGGCGACAGCGCGGGCGGCACGCTGTCCGCCGTCAATGCCATCCTGGCGCGCGATGCCGGCCTGCCGCTTGCGCTGCAGCTGCTGTTCTACCCCGGGTGCACCGCGCACCAGGACACGCCCTCGCACGCCGCGTTCGCCCACGGCCTGGTGCTGGAGGAGCCCGCCATCACCTGGTTCTTCGGCCACTACGTGCGCGGGCCCGCGGACCGCGACGACTGGCGCTTCGCCCCGCTGAACGCGCCCGACGTCGACGGCGTGGCGCCGGCCTGGATCGGGCTGGCCGAATGCGATCCGCTGGTGGACGAAGGCGTGGCGTATGCCGACAAGCTGCGCGCCGCCGGCGTGGCGGTCGATCTGGAGATCTACCGAGGCGTGACGCACGAGTTCATCAAGATGGGCCGCGCGATCCCGGAAGCCCGCCAGGCGCATGCGGATGCGGCGCGGGCGCTGCGCACGGCGTTCAGGCTGGCCTGAGCGGGGCTGGCCGTGCCGGCTCAGCGCTTCCTGCAGGAGGCGGTGATCAGCTTGCGCGCCGGCTCGCCGGGGATGCCGGCGAAGGACACCGGCGCCTCGTCTTCCTTGAATTCCTCGCGCGCGGTCACGGGGCCCTGCCACACGGGCTCGGCGTAGTAGTTCAGGGCCAGGTACCACCCCTTTTGCGTGCCGCAGTCGATCACGGCCACGCCCTTGAACGAGCGGTAGGGGTGTTTGCGGTAGCTGGAGCGCTGGGTGCTGCGCGACACGCGCACTTCCATGGTGAACTGGTTCTGCCAGGGAATCTGCGTGGGGTTGATCTGCACCAGGTCACCCGTCTTGTCTTCCGGAAAGCCCTGGATCGTGAGCCATTGTTCGTCGGTTTGCGCGTGTGCCTGTGCTGTCAGGAGCAGGGCCGCTAACAGAGCAGGGCGAAGGGGGGACACGGGGCCTCCAAGGATGGGGTGCAAATGGTGCAGCGGCGAATCTTATGCGATCTGCGCCGCCTCGCATTGACGTGGATCAAGGCGGCAAAGCCGCATCAGGGTAATCCTGCGAAGGGGCGCGCTGCTGCGCTCCCTAAAATCGGTTGCACTGCAAACGATCAAAATCATGGGTGCCCCGCACCCCAGGAGCCCGCTGTGCCAGAAACCACGTCCCCCCCAACCCCCTCGACCGCACAGCAGAGGATCATCAAGAAGTACCCCAACCGCCGGCTGTACGACACCTCCACCTCCACCTACATCACCCTGGCCGAGGTCAAGCAACTCGTGATGGCGGGCGAGCAGGTCGTGGTGCGCGATGCCAAGACCAGCGAAGACCTCACGCGCAGCATCCTGCTGCAGATCATTCTGGAAGAGGAAGCCGGCGGCGCGCCCATGTTCACCGAGGCCGTACTGGCCAACATCATCCGTTTCTACGGCCACGCCATGCAGGGCTTCATGGGCGCCTACCTGGAAAAGAACGTGCAGGTGTTCACCGACATCCAGGCCAAGATGGCCGAGCAGTCCAAGGGCATCACGCCCGAGATGTGGTCGCAGTTCATGAACCTGCAGTCGCCCATGTTCAAGGGCATCATGGGCAGCTACGTGGACCAGTCGCAGGCCATCTTCACGCAGATGCAGGAGCAGATGCAAAAGCAGACCGAGCAGATGCTCGGCGCCTTCGGCATCAAGCGCTGAAGGCAGGCCCCAGAGCCCGGGGAAGGGCCTGGGAGCCGTAGCCCTGGGCCCGTGCGGCGGCGTAGGCCATGGACGGACTTCGCCCAGCGCAGCGGCGCGCCATCAGTCCTGCACGTGGGATTTCCGGTGGGCGTCCTGGAAGATCCGGTGGATCAGTTCCCTGAACCACTTGTGCCCCGGATCGTGGTCGTTGCGGGGATGCCAGACGGCGTCGATGGACAGCGCCAGCTCCGGCAACGGCATGGGAAAGGCAACGCAATTCGATCCGGAAAGCACGCTGTCCATCCAGTGCGCCGGCATGACCGCGATCAGGTCGGTGGATTCGATCACCGGCACCATGCCCTGCCACGTGGGCACCTGCACCATGACCCGGCGTGCCAGGCCGCGTTCGGCCAGCAGTTCGTCCAGGATGTTGCTGCCCACCCCTGACACCTTGAGGTGCCCCAGTTCGAGGTACTTTTCCAGCGTGAGCGGGGTGGAGGCGGCAGGGTGGCCCTTTCGCATCAGCACCATCCAGCGGTCATCCAGAATGCGCCGCGAGGCCGAGAGAACGGAGTGCCCCCGCGACACCGAGAGCCTGATTTCCACCCCTTCGTACTCGACGCGGTCCGACGGCTGGCGCATCTCGAATGACTGCACCGACAGGCTGATGCCGGGCGCCACGGAACACAGCTCCGTGCACAGGCGCGGCAGCAAAAGGACCCCCACGTAGTCGGACACGCGCAGAAGAAACGTTCTGCGCGCCGTGCCGGGATCGAACGCGCCGGCCACGCCGATGGCGTTCTCGATTTCGCTGAAAGCCTTGCGGAAACGCGTCGCCAGGCGAACGGCTTCCGGGGTCGGAACCATGCCCTCTGCCGTGCGCAACATCAGCGGGTCATTGAACTGCTCGCGCAGGCGTCGCAGTGCGTGGCTGACGGCGGAAGAGGTCAGGTTGAGCCGGGCCGCCGCCTTGGCCACGCTGCGCTCCTCCACCAGCGCCTCGAACATCACCAGCAGGTTCAGATCGATTTTGCGAAGGTTGACGACCGTGCGGTCCTGCTGGGCAGGGAGGTGAATTTTGTTCATCTTGATGATGATGGTAATGAATTTGACTAACCACCCCTGCGGCAAAAACAATCCGGTCAGCAGTTCAACCCGACCGTTTGGAATCCATGCCCATCACAGACCGCCACGGCGCGACCCATCAGGCGCCGCCTGGTGAAACAGAAAGAGTCTTTCCGCAAGGGGCGTGCGACACGCACCTTCACGTCTTCGGATCCCCCGGCGAATTTCCGTTCATCGCCGAGCGCGCCTACACCCCGCCACCTGCCACGATCGAGCAGTACTGGTCTGCCTACCGCCCTTTGGGAATGGACCGGTGCGTTCTGGTGCAGCCCAGCGTGTATGGGCGCGACCACTCGCTCTTGAAGCGGACATTGGGCGACGCGGCCGCGGGCAGCATGCGCGGCGTGGCCGTGATCTTCGAGGACACGCCGGACACCGAGATTGAGGAACTTCACCGGCTGGGCGTGCGGGGGGCGCGATGCAATGCGCTGTTCAGCGGGGGCGTTTCGATCGCCAGCGTGCAGTCGATTGCCGATCGGGTGAAGGGGCTGGGTTGGCACGTTCAACTGCTCGTCAATATCGATGAGGACATCCGCCTCGTTCAGGGCCTCGCAGAGAAGGGCATGACCGTGGTGGTGGACCACTTCGGCCATCCCTCGGACTGCAGCGACATCGACAGCCGGGGCATCCGGAGCCTGCGGAGCCTGATGCGGGAAGGGTGCGCCTGGGTCAAGTTCTCGGGCGCCTACCGGATCTCTGCGGCGGCATCCGGCGTGGACCCTGCCGTGCTGCCGCTGGCGCACAGCCTGGTGCAGGCCAATCCCCACCGCATCGTCTGGGGATCGGACTGGCCCCACCCCGGCATCGACGCCACATCCATCGCCAGCGCGGAACTGGCAAGCCTCATCACCCACTGGTTTCCCGAAGAAATCAGGCGCAAGGCGCTGGTCGACAACCCGACCCGGCTTTATTGGGAAGACTGATTTTTCTAAAAAGGAGACATGGCATGTTCAATGCACCATCCAGCCGCAGAGGCTTCTTGCAAGGCGCCGCATCGCTCGCGGCATGTTCCATGACGGTCCCGTCCGGGGCCCAGAACCGCTTTCCCTGGAAACCGATCACGCTGGTGGTGCCCTTCGCGCCCGGCGGGAATGTGGATATCGTCGCGCGCTCGCTGGGCGTGCCGCTGACCAAGTGGGTCGGGCAGTCCGTGATCGTGGACAACCGTGCGGGCGGCGGGGGCGCCGTCGGAACGAGCACGGTAGCGCGGGCCGAGGCTGACGGGCACACCTTGCTGGTGGCAACGCCCGGGCAGTTGGGCACCCTTCCGGAGATCATCAAAACGCCTTACAAGGCCGACAGCCTGGTGCCGGTGGCGGTGCTCAGCCGCACACCGGTCGTCGTGGTCGTGCGTGCCAACGACCCGCGGTTCAAGACCGCGGCCGATTTCATCAAGGCCGTGAAGTCCACGAGCCAGGGCGTGGCGGTCGGCCACGCGGGGCCGGGCTCTCCCAATCACCTGGCGTTGCTCCAGTTCGAGGATTCCGCCCAGGCCCAGGTCAATGCGGTGCCCTACAAAGGATCGGGGCCGGCTTTGGTGGACCTGATGGGCGGCCAGATCGACGCGGTGATCGATCAGATCACCAGCTCCACCCCGCACATCAAAGGTGGCGCGCTCCGCGCACTGATGGTGCTGGGACCGCAGGCGGGCGGGCTGCTCGCGAGCGTGCCGACGCAGGCCCAACTGGGCTTGCCGGTGTTCGATGCGACCACCTTCGTCGGGGTCTTCGCGCCCAAGGCGACGCCTGCCGCCAACGTTGCCAGCCTGCATGAATGGATCACCAAATCGGTGGCCCAGCCGGAGTTCACCAACGTGATCCGGGATCTGGGCAGCGAGCCGGTGGGGGAGGGCGGGGCCGCGCTGCAACGGCTGGTGAGTGGCGAAGTCGCCCTGGCCACGCGAATGGTCAAGCAAGGACGGCTCAAAGCCGACTGAGCCGTCACGTGGGCTTTGGCGTGAGGCCCGGCCACACCCAGCCTGCCGAGGCCATCGCCCCCCGCCCTTTCGATGCGCCGCGCTCGGCCCTTGACGGGGCCACGCGGCGCAGGGCGCTTCTTTTCGTCATCGCAGGACCCTGAAATTGATTGCAATCATTCCAGCCCCGGCGCCGCTGGACGGCGACTACCCGCGTTTTCTACAGGCATTGGCCGCCGAGGGTTTCCGGGGCGAAATCACATCGCAATACGCGGACCGCACCGTGCTGGCGACAGACAACTCGATCTATCAGCGGCTGCCCCAGGCCGTGGTCTTACCGCGGGATGCCGCGGACGTCGAAACCCTCGCGAAGCTGCTCGCCAGGCCGGAGCACCGGCGGGTGGTGGTTTCTCCGCGGGGCGGCGGCACGGGCACCAACGGGCAATCCCTGACCGATGGCATCGCCGTGGATCTTTCCCGGCATCTCAACCAGATCCTGTGGATCGATCCCGTGCGCAGGGTGGCCCGGGTGCAGGCCGGCGTCGTCAAGGACCAGTTGAATGCGGCGCTGAAAGCGCATGGATTGTTCTTTGCCCCCGAACTGTCCACGTCCAACCGCGCCACGATCGGCGGCATGATCAACACCGACGCCAGCGGCCAGGGCAGTTGCACCTACGGCAAGACCCGCGACCACGTGCAGGTGCTGGACATGGTCCTGCTGGGGGGCGTGCGGTTTGCCAGCCGGTCGGTCGATACCGGGGAACTGCCGTTGCGATTGAAGGAAAGTGGCCTGGTGGGCGACGTCTGGCGCTGCGCGCACCGGATCGCCACGGAGCATGCCGAGCTGATCGAGGCGCGCTTTCCCAAGCTCAATCGCTGCCTGACCGGCTATGACCTGGCGCACCTGAAAGAGCCCGGCGGTTGCTTCAACCTCAACAGCGTTTTGTGTGGGGCGGAAGGCTCGCTGGGCTTCGTCGTCGAGGCGGAAATCGGCCTGCTGCCCATCCCCCGCCATTCCATGCTGGTCAATGTGCGTTACGCCAGCTTCATGGATGCGCTGCGCGATGCGCGGGTGTTGATGGAGCACCGCCCGTTGTCGATCGAGACGGTCGATTCGCGGGTCTTGATGCTAGCGATGGAGGACATCGTCTGGCAGGACGTGGCGGAATACTTCCCTGCCCAGGCCGACCCGGCGCCGACGCGTGGCATCAACCTGGTCGAATTCTGCGCGGACTCGGAGGACGAGGTGCGCACTCGCGTGGCGGCCTTCACGGGGCACCTCGCCCGCAACCCCACCGTGAGCCGCATCGGTCACACCATTGCATCGGGCCGCACGGCCGTCGACAAGGTCTATGCCATGCGCAAGCGCGCCGTCGGCTTGCTGGGCAACGTGCAGGGTGAGGCCCGGCCCCAGCCTTTCGTCGAAGACACGGCCGTGCCGCCAGAGAAGCTCGCCGACTACATCGAAGAGTTCAGGGCATTGCTGGACCGCCATGGGCTGAGCTATGGCATGTTCGGCCACGTGGATGCGGGTGTGCTGCACGTCCGGCCCGCCCTGGACCTGAAGAACCCCGCCCATGCGGCGCTGATCCGAACCATTTCCGACGAGGTCGCCGGGCTGACCCTGAAATACGGTGGTGTACTCTGGGGCGAGCACGGCAAGGGAGTCCGTTCCGAATACGCGCCGAAGTATTTCGGTCCCCTGTATGCGGCACTGCAGGCGCTCAAGGCGGCATTCGATCCGCACAACCAGCTCAATCCGGGAAAGATCGCCACGCCCGCAGGCCAGAGTGCCCGGCTGCTGCGCATCGATGAGGTGCCGTTGCGTGCCGACGCCGATCGACAGATCGATGAGCGGGTGTGGCAGAGCTATGCCAGCGCCGTCCATTGCAACGGCAATGGCGCTTGCTACAACTTCGATCAGGACGACGCGATGTGCCCGTCATGGAAGGCCACGCGCGAACGCAGGCACTCCCCGAAAGGGCGTGCTTCGCTGCTGCGCGAGTGGCTGCGCCTGCAGGGCCAGGCGGGGGTGGATGTTCTGGCGGTGGCTGCGCGGCAACCCTCGTTCCTGGCCGGATTGGCCAGGCGCTGGCGCAACAGCCGCGAACGCGCTGCTAATGGAATGGACCGTTCCAACGACTTTTCCCACGAGGTGTACGAGGCGATGTCTGGTTGCCTGGCGTGCAAGTCGTGCGCGGGGCAATGCCCTGTCAAGGTCAACGTTCCGGACTTCCGTGCGCGCTTTCTGGCGCTGTATCACACGCGGTATGGAAGGCCGTTGAAGGACTACCTCATCGGCTCGCTCGAATTCAGCGTTCCCTATCTGGCACGCATTCCATGGCTCTACAACGGTGCCATGTCCAATGCGCTGGTGCGCCGGATGCTGGAGCGCCATGCAGGCATGGTGGACAGCCCGCTGTTGAGCCGCTTCGACTTCCAGGCCGCGTTGAGCCGCTGGGGCGTGCGCCGCGCCACGCCATCGTTGCTGGCCGCGCTGACGGACGCGCAACGCGCCCGGTCCGTGATCCTGGTGCAGGACGCTTTCACGCGCTATTTCGAAACGCCCGTGTTTTCCGCGTTCATCGAGTTGGCGTCCCGGCTGGGGTACACGGTCTGGCTGGCCCCATTCATGCCCAACGGCAAGCCGCTTCATGTGCTGGGCTTTCTGCAGGCCTTCGATCGAACGGCGTCCAAAAACGCGGAGATGCTTGGCGCTCTGGCATCGCATGGCGTGCCGCTGGTCGGCCTCGATCCTGCCATGACGCTCGTGTACCGCCAGGAATACGCGAAGCTGCCGTCTTTGCAAAAGCCGCCGGGCGTCCTGCTTGCGCAGGAATGGCTGCTGCAAGCCCTGCCCGTGCGGGCGTCCGGATCTCCTTCGGGAGACTTTCAGCTACTGAACCACTGCACCGAAAAAACGACCGCCCCTGCCGCCGCAGCGCTGTGGCCCCAGGTCTTCGCCCGTGCCGGTTTGAAGCTCAGTCCGCGGGCCAGTGGCTGCTGCGGCATGTCGGGAACCTACGGACACGAAAGCCTGAACGTGCAGACCTCGCGCCTCATCTACTCTCAATCGTGGGGGCCGATATTGAACGCCGAGCCGGCGCGACAGACGGAGTTCCTGGCCACCGGCTATTCCTGCCGCAGCCAGGCCAAGCGGATGGACGACCGGCGTTTGCGGCATCCCGTGGAAGTCCTGCTTCAGTTCTATGCACAGCGGGAAACTTCCGCTCCTGTCGGCACGGGTTGCTGAGCGCGTGCATCCGGCCGCTTTTCACCTGCCAGTGCACAATTGGCAAATAAAGGTATGATGAGCGTCATGCGAAAAGGGAAGAACAATGCCCGGACCGCTGCCAAAGAGGCCTCGCACGAACGCATCGTGCAGGCTGCTGCGCGCGCCATCCGGCGCAGCGGCTATGACGGCACCGGCGTGGCCGACATCATGAAAGAGGCGGGTTTGACGCACGGTGCGTTCTATGCCCATTTCGAGTCTCGCGAAGCCATGCTGGCCGAAGCGGCAGACCGTGCCGGAGCCGACGCCAACGCCGCCGCTGCGCGCATCGTCGCAGCCGTGCCGCCAGAGCAGTCCTTGCAAGCGCTGATGCAGGTCTATCTGTCCAAAGAGCATCTGGCGGCTATCGAGACAGGCTGCCCGGTTTCCGCCCTGGGCTCCGAGATGCCGCGCCAATCGCCCGAAGTGCGTCGCGCGGCCACGCTTCGCATCAAGGAGATGATCGATCTGGTGGCCCGTCAGTCGCCCGATTGGGGACAGCCTGGCGCCCACGAGCGCGCGTTGGTGACCGTGGCCACCATGGTGGGCACGTTGGTGCTGGCCCGTGCCGTTGATGATGCGGCGTTGTCGGACTCGCTGTGCAGCGCCGCGTTGAAGAGCCTGGCCCCGTCCGGTGCGTGAGCTCACCGGGCTTTTTTTGCTCATAAATATGATGGTCATCATTTCAAAAGGCCTGTCAGCCAATGCTGTCGGGTTCGTCATTTGCACTGCCTGGAAAAAGGAAATCCCATGAAAGCTTTCGTCCTGAACCGCTACGGAAAGACCGAGCGCTTGCGCGCCGCCGATGTGCCTGCGCCGGACTTGCGTGACGACGAGGTGCTGATCCAGGTTCACGCGACCGCCGTGAACCTGCTGGATGCCAAGATCCGCAGTGGCGAGTTTAAGCTCATCCTGCCGTATCGCACCCCCTTCATCCTGGGCCACGATGTGGCCGGCGTGGTGGTGCGTGTCGGACCGCGTGTCCACCAGTTCAAGGTGGGCGACGAGGTGTACGCCAGGCCCGATGACTTGCGCATCGGCACGTTCGCCGAATTCGTGGCCGTGAAGGAAGACTCGGTGGCGATGAAGCCCAGGAACATCACCATGGAAGAGGCTGCATCCATCCCCTTGGTGGGCTTGACGGCTTGGCAGGCGCTGGTCGAAAAGGCAAAGCTCAAGAAGGGGCAGAAGGTTTTCATCCAGGCAGGCTCCGGGGGCGTGGGCACGTTTGCCATCCAATTAGCCAAGCACCTGGGCGCGACGGTTGCCACCACCACCAGCACCGGTAACGTCGCTCTGGTGAAGCGCCTGGGCGCGGATGTCGTCATCGACTACAAGAACGAAGCCTTTGAAGACCACCTGAGCGGCTACGACGTGGTGCTGAACAGCCAGGATGGCAAGGGCCAGTTGCGGCAGATCACGCCGCTGATCGAGTCGGGCGCCATCCGCCCGGTGATCGACCAGGTCTTCCCCTTCGAATCCACCAACGATGCCCTGGCCTACGTCGAAAGCGGCCGAGCCAAAGGCAATGTGGTCATCAAGGTTCGATGAACCGTTCCATCGAACCACATCGCACGTCCGTGAATATGACGATCGTCATTTGAAATCTCAATCCAACCCTTTGGAGCTCCCCATGCACCTTGAAAACTCCGTCGTCCTCGTCACGGGCGCCAACCGCGGCATCGGCCTTGCCTTCGCGCGCGAACTGCTTGCGCGAGGTGCTCGCAAGGTTTACGCCGCCGCGCGCGACGCCGCCACCGTCACCTTGCCCGGCGTGCAGGCCCTGCGGCTCGACGTCACCAAGCCCGAGGAGGTCGCTGCTGCGGCCCAGCAGGCCGCCGACGTGAACCTGGTGATCAACAACGCGGGCATTGCCCAGCCGGGTGGTTTTCTGGATCAGGACAGCGACGCGGTGGCGCGCCGCATTTTTGAAACGAACTTTTTTGGTGTGCTGAACGTGAGCAAAGCGTTTGCGCCCGTGCTCCAGGCGAATGGCGGTGGCGCACTGCTCAACGTTCTGTCGGTGGCGTCGTGGGTCAATGGTGGAGATCTGGCCGCTTATTCGGCCAGCAAGTCGGCGGCGTGGTCGTTGACCAACGCACTGCGCCATGAGTTGGCCGGGCAGAAGACCCAGGTGCTGGGCCTGCACATGGCGTATGTGGACACCGACCTCACCAGGGGTTTCGAGGTCCCGAAAAGCAGCGCCGAGGAGATCGTGCAGCGTGCACTCGACGGACTGGAGGCAGGCGCCGATGAGGTACTGGCCGACGTGCTCACGCAGCAGGTGAGGCAGGGCCTGACAGCGCCGCGCCCGGTCTACCTGCCCCAGGCCCTTTGAGCCCCGGGCACACCGGCATGCCACTCGACACACTCCCTGCCCCTGCCTTAAAGCGTGGCGCCAGCGCGTGATCACGGCGCCCGGGGTGGGATGCGGGGGCTTTGGAGAATCGCATGCCCGGTGCGCAGATGGCCGAGTCGATGCCAGACAGGGCCTCGGAACCCATGATTTCAAGGGTGGAGATGCAGCGCGGCTGAGGTCAATTCCTGACCTCATTTACAATGTCCGGTTATCTTGCCCGCCGGGCCGTCCTGCGAAACCCAAATGAAATCAGATACTTACGATGAAATCGCGACGCCAGAGACGATGAAGGTCCCCAAGGTAGGCTTCGTCAGTCTTGGCTGCCCATAGGCGTCTGTAAATATACTTTTCAAAAGCTCTCAGTTCAGGGCTTTTTCATTTGGCGATGGCTGCTTTGCAGCGGATGCGGTCGGTCGACGGAGGACCGCCCCCGACGGTGGGATGCAAAGCGATACGCGAAGCCGGTCAAGGCTAGCAAGTTACTATTGAAGCAGGCGATCGGAGCTATGGCGGTCGCGTTGGAAGGCGGCCAAATCGCAACCGCAACCATGGCGCCGAAGTCAGCAGGCTGACGGCCTAAGCGGGATTGATTTGGCGCCGAGGGTCCTTGGTCCTGATAGCAGTTGTCCCGCCAATGCACAGGAGCGCCAGCGGCGCCAACGCGTTCGGCCTCTTCGACCTTGCAACGCAAGCGCTTGGTCAGGGTAGTTGAACGTCCAGCAGGGCGAGAGCGTCAGCGGCCTGCCGAAGCGCATCGGATCGCTCCTGCTCGAGCCGCTGGGGGTAAGGCGGGTCGATCACGTGGGCCTTGCAAAGCGGGTCGTTGCATTGACAGCGCCGGATGGCTTTCGCTCTGATGCCTTCGTCGAGCGTTATGCGCAGCGTGTTGAGCATTTTCGAGCAACTCGTGAGCCCCGCAGAGACGCGCGCGTTCGGGAATACGTGGCTTGGCGGCACGCGTGAAATGATCGCCCCCTCGCGGTCGCGCCAAATGCCGGTGTTAAGTGCCCCAATGGTGTCCGCGATGGCCTGCCTGAATGCCGGCATTGAGCTTTCGCAGTGGATTGGCGTTTGGAAAGCAGGCCGGTTGAACAGCCGCGCGACAAGCAAACCAGCCTCTTTCTCGGTCGCAGGATCGAGCTCCAGCATGAACTTGCGAAGCGCCGCCTCGTCATCGGGTAACGGGTCGTTGTGGAAGAAGCGGTTAAGGACTGACGGCGCGTGAAAGCGCAGGTGCTCCTCGAAATCCGGGCCAGACCACACTTGGCAAATCTTGATCTTCTTGGAGTCCGCGTGGGCCTTGCACTCGTCTTTGGTATCGGCACTCACGTCCCCCCCGGCTATCACGATGACCTCGTGGGGCGGCGTGGCTTGGGTGTTCGTAAGTCGGTCGATGTCTTTCTTGGCTTTGGCCAGCGTGAACTTCTGCCAGTTCGCGCACGCGACCACGACAGTGGCCGCGTTGCCAAGTTCATCCTCGCAGACGCCGATGATGTCGCGCCCCTTGTCGCCGCCGGTTTGCCCGTACCAGTTCAGCGAGCGCCATGCCCGCATGCGCATAAGCGTTGCGAAGACCATGCGCTCGAAGTCGCGGCCCGACAAATTTTTGAAGTGGATGGGGTGAACCGTGCCCGTGAAGATGAGTTTGGAGCTTTTGGGCTTTGATGTCGACATGACTAAGATTGGACTGCTGAGCTTAACTACTGAAGCCGATAGTACGCCTTCGACGGCGAAAACCGGATGACTGCACCCGCTGCACCGCAGCGGCAGCAGTCCTTCTCGTCGCACCTCTCTCTGGGCTTAGAGCTGGCCCCGTTCGTTTGAATAGATTCTGCAGCGTTCGCTTGCAAATCCAGCGTCATTACCAGACGTCAAAGAGATTTGCCGCAATCGGGTAGCCCGTGCGCAGAAAAATCGTAGTGCCTTACGTTGACTTTGGACGAGTTTGCTATCGGCTCAAGTGAAAGCGCGATCTTCTTGAGTTGACTTCGTTTGCTCGACAACCACCACGTCAGCGGGTCAATTTTGGACGCCATCCCCTTCTGATTCGGAACGAATATGCCCAGTGGAAAATCAACGCCTGCACGACGGTGCGCGTTTAGGACTTCACATAGAGCACCTGCAGCAAGATCGGCAATAGCCACGAAATCCTCGACGTCCCGAGTGCCACTGTCGGAAGCAGTCGTCCCGACTCGCAGGTGGCCGAGCGCGTGCTCGAGATACGCGCTCATGATCCGACCGGATGCTTCGGTAAGTTGTCGCAATCGCTGATCGTTGGCCGCGATCTCGTCTTGGTCGCTAATCCAGACGATGTTTTGCCCCGGGCGCGATAGGCCAGCGACGAGCAAGGCGGCGACATGGCATATGCGCAGCAACTTCCCTTCCACCTTTGGTAGCCAATTGGAAAGAATATCTCCGTCGCCGTTTACCCGCTTATCATCACCGGTCTGCTGAAAGAGACTTTTGATTCTCTTGTCCACGAGCACTACTAAGAGAAGACCTTGAATTTTCTCGGCAGCGTCTATGAAGCCGGGCAATGCAGCCGCGCGCTTCTTGTCACCAAGGTTCTTGAAGGCCATCCTTCTGCCGTTCGGCAAGTTGGTCCTTCGCAGGGTATGCCTTGCATCGAGCCATGGCTGGAGTCGATCTGAGTCAGCAATCACGAATCCGAGAGCCTCGAAGTCGGACGTGGAGTGCTGCCCTGTAGTCAGAGCCAATCAACAAAGTACGCGCATGACCGAAGTCCGGCAGTGCAAACCGATCTGCAAGGTCAATGGATTTCATTAGCGCGCTGACGACATTCATTGCGCCGAGTTCTGGCCGGTCCCTTAGCCTCCAGTTGCTTCCAAGCATGGCAATCTCAATCCTATTTAGAAATCGGTGGGGTAAACAAGCATCGATCTCTGCGGCTTGATGGATTGTTTACCCCCGTAGACGTCTGCCTCTACGAGGACCGACTACTAGCGACGAACATCGCGTGCTAAACTTGATTTTGTCACAAAATCATGAAAACGCAGTCAACAAAGCCAAGCCACGGCGGCACCCGACAGGGTGCCGGGCGCAAGGCCGCCTATGGAGAACCCACCAAAACGGTCCGTGTGCCGCAGAGCCTCGTTCCAGTGGTGGTGGGCTATCTGGATGATCTGAAGCGCGCGCCGCAAACGACCGGCGGTGATAGGCGGGACCTTAGGCCGATCGCAGCCACCCGCAATGCCACCATGGTGCCCTCCCTTGGGCGTCGTGTTCGCGCTGGTATGCCCACCTCAGGTGATGACTATCAGGCTGACGCCGTCGATCTTGGCAAGCACTTGGTGCGAGACCCGAGCAGCACCTTTGTCATAAAGGTCTACGGCTGGTCAATGCGAGATGCAGGCATTGCCGACGGCGACGAGTTGGTCGTCGATCGTGACGTAGCCGCTGAAGACGGTCGCATCGTCATCGCGGATATCGCTGGTGAATGGACTGTGAAGCGCTTGAAGCGCACGGACAAAGGCTGGCTGCTTCAGGCAAGCAATCCAGATTTCGCCGACATCCCGATCAGCGACAAGAGCGAACTGAACATCTGGGGCGTCGTCACGCGCGTGCTGCGTGTGGTCTAGCCGCCTGCACCCAATTCAAGAAATAGGAGAACCTCATGTCTCAAGCAAGCAGGATCGAATGGACCGAGGCGACATGGAACCCTACGGTCGGATGCACCAAGATTTCGCCGGGCTGCAAGAACTGCTACGCCGAGGCCATGGCGAAACGGCTGCAGGCCATGGGCACGCCTGGCTACGAAAACGGGTTCAAGCTCACCATACTTCCTGAGCGCCTAGCAGAACCGCTGGCACGCAAGAAGCCGACGGTGTACTTCGTCAATTCGATGTCCGATCTCTTTCACAAAGGTGTGGATGACAACTACATTGCTCAGGTCTTCGATGTGATCCGTCGTTGCCCGCAGCACACCTTCCAGGTGCTGACCAAACGCGCCGATCGCATGGCCAGTTTCTTCCGGACACACGACGTGCCAACGAACGCCTGGATAGGCGTTTCCGTCGAGGATCGCAAATATGGCGTGCCTCGAATCGAAGGCCTGCGCAAGGTCGACGCCCGTATTCGCTTTCTGTCTGTCGAACCGTTGCTCGAAAATGTCGGTGAGCTCAATCTAAGTGGCATCCATTGGGTGATCGTCGGTGGCGAGTCCGGCCCCAAGGCACGACCGATGAAGCTGGAATGGGTCGAGAATATCCGTCAACAATGTGAAGATCAGGGAGTCCAGTTCTTCTTTAAGCAATGGGGCGGCTGGGGAGCAGACGGCAAGCGTCGTTCCAAGAAAGCCAACGGCCGCTTGCTTGGGGGCAGGACCTGGGACGACATGCCAGCACTTTCCGCCCACATCTGAAAGAACACATGACGCTGAAACAATACAACTGGAAGAACGGCCCAGACCTCATCCAGCAGCACAGCGTCGCGAAACACCGCATTCTTCAGGCGTACCTCGCTGCCTATTTCCGAACGCTCGTCAGTTCACCGAATCAGGATGTCCTGAAGCTGACCCTAGTCGACGGCTTTGCCGGCGGTGGCTTGTACATCCACAATGACACGCGCGAACCGGTCAAGGGCTCACCCTTCATCTTCCTCGAAGCCACCCGCGAAGCAGACTTCCTGATCAATAAAGACCGACGCAAACCAGTCCAATTGCAGGTCGACTACTTTTTTACCGAGGCCGACCGACATGCCTATATGCACCTCGACAAGGTGCTGCGCGAAGAAGGCTACGGTGAGAAGATCGGCAAAAGCATATTTCTTGACCACGCTCGCTTCCAGGACCGGGCCGACGCGATCATCGCCTTCATCAAGAAGAAGAGCCCGAAAAACGGGCGATCGATCTTCGCCTTGGATCAGTACGGCTACAAGGACGTGCCCACGCAGCTGATGCGCCAGATTTTTGAGGCGCTACCGAGAGCAGAGATCATCCTCACGTTCAACGTCGACTCACTCATGAACTTCGCCAATGATGGCGACCAAATGAAGGATCTATTGGGGAGCCTCGGCCTACCAGACATCTTCGGTGGCCGTTCGGTAGATGAAATCAAGAATTCCGACCGCGACTGGCGCCTGCTATTGCAGAGTACCGTGTATCGCCGCCTCGTCGAGAACTGCGGCGCACGCCACTTCACTCCGTTCTTCATCCGCAATCGAGTTGGGCATGGTGACTACTGGTTAATTCACATGTCACAGCACCATCGGGCTCGCGACGTCATGACCGAGGTGCACTGGGCGAACAACAACTACTTCATCCACTACGGCGGAGCCGGCCTCGACATGTTCCAGATGGTCGGTTACGACCCCGCACATGATTCGACCTACCTCGGGCAGTCGCCCCTGGGCTTTGAGTTCGACGATGTGGCACGCCGCGCGAGCATCGCGGCGCTTAACGAGCACATCCCACGCCGCGTGTACGCCGATGACGCCGGCATTAGCTTCGGTGAGCTGTTCGCCACCACCTGCAACAGCTCGCCGGCTTCGGCGCAAATCTACCGGGAGTCGATCGGCACGCTGCTCGATGAACGGGTAGTCGAGATCGTTGGCGCCGACGGTACTAAACGCAGATCGTCGGCCCAGATCAAGGACACGGACCAGATCATGTCTCCCCCGCAGAAAACGCTATTCCTGATCGGGTGAGACGCGCTTCGGACCACAACATCGGGAGGTAGCAGAACTTGACTTCATCGATCATTCCAGAGGCCTATGAGGGGCGCGAGCAAGCCCTGGTGAAGCATGCGCTCCTCAAGAGCTACCTCGAAAAGCTGGTGCTGATCATCGGCATGGGCGCCAAGAAAGTCCGACGTGCAGAGATCTGTTTCGTGGATTGCTTTGCGGGACCATGGGGCGCGCTGAACGACGACCTCGAAGGCACGTCGATTTCGCTGTCACTGAAAACGCTTGCTGCCTGTAAAGAGACGCTTGCGAAGCTTGGCGTCGACGTCACGATGCGGGCTCTATACATTGAAAAGGACAAGAGTGCGTTCGAGCGACTCTCGGCATTTCTCGGTTCGAAGGCCCCTCCAACAGTTGCCCAGGCCTGTCTGCAAGGCGACTTCGTTGACTTGCGAGGGGACATCCTGAAGTGGTGCGGGACCGACGCGTTCACATTCTTCTTCGTCGATCCAAAAGGGTGGAAGGACATCGGGATCGAGATCATGAGGCCGCTGCTTCAGCGCCCTCGGTCGGAGTTCCTGATCAATTTCGCCTATAACTTCATCAACCGCACGGCTTCCATGGCAGCCTGGCAGGACGCGATGGTAAAGCTGCTTGGTTTATCGGTGAATCTCGACGGACTTCAGTCCACCGAGCGCGAAGAGGCCTTGGTCAATGCCTACCGATCAAGCCTCAAGGCGTGTGTTCCGAGCAGCCGCCCGGAGTACCGGCCGCGATCTGCCTATGTCACGGTACTCGACCCACTGCATCAGCGAACAAAGTACCACCTCGTCTATCTGACGTGCCATCCGATGGGAATCGTCGAGTTCATGGATATGTCTGAGAAAGCAGACTTGGTTCAAAGACGGGTTCGTGCTGCCAAGCAAATCGATGTCCGTCAGCAGAAGACCGGCGTCATGGACATGTTTGGTATTGAGTCACAAGCCGAACCGGTGGACGGCCGCTGCAGTCCAGATGTTGTCGATGCCTTCTGGCGAAGAAACCTTGCAGCCGGTGAGCGCCGCATCGGTACCGCCGAATTCGCCGACATCCTTGAAACCACAAACTGGCTTCCGGGAGATTTGCAAAGCTCACTGGTACGCCTCGTGAAGGCTGGCAAGGTTCGAAACCTCGACGCTGACGCCTCCAAGAGGCGCTCGAAGCCCCTGCACTTCGAAAAGGCGGAGCGACTTCAACTTGCTCAGGTGGTCGAATAATCGCAGACTTTCGTTGCGATTCCATCCCGGAGCACGTTTGCCGCATCACGCTTACTCGCACTATGGTTGATTGGCGGACGCCGCTTCAGCTGGTTGCAGAGCCGCGCGCGGTTCTCCATGATGATGCTTGAGACGGTCAAGAAATCATCGACGCTGGGCATGGCGCATAGCAGTAGGGTGTCCGCCATCTCAAGCAGATGAATGCGCGTCAGCCCTTCGAAACGAATCGTCTTGTGATCGTCGGTGAAAAGCCAATCTTCGAATTCGATGCTGAGGCTCCCATCTTTGGGTGATCGCTGGTAGCTGAACGCCAAGCGCGCTAGCTTCTTGTTGGGGATGATTAAGTCATCTCTTGAGCTCGTACGTTCATGACTTACTGCTTACTCCAATGGTGATGGAATTCGAAAGTAGGGACCTCGCCGCCACGCTCCTTGACCTGTGCGCGCTTTCGAGGACAGACACAGCATCGCGCAGAAGGTCTTTGGTCTTTATGTCCTCCGCCGCGATCGGCTTTGTTGCACAAATCGCGATGCTGATGCCCGTAGACTGACTGCGTGACAGAGACGAAGAACAGGCAGCGGAGCAAGTACCGCACGACGAACTGGAAGGCGTACAACGCGGCGCTGAAAGCGCGAGGCTCGTTGACGATGTGGCTAGATGAGGGCATGCAGTGGTTTGGCACGCCGACCGGCAGGCGTGGACGCAGCCGAACCTTCTCGGACGCAGCAATCCAGTTCTGCCTGAGCATCAAGTGCCTGTTCGGCCAGCCCTTGCGACAGGCGCTGGGCATGGTGCAGAGCCTGCTGCGGCTGGCAAAGCTGGACTGGCCGGTACCTGACTTCAGCACTGTTTGCCGGCGCCAAAAGACCTTGCAGGTCGAACTGAGCTACCAGCGAACCAACTCGCCGCTGCAGTTGCTGGTGGACAGCACCGGCATCAAGTTCCTGGGCGAAGGAGAGTGGAAACGCAAGAAGCATGGTGCTGAATACCGGCGCGAATGGCGCAAGGTCCATCTGGGCATCGACGCGCAGACGCTGGAAATACGCGCCATCGAGGTGACCAGCAACGCCATTGGGGATGCGCCGATGTTGCCCGGGTTGCTGGCTCAGATTCCCACTGACGAATCCATCGAAAGCGTCAGTGCCGATGGCGCCTACGACACGCGCGCCTGCCTGGACGCCATTGCCGAGCGGCACGCGATGGCGGTGATCCCGCCCCGCAAGAACGCCAGCCATTGGAAGAAGTCGAGTCCGGGCTCGGCGCATCGTAATGAGGCCATTCGGGCGTGCCAGCGCCTGGGTCGCGGCATTTGGAAGAAGTGGAGCGGCTACCACCGGCGCAGCCTTGTGGAGACGAAGATGCACTGCTTCAAGCGACTGGGCGAACGGGTGATCGCGCGCACGTTCGACCGCCAGGTTGTGGAGCTGCATGTCCGCGTGGCCTTGCTCAATCGGTTCAGTCAGATCGGCCGTCCTCACACCGTGTCGGTGACTGCTGTGGCATAGGTCCGTCTGGGGTTGGGGTCATGCCGTCTGCAATTCGATTTGTGCAACAGCGCCCTGTCAATGAACCAGCCCGCGTTGTTCAGTCGCAGCCAAGCACGGCGCCGCATGGAATATCTGATTTCACGCTGTGCGGAAATAGAGTCAAAAATTCAGCTGCTGCCGGCTTTTCGCGTTGTTCAAAAGGCGCAATTGCGACAACTGCTTGCCGCATATGGCAAAGAAATTCGGACGTTGACTGCGGTCATCAACCGGTCAGAGGTCTCGGCTGTGCAGTCAACCTTCAAAGCGGGGCGGAAACGCTAACGTAGCCCCCTGGGGCAGTCCAAGAGGTGATCAAGATCCGAGCTCTGCGTCCTCTGTCTTTTCGCGTGATTCCTTCCACGCCTCATAGTCATCCAGCCCGGCGGTCCAACCTGCATCGGTGGTCGAGTAGCGGAGAACTCGTGAAGGCTCTTTCATTACGTTGGTCAGATGCTCAATGCATTCGGCGACGACAAGCCGAAACTCTGGGAATCGCTTGTCACCAGGTGCTGCCCCACGGTGGAGCATCTCATCGTGACGCGTTGCACCATTTGGGAAACTCACCCACGTGGCCTTGTGTCGGGCCTTGATGAAAGCTTTCGCCGACGGATCCCTCGTGAATGCGAACAGTGCGGCGGCTTCTTGTGTCAGTGCATCGGTGGTGGGCCACCGCTCTGCGGCAATGGGCTCGAGCCGGTCTGCCCTTTCTTTGGCCGCTCTAGCGAGTTCGTTGCGGTGGATGGCATCTGCGAGAGGCGCGATCTTGTCCAGATCGCCTGAAAGGCGACGCAGTGTGGTGACTGCGGCTTTGAGTGACAGAAGCTCCGCGTCGCTCAGCGTGAGGGAGAAGTTCCGAATGGCCGTTTCGACGCTGGTTGCGGTGCGGTTGCATGCCGATTTGTCTGTTTTTGCATTTTTGCCGCCATAGTATTTGGCGCGCCCGCTGTATTGCTTGAAGAGTTCGTTGAATGCTGTGGTCATGGTCTTTCTTTCGGAAATGTGTGGTGTGGCGAATTGACAAAGTGCGACGGCAGCTTTTCTGCACCGCTCTAATGGCGACTGGAATTTGGCCATCCGCCTTCAACGGACATCCGCAACAACGATTCAACGTTGCTCTCGTGGCGGATGCGGTCGGCCTCAAGGCCTGCCAGATGTGAATCTGAGTGCGCCCACCATTTCACGCGAAGCTGAGTCAAGGCGACGACGGATCCAAGCTGCCGCTGATGGACGAAGTAGCGGTAGATGCCAGTGTTCTTGAACACCGGCTGGACTTGGCCGTGCTCATCTCTTGGATACAGTTCCCGACCGGAAATAGCGTCCACGCGTTTGATTGCAGCGTCAATTGCATACTGAAGAAACGGCGTCACTCCTCTGAAATCGTCGCCGCCAGTCACGTACAGCGTCGCGGCTGGCCTTGCCGAAACGCGTGTTGGTGCAGTGAGCTGAGACAACGGATCTCGATTCCAAACGATGTGCACTGACCCGACCATGCCGAGGTTGAGTAACAGTTTCAGCGCCGCCTGCGCTCTCGACAATGGCTCCATGCCCTCTTCCAATCCATCGAACAGCTGATCAGCGAACTGTTTTTGAATCAGCGGGAATCCGTCATCTTTGGCTAGTGTCCTGTCCCGTTAATTCGCAGGCACGATAGCTGCATGGTTTCGGGCCATCCTTGAGGTGCCGCCATGCCCAATGCAACGACCCGAACAGAAATTGCGCTTAGTGAAGTGGAGCGCGCGGAACTGACGTCCATGGCGCGATCACGTTCGCTGCCAGCGGCGTTGTCGCTCAGGGCGCGCATCGTGCTGACTTGCGAAGGCACAGATAAAGCCAGCACCGCGGTTGCGCAGGCTCTGGGGATCAGTCGTAGCACTGTCACCAAGTGGCGCGGGCGCTATGCGCGCCATCGCATTGCAGGGCTTTACGACGAGTTGCGCCCGGGTCGCCCCCGCACGGTAGATGACGAGCGTGTTGCTGAGTTGATTACCAAGACGTTGCACACCAAGCCTGCTGATGGGGGTACCCACTGGAGCACCCGCACGCTGGCCGCCGATACGGGCATCAGCAAGAGCACGGTGGCGCGCTATCTGCAGACCTTCAACCTCAAGCCGCACCGGGCCGACAGCTTCAAGCTGTCGACCGATCCGCTGTTCATCGAGAAGCTGCGCGACGTTGTGGGGCTGTACCTGAACCCACCTGACAACGCGCTGGTGCTGTGCGTGGACGAGAAGAGCCAATGCCAAGCTTTGGAGCGTACGCAGCCGATGCTGCCAATGGGGTTTGGCTATGTCGAAGGTGTCACGCACGACTACGTGCGCCACGGCACCACCACCTTGTTCGCGGCCCTGAACGTGATGAATGGCCAAGTGATCGCGCAGTGCCGGCCCCGGCATCGTCATCAAGAGTTCCTTGCCTTCCTGCGCGCCATCGACAAGGCAGTGCCCGACGAACTGGATGTGCACTGCATAGCTGATAACTACGCCAGCCACAAGCATCCAAAGGTGCGCGCTTGGTTGGCCGAGCGGCCTCGCTGGCACATGCACTTCGTTCCGACCTATTCAAGCTGGCTCAATCAGGTCGAGCGCTTCTTCTCGATCATCACCACGCGGGCAATCCGCCGTGGCTCGTTCACCAGCGTGAAGGATCTGATCAACAAGATCGACACATTCATCGCGAATTACAACCAGTCCTGCCAGCCGTTTACTTGGACAGCTACAGCAGACTCCATCCTCGAAAAACTCGCCAGACTATGCGGGCGAATTAACGGGACAGGACACTAGGATCAACCTGAGATCAGGATTGCCCGGTACCAGCATTCCCGCCGATGCATCGTCGAACGGCTCGTTTGGCCGGGGCGGCACGAACCGGGTACTGGCCGCGCACGGATCTACCGCGCCATAAGCGGAGTAGTCCAGGCGCGATAGCAGCGCAACCAACAGCAGTAGGGCGTCGGTGTAGGGCATCGACTGCCGCGACATTTCGGAGCTCATCACGATCCGCTTGAGGTCGGACTCCTTGATGAAAGCCTTCTTTCTTTCGCCAGGCTTCCGGCGGGCATGGGACGGATTCAAGAATCGTTGGTCTATGGCGACCAAGTCGTCCGTGCGAGTCGGATCGACCAGATACTTCACCGCGTTGTGCGGCCTGTTCTTGGCTGGGGTAGGGTCCTCCGGGTCGATGGCCGCAACGATGGCGCCGATCTTCAGCAACTCATCAGTCGCCTTTGGGATCACGTTGTCGCGAGTGAGCCCAGTACGAAGCTGAATAGCCATGGCCCCATGGGTGCAGCCACGCTCGAATTTTTTGTTGCGATGGTCAACGCCGGCTGCCATGGCGATGTACACCACCGCCGCATGATCGCTGGCCTCTTGAATGACGCGGCGTGGCTTTGTTGCACAAATCGCGATGCTGATGCCCGTAGACTGACTGCGTGACAGAGACGAAGAACAGGCAGCGGAGCAAGTACCGCACGACGAACTGGAAGGCGTACAACGCGGCGCTGAAAGCGCGAGGCTCGTTGACGATGTGGCTAGTGTCCTGTCCCGTTAATTCGCAGGCACGATAGCTGCATGGTTTCGGGCCATCCTTGAGGTGCCGCCATGCCCAATGCAACGACCCGAACAGAAATTGCGCTTAGTGAAGTGGAGCGCGCGGAACTGACGTCCATGGCGCGATCACGTTCGCTGCCAGCGGCGTTGTCGCTCAGGGCGCGCATCGTGCTGACTTGCGAAGGCACAGATAAAGCCAGCACCGCGGTTGCGCAGGCTCTGGGGATCAGTCGTAGCACTGTCACCAAGTGGCGCGGGCGCTATGCGCGCCATCGCATTGCAGGGCTTTACGACGAGTTGCGCCCGGGTCGCCCCCGCACGGTAGATGACGAGCGTGTTGCTGAGTTGATTACCAAGACGTTGCACACCAAGCCTGCTGATGGGGGTACCCACTGGAGCACCCGCACGCTGGCCGCCGATACGGGCATCAGCAAGAGCACGGTGGCGCGCTATCTGCAGACCTTCAACCTCAAGCCGCACCGGGCCGACAGCTTCAAGCTGTCGACCGATCCGCTGTTCATCGAGAAGCTGCGCGACGTTGTGGGGCTGTACCTGAACCCACCTGACAACGCGCTGGTGCTGTGCGTGGACGAGAAGAGCCAATGCCAAGCTTTGGAGCGTACGCAGCCGATGCTGCCAATGGGGTTTGGCTATGTCGAAGGTGTCACGCACGACTACGTGCGCCACGGCACCACCACCTTGTTCGCGGCCCTGAACGTGATGAATGGCCAAGTGATCGCGCAGTGCCGGCCCCGGCATCGTCATCAAGAGTTCCTTGCCTTCCTGCGCGCCATCGACAAGGCAGTGCCCGACGAACTGGATGTGCACTGCATAGCTGATAACTACGCCAGCCACAAGCATCCAAAGGTGCGCGCTTGGTTGGCCGAGCGGCCTCGCTGGCACATGCACTTCGTTCCGACCTATTCAAGCTGGCTCAATCAGGTCGAGCGCTTCTTCTCGATCATCACCACGCGGGCAATCCGCCGTGGCTCGTTCACCAGCGTGAAGGATCTGATCAACAAGATCGACACATTCATCGCGAATTACAACCAGTCCTGCCAGCCGTTTACTTGGACAGCTACAGCAGACTCCATCCTCGAAAAACTCGCCAGACTATGCGGGCGAATTAACGGGACAGGACACTAGGATCAACCTGAGATCAGGATTGCCCGGTACCAGCATTCCCGCCGATGCATCGTCGAACGGCTCGTTTGGCCGGGGCGGCACGAACCGGGTACTGGCCGCGCACGGATCTACCGCGCCATAAGCGGAGTAGTCCAGGCGCGATAGCAGCGCAACCAACAGCAGTAGGGCGTCGGTGTAGGGCATCGACTGCCGCGACATTTCGGAGCTCATCACGATCCGCTTGAGGTCGGACTCCTTGATGAAAGCCTTCTTTCTTTCGCCAGGCTTCCGGCGGGCATGGGACGGATTCAAGAATCGTTGGTCTATGGCGACCAAGTCGTCCGTGCGAGTCGGATCGACCAGATACTTCACCGCGTTGTGCGGCCTGTTCTTGGCTGGGGTAGGGTCCTCCGGGTCGATGGCCGCAACGATGGCGCCGATCTTCAGCAACTCATCAGTCGCCTTTGGGATCACGTTGTCGCGAGTGAGCCCAGTACGAAGCTGAATAGCCATGGCCCCATGGGTGCAGCCACGCTCGAATTTTTTGTTGCGATGGTCAACGCCGGCTGCCATGGCGATGTACACCACCGCCGCATGATCGCTGGCCTCTTGAATGACGCGGCGTGGCTTTGTTGCACAAATCGCGATGCTGATGCCCGTAGACTGACTGCGTGACAGAGACGAAGAACAGGCAGCGGAGCAAGTACCGCACGACGAACTGGAAGGCGTACAACGCGGCGCTGAAAGCGCGAGGCTCGTTGACGATGTGGCTAGTGTCCTGTCCCGTTAATTCGCAGGCACGATAGCTGCATGGTTTCGGGCCATCCTTGAGGTGCCGCCATGCCCAATGCAACGACCCGAACAGAAATTGCGCTTAGTGAAGTGGAGCGCGCGGAACTGACGTCCATGGCGCGATCACGTTCGCTGCCAGCGGCGTTGTCGCTCAGGGCGCGCATCGTGCTGACTTGCGAAGGCACAGATAAAGCCAGCACCGCGGTTGCGCAGGCTCTGGGGATCAGTCGTAGCACTGTCACCAAGTGGCGCGGGCGCTATGCGCGCCATCGCATTGCAGGGCTTTACGACGAGTTGCGCCCGGGTCGCCCCCGCACGGTAGATGACGAGCGTGTTGCTGAGTTGATTACCAAGACGTTGCACACCAAGCCTGCTGATGGGGGTACCCACTGGAGCACCCGCACGCTGGCCGCCGATACGGGCATCAGCAAGAGCACGGTGGCGCGCTATCTGCAGACCTTCAACCTCAAGCCGCACCGGGCCGACAGCTTCAAGCTGTCGACCGATCCGCTGTTCATCGAGAAGCTGCGCGACGTTGTGGGGCTGTACCTGAACCCACCTGACAACGCGCTGGTGCTGTGCGTGGACGAGAAGAGCCAATGCCAAGCTTTGGAGCGTACGCAGCCGATGCTGCCAATGGGGTTTGGCTATGTCGAAGGTGTCACGCACGACTACGTGCGCCACGGCACCACCACCTTGTTCGCGGCCCTGAACGTGATGAATGGCCAAGTGATCGCGCAGTGCCGGCCCCGGCATCGTCATCAAGAGTTCCTTGCCTTCCTGCGCGCCATCGACAAGGCAGTGCCCGACGAACTGGATGTGCACTGCATAGCTGATAACTACGCCAGCCACAAGCATCCAAAGGTGCGCGCTTGGTTGGCCGAGCGGCCTCGCTGGCACATGCACTTCGTTCCGACCTATTCAAGCTGGCTCAATCAGGTCGAGCGCTTCTTCTCGATCATCACCACGCGGGCAATCCGCCGTGGCTCGTTCACCAGCGTGAAGGATCTGATCAACAAGATCGACACATTCATCGCGAATTACAACCAGTCCTGCCAGCCGTTTACTTGGACAGCTACAGCAGACTCCATCCTCGAAAAACTCGCCAGACTATGCGGGCGAATTAACGGGACAGGACACTAGATGAGGGCATGCAGTGGTTTGGCACGCCGACCGGCAGGCGTGGACGCAGCCGAACCTTCTCGGACGCAGCAATCCAGTTCTGCCTGAGCATCAAGTGCCTGTTCGGCCAGCCCTTGCGACAGGCGCTGGGCATGGTGCAGAGCCTGCTGCGGCTGGCAAAGCTGGACTGGCCGGTACCTGACTTCAGCACTGTTTGCCGGCGCCAAAAGACCTTGCAGGTCGAACTGAGCTACCAGCGAACCAACTCGCCGCTGCAGTTGCTGGTGGACAGCACCGGCATCAAGTTCCTGGGCGAAGGAGAGTGGAAACGCAAGAAGCATGGTGCTGAATACCGGCGCGAATGGCGCAAGGTCCATCTGGGCATCGACGCGCAGACGCTGGAAATACGCGCCATCGAGGTGACCAGCAACGCCATTGGGGATGCGCCGATGTTGCCCGGGTTGCTGGCTCAGATTCCCACTGACGAATCCATCGAAAGCGTCAGTGCCGATGGCGCCTACGACACGCGCGCCTGCCTGGACGCCATTGCCGAGCGGCACGCGATGGCGGTGATCCCGCCCCGCAAGAACGCCAGCCATTGGAAGAAGTCGAGTCCGGGCTCGGCGCATCGTAATGAGGCCATTCGGGCGTGCCAGCGCCTGGGTCGCGGCATTTGGAAGAAGTGGAGCGGCTACCACCGGCGCAGCCTTGTGGAGACGAAGATGCACTGCTTCAAGCGACTGGGCGAACGGGTGATCGCGCGCACGTTCGACCGCCAGGTTGTGGAGCTGCATGTCCGCGTGGCCTTGCTCAATCGGTTCAGTCAGATCGGCCGTCCTCACACCGTGTCGGTGACTGCTGTGGCATAGGTCCGTCTGGGGTTGGGGTCATGCCGTCTGCAATTCGATTTGTGCAACAGCGCCCTTCCGGATTGTTGATGCCGGGGTTGTGCGCAAATCAACGTTTTGCTATGCTGCGCATCACCCCGTCACTGCAGGTTCACCATGGTCCGCTGTCATCTGTCGACCCTCATGGGTCGCGACAAGCTTCGCATCTCTGACGTTTCACGCCTCACCGGCCTGAATCGCAGCACGGTCACGTCCCTGTACAAGGAGACGGTGACGCGCGTGGATGTGGCTGCTATCGACGCCCTCTGCAATCTGTTCCGCTGCTCGGTCGGCGAACTGTTCGAGCACGTGCCCGACGCCGACGGGAGCCTTGCGTGACGCTCAGCGCAAACCGATGGCATGTCATCGCCGAATCCAACTTTGCATGGGAACGTGAGGCGCTGGAATGGTTGCGCGCTCACTTGCCCGACCGGGATTCATGGCACGTCTGGACCAACTTCGAGTTCATCGACGACGAGGGCAAGGTCAACGAGGTTGATGCCCTGGTACTCTCGCCGGCCGGCCTGTTTCTGGTCGAGATCAAGAGCCGGCCAGGCGTGTTGCGTGGCGACGCCCACAGTTGGACTTGGACCACCGATGGACGCAGCTTCACCTACGACAACCCGCTGATCCTGGCCAACCGCAAGGCCAAGCGCTTGGCCAGCTTGTTGCGTCGCCAGCCGGCCATCATGAAGGCCAAGGTTCGCCTGCCTTTTGTTGAGCCAGCCATCTTCCTGTCGTCTTCCAGCCTGGCTTGCCAGCTGGAGGGCCTGGCAAAGACCGCGACATACCAGCACGGCCGGCCAGGTTCTCTGGACGACTCTGGCATTGTTGGTGCCCTCGGGAATGGCATCACGACACGATCCGCAACGCCTGTGGATGCCACGCAGGCGCGCGCCATAGGTCGGGGCGTGATCGAGGCGGGCATTCGTCCGTCCAATAAACACCGTCAGGTTGGCGACTACAAGCTCAACAAGCTGGCCGCTGAAGGCGATGGCTTTCAAGACTGGGAGGCTGGTCACGTCAGCGTGGACACCATCCAGCGGCGTGTGCGCATCTACACCGTGGCGTCGGCCTCAACCCCAGAGGCACGTGCTGCCAGGCTCCGTCAGGCGCGCCGTGAGTTCGAGGTGCTCGAAGGCATCGACCACCCAGGCATCTTGCGCGTCAACGACCTGAAGGAAACCGAGCTCGGCCCGGCGCTGATCTTTGATCACGACCCCAAGGCGGTGCGGCTGGATCATCTGCTGCGCGAGCGGGGCAAGTCGCTGACTGTCACGCAGCGTTTGCAGATGGTGCGTGACATCGCAGAGACGCTGAAGTACGCCCATGCCAAGCGGCTGTACCACCGCGCCTTGGGGCCGCAGAGCATCGTGGTCCATGGCCTGGACACAGGCGCCATGCAGTTGCGCCTGATGAACTGGCAGACGGCCTCGCGCAACGTGGGCGGCTCCAGCGCTCCCAACACCGTGCACCGCACGACCGGGACACGCCATGTTGAGGACTACGTCGAAGACCTCGGCCTGCTGTATCTGGCGCCTGAAACCACCCGCGCCGATCCTGCCCAAGGCGCCAGCCTGGATGTGTTCTCGCTCGGCTGCATCGCCTTCTACATCTTCACCGGCCAGCCGCCGGCTGAATCCACGCTGGAGCTGTCCGAGAAGCTGCGTGTGGGGCAGGGCCTGCGCCTATCCGACACCATGGATGGCTGCGGCGCCAAGCAGCAAGACCTGATTCAGTTCGCCACCGCCCCCGATCTACTGGCACGCTACGACACGATCCAAGGCTTCTTGGATGATCTGGACGGCGTCGAAGACGAACTGACCACGCCCGACCCCGAGGTCACCGTCGATCCGAGCATCGCCAGCGCTGGCGATCGGCTGGATGGCGGCTTCACGGTGATCAAGCGCATGGGCCGTGGTTCATCCAGCGATGCCTTGTTGGTGCGTCGCGATGGCAGTGACGACGAATCCATCCTCAAAGTGGCCTGCGACATCGCCCACAACGACCGACTGGTGGCCGAGGGCGACGTGTTGTCCCGTCTGCACCATCAAAACATCGTTGCCCACCGCGAGACCCTGAGCGTATCGGGCCGCACCGCGCTGCTACTCAAGAGCGCAGGCGCCAAGACCCTGGCCGAGAAGCTCAAGGAAGAAGGGCGCCTGTCGCTGGACATGCTTCAGCGCTTCGGCGAAGAGCTGATCGAGGCCGTGAACCACCTCGAATCCGAAGGTGTTGCGCACCGGGACATCAAGCCCGAGAACATCGGCATCGCCGAGAACCGCATCGGCAAGCTGCAGTTGGTGCTGTTCGACTTCTCGCTGTGCCGCACACCCGCTGAAAACATCACCGCCGGCACCCATCCCTACCTCGACCCTTTCCTGTCGCTGCGCAAACCGCCGCGCTGGGACCTGTACGCCGAGCGCTTTGCGCTCGCCATCACGCTCTATGAGATGGCTGTGGGCCAGCCGCCGGTTTGGGGTGATGGCCAGACCTCGCCGGCCATGCTTGATGTCGAAGCCTCCATCGAGCGTGATGTCTTTGACCCGGTCACGCGGGAAGGTTTTGCCAACTTCTTCGAGAAGGCGCTGAAACGCGACTTCCGCGAGCGCTTCGACAACGCCGAAGACATGCTCCGCGACTGGCGGGCCATCTTCACCGCGCGCCGCACGGTTCACCCCAGCGATGGGCCGGCCGCCAGCGGCTTGGCTGCAATTGCGCCTACGGCTACTACGCTCACCACCATGGCCGAACTGGGTTACAGCCTGGAGGCCCAGGACGTTCTGGAGCGCATGGGCGTGCACAACGCCCGCGAGCTTCTGGCCGTGGACCGCGTGCGCTTCCGCTACCTCAAGGGCGTGGGCGACAAGATCCGCAAGGAGATTCGGCTCACTGCCAAGGAACTGGCCCGTCTGCGGCCCGACCTGACCCAGGGGCGCAGCGTTGCCCACGACGCCGACGAAGAAGTCGAAGGCGCCGTCAGCATCAATGAACTGGCCGCCCAGCTACTGCCACGCCGGCCGGCCGGCGACGACCGACCAGAAGAGGCTGCCCTGGCGCACTACCTCGGCCTGGACGATGTTGTGAAGGCGGGTGCCTGGCCCAGTCTGGGCGATGCAGCGCAGGCGAGCGAGGTGGATCGCGCCACGTTGACCGCAACGCTGATCAAGGCCCGCGAGCGCTGGCTTAAAAACCCCGCCTTTACCGAGCTGCGCCACCAGATCGACACCCTGGTACGCAGTCAGGGCAACGTCATGAGCGCGGAAGAGGGCGCACTGGCACTGTTGGCCCTGCGTGGTTGCGCCTCGCAAGACGATGCCGAGCGCATGCGCCAGGCCACGGCCGTGTTGCGCGGCGCGTTGGAAGCCGAGGCGCATCTCGATCAGCCCCGTTTTGAAGCCTACGACCACCAACCGCATCTGTTGATCGCCAGCGCCGCGCTATGGGCCGACTATGCGCGCCAGTTGGGCGCAGCGGCAGATGCCTGCGCGCTGGCAGACCCCCTGCTGCCACCGGCCCGCGTGCTAGAAATGCTGGAAGGCGTCGCTCTGCCATCGCCAGAGCAATTGGGTGGCGTTACGCCTTCACCGCTCACGCCCACACGCCTGCTGCGCCTGGCCGCGTCGGCATCGCGCAAGGCTGCCGTTTCCAGCCGGCAGGAGATGTACGCCCGTGGCATGCCGCCCATCCAGGCGCTGCGCCAGTCATTGGGCGCTCTGGTCGGGGCCCCGGAACTCCGGGTCAAAGACATCCAAGACCGTGTTCGTGGCCGCTACCCCGAGGCTTCGGCCCTCCCTGATCGCCCCAGCCTTGATCGCTTGCTCGAAGAGGCAGGCGCGCCGCTGACCTGGGACATCACCGCCGCCGATGGCCGGGGCGCCTATCGCCTGGCCACCCTTGGCCGCGGCCAGACAGCAGGCACAACCACTCAGTTCTCCCGCCTTGCCACCATTCAGGCCTCCTATGTGATGGGGGAGGGCGACGCCGCCCAGGCTGCCGTGGTGGAGGAGCGTCTGGTGCGCTCGCTCGAGCAAGGCGGTCTGTTGGTGCTAACAGTGCACCCGCGCATCGCTCGCCATGCCGAAGCCGAGCTGCTGCATCGGTTCAGCATCTCCGCAGTGCCATCGTCGTCTGCCATCAAACGCATCAATGTCGACGCGCTGTTGCTGGCTGCGCTGCGCGAGCAAGCGCAGGCGATGAAGGTGGACTGGAACGTTGTGCTTCAGGCCGACGCTGCAGACCGGGGCAGCCGCCACTGGGTGAACTTGCAGCGACTAGTGCAGCGCGCTGTGCCCGCTGTGCGTGCAGCCTTGCTCAACAGCCCGTCCCCCATTCTTTTGGTGTGCGTAGGGCTATTGGCCCGCTACGAGTTGATGAGCCTGGTCACCGAGCTGGAAGAACACGCCGGCCGGCCGGGCCGCACACCCAGCGCTTGGGTGCTGCTGCCGACTAGCCACCAGGGCCTGCCCGTCATTGACGGCGTAGCCGTGCCGCTGGTCAACAACATCAACAACACCCGAGCTCTGGCTTTGCCACAGGCCTGGGTGGAAAACAAACACCGGGCAAAAGTTGGGCAATCTGCAGGCAGTCATGCCAGTTCGTCCGCCGCCTGAAGAAAGTACCCGACGTGATCAACGCCCCCCAACTGCTCTCTGACCTGACCCGGCTGCTCAAACGCCTGGAAGGCGATTTGCTGCAACGCATCGAAGAAGTGCCCGAGCTCAAGACGAGCCTACAGGCCGAATGGCAGGCTGCGCGCGATGCCGACCGCTGTGCCGAAACCTTCGAGACCTGGGCCGATCAGGTCATTACCCAGGCCGGCGTGCACTGGCTGCTGAGTTGCGTTTTCCTGCGCTTCATCGAAGACAACCAACTGGTGGACCGCCCCTGGCTGGGCGGTACGCCCGATTCGGGCCGGCTGGCCCTGGTGCGCGATCGGCACGATGCCTACTTCCAGGCCAACCCGTTGCAGAACGACCGCGACTATCTGTTGGCTGCTTTTCGTGAGGCCGGAGCGCTGCCCGGCCTGCGCACTTTCTTTGACGAAGCTCACAACCCCGCCTTCCGCCTGGGCATCAGCGGCGATGCCGCCATGGCGCTGATGAAATTCTGGTGGGAGGTGGATGCCGACACGGGTGCGCTGAAGCACGACTTCACTGACCTGGCCTGGAACACCCGTTTCCTAGGTGACCTGTACCAAGACCTTTCTGAGGCCACTCGCAAGCGGTATGCGCTACTGCAGACGCCTGAGTTCGTTGAAGAATTCATCCTCGACCGCACCCTCACGCCGGCCATTCGCGAGTTCGGTTATCGCGAGGCGCGGCTCATAGACCCGACCTGCGGCTCAGGCCACTTTTTGCTCGGCGGCTTTCATCGACTGCTGGCCGAGTGGCAGCGCAACGAGCCTGGCCGTAACCCGGTGGACATGGCCCAGAAGGCGTTGGACGCAGTGGCCGGGGTGGACCTCAATCCCTTTGCCGTGGCCATCTCGCGCTTCCGCCTGTTCGTGGCCGCGTTGCAAGCCTCGGGCGTGCAGCGGCTGGCGAATGCGCACGACTTCAAGGTGTCCGTGGCCATTGGCGACAGCCTGCTGCACGGCACCCGCTTTGGCCTGACGCAAAGCCAAGACCTGTTCGATGCAGCCGAGAGCCATGCCGACACCGGGTTGGCCCATGCCTACGCCAGCGAAGACTTGACGGAGGTGCAGCGCATCCTGGGTCGGCAGTACCACGCAGTAGTGGGCAATCCGCCCTACATCGTGGTCAAGGACGCGGCGCTTAACGTTGCTTACAGACGCAAATACGCCAGTTGCCACATGAAGTATTCGCTGGGTGCACCGTTCACTGAGCGCTTCTTCGAACTGGCAGTAACGGCTGCGGCCGGGTCGAATGCTGGCTACGTCGGTCTGATCACTGCCAACTCCTTCATGAAGCGAGAGTTCGGCAGCAAGCTTATCGAGCAGGTACTACCCCGGCTGGACTTGACGCACGTGGTTGATACGTCCGGCGCTTATATCCCTGGCCATGGCACCCCTACGGTCATCCTATTCGGCCGCCATCGCTCGGCGGTGAGTGAAGTGGTGCGTACCGTCATGGGCATCAAAGGAGAACCCAGCACCCCCGCCGATCCAGCACAGGGTCTGGTATGGGGCGCCATTGTTGGTCAGATCGACCGGGCCGGCAGTGAGAGCGATTTCATAAGCGTGGTCGATACGTCGCGAACGACGCTTGCTAAATATCCTTGGAGCATCGGTGGCGGTGGCGCAAGTGATGTGAAAGAGAAAATCGAGTTAGACCGGGGACTCTTGGCTCAGGCAGTGCAATCAATCGGAATCACATCCTTCACACTTGAAGATGAAGCGTTCGTCAATTCCAGCGAGGTTGTCAAACGAGCGGGGGTCGATCAAAGCCTGCTTCGCATTTTCCTTACTGGTGAAGAGCTTAGAGACTGGAATAGCTCACCTGAGAATGTCGCGCTCTTCCCATATGCCGTGGACTTCCGGGCTGTTGATCTACCCAGTCACCAGGGTGCATATCGTTGGCTGTGGCGCTTCCGAACGAGCCTGTCCAACAACAAGATGTTTGGAAAGCAAACTAAGGTTGAGGCTGGCCTGAAATGGTGGGAGTACGGTCGCCTCACCGCGAGCAAATTGCGCGAGCCATTCTCAATAGCGTTCGCTTTCGTCGCCACTCACAATCATTTCGTTCTCGATCGAGGCGGGAAGGTGTTCAATCGACACGCCCAGGTAATCAAGCTTCCCGCAGGCTCAAGCGAGGCTGCTTACTTGGGTTTGCTCGGCATACTAAATTCTTCCGTCACCTGCTTCTGGCTGAAGCAGGTCTCCTTCAACAAGGGCGATTCGACGGATGCACGCGGTGCTCGAACCACTGGCGACCCTGCATTCGATACATATGAGTACGGTGCATCAATGGTTGGGAAGCTCCCGCTTGTGGAGTCTCGTCCCGTTGAATTGGCCAAGAAGATCGACGCGCTTGCCACTGATGTAGCTTCAAAGCTCCCGACAGCATTGGGTGGCCTCGCGCCGAACAGTACCTTTGGCGCAGTGCTGAACCGTAGTGTGCTCAACGCAGCCAGAGATCAAGTCGATTCACTGCGTCGCCAAATGATCGCCACTCAAGAGGAGCTGGATTGGCGCTGCTATCGCCTCTACAGCCTGTTGCCTGTGGGCGTGAGCGCAGACGAATTGGAGTTTCAAGCCCCAGTGGAAGTAGCTCTGGGCGAGCGAGCGTTCGAGATCGTGCTGGCGCGCCGCCTGGCAGCTGGCGAGGAAAAAACCACCTGGTTTGAGCGCCATGGGTTCGCACCCACCACAGAGATTCCCTCGCGCTGGCCCGAGGCCTTTCGCCGTGTAGTGGCGCGTCGTATTCAGCTCATTGAGCATGACAAGACCATCGGCCTGATTGAGCGCCCGGAATTCAAGCGTCGCTGGAATTCGCCTCGTTGGGAACACCTTGAGAAAGATGCCTTGCGCCACTGGTTGCTGGCTCGCTTGGAAACCGCAGCCCTGTGGCCCGCCAGTTCCGAACAGCCGCCTCAACTCAGCAGCACCAGCCGCTTGGCGGAGTCGGTTTTGAGTGACTCTGAGTTCATGCAGATCGCAGCCCTGTACACAGATCACAGCGATTTCGACCTGCCGCAGTTGGTGGCCGAGCTGGTTGCCGGCGAATCAGTACCGGCTTTACCCGTGCAGCGCTACGCCGAATCCGGCCTCCGAAAGCGCGCCCAGTGGCAGGAGACCTGGGCATTGCAGCGACAAGAAGACGCCATAGATGCCACCGTGGACGCATGCGCAAAAGTTCGACGTGAAGAGTTGATGCAGGCTGCAACCAAGGTCTCCAACGGTGTAGCGCTAGATGCCGAGGCCTTGAAGTGGGTAGAGGAAACCTTGACCCAGGAGTTCACGCCGCTGCGCAAGGAGCGCAAGACCAGAGAGATCGGCACCATTCCTGTGCCGCCCAAATACCAGAGCAAGGATTTCTTGAGGGCCGACTTCTGGCGCCTGCGTGGTGGCTTGGACGTGCCCAAGGAGCGCTGGATCAGCTACCCCGGTTGCGAACGCGGCTCGGACGGCAGCTTGGTCATCGCCTGGGCAGGCTGGAATCACCTGCAGCAGGCTACGGCTCTGGCCGGCTACTACATGGACATGAAGGACAGCGAAGGCTGGGAGCCCGCGCGCCTGCAGCCCTTGCTGGCCAGTCTGCTGGAGCTGTTGCCCTGGCTGGAGCAGTGGCACAACGAACTGGACCCCGTTTTCGGCGAACACATGGGCGACTACTACCGCGGCTTCGTCACCGAAGAAGCGCGTGCGCTGGGCTTCACGCTGGACGATCTGAGGGCGTGGAAGCCCGAGACCACTGCAGCAAAGCGCGGGCGCAAGAAGAAGGTGACGTTATGAACGGCACAACAGAAATGAAGGAACGGCCATGATCAAGGGCTTCTACATCGACAACTTCAAGTCGCTGGTCGACTTCCGCCTACCTCCGAAGCCTCACCAACTTGGCTCGTTTACCTGCCTAGTAGGTCTCAATGGCGCGGGCAAATCCACCGTGCTGCAAGCCTTTGACTTTGTGGGTCACTTGGCCAATGGTCAGGTCGGGACATGGCTCAAGCAGCGCGAATGGAAGGCATCCGACCTGACCAGTCGGTTCCTCAAGAAAAAGCTGATTCAGTTTGAGTTGGAGGTCACCGTACCCGACGGAACGCTCATCGTTTGGAGCGGATCGTTCAATACGACGGAAATGCGGTGTACGGCTGAAACAGTGGTCGTCAACAGCGAGGGCGACGAGCAGGTGCTGCACATCAAAGATGGTCAGCTCTTGGTGTCTGGTACGGACAGCAAACCCTCGGTTCAGTACCCCATCAGGTCCATGAAGTACGAGGGCTCCACCCTTTCATTCATCGACGTGCGCGATGTTCACCCGGCCCTGGGGGTGCTGAAGCACGTGGCAGCGAACCTGCGTTCCTTGGACTTGCTGTCGCCCCAATCAATGCGTCGGCGAGCCAAGGAGGGGACCGATATTGGCTACGGTGGCGAACGGTTGGGCGCCTTCATCCATGGTCTGCCCCTCAAAGAAAAAACGGCATTGACCGAGGCGCTGAAGAAGTTCTATCCGAAGGTTGCTGAGCTTTCTACCACTGCGCTGCGCGCTGGATGGAAGGACCTGCGTGTAGTGGAACAGTACGAGAGCGCGTCGCTGTCCCGGTTGGAATCGGACGCCCGCCAAGTGAACGATGGCTTGTTGCGGGTGCTAGCGGTGCTTTCGCAGGTGAGCGTTTCGGATGGCTCTGGTCACGCAGTCCAGCCCAATGGCCTGGGGCAGAGCTGTGTGCTATTCGATGAGATCGAGAACGGCATCAATCCAGAACTGATGCAGAAGTTGGTGGAGCTGTTACTTGGCGCCGAGCGCCAAGTGATCGTGACCACCCACAGCCCCTTGGTGTTGAACTATTTGCCTGACGAGGTTGCGAAGGAGGCCGTGTTGCTTGTGTACCGCAACAACGCGGGGCACACGAAGGTGACGCGGCTCTTCGACCTGCCCAGCACGCAGAAGAAGCTTGCTTTGCTGGGTCCGGGCGAGGTATTTGTCGATACGAATCTGGAAGCGCTTCCGGCCGAAGCGATGCTGCTGGATCTGATCTCTCCAGCGTCATGAGATTGCTTCTGTCAGGCGAAGGGCCAACCGATTTGGGCCATCAGAAGCCAAGTGAAGGCGGGATGGAGTTCGTGCCTGGGCCGATGGCTTGGGTGGTGGACAAGGTTTTGGAGCGGCATTACACCCAGTACAGCATGCTGGACGTCCATCTGGCCGGCGGCGACTGTGTCACGCATGTTCACGAGACTGAGCTGGCGGCCATGGGCAAGCGTGGTTCAACGCTGTTCCCTGGAGTGAAGTTTGGCAAGGGCACCGCTTTCTTCACGCGCAATGCGCAGGTATTGGGCCTGTGGGCGAATCAGGTCGCTGCGGAAGAAGGGCAGTCCGTGCTGGCAGTGCTGTTCCGGGATGGAGACGGCGTTCGCGCTACGCCTGCGGGGGAGTGGCAGGACAAGGTGGACTCGATGCACCGGGGCTTTGCGATGGTGGAGTGCAACACCGGTATTCCGATGGTGCCGCGACCCAAATCCGAAGCATGGTTGCTGTGTGCGCGGCGAGCTCCTGGCTATGCAAACTGCACGCCACTCGAAGATGCGTCCGGCAACGATGCCAGCCCCAACTCGCTGAAGAAGCAGCTGGCGGCGCTGTGCGGCGGACAGGATCCGTCGGCCGATGAACAGGCGGAGTGGGTCAGGACTGGGGTCGTTGACCCCATGCGCATCGACATGCCGAGCTTCAACGCCTTCAAGCAGTCACTCCACACGGCGGCCCAGAACGCCGGATTGCCACTGCTGCCATGAAAACGATCAAGCTGTCTCAGGGCTGCAAGTATCCAAGGATTGAGGGAAGAGAACAAACATGACACTACTGAAAGACCTCATCACCATCCCGGAACGGGTGCACCAGGGCGACTTCGTGTTGCAGCTGTCCAAGGGCGTGACCGAGCCTGAGCAGACACTGCGCGACTACGTGGTCACGCCGCAGTTGGTGGATGCCTTTGCCAACGCGCTGGGCTTCATCCAGCAAGCGGTGCAGACGGGGGGCAGCAAGGCGGCTTACCTGCACGGCAGTTTCGGCTCCGGTAAGAGCCACTTCATGGCGGTGCTGAACCTGCTGCTGGCGGGCAACACCCAAGCCCGGGCGACGCCTGAGCTGGCTGATGTGGTGGCCCGCCACGGCTGGACCGATGGACGCAAGTTTTTGCTGGTGCCGTACCACATGATCGGCTCGCGAGACATGGAGTCGGCCATCCTCGGGCAGTACGCCGAGTTCGTGCGCAAGAAGCATCCGGATGCTCCAGTGCCCGGTTTCTACCTGGCCGAAGGCATGTTCAAAGATGCGCGCGACCTGCGCGATCGCATGGGCGATGAAGCCTTCTTTGCCAAGCTCAACGAGGGTGCCAGTGGCGGAGGCGAGGGTGGCTGGGGAGCCTTCGAAAGCGGCTGGGATGCTGTGGCTTTCGAGGCCGCGATGCTGGAAGCGCCCAATGGCGAAGAGCGCTCACGCCTGGTGGGCGACCTGATCACGCAGTTCTTCTCGGCCTATCGGACTCTGGCGGGCAGCGGCGAATCGTTTGTTTCGCTTGACGATGGCCTGAGCATCATGAGCCGGCACGCCAAGGCGCTCGGCTATGACGCCGTCATCCTGTTTTTGGACGAATTGGTGCTTTGGCTGGCCAGTCATGCTGCCGACGTCAACTTCGTCAGCCGGGAGGGCACAAAGCTGGTCAAACTGGTGGAGGCCACCAACGCCGATCGGCCCATTCCGCTGATCAGCTTCGTGGCCCGGCAGCGCGACCTGCGGGATCTGGTGGGCGAAAACCTGGCCGGCTCGGTGCAGGTGCAGTTCAGCGATGTGCTGAAGCACTGGGAGGCGCGCTTCCACCGCATCACCCTGGAAGACCGGAACTTGCCCGCTATTGCGGAGAAGCGCGTGCTGCGTCCGGTCGACGAGGCCGCGCGGCAGACACTGCAAAGCACCTTCGACGATCTGCTGAAGATGCGCAAAGATGTGTTGGACACGCTGCTGACCACCACGGCCGACCGTGACATGTTCCGCAAGGTGTATCCGTTCTCGCCGGCGCTGGTGCAGACCTTGATTGCTGTGTCGGCGGCGTTGCAGCGCGAACGCACGGCGCTCAAGCTGATGTTGCAGTTGCTGGTGGACCGGCGTGCAGATCTGGAGTTAGGCCAGCTGATTCCTGTAGGCGATTTGTACGACGCCATCGCGGAGGGTGACGAGCCCTTCAGCGAGGGCATGCGCCTGCATTTCGAGAACGCTAAGCGCCTGTACAGCCAGCGCCTGCTGCCCATGTTGGAGCGGCAGCACAACGTGACCTGGGAGGCGATCAAGCTGGGCCAGGCCGATGCGGCGGCGGCCAAGAACCTGCGTAACGATGCCCGCCTGTTGAAGACGCTGCTGCTGGGCGCGCTGGTGCCTGAGGTGGAATCGCTCAAGGCCTTGAGCGCGCAGCGCCTGGCAGCGCTGAATCACGGCACCTTCCGCTCGCCCATCCCAGGGCGCGAGGCGCAAGACGTGCTGCGCAAGTGCCGCGATTGGGCCAGCGAGATCGGCGAGATCAAGATCACCGAAGACCAGAACCCGATCATCTCTATCCAGGTGACGGGCGTCGACATCGAACCCATCCTGCGTGCGGCAGAGGCCAACGACAACCCCGGCAACCGCCGCAAGCGGATCCGTGAGGCCTTGTTCAAAGAGCTCGAGATCGTGGACACGGGCGACCTGTTCAACACCTACGCGTTCAACTGGCGCGGTACGCGCCGCGAAGTAGAGCTGCTGTATGAGAACGTGCGCGAGATGACGGATGACCGTCTGCGTGGCCGTTCCGGCACGTGGACGGTGGTGCTGGACTTCCCGTTTGACGATGCCAATTTCGGGCCAGCCGATGACTTGGCACGACTGACGGCCTACCGCGCCGGAGACACCAAGACTTTGGTGTGGATTCCCTCGTTCCTGAGCAACAAGGCCTTGGCAGACTTGGGCCGGCTGGTGGTGCTGGACTACATCCTGCAGGGCGAGCGCTTCGAGACCTATGCGGGCCACCTCTCGTTTGTGGACCGCGTGCAGGCGAAGGCGCTGGCCCGCAACCAACTGGATCAACTGCGCATCAAGTTGCGGTCGCAGCTGGAAGTGGCTTACGGCATCAGCACCGAGCCAAGAGATGCGGTTAGCAGTCCGCTGACGGCCGACCAGCAGTTCCGCTCGCTGGACCCCACCTTGTCACCGCGGCCGCCCGTGGGCGCCGACTTCAAGTCGGCTTTCGAAAGCCTGCTGGGCCAATTGTTCGCCCATCAGTACCCAGCACACCCTGAGTTCGACACCGAGATCAAGCCGGCCGTGATTCGCAAGATCTGGCCCGAAGTGCAGAAGGCCATCGAGGCTCCGGGGCAGCGCGGGCTGGTGCAGGACACCGGCCTTCGCAAGCTGGTGCGCTCCGTGGTCAACCCTTGTCAGTTGGGTCAGATGGCGGAAACGCACCTGCTAATTGAGCCGCACTGGCAATCGCGCTTCTCCCAGAGCCATGCGCGCGACGGTGGCGGCCCGATCACGGTTGCCAAATTGCGCCAGTGGATCGACATGCCTGCACCTATGGGGCTGCCGCTGGAGCTGCAAAACCTAATCATCTTGGCGTTTGCTGCGTCTACCAGCCGCCGCTTCACCATGCGTGGCGGGCCTTTCGAGCCGTCAGTGGACAGCATGCCGGATGAGTTGGAGCTGCGGGAGCAGTCGCTCCCCAGTGCGGGCGACTGGCAGCTCGCGTTGCAGCGCGCATCCAGCCTGTTCGGCCTGACCTTGGGTCAGACACTCAACGCCGCCAACGTGGGCAAGCTGGTTGATGAGATCAAGCAGAAGGTCGCGGAGAAGCGCGACGCGGTGACGCGGCTTGTGGTGCAAGTGCGGGATCGTGCTGGTCGATATGCAGCCGGATCCGCAGGCGCTCGCCAGCAAACGGCAGAGTCTGCGCAGTCCCTGTTGGCCGCAGTGGCATCGGCAGCCGATTCAGAACTTGTCGCGGCGCTGGCTGGGTCCGATCTTCAGACCTCGGAGGCTGCAGTTGGGCGTGCTTTGGGCCAGGCGAAGGCCTGTGCCGATGCGCTGGAGCTGGGCGGCTACTGGCAGCTGTTCGATGTGGTGCTGAAGCTGAGCGACCACCGGGCCGGTGCTGCCCAGGTGATCGGGCGGCGCCTGGCTGAGGGATTGACCAGTGACGAGCATGTGCTGGCATTGAAGGGCCGGCTGGATGAATTGCATCGTGACGCGATGGCTTTGCTGGCTGAGGCCGCGCCGGCACCAATGCCTGGTCCCGGGCCGGCTCCTGTTCCGGCGCCGGGCACACCAACGCCCCCGCCCGTGACGATGCCGCCGGTGCCGGCCAATCTGGCACCTGAGGTAGTGGCTGAGAAGCAGCAATTGCATCTGAGTGGCGCCGAGGCTGTGGCGGCACTGGAAGAACTGAAGGCCCGCATGACCAGCGAGCGTGACCTGGAGCTGACGCTGAGCTGGCGTTTGCAGCGCAAGGGCACCCAGGTATGAGCTTGTCGACGCCGCAGATCAAGGCGCAGCTGGAGCGTGTGCTGGACAGCGACCCGACCGCGCAAGCCGTTGCCATCCGCGCCACGGCGAAGCAGGTCTGGCCGGAGACGGTCAGCCCTCACGGGAAGCAGTTTTCGCTACGGTGGTGCGAGTCGTCGCTGGCCATCCGGGAGGCCCTGTGCGAACTGGAACAGTTCGACCCTTTGACGTCTGGCATGGTGGTGATCACACCTTTGGCGACGCACGAAGTGGCGGAGGACATCGCAGCCAGACTGGCCCGCGCTCGGGTGTTCCAGCCAGAAGGCTGGGACATCGTCCGCTTGATGTTCCAGGGCAAGGATGTCGATGCGCGCTTGAGCCGCTTCGCCTGGATGCCACAGGCATTGATCGACGGTGCGGCGCAGGGCGACTACCAGCCCGTGGCCAATGGCTTTTTGGATCTGGAAACCGCCTGGCGCGAAGTGCTGACGCGGTTTGTCGGGATCGAAGTCGCCCGGCCAGACGCGATGACGCTGCTGGCTTGGTCGATGTCGCCGGATGCTGACCCTCGATTGGGGCCTTTGCCAGCGGCAATGCGCTCGGCCATCTTGGCCTGGCTGGCCGAGAGCGCTGGTGTGGCTGGCGCCATGGCGCTGGGTTGCGTCGAGGCTGGCCGCACAGGCGACGCCTTGCCCTTGGGCCTAGTCAGCGGCGTGATCTTCGCCGCTGATGGTGAAGGGCAGTCCGCGCTGGGCCAGGCCGCGATCCGCCTGGAACGGTTTGTAAACGACAGGCATGTGGGCGTGAAGGAAGGCCGCGAATGGGCCGCTGCTGCAGAGCAGGTGGTTCGTAGCTTGGGCTTGGAAGCTTGCCGAGCCGCCTTGGACCGAGCTGACGCCTTGTTGCGGGATCTCCGTATTTCGGAGTTTGCGCAGTTGAGCGATGTGCTGCCGTCGGCGCTGGATCAGCGGCTTACTGATTTCGCCTTGGCGCTGAGTGCCCATGCGACAGAGCCGAACGAAGCCAACCTCCAGCAGGTGGAGCTGCAAGCCGATCGTGCGCTGAAGCACACACTGATGAATGATCAGCGGCCGCGGATGGAACGTGTCGAGATGGCACGACGTTTGGCACGCTGGCTGCTCAGCCCAATGGTCTCCGGGGCCTCGCTGCCCGATTCAGTGGAGTGGCAAGCTGATCAGGGAGCCTACGTTGATTGGGCTCGCTTCCGGCTGATCGGCGGCGATGAGCTGACCGAGTTGTCGGATGCATATGCGGCGTGCCGCCGGGCTGCCATTGCGCGCCGCGACAGTTTTGCCAAGCCTTTTGCCCAGGCCCTGGTGCAATGGAACGCGCAGGCCTCTGCGAGTCCAGGGCGAGTTGTCCCGCTTGAGCAGGTGTTGGATCGCGTGGTGGCTCCGATTGCAACGGCGCAGCCCGTGCTGTTGTTGGTGATGGATGGATTGAGCAACAGCATCTTCCGTGAGCTGTTCGCGCGGGCTGCCAGTTATGGATGGGCCGAGCTCGTGCCCACGTCGCAGGGCAAGCCCTTTGTCGGCCTCGCCGCAGTACCCACGATCACCGAGGTGAGCCGGACGAGCTTGCTATGCGGGCGACTGACCACGGGCGCGCAAGCGCAAGAGAGGCCGGGCTTTGCAACGCACGCGGCGTTGATGGCAACCAGCCGAGCAGAGCACGCGCCCAAACTCTTCCACAAGGGCGACTTGGCCGATGCAGGGAGTCTGGCTCCGGAAGTACGCGCAGCGATCGCCAACCAGAAGCAGCAGGTTGTAGGCGTGGTCTACAACGCCGTGGACGATCATCTCAGCGGGCCGGATCAACTCAACCAGCGTTGGTCGCTGGAGGATCTGCGCCTGCTTCTGCCCTTGTTGCGCGAGGCTCGCGAAGCCCGGCGCGTGGTGATCATCACGGCTGACCATGGTCATCTGCTGGAGGATGGGACTACGCAGATTCCCGGCGGCGAAAGTGATCGTTGGCGATTGGGCCGCACTGCCGCATCGCCGCAAGAGTTGGTGATCAGCGGTGGTCGCGTAGTCACCAGTGATGGCTCCAATACGGTGGTTTGTCTGTGGGGTGAAAGCAGCCGATATGCAGGCCGCAAGAACGGGTACCACGGCGGCCTGTCACCCCAAGAGCTGACCGTGCCACTGAGCATTTTTGCCCCGCTGGGTACCAGCTTGGCGGGCTGGAGTCCAGCGCCGCCGAACCAGCCGGAGTGGTGGGAGCTGCCACCGATTCTGCAGTCCAAGAAGCCGGCGGTCGCAGCAGCGTCACCACAAACCAAACCCGCCCGTAAGAAGCCGGTCCTGACCGAGGCACAGCCGGGCCTCTTCGCTCCCGTCGATTTGCCGGCTCCTGTTGTTGATGCGGTGACGCAGGATTGGATTGGCGGCCTGCTGACCAGTCCAATCTATGCGTCTCAGCGCCAATTGGCGGCGCGCGTCGCTTTGCCGGACGACAAGATGAGGCTGCTGCTGGAGGCGCTGGCTGAGCGTGGCGGGAAGTTGTCTCGGACGGCTCTGGCGAACAGGCTGGCTCTGGCCGAGGTCCGCATGGGCGGATTGCTGAGCGCAGTGCGCCGAATGCTGAACGTGGACCAAGCAGCGGTTCTGACCGTCGATGAGGCGGCTGGATCGGTTGACCTCAACATCACCTTGCTGCAACAGCAGTTCAAGTTGCCCAAGCAAGGAGGCTCGCGATGATCAGTCCAGCCCGCAGAGAAGACATCGTCAGCGCGCTGCGCAGGGGCACTGTTCCAAGCAGTGGCCTGGATGCGCTGGCAGTCGGCATTGAGACCTTTGCGCCCACACTCAGTGAAGAGTTGGATGCGGTGGCATCCGGCCGTGGTGGCTTCAAGGCTGTCCGTGGTGAGTACGGCACCGGAAAGACCTTCTTCGGGCGATGGCTGCAGGAGCGTGCGCGCTCCAAGGGCTTTGCCGCGACCGAGGTCCAGATCAACGAGACCGAGACCCCGTTACACCGATTGGAGACGGTCTACAGGCGGCTTGTTGAGCACCTGGGCACGGCTGACATGGCCAGCGGCGCATTCAGGAGTGTGATCGACGGCTGGTTCTACGCGTTGGAGCAGGATGTGTTGGCCGATCCTTCGGTAGACCCTGACGATGCGCAAGGACTGCTGCAGAGAGCGGATGCGCTCATGGAGGCACGCCTCAGCGTCATCAGCAAGACGGCGCCGGCGTTCTCGGCGGTGCTGCGCACCTATCGGCAGGCCCTTGCCAACAACGATGGCATGCTGGCCGAGGGCCTGATCAGTTGGCTGGCCGGCCAGCCCAACGTGGCGGCCAGCGTGAAGCGTGCCGCCGGGATCAAGGGGGATCTGGATCACTTCGGGGCCAGCAACTTTCTGGTCGGCCTGCTTACGATCTTGCGTGACAGCGGGTTCCCCGGTCTCGTGATGGTGCTGGATGAGGTGGAGACCTTGCAGCGCATGCGCACCGACACGCGCGAGAAGGGGCTCAACGCCCTGCGGCAGTGGATCGATGAGATCGACGCGGGCCGGTATCCCGGGCTGTATCTGGTCGTCACGGGTACGCCAGCATTCTTTGACGGCCCGCAAGGTGTGCAACGGTTGGCGCCGTTGGCCCAACGGCTCCATGTGGACTTTGGGACAGACCGGCGTTTCGACAACCCTCGTGCTGTCCAGATCCGCTTGGCGCCGTTTGACCACAGCGCGCTGCTTTCGGTGGGGCGTCGTGTGCGAGACATCTACGCAGACGGCCGAGATCACGAGCAGCGCCTGCGGTCTGTTGTCGACGACGGCTATTTGGACACCTTGGCCCGAGCCGTGGCTGGTGGTCTGGGGGGCAAGGTGGGTGTGGCGCCTCGCTTGTTCCTGAAGAAGCTGGTCGCAGACGTCCTGGATCGCGTGGACTTGCACGCGGACTTCGATCCGCGTCAGCACTATTCCTTGACGATTGCCGAAACCGAGATGTCTGCTTCTGAGCGGGCTGCGGCTAGCGCGAACTCCGTGGACGACATCGAGCTGTGACCGAATTCGAGCAGCTGCACCCCTCGCTTCAATACCACGTGGTCAACACTTTGGGCTGGAGCACGCTGCGCCCCACGCAGTTGGCGGCAATTCCGCCGATTCATGCTGGGGAGCACTGCCTGCTGTTGGCACCTACCGCAGGGGGGAAGACCGAGGCTGCAGCTATTCCTATTCTGTCCAGAATGCTGAAGGAGTCCTGGCCAGGAACCAGTGTCCTGTACATCTGCCCCATCAAAGCGCTGCTGAACAACCTTGAGCACCGGCTGACTCACTACGCTGGGCTCGTCGGACGTACGGTGGACGTCTGGCACGGTGACGTGTCGCAGTCCCGCAAGAAGAAGGCACTGAAAGAAGCGCCCGACATTCTTTTGACGACTCCGGAATCGATCGAAGCGATGCTGATCTCCGTCCGCGTGGACCGCCCTACCTGGTTCGGCAATCTGCGCGCCGTCGTCGTGGACGAATTGCATGCCTTCGCCGCAGATGACCGTGGCTGGCACATGAGGTCAGTGCTTCAGCGGCTGGAGCACTATCTGCCGCAACCGATTCAGCGCATCGGTCTTTCTGCGACGGTGAGCAACCCGCAAGAGCTGCTGGAATGGTTTGCTCCGGTCGGAGCGCGACAGGTGGTGGGCAGCGCCGCCGTAGGCACCGAAGCCGATGTCACCATCGATCACGTCGGCAGCCTCGAAAACGCAGCGACGGTGATCTCGCGCCTTCACCGCGGTGAGAAGCGGCTGGTGTTTTGCGACTCGCGCAGCAGCGCGGAGCAGTTGAGCAGCATGCTGCGCGCCAAGGACGTGCGGACCTTCGTGAGCCATGCGTCATTGAGCGCGTCCGAGCGTCGGCAAGCAGAGGCGGCCTTTGGTGAGGAGAAGGATTGCGTGATCGTCGCGACGTCGACGCTCGAGCTGGGCATCGATGTCGGGGATCTGGACCGCGTGCTTCAGATCGACTCACCATCCACCGTATCGTCGTTTCTGCAGCGCATGGGACGTACGGGTCGGCGGTCGGGTAGCTTGCGGAATTGCCTGTTCCTGACGACGAACCAAGATGCTTTTATGTTGGCTCTGGGCGTCACACACCTGTGGTCGCAGGCCTGGGTGGAAGCAGCCCGCCCACCCGAGGAGCCCTGGCCAATCGTAGGGCAACAGATTCTCGTCGCCACGCTGGAGCGTGGCGAATGGCCGGCGAGCGAGGTCGTGTCACTCTTAGCCCGCTGCTTCCCCGAACTACCCGTCGAGGGCTTCAGGTCGATGGTGAACCACATGGTTCAGCAAGGCTACCTGGACATGGATGAAGGCCTGGTGCGTGTCGGCCCGGAGACGGAGCGCGAGTTCGGCCGTGGCCATTACCGTGATCTGCTGGCTTCCTTCAGCGGCGCTCAACTCCTGACGGGTCGGTGCGGCAGCGCCGAGGTGGGGTACATCGACCCGACGGTTCTGACGGGCGACGAGCCGCAGCGGCTTCTGCTTCTGGCCGGCCGTAGTTGGCTGGTGAAGGAGATCGAATGGGGCAAGAAAGTCGTTTGGCTGGAGCCTGCGAAAGAGGGCGGCAAGGCCAGATGGATGGGCGGCGCACGCAGCCTGAGTCGCCAGGTCTGCCAGGGTATTCGAGCTGCGCTGGTGGGAGGTGCACCGACTGCAGTCCATCTTTCGCAGCGCGGAAAGATTGAGCTGGCCGCCTTGCAGGAAGAGCTGGCCTTGTCCCCTGATACGCACTTCATGTCCAGGACCGAGGGCAGCCTGATGCGCACGTGGACTTTTGCCGGCACGAAGCAGAACCGGACATATGCGCGAGCCGCCGCCAATGGAGGGGGGCGCATCAAGTTTGATGCGCTGAGCGTTCAGGCTCCGGCGGCAGCGTTGTTGCCCGAGGGGGATGGTGACATGGATGTCCAACTAACCGATGAAGAATTGGCGGCGTTTGCCGAGGGAGTCAAGTTCGCATCGTGCGTCCCGTCTGCGTTACTTTGCAGAACGATTGTTGCTCGCATGTTTGTGCTCTTCGGCGAGCCTGCGCTGAATTACAAGTTGCGCAGTTCGCGAGTGATGATTGGATGTGCAATTGGCAAAGATGATGATTCGCCTTGAAAAGTCAGCGTGAAACGAGGGTCCATGATTCGACTCCAGAAAACCGTTACTCTAATGCTGCCCTTCCGGCGCTATCCTCTGCGTCTATCGCATCGCCTACTTACAAGTCTTGGCGGCGTGTCGCGCTTTATGCTGAGGGCGCTGGAGGCAGGCTTAACGATGGGCCAACTCGCCGAGGTCACAGGCCTGTCTGACACCACTCTGGTGCAACAGTTGAATTTCCTCGCGCAACACCATTTCGTGCAGATCGACCCTGACGATCTACAAGCCACGGCGAAGCTGAGCGAGCGAGGTCGTCGGATGATCGAGGTAGAGCGGCTGCTGCAACGAGGAGAGCAGTCCATCTGGCTGGACGCCTTTACTCTGAAGCGCCACGCCGTCCACCTGATGGCAAGCCCCGACCCTGAGCATCTGCTGCCAGATCCCGCCGGCCGAGACTTTAGTCCGTACACAGTGGCAGTTGTGCCAGTCCGGGCACGCAGTTACCATGCCTTCGATGAAGTCGGCCGACTGCGCACGCTGCTGAGTACGGACGTGTTGGCTGAGCTGTTAGTGGCCTTTTGGCCCGATGCCAGCGATCTAATCACCGAAGAGATCGATCACTGGGAATACGTCCTTGGCCGGCAAGGAAGCCAGGGCCTGGACTATCTGTCCATTACTTTCGAGCAGGGCACGCTAGCCCTCGATAGCCGCGCGGACCCGCAGAACGCTTCGTTGCCTACGGTCCTGCTGCCCTTGCTCGATCTGACGACGCGCTTTAGCCGCGTGGAAGGCTTTCCCTGGCAGGTCACGGTGCCGGCACCCGTCCGGAAGGTTATCGAAATGGTCAGCCTCTGCGCGGTGCCGGGGCTCGCAGAGCACCCGGTGGCTGAGGCAGTGTTTTCTGGCGAGGCTATCGTCCTGCCAGCCTCTCTAGAGGACGGGCAGCCCGAACAAATAGGCATCACGCAGTTGCCACCTGGCCTATCCGCCAAACTCGGTGTCCGGCACTTTCAGGTTCCGTGCCATATCGACCAGGCGGCCTTCCAATACCAATTGCACGCACAGAAGGGTGTTCAGGTCCTCTCTTCTCAGCACCGATCAGCTAAAGCGGAGGCCTTTGCATGATCGCGGTGGATGTCTTTGCCGACCTCTACGGATGGGACGACAGGGATCGTGCGCGCGGACATCGAGTGGCAGATGCGAGCAAGGCGCTTTACAAAATGGCCAGGGGCGGTGCAACTGCGGCCGGACCGGTGATTTTCGTCGAAGCAGCGCTAGCAGTGCTGGATGCGATCGGAGCCTATGCTCGTTACCGTCAGGCCCAGGAAGTGACCCTCCAGCTGGAAGTGGAGTGCAACACGTTGCGCCAGATGTTGGCGGAATTGCACAAGCAGTTGCGGATCGAGCTTCTGGTGGCTGATCAACAATCCGAAAGTAGGTTGAAAGCTTTGCATCGGCGCTTACAGCAACAGGAGCTGACTATTGAGATTAGTGAAGCGCAGTTCATTGCGCTCTGTAGGCAAGTCAAGGCGCTGGGGCAAGTAGTTGCCAAGCAGCGTCTGAATGCACCGCCAAACTGTGTGACCCTCTTGCAATTGGAGAAGACTTATTACCATCTGGTAGATAGTCAGTTGCAGGCAGCGATGAATTTCGTAAAAGAGTGATTCAACCCAGAAAAGTTTTAGGAGAGATACGTCATGAAGAAACCTGTGCCGAAGCACGATCCGAAGAAAAAGGGAGAAGCCAGTACCCCGTGGAATGACAAAACCGTCGGCAAGGTGTTGGACGTTGCAAAGCAGGGTATGTCCTCCATCGAAAGCCTCGCCGATTTGGGTAAAGAGGTCCAGCGAACCAAGCAGATAGAGATAAAAGCAACTGTCCAGATCACACAGGCTGTAGAAAAGACAGAGCAAACGCGCATCAACGCTGACCGTCAGATCGCTGACATTCATCGCAGTCATTTCAAAGATCGGATGGAGCACGAGCGTGAGATGCAGCGATTGAATAACCAAGCGACCAACGATGCGGCACTGATTCGCCAGCGCGACCGTGTTCTGGACAAGCTGCTGGACAACCCTGGAGACGAGACGCCTCAATTGGCGGACAGCCTGCGCGTGCTGCTACCTAACGGCGATCAGCAGTAAGGCAATTCGGTCATGGTGCCATTCTTTGTGGCTGCAGCAGCCGTATCGTTGGGGGCGACGGCGCTGGCCTTTTTGCTCGATAGAGAAACGGAAGAGGAGCGGGAGCAGCACAAAGCACTCCGACGTCGCAACGACAACCTACGCGGGCAATTCGACTCCGCACATCGCGACCAAGCTCGAGAACTGGCTGGCCGTCGTGCCCAACTGGCCCGGGGACTGGCGCGCAATCGCGCCGAGGCCTGTCGTGGATTCCAACTGCGGGTTAACGTCCCAATGCAGGAGTTTGCTGTACTGACCGCCAGTTTGCGCGCTGATCTGTCGGATTCGTCAATCAGCCCCTATCGACGGAATGCGTTGCGCCTGCTGCAAGGGCGCATCGAAGACACAAGCAACCGGCTGGCGGCCTTTCTCCACTATTGCGACTGGTACCTGAACCAACAAGATTGGTTGGCCGATCGAAAGCGTTTTGAGGATCTGATCGAGTTTCCAGATCCCGCATCTCGCTTGCCGGAGGAGTGGTATTACGACGGTAAGGTCGGTCTGGCCTCCGTCGTGGAATTGAGTGACCAATACAATGACTATGGTCAGCAACTGAGCCTGCAGACGGACAGGCAAGGTGACCACTACAGCGATGCCTTCCAGCGCGCGCTTATGCTGCAGTATCCCGATCAGGATGCAATTCCGGTACAGCTACGGGCTGGCAAGAACCCTCGCTACTTCAAGGCATGCATCCTTCGGGGAGCTTTGTATGTGGAACACATTCTCGAAAAGCTGCCTTGCCTAGCTATCGTTTCCCAATTCAGGCGCAACGCTAGACTTGGTGACGGTTACGAGGTTCGGTGCTTCCCTGGCTTCTGCGCGGTAGACAGCAGGCAGGGGCAGGAAAGTGGCGTGCGGGCCTTTCTCCCTTGCTCGGAGTCGAGCTTTCCCGGCAAGCGCTATCTGCCCGGCGAGAAGATCGAGGTTTTTTTGCACCACCACGATCTGCTGCTGAAAAGCAGTGACCTGACAGTAACTCAGCAGCGCGAATCGCTGGCGCTTGGCGGTGGAAGCTCCGCACCGGTCTTCCTCTATGCAGATGGCCGGCAGTACGACCTCTACCCGGTGCTACAGGAAGCGGCCGCAGGCGCCACTTGGCAGTTGCGTGCCTGTCGCGAGGAGCCGCAAGCGCTGAGCATCACCCTGCAACTTGGTGCTTGGCAGATCGAGACGGAGGCAGAGCTTGGTGGCAGCCAGTTGCGCGTCACAGCGTTGAACCGTTCCGGTGTCGACAGTGTGCTATTGGATCAGTTGCCATTCTCGTTGCGACTGATAGAGGAAAAGTTCAGTGATAGCGTCTACTGCGATCTGCTCCGATTCCAGGAGTTCACGCAGTTCTGTCGCCAACAGGCATTGTTTGGCGACGATGAAGACGCACGCCGGATGTCTGGTCAATTTTTCGAGCGATGGAGTCAAGTGACCGACTATCTGCTGGAGGAGAGCGCATACCAGACCTTCCATTTGTCGCCGATGGCTGAGCCGCAAGATCGCGAGTGGGACTTTGCTTGTGAGCAAAAACTGAAAGATGGAATTCAGCGTCTGACTGATAACGCGCGATTCCCGGTGCGTCTGCATATCGAAGAACTCAACATCAATAACGCGGGGGAGCGGTGGCTGCAGATCGGGGAGCTGAAAGGTGTGCCCGAGGCTTTGCAGGGCGGCGTTTTCCGTCTGCCGCACTCCGGCATCCGCAGGCCGGGAGCGGAACAGGGGTTCTGGCCCGCTAAGCCGGCCCAGTTGCGTTTGCGAATTCCGGATGGTGGAGAACTTGCCAATCTGGGGCGCCAGAAGCGCGCCCTGCAAGCTTTCATGAGCGGCCGACTGCTAAATCGAGCGTTGCAGCAGATTCTGCTGATGCCTAGTCGCTATGCCGCTCAGCCCGATCCTTTTTGGGGTCAGCGTGTGAAAGCAGGCTTGTCCTGGCAGGACCCAAACTGGATAGATCCTGCCTCGGCCAGAGATACCAAGAGAATCATAGAAGCCGCGCTCACCGAATCAAATTTGTACTTGATGCAAGGGCCGCCGGGCACGGGAAAGACGACATGCATCGTCGAACTGCTCTATCAGATTTATGCAGCTAATCCTGCCGCCCGAGTGCTGGTGGTCTCTCAGCAAAACACAGCCGTGGACAACGCGCTGACTCGGTTTTTGAAACGCTATCCAGACTATGCTAAAGATTTGCTTCGGATCAGCAGCGATGCCACCAAGGTACACACCGAGCTTCATCCGCAGGTGACTGAGACGATTCTGAGCAACTACCTAGTCGGGCGCCAGCAGGAATATAGCCGTGCTGCTGGGCTGGGGCAGTCTGCCTGTGCAGCTTGGATCCAGGACTGGATCGAAAGCGTCTACCGGGATGGTTCAAATGGGAGGCCGCAGTTTGACGACGAACTGACCGAGTTACTCGTGGGGGATTACAAGCTGATTGGTGCAACCTGCGTAGGGTTAGCCTCGCGTAGGCACGGTATGGACCGGTTGGTTTTTGATGTTTGCATTGTCGATGAAGGTGGTCGCTCTACCGTACCAGAGTTGTTGATTCCGCTGATGCGCAGTCGCAAGGCCATCATCATCGGTGATCACTTCCAGCTGCCGCCGAGTGTTGCCAGCCGGCTTCGTGAGGCCGATGCTAAGGAAGCCCTACCATTTCTAGAGGAGACATTTCTGAAGACTAGCTTTTTCGAGCAACTCTACGAAAACCTGCCACCAGCGTGCCGGGGTCGATTGCAGGAACAGTTTCGGATGGTCGAGCCAATCGGCGATCTGGTCGCTGACCTGTTCTATACCAATCAGGGCGAGCGTGGCCTGTTCAATGGCAAGACGCATGATCGCACCAAATTTCTGGATCCCCAGCATCCCCTCCGCTGGCATGACGTTCAACTTGGTCTACAAGAGAAAGAGAACGGAGCGGGTCCGAGCCTAGTGAACGTGGAAGAGGCAGAGGCGATCTGTCATTACCTGACGGTGGCAGCAAATGCGCTATTAGCAGATCGAGGGTGCCGGGGCGAAGATGCACTGAAGAAAACTGTAGCCATCATCACACCGTATGGGGCGCAGAAGCGCCTGATTGACCGCTTGCTGGATCGCATTGCGGCCGATGGCGGCCAAATCGCCAAAGTTCTGGATATCGAAGTAGACACCGTGGATGGTTTCCAGGGCAGTGAAGCCGATATCGTTCTGTATTCAACGGTCCGAACGCACGGCAACATTAGCTTTCTGTTGGACCGACAGCGACTAAACGTTGCCTGCTCACGGGCTCGAGAGAATCTTGTGTTTTTCGGCTCTGCTAGGTTTCTTAGAGAGCGTGAAACTCGAAGCGGTCTGTTCCTGTTCAGTCGGATTATTGAGCGCGCCAAGATCAGCTCAAGTGCTGTTCGGCAGAGTGGCGGCACAACAAGGCCTTCCAAGGATCTCGGGCGAACTCGTCGAATTCACAATGAGATCACCTTGAGCAAACACGGGGCACAGTCTGGACCCTATGTGGAGGGCGGAGTTTGAGCGCAGCGCAAGTCTGTGTAAAGCCAGCCTGGCACTACGCCACCATCACCTCTTGTTGAACATCCTCGAGCGCTTGCCATACACCTGATTTGTCCACGCGCAGCATCCGAGAGGCGCCACCCTTTGCAAGCAGTACGACGTCCGTGAACCGATTCTCGTCGTCAGGCCGAACCCCAGTCGAGTAGACGACGATCCTCTCGAACGTGTCTGCCACCAGCTGTTTTGCCTGAAGCCTGGCGTCGTAATCGAGTTCCTGGACACCTTTGGCAAGCTCTGCCCACTTCGCTTGAACACCATTGACGTCGTTACGAGCCAGAGCGCTGATTTGCGCCTCGGTATGAGCCATGGCTCGCTCAAGGGTACGCTTTTCCGTCTCGAGTTCGGACATCTTCTCCACGAGCATCGAAGGAGCAACGCCGGATGATGCCGAGAGGATTGCGTTCATCAGGTTGCCGGATTGTTCTGCAATCTCCCCCGCTCTTTGGCGTTGGGCTTTGAGTTGTTCGCGAAGCGGGGCAGATCGATCACCGCCGTAAAGGGCTCGGAGGTTCAGGATGTCTGAACAGTAGTTCATGATTGCGCGTTCAACCGGTGCAACGGAACGGGAAACCGGGTGAGGGCATGCCTTTCCGTATTGCTTGGCTGCACAGAGCAAACGCCTGTACCCGTCTTTGAGCTTGTCTCCGTGATTTTTGATTTTCCCGAACAGATGCTGGCCAGACATGGCGCATCCGCAGTAGCCGCAGTACGTGATGCCCAGGCCAGTGATGATGTGCGGAATAGTTGATTTGGCACCGCGTCGGCCCCTTTGCCCGTTGACGGCTTGAAGGTCATCCCATTCCGTTGCGGATAGCACAGCTGGGTAATACTCCTTGAGCGCAAATTCGCCCCGGACATCCTCCGTCTCGACCACCACCGTTTTGACGCCGATGAGATTCGGGTTCTTAACGACCTTGTAGAAGTGCGCGCTGCTCAGAAGGCCGTTAAACGGGCTGACACCTTCGGCAGCCAGCTTCGCCGCGATGTCTTGTCCCGATTGGCCTGCGAGGTAGAGCGCGACGGCCTTTCTCAAAGCGTCGACGCGCTCAGGAATGAGCTCCCAGCCGTCGGGCGTTTCCCGGAGCCACTGGGGGTCTTTTCCTTGCCGGAGCTTCCCGCGGAACTTGCCTAGCTCCCAGTCCTTGCACTTACCGACGATGGCGGAAGCGACCCGCTCGCTCTTGTGAGCCGACTCCTCGTGCGCTTTGATCATGTAGAGCACGCTGATGACGAGCTTGATGGAGTCCTTCTTCAGCGACTCGCGGCTATACACCTGTTTATCCGACGCGGTGACCACGGTGAGCCCCGCATTTACAATAGAGGTCAACTGCGCCTGCGCGTCCATCGGATTGGCGCGCGACAGCCGATCGAGCGCCTCGACGATGAGCACGGATCCTGGGGGTACCTTCCCAGCCTCGACGGCAGCCAAGAAGGTTCCCAAGGCTCCCTTGGTGACGTGCTTCTGGTGGAAGGCGCTCAAACCCTCGTCACGCATCGTCAACTCGCTATCCAGACGAAGTCCGTTGTCCTTCGCCCATTTTTCGGCGAAATCGGTCTGTCGTTGAACGCTGTGGCCACTGGCCTGGCGTGGATCTGAGAAGCGGGTGTAGCTGTAGACGAGACCAGACATATTTTAGATAGAGAAGAACTATGACCACGACAACCGAAGCTGCGCTCGACTTGACCCAGAAGCGCAAGGTTCCGAGTATAGGTATGGTATCACTGGGCTGCCCCAAAGCTCTGACCGACTCCGAACTGATCCTCACGCAGCTGAGCGCCGAGGGCTACCAGACCTCCAAGACTTTCGAAGGTGCCGATCTCGTCATCGTCAACACCTGCGGCTTCATCGACGATGCGGTCAAGGAAAGCCTGGACACCATCGGCGAGGCGCTGGCCGAGAACGGCAAGGTCATCGTCACCGGCTGCCTGGGTGCACGGTCCGGCGACGGTGGCGGGAACCTGGTGCGGCAAATGCACCCCAGCGTGCTGGCCGTCACCGGCCCCCATGCCACGCAGGAGGTGATGGATGCCGTTCACCTCAACCTGCCCAAGCCGCACGACCCGTTCATCGACCTGGTGCCGGGCAGCTTCGGCGTGGCGGGCATCAAGCTCACGCCCAAGCACTACGCATACCTCAAGATCAGCGAAGGCTGCAACCACCGCTGCACCTTCTGCATCATCCCCTCCATGCGCGGCGACCTCGTCTCGCGTCCCATCGGCGATGTGCTGAGCGAGGCCAAGGCTTTGTTCGAAGGCGGCGTGAAGGAACTGCTGGTCATCAGCCAGGACACCTCGGCGTTCGGCGTCGATGTGAAGTACCGCACGGGTTTCTGGGACGGCAAGCCCGTCAAGACCCGCATGCTGGAACTGGTGCAGACCCTGGGCGAGATCGCCGAACCCTACGGCGCCTGGGTGCGCCTGCACTACGTGTACCCCTACCCGAGCGTGGATGAGGTCATTCCCCTCATGGCCACGGGCAAGGTGCTGCCGTACCTGGACGTGCCGTTCCAGCACAGCCACCCGGACGTGCTCAAGCGCATGAAGCGCCCCGCCAGCGGCGAGCGCAATCTGGAGCGCATCCAGCGCTGGCGCGAGACCTGTCCCGAAATCGTCATTCGCAGCACCTTCATCGCCGGCTTTCCGGGCGAGACCGAAGAAGAGTTCCAGCACCTCCTGGACTTCGTGCGCGAGGCGCAGATCGATCGTGCAGGCTGCTTTGCCTACAGCGACGTGAACGGCGCGGTGGCCAATGAACTGCCCGGCATGCTGCCGATGGAATTGCGCGAAGAGCGCCGCGCGCGCTTCATGGCCGTGGCCGAGGAAGTGTCCGCCGCCAAGCTGCGCAGCCGCGTGGGCGCCACCATGCAGGTGCTGGTCGACTCCGCCCCCGCGCTGGGCAGAAAGGGCGGCACTGGCCGCACCTATGCCGATGCGCCCGAGATCGACGGCGTGGTGCACCTGCTGCCGCCTGAGAAGATCAGCAAGACGATGAAGGTGGGCGAGTTCACCCGAGCCCGCATCGTCGGCACGCAGGGACATGATCTGGTCGCACTGCCGATCTGACCGGAGGTGGCGCGGGGCCCGCGCGGGCGGGTCGCCGAGGCGGGCGCAGGTCTGACGGCAGATACCGCCCACCGCGCCGTGCCCATGGCGGCGATTGATCGCTCGCCGCATAGCCCGAGCGCGCCGCCCTGGCAACCCCACGCCGTCTATCTGCGCAATAGGCGCGGCGCCATCCCGTCGCGGGCCTGCTGCCGGGCCGGGCTACGTATCATCGACTTCCCATGCCCATGTTCCCCTTGCCGCGCACCGCCACCGCGCCTTTTTGCCCGTCCGAAGTCAAGGGCAGCGTCCAAGTGGACCCCGGCCTCCCGTTTTCCAAAAAGCTGCTGCGCTACGCAGGGCCGGGCCTGCTGGTCTCGGTGGGCTACATGGACCCGGGCAATTGGGCGACGGACATCGAGGCCGGCTCGCGCTTCGGCTACGGGCTGCTCTTCGTCGTGCTGCTGGCGAGCCTCGCCGCCATGCTGCTGCAGACCCTTTGCGTGCGCCTGGGGCTGGTGGCGCGCCGGGACCTGGCCCAACTGTGCCGCGAGCGCTATTCCCCTGCCGTGAACCGGTGCCTCTGGCTGGGGGCGGAACTGGCCATCGTGGCCTGCGACCTGGCCGAGGTGCTGGGCAGCGCGCTGGCGCTGCACCTGCTGTTCGGTGTGTCGATTCCGGTGGGCATCGCCATCACGGCCTTTGACACCGTGCTGGTGCTGGGCTTGCAGGGCGCGGGGTTCCGGCGGGTGGAGGCCATCGTGCTGGCGCTGGTGGCCACCATCGCCGCATGCTTTGCGGTGGAGCTGGCGTTCTCGCAGCCGATCTGGTCGCAGGTGGCGATGGGCTTCGTGCCCAGTCTGGAGCGGCTGCAGCAGCCCGGGGCGCTGTACCTGGCCATCGGCATCGTGGGCGCCACGGTCATGCCGCATAACCTGTACCTGCATTCGTCCATCGTGCAGACCCGGCTGGTGGCCGACACCGATGCGGCGCGGCGCGAGGCCATTCGTTTCTGCACCTGGGATGCCGTGGTGTCGCTGTCGCTCGCGCTGCTGGTGAACGCGGCCATCATGGTGCTGGCCGCCAGTGCCTTCCACCATAGCGGCCACCGCGACGTGGCCGACATCGCCGACGCGTACCACCTCATCGAACCCCTGGTGGGCAGCGCCCTCGCGGCCGCGCTCTTCGGCATCGCGCTGCTGGCCTCGGGCCAGAGCTCGACCTTCACGGGCACCATCGCCGGACAGATCGTGATGGAAGGGTTCCTGGATCTCAAGATTCCCTGCTGGCAGCGGCGCCTCATCACGCGGGGGCTGGCGCTGGTGCCGGCTTTCATGGGCGTGTGGTGGCTGGGCGATGCGGGTGTGGGCAAGATGCTGGTGCTCAGCCAGGTGGTGCTGAGCTTTCAACTGCCCTTCGCGATGTGGCCGCTGATCCGGTTCAGCAGCAGCCCCGAGGTGATGGGCCGCTTTGCCACCGGACGGACCCTCCGGCTAGCGGCCTGGGGGCTGTTTGCCGTGATCTCGCTGGCGAATCTCTGGCTGGTGGCAGCGGTGTTCGGTTGAGAGAGGCGGCTACCGCAGGCCACCGCCGCGTTCAGCTCAATTGGTCGGATAGGCCGTCAGCAGAATCCATTTGCTGCCGACCCTTTCGAAGTCGAGCTGAACGTTGGAGAACTGCGATTTGGTCTTGGTGGTGCATTCGCCGTTGGCGTTGGCCGCGGTGCAGTTGAAGCCGCCGATCAGGTCTTGCTTCAGCACGCTGTAGACCGTCACCTTTTGTCGTGCATGCGTGCCGGAGCACTTGACGGCATTTCCTTTGTATTTCTTCGGGTCCTGGTAGCTGTTCCAGAAGGCGCTGTAGTCTCCCACGCTGGAGAACAGCGTCTTGTCCTGCTGGCTGGAGCCCTGGGGCGGTGTCGCGCCGAAGACGTGCTGGTTGAGGTGGCCGCCATCGGCGTTGTTGTTAGCCGAGACGGCGCTGTGCTGCACGGTCGCGATGGCGCGGCATTCCACGGCGTGGGCATTGCGGCTGAGGCCCGGGGCCATGAGCAGCGCGGCCATGGCGGACAGCGCCAAGGGGGTGGTGGACGAAAAAAAGCGGATCGAATGCATGCGGGCTCCCTGGGTGTTATGTAAGGCAATCGTCACCGGAAGGCCTTGCAATTGCCCACCCGAAGCCCCTGTGCCATGGCGGGCCTGGATGCTGGCAAGGGGTGTGCGCCTGTCGGTCTTCCGGTGGCTCCATTCTGGAAAGACTCCCCTTGCGGCGCTCTGAAGATTGCGTGAATCCTCCTGAAATGGGCTGAAGCACGGCAGCGCACGCTTGGTGCGCGTGGCTATCGCGGCGCTGGGCGGCGTGCAGCCATGGGCCATCCGAAGTTCATCCCTGCCACGGCCATGAGGATGGCGACGGCCCCACCGACCTGCATGGGGCTCAGCCGATGGCCGAAGGCCCACGCATCGACCCCGATGGCCACGATGGGATAGATGAACGACAGAACGCCCACCATCGACGTCGATAGCTTCTGGATGGCGCTGTACAGGAGCGTGGACATCAGGCCCGTGTGAATGAACCCGATCGCCAGCAGCAAACCCCAGGTGGGTAGCGTCGCTTCGCCCGTCGGGGCCTGGGCGAACGGCAGCAAAAGCAGGGTGCCGACGATCAGCTGGATCAGGACGATCAGGCGGGGCGGCACGCCGCTCAGCCTTTTGGTGATCGCGGCCGCCATGGCATAGAAGAACGCGGCGGCCAGTGCCAGTCCGACGCCTTCCAGGTAGCCGGAGGGCGGCACGCCCCACTGTCCACCGCCGACGACGATGAGCACGAGGCCGCCGAACGCGATGCCCAGCCAACCCGCTTGCGACGCGGTCCGCTTTTCTCCGAAGAACAGCGCCCCCAGCGCCACGAGCATGAAGGGCTGGGTATGGTAGGTCACCGTGGCAATCGCGATGGATGCGTGCGAGTAGGCGGCAAACAGCAGGCCCCAGCTGGCCGCCAGGGCGATGCCGCCGAGTGCGGCCATGCCGGCTTGCCTGCGGCCGATGTTCCATCGCGCCGGCTGGCCCCGAAGGAGACAGAGCATCAGCAGCGCCGCGGCACCGAAAGCGCAGCGCCAGAAGACCACCGAAGCGGCGGGCATTCCGGTTTGCAGCACCAGCCAGCCCACCGTGCCGGCGATGACCATGGCGGTGGTCATCTCCAGCGTGCCTGCCGTTTTCGCATTCATGGATCGTTGCCTGTGGTGCATGCCAAGTCGCCTGGGCAAGGGGTCGGAATGATGCGGTTCGTTCTTTAAAAAGAACGAACGAGCGGTATGATGAACTTGCTTCATTCGTTCGTCAAGTCGAACGATTGTTCTTTTTGACGAGATAAAATGACCATCTCTTGACCACCAGTCCTTCACCCATCCGCCTGTTGGCCGCGGCCGTGCGCCGCGAGCGCGAGCGCCTCGGCCTGTCCGTGTCCGAACTCGCCAAACGGGCGGCCATCGCCAAATCGACGCTCTCCCAACTGGAGGCGGGCGTCGGCAATCCGAGCCTGGAAACGCTCTGGGCGCTTGCCACCGCGCTGGATGTGCAGGTGACGCAATTGATCGCCCAGCCCAGAACCCATGTGCAGGTCATCCGGGCCCATGAGGGGGTGGCGCTGGCTTCGGAGCAGGCGAATTACGCTGCGACCCTGCTGGCGGTGTGCCCTGCCGGCGTGCAGCGCGATCTCTATCGCCTGACGGTCCAGCCCGGCGCACCTAGGACTTCCGAGCGCCATTTGCCGGGCACGGTGGAGCACGTCGTCCTGTGCAGTGGACGCGCCCGTCTGGGGCCGGTCGGCCATCTGGTGGAACTCGGCCCGGGGGACTATGCCAGCTACTCGGCGGATGAAACGCATGTGTTCGAAGCGCTCGAACCCCAGACGACGGCGGTCATGCTGATCGAGCACACATGACATGGCCTGGCCCACCGGAAATGAAAAAGGGCACCGGCCGAAGCGGGTGCCCTTTGGGGATCGAAGTTCGATCCGGATCGATCAGACGCGCTTGCGGTATTCGCCCGTGCGGGTGTCGATTTCGATCTTGTCGCCCTGGCTCACGAACAGCGGCACGGGCACTTCGAAGCCGGTGGCGATCTTGGCGGGCTTGAGCACCTTGCCGGACGTGTCGCCCTTGACGGCGGGTTCCGTCCAGGTGACTTCGCGTTCCACGCTGGTGGGCAGTTCGACCGAGATGGCCTTGCCGTCGTAGAACACCACTTCGACGGTCATGCCGTCTTCCAGGTAGTTCAGTGCGTCGCCCATGTTCTCGGCTTCGACTTCGTACTGGTTGAACTCGGTGTCCATGCAGACGTACATCGGGTCGGCGAAGTAGGAGTAGGTGCACTCCTTCTTGTCCAGGATGACGTTGTCGATCTTGTCGTCGGCCTTGAACACGTTTTCGGTGCCGAAGTTGCCGATCAGGCTCTTGAGCTTCATGCGGACCGTGGCGGCGCCGCGGCCGCCGCGTGCGTATTCGGTCTTCAGGACGACCATCGGGTCCTTGCCGTGCATGATCACATTGCCGGCGCGGATTTCTTGAGCGATTTTCATAGCAGATTGCTGGGCTGGGGTTGAAGCCGCTCTACGCGCCGGGGCGCTGCGGGCGCTGCCTGAGAGGTGCAGCGCAAGGTCCGAGCGCCAGCGCATGTTCCGCGGCGGGATGCGCCGGCCGGTCACTTCGTCAGAAAGTGCCGCCTTGGGTTGGCGCAAAACCGTGGATTTTAGCTTTTTTCGGCAACGAACCCCAGCAGTTGGGTCAACAGATCGTCCTGCGCGAGCAGCCGTGCGCGGGCTGCCTGCACGGTCGCGCGCCATTTCTGCAGCGTGGCGGCGTCCAGGGCGGGCAGGGGGCTGTCCTGTTCGAGTCCGTTCCACAGCGCGTGGAAACGCCGCAGCGAAGGCGGCGCCTGGAGCCAGTCCAGGAACGCGTGCAGCTTGGCGTGGTGGGCCTGGTCGTCCTGGGGATAGATGTGCCACACGAAGGGCTGGCCGGCCCACAGGGCGCGCACCAGTGAGTCCTCGCCGCGCACGCAGTTGAAATCGCAGGCCCACAGCATCTCGTCGAACGCCGGCTGGGGGCAGGGAGCGAGGTATGAAATCGATAGCAGGCTGCCGGCGTCTTGATTGCGCTGGAGGCCAATTCGGTCCTGATTGTCCAGCGCCTGGACGGCTGCCGTTGCGCGGCCGGGGGTGACGAGCAAATGGGCGCCGGCATGCTGCCGCAACCGGTCGAGCAGCGAAGGCAAGGCGGGTGGCTCGTAGCAAAACAGCGAAACGGCGAAGGCCCCGGCCGCCACGCCATGGCGGGCACGCCAGCCGGCGCGGTCGAAGGCGGCCTGGCGGTCCATCAACCCCGGTTCGCGCAACAGCCCGCCCGTGCGGCGGGTGAACCCGGGGTAGAAGAACCAGCGCGTGCAGCCCGCGCCGGGGCCCGACATCAGCAGGGAGGGCAGGCGGTGGCTGCGCTCCACATAGCTTTCGGCGCTGAGGTACTCCAGGTTGATCCAAAGGCATTTTTGGCCTGATGCCCTAGTGGAATATGCCATGGATGCTATGAAATCAGGAGCAATCTCGCAACCGAACGCCTCGATGACCACGTCGCCCGCGCCGTCGGGCGGGGCCTGCGCAGGCCAGGGCAGGACCTGCACGCCCGGTGCGCCGGCAGGGGCCATCCAGCCCAGCGCGGTGGCGTCGTCCGTCCACAGGCGCACGGCGTGGCCCCGCCCGGCCAGGTCGGCTGCGAGGCGCCAGCACACGCCGATGTCGCCGTAGTTGTCGATGACCTGGCAGAACAGGTCCCAGCGCAGGGGGGAGGCCATGGGGTGCGCAGGGCTCATGCGCCGCCCCCGGCCGGCGCCCTCAGATGCTCCACCAGCAGCTGCGCCACGCGCGACAGCGGCTCCCCGGACCGCACGCACAGCGACAGCTGCCGGTGCGCCCACGGCTCGGCCAGGGTGATGGGCCGCAGGGCCAGGGTCGCGCGGTACAGCTGGGCGCTGCCGCGGGGCAGCACGCCCACGCCCAGGCCCGCGGACACCATGAGGCAAAGCGCGTCGTAGCTGGTCACCTGGATGCGCAGCTTGAGCGGCAGGCCGGCTTCGGCCGCCGCGCGGGTGAGCTGGTTGTTGATGGCGCTGCCCGGGTGCACGCCCACGAAGTCGAACGGCAGCGCATCGGCCAGCCGCACCGAGCGCCGCCGGGCCAGCGGATGGCCGGCGGGGGCGATCAGCACCAGCTCGTCGGTGCGGTAGGGCAGCAGGGCGACGCGCTCGCCGTAGCTGCCGTGGTTGAGGATGCCCACGTCCGCGGCGTTCTCGGCCACCGAATGGGCGATGGCGCTGCTGATCTGCTCCTGCAGCCGCACCTGGACCTGCGGGTGCGCGGCCATGAAGGCCGGCAGCTCGGCCGGCAGGAACTGGGTGATGGCCGAGATGTTGGCCACCACGCGCACGTGGCCCCGCACCCCGGCGCGAAAGTCGCGCATCTGCAGGGCGATGCCATCGAGTTCGTTGAGCACGCCACGCGCCATGTTCAGCAGCGCATAGGCCGCGTCGGTGGGCTCGGTACCCCGGTTGCTGCGGCTGAAAAGCTCCACCTGCAGGGTGCCCTCCAGCTCGGCCAGGCGCCGACTGGCGGCCGACGGGGCGATGTGCTCGCGCGCCGCGGCGCGGGCGATGGCGTTTTCTTCCATCACCGCCACGAACAGGCGCAGGGAAACCGGGTCGAGCTTCATGGGCGCCGATGGTACTGCCGCCGGGCAGCCGGCCATGCCGGTTTGCGATGGCGGCGTCGCGCATCGGGGTTTTGCGGTGGGCGGGGGCCACGGCATGATCCGCGCCATTCGAACGAAGGGACGCGACAGGAATGACGACGACGGATACGACAGCAGCCCCCGCCGCCCTGGCCGGGGTGCGGGTGATCGAGATGGGCCAGTTGATCGCCGGGCCGTTTTGCGGCAAGACGCTGGGCGAGTTCGGGGCCGATGTGGTGAAGATTGAGGCGCCCGGCGCGGGCGATCCGCTGCGCAACTGGCGGCTGATCAAGGAAGGCACCTCGGTGTGGTGGCAGGTGCAGTCGCGCAACAAGCGTTCGCTGGCGCTGGACCTGCGCCAGCCGGAAGGGCAGGACATCGCACGCCGGCTCATCGCCGAGGCCGATGTGCTGATCGAGAACTTTCGCCCCGGCACGCTGGAGGACTGGGGCATGTCGCCCGAGGCGCTGCATGCGCTCAACCCCGGGCTGGTGATCCTGCGCATCTCGGGCTACGGGCAGACCGGCCCCTACCGCGACCTGCCGGGCTTCGGAATGATCGGCGAGGCGATGGGTGGCCTGCGCCACCTGACGGGCGAGCCCGGCCGCGTGCCGGTGCGCGTGGGTGTCTCCATCGGCGACACGCTGGCGGCGCTGCACGGCACCGTGGGCGTGCTGACGGCGCTCTACCACCGCAAGGTGAACGGCGGCAAAGGCCAGGTGATCGACGTGGCGCTGCACGAAGCCGTATTCAACGTGATGGAGAGCCTCATTCCCGAGTACAGCGCCTTCGGTGCCGTGCGCGACGCAGCCGGCAGCGCGCTGCCGGGCATCGCGCCGTCCAACGCGTATCCGTGCACCGATGGCTGGGTGCTGGTGGCAGGCAATGGCGACAGCATCTTCAAGCGGCTGATGGAGGCCATCGGCCGGCCCGACCTGGCGGCGGCGCCCGACCTGGGGAGCAATGCCGGGCGGGTGGCCCGGGTGGCGGAGATCGACGCGGCCATCGGCGAATGGACGGCCGGGCGCACCGTGCAGGCGGTGCTGGAGGGCCTGGGCGCTGCCCGCGTGCCCGCCGGCAAGGTGTACACGGCGCAGGACATCGCCGAAGACCCGCACTACCGCGCCCGCGACATGCTGCTGCCGCAGACCACGCGCGACGGCTATGTGGTCGAGGTGCCGGGCATCGTGCCCAAGCTGTCGGGCACGCCGGGAACGATCCGCTCCAGTGCGCCGCACCTGGGCGACGACACCGATGCGGTGCTGGCCGAGGCGGGACTGACCGCCGAACAGATCGCGCTGCTGCGCAGCAAGGGGGTGATCCAATGACCGCGACTCGGAACCCGTCGAACGGGGCGGATGAAACGCGCGAAGCCCGGGCCGGCGTGTGGAACGGCAATGGCCGCCGCATCCACCTGCAGGAAGTGGGAACGCGCGACGGCCTGCAGATGGAGCAGGCCTTCGTGCCCACGGAAGACAAGATCGCGCTGGTCGATGCGCTGTCGGCGGCGGGCCTGTCGAAGATCGAGGTGACGGCGTTCGTCTCGCCCACGGCGATACCGGCGCTGCGCGATGCCGAGATCGTGATGCGCGAGATCGTGCGGCGCCCCGGCACGGTGTACAGCGCGCTGGTGCCCAACGTGCGCGGCGCCGAGCGCGCCATCGAGGCGCTCACCGACGAGCTGAACCTGGTCATGTCGGCCAGCGAGACGCACAACCTGGCCAACCTGCGCATGGCGCGCGCGCAATCGTTCGCGGCGCTGTCGCAGGTGGTGGCCACCGCCCAGGCCGCGGGCGTGGCGGTGAACGTGTCCCTGTCGTGCGTGTTCGGCTGCCCCATGGAAGGCGATGTGGCGCAGGCGCAGGTGTTCGGCTGGGTGGAGCGCTTCGCCGACCTGGGCGTGCGCGGCATCACCCTGTGCGACACGACCGGCATGGCGTATCCGACCCAGGTGGCGCATCTCACCGCTGCCGCCCGGGCGCGCTGGCCGGGGGTGGATTTCACGCTGCACTTTCACAACACGCGCGGCATGGGGTTGGCGAACGTGCTCGCCGCCATCGATGCGGGGGCGGACCGTTTCGATGCGTCGCTCGGCGGCCTGGGTGGCTGCCCCTATGCGCCGGGTGCGTCGGGCAACGTGTGCAGCGAGGAGATCGCGCACGCGCTGCAATGGATGGGCTACGACACGGGCGTGGATCTTTCACAGCTGATCGCCGCGGCGGCCCGGTTGCCCGGGCTGATCGGCCACGACATTCCCAGCCAGATCGTGAAGGCGGGGCGGCGGCTGGACCTGCACCCGGTGCCGGACGGCTTCGAGGCGATCCGCGAAAGGGCACGGGCGCGCGAAGCCGCCTGAACGCCGGGCGGCAACGGCTTTCCTGCGGGAAGGCCCGCAGGCCGGCGCGGCGCGATGCATCGATCAAAAACCAAGGAGACAAAAAGGATGGACACGCATTCACTCTCGCGCCGCGCGGCGCTGGGCACGCTGCTGTGCGGCATGGCGAGCACGGCCCTGGCGCAGGCGGCCTACCCCCAGCGTGCGATCACCCTCGTGGTGCCGCAGCAGGCCGGCGGCGCCAACGACGCGATCGCCCGCGTGGTGGCGCAAAAGCTGTCGGAACAACTGGGCCAGCCGGTGGTGGTGGACAACCGCCCCGGCGCAGGCGGCAACGTGGGCACGGCTGCGGCGGCCAAGGCCCGGCCGGATGGCTACACCCTGCTGCTCACGGCGGACAGCGCGCAGGTCATCAACCCCCGGCTCTACCAGCACACCGGGTTCGATCCGGTGAAGGATTTCGAGCCGGTGGCGCCGCTGGCCACGGCGGGCTATGTTCTGGTGGCGAACCCGGCGTTTCCCGCGTCCAACGTGGCCGAGCTGGTGGCGCTGGCCAAGGCGCATCCGGGCCAGTACGCCATCGCCTCGGCGGGCAATGGCACGCTCAACCACCTGATCGGCGAGATGCTGCAAAAGACCGCGGGCATCACGCTGCAGCACGTGCCCTACAAGGGCTCCGCCGCAGCGGCCACGGACGTGGTGGGTGGGCAGGTGCCGCTGTCGGTGCAGAGCCTGCCGTCCTCCATCGCCTTCATCAAGGCCGGCAAGCTCAAGGTGTTGGGCGTGGTGAACACGCGGCGCGTGGCGGCCTTGCCGGACGTGCCCACCATCGGCGAGACGCTGGCGGGTTTCGGCCAGACACCGTGGTACGGGCTTTTCGCGCCGGCCGGCACCCCGCCCGCCGTGGTCGCGCGGCTGCAGGCCGAGGTGGCCAAGGCGCTGGAGCAGAAAGACGTGGCCGAGCGGCTCGCCGCCGTGGGGTGCGAGCCCTACAAGGGCAACTCGGCCCAGCTGGCGGCGTTGGTGCGGGACGACCTCGCGCGCTGGGGCCGGGCGGTGAAGGACACCGGTGCCAAGCTGGATTGACGGCAGGCCGACCGGCCCGTGCGGACCGAGGGCGGTGCGCGACCCGCCGCCGCAGGGCCGTCTTTCTTTTGAATTTCAAAAAACCAAGGAGACATGACATGAGAACGAGAGCGAAAACGACAGCGACAGCGACAACGGTCACCCCGACCACCCCTTGCGCATCCCGTCGCAGGGCGGCGATGGCCATCGTGCTGGCTGCGGCCTTCGCCTTCCCCGCCTGGGCGCAGGGCGGCTATCCGAACAAGCCGGTCACCCTGGTCGTGCCCACCGCCGCGGGCGGCACCACGGATCTGTCCGCACGCATGCTCGCGCAGGCCCTGGGCCCGGTGCTGGGCCAGTCGGTGGTGGTGGACAACAAGGGCGGCGGCAACGGCAACATCGCCGCCGGCGCCGTCAAACGGGCCGAGCCCGATGGGTACACGCTGCTCATGCAGTACTCGGGCTATCACGTGATCTCGCCACTGCTCACCCGGCAAAAGCAATGGGAGCCGGGCGATTTCCAACCCATTGCGAACGTGCTGTCGGCGCCGCAGATCATCGTCGTGCGCGACGGCCTGCCCGTGAAGACGCTGGCCGATCTGATCGCCTACGCCAAGGCGCATCCCGGCAAGCTCAACTACGCCTCGTCCGGCAACGGCTCGCTGCAGCACGTCACCGGTGCCATGCTGGAGCAGCAGGGCGGCGTGAAGATGGTGCACGTGCCGTACAAAGGCACCGGCCCGGCGCTGCAGGACCTGCTGGGCGGGCAGGTGGACCTGACCTTCGGCACCGCGCCACCGTTCATGCCCCACATCCAGGCCGGCAAGCTGCGCGTGCTGGCGGTCACCGGAAAGCAGCGCCTGGCCAGCCTGCCGGACGTGCCCACCACCGCCGAGGCGGGCTACCCCAAGGTGGATGCCACGTCGTGGTTCGCGCTGTTCGCCCCGGCCCATGTGCCGAAGGCGGTGGTGGACAAGCTGGTGGCCGATGTGCGCACCGTGGTGCAAAACCCCGCATTCCAGCAAAAGGCCCTGGAGCAGGGCGCCACCGCCGACTACCAGGGACCGCAACCGCTCGCCGAGCGGGTGAAGGCCGATCTGGCCAACTGGGCACAGGTGGTCAAGGCTTCCAAGATCGAGGCGGACTGATCGTTCCTCGCCCCTCGGGCCACCCTCTGAGGCCCCCCAGCCATCGAAGCCCTGCGCAGCGCGCAGGGCTTTTTGCTTTGTGCGCTTCGCGGTGCGCCGAGACAACGGGAGGGTCGCCGTGCACGGGCGCGTCATGCGCTTGTAAAAATTCTTTGAATGATTGAATTTTTTCTTTAATATGACGGTGTTGTAAATTTTTTATCAAAAGCGGTTGAACGCTTTTCCACCCGACACCTCTCCCATGTCCGCTGTTCCCGACCCGAGCACCGAAGCCCCGACGATCGCCATCCGCATCGGCCGGGTGCGTCCCACGCTCACCCGGTCGCACCAGCAGATGGCGGACTACGTGCTGGCCCACCCGCTGCAGGCGGCCACCATGCCCATCGACGAACTCGCGGCGGCGGTGGGCGTTTCCATCGCAACGGCCAACCGCTTCGCCCGGGCCATCGGCCTGGACGGCTACCCCATGCTGCGGGCCGAGCTGGTGCGCGGTTTCGAAGCCATGCTGGCGCCCATCGAGAAGATGCGTATCAAGCTGGAAAAGCCCAGCAGCATCGGCGACGTGTTCGCCGCCGCGCTGGAGGAAAGCCAGCGCAACATCGCCGCCACGCGTGAGGCCCTGGACCCAGCCGCGTGCGAGGCTGCGGTGCAGGCCATCGTGGGGGCGCGGCGCATCTACCTGGCCGGCTTCGGCGCCAGCGGCTGGCTCGCCGGGCTGCTGCAGCGCGGGCTGGATGCGCATTGCGACGGCGTGCACCTGCTGGCCGGGGTGGCGGGTGCGTCCTACGGCGCGCGGCTACTGCCGCGCATGGGCGAGGAAGACCTTTTCATCGCCATCAGCTACCCCCGCTACCTGACCGACACCGTCGTGCTGGCGCAGGGCGCCTTCGAGCGCGGTGTGCGCGTGCTGGCATTGACCGACGGGCTGCAGTCGCCCCTGGTGCCGTTTGCCCATGGCTGCCTGTTCGCGCAGACCGAAAACCAGTACGCGGCCAATTCCGAATCTTCGGCGCTGGCCATGATCGAGGCGCTCACCAGTGCCGTGGCGCACCAGGCCAAGGAGTCGGTGAAGACCGCGGCGCGCATGACCGAGGCGGTGCTGCCCTGGCTGCACGACAGCTCGCGCACCCGGCTGGCGCCACGCTCGGCCGACACCACCGCCAGGAAGCCCGCTGCCAAGGGCAGTGGCCGCGCCTGAACGGCGGCCGCATCCATCGCTCCCCGATCGTCTTTCGCCTGGCCGATTGATTCGTTCCCATCCACTTCGCTGACCGGTTTCGCCGCTTCTTCCATGACCGTTTTTCCGTCTCCTTCCGGCCGTCCCGTTCCGGTGATCGCCATCCACGGCGGTGCCGGCACGCTGAGCCGCGCGCAGATCGACGCCCGGCAGGAGCGGGCCTACCACGGTGTGCTGCAGGACGTGCTGCGCGCCGGACAGGCGGTGCTGGAGCAGGGCGGGTCCGCCGCCGATGCGGTGTGCACGGCCGTGCAATTGTTGGAAGATTGCCCACTTTTCAACGCCGGGCATGGCGCGGTGTTCACCGCCGACGCGACCCATGAACTGGATGCCGCGCTGATGGAGGGCGCCACGCTGGCGGCCGGCGCGGTGGCCGGCGTGCGCCACGTGCGCAACCCCATCCTGGCGGCCCGCGCGGTGCTGCGCCAGGGGCAGCATGTCCTCATGGCGGGCGAGGGCGCCGAGCGCCTGGCGCGCGATGCGGGGCTGGCCATGGTCGAGCCCCACTACTTTTCGACCGAAGCCCGGCGCGCCCAGTTGCTGGCCGCGCAGGCCCGCCAGTCGGGCGCCGTGCTGGACCACGACGGCGCCGCTGCAATGGCCGGCCTGTCGGGCCGCGCGCTGGACGAAGACCGCAAGATGGGCACCGTGGGCGCGGTGGCGCTGGATGCCCTGGGCCACCTCGCAGCGGCCACCTCCACGGGCGGCATGACCAACAAGCGTCCCGGCCGCGTGGGCGACAGCCCGCTCATCGGCGCGGGCACCTATGCGGACGACCGCACGGCCGCCGTGTCGTGCACGGGCCATGGCGAAGCCTTCATCCGCGTGAGCGCGGCGCACGACATCTGTGCGCGCATGGCCTACGGCGGCGCCTCGCTGGAGGCGGCTGTCGATGCCGTGGTGCATGGCGCGCTGCCTGCCGTGGGCGGCACCGGGGGCCTGATTGCGGTGGACCGCCACGGCAACGTGTGCCTGCCGTTCAACACCGAGGGCATGTACCGCGGGCTGGCCCGCGTCGGCCACGCGGCCGAGTCCTTCATCTTCCGCACGTCGGATGCATGAAGCCCACGGGCCAATGCATCGACCGACCGACTGGCTGCCTGATCGCCTGACCGAATTTCCTATCCCTGTCCTGCCATGACCCCAACCCCTTCGAGCGCGACGACCTCCCTGGCCCTTGCAGAGCAGCGCGTGCTGGCCGTGGACGATATGACGGTCCGCTTTGCCAATTCCGAGCGCACGGTGGACGCCGTGCGCAACCTGTCCTTCCACGTGGACCGGGGCGAAACGCTGGCCATCGTGGGCGAGTCGGGCTCGGGCAAGTCCGTCACTTCGCTGGCGCTGATGCGGTTGGTCGAGCATGGCGGCGGAAAGATCGTGGGCGGCTCCATCGCACTGCGCCGCAGCAGCGGGCAGGTGCTGGACATGCGCCGCGCCAGCAACGCCACGCTGCAGTCGGTGCGTGGCGCCGACGTGGCCATGATCTTCCAGGAGCCCATGACCTCGCTGAACCCCGTCTTCACGGCGGGCGAGCAGATCGCGGAGTCCATTCGCTACCACCAGGGCAAGGACCGGGCGGCGGCGCGCGCCGAGGCCCTGCGCATGCTGGAGCTGGTGCGCATTCCCGAGGCGCGCAACGTGCTCGACCGGTTTCCGCACCAGCTGTCCGGCGGCATGCGCCAGCGCGTGATGATCGCCATGGCGCTGTCGTGCAAGCCGCAACTGCTGATCGCCGACGAGCCCACCACCGCGCTGGACGTGACCATCCAGGCGCAGATCCTGCAGCTGATCCGCCAACTGCAGGAGGAGATGCGTATGGGCGTGATCTTCATCACCCACGACATGGGCGTGGTGGCCGAGGTGGCCGACCGCGTGCTGGTCATGTACCGCGGCGACAAGGTGGAAGAGGGCCCTTCCGCCCAGATCTTCGCCGCCCCGCAGCATGCCTACACGCAGGCGCTGCTGTCGGCCGTGCCCAAGCTGGGCGCCATGCAGGGCACCGACCTGCCGCGGCATTTCGAACTGCTGCGACCTTCCGGCGATGCCGCGACGGCGCCGGTCCTGCAATCCACCCCGGTGGATACACGCCCCGCAGGGGCCCAGCCCATCCTGCGCGTGAAAGACCTGGTGACGCGTTTCGACCTGCGCTCGGGGCTGTTCAACCGCGTCAAGCGCCGCGTGCACGCGGTGGAGAAGGTGAGCTTCGACCTCTATCCGGGCGAGACGCTGGCGCTGGTGGGCGAGTCCGGCTGCGGCAAGTCCACCACGGGCCGCTCGCTGCTGCGGCTGGTGGACAGCCAGAGCGGTGCCATCGAGTTCGGCGGACGCAACATCCTGGACCTGCCCACGAGCGAGGTCCAGGCGCTGCGCCGCGACATCCAGTTCATTTTCCAGGACCCGTTCGCCTCCCTCGACCCGCGCCTGACCGTCGGCTTTTCGATCATGGAGCCGCTGCTGGTGCACAAAGTGGCCAGCGGCCGGCAGGCGCAGGAGCGCGTGGACTGGCTGCTGGAAAAGGTGGGGCTGCCGCGCGACTACGCGCAGCGCTACCCGCACGAGTTCTCGGGCGGCCAGCGCCAGCGCATCGCCATCGCACGGGCGCTGGCCCTCAACCCCAAGGTGGTGGTGGCGGACGAATCCGTGTCGGCACTGGATGTGTCCATCCAGGCGCAGATCGTCAACCTGATGCTGGACCTGCAGCGCGAGCTGGGGGTGGCGTTTCTTTTCATCTCGCACGACATGGCCGTCGTCGAGCGCATCAGCCACCGCGTGGCGGTGATGTTCCTCGGCCAGATCGTGGAGATCGGGCCGCGCCGCGCGATCTTCGAGAACCCGCAGCACGCCTATACCAAAAAGCTCATGTCCGCCGTGCCCGTCGCCGACCCGGCGCGCCGGCACCTCAGGCGCACGCTGCTGGAGGGGGACATTCCCAGCCCCATCCGCGCGGTGGGCGACGAGCCCGTGGTGCTGCCGATGGTGCAGGTGGGACCCGGCCATTTCGTGGCGCCGCAAGGGGGGTGATGTTTCCAACTCAAATCGACCTTCAGCGCTTGCCTGGCAAGCGAAAGCAGCTATCCATTTTGAAAACCCCTGATCTTTTCCACACCGGAGTTCAACCATGAAGAAAGCTTCCACCCGCCGCATCGCCTTCAGCCTGCTGGCCCTGGCCATGTCCGGCTCCGCACTGGCCGCCGGCAACGCCGTGCTGGCCATCTACCAGCAGCCCGAGACGCTCGACCCCTACAACACCAACACGACCATCACCACGGCCGTGACCAAGAGTTTCTACGAAGGCCTGTTCGCGTTCGACAAGGACATGAAGGTCAAGAACGTGCTGGCCGAGAGCTACGAAGTGTCGAACGACGGCCTCGTCTATACCTTCAAGCTGCGCTCGGGCGTCAAGTTCCACGACGGCACCGACTTCAACGCCGCCGCGGCCAAGGCCACCCTCGACCGCGTGATGAACCCCGAGAACCGCCTGCTGCGCGCCAACCAGTTCAACCGCGTCGCCAAGGTCGAGGCCGTAAACCCGACCACGCTGCGCATCACGCTCAAGGAGCCCTTCGGCCCCTTCATCAATGCGCTGGCCCACGCTTCGGCCGCGATGATCTCGCCCGCCGCGCTGGCCAAGTGGGGCAGCAAGGACATCGCCTTCCACCCCGTGGGCACCGGCCCGTTCGAGTTCGTCGAATGGAAGCAGACCGAGGCCATCGTGGGCAAGAAGTTCGCGGGATACTGGAAGAAGGGCTACCCCAAGGTCGATCAGGTCACCTGGAAGCCTGTGATCGAGAACAACACCCGCGCCGCCATGCTGCAGACGGGCGAAGCCGACTTCGCCTTCACGCTGCCCTATGAGCCGATCGCCACGCTCAAGAAGAGCGACAAGGTCACGGTCGTGTCCGCGCCGTCGATCATCCAGCGCTTCCTCACCTTCAACATGCTGCAAAAGCCGTATGACAACCCCAAGGTGCGCGAAGCCATCGGCTACGCCATCAATAAGGAAGCGCTGGCCAAGGTGGCCTTCAACGGCCATGCCTTCCCGGCCCAGGGCTTCGTGCCGCAGGGCGTGGAATACGCGGTGAAGATGCAGCCCATTCCCTACAACGTGGCCAAGGCCAAGGAACTGCTGAAGGAAGCGGGCTACCCCAACGGTTTCGAATCCGTGCTGTGGAGCGGCTACAACAACACCACCAGCCAGAAGGTGATCCAGTTCATCCAGCAGCAGTTGCAGCAGGTCGGCATCAAGGTGTCGGTGCAGGCGCTGGAGCCCGGCCAGCGCGCCGAGCAGGTGGATTCATGGCCCGATCCCAAGACCGCCAAGGTGCGCCTTTATTACATCGGCTGGTCTTCCTCCACCGGCGAGGCCGACTGGGCGCTGCGCCCCCTGTTCTCCACGGAGTCCTGGGCGCCGAAGCTGGCGAACTACGCCTTCTATAGCAACCCCGTGGTGGACGAGTCCATCGCCAAGGCGCTGCTGACCACCAACGGAGCCGAGCGCGAAGCGCTCTACAAGACCGCGCAGGAGCAGCTCGCCAAGGACCTGCCGCGCATCCCGCTGGTGACGGAGGACGTGCTGTACGCCCACGCCAAGCGCCTGTCCGGTGTGCATGTGATGCCCGACGGCAACATCAACAGCGACGAGATCGACCTGAAATAACAGGACAAGACCGCCCCGCGCGCTGATCTGGCGCGCGGGCTGCTCCTGTTTTCATCAAAAAACACATCGCTGCGACCGCAGCGCCGCACCCATGCTGAACTACTTTCTCAAACGACTGCTGGGACTCTTGCCCACGCTGCTGATCGTGGCTGTGCTGGTGTTCCTGTTCGTCCACATGCTGCCCGGCGACCCCGCGCGCCTGGCGGCGGGCCAGGACGCCGACGAGGCCGCCGTCGCGGTAGTGCGCCACGACCTGGGCCTGGACAGGCCACTGCCCGAGCAGTTCGTGCACTTCTTCACGCGCATGGTTCAGGGCGACTTCGGCAAGTCCATCCGCACCGGCCGCACGGTGGCGGCCGAGATCGGCGAGCGCTTCATGCCCACGCTGGCGCTCACGGTCACCAGCATGGTCTGGGCGGTGATCTTCGGCATGGGCATCGGCATCATCTCGGCCGTGTATCGCAATCAATGGCCCGACCGGCTGGGCATGACGCTGGCGGTGTCGGGCATCTCGTTTCCCGCGTTCGCGCTGGGCATGGTGCTGATGCAGGTGTTCTCGGTCAACCTGGGCTGGCTGCCCACGGTGGGTGCGACAAGCTGGCAGCACTACATCCTGCCCTCCATCACGCTGGGGGCCGCCGTCGCCGCGGTGATGGCGCGCTTCACCCGAGCCTCGTTCGTCGAGGTGGTGCAGGAAGACTTCGTGCGCACGGCGCGCGCCAAGGGGCTCAACGAGCGCCTCGTGATCTTGAAGCATTGCCTGCGCAATGCGCTCATTCCCGTCATCACCATGATGGGGCTGCAGTTCGGCTTCCTGCTGGGCGGCTCCATCGTGGTGGAGGCCGTCTTCAACTGGCCGGGCCTGGGTCGCCTGCTGGTGGATGCCGTGACCATGCGGGACTACCCCGTGATCCAGACGCTGGTGCTGCTGTTCTCGCTGGAGTTCATCCTCATCAATCTCGTGGTGGACATGCTCTACGGCTTCATCAATCCCACCATCCGCTACAAGTGACCACGGCGGCCTGCATCCCATTCCACGAACACGAAGAGACGGTATGACCACGCCCTCCATCCCCACGCCCCCCGATGCCGCGCAACTGGCGGCCGCCTCGGTGGCGCCTGCCGCTGCCAGTTCCGGCGCGGTCCGCACGCCCTGGCGCGAGTTCTGGCGCAAGTTCAAGAAGCAGCGCGTGGCCATGGTGGCGCTGGCTTTCGTGCTGCTGCTGGTGCTGGTGGCCGTGCTGGCACCGGTCCTGGTGCCTTACGACCCCGAAGGCTTTTTCGACTACGAAAGGCTGAACGAACTGCCGTCGGCCGTCCACTGGTTCGGCGTGGACCCGCTGGGGCGCGACATCTTCAGCCGCATCCTGATGGGCGCGCGAATCTCGCTGGCGGCGGGATTCCTGTCGGTGCTCATCGGCTGCCTGATCGGCACGACCCTCGGTCTGCTGGCCGGGTACTACGAGGGATGGTGGGACCGCGTGGTGATGCGCATCTCGGACGTGCTGTTCGCCTTCCCCGGCATCTTGCTGGCGCTCGGCGTGGTAGCCATCCTGGGCAGCAACATGACGAACGTCATCGTGGCCGTGGCGGTGTTCAGCGTGCCGGCCTTCGCGCGGCTGGTGCGCGGCAACACGCTGGTGCTCAAGCAGATGACCTACATCGAATCGGCGCGCAGCATCGGTGCGTCGGACTGGACCATCATCGTACGGCACATCCTGCCGGGCACGATCTCTTCGATCGTCGTGTACTTCACGATGCGCGTGGGCACCTCGATCATCACGGCGGCCAGCCTGTCGTTCCTGGGCATGGGCGCGCAGCCGCCCACGCCGGAATGGGGCGCCATGCTCAACGAGGCCCGTGCGGACATGGTGAACGCACCGCACGTGGCGCTGTTCCCCAGCCTGGCCATTTTCCTGACCGTGCTCGCCTTCAATTTGCTGGGGGACGGCTTGCGCGATGCCCTCGACCCGAAGATCGACCGGCAGTCATGAGGCCGTCTTCGACAGGCATCACGGCGGCATTGGTGCCGCCACGCATCGGCAACCTGCTGGCCGGGCCACTCGATGCCATCACCGACGTGGCGGGCGTGACCGTGGGGCATGCGACGCGCGATGACGGTCCGGTGCAGACCGGCGTCACCGTGATCCATCCGCATGGGCTGGACCCCTATCGCCACAAGGTGCCGGCCGGTGCGGCGGTGATCAATGGCTTCGGCAAGAGCGTGGGCCTGGTGCAGTTGGCGGAATTGGGGCAACTGGAGACGCCTATCGCGTTGACCAACACCTTCTCCGTCAGTGCCATGGCCCAGGCGCAGATCCGCCAATGCATCGAGGCCAATCCGGAGACGGGCAGGGCGTTGCCCACGGTCAATCCGCTGGTGCTGGAGTGCAATGACGGTTTTTTGAACGACATCCAGCGCATGGCCCTGGACGGGGGCGACTACCTGGCGGCGTGCAGCAACGCCGGCGCGCGCTTTGCACAGGGTTCGGTGGGCTCGGGGCGGGGTATGTCGAGTTTCCAGCTGAAAGGCGGCATCGGCACGGCGTCGCGCCGGGTGCCGCTGCGCCAGGGGGGCATCTGCACGGTCGGAGCGCTGGTGCTGGCCAACTACGGGCTGCTTCCGAACCTGGTATGGGGCGGCAAGGCCATCGGTGCCGAAGTGGCCACCCTGCTGGACGACAGCGCGCGCGCGCAGTCTGCGGAGACCGAACGCGGCTCCATCATCATGGTGCTCGCCACCGATGCGCCGCTGGATGCCCGCCAACTGAATCGTCTGGCCCTGCGCGCGGGCGCAGGGCTGGCACGCACCGGCTCGGTCTACGGCCATGGCAGCGGCGACATCGCCCTGGCGTTCTCCACGGGCTACACCGTGCCGCATCTGGCGGACCAGCCCATGCCGGCCACGCCGATGCTGCACGAAACCTTGCTGGACGGCCTGTTCCAGGCTGCGGCCGACAGCGTGGAACAAGCCATCGTCCATGCCCTGTGGCATGCCACGCCCGTCACCGGCCGGGATGGGCACCGCCGCCCTGCATTGCGCGGGTTGCTGCCCTGTCTGCCCGCATCGATTTCCTGAAGACCCCTCCATGAAAATTCTCATTTCCGTCGATATCGAAGGCGTCGCGGGCGTCTACCACCCCGAGCAGGTGCGGCCCGGCAATCCCGAATACGAGCGCGCGCGGCGCCTGATGGCGGCCGAGGCCAACGCGGCGATCGAAGGCGCCTTCGATGCCGGGGCCTCCGAGGTCTACGTGAACGATTCGCACGGTGGTTTCCGGAACATGCCGCCGGACCTGCTGGACGAACGGGCGCAGGCCATCCAGGGCAAGCCCCGCTACCTGAGCATGGTGGCGGGCGTGGAACTGGGTATGGACGGCGTATGCATCATCGGCTATCACTCCCGAGCCCAGGGGCGCGGCATTCTGGCCCACACCATCAACAGCTTCGCCTTCGCGCGCATCGCCTTCAACGGGCAGGAACTGGGCGAGGCGGGGATCTATGGCGCCCTGGCAGGCGCCTATGGGGTGCCGGTGATCATGGGGTCGGGTGACGACGTGTTCATCGCGGAAACCCAGCCGCTGTTTCCCCAGGCCCGGTTCGTGCAGACCAAGCGGGCGACGGGCCAGACGAGCGGTATCAGCCTGTCGCCTGCGCAGTCCTGCGCGGCCATCCGGGCGGGCGTGGCGGCAGCCGTGCGGGATTGCGCTGCCGTGCCGCCTTTTCGCATCGAGGGCGAGATTCTGGTGGACGTGCAGGCCCAGACGCCTGCCCTGGCTGATCTGTTCTGCCAGTGGCCCACGCTGGAGCGCGCGGCCTCCGACGCCGTGCGCTTTCAGGCCCCCGACACCGAGTCCGCCGTGCGAATGGTCAATTGCCTGTCGGCCATGTCGAGCATGCTGCGATGAACGGCGAACCGCATTCCTTTGGCACGCCCGCGAAGGTCGGCATCCTGGCCGGCATGGGACCGGCGGCAGGCGTGGATTTCGCCCGCCTGTTTCTCAAGGCGTCCGAGCGCTGGTTGCAGGACCATGGCCTGGCGGTTCAGGACCAGGCATTCCCCGAGCACTGGATGGCACAGGTCCCGGTGGCGGACCGGTCCCGCGCGCTCAGCGATGCAAACGCACCGCAGCCATTGGACGAAATGGCGCGGGTGCTGCAGCAACTCTCGGCCGTGGGCGCCCGCGCCGTGGCCATCTCGTGCAATACCGCGCACGCCTGGCACGCTGCGCTGCAGGAGCGAGTGCCGTCCGTGGACCTGCTGCACATCGCGCGGGAGACTGCCGCCGAATTGCAGCGGCGGGGCATCCGCCAAGTGGCGCTGCTGGCCACGCAAGGCACCTACGGCATGGGCCTGTACGACACCGTCATGGCGGCCCATGGCATCGAATGCGTGATTCCCGATCCCTCCGAGCGTGAAGAACTCATGCAGGGCATCTACCAAGGGGTCAAGGCCGGGAACCTGGCGTTGGCGCAGGCATGTTTCACGCGCGTGGGCAGGCAGTTGCGTGGGCGCCATGGCGATGGCATCGCCTTGATTATGGCCTGCACCGAAATCCCGCTGGCCTTGCCTCAGGCCCCGCAGGCGCAAGGCTGGACACTGATCGATCCTTCCGAAATCCTGGCCATGGCGCTGGCCCGCAAGGCCTACGAAGGGCACGCCGGGCACTGATCCGGCAGGGCTTGGCCGTTGCGGCATGCGACGGGGCGCAGAGACTGGCCACAATAGCGCCATGTCCGATGTGCATTCCCCCGAACTCCTCGCGCAAGTGGCCGCGCTGCCGCCGCTGCCGGGTGTCTACCGCTACTTTGATGCGCAAGGCGCCTTGCTCTATGTGGGCAAGGCACGCAACCTCAAGAAGCGCGTCTCCAGCTACTTCACCAAGACCCATGGCGGTACGCGGATCGGCCACATGGTGGGCCGGATCGTCCGGCTGGAAACCACGGTGGTGCGCTCCGAGGCCGAGGCACTGCTGCTGGAAAACAACCTCATCAAGTCGCTGAATCCGAAATACAACATTCTGTTTCGGGACGACAAGAGCTATCCGTATCTCAAGATCACCGGCGTGGCCGGCAAGGACGGCACCGGCGAGGCGCCAAGCCAGCTCTTCCCGCGCATGGCCTACTACCGCGGCGCCATCGACAAGCGGCACCGCTACTTCGGTCCTTACCCGGGGGCCTGGGCGGTCAAGGAAACCATCTTGCTGCTGCAGAAGGTGTTTCGCCTGCGCACCTGCGAAGACACGGTGTTTGCCAACCGCACCCGGCCCTGCCTGTTGTATCAGATCAAGCGCTGTACGGGTCCCTGCGTGGATTTGATCTCGCCCCAGGCCTACGCGAGCGATGTCGCGCATGCGGAAGCCATGCTGCGGGGCGAGACGCAAGAGCTGCTGCGATCGATGGAGGCCCGCATGATGGAGCATTCCGGCCGCCTCGAGTTCGAGCAGGCAGCCGATGTACGCAACCAGATCACCGCGCTGTCGCGCGTGCTGCACCAGCAGGCCATCGAAACCGTGTCCGACAAGGATGTGGACATTCTGGCAGTGAAGGTGCTGGGGGGGCGCGCCTGCGTGAATCTGGCCATGGTGCGGGGAGGTCGGCACCTGGGCGACCGGGCGTACTTTCCCGTGCACGTGGAAGACGCTGCGGCCGTATTCCAGGCAGAGGAGGCCGCGGACGACGCCGGGCCCACGGGTGAGGCCGCATCCATTGAAGGCGGGCAGGGCGGTGAATTGGCTGGCGCCACGGTGGATGAAGGAAAGTCGGCTCAGTCCGTGCGTTCTGCACCGGCGCGTTCCGTCGAGGCGCAGGTGCTGGAGGCCTTCATCGCGCAGCATTACATCGGCGTGCCGGTGCCCCCTGCGCTCATCGTGAGCCACCCGGTCGATCGCGCATTGATCGATGCGCTGTCCCAACAGACCGGCGTGCGGGTGACGGCGGTGCACCAGCCGCGGGAGCAGCGCCGCGCCTGGCTGGACATGGCTCAGAAAAATGCAGACATCCAGCTGGCCCGCCTGCTGGCCGAAGAGGGTTCGCAGCAGGCGCGTACCCGGGCCCTCGCCGAGGCGCTGGACCTGAGCGAAGAGGACCTCGATACCCTCACGATCGAGTGCTTTGACATTTCGCACACGGCGGGCGAGTCCACCCAGGCGTCTTGCGTGGTGTTCCACCATCACAAAATGCAGAGCAGCGAGTATCGGCGCTTCAAGATCGAAGGCATCACGGGCGGAGACGACTATGCAGCCATGCGGCAGGTGCTCATGCGCCGCTACAGCAAGGTCGCGGAAGCGCAGCGCGAGGCCGGGGGCGCGGAGCCCGCGCCAGGCCAGGCCCGGCTGCCCGACCTGGTGCTGGTGGACGGCGGCAAGGGGCAGGTGAGCATGGCGCGCGAGGTGTTCACCGAACTCGGCCTGGACCTCAGTCGCATCGTCGGCGTTGAGAAAGGCGAGGGCCGAAAGGTGGGGCTGGAAGAATTGGTGTTTGCCGATGGGCGTGAAAAGGTCTACCTGGGCCGGGACTCTGCTGCCTTGATGCTGGTCGCTCAGATCCGCGACGAGGCGCACCGCTTCGCGATTACCGGCATGCGGGCGGCGCGGGCCAAGATGCGTGTGGGCGGGGGGCAACTGGAAGAGATTCTGGGCGTGGGGCCGAAGAAGCGGGCTCGGCTGCTGCAGCGGTTCGGCGGCGTGCGCGGTGTCGCAGCGGCCAGCGTGGAGGACCTGATCACGGTGGAGGGCATTTCGCGCGATCTGGCCGAGGAGATCTATCGCGCGCTGCGTTGACTGGATTGGCCTCGTTCGGCGATGGTGGGCGAACGGGCATGACACAATCGCCGCATGTTCCTGACCATCCCCACCATCATGACCTGGACGCGCATCGTCGCGATACCTTTGATCGTGGGGGTGTTCTACGCGCCACTGGAGCCGACCACGCGCAATCTCATCGCGACGGTGATGTTCGTCATCTTCGCCGCGACGGACTGGCTGGATGGCTATCTGGCGCGCAAGCTCAACCAGACCTCGTCGTTCGGCGCCTTCCTCGACCCGGTGGCAGACAAGTTCCTGGTCTGTGCCTCCTTGCTCGTGCTCGTGCATCTGCAGCGGGCCGATGTCTTCGTTGCGATGATCATCATCGGGCGCGAAATCGCAATCTCGGCACTTCGCGAGTGGATGGCGCAAATCGGCGCGTCGCGCAGCGTGGCCGTGCACATGCTCGGCAAGGTCAAGACCACGGTGCAGATGATCGCGATCCCTTTTCTTCTGTACGACGGACAGCTGTTCGGCGTGGTCGACACGGGCGTCTGGGGCACGTGGCTGATCTGGATTGCCGCTGTGCTCACGGTGTGGTCGATGGTGTATTACCTTCAGAAGGCGCTTCCGGAAATTCGGGCGCGGGTCAAGAAGTGACGGTGCATTGCATCGTGAATGGACGGGTGGTGCGAGCACGGAAATTCCGTCCAGCAGATTGTCAATACGGGATGTGCCTATGGGCGCAACGCCACCGAGAAAAAGCCCTTGGAAGCCCCGGCCCGCTTCACAAATGCGTCTAGAATTCGCTGCTACGCTGCCGTAAAACGGCGCACTGTATTGACACCCGGAAAGTCGATGGCTTTAATCTGACACAGCAGAATCTGCCCCAGTGTCAGCCCTTCCCCGCCTGCTTGATGTGCCACTTCGTTGCGGCTCGGTACGGCGCGTGTCGGAGGGCCAGATTTGCAAAAGACATTCCATCCACTCTTTTCCCGAGAGGCTTCTTGTGAATAAAACCGAACTGATTGAGCACATTGCTAACAACGCCGACATCTCCAAGGCTGCAGCAGCGCGAGCGCTGGAGTCCACGATCGAGGCGGTCAAGAAGACCCTGAAGAAGGGCGGTACGGTGTCTCTCGTCGGTTTTGGCACTTTTGCCGTGGGCAAGCGCGCTGCGCGCACCGGCCGTAATCCCCGTACGGGCGATACGATTAAGATCAAGGCTGCTAAAGTCCCGAAGTTCCGTCCAGGCAAGGCATTGAAGGATGCTCTGAACTGATGGTTTATGTTTAAGGTGGGGTGCTTAGCTCAGTTGGTAGAGCGGCGCCCTTACAAGGCGTAGGTCGGCGGTTCGACCCCGTCAGCACCCACCACTGAACAAAAAGGCGAACGCGAGTTCGCCTTTTCTTTTGTCGCCACTGAAAGATCGCACATGTTCGAATCCATCCGCAAGCACTCCAAGATCGTGATGTTCTTGCTGTTCTTGCTGATCATTCCGTCTTTTGTCCTTGTCGGCATCGACCGCAGCTACTTCTCCAGCAAGAGTCCAGTGGTCGCACGCGTCGATGGCCACGACATCACGCAGGACGAATGGGACAACGCCCATCGCGCTGAAACGGACCGCATTCGCGCGCAATCTCCCACGGTGGATGCCAAGCTGCTCGACACGCCTCAGGCGCGCTATGCGACCTTGGAGCGGATGGTGCGTGATCGTGTTTTGCAGACCGCCGCGCAGAAGATGCACCTCATCGCCAGCGACGCGCAGCTGGCCCGCACTTTGCAGGGCATTCCTGCCATCGCGAATCTCAGGCGCCCGGATGGAACGCTGGATGCGGAGGCCTATCGCGCCATCGTGGGAGCGCAGGGACTGACGCCGGAAGGTTTTGAAGCCAATGTGCGCCGCGACATTTCCGTGAATCAGGTGATGTCGGGTGTGCTGGGTTCGGCCTTCAGCAGCAACGCACAATCTCAACTGGCGCTGGACGCGTTGTATCAGCGGCGCGAAATCCAGATCGCGCGCTTCAATGCCGCCGACTTCGCCACCAAGGTCACCCCTTCGGATGCCGACCTGGAGGCTTATTACACGTCGCATGCAGCGTCGTTCCAGCAGTCCGAGCAGGCCAACATCGAATATGTGGTGCTGGACACGAATGCAGTGCAGTCCAGCATCGTCGTGAACGAAGAAGACCTGCGCACCTACTACAAGCAAAATCTGGAACGCTTGGCTGGCAAGGAAGAGCGCCGCGCCAGCCATATCCTGATCAATGCGAGCAAGGACGCCCCTGCTGCAGATCGCGAAAAAGCCAAGGCACGTGCGACCGAACTGCTGGAGCAGGTTCGCAAGGCCCCTGGCACGTTCGCCGAATTGGCCAAGAAATACTCGCAGGATACTGGCTCCGCAGCCTCTGGCGGAGATCTGGATTTCTTCGCCCGCGGTGCGATGGTCAAACCGTTCGAGGATGCCGCCTTCTCCATGAAGAAGGGCGAGATCAGCAACGTGGTGGAGTCCGACTTCGGCTATCACATCATTTTGTTGACCGACATCAAGGCGCCCAAGCAACCCAGCTTCGAGCAATTGCGCCCCACGCTAGAGACAGAGCTGAAGCAGCAGCAGGCCCAACGCAAGTTTGCGGAAGTGGCCGAAGCGTTCACCAACGGGGTGTACGAACAGGCAGACGGTCTGCAATCCGTCGCAGAGAAGCTCAAGCTCAAGGTGCAGACCGCCAATGGCGTGACGCGCACGCCTGCTGCGGGGGCGCAGGGGCCTTTAGCCAATCAGCGCTTCCTGGAGGCTCTGTTCTCCCCGGATTCGCTGGAGCACAAGCGGAACACCGAAGCCATCGAAACCGGGCCCAGCGCCCTGGTGGCCGGGCGAATCACGTCGTATACGCCTGCGCGTGCATTGCCGCTGCAAGATGTTCGTGCCCGCGTGAAGGATTTGTATGTGGCTGAGAAGTCCGCGGAAATGGCTCGCAAGGAAGGTGAAGCCAAGCTTGCGGCCTGGAAGGCTGCACCTGCATCGGCCACAAGCCTCGCGCCTGCGCTCACCGTCTCTCGGGATCAGCCGCAGAATCTGCCTCGGCCTGTGATCGATGCCGCGCTGCAGTCCAATGTGGATGCTTTGCCTTCATGGACTGGCGTGAGCCTGGGCGCCCAGGGCTACGCTGTGGTGAAGGTCAACCGCTTGGTGCCCCGTCCTGCCCCTGATGAGGCGGCAAACCGCCAACAACATCAGCAGTATGCGCAGGCTGCAGGTTCCGCGGAAGCGTTGGCGTATTACGAATTGCTGAAAGACCGCTTCAAGGTGCAGTTCAAGGTACCTCGCCCAGCGGTTGCGCCTGTTCTGGAAAATTGATGGCTTTTTCTCAGAGGTCGATTGATTTGTGGGTATAATTTGAGTCTGCGGTGGCTGTAGCTCAGTTGGTAGAGTCCAGGATTGTGATTCCTGTTGTCGTGGGTTCGAGCCCCATCAGCCACCCCAAGTCATCAAAAGCGCTGCAATCGAAAGATTGCAGCGCTTTTTTCTTATGCGCGTGGTGTTTACCCATTTCAGTTAGATCATGAATTGTTCACGTCTTGGCCTTGTACAAGGCCAAGCCGCCTACAAGAACAGTGAGGTCACCTGAGCAGAATGGGGAAATTCTGAAAGGGCTGGAAATGCATGAGAAGCACGCGCAAGAGACAGTTTTTGGGGTGGCCGACGGAGCCACTTACACGGCCGAGTTGTGCCTGAGCAAGGCAGGGCGTTACTACTTCGCACAGATCCAGGTAGACGGCCATAACTTGCCTCTACCCGATGGCAATTGGCCTAACCGCGACGAAGCTATGGTCGCACTCTCCGATTTTGCTTCCGGTGCGCGCAAGCCGGATGAAACGCAAGTGGAAAGTGCTACGAGGAAGTGATTTAGCTCGCCGAAGGGGCGAAATCAAGCATGCAAGAGGCGTGCACAAACCTTCATGCAGGTCTTCAGCTCAGATGTCTTCCAGCAATGCATAAGGCAGCGTTCCTAACGCGAGGGGCACTCCCTCAGCGCCGCCTGCGCGCAGCGATTCGCCTGTGGATGCGATTTGGAGGGAAACCAGGGCATCCATGCCTCCATCTGGAGACGCTGCTGTTTGCACCACCACACCGCAAGGTTGTTCGCTGTCGCTGGCGGCGAACACCTCCAATCCGACCGCAATGGGTTGGGCTGCGTGGGCGAGATAGGTGCGTCGTTTCAATGTGCCACGGAATTGACTGCGAGCCACGATCTCCTGGCCGGGGTAGCAGCCCTTCTTGAAATTCACGCCTCCGATGGATTCGTAATTCAACATTTGAGGCACGAACAAGTCCACGAGGGGCGCTGTCAGGGTTGCCACTCCACTCTGGACTTCGCTCCACTCCCACAAGCCAGGCGCAAGAAAATTCCCGGCCGGCGCAGGAGCGATGGACGGTGCCACCCACAGTGCGCGCGGCTGACCCACTGCCGGATACAGATGCACCACAGTGGCAACGTCCCGATCGGCTTTGGACCACGGTAAGGGTGGCTCACCCGCTGTCAGCGCGGTCACCGCAGCCCCTGCCAAGCCATACAGGGCGAAATCTGCCGTGGCATCGCTCAACCGGGCCTTGGCACGCAGCACGAACATGGACAGCCGTTTGAGCGTAGGAGCGAGCAAGTCGCCACTGCAAATCAACAGCACTTCCGTGGCGCTGCGATTGAAGCCGATGAAGCTGGCCTGCACCCGTCCCTTGGCGGAAAGGAATGCGGCCAATCGGGCCTGATCCATGCCCAGCAGCGCGAAATCCTGGGTGAGCTGGCCATGAAGGAATTTCGCTGCATCTTCCCCTTCCACGCGAATCACGCCGAGGTGGGGCAGGGGGGCTATGCCATTCAAGGGATAAGTCATGGCTGAATTATGATGCCCGGTTCCTTCCCTACAGGCTGCCAAGGTTGTGCGTCGTTTTTTCGCGTTGTTGCTAGTCATTGTGTGCTCCGCGACTGCGGCAGCGGTGTGGTGGTTGCACCAGCCCATGCCCGTTCGCAGCGGCGTGTCCTCCGCGCAGCCGCTGGAGTTGGCGATCGAGCCGGGCACCACGCCCCGCGGTGTCGCGCGTGATGTGGTCGCTGCCGGTGTCGACTCCGATCCACGTTTGCTCTACTCCTGGTTTCGCTTGTCCGGTCAGGATCGCCTGATCAAAGCCGGGAACTACGAAATTCCGCCAGGCACCACCCCACGCGAGCTGCTGCAAAAACTCGTGCGTGGGGAAGAGGCTCTGCGCGCCGTCACCTTGGTAGAGGGATGGACCTTTCGGCAGGTCCGCCAGGCGCTGGCGCGGGAAGACCAGTTAAAGCCCGATACCAAAGGCCTCGCTGACGACGCCATCATGGCGCGCCTTGAGCGTCCCGGCGTGCCGGCGGAGGGCCGCTTTTTCCCCGATACCTACACCTATGCCAAAGGCAGCAGCGATTTGTCCGTGCTTCGCCGGGCGATGCATGCCATGGACCGGCGCCTGGAGGCGGCTTGGGCGCAACGTGCGGCGGACACGCCTTTGCGAAGCGCCGACGAAGCCCTCACCCTGGCGAGCATCGTGGAAAAGGAAACGGGCCGTTCTTCCGACCGCGCACAGATCGCGGGCGTCTTCAGCAACCGATTGAAGGCGGGCATGCTGCTTCAAACCGATCCCACCGTGATTTACGGTCTGGGTGAAAAATTCGACGGCAACCTGCGCCGACGTGACCTGCTTGCGGACACGCCCTGGAACACCTACACCCGTCCCGGCCTTCCCCCGACGCCCATCGCGATGCCGGGCAAAGCCTCGCTCATCGCTGCAGTCCAGCCCGAGAAGACCAAAGCCTTGTATTTCGTTGCCCGAGGCGACGGGACCAGCCAGTTCAGCCCGACCCTCGATGAGCACAACCGTGCCGTCAACCGCTACCAGCGGGGGCAGCCTTGACCATGCCCCAACACGGCAGAAAGTCCACCATGGAGCCCGCGGGCCGTTTCATCACATTCGAAGGCATCGACGGTGCGGGCAAGTCATCGCACATCGACACCTTGGCTGCGGCCTTTCGGCGCCAGGGCGAGACCGTCACGGTCACCCGGGAACCCGGTGGCACGCCGCTGGCGGAAAAGATTCGCGCGCTTTTACTGAATGACGCCATGGACGCTCTCACGGAGTCGCTGCTGGTGTTCGCGGGTCGCCGCGACCACCTGCGCTGCGTGATCGAGCCTGCATTGGCAAGGGGCGAGGTGGTGCTGTGCGATCGCTTTACGGATGCCACTTTCGCGTATCAGGGTGGCGGACGCGGCTTCGATGCGAAGGTGCTATCTATTTTAGAGCGCATCACTCAATCAGGTATTGCGCTGGAGCCTGAAAAAATGCGCAATCCTGATCTGACGATCTGGTTCGATCTTCCTCCGGAGATGGCTGCTGCACGCCTGGCCGATGCACGTGCTCCTGATCGCTTCGAATCGCAGCCTGCTGAGTTTTTTGGCCGGGTGCGGCAGGGTTATGCCGAGCGCGCCTTGGCGGCACCGCAGCGCTTCGTGCGCCTGGACGCAGGACAGCCCCGGGATGTGGTGTGGTCGCAATTGACGGGCTCGCTTGTTCAGCGAGGCTGGCTGCAGGCGGGCCCTTCAGACGTTGTCGCGGGTGCACCATGAGCCATCCTTCATTGATCGCCGCCCCGTGGATCGCCGCACAACGCCAGACGCTGCTGGCGCAGCGGGGTCATGCGTGGCTGCTGAGTGGCCCCTCCGGACTAGGTCAATACGCGTTGGCCATGGAATTGGTACGGGCCTGGTTGTGCGATACGCCCACAAAAGATGGCGCATGTGGTCACTGCGGCAGTTGCCATGCGGTCGAGGTGAGAACGCATGCGGATCTTTGCGTACTCATGCCCGAGACGCAGATGATGGAGCGCGGCTGGCCATTGCCGGAGAAGGCGCAGTCTGAAATCGACGACAAGAAGCGCAAGGCCAGCCGCGAGATCCGAGTGGATGCCATGCGGGACGCCGTGCAGTTCGCGCAGCGTACTTCTGCCCGCGGGCGTGGCAAGGCTGTGCTCGTGTACCCCGCTGAGCAGATGAACAACGTCACGGCCAATGCGTTGCTCAAGACGCTTGAGGAGCCGGCAGGCGACGTGCGATTTGTGCTGGCCACCGAGGCGGCGCACCAATTGCTGCCCACCATCCGAAGCCGCTGCCTGGGGCACACGATGCAATGGCCCACCGAATCCGACATGGTGAATTGGCTGGTTCATCAAGGTTTGGAATCCGAAGCCGCCAGCGCATTTTTGCGGGCGTGTGGTGGTCGTCCCGATGACGCACTGAGCTTGGCCCGTGCCGGGCGCAGCCCGCAATCGTGGTCGCAACTGCCCAAGGCGGTCGCCAGGGGTGATGTCACGGTGTTGGCCGATGCGTCTCCTGTCCAGGCGGTGGACGCGTTGCAGAAACTTTGCCATGACCTGATGGCGTGCAGGGTCGGCGCGGCGCCACGCTACTTTGCAGTGGCGGACCTACCGACGCCGCCGGGCCTCGGGCCATTGAGCCGTTGGGCGAAGGCTTTGGCAAAAGAGGCACGTACCGCCGATCACCCCTTCAATGCGGGGCTCATGCTGGAAGCGCTTGTTGCCCAGGCGCGAAACACCCTACACTCGCGCCATTGAAGAAGACGTCCCCAAGACCATGAGCAGCCCCTCTACCGCGCCCCGTCCCAGCGTCATGCAGCTGGCTATCAAGGAGAAGGCGGCTCTGTATGCGGCCTACATCCCCTTGTTCGCCGAAGGCGGCATCTTTGTACCGACGCAGCGCGAATACAAGCTGGGCGATGATGTCTACGTGCTGCTGACGTTGCCGGAAGACACGCAGCGCTATCCTGTCGCGGGGCGAGTGGCCTGGGTGACCCCCGCTCGGGCGGCCGGGAATCGGACACAGGGAGTCGGCATTCAGTTTCCGAGGGACGAAAAATCCCGCATTCTCAAGCTCAAGATCGAAGAGTTGCTGGGGACCAGCCTGGGATCGGATCGGCCGACGCAGACCCTCTGAGCGCCCGGCGCCGTTGCCATGCCGACCGACTGCCGGTCGGCATTTTTGTTTGGATTGCGCATGTTCACAGATTCCCACTGCCATCTCACCTTTCCGGATTTGGTCTCCCAACTGCCAGCCATTCGCCAGGCCATGGCCGATGCCAGCGTGGATCGTGCGCTCTGCATCTGCACCACCCTGGAGGAGTTCTCCGATGTGCATGGGCTGGCCATGACCTACGACAACTTCTGGAGCAGCGTGGGCGTGCATCCCGACAACGAAGGCATTGCCGAACCTTCCGAGCAGGATCTGCTCGATCGTGCTGCCTTGCCGAGGGTGATTGCCATCGGCGAGACCGGCCTCGATTACTACGGCATGGAAGACAGAAAGGGGGGGCGCAGCATCGCCGATCTGGAATGGCAGCGTGATCGTTTCCGCACGCACATCCGTGCTGCCCGCGCGTGCGGCAAGCCCTTGGTCATCCACACGAGAAGCGCCTCGGACGACACCCTGGCCATCCTGCGCGAAGAGGGCGAGAACGGAGTCGGTAACCGTGCGGGCGGGGTGTTCCACTGTTTCACCGAGACCGCCGAAGTGGCTCGCGCAGCCCTCGATCTGGGCTACTACATTTCGTTTTCCGGCATCGTGACGTTCAAGAGCGCTCAGCATTTGCGGGATGTGGCGGCTTTCGTGCCACTGGACCGGATGCTCATCGAAACCGACAGCCCCTACCTTGCGCCGGTGCCCTACCGTGGCAAGACCAACAACCCGTCCTACGTTCCCTTCGTGGCGCAGCAGTTGGCCGACGTCAAAGGGATGCCCGTGCAGGAGGTGGCGCTGGCCACGAGCCGCAATTTCGACACACTGTTCTTTTCTGGAGCCACCCCATCATGATGTTCCGTCGCCGAGTGCTAGCTTCCCTCGCTTTGGCCGCCGCGGCGCTGTGCGGCGCATGTGCCCACGCCGGTGCGTATGAGGATTTCTTTACCGCCGTATTGCGCGACGACGACTCCGGCATCAACTCATTGGTACGCCGGGGATTCGATCCGAATACGCGCAATCCGAAGGGTGAGGTCGCGCTCACGCTTGCGTTGAAAGAAGGCTCCATGCGCGCCTTTGCGGCGCTGATGGCGGCCAAGGGCATCAAGGTGGAAGAGCGGAACGTCAAGGATGAAAGCCCGCTGATGCTGGCCGCGATCAAGGGCAATGTCGAGGCGGCGCGCGCGCTGATTGCCAAGGATGCCGATGTCAACAAGACGGGGTGGACGCCTCTGCACTATGCAGCCTCCGGCACCACGCCGCAGCAGGCGGCCATCACCACGCTGCTGTTGGAAAACCATGCCTACATCGACGCCGCGTCGCCCAATGGCACCACGCCCTTGATGATGGCAGTGAGCTACGGCACGGCCGACGTGGCCAAGCTGCTGCTGGACGAAGGAGCGGACCCCACGCTGCGCAATCAGATCGGTCTGGGTGCCGCTGACTTCGCGCGGCGTGCCGACCGCAAGGACATGGAGGAACTCGTGGCAGAGGCCGTGCGCCGGCGGCAACCCCGCCGCGGACAGTGGTAGGGCGGCGGAGCGTTTCGCTTTCGGTCAGGCCCTGAGCGCAGCGGAGAGTCAGTGCCCCCCAGGGCGGGCCTGGAGCCGGGCGTAGAGGCCGCCTTGGGCGATCAATTCGGCGTGCGTGCCTTGTTCGGCAATGCGTCCCCGCTCCATCACCACCACCCGGTCGGCATGCTCGATGGTGGACAGGCGGTGCGCGATCACGAGCGTGGTGCGCCCCTGCATGAGGCGCTGCAGTGCGTCTTGCACCAGACGCTCTGATTCGGTATCCAGTGCCGATGTGGCTTCGTCCAGGATGAGGATCGGCGCATCCTTGTAAAGCGCTCGAGCGATGGCCAGGCGCTGGCGCTGCCCGCCCGACAGCTGCGTCGCGTTGTGCCCCACCACGGTGTGCATGCCGGAAGGCAGCGCCGCCACATGCTCGGCTAGGTTCGCGGCCGCCAGACAGTCCTGCACGCGCTGCTCATCGATTTCGCCGCCCAACGCCACGTTGGCTGCCACCGTGTCATTGAACATCACCACGTCCTGGCTGACCATGGCAAATTGCGACCGCAGGGCTTGCAGGTTCCATTGCGATACAGGCTGGCCATCCAGGAGGACCTGGCCTGCGCTCGGCGCAATGAAGCGGGGCAACAGGTTTACCAAAGTGGTTTTGCCGGCGCCGGACGGGCCTACGAGCGCCACGGTTTCTCCGGGGTGCACGGTCAGGTTCACACGGTCCAGGGCCGTGGCCTGCTCTTCGCCGAACGCCACGGTGACGCCTTCCAGGGTAATGGCTCCCGAGGTGCGTGCGGGCGCGTGGTTGCCTCCGCCCTCTGCCCGGGTGTCCCCTAGCAGGGCCAATCCGCGTTCGAGGGCCGCGACTCCCCGGGTCACGGGATTGGCCACGTCCGCCAGGCGGCGGATCGGTGCGATCAGCATGAGCATCGCGGTGATGAATGCCGCAAAGCCACCCACGGTCACATCGCGGTCGCCGCTGGCATGGCTTTGCCAGAGCGCCACGCAAATAACGCCCGACAGGGCCGCGGCGGCGAGCAACTGGGTGAGGGGGGTCATCGCCGCCGAGGCGATGGTGGCCTTGATGGCCAGTCGCCGCAGGCTCTGGCTCAGAACACCGAAGCGCCGCGACTGGCTGGGTTGTGCCCCGTGCAGCCGAACCATGCGATGGGCCAGCACGTTTTCTTCCACCACATAGGCCAACTGGTCGGTCGCTTCCTGGCTGCTTTTGGTGATGCGATAGAGCCGCCGGGACAGCGTCTTCATGATCCAGGCCACGCCCGGCACCACGATGGCGACGATGAGCGTGAGCTGCCAATTGAGGTAGAGCAGGTAACCCAGCAGCGCAATCAGGGTGAATCCGTCGCGAGACAGCCCCATCAGCGCCTGCACTAGCAGCGTGGCACCGGTCTGCACTTCGTACACCACCGTGTTAGACAGAGTGCTGGCCGACTGCCGCGTGAACAGGGCCATTTCGGCTGCGAGCAGGCGGTCGAAGAGCGCCTCGCGCAGCTTCATCATGCCTTCGTTGGCAATGCGGGCGAGGGCGTATTGACCCGCGAACTGCGCCAGTCCCCGCACCAGAAACACACCCATGATGGCCAGCGGGACCATCCAGAGTTTCAAGGAGCCTTCGGTGAATCCCTGGTCGAGCAAAGGCTTGAGCAGGGCGGGAATGAGTGGCTCAGTGACCGCTCCGACCAGCGTGGCCAGCACGGCGAGGGTCCATGCGGAGCGCTGGTTGCCGAAGTAAACGGAAAGCCGCCGGAGCCTCGCGGCCAGGGTGAGGCAGGCAGTTTGCTCGGAAGCCGGAAGGGGGCGGGGGTCTGGGGCGTGCATGAGGCGCGGATTCTACGTAGGACCGCATCCAAACCTCGCACAGTTTGTCACAGGGGTATCCCACCAGTGTGTAACATCCACGGTCTGTCCACCGGCATTTGCTCGGTATCCGATGGCTGCCAATGACTATTGACCGAAATCCATCCTCCATTCTTGCTGCGGCTCTGCCGCACCTCTCTCGCCGGCACGCTATCACCGCGCTGGTTTCTTCCTCCGCACTGCCCGCACTGGCCCAATTCAGGGTCGAGATCACCGGCGTGGGTTTGACCCAGCTTCCCTTTGCGATCTCGCCGTTCCGTGGCGAGGCGCAGTCCCCGCAAAAGATCTCGGCCATCATCCAGGCCGACCTGGAGCGCAGTGGCCAGTTCCGGGCGGTGGATTCTTCCGGACCGGCGCTCGACGAAACGTCGCGCCCCGACGTCGCCCTGTGGAAGCAAAAGGGGGCGGAATCGCTCACGACTGGCAGCATCACGCGCTTGCCCGATGGTCGCTTCGACATCCGCTTTCGCCTGTGGGACGTGGTGCGCGGTCAGGACCTCGGTGGCCAGAGCTTCGTGGTCACGCAGGGCGACCTGCGTCTGGTGGCCCACCGCATCGCTGATTTCATCTACGAAAAGCTCACGGGCCAGCGCGGGGTGTTCTCGACCCGCATCGCGTATGTCACCAAGTCCGGCCCGCGCTACAGCCTCTGGGTGGCCGATGCGGACGGAGAGAACGCGCAATCGGCCTTGTCCAGCCCGGAACCCATCATTTCGCCGGCCTGGTCTCCCAGCGGTGGGCAATTGGCCTATGTGTCTTTCGAGTCGCGCAAGCCGGTCGTCTATGTGCACGATGTGGCCTCAGGCCGGCGCCGCCTGATCGCCAACTTCAGGGGCTCCAACAGTGCGCCTGCATGGTCTCCCGACGGCCGCACGCTCGCCGTGACCCTGAGCCGTGACGGTGGCTCGCAGCTTTACACCATCGATGCCAATGGCGGCGAGCCGCGTCGGCTCATGCAGAGCACCGGCATCGATACCGAGCCCATGTTCTCGAGCGATGGCCGGAGCATCTACTTCGTAAGCGATCGGGGCGGCGCACCGCAGATCTATAAGGTCGGCGCTTCGGGCGGCAATGCCGAGCGTGTGACGTTCACTGGTTCCTACAATATTTCCCCCAGCATCAGCCCCGACGGCAAGTGGTTGGCTTACGTCTCGCGCATCGGCGGTGCGTTCAAGCTGCACGTCATGGATCTGGCGACGGGTACCGCCACGGCCGTGACCGACACCACTGCGGATGAAAACCCCAGCTTTGCGCCCAACAGCCGCCTGATCGTCTACGCGACGCAGCAACAAGGCCGTGAAGCGCTCATGACGACCACGCTGGACGGCAAGATCAAGGCCCGCTTGGCCGGGCAGGGCGGTGATATCCGCGAGCCCGACTGGGGCCCGTTCCAAAAACAGTGACCGTCATCTTTCGATTTTTTGATCATTTGGACTTGAGGAGTATTTCAATGAACCGCTTTCCCTTCAAACGCATTTCCGCCATCTTCATCGCTGCAGCCATCGTGGCCGGCTGCAGCTCCGGCGTGAAGCTGGAAGACGTGCCTGTCGAAGATAAGGGCGCCACGTCGACGATGCCAGGCAATGCCGGCGCCAACCCCAACGGCGCTTCGCAAAGCGGCGTCGCTCCCGTGGACCTGAGCCAGTCGGCGCGCGATGGCGCAGGCCCGGTCGGCGTGAGCCGCATCGTGTACTTCGACTACGACAGCTATGCGGTCAAGCCGGAGTTCCAGTCGCTGATCGAGCAGCACGTCCGTTTCATCAAGGCAGGCCAGAACCGCAAGGTCATGATCGAAGGGCACACCGACGAGCGTGGTGGCCGCGAATACAACTTGGCCCTTGGCCAAAAGCGCGCAGAAGCGGTGCGCCGTTCGCTCGCCTTGCTCGGCGTGTCGGAAGCCCAAATGGAGGCTGTGAGCTTCGGCAAAGAAAAGCCTGCGGCACAGGGCAGCACGGAAGACGTGTACGCCCAGAATCGCCGCGTTGAGCTGTCTTACCGTTGATGAGCGCGCAGATGGTGGTTCCCCGCAAGGCACTTGCCCTGCTGGCCTTGGCCCTGTCGGCGGCTTTCGCTCCGGCAAGCCACGCCGCGCTGTTCGAGGATGAAGAAGCACGCCGCGCCATTCTGGAATTGCGCCAGCGTGTGGACACGCTGCAACAGGCCAACCAGCGTGCGGGTGACGATCTTCGCCGCTCTGGCGACGAGACTTCCCAGATGCGCCGAAGCCTGCTCGATCTGCAAACGCAGATCGAAACCCTGCGGACCGAGCAGGCCAATCTGCGTGGGCAGAACGAGCAGCTGCTGCGGGATGTCTCGGAGTTGCAGCGCCGTCAGAAAGACATCGCCCAAGGCGTTGACGAACGGCTGCGCCAGTTCGAACCTGCCAAGGTCACGATGGATGGTCAGGAGTTCCAGGCCGATCCCGCCGAAAAGCGGGATTTCGATGCGGCACTGGCGGTCTTTCGCACTGGAAAATTTCCGGATGCCGTGAGCGCATTCGGAAATTTCCTGAAGCAGTACCCCCGCAGCGGCTATGCGCCTTCCGCCAGGTTCTGGCTGGGCAATGCCCAATACGCTACGCGCGATTACAAAGAAGCCATCAACAACTTCAAGGCCTTGCTGGCTGCTGCGCCTGACCATGCGCGTGCCCCGGAAGCTGCGTTGTCGATCGCCAACTGCCAGATCGAGTTGAAGGACACGCGCGCCGCCCGCAAGACGCTGGAAGACCTGATCCGCGTCTACCCCCAGTCCGAAGCGGCTGGAGCGGCCAAAGAACGCTTGTCGCGCCTGAAGTGACAGTCACGGTAGAGCCTTCTGCAAAACCCCATTCGCTGGCCCACGCGATGCAGGATGCCGGCACTGCCGATCTTCAGCGCCGCTTCGGCGGCCTGGAGCGGCTGTATGGCGTGGACGGCGCCGCGCGCATTCGCAACGCGCATGTGGCCGTGGTGGGCATTGGCGGCGTGGGCTCCTGGACTGCGGAAGCGCTGGCGCGCAGCGGTATCGGGCACCTCACGTTGATCGACCTGGATCAGGTGGCGGAGTCCAATATCAACCGCCAAATCCATGCCCTGTCCAGCACGGTGGGCCAGGCCAAGGTCGAAGCCATGCGAGACCGCATTGGCCAGATCAATCCAGAGTGCCAGGTGACGTGCATCGAGGAGTTTGCGGATGCCGACAACTGGCCGGCCTTGTTGCCGCATGGAGTCGATGCGGTCGTGGATGCCTGCGACCAGGTCAAGACTAAGGCGCTGATCGCTGACTGGGCGATTCGCGGTAAGCATCGGCTGGTGGCGGTGGGTGCTGCAGGCGGTAAACGGCTGGCGCACAAGGTGGACATCGACGATCTGTCGAACACCACGCACGATCCGCTGTTGGCCCAGATGCGTTACCGGCTACGCAAGCACTATGGTGCTGCGAAAGAGGGGCGCCGCATCGGTGTCCAGTGCGTGTTCAGCCGGGAAGCGGTGGCACCTCCCCATGCGTCCTGTGATATCGCGGGCGATGGTGACGGCTCACTCAATTGCCATGGCTATGGCTCGGTGGTGGCGGTGACTGCCACGTTCGGCCAGTGCGCTGCCGGATGGGTCTTGGACATGCTGGCAACCGTGCCAAAGCGGTAGATCCGCCTGGAAAAGACGCTATAATTCGAGGCTTTACTGCATGGGTTCTATGCCGATGTGGCAAAGGTTGGGACGTTAGCTCAGTTGGTAGAGCAGCGGACTTTTAATCCGTTTGTCGTGGGTTCGACCCCCGCACGTCCCACCAGATCATGCGAAGCGCTGCAGCTGTTCCAGTTGCAGCGCTTTTTGCTTTGTGTGGCCGTGATGGGCTTTCTTCTGCAGCGGGCGACCAGTGCGCTTTATCGCGGCTACTGAAACTGCGCGTTTCGCGCTCGAACCTGCTGTTGCAATGTCGTGCTGAACTCAGCCTTTAGTGCGCGACGTTGCTGCGTTTCGCCTGCTAGAGTCTCGGCACGGAGGTCATATATGAATTCCAAGGGACTCACCATGGTGGCCATGGTGCTGTGCGGCTGGACGCTATCGAGTACAGCGCAGGTTCATCGGTGCGCAGATGCCACAGGCAAGCTCACGTATTCCGATCAGCCCTGCCAGGCAGGTCAGGCGGGTGCACAGATCGAACAGCGTAAAACGGCGGAAGTGTTGCAGCAGGAACGCGCAGAGGCGGCTCAGGCCCATCAACTGAAGGCGCAACAGCAGCGCGCCGAACAGGACGCGCAACGCCGTCCCACTCCAACGACTTCACCAGCGCCGACTGTCATGGCGCAAACGCAGCCCACCGCCGAGTGCCGTGCTGCGCAAAAGGAGTTGGAGTTCGTCTCCAGTATCCGCACCCTGTCTGGTGCAGAAAAGCGTTCACGCATGAACGCCGCGATCAGCGGAGTGAATGCCTCATGCGGTACGCAGACACCGCTCATTCAGGAACCACCACCCCCTGTGATCCGGCAGATCGTCATGACGCACTGCGACACCAAGTTCTGCTACGACGATCGGGGTGCCGCTTATGGCCGAAGCGGGAACGGTGTGCTGACGGCGCCGGATGGACAGACGTGTACCGGGGCCGGCATGGCCTGGACATGCCAATGAAGATGCGTCGTCCGGTTTGACGGAGCGGGGGGGGGGGCGGCCACGCCGCTTGACCATTCATTGCACGGCGTTTGCGATGCCCTGCATGAGTGCGGGTGCGATCGCATTCAGCGCTTTCCTTTGGCCTTGAAGTGAATCGCTCGCGTATCGAACCACCACGGTGCGAATGAAAGCGGCGGCACAAAAAAGGCAGCCCGCACAAGGCGGGCTGAAACTTGCTCAAGAGCAAGAAAGGGAGGTGTCGACAGGGAGTGTCGACAGGTCAATATTAGGCGCTGTTGGCCCCCATGTTGTCCCACTGCATGGAAAGTGGTGGATTGGTGCAAAATGGCGGGTTGACCTCGACGGCGCATGGGGGCGGTGCGCAACAGCCAAGTGCTTGCCTAATGTCGATCCACCCTTGCCAGCCCCGTTGCTGCAAACGCCCAACCCTCAAGAAAACTGGCGCGAAGGCGCGTCCGAATGGCTCATTTGCACGCGGGCCTCGTGTACCTGATGTGCCTGCTGCTGCGGCAGCAGCGCGGTAAGCGTCTTCTCAGTACCCTCTGTTTTTGCTGAGGGCTGATGTGCAGGCTCGGTGGTCCATGTACGCTGCGATGGTGTGCATGAAGAACCGCTAATGCACATCAATGAACGATCAAGACACCCCGAGCAAGCGCCGTCGGCGCGAGCACAGCCCGATGTTCAAGCGCGAGCTGGTCGCACGAAGCCTGGTGCCCGGCGCGTCAGTGGCCGCCGTCGCGCTGCAGGCCGGCATCAACTCGAACCTGCTGTTCGCATGGCGCCGGATGCACCTGAGCACGCAAGAGCAGCCCCAGACGCCAGCGCCGCCGCAGCCCTCGCCGATGTTGCTGCCCGTCACCATCGAAGCTGCTCCGGTTGCGCCATGCCCTTCACCCACGGCGGCGGCGCCTCGTCAGCCTGGCGGGACCATCGAGATCGATGTCGGCGGGGCGAGGGTGCGATTGCGCGGTGCAGTCGACGAAGCCAGCGTGCGCCATGTCCTGCAGACGCTCAAGGCGCTGGCGTGATCGGCCTTCCCACGAGCACCCGCGTCTGGATCGTTGCCGGCCACACCGACATGAGGAAGGGCTTCAACGGCCTGTCTGCGATGGTGCAGACGGCGCTGGCGGCCAACCCCTTCTGCGGTCACGTCTTCGTCTTCCGCGGCCGGCGCGGCGACATGCTCAAGGTGCTGTGGTTCGATGGCCAGGGATTGCTTCTGCTGGCCAAGCGCCTGGAGCGCGGCCGATTCGTCTGGCCGCAGGCGCAAGGCGGCAAGGTCTCGCTCACGCCGGCACAGCTCTCGATGCTGCTCGAAGGCATCGACTGGCGCATGCCGATGCGCACAGATCAGCCTGCGCTCGCAGCTTGAACTGGGCTCAAGAATTCGTCTTCTGAACGCGCTGGTCGCGGTCGATTCCGGGTAGGTCCGATGGCATAGTAGATGGCGTGCCGAACACCGCCAACGCACCCCACACCGTCGACTCGCTGCTGCGTGTCGTGCAGGCCCGTGACGCGGAAGTCGCCCTGCTCAAACTGCTCGTCGACAAGCTCAAGGTGCAGTTGCTGCGCCAGGTCCGCGCCCGCTTCGGCGCCTCCAGCGAGCAGTTGGACGATCCGCAGATCGCATTGATCGAAGGTCTGCCGCTGCATGAACTCGCACCGGTCGGCAAGACACCGAAGGCGCAAGCGGCCAACAGCGAAGGCTTCGACCGCAGCCTGCCCACACACCTGCCGCGGGAGAACCATGTGTACCGGCCCGAGACATCGGATGCGCGGCGCGATGCCGCCGGCCAGGCCTGCGGCTGCAGCGCATGTGGTGGTCGGCTGCGGCAGATCGGCCAGGACGTCTCGGAACAACTGGAGTACGTGCCCTCGCGCTTCAAGGTGATCCGCCACGTGCGCCCCAAGCTCGCCTGCATGGCGTGCGAATCGATCTTCCAGGCGCCAGCGCCCAGCCGGCCCATCGCACGCGGCGTGGCCGGCCCCGGGCTGCTGGCCCACGTGCTGGTCGCCAAGTATTGCGACCACCAACCGCTGTACCGCCAGAGCCGGATCTACGCACGCGAGGGCGTCCTGATCGAGCGCTCCACGATGGCTGGCTGGGTCGGCCAGAGCGAGAAGCTCTTGCACCCACTGGTCGCAGCGCTCGGGCGCTACGTGCTGGCGGGCTCCAAGCTCCACGCCGACGACACGCCAGTGGCGGTGCTCTCGCCCGGGCGGGGCAAGACCAAGACCGGGCGGCTCTGGGTCTACGTGCGTGACGATCGGTCATCTGCGAGTGCAGACGCGCCCGCGGCGTGGTTGCGTTACTCGCCCGACCGCAAGGGTGAACATCCTCAGGCGCACCTGAAGAACTTCAAGGGCGTGTTGCAGGCCGATGCGTATGCCGGCTTCGCCAAGCTCTATGCAAACGGCAACGTCATCGAGGCTTCGTGCTGGGCGCATGCGCGCAGACCATTCTGGGATCTGCACGAGAGCCAGGGGCGGGCGCAGGGCTCGGTTGCAGAACAGGCCCTTCGGCGCATCGGTGCGCTGTATGCGATCGAATCCGACATCCGCGGCCGCCCACCGGATGAGCGCTGCCGGGAGCGGCAGGCGCGAGCCGGGCCGTTGCTCGAGGAACTGTTCGCCTGGTTGCGAGGGATGCTCGGGCAGGTGTGTGCCAAGTCGGAACTCGCACGCGCCATCGGCTACACGCTCACACGGCTCCGGTCGTTGACGCGCTACCGTGACGACGGTCGCATCGAGATCGACAACAACGCCGCCGAGCGCGCGCTGCGCGGCGTGAGCCTGGGCCGCAAGAACTTCATGTTCATGGGCTCGGACGCTGGGGGCGAGCGCGCCGCGGCCATCTACAGCCTGGTGGAGACGGCCAAGCTGAACGGGCTCGACCCCGAGGCTTACCTGCGCGATGTGCTCGGGCGCATTGCGGACCATCCGATCAATCGCATCGACGAGTTGCTGCCGTGGAACATCGGCCGACACGCCGAAGACCAACGACAAGCAGCTTGAGCATGGCGAGCAAGGTCCAACGGATCAAGGCACCAGCGGCGATCCTGCAACTGCACATTGAATTGCGCGGCACCAAGCCCAAGGTCTGGCGCCGCGTCCTGGTGCCAGAGACGATCACCCTGGCCAAGCTGCATCTTGTGGTCCAGGCTGCCTTCGGCTGGGGCCACTCGCATCTGCACGAGTTCATCGCTGGCGACGGCGAGCGCTATGGCACGCCAGACCCGATGCACGACGAGCCTGGCTCGATCACCAGCGAAAGCACGCGACTGACCACTGCCCTGAACCGGTCGACGCTGAGCTACGTCTACGACTTCGGGGACTACTGGGACCACCGCATCAAGGTCGAGAAGAAGATCGCACCGATGCCGCAGTTCGTGCTCCCGTTCTGTGCCGGCGGTGCCTGTGCAACGCCGCCGGAGGATTGCGGAGGCGCACCGGGCTATGCGGAGTTCGTGCGGGCCATGGCGAACCCTGACGATCCCGAGCACGACAACCTGGTCGAATGGATCGGTGCCGATACCTGGGACCCGTTGGCCTTCGACAGCATCGAGATCAACGACCGGCTCGCCGCGATCAAGGTCTGAGCGACGATGTCTCGGACGAACTACATCAAGGCCCTGATCGAGGACGGCGGCGACATCACGATCGGTGCGCTGCCACCGCACGAGTGCGTCGCCACGGCCGCCGATGGCAGCAACTGCCTGGCCATGCTCGTGCGTCGCGACGGTGAGAGCCTCAACGTCCTGCTCAAACGCTTGAACAAGGCCATCGGCCTGGCTTGGTCAAACGACACGTTCGTTGACGAGGTCAACGACGGCGAGAGCGACCTGCTGTAGTTCTTCCGTCGATCCCGCGTCAAGAGGGGGGCTGAGACGGCGCTTACGCAGCGCGGGATTGGCACCTTGCACATCATCCGGTGCATCCGGCATGCACACTTGCCGGAGATCCGCCAATTTTCCAACCGGTTCTTCCCACATGGTGGTCACCTACCGATTCGCCAGATAGGAACGCACCGCCTGCGCAGAATTGCCCACGGCTTTTACCGCGATGCGCAACTCGTTCTCGGTGCAATTCAGAGACCGGGCCCAGTCGCGCACCTCATAGTCCTCGGCCAGGCTGATGAGCTTGCGGTCTTGCGCAGTTTTCATGGCGTCGTCCGACATGGGTGGCTCCTGATGGAATGAGAGCGCCATGCTAGGTCTGCCGCTCCCGGGCTTCGCGTAGGACGATTGCGGCAGGACAAGGCCATCGACCGCGATGGCCATGGGCGGCGGTCAAGGCCTGCGTTGCGGGGTCAGTTGAATGGTACCGATGCCCTGCGGTGCCTCGCGGGCGGTCAGCCAGTGGATCCACAGGCCGCGAAGCCATGCCCCCATGTAGAGGACGCTGACGGCGAAGATGCCCCATTGGCCCGCCGTCCAGCTGGCATAGAACCAGAAGGGCTGGCCCAGCATGCCGAAGATGCAGGCCCAGCGCCGTCGTTCCTCGTGGCGCGATTGAGAGAGCCACGCCGCGGCGGCACCCAGCAACGCGATGGCGATTTGGTCGAAGCCCATGGGTGTGGGAATGGCTGGGGACAGGAGGGGCAACAAAGCCGGTTTATCCCGCCAGATGAACGTCGAAGTACGCGCTTTCCGCCTCGCCCAAACCCTGGAACGCGGCTTGGCGCGCCGCGGTACTGGCTTTGCCCCATTGCCGCAGCAAGGCGAGATCGGCGGGTGGCACCACTTCGGGCGGCGACTCTTCCAGGCTGCGCAGCGTGTCCAGTGCCGCGGCGACCTGGGCGGCGGAGCCGAAGGCCTTTTCCATCGCTTTGGCATAGCGGCGTTCTGCGTTGGTGCGCTTGCATTCGGGCAGGTTTTCCGGATAGTCGCGCAGGGTGACCGTGTAGGTGAGTTCTTCCGTTTCCATGGCGTGCTCCTTGGGTTGATGCTGTATGAATTTACAGTATTTTGGCGAAACTTTCATCCGGGTTTTTAGTGCCGGCCGTTGGAAGCGCTGGTCCTACACCTGCCCGGCCATGCGCGGCATAGGCTGGCAGCTTCCTTTTCAGGAGCGAAAAAAATGGCACACGACAAATTGACGCCCGAGCAGGATCGCCAGCGCGATCAGGGCCATTTCAACCTCTATGGAATGCGCGACGATGCGCGCGGCCGTGGCGAAGTGGACGGCGAGAACCCCGGCGATGGCGAAGGCCCCCGGCGCTTCGGAGCCAGTGGTGACGAATCCACGTACGCCAACCGCGCGCCGGAAGACGCGGTGCATGAGCATCCCACCGGCCCGATCGCTGCCGTCGATGCCTCCGGCTCGGCACGCGGCCTGGGCCTTGACTACGGGGGCGATGCGCACAAGGAACCCCGGTTGTCCTCACGCCAGGGTGCGGCGCTGATCGGCGAGCTCGATGACCGAAAGAAGACGGAATAGGGCTTGCTGCATGCTGCCAGGCGCCTGTTTCGCCCGCTGCAGCGGCCCCGCCGACCCCCACGTTTTCACCGTCCCTTGAAAGGCCATCGATGCACGCGTCCTCCATCCCCATTCCGACCCCGACCACCCCGCAGCCTCCGCTGGACACGCCGCCCCAGCCCGCCTGGACGCCTGTGCCCCCCGTCGAAGACCCGCCCGGGGGCGATGGGCCGCCCGTGCAGGAGCCGCCGCCTCACCACTGAGCCGGTACGGCGAGGGCAGCAGCCGAGTGCAGGTCTTGAGCCTGATCGGCCTATACCGCTTTATTCACGCCATCATTTGCTATGAAAAAGTAGCGCCTGATGGCGCTCAAGGCCGGTGCTTCATGACCAGGGAATACATCGCCTGGGCTGCGACCGACAGGCTGCGGTCCCGGCGCCGCACCAGGTAGATCTGGCGTGTCAGCCCTGGCAATGCCAGCGGCCGCGTCACCAGCCCGGGTTGGTCGAAGTGGAAAAGCGTGAGGGTGGGCACCACGCTGATGCCCAGGCCCGCGCGCACCATGCCCATCACGGTGGCGAGCTGTTCCACTTCCATGAGCGTGTTCATCGCCTGCGGGTGCAGCGCTGCCTCCAGGTACTGGCGAACGCTGCTGGTTCGCGCCAGATGCACGAAAGGGAACGCTGCCAGGTCGGCGGGTTGCAGCGCAACGACCTTGCCGCCATGGCGCCGGCGACGCGCGAGCGGATGGTCGGCGCGGCACACCAGGTGAAAGCCGTCGCTGCTGAACGGCTCGGCCTGCAGTTCCGGCGTATCGGCCCGGATGGCGGCCAACGCGAAATCGGCCTTACCCGTGGCCACCTGCTCGATGCAGGGTTCCGACAGCACATCGGCGATGTCCAGTTCGATGCCGGGATGGGCCGCGCGGTACGCCGCCAGCACTCCGGGCAGCCAGCCCGCCGCGAGCGAGGGCAGCAGGGCGATCGCCACGCGCCCCCGGCGCAGCGTAGCGGTGTCGTGCACTGCGGCGAAGGCGTTGTCGACCTCGGCCCGGATGCGGCGCGCGGACTCCAGAAAATCCTCACCTTCCGCCGTCAGGGCCACATGGCGCGTGCTGCGGTCGAACAACCGCAGTCCCATCGCATCTTCCAGCGTGCGGATGAGGGCGCTGAAGGCGGGCTGCGACAGGTGACAGTGCGCAGCCGCCCGCGTGAAGCTGCGCTGGCCGGCCAGGGCGAGAAAGGCATCGATCTGCCGTGTGGAGATATTCATTGAAGATTCGGATGAATTGATCCTGATTATCTATTTCACAGAATAACGCGCGGGGCCTACATTGGCCGGCAGGAGACAACCATGGCCCCCCCAAAAAACCTGCTGGTCGGCTGCGCCGCCGGCTTCTCGGGCGATCGCACCGATGCCGCCGCACCCGTGGTGCAGACCCTCATCGCCAGCGGCCAGCCCGCGGTACTGATTTTCGAAACCCTGGCCGAGCGCACCCTGGCCCTGGCCCAGTTGGCGCGCCGTGCCGATCCGGACGCCGGCTACGAGCCGTTGCTCGACGACCTGCTGCGCCCCGTGCTGGCGCAGTGCCTGCAGCACGGCATTCGCATCGTGAGCAATTTCGGCGCGGCCAATCCGCTGGGTGCTGCGCACCGCATCCAGCAATTGGCCCAAGCGCTGGGCGCGCGCCGCCCCCGCATCGCCGTGGTGCAGGGCGACGACCTGAGTGGGGACGGGTACCGTGCCGTGCTGGCCCAGGCGCTGGGCGCGGCCCTGCCCACCGATCCCATCGTGAGCGCCAATGCGTACATCGGCGCGCAGCCGATCGCCGATGCGCTGCGCGCCGGCGCCGACATCGTGGTGTGCGGCCGCGTGGCGGACCCCTCGCTGGTGCTGGGGCCGGCCCTCGCGCATTTCGGCTGGGCCCCGGACGACTGGGACCGGCTGGCGCGCGCCACCATGGCCGGGCATCTGCTGGAATGCGGCTCGCAGGTCACCGGCGGGTATTTCGCCGACCCGGGCTACAAGGACGTGCCGGGCATGGCGCAACTGGGCTACCCCATCGCCGAGATCGACGCCGATGGCCACTGCACCATCGCCAAGCCCGCGGGCACGGGCGGGCGCATCGACGAGCGCACGGTGAAGGAGCAGTTGCTGTACGAGCTGCACGACCCGGCCGCCTACCTCACGCCCGATGTGGTGGCCGACATCACCACCGCGCGCGTGCTGCCAGCCGGCACCGACCGTGTGCGGCTGGAAGGGGTGAGCGGCCATGCGCGGCCACCGTCGCTCAAGGTGAATGTGTGTTTCGAATCCGGCTGGTTCGCCGAGGGCGAGATTTCCTATGCCGGCGCCCGTGCCGAAGCGCGCGCGCGGCTGGCGGGCGAGGTCCTGCGCGAGCGCCTGGCCGGCGTCGCGCCGCTGCGCATCGACCTGATCGGGGTGACCAGCGTGTTCGGCGACGACGCCGGGCACTGGCGGGACGCGGCTGCGGCCGGCGATGCCCGCGATGTGCGCCTGCGCGTGGCGTTGCAGCACCGGGAGCACGCCAGCGCCCAGCGCCTGGTGCGCGAGGTGACGGCCCTGTACTGCTGCGGCCCGGCGGGCGGCGGCGGCGTGCGCACCGCGATGCGACCGCGCCTGGGCACGGTGTCGTGCCTGGTGCCGCGCGAGTCCGTGGCCGTGGGCCACGTGATGCTGGATTGACGCCGAGCCCCCAGGAACCCGCCATGACCACCGCCACCCCTTCGATCCCCGCATCGGCTGCCGCGCCATCGTCCGCTTCGACCTCCGCCACCGCCGCGCCCTTGACCGTGCCCCTGTACCGCCTCGCGCACAGCCGCACGGGCGACAAAGGCAACCGCTCCAACATCAGCGTGATCGCCTGGCATTCCGCGCTGTGGGAGGTGCTGACCGCGCAGGTCACCGAGGCCGCTGTGGCGCGCCAGTTCGCGCTGCGCCGGCCCAGCCGCGTCGCGCGCTACCTGCTGCCGAACCTGCACGCCATGAACTTCGTCATCGACGACGTGCTGGACGGCGGCGTGAACGATGCGCTCAATCTCGACAGCCATGGCAAGGCGCTGTCGTTCCTGCTGCTCGACCTGCCCGTCGAGGTGCCCGCCGCGCTCGCCGCGCACCTGGCGGGACCGCCCGGGTGACACCTTTCGAATGCCGCACCCGGCCATGCGTCGGGCCCGCGGTCCTGCATCGCTTTTTCCATAACCACACAGGAGACGACATGAACCCCTTTTTCCAACCCCAGCCTCGCCCCGAGCCGCACCGGCGCGCCTCGCGTCGCCATGCGCTCGCCGCCACCGTGGCGGCGGTTCTGGGCCTGGCGGTGGCCGGGCCGGCCGCTGCCCAGGCACCGGCCTATCCGTCCAAGCCCATCACCTTCGTCGTGCCGTTCGCGGCGGGCAGCGCCACCGACCAGCTCGCGCGCGCCATCGGCCAGTCCGTCACCACCGACACCAAGCAGGCGGTGGTGGTGGACAACAAGGCCGGCGCCAGCGGCATGATCGCCGCGCAGGCCGTGGCCAAGGCCGCGCCGGACGGCTACACGGTGCTCATCACCACCAACACCACGCACGCCGCCAACGAACACCTCTACAAAAAGCTGTCCTATGACCCGGTGAAGGATTTCGTGCCGGTCACCGGCCTGGGCAAGGGCGGCCAGGTGCTGGTGGTGAACGCCGCGGCACCCTACAAGAACGTGGGCGAGCTGATCGCGGCGGCCAAGAAGAGCCCGGGCAAGCTCAGCTTCGGCAGCGGCAGCTCGTCCAGCCGCGTCGCGGGGGAGATGCTCAAGCAACTGGCCGGCGTGGACATCCTGCATGTGCCCTACAAGAGCAACCCCCTGGCCATCACCGACCTGCTGGGCGGGCAGATCGATCTGATGATCACCGACACCTCCACGGGCGTGCCGCAGATCAAGGCCGGCAAGCTGCGCGCGCTGGGCTATTCGACGAAAAAGCGCGGTGCGCAGCTGCCCGACGTGCCCACCATCGAGGAGGCCGGCGTGAAGGGCTACGACATGGGCTACTGGTTCGCCGCCTATGTGCCGGCGGGCACGCCGGCCCCCGTGGTGGCGCGGCTCAACGAACTGCTCGGGCAGGCCACCAAGAGCGCGGCGGCCCAGTCGTTCTACGACATGGCGGGCTCCGAGGCCTGGACCACCACCTCCGACGAACTCGCGAAGTTCCAGGCCGCCGAAACCCGGAAATGGGGCCAGGTCATCAAGGCCGCGGGCATCCAGCCCGAATAGGTTCTCGCCCCCTCACGGCCCATCGGGCCGCGCCCTGAAGGCACGCATGTCCCCGCCGCAGCGCACGGCGGGGTGGGCGCAGCCTTGCCCTGTACCGACGACAACACCCAAGAACCTTCCGGAGACAACACCATGACATTCCCGTCCTTCGCGATTTCCCCGCTGGATCGCCCCCGGCTGCGCGCCATGGCGCCCGTGCTGGCCGCGGCGCTGCTGGCCGCCTGCGGCGGCAGCGATTCCCCGCCCGCGGCCACCGCCCCGCAGATGCGCCTGTCCATCACGGCCACCGAGGACGTCGCGGGCACCTACGGCAGCGTGGGCGCCTACGAGAAACTGACCGGCACCCTGCGCGGCGAGGTCGATCCCGCCGACCCGCGCAATGCGGTGATCCAGGACCTGCAGCTGGCCCCCGTCAATGCGCGCGGCATGGTGGAGTACAGCGCCGACTTCGTGATGCTCAAGCCCAAGGACATGGCCCGCGCCAGCGGCGTGCTGCGCTACGACGCGCCCAACCGCGGCAACATCCTCACGCAGCCCAACCCGGCCGCGACGCCGGGCGATGCGGTGTACTTCGAGCGGGGCTACGTGATGCTGTATTCGGCCTGGCAGGGCGACGTGCCCAAGAGCACGCCCGCACGCCTGACCGTGACGGTGCCCGTGGCCCGGAACCAGGACGGCAGCACCATCACCGGCCCGTACCGCACCGAACTCGTGCCCACGGCCGCCATGCCCGCCATGGCGCTGCCGGGCGGCGTGTTCAACGGCACCATGATCCCGTACGAGCCCGCCAGCCTGGACAACACCCAGCCCGGCTATTCGCTCACCCGCCGGCGCAACGAAACCGATGCGCGCGAGCCCGTGCCCGCGGGCCAGTGGAAGTTCGCCACCTGCGATGCGGCCGCCAACCCGTTCCCGGGTACGCCCAGCCCGGCCAGCGTGTGCCTGCAGGGCGGCTTCGATCCGCAGTACCTGTACGAGCTGGTCTATGTGGCGAAAGACCCCAAGGTCATGGGCGTGGGCCTGGCGGCGCTGCGGGACACGGTGAGCTTTTTCCGCAGCGCGGCCGCCGATGCCGACGGCCGGGCCAACCCGGTCGCCGGCCGCATCCAGTCCACGCTGGGGCAGGGCACCTCGCAGTCGGGCAATGCGATGAAGACCTTCCTGCACCTGGGCTTCAACCAGTCGCTGCGCGGCGGCAAGGTGTTCGACGGCATGTTCGCCCACGTGGCCGCACGCCAGACCAACATCAACACGCGCTTCGCCGTGCCGGGCGGCGGAGGTGGACTGCGCACCGACCACACGGCCTTCGGCCAGACGGCGCCGCGCGGGCTGGACAAGGACTACAGCGACGAGGTGAGCGGCCGGCAGGGCGGCGTGATGAAGCGCTGCGCGGCCACCGACACCTGCCCGAAGTTCTTCCTGGGCCTGTCGGGCACCGAGTTCTGGCAGCTGCAGGGCTCGCCGGTGCTGACGGATGCCAACGGCCTGCGCGACCTCGCCCAGCCCGCCAATGCGCGCATCTACTACTACGCCAGCACGCAGCACGGCGGCACGGGCGGCACCGAAAGCATCAGCTACGCGCCCACGCGCAATGTCTATCCGGCCGGCACGGTGGTGCACTTCACCGGCTTTGTTGCACAAATCGCGATGCTGATGCCCGTAGACTGACTGCGTGACAGAGACGAAGAACAGGCAGCGGAGCAAGTACCGCACGACGAACTGGAAGGCGTACAACGCGGCGCTGAAAGCGCGAGGCTCGTTGACGATGTGGCTAGATGAGGGCATGCAGTGGTTTGGCACGCCGACCGGCAGGCGTGGACGCAGCCGAACCTTCTCGGACGCAGCAATCCAGTTCTGCCTGAGCATCAAGTGCCTGTTCGGCCAGCCCTTGCGACAGGCGCTGGGCATGGTGCAGAGCCTGCTGCGGCTGGCAAAGCTGGACTGGCCGGTACCTGACTTCAGCACTGTTTGCCGGCGCCAAAAGACCTTGCAGGTCGAACTGAGCTACCAGCGAACCAACTCGCCGCTGCAGTTGCTGGTGGACAGCACCGGCATCAAGTTCCTGGGCGAAGGAGAGTGAAAACGCAAGAAGCATGGTGCTGAATACCGGCGCGAATGGCGCAAGGTCCATCTGGGCATCGACGCGCAGACGCTGGAAATACGCGCCATCGAGGTGACCAGCAACGCCATTGGGGATGCGCCGATGTTGCCCGGGTTGCTGGCTCAGATTCCCACTGACGAATCCATCGAAAGCGTCAGTGCCGATGGCGCCTACGACACGCGCGCCTGCCTGGACGCCATTGCCGAGCGGCACGCGATGGCGGTGATCCCGCCCCGCAAGAACGCCAGCCATTGGAAGAAGTCGAGTCCGGGCTCGGCGCATCGTAATGAGGCCATTCGGGCGTGCCAGCGCCTGGGTCGCGGCATTTGGAAGAAGTGGAGCGGCTACCACCGGCGCAGCCTTGTGGAGACGAAGATGCACTGCTTCAAGCGACTGGGCGAACGGGTGATCGCGCGCACGTTCGACCGCCAGGTTGTGGAGCTGCATGTCCGCGTGGCCTTGCTCAATCGGTTCAGTCAGATCGGCCGTCCTCACACCGTGTCGGTGACTGCTGTGGCATAGGTCCGTCTGGGGTTGGGGTCATGCCGTCTGCAATTCGATTTGTGCAACAGCGCCCACTTCACCGACACCTTCCGCGCGCTGTTCATCGCGCTGGAAGACTGGGTGGTGCGCGGCACCGAGCCGCCAGCCAGCCAGGTGCCCAAGGTGGCCGACGGCACGCTGGTGCCGCCCGCGAAGCTTGTGTATCCGGCCATGCGGGGATTGACTTGGAGCGTGGGCGGCACGCCGACCGCCATCCCGGCGTTCGACTACCTGGCGCGCTACAACGGCTTCTCGCTGCTGGACTTCGGGCCGCAGTACGTGCCGCAGGACGAGTCCGGCATCGCCACTCTGCAGCCGCCGCGCGACGTGGGCCGCGACTACGCCATCCTGGTGCCGCAGGTGGACCCGTCCACCGGCCTGGCCCGCGCCGGCATCCAGAGCGTGGAAGCGCGTGCGCCGCTGGGCACGAGCATCGAGTTCAACTACGTGGCCACGCCGGGCATCACCGATCTGTCCAACCTCACCGGCAGCTTCATTCCCTTCCACAAGACGCGCGCCGCGCGGCTGGCGGCGGGCGATGCGCGGCCTTCGCTGGAGGAGTTGTACGGCACGCAGGCCGGGTACGTGGCCGCGGTCACCCAGGCGGCCGATGCACTGGTGGCGGGGCGCCTGCTGCTGCGGCGCGATGCGGATGCGCTGGTGGCCAAGGCCAGGGCGTCTTCCGTGCTTCCCTGACGCGGAAGGGTGGCGGGGCGGTGGTTTGAATGAAAAACTGCCGATGCCCTAGTCGTCATTGCCTCCATTGCTATTAATTTAATAGCAATCGGTGGCGGCGTCCGAGGACCCGCCCCGGCACAGCCCGCCGGCCAGCGCGCCCACGGTGCGCAGGGCCTCGTCGAAGCGCGCCGCGGCCGGGTGGCCGCAGTTGATGCGCACGCGGTGCGAGAAGCGCCGGTCGGTGGAAAAGAGGTGCCCCGGTGCCAGGCTGATGCCCTGGCCCAGCGCCGCGCGGTGCAGAGCCAGGGCATCCACGGACTGGGGCAGCTCCACCCACAGGAAATACCCGCCGTCCGGCCGCGACACGCGCGTGCCGGGCGGAAAGTGCTCGGCGATCAGCGCCCGTGCGCGCGCCTGCTGGCGCGCCAGCGTGCCGCGCAGCTGGCGCAGGTGCCGGTCGTAGCCGCCCTGGTCCAGGTATTCCGACAGCGCCTGCTGCGACGGCGTGGCGGTCGAGAGCGTGGTCATCAGCTTCAATCGCTGCACCGCGCCGGCAAAGCGGCCCGCGGCCACCCAGCCCACGCGATAGCCGGGCGCCAGGCATTTGCTGAACGAGCTGCAGTGCAGCACATGGCCCCCGGTGTCGAAGGCCTTGGCCGGCGGTGGGCGGCGCGGGGCGAAGTGCAGTTCGCCATACACGTCGTCCTCGATCAGCGGCACGCCGCGGCGGGCCAGCAGCGCCACCAGCGCCTCCTTGCGCTCCTCGGGCAGGGTGCTGCCCAGCGGGTTCTGAAACGTGGGCATGAGCCAGCAGGCCTTGACGGGGTGTGCGTGCAGCGCGCGTTCCAGGGCGCCCAGGTCGATGCCTTCGCGCGGGTGGGTGGTGATCTCCACCGCGCGCAGCCGCAGCCGCTCCAGCGCCTGCAGCGCCGCGTAGAAGGTGGGCGACTCCAGCACCACGATGTCGCCCGGCTGCGTGATGGCCTCCAGGCACAGGTTGAGCGCCTCCATCGCGCCGTTGGTGGTCACGATCTCGGCCGCATCCACCGCCATGCCGTGCAGGCCGTAGCGCAGCGCGATCTGCTGGCGCAGCCGCTCATCGCCTGGCGCCAGGTGCTGCACGATGGCGGCCGGGTCCAGCCGGCGCATGCCGCTGGACAGGCAGCGCGCCAGCCGCGCCAGCGGAAAGAGTTCAGGGCCCGGAAACGCCGACCCGAGCGGCACCAGGTGCGGGTCGCGCGCCGATCCCAGCACGTCGAACACCAAGTCGCTGATCTCCACGCCGCGCGAGCCGTCGTGCGGCGCCGAAGGCTGGGGCTCGGCCGGGACGCGGTCCGTGGCGGACGGCTGCCGGTGGCTCACGTAGTAGCCCGAGCGCGGCCGCGCATGCACCAGTCCCTGCGCTTCCAGCAGGTCGTAGGCCGCGAACACGGTCGATGGGCTGATGCCCCGGGCCCGGCTGGTTTCCCGCACCGAGGGCATGCGATCGCCCGCGCGCAGGGCGCCGCTGTGGATCAACTGGGCGAGGGCGTCGGCGTGGCGTTCGTAGCGTTTCATGGACGGGAGCGGACCGGGGAGGGGTGGTGGATGGACCGTGGCGGCGTGGACGGCATGCAACTGATCCGTATTTTTAGCGGCAAACTGAATCTGTACTGTTTTGCCCGGGGTGCGTAGAGTCGCACCATGGCAGACCTGCCGCATTCCCACGTCCGATCGGATCCCCCATGAATGAAACCGCATGCCGGGCCGGGCGCCTGGCTTTGTCGGCCCTTGTGTCGCTGTTCGCGCTGCTGACCACTGCGGGGCCAGCCGCCGCGGCGGCCCCTGCCGACGGGCCGGCTGCTCCCGGGCTGGGCGACCGCGTGCTGGCCTGCACCGCCTGCCACGGCCGGGAAGGGCGCGCCACCCAGGAGGGCTACTTTCCGCGCATCGCCGGCAAGCCGGCGGGCTACCTCTACCACCAGCTGCTCAATTTCCGGGACGGCCGCCGCAGCTATCCGCAAATGGCCTACCTGCTGGAGCACATGACCGACGACTATCTGCGCGAGATCGCCGCGCATTTCGCCGCGCTGGACCTGCCCTACACGCCGCCGCCGCCGACCCAGGCGACTCCTGCGGCCCTGGAGCGCGGGCGCACGCTGGTGCGCCAGGGGGATGCCGCGCTGGGCATTCCGGCCTGCGTGCAGTGCCATGGGGCCGCCATGACCGGCGTGGCACCGGCCATTCCCGGCCTGCTCGGATTGCCGCGCGACTACCTCAACAGCCAGATTGGCGCCTGGCAGACCGGCCAGCGGCGCGCCCAGGCGCCCGATTGCATGGCCCATGTGGCCCGCCAGCTCGTACCCGAAGACGTGAGCGCGGTCACTGCCTGGCTGTCCGCACAGGCCGTGCCCGCCGATGCTCGGCCTGCTTCTGCCTTGCCCGGCCGGCTGCCGATGCCCTGCGGCGGCGTGGCCGCTGCCGGCACGGGCGCATTGGGGGGCTTGCGATGAAGCGCGCGCTGAAAGGGCTGGCCGGCCTGGTGCTGCTGGGCGCCTTGGCGTGCGCCGTGGTGGTGTACCTGAACCTGCGCGGCGAAGCGCCCTTGCCGCCGCAGGACGTGCCCCTGGCCCAGCCCGCGCCGCAGGCCGTGCAGCGCGGCGAATACCTGGCGCGTGCGGGCAATTGCATGTCGTGCCACACCGCGCAGGGCGGGGCGCCGTTTGCCGGAGGCCGGGGCGTGGAGACGCCGTTCGGCGTGGTGTTCGCCAGCAACCTCACGCCCGACGCCGAAACCGGCCTGGGGCGCTGGACAGCGGCGGAGTTCTGGCGCGCGATGCACCACGGCCGGTCTCGGGACGGCCGGCTGCTGTACCCCGCGTTTCCCTACCCCAACTACACCCACGTCACGCGCGAGGATTCCGACGCGATCTACGCCTACCTGCGCAGCCTGCCGGCCGTGCAGCGCACCAACACGCCGCATGCGCTGGCTTTCCCGTTCAGCACGCAAGCCGCGCTGGCCGGCTGGCGCGCGCTGTTCTTCCGGCCCGGCACGCTGGCGCCCGATCCGCAGCAGTCGGCCGAATGGAACCGGGGTGCCTACCTCGTGCAGGGCCTGGGCCACTGCGCGGCCTGCCACAGCCCGCGCAACGCCTTCGGCGCGACGAGCGAGTCGCAGGCGTTCCGCGGCGGGCTCATCCCGGTACAGAACTGGTATGCCCCGGCCCTCAACGCCGCCGCCGAGGCGGGTGTGGCCGGCTGGCCGCAGGAAGACGTGGTGGCGCTGCTGCGCACCGGCGTGGCACCGCGCGGGTCGGTCACCGGGCCCATGGCCGAGGTGGTGTTCCGCAGCACCCAGTACCTGAACGATGCCGACCTGGGCGCCATGGCGGTCTACCTGCGCGCGCTGCCCGCACACGAACGCCCGGCACCGGCGGTGGCACCCCCGTTCGCTTCGGCCATGGAGCGGGGTGCCGCCGTGTATTCGCAACAATGCGCGCAATGCCACGGAGAGCGCGGCGAGGGCCGGGCCGGGGCGTTTCCCGCACTGGCAGGAAACCGCGCCGCGACCATGGAAAATCCGACCAATCTGGTGCGCATGGTGCTCCTGGGCGGTTACCCGCCCACCACGGCCGGCAACCCGCGTCCCTACGGCATGCCGCCATTCCGTCACGTGCTGGGTGACGACGACGTGGCGGCGGTATCGACCTATGTTCGCAACGCCTGGGGCAACCGGGCGGCCAGTGTGGGTACGATGGACATCTACCGCGCCCGCGAGGGGCGCCATCCCTGAGCCCCATCCTTTCTTCCATGCACGCACCGGCCGCCTCTCCCGACATGTCCCTCTCAAGCGCGACCGCCGGCTGGTGGGTCGTCTGCCTGTGCGCCGGCTGGTGCGGCGCCTGCCGCGAATACCGTGCGGTGTTCGACACCGTGGCGCAAGCCCATCCACAGGCCCGCTTCGTGTGGGTGGACATCGAAGACGAGGAAGACCTGGCCGGCGATCTGGACGTGGAAACCTTCCCGACCCTGCTCATCGCCGATCCGGCCGGCGCGCGCTTTCTCGGTCCGCTGCTGCCCCAGTCCGGGGTGCTTTCGCGGTTGCTCGACAGCCTGGCATCCCAGCCTCCGGCAGGGCGGGATCCACAGGCCCAGGCGCTGATCGAACGGGTGCGCGCAGCCCGTGGATAGCGGAGAACCGCCGGGTTTTTCGCTCGCTCGCCGCAGGGGCGGCCGGTACGCCTGTGGCGCCAATGCAAATTGCATGCCGCCGCCTTTGCAAAGCGGCGCGCGACAGGCTACAATTGCATCTTCACGACCAAACGGGCGGGTACCTACCGCCCGTTTTTTTTGGCCGTTCGCTTTTGGAGCTCGAAGCTGCCCTGGAAGGTCCTAGGTGGTTATCGGGTTTTTTGTACTTCTGGATACTGAACAGAACAACACGTGGCATTGCAGCAGATCGTTGAACAAACCGTGACCGGGCTGGGCTATGACCTGGTGGAGATCGAGCGCTCCGCCGGCGGCCTGCTGCGCATCACCATCGATTTGCCCTGGCAGGCGCCCGTGGAGGGCGAGCCCGTGCTGCCCGAGCAGTTCGTCACCGTGGAAGACTGCGAAAAGGTCACGCGGCAACTGCAGTTCGCGCTGGAAGTGGATGGCGTCGAGTACAAGAGGCTGGAGATTTCCTCGCCCGGCATCGATCGCCCTCTGCGCCACGAGCAGGATTTCATCCGTTTCACCGGGCACATGGTGGACCTCACGCTCAAGGCGCCCATCGGCGAGGCTGGCGGCGGTCAGGTCAATGCCAACCGCAAGAAATTCCGCGGCACGCTGGAGCGTACCGAAGCCGGTGGATGGCAGGTCGTCTGGAGCGAGGAGCCGCCCGTGAAGCCTGGCCAGCGGGTCAGCAAGAAACGGGTACCGGCGCCGCTGCAAGCGCTGGGTTTCACGCTGGACGAACTGCGCGATGCGCGCCTGGCGTCCATCGTCGATTTCAAGGGGCGGGGATCCAAAGACGGGCCGGTCCAGGCCTGACACACCGAACGAATACAAAGGTTGGCGCGCGCGGCGCGGCGGCCTTCAAGAGATTGAAAAATAGGAGAGTCGTCGCATGAATCGCGAACTGTTGATGTTGGTCGAAGCCATTTCGCGTGAGAAGAACGTGGAACGCGATGTGGTCTTTGGCGCCGTCGAATTGGCCCTTGCCCAGGCCACGAAGAAGCTGTACCAAGGCGAAGTGGACATCCGTGTCGCCATCGACCGTGACAGCGGCAACTACGAGACTTTCCGTCGCTGGCTCGTCGTGCCCGACGACGCCGGTCTGCAAAACCCCGAAGCCGAAGAGCTGCTGATGGATGCCCGCGAGCGCATCGCCGACATCGAAGTGGGTGAATTCATCGAAGAAGGCGTCGATTCCGTGCCGATCGGCCGCATCGGCGCCATGGCTGCCAAGCAGGTCATCCTGCAGAAGATCCGCGACGCCGAGCGCGAGATGCTGCTCAACGACTTCATGTCGCGCGGCGAAAAGATCTTCACCGGCACCGTCAAGCGCATGGACAAGGGCGACATCATCGTCGAGTCGGGCCGGGTGGAAGGCCGCCTGCGCCGCTCCGAGATGATCCCCAAGGAAAACCTTCGCAATGGCGACCGCGTGCGCGCCATGATCATGGAAGTGGACCTGACGCTGCGCGGCGCGCCCATCATCCTCTCGCGCTCGGCGCCCGAGTTCATGATCGAGCTGTTTCGCAACGAAGTGCCCGAGATCGAGCAGGGCCTGCTGGAGATCAAGAGCTGCGCGCGCGATGCCGGCAGCCGCGCCAAGATCGCGGTGCTGTCGCACGACAAGCGCGTCGATCCCATCGGCACCTGCGTGGGCGTGCGTGGCACGCGTGTCAACGCCGTCACCAACGAGCTGGCTGGCGAGCGGGTGGACATCGTGCTGTGGTCGGAGGACCCCGCCCAGTTCGTGATCGGCGCGCTGGCGCCGGCCAACGTGTCGTCCATCGTGGTGGATGAAGAGAAACACGCCATGGACGTGGTGGTGGACGAGGAAAATCTCGCCATCGCCATCGGCCGCGGTGGCCAGAATGTGCGCCTGGCTTCCGACCTGACGGGCTGGAAGATCAACATCATGGACGCGGCTGAAAGCGCGCAAAAGCAGGCCAACGAGACCGACACGGCCCGCAAGCTGTTCATGGAAAAGCTCGATGTGGACGAGGAAATCGCCAACATCCTGATCGAGGAAGGCTTCGCCAGCCTCGAAGAGGTGGCCTACGTGCCGCTGCAGGAAATGCTGGAGATCGAAAGCTTCGACGAAGAAACCGTGAACGAGCTGCGTGCCCGCGCCAAGGATGCGCTGCTCACCATGGAAATTGCCCGAGAGGAAAGCGTGGACGGCGTTTCGCAGAACCTGCGCGATCTCGAGGGCCTCACGCCCGAGTTGATCGGCAAGCTCGCCGAAGGCGGCGTGAACACCCGGGATGATCTGGCCGACTTAGGCCTTGACGAACTGACCGCCCTGACCGGCCAGTCTGAAGAAGATGCCAAAGCCTTGATCATGAAGGCGCGCGAACATTGGTTCGCGGGGCAAGAGTAGGTCAGGGGAGGTACGAACCAAATATGTCCAGTAACACAGTCGCCGAGTTCGCCACTGAACTCAAGAAATCGCCAGAAACCCTGCTCGACCAGCTCAAGTCTGCCGGGGTGGCCAAGGCCGCCCCGACCGATGCCTTGACCGAAACGGACAAGCAAAAGCTGCTGGCCTTCCTGCAGGCCAGCCACGGCACCGCCTCGGCCGATCGCAAGAAGATCACCTTGACGAAAAAATCCACCAGCGAGATCAAGCAGGCCGATGCCACCGGCAAGGCGCGCACGATCCAGGTGGAAGTGCGCAAGAAGCGCACTTTCATCAAGCGCGACGAAGGGGGCGAGGGCGCCTCCGACGCCGGCTCCGACGAGGCTGCCGAAGCCGCGGAAACCGTGATGTCTCCGGAATCGCAGGACCTCGTGCGCCGCGAAGAGGAAGCGCGCCGCCAGGCCGAGCTGATCGGCCACCAGGAAGCCGAGCTGAACGAAAAGCGCCGCGAGCGGGAAGCCCGCGAACAGCGCGAGCGCGAAGCCGAAGAGCGTGCCGCTGCCTACGCCGCGCAGGAGCAAAGCCGCAAGGCCCAGATGCAGGCGGAAAAGCAGGAGGCTTCACGCGAGCAGGCGGCGGAAGCCAGTGCACGCCAGGCCGCCCAGGCTGAAGCCCGCGCCAAGGCCGAAGAGGAATCCAAGGCCCGTGCGGCCGAGGAAACCGCGCGCGCCGTCGATCTGGACGAACGCCGCCGCAAGGCCCTGGCCGAAGCCGAGGCGATCCGCGCCATGATGGCCGCACCCAAGAAGGTGCTCGTGGCCAAGAAGCCCGAGGAGCCCAAGCCGGCTCCCGCGGCCGCCAAGCCCGCCGGTGCCGATGCCAAGAAGGGCACGCTGCACAAGCCTGCCGCTGCGCCGGGTGCCCGTGCACCGGCCGCGCCCGCCGGAGGCAACAAGGAGGTCAAGTCCGCCAAGCTGTCGTCCAGCTGGGCCGGCGATCCTGCCAAGAAGAAGGAAATCAAGACGCGCGGCGACAGCAGTGGCGGCGTGGGTCGCAACAACTGGCGCGGGGGACCCCGTGGCCGCCGCAACGAGCGCGATGACCACCATCACCAGCAATCGGCTCCGGTGGAAGCCCGCATCATCGAAGTGCACGTGCCCGAAACCATCACGGTGTCCGAGCTCGCGCACAAGATGTCGATCAAGGCGTCCGAAGTCATCAAGGCGCTGATGAAGATGGGCCAGATGGTCACCATCAACCAGCCGCTGGACCAGGACACCGCCATGATCGTGGTGGAAGAAATGGGCCACAAGGCCGTGGTGGCGGCGCTGGATGATCCGGAAGCCTTCACCAACGACGACGTGGCGGGTGCCCAGGCTGAATCGGTCTGGCGCGCTCCGGTGGTCACTGTCATGGGCCACGTGGACCACGGCAAGACCTCGCTGCTGGATTACATCCGCCGTGCCAAGGTGGCCGCGGGCGAAGCCGGCGGCATCACGCAGCACATCGGTGCCTACCACGTGGAAACGCCGCGCGGCATGATCTCGTTCCTGGACACTCCGGGCCACGAGGCATTCACCGCCATGCGGGCCCGCGGTGCGCAGGCCACCGACATCGTCATCCTGGTGGTGGCGGCCGACGACGGCGTCATGCCGCAGACCAAGGAAGCCATCAAGCACGCGAAGGCGGCCGGTGTGCCCATGGTGGTCGCGATCACCAAGTCCGACAAGCCCGATGCCAACCCCGACCGCGTCAAGCAGGAACTGGTGGCCGAGCAGGTCGTGCCCGAAGAGTACGGCGGCGATTCGCCTTTCGTGCCCGTGTCCTCCAAGACCGGCATGGGCATCGACGACCTGCTGGAGCAGGTGCTGCTGCAGGCCGAAGTGCTGGAACTGCGTGCCCCGGTCGATGCGATGGCCAAGGGCCTCGTGATCGAAGCCGAGCTGGACAAGGGGCGCGGCCCCGTGGCCACGGTGCTGGTGCAGTCCGGTACGCTGAAGGTCGGCGATGTGGTGCTGGCAGGCCAGACCTATGGCCGCGTGCGCGCCATGCTGGACGAAAACGGCAAGGTCGCCAAATCGGCCGGTCCGTCGATCCCGGTGGAAATCCAGGGCCTGACGGAAGTGCCGCAGGCCGGCGACGAATTCATGGTGCTGGGCGACGAACGCCGGGCCCGCGAAATCGCCACCTACCGCGCCGGCAAGTTCCGCAACACCAAGCTGGCCAAGCAGCAAGCCGCCAAGCTGGAAAACATGTTCGCCGACATGACGGCGGGCGAGGTCAAGTACCTGCCCATCATCGTCAAGGCCGACGTGCAGGGTTCGCAGGAAGCGCTGTCGCAGTCGCTGCTCAAGCTGTCCACGGACGAGATCAAGGTCCAGCTCGTGTATGCGGGCGTGGGCGGTATCAGCGAGTCCGACATCAACCTGGCGATCGCCTCCAAGGCCATCGTGATCGGCTTCAACGTGCGTGCCGATGCCGGCGCGCGCAAGACGGCCGAGAGCAACGGTGTCGACCTGCACTACTACAGCATCATCTATGACGCCGTGGACGAGTTGAAGGTCGCCATGTCCGGCATGCTGGCCCCCGAGCAGCGCGAGGAAGTCATCGGCACGGCCGAGATCCGCACGGTGTTCGTGGCCACGAAGATCGGCACGATTGCCGGTTCGTACATCACCTCGGGCATGGTCCATCGCAACGCACGCTTCCGCCTGCTGCGCGACAACGTGGTGGTCTACACGGGCGAAGTCGACTCGGTCAAGCGCCTCAAGGACGATGTCAAGGAAGTCAAGGAAGGCTTCGAGTGCGGTATCAAGCTCAAGAACTACAACGACATCAAAGAAGGTGATCAGCTGGAGTTCTTCGACATCAAGGAAATCGCGCGGACGCTGTAAGGCCCGGGGCTCGACATGGCTGCGAAGAAATCCTCCACCCCCAACCGCGGCTTCAAGGTCGCCGATCAGATCCAGCGCGATCTGACGGAGTTGATCGCGCGCGAATTGAAAGATCCGCGCGTGGGCATGGTGACGCTGCAGGCCGTGGAGGTGACTCCCGACTACGCGCATGCCAAGGTCTTCTTCAGCGTGCTGATCGGTGACCCCGAAGCCACGCAGGTGGCGCTGAACCAGGCCGCGGGCTTCCTGCGCAACGGCCTGTTCAAGCGCCTGCACATCCACACCGTGCCCACGCTGCACTTCGTGTTCGACCGCACCACCGAGCGTGCGGCCGACATGAACGCCTTGATCGCCAAGGCGGTTTCTTCGCGCGCCCAAGAAGACTGAGCATGCATACCGACGGGCCGCCCCAGGGAGCGAGTGCCCCCTTGGGGGGCAGCGATTGGCACGCAGCGAACGGGCCGCGTGGCGGTGCGGTGCGCGCGCCGCGCACCCGCATCCAGCGGCGTCCGGTTCATGGCGTGCTGCTGCTCGACAAACCACTGGGCCTGTCGAGCAACGATGCCCTGCAGAAGGCCAAGTGGCTGCTGCGGGCAGAGAAGGCGGGCCACACCGGCACGCTCGATCCACTCGCCACGGGCGTGCTCCCGCTGTGCTTCGGCGCGGCGACCAAGTTCAGCCAGTTGCAGCTGGACGCCCCCAAGACCTACGAGGCCATCGCGCTGCTGGGGACGACGACCACCACCGGCGACGCGGAGGGCGAGGTGCTGGCGCAGCGCGAGGTCGATCCGGCGCAGCTCACGCCCGAGCGCCTGGCCGAGGTGCAACGCCAGTTCACGGGACCGATCCGCCAGGTGCCGCCCATGCACAGCGCGCTCAAGAAAGACGGCAAGGCGCTGTACGAGTACGCACGCGCCGGCATTGCCGTGGAGCGCGAGGCGCGCGACGTGGTCATCCATGCATTGAAACTGGCTCCAGTACAAGAAACACTAGGGCGTTCTGCTATCAAAATAATAGTTACCTGCAGCAAGGGCACCTACATCCGCACGCTGGGCGAGGACATCGGTGCCGCGCTCGGTTGCGGCGCGCACCTCACGTTCCTGCGGCGCATCGACACCGGCGGGCTGGGCGTGGAGCGCTGCGTCACGCTCGCCGCGCTGGAGGCGATGGACGAGGGTGAGCGCATGGCCTGCGTGCACCCCGCCGAGATCCTGCTGGCACAGCATGTGCGTGTCACGCTGGACAGCGAGAATGCCGGGCGGTTCCTGTCCGGCGTGCGCCGCCGCGGCCCCTGGCCCGATGCGCCCGCGGTCGCGGTCTTCGGAGACGATCCCCATGCCCTGCTGGGCGTGGGCCACACCACTGCGGGTGAACTGGTGCCCGACCGGCTCCTGAGCCCCTTGGAAATTCAACAGATTCTAGAAAGCACGCCGCAGGTAGAGCGCGGCATATTGGAAGCACTATGAGCAAACAAATCCGCAATATCGCCATCATCGCGCACGTTGACCACGGCAAAACCACCATGGTCGACCAGCTGCTGCGCCAGTCCGGCACCTTCGCTGACCACGAAAAGGTCGTCGATACCGTGATGGACAACAACGCCATCGAAAAAGAGCGTGGCATCACCATCCTGGCCAAGAACTGCGCCGTGAGCTGGGAAGGCACGCACATCAACATCGTCGACACCCCGGGCCACGCGGACTTCGGCGGCGAAGTGGAACGTGCCCTGTCCATGGTGGACAGCGTGGTGCTGCTGATCGACGCGCAAGAGGGCCCCATGCCCCAGACGCGTTTCGTGACCAAGAAGGCCCTGGCCCTGGGCCTGCGCCCGATCCTGGTCGTGAACAAGGTGGACAAGCCCGGTGCCAACCCCGACAAGGTGGTGAACGCCGCGTTCGACCTGTTCGACAAGCTGGGCGCGACCGACGAGCAGCTCGACTTCCCCGTGGTGTATGCCTCGGGCATCAATGGCTGGTCCTCGCTGGAAGAAGGCGCTCCCGGCGAGCAGTGGGGCCCCGACATGTCGGCCCTGTTCAACACCATCCTCAAGCACGTGCCCCCGAACTCGGGTGATCCGACCGCTCCGCTGCAACTGCAGATCTCGGCGCTCGATTTCTCCACCTTCGTGGGCCGCATCGGCGTGGGCCGCATCAGCCAGGGCACTGTGAAGCCCGGCCAGGACGTGCTGGTGATGGAAGGCCCCGAGGGCAAGAGCGTCAAGGGCCGCATCAACCAGGTGCTGACCTTCCAGGGCCTGGACCGCATGCAGACGCCCCTGGCCGGCCCGGGCGACATCGTGCTGATCAACGGCATCGAGGACATCGGCATCGGCGTGACCGTGACCGACCCCTCCAACCCCGCACCGCTGCCCATGCTCAAGGTGGACGAGCCCACGCTGACCATGAACTTCTGCGTGAACACCTCGCCCCTGGCCGGCCGCGAAGGCAAGTTCGTGACCAGCCGCCAGATCTGGGACCGCCTGCAAAAGGAACTGCAGCACAACGTGGCCCTGCGCGTGAAGGAAACCGACGAAGAAGGCATCTTCGAGGTGATGGGTCGTGGCGAACTGCACTTGACCATCCTGCTGGAAAACATGCGCCGCGAAGGCTATGAACTGGCCGTGTCCAAGCCGCGCGTGGTGTTCCGCGACATCAACGGCGAAAAGCACGAGCCGATCGAGCTGGTGACGGCCGACATCGAAGAAACCCACCAGGGCGGCGTGATGCAGGCCCTGGGCGAGCGCAAGGGCGAACTGGTGAACATGGAGTCGGACGGCCGTGGCCGCGTGCGCCTGGAGTACCGCATTCCGGCCCGTGGCCTGATCGGTTTCACCAACGAATTCCTGAACCTGACGCGCGGCTCGGGCCTGATCTCCAACATCTTCGACAGCTACGAACCGCACAAGGGCGCCATCGGCGGCCGCAAGAACGGCGTGCTGATCTCCATGGACGACGGTGAAATCTTCACCTACGCCCTGGGCAAGCTGGACGACCGCGGCCGCATGTTCGTGAAGGCGAACGACCCGGTGTACGAAGGCATGATCGTCGGCATCCACAGCCGCGACAACGACCTGATCGTGAACGCCACGCGCACCAAGCAGCTGACCAACTTCCGCGTCTCCGGCAAGGAAGACGCGATCAAGATCACGCCCCCGATCGACCTCACGCTGGAATACGGCGTGGAGTTCATCGAGGACGACGAACTGGTCGAGATCACGCCCAAGAGCGTGCGCCTGCGCAAGCGCTTCCTGACGGAAAACGAGCGCAAGCGCGCCGGCCGCTGATCGGTGAGTGTGAGGGGGTTTCGATCCCCTTCGCTGGCTTCGAGAAAGGCACCGCGAGGTGCCTTTTTCTTTTTCCGTGCTCTTCCTGAGGTGCTCCGGCGTTCAGGCGCTCAGGCGGGCAGGGCGGTCTCCCCGGCTGGGGCGCCCTGCCCGGGCAGGTTGGAAGTGGCGATCGCCTGCGGTGCGTGGCTCGGTGCCAGCACGCATTCGCGGGCATGGAAGTCGGCCAGCGCGTCCCGGTGGCCCACGCTGATGACCGTGGCGGCAGGCAGGCGCTCGGCCAGCAGCGTGTAGAGCATGCGCTCGGCCGCCGGGTCCAGCGCGCTGGTGGCCTCGTCCAGCAGCACCCATTCGGGTTGCTGCAGCAGCACGCGCGCGAAGGCCAGGCGCTGCTGCTCGCCGGGCGACAGGCGCTGGGCCCAGGGCGCCACCTCGCCGAGCAGGCCGCTGAACGGCGCAAGCCCCACCGCCTGCAGTGCCTCGCGCACCTGCGCTTCGGGGTGTTCGCCGGCCGTGTCCGGGTAGGCGAGCGCATCGGCCAGGCTCCCCATCGGCAGGTAGCTGCGCTGCGGCACGAAGAGCATCCGCGCGCGCGGCCGCTCGATGGTGCCGCTGCCGAAGTCCCACAGGCCGGCCAGCGCGCGCAGCAGGGTGCTTTTTCCCGCTCCGGAGGGGCCCCGCAGCAGCCAGCGCTCGCCGGGCGCGATGCGCAGGTCGGGCACGCTAAGCAGCGTGGCGCCGCTGGGCAGGGCCAGTTGCAGGCCGTGCGTCGCCAGCACGGAGCCGTCCCCGGCTCGCCACTGGATTCCTTCGGACGGCGTGGCAGGCACGGTGGCGAGCACGTCGCGCAGCTCGGCCAGCCGGTTCACCGTGGCGCGCCATTCCGCCAGCGTGCCGTAGCTGTTGATGAACCAGGACATCGCCCCGCTCACCGTGTCGAAGGCCCGGCTGATCTGCATCAGCACTCCGAAGCTGTAGGCGCCCGCGAAGTAGCGTGGCGCTGCCAGCGCGAGCGGCAGCACCACGGCCACCTGCGCGTACAGCGAGTTCACCAGCGTGAGGCGCTTGGTGTAGCGCATCACCATCCGCCAGTTGTCCTGGATGCGGCCGAACAGGGTGGCGGAGTGGGCGGCTTCGGCCCGTGCGCCGTCGTACAGCGCAATGGGCTCCGCGTTTTCGCGCACCCGCACCAGGCCGAAGCGGAAGTGCGCCTCCACCTGCTGCTGGCGGTAGTTCACGGCCACGAGTCGGTGGCCGAAGGCCTGCATGGCGACCGAGCCCACCACGGCATAGGCCGCTGCGGCCCAGACCATGTAGCCTGGAATGGTGGCGCTGTAGCCTGCCACATGCACCAGCAGCGGCCCGCCCACCGACCAGAGGATCACAACGAACGAACCAAGGGTGACCACCGTGGACAGCAGGTCCAGCGTCAGCGCGAGGGTGGTGGTGGCCAGGCTGCTGAGGTCATCGGCGATGCGCTGGTCCGGGTTGTCGGCCAGCCGGTCGCGCTCGATGCGGTAGAACGCGTTGCCGTGCAGCCACCGCTGCAGGTAGTCGGTCGTGAGCCACCGGCGCCAGCGAAAGCCGAGCATCTGCTTGAAGTACAGCGCATACACGGCCAGGACGATGTAGGCCAGCGCCAGCCCGGTGAACAGCAGCAGCAGGGGCCCGAAACGGGCAGTGTCCCGCGCCTCCAGGGCGTTGAAGAAGTCCGCGCTCCAGGCGTTGATGCGCACGTTGATGTACACGATGCCCAGGTTCATCGCCACGATCAGTGCCAGCAGGCCCCGCGCGGGCCAGCGCTCCTGCGAGAACCAGTAGGGGCGGATCAGTGACCAGGCGGACGTCTTGGCAAGCGGGGGATGGGGCATCGAGGGAGCGATCGTCGTGGGGGGATGTCCAGTGTGCCGCGCGCGCCGGGCGGCTGGCTTAGCCGGGCCTTAAACGCGCTCCCGTGCATCGCTGCGTGCGCTGTGGCGTGCGTGGGGCCGGCACCTGTCCACCGCCTGACATTCGCTGAGCGCCACAGGCCCTAAGATTCCGCCCAGGCCGGCCGCCAGCGTGCGAGCGGGTCTTTCAGGCAGTGAACCGATTGAAAAAAGGAACAGCGATGACGGAGACGACGACGGCAGCGGCCGCAGAGGTTTTGGCCCAGGTGCGCGGGCAGGTGGGGTTCATCACCCTCAACCGCCCCCGGGCACTGAATGCGCTGTCGCTGGGCATGGTGCGCGCGCTCATGGAGACCCTGCTGGCATGGCAGGACGACGAGCGCATCCTGGCGGTGGCCATTCGCGGCAGCAACAAGGAAGGCCCGTTCGGGGCCTTCTGCGCGGGCGGCGACATCCGCTTTCTGCACCAGGCGGGCAGCCAGGGCGATCCGAGGCTGGAGGATTTCTTCACCGAGGAATACGCGCTCAACCACCTGATCCACCACTACGGCAAGCCCTACATCGCGTTCATGGACGGCATCGTGATGGGCGGCGGCATGGGCATCAGCCAGGGGGCCAGCCTGCGCATCGTGACCGAGCGCACGAAGATGGCCATGCCCGAGACGGCCATCGGCCTGTTTCCGGACGTGGGGGGCGGCTATTTCCTGTCGCGTTGCCCGGGACACGCCGGCGAATGGCTGGGCCTGACGGGTGACACCATCGGCGCAGGCGATGCGGTGGCGCTGGGCCTGGCCGACGGCTGCCTGCCGTCCGATCGGCAGGCGGCGGTCTGGGATGCGCTGGGCACGGAGTCCTTCACCGACGCAGCGGCGGTGCAGGCATCGATTGCTACTAAATTTGTAGCACAAGAGGCAATGAGTACTAGGGCATCGGCCGAAATCGATCGATATTTCGCGTTGGACAGCGTCCAGGCCATCATGGCGGCCCTGGAGGCCGCCGGCACCGATTGGGCCCGCACCACGGCAGCCACCTTGCGCAAGCGCTCGCCGCTCATGCTGCACATGGTGCTGGAGCAGATCCGCCGCGCCCGCGGCATGGATCTGGCGGCCGATCTGCGCATGGAGCGCGACATGGTGCGCCACTGCTTTTTCCTGCGGCCCGGCCAGAGCGAAACGGTCGAAGGCATCCGGGCCCTGGCGGTGGACAAGGACCACACGCCGCGCTGGAGCCCGGCGCGCATCGAGGACGTAACGCCGGAGATGGTGGCGCCGTTCTTCCAGAGCCCGTGGCCGGCCCATGCCCACCCGCTGGCCGCGCTGCGCTGAGCGCGGCCATCACAACTGCGGATGCACCGCCGTCGCCAGCCCCAGCAGGGCGGCGCGCGGCAGGGCGCCGCTGAGCGCGTAGCCGAAACCACCATCCGTCCAGTAAAAGCAGGGCACCGGGCCGTCCGCATCGAAGCGGAAGGCCGTGTCGGCCGCACCGGGCTGGCCCGCCGCCAAGGCGCCGAGGTACAGGGTGACGCGCTCTCCGGCGGCGTTCTGGTACATGAACTGGGCCCGTGCGCCCGTGTCACCTGGCAGCAGCCGCCCGCCCACCAGCTCGTACCCCTGGGCCGCCAGCACGGGAATCCTGAGCGGCCGCCCGAGCCGCTTGGACAGCCACTGCACCAGATGCTCCTGCTGGGCGGCGGCCACCTCCACGGGGTGCCGCTGCTCCGGCTGGTACACCGCGTGCGCCACGGAGGCCTGTTGTGCGAATCGGCGGGCGACGGCGGGTGCGGCATCGGCCATGCGGCCGGCGGCCTGGCCGCGGTGGTCGGTGGGCCATTGCCCGTGCACGGTCCAGCCCAGGCCGAAGGCGAGGAGCAGCGAGGCGGCCATGCCGCCCAGGCGCCACCAGCGGGCAGCGCGCTCCCGCACGGCCTCCAGGCGGTCGGCCGCGCGCCGCAGGCTGTCCGGCACCGGGGCCGCATCCCAGGCAGCGTGCAGGGCCTGCAATTGCGCGCGCTGGGCCTGCCAAGCCGCTGCGGTGGCCTGGGTCTCGGCATCGCGGGCGAGGCGGGCGCGCAAGGCCTCGGCCTGCGCGGCCGAAAGCCGCCCGTCGGTCAGGGCGTGCAATGCGTCCTCGGAAATGGGGGTGTCGTCGTGGGAGGCCATGGGGTCCTCACTTCATGCGGCGCAGCGCGGGCGGGGCGTCACCGGGCGCCGGGCGCGCTGTGGCGGGCGCGTGCATCAGTTCGCGCAGCCGTGCCCGGGCGCGGGACAGGCGCGACATCACCGTGCCGACGGGGATCTGCAGCACGCGGGCTGTCTGCGCGTAGTCCATGTCTTCGAGCGTGACCAGCAGCAGCACCGCGCGCTGGTCGGAGGGCAGGCGCTGCAGGCAGCGATCGAGGTCGATGGCGTCGTCCGATGCGGGTGCGGGGGCCTGGAGGCTGTCCTGCACGGCCTCGATGTCCAGCAGCGGCAGGGCCGAAGCCGAGCGCTGCTGGTTCAGGTACAGGTGGTGCATCAGGGTGAAGAGCCAGGCCCGCAGATCGCTGCCCGACCGCCAGAGCAGCCACTTGCGGCACGCGCGCTCCAGCGTGTCCTGCACCAGATCGTCCGCGGCCCAGGCATTGCCGGTCAGGGCCCGCGCATAGCGGCGCAGGCTGGGCAGGTGCTCGACGATCCGGTCCATGGCCATGGGGGCGGGCGCTGGGCCGGTCCCGGATCAGGGCTTGGCGGTGTGCCAGACCTGGTTGACGCCGTCGCCGGTGCGATCGCCTGGCTTGGCGTCCTTGGCCCAGTAGTACAGCGGCTTGCCCTTGTAGGCCAGCTGGCTGCTGCCGTCATCGCGGCGCACCACGCTGTAGTCGCCGGTCGGGGTGGCATTGCCGGCCATCAGCGGCGGCCAGTTGGTGGCGCAGGGGCCGTTGCAGACCGATTTGCCGCTGCCCGTCGCATCGCGGTCGAAGGTGTAGAGGGTCATGCCGTTGGGGCCGGTCAGTGCGCCGTCCTTGGCCTGGACGCCAGCCGGCGCCGTCATCATGGAAGAGCAGCCGGCCAGCGCCAGTGCAAAGGCGGCGGTGGCCACGGAGGAAGCGATACGGATCATGGGTGTCTCCAGTCGATCGTGTGCGGGCGACGCGAAATGCGGCCCTGCACCTGGATGAACACCGAAGGATGCGCTTTTATTCCCTGCGCCGCCGAACAAATTACCGGTGGCGGCTTTTCATGGCGCGCTCGACCTCGCGCTTGCCTTCACGGTCCTTGATGGTGTCGCGCTTGTCGTGCTCTGCCTTGCCCTTGGCCAGCGCGAAATCGCACTTCACCAGGCCATCCTTCCAATGCAGGTTGAGCGGCACCAGCGTGTACCCCTTTTGCTCAACCTTGTTGATCAGGCGGTCGATCTCCTGCCGGTGCAGCAGCAGTTTCTTGGTGCGCGCCGCCTCGGGGCTGACGTGGGTCGAGGCGGTCTTGAGTGCGTTGATCTGGCAGCCGATCAGGAACAGCTCGCCTTCGCGGATCACGACGTAGCCGTCGGTCAGTTGCACCTTGCCTTCGCGCAGTGCCTTGACCTCCCAGCCGTGCAGCACCATGCCGGCTTCGTAGCGTTCCTCGAAGAAGTAGTTGTAGGCTGCCTTTTTGTTGTCGGCGATGCGGGACTGTGTTTCGGGTTTTTTGGCCATGGGTTATAGGTGCGGCGCAAACCGGGAGATGAAAGCCCTCCCTACAATCGTTGTCGTCTCGCTTCCAAGATTTTAGGCCCACGCGCTCCAGGCCCTCCGTAGGGCATCCGGCCCTTTGCCCTGGGCGCCTTGCTTCATCCATGAAAAACGTCAACAAGTCCGTCCTGATCTGGTACAGCCCCGAGGAAATGTTCGCCCTCGTCACCGATGTGGCCAAGTACCCGGAGTTTCTGCCCTGGTGCGACCACGCGGCCGTGCTGGACCAGGACGCGCAAGGCATGACGGCCGAGGTCGGCATCGCGCTGGGCGGGCTGCGCAAGACATTCGTCACGCGCAACACGCAGGAGGCCGGGCGCCGCGTTCAGATGCGCCTGGTCAAGGGGCCATTTTCGCAACTGGACGGCGACTGGGTTTTCCATCCCGTGGGAGACGGCTCGCAGCGCGCCTGCAAGGTCGAGCTGACGCTGAACTATGGTTTCGACAGTGTGGCGCTGGCGGCCTTGGTCGGGCCGGTTTTCGATCGCATTGCCGGCACGATGGTGGACGCGTTCATCCAGCGTGCCGAGCAGGTGTATGGCTGAAAGGCCGGACACATCCGCTGCTGGGGCGGCGGTGGAGTGGCTGACGGTGACGGTGGTGCACTCCTCGGCACCCCGATCGACCGTGGAGCGGGTCTTGCCGTTGCCCAGGGGGGCCACCCTGGCCGATGCATTGAAGGCCTGCGGGCTGGCTGCGGGCGACCGCGCCTGCGGCGTATGGGGCAGGGCGGCGGCGCCCGATCAGGTTTTGCAGGACGGGGACCGGGTGGAGCTGTACCGGCCTTTGGTGGTGGACCCCAAGGTGGCGCGGCGCGAGCGTTTCGCCCGCCAGGGGGCCCGGTCCACCGGCCTGTTCGCGCAGCGCCGGCCGGGTGCGAAGGCCGGTTATTGAGGGCTGGCGGGCACGCGGAGCGAGAGGCCCTTGCGGGTGGTCATCCAGTGACCGTGCCGGGTTTTGCCCGGCTCAGCGCGGCGCGCACTCGGACGCGATCACACTGTCGGCGCGGCGGGCCTCCACGGCCTTGGCGGATTCGTCCATGAACACGCGCTCTCCCTGTGCATTGGTCTGGCTGAACAACTGGCCGGATGTCATCGCTGCCTTGGATTGCCGCGCTCGCTCGCAGTTTTCGGCCCGCAGCTTGGCTTGGCGCTCGTCGTCGGCCCTCTTCTTGGCGGCCTCTGCCGCGTCGGCCTGGGCCTTGCGCTCTTCCAGTTCCTTGTCTTTCCCGCTGGGGCGTGGCGCACTGGCTGCCGCCATGGCGGCAGACGCCCCATCCGCCGCAGGCGGCACTGCAACCGGGCGGGCCGAGATCGCATTGCCGCCGGGCTGCTTGAGAATGCTCTTTTGCGGAATCTCCGTTGGCGGCGGCCGGTCGCTGAAGACCTTGCGGCCGTCCTTGTCGATCCACTGCCATTGCGCCGCAGCGCCCATGGCCCACGTGCAGGCGAGGGCGGCCAAAAGAAGCTGGGGGGTTTTCATGCGATGCAAGTTTAGCGGCCGAAGCCCCTTGGCGCCATGGTTGCCAAGCCACAACGCGAGCACACGCACGGCCCGCAGGTACAATCCTTTTTTTGGAGCTTTCTCATGCGCCTTCTTGGAAAAGCGCTCACCTTCGACGATGTGTTGCTGGTGCCAGCGTACTCCCAGGTCCTCCCCAAGGACACGTCCCTCGCGACGCGACTCTCCCGCAATATTTCCCTGAACCTGCCGCTGGTGTCCGCCGCCATGGACACGGTCACCGAAGCGCGCCTGGCCATTGCCATCGCGCAAGAGGGCGGGATGGGGATCGTGCACAAAAACCTCACGCCGCAGGAGCAGGCCGCCCACGTGGCCAAGGTCAAGCGGTACGAGTCCGGTGTCGTTCGCGATCCCGTCGTCATCACGCCCGAGCACACCGTGCTGCAGGTGTCGCAACTGTCGGAGCAACTGGGCATCTCGGGTTTTCCGGTCTGCGACGGTGGCAAGGTCGTCGGCATCGTGACGGGGCGCGACCTTCGCTTTGAAACGCGCTACGACGTCAAGGTGCATGAAATCATGACGCCGCGCGACAAGCTCATCACCGTCAACGAGAAGGAAGGCACTTCTCCCGCTGCGGCCAAGGCCCTGCTCAACAAGCACAAGCTCGAGCGGCTGCTGGTGGTCAATGACGCGTTCGAGCTCAAGGGCCTGATCACCGTCAAGGACATCACCAAGCAAACCAGTTTTCCCAATGCCGCCCGGGATGCCGCTGGCCGCCTGCGCGTCGGCGCGGCTGTCGGCGTGGGCGAGGGCACGGAAGAGCGCGTGGAAGCGCTGGTGAAGGCCGGAGTCGATGCCATCGTGGTGGACACGGCCCACGGCCACAGCAAGGGCGTGATCGACCGGGTGCGCTGGGTCAAGCAGAACTACCCGCAGATCGACGTGATCGGCGGCAACATTGCCACGGGCGCTGCTGCGCTGGCATTGGTGGAAGCCGGCGCCGATGGTGTCAAGGTCGGTATCGGCCCAGGCTCCATCTGTACGACCCGCATCGTGGCGGGTGTGGGCGTGCCGCAGATCATGGCCATCGACAACGTGGCCACGGCGCTCCGGGGCACGGGCGTTCCTCTCATCGCCGATGGCGGCATCCGTTACTCCGGCGATATCGCCAAGGCGTTGGCGGCCGGCGCCAGCGCCGTGATGATGGGCGGCATGTTTGCCGGCACCGAAGAAGCGCCGGGCGAGGTCATCCTGTTCCAGGGCCGCAGTTATAAAAGCTACCGCGGGATGGGCAGCATCGGCGCCATGCAGCAGGGCAGTGCGGACCGTTACTTCCAGGAATCCAGCACGGGCAACCCCAATGCGGACAAACTGGTGCCGGAAGGCATCGAAGGCCGTGTGCCTTATAAGGGGTCGATGGTCTCCATCGTGTTCCAGATGGCGGGCGGCGTACGCGCCGCCATGGGTTACTGCGGTTGCGCCACGATCGAAGAAATGAACAACAAGGCCGAGTTCGTCGAGATCACCACCGCAGGCATCCGCGAAAGCCATGTCCACGATGTGCAGATCACGAAGGAAGCGCCCAACTACCGCGCCGACTGATCTTGTCGCCACCACAGGCCCGAACCCTTCTTGCGGTGTTCGGGCCTTTGTTTTTTCCTCTCCCTGCCGCCTGCCATGCAACACCAGAAAATCCTCATCCTCGATTTTGGCTCCCAGGTCACCCAACTCATCGCGCGACGAGTGCGCGAGGCGCATGTGCTCAGCGAAGTGCACCCCTGCGATGTCACGGATGAATGGATCCGCGAATATGCCAAGGACGGCTCGCTCAAAGGGGTGATCCTCTCCGGCAGCCATGCCAGCGTGTACGAGGACACCACCGACAAGGCCCCGCAAGCCGTGTTCGAACTGGGCGTTCCCGTCCTGGGCATCTGCTACGGCATGCAGGCCATGGCCCATCAACTGGGCGGCAAGGTCGAGGGCGGGCACAAGCGCGAGTTCGGTTTCGCGGCGGTGCGCGCACGGGGCCACACGGAGCTGCTGCGCGACATTGCCGACTTCACCACGGAAGAAGGCCACGGCATGCTCAATGTGTGGATGAGCCATGGCGACAAGGTCACGGAATTGCCCCCGGGCTTCAAGCTCATGGCCAGCACCGAGAGCTGCCCCATCGCCGGGATGGCGGATGAAGAGCGCAAGTTCTATGCGGTGCAGTTTCACCCGGAAGTCACGCATACCGTGCAGGGCAAGGCGCTGCTGGAGCGTTTCGTGCTCGGCATCTGCGGCGTGCGTCCCGACTGGATCATGGGGGACTACATCTCCGAAGCGGTCCAGAAAATCCGAGACCAGGTGGGCGACGAAGAAGTCATCCTGGGGCTGTCCGGCGGGGTCGATTCCTCGGTGGCCGCCGCGCTGATTCACCGCTCCATCGGCGATCAGCTGACCTGCGTTTTCGTGGACCACGGCCTGCTGCGTCTGAACGAAGGCGACTTGGTCATGGAGATGTTCCAGGGCAAGCTGCATGCGAATGTCATTCGCGTCGATGCGAGCGATCTGTTCTTGGGCAAGCTGGCAGGCGTGAACGACCCGGAAGCCAAGCGCAAGATCATCGGCGGCGAGTTCGTGACGGTGTTCAAGCAAGAGGCCGCCAAACTGAAGGCGGGCGACAAGGGCCACAAGGGCGCCACATTCCTCGCGCAAGGCACGATCTATCCCGATGTGATCGAGTCAGGTGGCGCGAAGAGCAAGAAGGCCGTCACCATCAAGAGCCACCACAACGTCGGCGGTCTGCCTGAGCAACTCGGCTTGAAGCTGCTGGAGCCGCTGCGCGATCTGTTCAAGGATGAGGTGCGCGAACTGGGCGTCGCCCTCGGGCTGCCGCCCGAAATGGTGTACCGCCATCCATTCCCCGGGCCGGGCCTGGGCGTGCGCATTCTTGGCGAAGTGAAGAAGGAATACGCCGATCTACTGCGGCGCGCCGACGACATCTTCATTCAGGAACTGCGCAATTTCATCGATCCAGGCACTGGCAAAAGCTGGTACGAGCTGACGAGCCAGGCTTTCACGGTATTTCTGCCCGTGAAAAGCGTAGGTGTCATGGGCGATGGGCGCACGTACGACTACGTGGTGGCCCTGCGCGCCGTGCAAACCAGTGACTTCATGACTGCGGATTGGGCAGAGCTGCCTTACGCGTTGCTCAAGAAAGTGTCCGGACGGATCATCAATGAGGTGCGTGGGATCAATCGAGTGACCTACGACGTCTCCAGCAAGCCGCCAGCGACGATCGAGTGGGAGTGAAATCGGGTCCTTCGGGTACTATCGCCAGCAATCGAAAAGTCTTCGTAAGTCGTTGATTTAAAACGGTTTACGTCTCGAAGGCTATCGGTGGCTATCGCCGACCAGCGAAACGGTTTGGCGGTAAAGCTGACGGTAAGAACCGAGCCCGGATTCAGACCCGCTTGTTTACTATCCAGTCTTTCTCGGTCTGGACGGTAAAAAGCTCGCTGAAAAGCTAGGTTTCATGCGGGTTCCAAGGCATCTTCAGGTCTCCTGACCCCTGACGGTAAAAACCGTCATAACCAGGAGGTAAATCCTCGATGCTTACCGACACTGCGCTACGCAACCTCAAGCCCAAAGCCGCGCCGTACAAGGCTTCTGACCGTGACGGCATGTACGTGACGGTATCGACGGCAGGCACCATCGCTTTCCGTTACGACTACCGTCTCAATGGCCGCCGGGAGACACTCACTCTGGGCCGGTATGGCCCGGCCGGCATATCGCTCGCTATGGCGCGCGAAAAGCTGCTGGACGCCAAACGGGCCGTCGCCCGTGGCGAATCTCCCGCCCACGAAAAACAACGCGAGAAGCGGCGCCTGACCGCCGCGAAGACCTTCGGCGACATGACAGGCCGATGGCTGGTCGATGCGCGGATGGCCGAGACCACGCGCGCGATGCGCAAGAGCATCGTTGATCGCGACATCCTGCCGGCGTTCAAGAACCGTCTTCTCGTCGAAATCAGTGCCGACGACCTGCGAGCCTTGTGCAACAAGGTGAAGGCCCGCGGCGCACCAGCTACGGCCGTCCACGTCCGCGACATCGTGAAGCAGGTCTATGCCTTCGCTATCCTCCACGGCGAAAAGGTGGACAACCCGTCCGATGGGGTGGGGGCCGCTTCGATCGCGACCTTCGTGCCCAAGGATCGCTCGCTGTCGCCGATGGAGATCCGGCTAATGTGTCGGCAGATGGAGTCGGTGGCCACGTACCCGACCATCCGGCTGGCGCTGCGTCTGATTCTGTTGACGCTGGTTCGCAAGAGCGAACTCATCGAAGCGACGTGGGCCGAGATCGATTTCGAGAACGCAACCTGGACGATCCCGAAGTCGCGGATGAAGGGGCGCAATCCACACGTCGTCTATCTGTCGCGCCAGGCCGTGGATATCTTCGTCGCGCTGCACACCTGCGCAGCGGGGTCCAAGTTCATCCTGCCTTCGCGTTACGACCCGGACCGTTGCATGTCGAAGGCGACGCTCAATCGGGTGACCCAAATCGTGTCGCAGCGGGCCAAGGCTGCAGGTCTGCCGCTGGAGTCGTTCACCGTCCACGACCTGCGTCGTACGGGATCGACGCTACTGAACGAAGTCGGCTTCAACGGCGACTGGATCGAAAAATGCCTTGCCCATGAAGACGGCCGCTCCTCGCGCGCGGTCTACAACAAAGCCGAGTACGCCGAGCCGCGGCGCCACATGCTGCAGGAGTGGGCCAACATGATCGATGCCTGGGTGGAGGGCGGCGCCTATGCGCCGGCACTGTTACCGAGCAACACGGTCGTGCCGATGCTGAGCGCATCGGTTTGAGCAAGTCTGCGTGGTTGTCAGTTGACAACCACGCGATTGATCCCCATACTGGAGACCATGAATGGCCCGTCCCTCTCACCCGAAAAAGGAGGTTGAAGACGCGCTCAAGCATGCGGAAACGCAAGGCTGGCGCGTCACGGTTGGCGGCAGCCACGCATGGGGCAGGATCTACTGCCCCTACAACGACGACGAGTGCCGCTGCGGCGAGTTTTGCATCACCAGCGTGTGGAGCACGCCGAAGAACCCCGGCAACCATGCCCGAGCGCTGCGGCGAGTCGTGGACAACTGCACGAGGCACAAGCAAGAAGACGAAGCTGGCTCTTCATCCGAGGAATGACGCATGGAATACACATTCACCTTGAAGTACCAGCTTGCCGAACAGGACAGCGATGCCGATGCACTGGTCGAGCGTTTGGGGGAGGCCGGTTGCGACGACGCCCTGGTGGGCCTCGGGCAGCCGGGCCGCTTGGCGTTGGAGTTCACCCGCAAAGCTGAAAGCGCGCAAGCCGCCGTACGCAGTGCGCTTGCCGATGTGAAGCGTGCCGTCCCCTCAGCGAAGCTGGTGGAGGCGGTACCAGATTTCGTCGGTCTGACCGATGTCGCTGAAATGATCGGCGTGTCGCGCCAGGCGATGCGTAAGCTGATGCTCTCCCATGCCGCCACCTTCCCCGCGCCCGCGCATGAAGGCAGCGCCGCCATCTGGCATCTTGCCGAGGTGTTGGGCTGGTTGGAAGTGAAGGGCGGCTACGCCCTTGAGCCGACGATGCTGGAGACGGCGCGTGCGACGTTGGAGGTGAATTTGACCAAGGAAGTGCAACGACTGCCTGTCGCCGGGGCACGCGAACTGAAGCTGCTGATTGCCTAGGCAGTTCGCGATCGAGCAGCCATGTCGCGCACCGGGCGGATCTTGCGCTGCCTGACATCCGGTCCGGTCGACTTGGCGACGCCGCCGGATCGAGAGGCTTGCTTGCGTGCCTCGATCCAGGCTTCGACTTCCTCTAAATCCCACACGACGCAGCGGGCGGTGAGATTAAACCGACGTGGAAATTCGCCGCGCTGCTCCATTTCGTAGATCGTCGTCTCTGCCAGAGGAACGATCTGGTGCAGTTCCTGGCGGCGGATTGTTCGACTGAAAGGCAATGGAAGCCTTGCACCAAACTGCGGCAGGTGCTCGTAGCCATCCGTGCCTGGATGCGGTGCGTGCCCCGGCTGAGACGGCACCTTGTTTTCAGAGCTGTGTTCCATAGTGTCCAATCGATGCTTCCCAATATCCACAGGGAACCATGGTGGCTATTGACAATGATCCAAACAACCCGCTGAGGCTAAGCGGGGAGGGCACCATCCACGTCGCGCCTTTGAACGGGCGTTGCGCCGCGACCGAGGCCAGCATCAGGGTGTGATGGTGAAGGTCGAACTGATGATGCCGAAGACCAGAGTCAGAGTGATAAAGCGGCCAGCTTCGACTCGGGTACCTGCGCGGAAGAAGACTCCCAATCGCAGAAGTGCATGTTTCGTGACGCAGCATGCCGGACAATGGTGCAAGCATTCAAATGATGTCGAACCTGAGAGAGGGGGTAGCCATGGCACAAGCGGCTCAGGGGAAATCACTGTTCGTGATTCTTCCCAATCTGAATATCTGGAACGCCGATAACCCCGGGAACGGGCAGACATTTCTGCACTCGGCCAGTCGGCAACTGCACGCCAGTACGCGATCTTTTGTCGCGTTATCTCCTGGTAAGACCGACCTGGATGTCACGCTGGTCGATGAGGTCGCTCCAAGCGACACGGTGCTCGTGTCGATGGGGGAGCCCGAGCGGGTGAATCTGCTGCGTGCCCACCCTGGATTGCGTGTCGTGCCCGTTGGAGAGCTGGAGCCTTTGTGGCTTCAGCGCTTCAGGCTCGCCCCGGTTCTGGGCGTATCCGCAGGGCCCAAGGTGGTCTTGGAGGTCACGGTGACGGATGCGGCGACCGGTGCCGGCTTGCCTAACGTGGATGTCGTCGGGCTGACCGACCGCGCGGGCCGCATCGGCGCCAGCAACAAGACGAACAGCAAGGGCGTGGCCAAACTCATGTTCCCGGCCAGCACCGCGGTACTGGAATCCGTGGAGGCCTTTGTGCCCTCGGGCTACTGGCCCGGCCAAGCCACGGGGGTTGCGATGTCGAATGGCGCCGTCACCTTGTCCTGTGCGCCCATCGACCTGGCCGTGCAGGATGTGCGTGGGTATTTTGGCTTTGAAGGGGCGGATACCGACGGGCAGGGCGTTAAGGTCGGTGTGGTCGATACCGGCGTTAGCAAGCACCCGGACCTGCGCTTTGCCAAGGGACTCAATGTCGTCAAGGGCGAGCCTGCCAGGAACTTCTCCGATCTTCTCGGCCACGGTACTCATGTGGCCGGGATCATTGCTGGGCGAGGTCAGCCTGGTAAGGGCGTGCGCGGCGTCGCACCTGGGGTCGATCTGCACGTCTACCGTGTGTTCGGCAAAGGGCAGGAGAAGGCGCTGTCGTTCAACATCGCCAAAGGCATTCGGCAGGCCGTGGACGACGGCTGCGACCTCATCAACCTGTCGTTGGGTGGCGAGGCCGATGTGCCGGACGTGCTCCGAGAAATCCACCGGGCACGAGCCATGGGAGTGCTGTGCATCGCCGCCGCCGGCAACGACTACCGCAGCGCGGTGAACTACCCTGCGCGCTACAGCCCAGTGATGGGCATCTCTGCCTTTGGCCGCAAGGGCACCTGGCCGGCGGGTGCGGCACAGGACCTCGAGGTGCTTAAACCCCTGGGAACCGACAAGAAGAATTTCGTGGCGTCGTTCAGCAACGTCGGCAGCGAAGTCGACCTGGTGGGACCCGGTGTCGGCGTGGTGTCGACCTATCCTGGTGGCTATGCTGTCATGGATGGGACTTCGATGGCCTGTCCTGTGACGTCCGGCGCGCTGGCCCGGCTCCTGGGGCGCAACCCCAAGATACTGGGGATGGATCGTGATCAAAAGCGCTCGGATGCCATCGTCAAACTGGCGCTCAATGCCACGCAACTCATGGGTTTCGGTGCGAAATTTGAGGGCGCAGGCCTTTTGATGTAGTATGTTTCTGCCATGAGCCGTTTTGTTCTTCTCTACCAAGGTACCAGCGATCCTTCGCGTCAGGAGGAGCGCTCGGTCGTGTCCGCCCTGAAGACGGCGAAAGTAGTTGACCGTACGCCAGGTTCTATTCTGGTGGAGGGGCCCGAATCCGAAGTGGCGTCCGTGGTTCAACAGTGTCAGAACTGGACATTCTCTCCGGTGCGCAGCGTAGGGGTCTCCCCGCCGCACAAACGCGTCAAATTGACGGCTTAGGCTGGATCCACAAGCCCGGGAAACCGGGCTTTTTCACGGGCGGAGGACATCAAGATGGTCAAAAAAGCGAAGCTCACCCCCCGTTTTCGGTTCACGCCGGTCCAAGAGCTGGATGCACAGCGGGTGCGCCTGACCCCGGATCCGGTCGAGAGCTACGAGGACCGGACCGGCTACGCGCCGGATTTCATCGATCCGGCCATCCTCATCGAACTGCCGCGCCTGGACGCTGCAGCCAAACGCGATGCGGTGTCCTTCACGTGGAAGGGGGCCAAGACGCACGTACTGGATTACACCCACTTTTCCACGGCGGTCTCGAAATCGCGACGCATGCCCATCTTCAGCGCCTGCAACATCGATGGCGCCAAGGCCAAGACGGTGGACCGGGGTGATATCTGGAAATTCGACCCACGCATTCCCCAGGAATTCCAGATCCTCAAGGAGGTGTACGGCAATGAGCGTGATGGCTACTTCAGCCGTGGGCACATGACGCGGCGCAAGGATCCCGATTGGGGCTCCAAGGCTGTGGCTTTGCTGGCGGACGCCGACACCTTCCACGCGACGAATGCCGCGCCCCAAGTGCAGCATTTCAACGCGGGGCTATGGGGTGGCATCGAAGACTACATTCTGGCCAACACGCAAAGCGACAAGATGCGGGTCAGTGTGTTCACGGGACCGGTCTTTGCCGCTAACGATCCGGTGGTGAAGGGGATCAAGATTCCGGTGCGGTTTTGGAAGGTCGTGGCCTTTCTCCACGACGAGACGGGCGAACTCACAGCCACAGGCTATGTGGCTTCGCAAGCCAAGGCCGTGGCGGAGCTCAAACCCACGTTCGTCTTCGGTGACTTCGAGAACCAGCAGCGTCCACTGTCTGCCATTGAGAAGATGGCAGGACTGTCGTTCGGCGCCCTTACGGCGCGGGACGTCCTAGCTGAGGCAGGAGAGGCCTTTGCGGCATCGCTTCGCGATGTTCGCGACATCATGCTGGCATGACGCCCGCCGGGTCGGCTGAAGTCGACAATATGACAGCTGTGAAAGATGTCAGATCCTGTTCTCAATTGCGGAGGCTGGACGGCATCGGTGTTGTGTTGCACCATGCAGAACATGAAGCAAGCTGACATTCCTTACTTTGATGCACTGACCCCCGAACAAATCGGTCGTGTCCAGACGCTGGTTGATGAGGGTTTGACGCTGGAGCAACGCTGGCTTCTCTATGGCGAACTCTATGGTGCTGGTGCCGCAGGCGGAGACCCGCTTACACGTGTGAAGGATGCTGTGCTAGACCGGCTTTCTGAACTTCAGGCCCACCTGTGCTCGGATGCCGGTTTACTTAAGGTGGCGGCGTCGCCCGCAACCGGTGTTGCGCTGAGCTTGGCGTTCGCGGTCACCGGCAAGCTGGTCAGTGCCAAGTTCCAGGACGTGGACGTCGTGCAACTGGGCGTACTGATTGCCCAGGCGGGGCTGTTCGCCATTTGCTCCGGCAAGCTTTGAGATCGCACGACGGTTGTGCTTTCGCTGTGGAACTGCGTGCGCAATGGCACGCCGTCGTGCACTCCTTCGATGGCAACGTGGCGCATTCCGACGTGCGGGAAATCCTGGCGCGCGCCAGTTGGGACGACAAGGCGTTCGATGACCAACTTGTGGGGCTCCGCCAGGGGCTGGCTGACCTGCATGAGCTGGGGATTTTGGTGCGCTACGAATGGGCGCTGTGCCGGCAGGCTTACGACTTTATTCCGGAATCGCTCTATCAGCATGTGCTGCTCAGCACGTTGTGCGGCCTGTGGCAAGCCAGCGAGGACAACCTGCGCCGCCCGGAGGCCTTCGAGCGGATCGTTGTGCGCCAGCCCCACGGCTGGCTCATCAGCAACCGGCGTGCCGAGCCGGTGGCACTGGAGATCGCGCAGAGCCAGACCGGGTGGATCCAGATTCCATTCGCCTGGGACGACCTGCTCCAATTGTCCCTCGAAGGTCTGCTGGATGTCGTGGGTTTCGACCGTGGCCGCTCGCTGGGCGAACTGTGCCAAGCGTTGGAGGGCGCCGACGAGAAGGGCGCCGACTGGAGCCGGGCACATTCGAGGTGGAATGGCCTGTTTGCACGCACTCTGCTCGGGCGGCTGCGCGTGCCCCACCTCGAAGAAGCCAACCAAGTCGAAGCCCTGTGCGCCAGTGCTCCCGTCTTGTCGCCGTTTATCGCGCACCAGCAGGGGGTGGTGGGGCAAGATTTGGGCAACACGTTGGCCCACCTGGCCAAGGTCTTCACTATCGCGCATGAAGCTGCGCACATCGTCCGAAAGCGGCAGGGCATGGTGTTCCAGAGCATCGAAGATGCGGAAGTAGACGCCGACAGCATGGCCGCGTCGGCGCTTTGGAATCACCGTCTTGCCATCCATTGCGAGGTGAGGCACGGCCAGGGTTTCGAAGCGCTCTGGTTTGCGGGTGGGCTTTCCTTCTACTTCGGTCTGCTGGTGTTCGGCAACCTCCTACGCTGCGTCGGGGAGCCGGCCGGGGCCAACGACCCGCGTACCGCGCAGGCGGCCGCACAGCACCAACGCACCGTGCTAAGGATGCGAGCTTGGCAGGAGCACGTCATGACGATCTGCGCGAGCGCCTTGAAACACGGCGACAACACGCCCCTGATCAGCGTCCAGGCCCAGCACAAGCTGATGCGCTGGATGGTCCGCTATTGCAATGCGATGCTGGATTACGGGCGTATCGTGGTCCCCATTGCGGTCCGCCAGGCCTCGATTCCCCTGTAATTCCCCATGTCATATCGCTGCCCCTAGTCAATGCCAACGGAAAAACGGAAGGTCACAAGCATGGAGCACGGCCACCAGGGCCTGGAGACTTTCTGCAAGTCATCCATTACGCCCACGGATTCTTAGAATCAGTTCCATGAAGCTGATCGACCGCTACCTGCCCGACCACCACTTCGCAGAGGAACACAGTCGATTCATTCCAGCCCCGCCAGCGTGTGTACTCGATGTTGTAGATCGGCCTGATGTGGTGGACGACCCGATCGCTCGCAGCCTGATTGCGTTGCGCGAGGCGCCCAATCGCCTCGCTGGTCGACTGGGCTTTGCGTCCAATCTCCAACATCGTCCATCGTTCGGGTTTGCCAACTTCACCTTCCTAGGGCGAGATGGCGACCGTGAACTGGCCTACTGCTTGGCTGGCCGCTTCTGGCAATCGGACTACGGACTCGTCGCGGTGGCCGATGCGACAGCCTTCTCTGCATTGAACCCATCTGGCATCGCAAAGCTGGTGATGAACTTCACGGTGGAGGCTGAGGGGGCTGGTACCCGACTGACTACCCGGACCCGCGTCTGCTGCGGCGACGATGCGACCAAGCGCAGCTTCACGCCCTATTGGTTGTTGATCAGGCCGGCGAGCGGGTTGATCCGGCGGCGTCTGCTGAAGCGCGCGCATGACGCGGCAATTCGGTCGTTGATGATGACCCCTTCTTAAACCCTCGATCCCCCGCCATGAAGGCCTCTAGCATGTGCGGGATCAACGTCGCCACATCTACTGCCTCGCCATAGGTCTGCGTGTACAGCGTCGCATAGCGGTCGAGATCGGACTTCAAACTGACGGCGCACGCGAAGGCCAGCTTGACGGTCTCCGTCTTCGGCAACGGCCCTAGCCGCAACTTCTTGGTCGACGTGCTCATTGCGATCTTTTCAGTTGGAAGAACATCGGCTGGTAAACCCGCAACACCAAATCGCGATTCACGATGATCCGCACCGGCAAGCCAGGCCGGCTCGTCAACGTCGGCTGGATGTTCATGTTGCGCCGGGTCATCTCTTGCCCGGTCTGGTTGACTGAGTCCTGCAGGCTGTCGCGCCCCGCTATGAGGATGCGGTTGCCATCTGTGCGGTTCTCCGGGGCGGCCAACTCGGCGCCAACGCCCAGCAGCGTCGTCAGCGCAGCGCCGGCCACGATGCGATCCCAGTGCCAATCGACTCCATCCTCCAAGCCGGCGTAGCCGGCAGGGTCTGAACCCACCAGGTTGTCGAGCTGGAACGAAGACGTGTCCGGCAGGATCACCCGGTTCCACACCACTTGCGTGCGGCTCTGCCCGTAGCTCACCTGGCTGTTGTACCTACCCATCAGCCGCGCACCTTGCGGGATCAGCAGGAATTTGCCAGTGGCCGTGTCGTAGACCGGCTCCGTCACCGTGGCGATCACGTCGCCCGGCAGGTCCGACTTGATGCCGGTGACCAGCGCTGCCGCGATCACCGTTCCGGCCATCACCTGGTACGGCGAAGCAGGCATCTTCAGAGAACCGGAGTTACGCGTTTGTGTGGAGCTGGCTTTGGACACAAACGCCTCCTTCTGATCCTGCCGGTTCTGCGCCACCGTCGGGTCAGTGGGCTGCGCAGCCGTCGAGACCGGGCCTGCTGCCATCGGATCGAACGCGGTGTTCGCAGCTTGCCCCGCAATAGGCGCGGCCTGCACCGACGGCGCAGCAGCCACCCTCGGCCCACCCGACGAACGGAAGAAGACCGACGAAGCCGCTGCTTCTTCGGCCTCCTTCAAGCGCGCCAGACGCGCTGCCTCGGCCGGATCGTGCCCCGGCTGCGCGTAGCCAGGCCCCTGGGCCTGCTGCTCGGCCCTTAGGATCGGCCCGCCCAGATCCCCCGGAAGCGGTGCTCCCAACTGCGGCACCGCCGGTGGCAGCTTCGAGTAGTCGGCCGGAAGTTGATTCAGCCCTTCGGAGCGCGACACCCGGTCCACGTTGTACAGCTCAGCCGGTTCGCTTGTATTGCGCCGCTGCGGCTGCAGCGACCACATCAAGGCCCCGAGCACGGCCACCGACAGCCCACCCAGCAGGGCCGCCAGCATGCGTCGGTTCAGGCGCGTGACCGCGCGCGGCTGGGCGCGCAGCGTGACGTTCTCCGGCGCCACCTTGGGCGGAGTGTCCGGCACCGGAACCTCTACAGTGATGTCCTGGTCCATGGTCAGTTCCTCCGCGCGCCGGTGATCCCGTCCGTGCGTTCGATGCGCACCACGTCACCCTTGTCTGCGCCCAAGCGGAGTTCGGCCGCGCCGAACAGCCGGTCCACGATGTAGTACGGCGACCGGAAACGGTAGTTCACGAGCTGCCCATCCCCTTGCGCGCCGATCACGAACAGCGGCGGCAGCTCGCCCTGCGCGATGCCGCCGGGGAACTGGATGTAGACCTTCTCGCCGTCGTCGAAGGCGCGCAGCGGCTTCCACGACGGTTCGCTGCCCGAGATCGCGTAGCGGAAGCGGATCTTCTCCAGCGACAGGCCCGCATCGACCGGCGTGGCTGCGCTGGCCGCCTGCGCATGCCGTTGCAAGGCCAGCATGCGATCCTTCGGATAGTCCCACGACACCGACGCCATCCACGCCTTCTCGGTCGAGGTCAGCTCGATCAGGTAGGTGCGCCGGCTGGTGGTGATGACGAGATTGGTCTTGAGGTTGCTGCGCGTGGGTTTGACCAGCACGCTCACGCGCAGATCGGCCCCCGTGCCGCTGGAAGTGTCGCCAACGATCCAGCGCACCGTATCTCCGGCGGCGACCGTCACGAGTTCCTCGCCGGGCTGGAGCGACACCACCGTCACACGGCCCGGGCTCGCATAGACCTGGTACAGCGCACCGTCCGTGTACGGCCAGACCTGGATCGCATTGACGTAGCCCTCGCGCGTCGGCGCCATGCGCGCCTCCTCGTTGGCACGGGAGACACGCACTTTCTCATCCACCGGCTCTGGCGTGGCGACGGCTTGCTGCTCCAGCGGCACGGGCTTGAGTTGCGCCGGCAGTGCCAGCGGCTCCGGCACGGCCACCACCTCGATGGGCGTGGGCGGCTCAGGCATCGCCTGCGCCGCCACCGGCTCGTCCAGCGTGATGGTCGGAGGTGGCTTGCCCTGTGAGGCGCAGCCGGCGAGCGTGACGGCTGCAGCCATCATCAAAGATGGCCATACGTGAATGCACAAAGACGATTTCATGGCTTGGTTCCTTCGGAAGAATCGAGTTCACGGCTCCACGACAAGCCGTTGACGTAGAGGCCCAGGGGATTGCGGCGCAGCTTCTCTTCGGTGCGCGGCGGCTGCAGGACGATGGAGATCACCGCCGTCCAGCGCTCGAGCCCGGCGGCCGCGCCGTTGACGTAGCGCCGCTCGGTCCATCGCGCCTGGAACGAGTTGTCGCTGGCCCGCACGACGCTGGTGACCTGCACCGTTACCGACTCCTTGCCGACGCGGGTGAAGGGGTCGTTGGTGCGCGCGTACTCGTTGAGCACCGCCGCGCCGCGGTCGGTGGTCACGTCGTAGGCGTCGAGCCAGTTCTGCCGCACGACGATGGGGTCGATGGAGAGGGACCGCACCAGCGTGATGAAGCGCGCGAGTTGATGGGCCGTCTGCGCATCGGTGGGTTTGTACGGCGTGGCGGCCTCGCCAACCGCACGCACTTGGCCGGCGTTGTCCACTTCCACCACGTAGGGCGTGACGATGACTGCGCCGAGCGCCAGACCAGGCCGCCGGCCATCAGCAGGGCCAGCGCCAAGCAGCCGAACGCCATCAGCCGCCAGTTCTTCGCCTGCACGCGGGACGAGCCGATGCGGTCGTCCCAGACCTGTTCGGCGGATTGGTAGGGGGTGGCGGGCTGCGGCGTGTCCCCGTAGCGCACCTGAGGTCGTTTGAATCGCATGAAGTGTTCTCCTTAGGAATCCGCGGGATCGCGCAGGCTGGGCGCGGAGCCCGCGCCACCGCCGTCCCCGCCGCGCAGCGTGTGGGCGACGGTCGACGCGGCGTGGCTGATCTGCTGTTTGCGCTGCAGCCGTTTGGCCCAGCCGGGCTGGGCGGTTGCGCTGGAGGGAGCAGCTGATGAACCCGCCGAGGCGGCGTCCGCAGAAGGACTGCTGGCGCCCGAAGGCGCCGCCGCATCCCCCACGAAACTCGCCACGCGGTCCTTCACTGCCTTGGCACCCGAGGTGACGCGTTTCCCGGCGGCATTGGCGCCGCTCTTGGCGACGTTGGCAAAGCCAGCCCCGGCTGCACGGACACCGCTTTCGCCCGAGGCAGCAGCGCCTGCTTGGTAGGCCGACTTCGCACCACTCGCCATGGAACTGGCCGAACGCGCTGCAGCAGCGCCGCCGCCAATGGCCGCACGTGCAGCGCCGGGTGCCATGCGTGCACCCGCCGCGACGGCCGAGCCCGCACCCGCCACCGCCGCACCGCCGGCAACGGCCAAGCCGGCCGCACCCAAGGCGGTACCCGCCACCGCACCGGCACCGAGTTGTGGCGCACCGGACACCAGCCCCGTCGCGATCCCCGGTCCGAAGATTCCCAGGCCCAGCATCGACAGCGCCGCCAGCATGATGACCAGCGCGTGGTCGATGGAAGGTTCCGTGCCGGGCGGCGCCCGGAACTCTGCGAAGAGCCCTGTACCGATGCCCACGATCACGGCCAGCACCAGCACCTTGATGCCTGAAGACACGACGTTGCCCAGCACCTTCTCTGCCAGGAACGAGGTCTTGTTCCACAGCGCGAAGGGAACGAGCACGAAGCCCGCGAGCGTGGTCAGCTTGAACTCGATCAGCGTGACGAAGAGCTGCACCGCCAGCACGAAGAAACTCACGATCAACACCAGCCAGGCCAGGAACAGCACCACGATGGCGTCGATGTTCGCTAACACCTCGGGAAACCCCGCCATGTCGCTGATCTGCGCCAGGATCGGCGCCCCGGCGTCGATGCCGACCTTGGCCAGTCGGCCCGGCTGCAGGAACTCGGCCTGGTTAATGGCCGAACCCGAGGCCAGCAGCCCCAGTCCCGAGAACGACCGGAACACGATGCTGGCCAGCATGTTGAAGTTGCCGATGATGTAGGCGAAGGCGCCCACGTACAGCACCTTCTTGATCAGCTTGCCCATGACGTCGTCGCCGCCACCACTGGCATGGTTCATGGCCCAGAATAGGCCGGCGAGCGTCATGTCGATCACCACCAGCGTGGCTGTGAGGAACGCCACCTCACCCCGCAGCAGGCCGAAGCCGGAGTCGATGTAGGTCGAGAAGACGATGAGGAAGCGGTCGATGACGGCGACGTCGTTCATGACCGTTCCTCAGTTTCCGTAGAAGTCGACGGCTTGCGGCGTGTACGGAGTGCCCGTCCCGATGAAACGGCGGCGCACCTCTCGCGCACGCTCCTGCACCGCGATCACGCGCGCCTGTTCGAGCGCGGCGGCCCGGTCCTGCGTGATCTGCAGCTGCTGCGCCTGGATAGCCTGCCGGGCTTGCAGGGCCAGCAATTGGTTCGTCGCCTGCGTGGCCTGCAAGGCACCCACAGCCGACTGGCTGCGGTTCACCAGATCCGTCAGCGTGGATTCGTCAGAGGCGAAGTTCTGCACCGCCTGCGACTGCACCTTGGTGGCCGTGCGCAGTGCTTCGAGCGAGTTGCGCCAGCGCGAGCGCGCATCGGTCGCCATCTGCGTGCCGGAGATCGCCGCCGTGTACGACTCAGGATAGAGCCGCTGGAACTCGGCCTCCATCTGCGAGACGTTGAAGGCCAGGCCTTGCGCCTGCTGAATGAGTTGGTTGGTGGCCGACAGCGCGGCGCGCAGTTCATTCAAGGCGCTGAAGTCCAGGCTGGTCAGATTCTTCGCCTGGTTCATCAGCGACTGCGACTGGTTCTGCAACTGCTTGATCTGGTTGTTGATCTGCTCGAGCGTGTTGGCCGCAGTCATGATGTTCTGCGCGAGATTCGTGGGGTCGATCACGACCCATTGGGCGTGCGCGACTGGCATGCCGCCAATCAGCGCTGCGGCGGCAAGGGCGAGCAAGGTCTTCTTCATGGCGTGTGCTCCTGTGGAGTGGGTGAAGTGGATGGAGGGGGCGGAGGGGGCAGGAAGGACGACACGAGATCGGCCGCCCAGTCGAGGCCGCGATGACGCAGCCAGGCAGCAGAGAAGTCGTGCGACGGCGCCGATGCCAACACGGCGTCGATATCGCGCTGGTCTTGCGGCGACGAAGCCCCCGCAAAGGCCAGCGTCACCGGCCCCAGATCGAGATCGAACAGCCGGTTGCCCAACCGCGACTGGTAGTAGTACTCACGCTTCGGGATGGCCTGCGCCACGATGTCGATCTGGCGGCGGTTCAGGCCGAAACCCTCGTAGATCACCTTGATCTGCGGTTCCGTCGCCTGCGGGTTCGGCAGGAAGATGCGGCTCGCGCAGCTTTCCACGATGGCCGGGGCAATGCTGGAGTTCTGGATGTCGGCCAGCGACTGCGTCGCGAAGATGACGCTCACGTTCTTCTTGCGCAGCGTCTTCAGCCACTGGCGGATGCGCGCGGCGAAGACCGGGTCGTCGAGGAAGAGCCAGGCCTCGTCGAGGATCAACAGCGTCGGTGCGCCATCGAAGCGTTCGTCGAAGCGCGCGAACAGATAGCCCAGCACGGCCAGCACTGCGGCCTTGCTGTGCATCAGCTCTTCCATCTCGAAGCATTGGATGGCGCCAGTGCCCAGGCGGTCCGTATCCGCGTCGAGCAGCTTGCCGTGGGCACCGCCGAGCACGTAAGGCGCGAGCGCCTGGCGCAGCGCGTTGCTCTGCAAGAGCACCGACAGGCCGGTCAGCGTGCGCTGCTCCACCGGGGCACCGGCCAAGCTTCCCAGCGCCGACCAGATCGCGGCCTTCTCGTCGGGACCGACGGTGATGCCTTCTTGCAGCAGCCGGCCTTCCACCCATTCGGAGGCCCAGGTGCGGTCGCCCTCCTGGTCGATGCGCGAGAGTGGTTGAAAAGCGATGCTTCCGTCCGAACCGAGGTCGTAGTGCTCCCCGCCCAGCCCCAGGATCGTGGCCCGCATCGAGCGCCCCATGTCGAAGACGAAGATACGCGAGCCGGCGTAGCGCCGGAACTGCATCGCCAGCGTTGCGAGCAACACCGACTTGCCCATGCCGGTCGGCCCGACCACCAGCGTGTGGCCCACGTCACCGATGTGCGTCACCAGCCGAAACGGCGTCGCACCGTCGGTGCGCGTCACGATCAGCGGCGGGCCATCGAGATGGGCGTTGCACTCAGGGCCTGCCCACACAGCCGACACCGGCATCAGGTGCGCCAGGTTCAGCGTCGAGATGATGGGCTGGCGCAGGTTGGCGTAGGCGTTGCCGGGGATCGACGACAGCCACGCATCCACAGCATTGAGGGTTTCCGGAATCGTCACGAAGCCACGTCCCTGGATCGCACGCTCCACCCGGCGCAGCTTCTCGTCGGCCGCGCCGGCATCGGCGTCGAGCACCGTCACGGTTGCGGTGACGTAGCCGAAGGCCACTTGGTCGCTGCCCAACTCCTGCAGCGCCGCATCGGCGTCCGATGCTTTGTTCGAGGCGTCGGTGTCCACAAGCGGAGTCTCCTGCTGGAAGATGGTTTCGCGCAGCAGCGCGACCACGTTCTTGCGCTTGGCGAACCACTGGCGGCGCAGCCGGCCGAGTTCTCTCTCGGCCTCGGCCTTGTCCATGCAGATGAAGCGCGTGGACCAGCGATACGCAAAACCGAGCCGGTTCAGATCGTCCAGCAGTCCCGGCCAGGTAGAGGTCGGGAAGCCGCGCACCGACACCACGCGCAGGTGCTGGTTGCCCAGCATGGGTGCCAGTCCGCCGACCAAGGCCGAATCCACCAGCAAGGCGTCGAGGTGGAACGGGTGCTCCGGCATCCTGACGCAGTAGCGCCGCGTCGAGACCGTCGCGTGCAGGTAGGTCAGGGTCTGGCTGCCGTCCAGCCAGGCGATCTCCGGCATCACGCCGTCGAGCAGGTCGAAGAAGCGATCCGTCTCCGCCATGAAGGCGGTCAGACGTTCCCGCCAGTCCACGCCTTTCTGCGGCGAGTTCTCGTAGAGAAGTTTGGCCGCGCGGGCACTCGACTCCTCGGCCGGAAGGTACACGAGCGTCAGGTGGTAGCTGCTTTCAAAGTGGCTGGCTTCCGACTCGAAGGCAGCCCGCCGCTCTTCGTCGACCAGCCAGGACAGCGGTTCGGGGAAGTCGGACTGTGGGTAGTCCGCAGCGGTACGGCGTTCGGCCTCCACGAACAAGGCCCAGCCCGACCCGAGCCTGCGCAGCGCGTTGTTCAGACGCGCCGATGTGGCGATCAGCTCGCCCTGCGTCGCGCTGTCCAGGTCCGGTCCCCGGAAGCGCGCCGTGCGCTGGAACGAACCGTCCTTGTTGAGCACGACACCGGAGGCGATCAGCCCGGCCCAGGGCAGCCAGTCGGCCAGCAGCGCCGGGCGCTTGCGGTATTCGGCAAGGTTCAGCATGGTGGCCTCCTCACACGTCCAGCAGCGCGCGGTGCTTGAGGTGCCGTGCGAACACGGCCATGAACTGCGGATCGAGCCGCGCACCCCAGACCGCCAGCGAGTGGCCGACGATCCAGAGCACTGCGCCCGGAATCCACAGCTGCAGGCCCAGGCCGACCGCCGCGGCCAAAGTCCCGTTGGCGATCGCCACGGTGCGCGGCGCGCCGCCCAGCAGGATTGGCTCGGTCAGGGACCGGTGCAGGGGCACCTCGAAGCCGGGCGCGAGGCCCGAAGCGAATTCGTTGGCCGCACTCATGCGATCACCGCGCCGCCAGAGAAGCTGAAGAACGACAGGAAGAACGACGAGGCGGCGAACGCGATCGACAGGCCGAACACGATCTGGATCAGCTTGCGGAAGCCACCGCTAGTGTCGCCGAAGGCCAGCGCCAACCCGGTGGAGATGATGATGATCACCGCGACGATCCGAGCCACCGGCCCCTGGATCGATTCGAGGATGGAGGTCAGCGGTCCTTCCCACGGCATGCTGGAGCCGGCCGCGTGTGCGGAGGACGCAAAGAGCAGCATCAGCGCCGCGAGTGCGGCCGAGTTCAGCGCTAGCCGCAGAAGCGGATCTGCGGAAAAGCGGGAGGTCGAAACGTGGGTGCGCGAAACGGTGGTGCTCATGGCAGTTCTCCAGGGGTGGTTGAGGGAGGGAAATCAAGCGGTGGTAGCGGTGGGAAAGGCGGCAAAGCGGTTTCGGCGAGCGCATCGACCAGCCGGTAGCCGTTCGCGTCGAAGCCGACGACCCGCGCGATGGTCTGCACGTGCCGGAACCGGCCACGCCCCGCGATGAAGATCACGACGTTCACCGCCTCGGCGATCAGCGCGCGCGGCGGTGTCAGGGCGACTTCGAGGATCAACTGCTCCAGCCGCATCAGTGCGCCCTGGGCCGAACTGGCATGGACGGTCGCGATGCCGCCGGGGTGCCCGGTGCCCCAGACCTTGATCAGGTCCAGCGCTTCACCGCCGCGCACTTCGCCGACGATCACGCGGTCCGGGCGCAGGCGCATCGTGGCGCGCACCAGCTCGGCCATCGAGACGATGCCGGGCAGCGTGCGCAGCGGCACGTGGTCGCGGGCGGTGCATTGCAGCTCCACCGTGTCTTCGAGCACCAGCACCCGGTCGCCGGTGGCGGCGATCTCTGCCGCCGGATGATGCGCTCGCCATCGGCAGGCGACAGCGACGCACCCATCGGCGAGCGACCTGACGACAGGCGGTCGATCCACAACGTGCCGTCCGGGTTCAGCATGATCTCCACCACGTCCGAGTCTTCCAGCGCGGTGGCGATCAGCGGCCCCATGGCCGTGCGCAGCATGCGGATGCGGCGGTCCATAGAGGTGGCTGCGGACGAAGGTGGAGATGAACGTGCCGGCTCAGGCTTCGGCTTCGGAACGGCGCTCATGATCCGTTCTCCTGCAGGGCGGCTTCCGCCAGCCGTGCGCCGTCGTTGCTTGGTTGGGGTTGGATCTCTTCGACCACGTCCTTGACCAGGCTGCGCCCGCGCAGCAGGTGGCGGCCAAGCTGTTCGATGAACTGCTCGAAGCGGGCCTTGCCCTGGGCCTTGGCCGCCTCCTGATGCGCTTCGGGCACCGGTGTGCTCACCGTCAGGAAGTAGCGGACGAACAAGGCCAGCGTCTCGATCTGGATGTTCTGGTCGCGTTCCAGGCGCTCGAACTGGCGGGAGAGACGATCCAGGCGTTTCGCGATAGCGGCTTCACGCTGGTCGCCAGCATCGGGAGACAGCCAGGACGCCAGGGCAGCGGCAACGATGGACGACTTCGACACGCCTTTCTTGGCGGCCAGTTCATCGAGCCGCCGAGCGTGCTCGGGCTGGATGAAGAGATTCAAACGGGCGTGGGTCATAGATCGATTCCGTCGTTGGGGTCGAGGGATGCCAGCCGGGCCGTGCGCTGCAGCGTCGGATCGAGCTGGCTCGGGAGGGGAAGCACGAAGTCGTCGTCATCGAGCAGCGAGAGGTCACTGCTGTGCTGCTCGGATTCGGGGCTGTAGATGGCGACCTCGGTGAGTTCGGGTTGCTGGCGTGGGCCGCCGTCATCGGCGGTGCCGGTACCGCTGGCCGATGCGAGCGACACAGGCATCGCCGGGACCGCCAAGGCACTCCAGTCATCGGCGCGTGCGGCTGGCGCGTCGGCATAGCGGCCCGGCGCCAGCACGGGCGGTGGCAGCACGCGCCGCTTGAAGTTGGTGTCGGCGTAGTAGCGGAGCTTCTTCGCCTTGATCGGCGCCTGGCCGGAAACCATGACCACCGATTCATCCGGCGGCAGCTGCATGACTTCACCAGGCGTCAGCAGCGGCCGCGCCGTCTCTTGGCGCGACACCATCAGATGACCCAGCCACGGTGCCAGCCGATGGCCAGCGTAGTTGCGCTGCGCGCGCAACTCGGTGGCCGTGCCCAGGGTCTCGGATATGCGCTTGGCGGTGCGTTCGTCGTTGGTGGCGAAGGTCACGCGCACGTGGCAGTTGTCCAGGATCGAATGGTTCTGGCCGTAAGCCTTGTCGATCTGGTTGAGGGACTGCGAGATGAGGAAGGCGCGCAGGCCGTAGCCGGCCATGAAGGCCAAGGCCGACTCGAAGAAGTCCAGGCGCCCCAGTGCCGGGAACTCGTCGAGCATCAGCAGCAACTTGTGGCGGCGCTCCACGCCATCGGAACCATCCAGCGACTCGGTGAGGCGACGCCCGATCTGGTTGAGGATCAGGCGGATCAGCGGCTTGGTGCGGCTGATATCCGAAGGCGGTACGACCAGGTACAGCGACACCGGGTGCTTGGCAGAGATCAGGTCGGCGATGCGCCAGTCACAGCGCGAGGTGACTTCGGCCACCGTGGGGTCGCGGTACAGGCCGAGGAAACTCATGGCCGTGGACAGCACGCCGGAGCGTTCGTTGTCGCTCTTGTTGAGCACCTCGCGGGCAGCCGATGCGACCACCTGGTGTGGGGCGTCACCAAGATGCTTCGTGCTCATCATCCGGTGCAGCGTCACCTCGAAGGGGCACGCCGGATCAGACAGGAAGTTGGCCACGCCTCGCAGCGTCTTGTCCTCACCCGCGTAGAGCACGTGCAGGATGGCGCCGACCAGCAGCGCGTGCGAAGTCTTCTCCCAGTGGTTGCGCTTCTCCAGCGCGCCTTCGGGGTCCACCAGGATGTCGGCGATGTTCTGCACGTCGCGCACTTCGTGTGCGCCACGGCGGACTTCGAGCAACGGGTTGTACACGGCCGACTTCGGATCGGTGGGGTTGAACAGCAGACAGTGCGAGAAGCGTGAGCGCCAGCCCGCGGTGATGTTCCAGTTCTCGCCCTTGATGTCGTGGATGACGGCGGATGCCGGCCACGAAAGCAAGGTCGGCACGACAAGGCCAACGCCTTTGCCTGAACGCGTGGGCGCGAAGGTCAGGATGTGTTCGGGGCCTTCGTGCCGCAGGTACTGGTCGTCATGCAGGCCGAGGAAGACACCGGCGGGACCCGTCAGCCCGGCCTTGCGGATCTCAGCTGCATCGGCCCAACGCGCAGAGCCGTAGGTTGTGACCAGCTTCGACTGCCGCGACCGCCAGATCGACATGCCGATCGCGACCACGACGGCCACCAGACCGCTGCCGCCCGCGATGGCGCCGCCGGTGTCGAACACGTTCGGCGCGTAGGCATCGAAGAAGAACCACCACTCGAACAGGCGCCACGGGTAGTAGACCGGCGTGCCGAAGCATTCGAACCAGGGCGTGCCCAGGCAGAGCTGATAGCTCAGCGCGGCGGCCGTCCATTGCGTGGCAGCCCACACGCCGACGATGACGATGCCGAACACCGTCAATACTTGGCCAAACAGCACACTGGTTCCCTGCATCCTGACCTCCGATTCGTTCTGCAAGCCGTGCGGCACGAAGGCGTGCCGCAGGCGTCAGGATCGGTGTCGGGTCAGTGCCGGTCAAAGACCGTTATCGGGACAAAGGTCGAGAAGAAAGCAAGACTTATTGCTGGGGCGCAGACGAAGAAAACGCCGCAAGCGATGTCGCATTGCGGCGTGTTGATCGGGCGTTGAAGTGAGTGTGTCGACTCGCCAACGATCAAAACTTCGACGACTCTTTGGGCGGTGTGTACGGCACCTTGCCGCCGCCCATGAATCGGCGGCGCGTGGCCTCTGCCACGGCGTTGCACAGCGCGTCGCCGAGCTTGGCGCGGTCGGCCTTGCACTGCTCGCGCAGTTCCTTCAATCGTTCGGGGTTCGCGGCCAGCGATTCGACCGTGTCGGTCTGCGCGGACGGCTCGCAACCAGCGGCGAGCACAGCAGCGAGGAAGAAGATGGACGTTTTCATGGTTCGTTTTCCCCGGGGACATCGGCGTCTGGTGAGGATGTGCGCCCATCGAAAGGCGGAGGCTCAATGGCGCCCACGCGTTCGATGAAATGGCTGAGTGTTTCCGAAGGATCGGTAGCCAACCGCAGCAGGTAGGTCGTAAGAATCGGTGAACGGCCTGCCAAGGGGCGCGCGACGATGCCGGGCTCATGGCTGGCTGCGATCTGTGAGGCGCCCGCAAGACCCAGGGCGAATCCCGCCGAAACCAAAGTCATCATCAGGTCAAACGACGTGACATGCTCGGCAACCAGCGGGTCCCTGTCCACAGCGCGTAGCAAGCGTGCGACTTGCCGGCTGTAGCCCTCGTAGAGGTGCGGATCGCATACGGCCAAGGGATAGCGCAGCAATTCATCGAGCAGAATGCGTTGATGGGCCAGCAGAGGATGACGCGCAGGAACTGCCACCATCAACGGTTCACTCCAGGCGAACTCAGCCATTACTCCATCGCCCACGTCATCAGATTGCGCGAACCCGACGTCGTAGAGATCATCGTGCAGCCCTTGAATCTGCTGCGACAAAGGCACTTCGAACAGACGGATATCGACTTCTGGTTCTTCTTGTCTGCACAGGGCCAACAACGCAGGCAGGCGTGTTGGCATGACGCCGTCGGACACGGCAATACGCAGTTGACCGTGGTACCCGGCCGCAGCAGCCTTGACGCTGTCGCGAGCCTGCTGCAGAGCCGCGAAGACACGAGGGACATGCACCAAGAACAGCTTGCCAGCGCGGGTTAGTCGTGTGCTGCGCGTTGTGCGCGCAAACAGTGGAACACCCAGGTCTTCTTCCAACTCCTTGATTGCGCGCGATAACGGTGACTGCTCGATATGAAGCTTCTGAGCCGCGCGGGCGAAATGCAGCTCCTCAGATACCGCCATGAAGCAGCGCAGGTGTCGAAGCTCCATGTTTCACTTTCGTGGAAAAGTCGTCATTTCCTAACGCGCATCGGGGGCTATTGCGTGGCCTCGATACGCAACGCTGTTTGAACACTTGGGCGCCGTCCAATCGCTCTCGAATAGGTTGCGATGGCAGGCCAGCGACCGAGATCGATCGCAAAGAATTTGCACCAGCTCAGGACCGTGAACAGGTAGGCATCGGCCACGCTGAACGAGGAGCCGAGCAAGTAGGGCTGCTGCTGGAGCGCTGTTTCGAGCACCTCGAAGCGCTTGAAAAGCTTCTCGCGGAAGAAGACCTTGGCTTCTTCTGGCAATGCCGCATTGAAAAGCGGTGCGGAGCCAGCGTGGATCTCGCTGGTAATGAAGTTCAGCCATTCTTGAAGCCGTACGCGGGCCCAGGTGCCGGCGGGCGGTGCCAAGTCCTTGTCGGGCTTCTGGTCCGCAAGGTACTGGACTATGGCCGGTCCTTCGGTCAGGACCTCGCCGCTGTCCAGTTCCAACGCGGCGACGTAGCCCTTGGGATTGATCGCGTAAAAGTCCCTGCCGTCAGCCGTCTGCTTGGTCTTGTTGTCGACCTTGACCAGCTCGAACGGCAGGTCGAGCTCCCGCAGGACGATATGCGGTGACAGCGAGCATGTGTAGGGGGCGTAGTAGAGCTTCATGGGCACCTTCGGGAGGGGTGTGGTTGGAAGGGAGTCACTGCGTGACGTATTGAAACGGGAGTGTGATCGTCGAAAAGGATTCTGTATAATTAATATCTAATCTTCGATGTATTACGTTTTCTACTGAAAAAGATGATGAACCTCCTGCACTGGCGTCTGCTCGTGGCCGTGGCTGACGCCGCCAATATTTCCCGCGCTGCGGAGCGTGTGGGCATCACCCAGTCCGGGGCAAGCCAAGCCATTGCCCATGTTGAAGCAGCACTGGGCATTCAAGTGTTCACACGCGAACGACGCCGCATCGGCCTTACCGCGTTGGGCGAGCAGGTCATCGATCACGCCCGCGCCATGCTTTTTCGTTTTGAAGCGATCCGGGCGCTGTCGGACGAGAGCAAGGGCTTGGACTTGAAACGCATACGTCTGGCGAGCTTTCCGTCGGTCATCTCGACGGTTCTGCCTCCCTTGCTCAGGGAATTCCAGCGACGTCATCCACGCATCGAACTGGTTGCCCTTGAAGGGACCGACGAAGAGGTCGAGGGTTGGCTCGCAGACGGTACTGTTGATTTGGGTGTCGTACTGAACCCCGAGGCGGAGCGTTCCGCAACCATCCTCGGGCAAGATGCCTGGGTGGCGGCGTTGCCAAACAACCATCCGCTGGCACGACGTTCCAGCACGCAAGGCATCACCCTTGGCGAATTGGCGGGGGAGCCCTTCATCCTTGCCACCGGCGGCTGCAGAGTGAATGGGCAAAGCTTGGTGGAGCAAGCCGGCCTTGCACTGTCCGACATTCGTGTCACTGTTCGGGACTGGAACAGCGCCTGCATGCTGGTCAAGGAGGGGCTCGGCGTTACGTTGATACCCGATTCGGCGCTACCGACTGAACAACGAGGCATGCGTGTGATGCAACTCGCACCCCCTGTTTATCGGAAGTTTGGACTGGTCTGTTCGGGCACCGGCCGCTCGGCTCCGGCTGTTCAGCTTCTCATGGAAAGCTTGTCAGGCAAGCGTGGTGGGAACCGTGCCAGCGTCGATCTCGTTTTTGAAGCGCCTTGACACACTGCCTCATGCCATCAACCTACGCATCCGACTTGGGACAGGATCTGGCGATGTGCTGAAGCATTTCCGTCGCACTTGCTGAAAGCTCTCGGTCCGCTCTCTTACACACGGACATGGTGCCGATCAGTGAGTCACTGTCGACCAGCGGAATTGCCACCAATCTCTTGCTTGCCAGTTCGGCGCGGGAGGCGAAGCGTGATGACAAAGTGACTGCAGCGCCTTCGCAGGCCATTCCTCGGGCGAGCCCTAGCGAGTTGGTCGTCAAAAGCATGCGCAAATTGATGTTACGCGCCTGCAGAGCACGGTCCAGTACTTTCCGAATGCCGAACGACGGTTCAGGCATTGCCACGCGATGTGATGCGATTTCTCGCAGAGATGTCTTGCGCTTTCTTGCAAGAGGATGGGCGGGTGCAACCAAGGCGTACAGCTTGTATCTGTAGGCCTGCAAGATGTCGATGCTTTCCTCGCGCCCCATGTTGTAAGTGATACCGATATCGGATGCGTAGCCTCGAAGAGACTCGACGATTTCCTCAGTGCTGCCGGACCGAACGGCAAAAGTGATGTCGGGATGGCGACGATGGAATTCCGCAAGAAATCGGGGGGCAATCTCCTGTACAGCGGCGTCAATGCAATGCAGCGTGACTTCGCCGCGACGTAGGCCTTGCAGTTCCGAGATCTTCATCTCAGCATCCTTGATCTGCGCCACCACGCCGCTGAGTTGACGTGCAAGCAGGTGTCCTGCTGGAGTCAATGCCATGCCGTCTGCTCGGCGCTCGAAAAGAGTCGCACGGAATCGATGCTCGACCTTCTTGATCATGCGACTGATGGCCGACGCCGAGATGTGCAACTGTTCAGCCGCCTGCCGGACTGATCCCGTTTTGGCGACTTCATGGAAATATAGAAGACTGGTGTCAGGCAGCATCAAAGCACCCTTGAAGTTTGCAGGCGATGGACACGGTGTGCGAATTTTAGCAACACCCATGAGCATGAATTTTGATTCTCGAAGCACACGTTGCGTCGATAAAGTTCGTCAAACACGAAAGGATTGCCATGTCGAAAACCATTGTTGTGCCAAAGAACTCACCTCCTCCTTTGGCTCCGTACACGCCTGGCGTAGTCGCCAACGGTGTTCTGTACGTATCGGGGATGTTGGCAATTGACACAGCGGGACAAAGTGTCGGCGTCGGGGACATCCGAGTACAAACACGTCACGTTCTCGAGGCGATACGTGCTGTTGTCGACGCTGCCGGCGGCAGCATGAGCGACATCACCTACAGCATGATCTTTCTGAAGGACTTGGCCGACTACCAAGCGATGAACGAAACCTATGCCGAGTATTTCGACGCCGCCCCACCAGCGCGCTATTGCATTAGGGCAGATCTGGTGAGGCCAGAGTTTCTTGTGGAAATTGGTGCTGTTGCCCATCTTCGACATACCAGCACGAGCGGTTCGTCGGAAGTTGTCCTGTGATCAAAGCGATAGCTCATCGACAAAAAGCAACATCCATCAGTCAGTCACCATCCGCATGCATCATGAACATCAAAACTCTCATAACCTCGGTCGTCGTGTTTACCGCCTGCACCGCGGCCGGGGCGCAGGCATGGCCGAACCGGCCTATAACACTCATCATTCCAGCGGCACCAGGAACTGCTGCAGACATGTTAGGGCGAAAAGTAGGAAGTCAGCTGAGCAGCGATTTCGGTCAGCCGGTCGTCATTGACAACAAGGTGGGCGCCGGAGGGACCATCGCCTACGACCACGTGGCTCGCCAGAAGCCCGACGGATACACGCTTACCATCGCAGTAGGAGGACTGGCGATTGCACCCACCATCTACAACGGGCTGCGATTCGACCCGACGCACGACTTCACTCCGATTGCGCAACTTGCGTTGACACCCATGATATTCGTGACCCGTCCCGAATCTCCTCTTCATGGCCTCCAGGATCTCGTGAGCGCGGCAAAAAAAGAGCCCGATAGGCTGATGTACGGAAGCTTCGGCAGCGGTTCTACGTCTCACCTCGTGGGCGAAAGCTTCAAGCGGGTTGCTGGGGTCCAGTTGACACACGTGCCGTACAAGAGCGGGGTCGCCGCGGTGCCTGACGTAGTCTCCGGTCAATTGGACGTGGCCATCATTGATCCGGTTGCCGCACTGTCGCTGATCAAGGCAGGTCGCCTCAAGGCTTTGGGTGTAGCCAGTCCCACGCGTCTCTCTGTTCTCCCGGAAGTTCAAACTACCGCGGAGGCAGGTGTTCCATTCAGCGCAGTGGGCTGGGTGGGGTTGTTTGGTCCTGCGGGTCTTCCTAAGGACATCGCCTCGAAAGTTAATTCATCGGTCAATACCACCATGGCTTCTCTGGCGATGAGGGAATGGCTGGCTGGAAGCGGCTCCGTCGCGGTAGAGCCAGCCTTGAGTTCGGACCAATGGCGCCAGCGCTTCGACAGCTATGTCCAGTCTTGGACGTTGATTGCCCGCGAAGCGAGAATGAAAGTCGAATGATGCGATCTGACAAACGAGTAGGCAGGCGCCGGTATCCGCTGCGGATCACGCGCGACGTTGTTTATGCCAAGCACGGTATTGGTCACCGATCGGCTCACCCCTCGTTGCGTGACATGAAGCTTGACGTGTATGAGCCGGTGGGCGATGAAGAGACGTCCAGTCGCGCAGCTGTGGTGCTCGTATTCGGTGGTGCGTTTCATCGAGGCTCAAAGGAGGGAGACTCGTTCAGTCAAGGCGCTAGCCACAACAGCTCGGTCACGCACTATGCAGAGCGGTGGGCTGAACTCGGGTTTGTGACGTTTTGCATTGACTATCGCCTAATACCGGAAGATCCTGATCCCGGTCCGACAATCGTTCTGACCCATCAGGGAAACGTTGGAGCTCAACGGATGAATGCGGCTCGCATATCGATGGGGCTTGATCCCGCCACCCCCGAGATGCTGGCGAACGGCGTTGAGGCAGGCGCAGATGACACGCATGCGGCTGCGACTTTTGTTCGGGACCACGCCGCGCAATGGCGCGTGGATCCACGGCGAATCGCATTGTGGGGCTGGTCCGCCGGAGCCCGAAATGTCCTGAATGCAGTGTTCGCCGAGGGATTTGACGCGGCTGCAGTCATTGCGCTTTCACCCTACGTTCACACTTTGGACCTAATGCACCACATCCCGTCTTTCCGAGATGCAGGTCCGCTGTTCCTTGCGAGCGCCGAACGTGACCTGCCCCACATCTCGGAGCAAATGCCAGTGCTGGTCTCTCACTTCGCACAGAGACTGCCTAAGGTGATTCATCTAAAAATACTTGAGAATGACCATTTTTATCCCGCTCAATCGACGGTGGTAGGACATCAGACAGAATTGCTAACGCTTGAGGATGCCATGACCGAATTTCTACTCTTGAATGTTTAGCCTAACTCAAGGCAGACTGTAAGGTAAGCGTCTTCTCAGTACCCTCTGTTTTTGCTGAGGGCTGATGTGCAGGATCGGTGGTCCATGTACGCTGCGATGGTGGTAGGCGCCGTCTCAGCCCCCCTCTTGACGCGGGATCGACGGAAGAACTACAGCAGGTCGCTCTCGCCGTCGTTGACCTCGTCAACGAACGTGTCGTTTGACCAAGCCAGGCCGATGGCCTTGTTCAAGCGTTTGAGCAGGACGTTGAGGCTCTCACCGTCGCGACGCACGAGCATGGCCAGGCAGTTGCTGCCATCGGCGGCCGTGGCGACGCACTCGTGCGGTGGCAGCGCACCGATCGTGATGTCGCCGCCGTCCTCGATCAGGGCCTTGATGTAGTTCGTCCGAGACATCGTCGCTCAGACCTTGATCGCGGCGAGCCGGTCGTTGATCTCGATGCTGTCGAAGGCCAACGGGTCCCAGGTATCGGCACCGATCCATTCGACCAGGTTGTCGTGCTCGGGATCGTCAGGGTTCGCCATGGCCCGCACGAACTCCGCATAGCCCGGTGCGCCTCCGCAATCCTCCGGCGGCGTTGCACAGGCACCGCCGGCACAGAACGGGAGCACGAACTGCGGCATCGGTGCGATCTTCTTCTCGACCTTGATGCGGTGGTCCCAGTAGTCCCCGAAGTCGTAGACGTAGCTCAGCGTCGACCGGTTCAGGGCAGTGGTCAGTCGCGTGCTTTCGCTGGTGATCGAGCCAGGCTCGTCGTGCATCGGGTCTGGCGTGCCATAGCGCTCGCCGTCGCCAGCGATGAACTCGTGCAGATGCGAGTGGCCCCAGCCGAAGGCAGCCTGGACCACAAGATGCAGCTTGGCCAGGGTGATCGTCTCTGGCACCAGGACGCGGCGCCAGACCTTGGGCTTGGTGCCGCGCAATTCAATGTGCAGTTGCAGGATCGCCGCTGGTGCCTTGATCCGTTGGACCTTGCTCGCCATGCTCAAGCTGCTTGTCGTTGGTCTTCGGCGTGTCGGCCGATGTTCCACGGCAGCAACTCGTCGATGCGATTGATCGGATGGTCCGCAATGCGCCCGAGCACATCGCGCAGGTAAGCCTCGGGGTCGAGCCCGTTCAGCTTGGCCGTCTCCACCAGGCTGTAGATGGCCGCGGCGCGCTCGCCCCCAGCGTCCGAGCCCATGAACATGAAGTTCTTGCGGCCCAGGCTCACGCCGCGCAGCGCGCGCTCGGCGGCGTTGTTGTCGATCTCGATGCGACCGTCGTCACGGTAGCGCGTCAACGACCGGAGCCGTGTGAGCGTGTAGCCGATGGCGCGTGCGAGTTCCGACTTGGCACACACCTGCCCGAGCATCCCTCGCAACCAGGCGAACAGTTCCTCGAGCAACGGCCCGGCTCGCGCCTGCCGCTCCCGGCAGCGCTCATCCGGTGGGCGGCCGCGGATGTCGGATTCGATCGCATACAGCGCACCGATGCGCCGAAGGGCCTGTTCTGCAACCGAGCCCTGCGCCCGCCCCTGGCTCTCGTGCAGATCCCAGAATGGTCTGCGCGCATGCGCCCAGCACGAAGCCTCGATGACGTTGCCGTTTGCATAGAGCTTGGCGAAGCCGGCATACGCATCGGCCTGCAACACGCCCTTGAAGTTCTTCAGGTGCGCCTGAGGATGTTCACCCTTGCGGTCGGGCGAGTAACGCAACCACGCCGCGGGCGCGTCTGCACTCGCAGATGACCGATCGTCACGCACGTAGACCCAGAGCCGCCCGGTCTTGGTCTTGCCCCGCCCGGGCGAGAGCACCGCCACTGGCGTGTCGTCGGCGTGGAGCTTGGAGCCCGCCAGCACGTAGCGCCCGAGCGCTGCGACCAGTGGGTGCAAGAGCTTCTCGCTCTGGCCGACCCAGCCAGCCATCGTGGAGCGCTCGATCAGGACGCCCTCGCGTGCGTAGATCCGGCTCTGGCGGTACAGCGGTTGGTGGTCGCAATACTTGGCGACCAGCACGTGGGCCAGCAGCCCGGGGCCGGCCACGCCGCGTGCGATGGGCCGGCTGGGCGCTGGCGCCTGGAAGATCGATTCGCACGCCATGCAGGCGAGCTTGGGGCGCACGTGGCGGATCACCTTGAAGCGCGAGGGCACGTACTCCAGTTGTTCCGAGACGTCCTGGCCGATCTGCCGCAGCCGACCACCACATGCGCTGCAGCCGCAGGCCTGGCCGGCGGCATCGCGCCGCGCATCCGATGTCTCGGGCCGGTACACATGGTTCTCCCGCGGCAGGTGTGTGGGCAGGCTGCGGTCGAAGCCTTCGCTGTTGGCCGCTTGCGCCTTCGGTGTCTTGCCGACCGGTGCGAGTTCATGAGCAGTTTGAGCAGGGCGACTTCCGCGTCACGGGCCTGCACGACACGCAGCAGCGAGTCGACGGTGTGGGGTGCGTTGGCGGTGTTCGGCACGCCATCTACTATGCCATCGGACCTACCCGGAATCGACCGCGACCAGCGCGTTCAGAAGACGAATTCTTGAGCCCAGTTCAAGCTGCGAGCGCAGGCTGATCTGTGCGCATCGGCATGCGCCAGTCGATGCCTTCGAGCAGCATCGAGAGCTGTGCCGGCGTGAGCGAGACCTTGCCGCCTTGCGCCTGCGGCCAGACGAATCGGCCGCGCTCCAGGCGCTTGGCCAGCAGAAGCAATCCCTGGCCATCGAACCACAGCACCTTGAGCATGTCGCCGCGCCGGCCGCGGAAGACGAAGACGTGACCGCAGAAGGGGTTGGCCGCCAGCGCCGTCTGCACCATCGCAGACAGGCCGTTGAAGCCCTTCCTCATGTCGGTGTGGCCGGCAACGATCCAGACGCGGGTGCTCGTGGGAAGGCCGATCACGCCAGCGCCTTGAGCGTCTGCAGGACATGGCGCACGCTGGCTTCGTCGACTGCACCGCGCAATCGCACCCTCGCCCCGCCGACATCGATCTCGATGGTCCCGCCAGGCTGACGAGGCGCCGCCGCCGTGGGTGAAGGGCATGGCGCAACCGGAGCAGCTTCGATGGTGACGGGCAGCAACATCGGCGAGGGCTGCGGCGGCGCTGGCGTCTGGGGCTGCTCTTGCGTGCTCAGGTGCATCCGGCGCCATGCGAACAGCAGGTTCGAGTTGATGCCGGCCTGCAGCGCGACGGCGGCCACTGACGCGCCGGGCACCAGGCTTCGTGCGACCAGCTCGCGCTTGAACATCGGGCTGTGCTCGCGCCGACGGCGCTTGCTCGGGGTGTCTTGATCGTTCATTGATGTGCATTAGCGGTTCTTCATGCACACCATCGCAGCGTACATGGACCACCGATCCTGCACATCAGCCCTCAGCAAAAACAGAGGGTACTGAGAAGACGCTTACACTGTAAGCACCTTTCATCGCGGTTCTCCTGCTGCTAAGTACTACGGGCGACGACTGCGATGTTGCTGGTATCTTCATGCTGGCGTGCTGACTTGAATCTCAGCGAGCCGCGCCCGAAGCTCAGTCGACTTTTGCGCCGGAGAACTTGACTAGCTCAGCGTACTTCTTGATCTCGCTGCGAATGAAGTTTGCCGCTTCCACCCGATTGGTGCCGAATACCTCAATGCCTCGCTCGGTCAGCGTGTCGCGGATCGCCGGCTCATGCAGCATGGAGACGATCTGGTCGTTCAAGCGATCCAAGATCTCAGGCGTCGTGGCACGCGGCGCAAAGAAAATAAACGTCGAATTGGACGCGAAGTCCGGATAGCCTTGCTCAGCGATCGTCATCACGTCGGGCAGTTGAGCTACGCGTTTGGGATGCGCCACCGCGATCGCGCGCAGCTTTCCACTCTTTACCAGCGGCGCAGCACTCGGCGTGTTGGCAAACGCCAACTGAACGCTGTTGCCCATGACGTCTGTCAACACCGCGCTCATTCCACGATAAGGTACATGCACCATGTAGAGGCCACTGCGCTTCTTAAGTTCTTCCATGCCTAGATGAAATGATGTGCCGTTGCCGACCGAGCCATAAGACAACTGCCCTGGTCGGGCTTTGGCATACGCAATCAGTTCCTTCAGGCTGTGCACGGGCAGATCGTTGTTGACCACCAGGGTATGCGGCGTCACGCCGGCGTAGGTGATCGGTTCCAGATCCTTCAGTGTGTCGTACGGTAGCTTGGCGAACAGGCTTGGGTTGATGGTCACGGTGTTGGACACCAGCAGCAAGGTATGGCCATCTGGTTTCGCGTTGACCACTGCGCCGGTACCGATCTGCGTGGCCGCACCGGCGCGGTTATCCAGCACGAAAGGCTGGCCCAGGCGCTGACGGGCGCCTTCAACCAGCACGCGCACCATGATGTCTGCGGTGCCGCCCGCGCCGTAAGGGATGATCACCCGGATCGGCTGGGTGGGTGCCCATGTATGCGCACGGGTCATGGAGGGGAGCAGCGTCAAAGCGGCCGTGGCGCCGACTGCCTTCAAGAAGTCTCGTTTCATTGAATGGAATCCTGGAGTGCTGGTGCGCGAAAAAGAGAGAGATAAAGAGCAAGGAAATGGGCGGGCCGAATCAAGGCAACCCTGCAACGTTCACGCGCACCTTGTAGATGCTCGTTTTTGCGGAGACGTACAAGGTCTTCCTGTCCTCATCTCCGAAGACAAGGTTGGTCGTGTCTTCAGGGAGGTAGATCACCCCAAGCGCCTTGCCTTCCGGCGAGATCGCCCAGATGCCCCCTGGACCGGTCGTCCAGAGGTTGCCTTTGGAGTCCACCTTCATTCCATCCGTGATTCCCTTTGACTTCTCGCCACGCAGGTCAATGAACATCGTGGACGCGGAGAGTGAACCGTCCTGGGCGACGGCGTAGCGACGGATGAAGCGGTCGCGCGACCCGTTGGCATACAGGAACGTCCCGTCGGGGGAGAAGGCCAGACCATTGGTGTTCGGGATGTCATCGACGACGCGTTGCACCCTGCCGTTGCGGAGCATGTAGACGGCATTGAGCTCGATCTCCTTGGCCGGGTCCTTGTCCCCCTGCAGCAATCCCCCGTACGTGTCGGTGAAGTAGATCGTCCCGTCCTTGCGGACTACGACATCGTTCGGTCCGCCGAATCGCTTGCCCTGATAGCGGTCTGCGAGCACGGTGCGCTGGCCGTTGTGTTCGACGCGATCGATCGTCCTACCTGCCCAGGTGGCGATCACCAGTCGCCCCTGCGGGTCCAGCGCCATGCCGTTGGAGCCGATCATGTTGAACTTCTCGAAGGCGGGATCGTCCTGCGGCTTGCCGTTGTTGAACGGCATGCCCGCACGCCAGACGTCCGCCTTCTGGTACCCGGTCTTTTCTCGAAATACGGTGACCTTGCCATCCGGCGTGTAGCGATGGATCACATTGGCCGGGATGTCACTGAATAACAGATAGCCCTGTTTTCCTTTTTGAACCCAGGTCACGCCTTCTGTGAAGCCGAAGCCCCCGGCCACCTTGATGATCGGCGCGTTGGGTGAAACGAGCGCCGTGAATGCTGGGTCCTTGACCGTGGACGCATCCTGGACGCGGGAATCGGCGGCGAATGCGCCCACAGCGGTAGCAAGCGCTAGTGTTGCGATGACGGTGTTGAAGAAATTCATGGTGCGATGCGTGGTGGGTCGATGCGTTGCTTGAGGGAAGACGTGCTGGGCGGCACTGGAGTGAAAGGTTCATCCGGCAGGCTCGGCCGCCACACGATTGCGCAAGATGCCGATGGCATCGACCTCGACTTCGACCACGTCGCCGTGCCGCAAGTAAATGGGCGGATCGCGCTTGAAACCGACACCGCCCGGCGTGCCGGTGACGATCACGTCACCGGGTGCGAGGGGCGCGAAGGTCGAGACGTAGGCGATGAGCGAGGGAATGTCGTGGATCAGCAGGTCGGTGGTCGAGCGCTGCATCTCCACTCCGTTGAGCCGTGTGATCAACGTCATCGCCTGGCCGGGTCGGATGTTGTCGGCCGTCACCATCCAGGGGCCAAACGCGCCGGTGCGCCAGAAGTTCTTCCCCGGCGTCCATTGGGATGTGGCGGACTGCCAGTCGCGGACGCTGGCGTCGTTGTAGCAGGCGTAGCCGCAGACGTGATCCCAGGCGTTGGCTGGCGAAATCCGTCGGCCGCCTTTGCCGATTATCAGCGCGATCTCGCCTTCGAAGTCGAGCGCGATTGACTCGGGTGGCAACAGGATGTCCTGCCCATGCCCCACCTGCGAGGAAGCAGCACGCAGGAACACCGTCGGCGCTTGTGCTGGTTGACCAACCTCACGCCCGGTCTCGCGCACGTGGTCGGCGTAGTTGAGTCCGACGCAGACGATCAGTTCGGGGGTCGGGATCACGGGCAGGAACCGCACTTCTCGCGCATCGATCGTTTCACGCACGGAGGCCGCCAGGCTGCTGGCCTCGTGCAGCAGACCCAACGCGATCAACGCGCGCAGGTCGGGGGCGCGTTCCCGTAGTCGCACGCCCAGATCGACCAGGCGGTCCTCGTTGAACACACCATACGTGGCGATGCCACGGTGCTCGAAACTGGCGAATTTCACGGGTTGATCTCCTTCGACGATTGGCTGTACTTCAATTCAGCTCGATCCCGGCCGCCGTGATGGCCTGCTTCCAGTAAGCGAACTCGGACTTCCAGAAGAGGTCCATCGCGCGTGCCCCCATGGGGGTTGGCTCCGCGCCCAGGTCTCTCAGCTTCGCGAGCGCCTCAGGCTGCGCGCAGCCGTCGAGCACACCTTTCTCCAGGCGTAACAGCACATCGGCAGGCGTACCGGCGCGCGTGAAAACGCCGAACCAACTCGCATTGGCGAAGCCGGGCACGCCGGACTCCGCGAAGGTGGGCACGTCCGGCAGCGCGACGGAACGGTGCTCGGTCGACACGCCGATGGCGCGCACGCTGCCGGCGCGAATGGCCCCCATGACACCGGTGATGTTGTCCAGCACCGCAGCCACGTTGCCGGCCATGAGGTCCTGGAGGGCCGGTGCCGCGCCGCGGTAGGGCACGTGAACCATGCTGAATTTCCCGTCGCGCTTAAGCAGTTCGCCGGTCAGGTGCATCACGCTGCCAGTGCCGCCCGTTCCGTAGCTCGCGCGCGAGGGATGGGCACGGGCCCATGCGGCGAACTCTTTGAGGGTGCGCGCCGGAATGTCGTTGTTGACGACGAGCACGTTGGGCAGTTTGCAGACCATGGCCACGGGTTGGAAGGCGGCCACCGGGTCGTACGCGAGGTTCTTCCCCTGCGTGATCGGCATGATCACCGCCGAGGTCACGATGTTGGCCAGCAAGGTATAGCCGTCGGCCGCCGAGCGCGCGACATCGGAGGAGCCAATGGCACCGGCAGCTCCGCCCTTGTTGTCGACCACGACGTTGCCCTTGATCGCTTCGCCCAATTGCTTTGCAACGAGGCGCGCCACGATGTCGGTCGAGCCGCCAGCGGGGTAAGGCACCACCAGGCGGATGGGACGATCCGGGAAGGCGGCGGCAAAGGACGCGCGGCTACCCGACAGCGCGGCCAAGCCCGCGCCGCCGGCGACGAAGCCGCGGCGCGTGATGCCGGGGAAGTGGAAATCGGTCATCTGCAAACTCCTTGAAAAATCAGCGCACGGCGTGGCCCAGCGCCTGGCGCAGGTGGCGAACCGCATCGCCCTGGCGGCCGATCCAACAGTCGTCCAGGGCACGGGCGCGCCGTATCAATTCCTCGAACACACCAATGCCGGAGAGGCGACCGAACACATGCCCGTGGATGGAGGGGTTGAGTCGTACCGCACCACGCTCGTGATGCACGACGTAGTCGAGCCAGTCCTCGAACAGCTCCAACATCTGTCGCGGCGCGTTACCGTAGCGGATGGCGTGCGGCGTATCGTTCATCTCCATGCCGCCTGGAAACGCCGTGATGCTGCGTTCGCCAAAACGCACCACATAGGGCAGGTCATCATTCATGGTGTCGCCATGCCATGCGTAGCCAGCTTCGGCCAGCAGGCGCGCGGTGCGCGCACTGGGCGAGGCGCGCGGGCTGATCCATCCCATGGGTCGCACACCGCAGGCCCGTTCCAGCGCGTCGGTAGTCCGGCCGATGTTGGCGCGCTCAGCGTCTTCGTCCAGGTAGGCGGGGATCACGTCCATGCCCCATGAATGCGCCACGATCTCGTGGCCCGTCTCGGCGATTCGGCGCAGCATGTCCGGATAGCGCTCGGCCAGCACGCCGCACACCAGCATGCTGGTGCTGAGACCTTGGCGCTCCAACACGTCGAGGATGCGGTGGATGCCGCGCCGCGCGCCGTACTCCACCCACCCCAATGCATTCAGATCGGGCGTCCCGGGCTGGAGCGGATTGCCCATGGGACCGAATGAAGGCCACGTGCCATCAGACCATCCTTCGAGCGCCACACGAAAGAAGATGCCCAGGCGCGCGCCTCCGGGCCAGCGGAAGTCTGCTGGTGGAAAGGTTTCGATCCCGCCTACGTGGACGTCGAGTGAATGAGGCATGGGCGCTCCGAAGTTCGTTTGCATGACGCCATGCAATGCATTGGGTCTGCCGGGGAGCTTATGGAGCGGCAGCGATCCTCACAAACGACTTCTTTCGCACACAGCGTTGAACGATGCGCAACACTCGCACGCACGCAGCGGACCGCATCACTCAGCGGTGTGTGCGGTGCGGATGAGGTGATCGAGAAACGCCGCCGCCGCCACGGGTAGCTTGCGGTGGCCGAGCGTACAGACATCGATGCCGCCTTGACTGAGCAGGGTATCGGCCAGTGGGATGCCCACCAACTGCCCCGCGGCCAGTTCGCTGCGGATCGACATGCGCGAGAGCAGCGTGATGCCGCCGCCGCTGCGCGCGAAGCCGCGCAGCACGGCGAGCGAATTGGCTTCCAGCGCTGGCGCGATGCGGACTTTCGACAACTGGCTTTGCAGATCGATCAACCGGCGCACGCCGAAAGAGGTGTCCGGCAGCGCTAACCGTTGCGAGACGAGCTGCGACAACGTGAGGCTGTTGCGCGCCGCCAGCGGATGACCAGGCGCCATGACGGCCAGCAAAGGCACGTGCAGATGCAGCACGGAGTGCAACTCTTCCGTGGGTTGCAGATTGAACACCAGCCCGATGTCGGCTTCGCCGCTACCGATGCCGCTGACCACCGCGCTGGCGCCCGTGATGCGCAGCGAGAAGGTGATATTGGGGTAGTTGTCCTGGAACTGTGCGATGGCCGGCGCTAGGAAGTCGGAGGCGTAGCCCTCGACCGACAGTATCGACACGTGCCCACGGTGCAAGTTCTGCAGCGCATCGAGTTCCGATCGCATGCGCTCGATGTCGTTGAGCGCATCGCGCACGTGGTTGAGATAGACCTTGCCGGCGGCGGTGAGCACCATGCCACGCGCGCGGCGCTCGAACAGCGTAACGCCCAAGTCCTCTTCCAGCTTCTGCAGCTCGCGGCTGAGCGCCGAAGGCGTGATGAACAGGCGCTCGGAGGCGGCGCGGATGGAACCGCTATGTGCGATCTCCTGAAAGCGCAGGAGAGAGGTTTGCAGAATCACGCTCGCCACTGTAAGGGCGGTGTTGCGTGATGCGCAACACCTTGTGCAAAAAGAATCGTTTGTCGTTACGCCAGTGCGCGGGCACATTGCATGCATTCATTCCACGAAGGAGTTCGCATGACCAAGCAAGTGATCTACAGCCCCAAGGTGACGCGCACGAAGGCCCCTCACGCGCACGCTGTAAGGACGGGCAACCTCGTGTTCGTGTCGGGCTGTCCCGCTTATCACGGTGAGATGCAATTGGCGAAGGGCGACTTTCCCGCGCAGATGCGCCAGTGCATGACCAATGTGAAAAACATCCTGGAGGAAGCCGGCTCGTTGTTGTCCCACGTCGTCAAAGTCAACGTGTTCCTTGATCGCCGCGCCGACTTCGACGAGATGAACGAGATCTACCGCGAGTTCTTCGGCAACGACCCGGCCACATGGCCCGCGCGCACGACCGTCGAGGCCCGCCTGCCGCGCAAAGACTTCTTGCTGGAGATCGAGTGCGTGGCCGAGGTGGCGTGAGCATGGGTGCCATCGACGCGCGCCTGCGCGAGCTCGGCATCGTGTTGCCCGACGCGCCGGTGATCAAGGCCAATACGGCACTGGTACCAGGCGTGGCGGCCGGCAATCTGTTCTTTTGCCAGGGAACGCTGGGCCACATCAACGGCGAATTTCCCTACCTGGGCAAGGTGGGCGACAAGGTCTCCGTCGAAGAGGCTTACCAGTCGGCACGGCTGTGCGCCATCAACCACCTCGCGCAGGCCAAAGCCGTGCTGGGCGACCTCGACCGCATCCTGCGCGTGGTGCAGTTGCTGGTCTACGTGAACGGTGCACCCGGCTTCGAACATGCACCCTATGTCTCCAACGGCGCCTCCGACCTGTTCGCGGAGGTCTTCGGCGCAGAGCGAGCGGCCATGGCGCGCGCCAGTCTCAGCGTGCCGGACCTGATCTACACGGCGCCGGTGGAAACCGTCTGCACGTTTGAGATCCAGCCGTTGGCGTGAAGAAAGAAAGGAACCCCTCATGCAGCGGCGTCACCTTCTCCAAGCCCTTGGCCTTGGTAGCCTTGCCCATGCACTGCCGGCGTTCGCCGATGCGTATCCCTCGCGCCCAATCACGCTGGTGAGTCCGTGGGCGGCGGGCGGCACCAATGACCTACTGTGCCGCCTGCTGGCGCGTGAGGCCGGCCGGCTGCTTGGCCAACCCATGGTGGTGGAGAACAAGCCGGGCGCCAGCGGCGTGATCGGCACCACGGCGGTCGCCCGCGCGAAGGCCGATGGCTACACCCTCACGCTGGGCAGCACGCCGGGCTATGCGACGGCGCAGGCGCTCTATCCACAGCTGCCCTACGACCCGTTGCGCGACTTCGCGCCGGTGATCGGAGTGGCCACCGTGCCCAACGTGCTGGTGGTACCGCCGTCGCTGCCGGTGCACTCAGTGCGCGAGCTCATCGCCTATGTCAAAGCGCGACCTGGGCAACTCAGCTACAGCTCGGTGGGCCAAGGTTCGACGCAGCACCTGTGTGCCAAGCTCTTCGAGCGCATGACCGGCACCGAGATGATCCACGTGCCGTACAAGGGCACTGCACCCGCGCTGCAGGATCTGCTGGCCGGCCGCATCACACTGGCGTTCGAGAACATGCCACCGCTCCTGCCGCAGATCAGGAGCGGCGCGCTCACCGCCTTGGCGGTGACTTCCGCAACACGCGTCAGCCAGTTGCCGCAGGTACCCACCGTTGCCGAGTCCGGCCTGCCGGAGTTCACTGCCTCGGTCTGGTATGCGGTGTTCGCGCCCGCCGGGGTGCCGGCATCCATCATGGCGCGGCTGCAGGAAGCCTTCACCTCCGCGCTGGCGCTATCCGAGGTGGCGTCGCAATTGGCGGGCCTGGGGCTGACCACGCTGGCGTCCGATGCTGCCGCCACCCGTGCCTTCGTGCAGGCGGATGCAGCGAAATGGGGCGGCATCATCCGCGCCGCCGGCATCAAGCCGGAATGATCAGAGAGCGCGACGCATGAACGATCCAACTACGACCCTCGCACCGCGCGCGTCCAGCACGCCACTGCAAGGACGCGTGGCGCTGGTCACTGGCGCAAGCAAAGGACTGGGACGCGCGATTGCGCAGGGCCTGGCCCAGGCTGGCGCCGACGTGGTGCTGGTCTCGCGCACACGCGCCGACCTGGAAGCCGTCGCGCGTGAGATCGAAGCCTGCGGCCGACGCCCGCTGGTGGCTGTCGCGGACACCACCGACACCGCCCAGATCGAGGCGGCCACGCAGGCGGCATTGGTCGCATTCGGGCGTATCGACGTGCTCGTGCACGCGGCCGGCGGCAGCCTGCGCAAGCCGACGCTGGACGTCACCGACGCCGAATGGGATGCGGTGATCGCGGCGAACCTATCGTCCGCCTTCAAGGTCTGTCGTGCCGTGGGTCGCCACATGGTGCAGCGCCAAGCAGGATCGATCATCACCATCGCCTCCACCGCCGGGCTGCGCGGACGGGCTGGCAACGCACCGTACTCCGCGGCCAAGGCCGCCGTGATCAACCTCTCGCGTGCCCTGGCGATGGAGTGGGCGCCCCTCGGCGTGCGTGTCAATGTGTTGGCTCCCGGCCGCTTCCTCACACCGCTCACCGAGACCGAGATGTCCATCCCCGAAAAATACGAAGCATTCGTGCGTCAGGTCCCTCTCGGTCGCATCGGACGACCGGAGGAACTCAAGGAGATTGCCGTCTGGCTCGCCTCGGACGCATCGGCCTACGTCACCGGCAGCACCATCACCGTCGACGGTGGGCAGACGCTCGCCTGACTCGCCTCCATCCCATGCATTCCCGTCTGGCGAGCGTTCTTGCGCTCAAAGATTTCGAGCCACTTGCACGGCGAATTCTGCCGCGTCCCATTTATGGCTACGTCGAGGGCGCTGCGGAGGACAACCGTTCACTGAGTGCTAACCGCACGGCTATGGACGCATGGAGTCTGGTGCCGCGTGTGTTGGTCAATGTGTCGGCGCGCACACAGCAGCAACAGATTTTCGGCGTTACCTACGCGAGTCCATTTGGAATCGCGCCCATGGGACTGGCGGCGCTTTCCTGCTATCGGGGTGATATCGCGCTCGCGCGCGCGGCGCGAGAAGCGAACATTCCCGCCGTGCTCAGTGGTTCGTCACTGACGCCGCTAGAAGCGGTGGCCGAGGCTGCACCTGGCACATGGTTCCAAGCCTACTTGCCAGGTGACATCGGCCGTATCCTCTCGCTGCTAGAGCGCGTACGTCGCGCGGGGTACGAAACGCTCGTGATAACGGTTGATATTCCCGTTGGCGCTAACCGGGAGAACAACATCCGCACAGGTTTCTCGACGCCGCTTAAACCAAGCGTGCGGCTCGCGATAGACGGACTCACTAGACCACAGTGGTTGCTGGGCACCTTCGCTCGCACTTTTCTTAGGGATGGCATGCCTCATTTTGAGAATTCGTTTGCTGAACGCGGCGCACCGATTCTCTCGCGCAATGTACTTCGCGACTTCTCCGCACGAGATCATTTGGATTGGTCGCATATCGCACGCATACGCTCCGCGTGGCGCGGATCATTGGTGCTCAAAGGCATCTTAAGTGCGGACGACATGGCGCATGCGGTCAAAGCTGGTGTGGATGGCGTGATCGTCTCCAACCACGGAGGCAGGCAATTGGACTGCGCTGTAGCGCCTATGCTGGTCCTTGAGCGCATCATCGACGCGGCGGGATCGCTTGCTGTGATGGTTGACGGGGGCTTTCGGCGAGGCTCTGACGTCCTCAAGGCTCTAGCGTTGGGCGCACGATTCGCATTCATAGGACGTCCATTCAACTACGCGGCCGCTGTGGCAGGAGGAGAAGGTGTTGCCCACGCAATTCAATTGTTGCGTTACGAAGTCGATCGAAACATGGCAATGCTTGGCGTAAATTGTTGCGATGACATGACGCGGACGCGACTGCTTCCGCTTGTCAAATGAATGCTGCAAGTGCGTTGCCTTACTTCTACCGCCAGAGCTTTCGTGATGTCATCGAGACAGGTTCCGCTGTCGACCAAACTCCCATGACACGCTACTCCCTCGCACCGTCGCATCAATGGTTTGCCCCAAACGCTGCTCGATCGCCGGCTTCCAAGGCACCAGCCTGAATCCAAGCCCGTCAACCAGCACGGCAAAGCGCCCGCTGGCGAGCATCACGCTACGCCGGTAGACCCCGCTGACGAGCTCTCCATCGGCTATCGGCCGATGCTGCAACCCAGTCTCGGCCGCAATGGTCTGGCCTGCTGCCACGAGCTCCCGACCTCGCAGCGTCGCCCACAGGTTGCTCGCAAGGATCACGCGCTGCCCACGCCGCTCGGCGAGCCCCTGATCGGTCAGGAAATCCGAGCGCTGTTGAAGCGCGGCGCGTACCTCACTACCAAAACCCAGTTCGCTCAAACCTTTGCTTCCACCGATCAACTGCTGATCCAGCCAGGTCGCGCCGAGCACACGGGCCTGCCGTTCGATGGGCAGGTGCGAGCGCAACTCCACCGCCACGCCGCCGAGTCGCTGCGCATCGTACTGACGGCCTCGCTCGGGCAAGTCGCCCGGCACCCGCCAAACACCCTCGGCCACGCGTTCCACAATGCCGGCACGGCGCAGTGCTTCCAGCCGGCGGACGTGGGCGTCGACCACCTCACGCGGATCGCGTCCAGCGGTGGTTTGGGACTGGGCCTGTGCCTTCGAAACCGCGAGATGGTGATCGGTGCGGTAGAGGCCATCGGCCGCCAGCGCGGCGATGTTCTTGTCGGCGGAACGAACCTCTGTTGAACCGCGCGCTTCGACCACCGCGCCAACCGGGTACTGTTCCAGTTCGGTCCTGGCCGGCAGCGCCACGTAGTGCGCCTTGCCGTCGGTGCCATCGAGCACCAGGTAGCCTTTGTCGTACAGCTCATCGGCCAGGCCCTTAGCGGCAACGCGCCCGACGATGGAACGGCCGTCCTCGCTAGCCTGGAACACTGCCAGCTCGCGTTGCTGGCCACCCATCGCACGCTGCATCGTGCGGATGATGTCACCGCGTTCGCCCATCGCGCGCAACGTCTGCTCGGCATCGGTATGGATGGCCCAGACGCCTGGGCGCTCTTCGATGGCCAAGCCCATGCGCTGCAGACGCTGCAGGCGACCCACCATCAGCACGCGCTGCTGCTGCATCTTCGGGTCGTCAGTTGGTTGATCGACAAGATTCAAACCGTCCCGCGCTTCGCGCTGCAAGGTGCGATCCAGGCTGGTCCAACGCTCCTGATCGACTTCGCGGGACAACGTGCGCTGGATCTCCAGCTCTGTGCGCGGCCCCAGCCATTCGGTGGCCAGCTCCGCGGCACGCTCGCGCATGCCCCGGGTGATGTAGGCCTGCGAGATGACGAGGTCCTTGCCCGTGTCGTCCTTGCCTCGCAGAACGATGTGCGTGTGCGGGTTGTCGGTGTTCTAGTGGTTCACTGCGACCCAGTCCAACCGTGTGCCCAGGTCCGCTTCCATGCGGCCCATCAGATGTCGGGTGTAGGTGCTCAGGTCATCTAGCTGTTCGGCATCCTCGGGCGAGACGATCAGGCGGAACTGGTGCCGGTCTTCCCGACCGCGCTCCTCGAACGCCGCCACATCCGCCTCGTCGGTCAGCGGCCCATAGGCCTTGCCGGCGTCCTGCTCTCGGCCCACGCCTTCGCGCTCGATGTAGCGCAGGTGAGTGATCGTCGAGCGCGCGCCGGCCGTCTTCAGGTAAACCAGCCGCACCTTGACCGTGGCACGCCGCGAACTGGCGGACAGGGACTGCCCAGTGAAACGTGCTGCAACATGGCCGCGTCCCAGCCGCGAGCCAGGTGCTTTACCGCCTTTGCCACGCTTGCCGCCAGTGGCGTTGGCAGCCTTTGTGGTCTGGCGCAGCACCTGCGAGACGAAGGTCTGGCCGCGCTGCTTCGGAGCGCCGGGCTGGACGCGGAAATTGTCCTCGCCGCCCGAGTTTCCGCGTTTTCTCATGGAGTTGCTCCGGCTAAGGTCAACGCGTCAAGGCGTGCCAGGCACGCGGTTTTGCCAACACTGACAAGGTGTTGCCGAACCTCGCGGCACGGTGCCGCCCAATGGCGCGTGCCGCGCCAACCCCACGTGCAGACTCGCTTCCAGGCCGGCAGCGTGCCGGCCCCTTTAATCTTGCCCTGCATCTTTCCCCGGCCTGACGGCACGGGGATGCGATGCCCCGGCGGCGCTGCGCAGGGCGCAGCCAACCGGCCGGCGAGCGCGGTCCATGCCACCGGCATGGTGCGCTCGGGGCAAGCCATCTGCACGTGGGGGCGCACGCGAGCGTGCGCGGGAACACGTAGCAAATCGGTCAGCGGATGCAGCGCGGAGTGCAGTGCCAGATGCGGTGCGACTGCACGAAGTCTGCACGCGCAACGACGCATCAGCCGCGTCGAGAGCGACATGCTGGATAGCACGTCATCGACGTGCAGCGACCTACGAAAAGAACGAGGTTCAGCGCACACGCGAGCCCAATGCGCTCGTTGCTGCGACCGATCAGTCTGCGCACGATGGAATCGGGTCATGGCCGCTTCTCCAGATGAATCGGCTGCGCAATGCCGATCACGTCGGACACATCAATCGGCCCGAAGTACCGGCTGTCGAACGACGCCGGATTGGTCGTGCTCAAGAGGAACAGTTCGTCCTCGACCAGCACCCGGCACTGCGGCCAAGATGGCAGCAGACGGCCCAGCCGATCAGCGCGCAGCACGGCGGCCACCGGCACGCCGTCGATGCTCACTTCGCCATCCACGATGCAAACACGTTGAGGCGCCATCGCACCCACACGTTTGAGCAACGGGATGTGCGACGGCAGGTAGCCGCGCTGCGCAGCCAGTGCGGCTACGTCTGCAGGCAAATGCGCCAGCACGATGCTGCCGACGGACAACGGCGGTTGCAGCTCGTCGGTGAGCGAACGAATTGGCTCGATGCGATACCAGCCGACCGGCATGCTGTCGGTCGGGTTGTAGACGACGTGCGCCTTAGGCCGCACGAAAGACGCCCAGGCCATCGCCGCAAGGCCACAGGCGGACAGCATCGCGAGCAGGATGCGAACACACCGACGCGAGCGAGGGCGCTGCGTGATTTCTGGCGCGGTATTCGACGGATGGGTGGCCGTCATTGCAGCGCCCTCCCGGCCAGCCAAGCGGCATGCCGCTCGGCCATGTATTCCGGCAGCGGCTGGTGCGCCGCCACACGGTTGCCCAGCGTACGCCAATACGCGGGAGACACGTCGACGGGAGCGATGCCCAGCGCCTCGATGGCGTCGATCAGCGGCAATACGGCCTGCACTTTCCGCTCGCCCTCGACGTGCAGCAGGATGCGCGCGCCAGGCTGCACGCCGGGGATGCGCTGCACCGCGTCGAGCGGCGTACACGCCTGCATCACCATGAGCTGCCAGCGCGTCGTGCCGTAGTCGTTCGACTCCCAGCGGATGCGGCAGAAGATGGACGCTGGCAGGAACGCCACACTGCGCCGCCAGCGGTCGAGTTGGATGGTGCGCACCGGCTCACCGAAGCGCAGATAGAGATTGATGCGCTTGTCCACGAAGGCGAGTGCAACGCGGGTCAGCGGCACGCCGCCGGACTGTCCGGCGAGTGCGTGCGGTGTTGGCCAAGGTGCGTTCGTGTCGGCGCTTGCCTGCGCCTGGCTGTTCGCAGTCATGGTGTCTTCTCCGGGAATTCGCGTTCGAGCAAAGCGCGTAGCAGTTCGGCCACCGTGGTGTTCTGCGTGAACGCAGACACCTTGATGCGGGCGCGCAGCGCAGGCGTCACGTCGAGGGTCAGGCGAGCGGTATAGAGGTCGCCCTTGGTGAGGTCAGCGCCATCGCCCTGGCGAATCCAAGCCTCTACTTGCGGATTCGCCGGCGGCCGCGCGCCGATGGGGATGCGCGTGGCGCGCTTGCTTGGCGCGCCGCTCATGGCGACCACCGCAGCAGTTCATCGACCAGCGCGGTGATCTCGCGTGCAGCCGCACCGTCCGAAGCCAGTTCTCGCGCCAGCCGGCCAGCAGCCACGCTGTCGGCGAAGATGATGCGCTGGCGTACCTCGGCACGCAGCGCGGGCAGCGGTTGATCGGCGAGCGAGTTGCGCGCCTCACGCCCGATTACCGTCGTGCCGATGCGCCGGTTGATGACGAAGGCCGCGCGCAGCGCAGGCCGGAACACCTGAGCCTCGCGGATCAGTGCCACCATCTCCGCGCTGGCCCAGAGGTCGTAAGGGCTGGGCTGCACCGGGATCAGCACGCAATCCGCAGCGAGCAGCGCTGAGCGCGCGAGTGCGGCAATTCGGGGTGGCCCATCGATCACGATGTGATCGGCCCGCCTGGCGAGTTCTGGCGCTTCCTGGTGGAGGGTTTCCCTTGCCAAGCCGACGGCGCTGAAGAGGCGCGGCAGTCCTTGCTGGCTGCGCCGTTGCGTCCAGTCCAGGGATGACCCCTGCGGGTCGGCATCCAGCAGGATGATCGATTGCCCGCGCATCGCCAGTTCACCGGCGATGTGGGTGGCGAGTGTGGTCTTGCCGACGCCGCCTTTCTGGTTGAGCAGGGCGACGATCATGGCGTGGCTCTCCGTGCTGGAAAGCTGTCTGCTGATCGGCCTGCCGATCGACCTGGTGAATGAGCCGATTCCTGGCTTCGGTTTGGCGGCGGTTTTTGACTTTCAGCAGTTGTCCACCGAGCCGGCGCGCTCCTACTAAAAGTTAGATCTCTGTAGTTAGGTAAGTTAAGGAGGCCCGAAACCCGCGCCAGCATTGGCTCTCCGGCCGATCCGTTCTCCTGATAGCACGAGGGTCGTACTCCCGATAGCACGACACCTCTTGCGCCTGATAGCACGAGCCCGTCCACTGGTCGCTCACCGGTTGTCCACAAAATCACCGTCTGCCGACCTGGAATGGGTTCGCGGTGGATAACTTTGGCCGGAACACCAGAAGCTCCGGCTCCTCCGGCAAGCGTTCGATAGTCAGGGTGTAGCCCGGCAAGGCCTGGCGTGCCACCAGGGCGCGCAGGTCGTAGGCGAAGTCCGAGAACCGCGCCGCGCTGCCTGACTTGCGGTGCAGGTGCCGGAAGTCGAACTGCCAGCCGGATTCCTGCTTGCCACCGTGCTTGCGCACCAGACGGTACAGCCAGCGCTCGATGCCGCCCGTGAGCTTGAAGTACGCTGGGTCGATGGTCAGCACCAGCGCTTCGTCCAGCACGCCGGCATAGAACCAGTCCGGCAGGATGAGTTCGAGGCCCAGCGGCACGCCCTTGGTGTCGGCCCGTTCCTTCCACTCGTTGATCCAGGAGAAGCGGTGCAGCCGCCGACCGGTGGTCTCGCGGATCGAGGTGGCAATCGTGGTCGACTGCAGGCGATCCAGTGCGGCCTTCAGGCGCTGGTAGTCGCGTAGCGACGTGCCGCGGCCGATGAAACGCAGGATCTCGTACGGCGTGGCCTGCATCCAGCGCGACGGGCGGATGCCCGCGTCGCGCGCCTCGACGATCTGGCTGGCGGCCCAGATCAGGATGTCGGCATCCCAGATCGTCGCGATGCCGTGCTCCTGCGTTCCCTCCACACGCACCGTTACGCCGCCCGAGCGGAAGTCGATCGGCGCCACACGCCGTGACTTGGCCAGCGAGAAGAAGGGATAGGCCATCAGGTCCTGGGCGTCGCGCGGCGCCATGTCGCCCGGCAGTGCGCGGAACAGGTCGAGCTGTTCGCGTTGCGGCCGAGGGATGGACGAAGCAAGGACCACTGTCGCGCCGGGGATCAGCGGCCATCACGGTGATCACCCGCATGGCGTTCGGCGTATTCGGGATCGGATGTGGCCTCGAAGCTGCGGGCGTCGGCCCAGGCCTCGAGATCGGCGACGGAGTACATGACGCGCCGGCCGAACTTGCGGAAGCGCGGGCCGCCGCCAATGACACGCTGCTTCTCCAGCGTACGCGGCGACAGCCGCAGGAACTCGGCAGCCTCGTCGTTGGTTAGGTAGCGGGCGGGCTGCACGGTCGCGGGCTTGGTCGGGGTGGCGGGTGCGGCAGCGGGCCGCAACGGAGCGGGTCTCATGGTGTGAACCTCCATCGGTCTGGGTCGCCGGTCACAACAGCGCGACCGGATGGAGGCAGTCTCAAGAAAGCAAGGCGTCCTGCTCAGGGACGTTTTGCACCGCCCGCAGAACGTCCCTGTTTGAGCGGCGGGAGCTGTGCCAGGCGGCGATAGCCGCCGCGCATCAGGTTTTGGCCCCGCCGCACCAAGCGGCGCACGCGGGCGCGCAGCTCGCCGTCTGCGTGCCAGCCCATGGCCACCGCATCTGCGCCGTACACGCCTTCGGCGGCTTCGCGAAAGGACGCACCCGCCAGGATCGCGTCCAGCGCCTGCAGGGTGTGCAGTTCCAGCAGCGCAGCCGGCGCCGGTCTGGGCTTGACGATGCCAAGCACCGGCCCCAGTTCACGGCGAGGAATGGATGGCGCAGCCCCACCGCGATGCGCGCACACCACGGCCATGCCATCGTCCAAGCCAGGCGCCAGCGCAAAGCGCAGGCAACGGCCGCTGCTGCGCGCGATCAACGCCAGACTCTTGCCGTCGTGCATCAACTGCTTGTGCCCAGGGATGGACCAGAACGCGAAGACGTTGGCACTCCAGGACGGGTCTGCGTCGGGGTGGAGTTGCACCACAGCCGCATGGCCGGGCAGCCAGGCCGGGTGCGCATCCCGCGCGTCCAGATCCGGACTTTCCAGCAGCCGCAAGCCCCAACGCTGCGCCGCCTTCGAATGGTCGCGGCGGCGCAGCCAGTCGAGCCGGTAGTCCGGGTGCCTGCGCAGGTACTCCCAGGCCAAGGCCAGCTCGTCCAGGTGCAGGACGTAGAGGTACGCCGCTGTGGCGTACCAGGGTTCGGCTCTGCGATCGGCCATGACGTCACCTCCCTGTGCTGGGGTGCGTCGCCACGGCGAACCGGCGGGCTATGAAGCCATCGTCAAGGTGTCATTGAAAAGGCGTTACGCTGGCCATGTCAAGACCGATGGGCTCCGTTGCGTTGCGAGGATCGTCCGAATGCGACGACGACACTGCGCCGAAATGGCGCGTCGCACGGACCAGGGTGCCGCGGGCCGCGCCAGACATCGAGACTGTTTCGGTCAGGCACGCACCGCTGCGGTGCAACAGTGCCGACTGAGACCCAGCACGTCACAGGCCAGACCGAAACGGACTCGATGCGCCGTCTCAGCCTTGCCTCCTCAGTCGAGGATCGAGCCGTTCTCTTCGGCCAAGCGCAGGTATTCCGACAGCCGCCTCACGGGCTGGAAATAGCGGTCACGCATCACGGGCTGCTGGCGTGGCCCGACGATGGACGCCAAGTCGGAAATGCGGATGGAGCCGAGCGCCGGCATGCCGATCCCCAGGTCGATGACACCATGCGCCGTATCGCCATCGGCCGGATCGAGCCAGGCCAGCAGCCAGGTGGCGTGGGCATCCGGGGTGAACAGGCGCACCACGGGGATCGGATCGGTGTCTTGCCCGGCGGCGCGGGCCTCGCCGTTGGCCAGCAGGTGCCAGCGGTCGTCGTCGGTGAGAAGTGGGTTCATCTACATCTCCACAAAAACACGAAGCCGCTGAACCGCATCCGTGCCTTCGCACGAAAGCACACATGCACAAACCCACAGATCCGTAGAAGCGCAAAGACTCACAGGCGTAATGGCGGAAGTCAGCAAAGAGTCGGATCAGGTTCTGTGCGTTGGAGGAAATGCGTCGATGCGGATTTCCGTAAAGGCACCAACAGCAGCTCGCGGCACATAGGTTAAAGATAACGTGGTTTTAATTGTGCTGCGACGTGACGCTTCTGTCCATGGAGAAGCGCACCATCCAGCGCGGCCGTCCGGCCGGCGCGACCACCTTCGACGCCGAGCTGGCCCAAGCCTTCGGCGCGGCGGTGCGCGCGCTACGGACGGAGCGTGGCATCGCGCAAGAGACCTTGGCGCACCTGGCTGGCATCGAGCGTTCACACATGGGCAAGATCGAGCGCGGCGAGCACATGCCTACGCTGGCGATCATCTTCAAGATCGCCGGCGCCCTCGAATGCAGTACGGCCGTGTTGATGAGCGAGGCCGAAGGCCAACTCGCGGCAGCACGGGCATAGGTTCCGGCATTCCGGCATTCCAATACCCGGCTCCTCTCTGCAGGAGTGACTACAGGTTTTCCCTAGTCTTTGGGCCGTTGAAATCCACGGATTCCGCAACAACCTGTGAATCTTCAGCTTCAGGAGTGACACATGGCGGAACTGGGCGACTGGTCGGATCACGATAACAAGCGGTACATCGGCAAAATCGACCGCATCTATGTGGCGATGTCTGAGACTTATGAGGTCGAATTCTTCATCGACCAATACCTCAAGACGCGCAACTACGCGATCTCCAACGAGAACCGCGACAAGGTTGCGAAGGCGATGGAAAGCTACAGCGGCCGAGCGCCCATCAAGCGTGACGAGCTGCACCAGTACCTGGACGGCTACTGGAAGAAGTAGCGCGCGCCGATTCGATCACCCGTGCCCCGCTGCCATAGACGGGGCACGGAAGAGCGGCCGTCAGGCCGCCTGTGGCTTGTTGCGCGACCAGATCAGGTCGTGCGTGCCGTCCTCGCCTGCAATTAGGCGGGCATAGATCGTCGCCGGGAACGAAGGATCGTCGAGGCTCACGGACAGGTACTCGCGCCCGGCTTCGCTGATCTTCTTCCACGCTGCGCCGATGTCGTGACTAGCCGCCTGGAGGCGGAAGTCAGGGGCGTTTTCCTTATCGCCTTTGTCGTTGGGAACCAGCTTGACCTTGACGTTGAGCGTCAGGGTGCGAAGCGTGCCGGAGAAGCCGTCTTTGTCTGCGGTGAAAGTGCCGATGTTGGCCATGATGAAGTTTCCTTTCGGTTGAACAAGGTTCGCGCCCATCGCGTCCTTGTTGTGATCCGGCCGGCGGGGGGCGGGCCGGCTGCACCGCCTGCGGTCGCAACGCAGTGGAGAGCCGGATGGCGAAAAGAATTTGTCCCGCGAGGAATGCGCCGAATGCAGTGAAGAAGCAGGGGAAATTGTTTTCGCCGGACGGTTGCAGCCATGAAGCCCGAGGCGCAGCTGCGCCACCGCCAGGATTCACAACAACACAAGGACGCCTTGGGCCGAACCGCTCCGAAAGGAAGCTGGCCCGACTCGGCATCGCCGCATAAGGGCTGTTCTGGCTCGCTGACTGACGCCTGCCAGGTCACCAACCCAACGACAGGCGATAACGCCTCCGCCGCAATTGTCGGCGTCGGGCCAGAGGTGTGGCGTGGAAACTCCATGGCAATGCTGGGTGCCGATCCTGGATCGTCGTGAACCGTCCTTCGTGACGCGATGGGCAGGATCTGCCAGCGTCGAGGAGGGCACGCATCCGCACAACCTGTCGCAGCAAGCCACGGCGTGCTCGCCACGCCCCGGCCATTGCGGCTGGGGTGACGGTGGGGCCGATCCGGTTACCTACCGGTTCGGCGGTATTTCAGGGGCGCCGAGCTGCGCGCGGCGGGGATGGGCCTTGTGCCGATCCCCGGAAGGCAAGCGAAGCGCGCAGCGACGCAGGCGCGAAGGCGTGAGGGATTGGAGCCGAATGGCCATGACGTCAAAGACGGCATGGGGCGCAGCCCGCAAAGCCCGGCGGTGCATCGCGCCGACACGCGAAGCCCCGAAACCGACACGACACGATGACTCGCCTACATGAAGAAGCTGCCCTGGACGGCGTAACCCGCAGGCTCGATCGCCACATCCGCAAGGTGGGACTGCAAGGCACGCTTGCAATGAACGTTTTCCCCGCCGTCTTGAAGCCAGGCACCAAGTCGCCGCTCCACCCAGCCACAAGCCACCGCCTCCCCGGTGGTCAAGTCGCTATACCACTCCGGCTCTATGTCGGCCTTCCGGGGTCTCAGAACCACGTTGATGGAAAGCTCGCCGCCGCTGATGGCATCCACACGGGCGATCGCCGGAAGATCCTCGTCGACCATGAAACGATAGGTGGTCTGCACACAGTGGTGGCTGTCCTCTGCTCCACCCGGCCACCAGTTCTCGCCCTCGGACAACCCGAATAGCCGCTGCTCGAGGCCGGCATTGATCGCCGCCACCATCAAATTCCGCCAGACCCGCCAGCGCGCGCTCCGCTGTGTTCGCAGCGGGAAGGTCTTGAACGGCGAATAGGAGTGCTCGAACTCGGGCAGCAGCCGCAGGTCATCGGGGGCGGCGTAGCCGAACTGCCGCAAGCGCTGCACCAGCCGGGCATTGCTGGGCTTCTGCGCTTCGGCCGTCGCGTTATCCGCGAGGGCTGCGCGCAGCGCAGCATGGGTCTGGAACCCCAAAGCGGCGGCGACCGCTTCGCTCAGGTGGGACGAAGAAACACCTTTGACGCCGCGTTGCGCCCTCTGCTTGAGGGTACGCAGGGCGGCTTCGGAAACAAAAAACGTCGAGACAGTCATGCCAAATTCCTCTGAACTGGTCGATGTCTGCCGATTACGCATCGACCGGGGAATGGGCACGGTCAGCGAAGGGGATTTGTGGAAACGTCGTTTAACCCGGCAGCAGGTTCAGCATGACGCGGCTGTACTGCCAATCATACGGCAGGGCCGTGCATTCAGTCACGGCGTCCAGCCGTGGGTTTGAACACCGGGCGCGGCCGCCGGCGCGCCCGGATTTTTTGACTCACTGGCTTTGGGGTCGGAACACCCCAAGCAAAGCGCCCCGGCCAAAGCCGGGGCGCTGCTCTCCAAGTGCAGGTCAAGCGACCAGTGCTTCGGGTTCGTCCGCCATGGTCTTGGCATCCGCCTGGGTATCCTGCCCCTGCGTTTCTTCCGTCGCCGTTTCCTGCCTTTCAGTCTTGAAGATGACCGGCATCCAGCCCGTGCCATCGGCAAGCCGCTCGGCCTCGCTGGCAGTGTCGGCCTTCTTCAATTTCGCCAGCCGGTTGACGTGCTCCGGCGCGTACTCGCCCACGGCTTGCAGGATCGCGGCCTTCGGAACGTGCTTGAAGTAGCCTTCGGCGCTCGGCTGCCACCATGCGGCCATATCGAGGCCCACGGCCTGCGCGAGTTCCTCGCCGGGCTGGCGTGGCGTTGCGCGAGGGGTCACCACGTCCACCGTGGCCGCCACGCATACCGCCAGCAGTCGCACCAGTTCGTCTTGCGACTTCCTCAGCAGCACGGCGAACAGTTCGGCGCTGTCCTGCGGCAAGGCAACACCTGCCACCTGTTGCAGTTCGCGCAGTGCCACGGCGGCGGACGATCCAGGCCAGTCCGGGGCCATGGCTTCCAGCCGGTCTTGCACTGTGAGGCACACGCCCAGCGGCAGGCCGTCGCCGTAGGCGTCGGGCTGCAAGACGGCTTGCACCATGCCGTGCACCAGCGCGGCCAGCGCGACATGCGGATGCCGGGCGACTTCGATTTGCAGCGCGGCGGTGCGATGGGCACTCAGCCGCTGCGTCAGCCGGTCGGACAGGCTCGCGGTCCTGGGTGCGTCGCCGGCGTCCTCGCCTTCATCGTTGGCCGCTTCGCCTTCCACGTTGCCGACACCGCGCCGCAGCTTGTCCAGCGTGCGCAGCGCCTTCGCCTCGGCCTCGCGCAGCAGGCCGCGATGAATGACGGCTTCGCCGTTGCGGTCGATGGCGACGATCGCACCGGCTGCGGCCCGCACGTTCGGGGCATAGTCCAACAAGCCATTTTCCAGCGCCTGCAACTGCGCGCCCAGGCGCTCGCCTTCTTCCTGCAAGGCTTCGACCTTGTCCTCGTCGTCAGCATCCATCGCTGCATCCACAGCTTCGCCAATGGCCTGCATCTTCGCTTGCAGCTTCTCGATGCGCTGCACCTCGCGCTTGCCCGGCGTGCGGCGTTCCCTCGGTGCACGCTGGAAAGCTTGCAGATCGGCGTGGCTGGCGGCGAGCGTGGCATCCACCCATGCCCAGCCTTCGGCCTTCACCTCGGCAGCGACGCCCGCCAGCTTGTCGTGCGCCAGCCGTTCCAGCAGGACCGCATCGTTAAGGTACACGCCCGCATCGCCTTCGGCGAACAGATCGCGGCGAATGCCGCCGCCTGCGGCTTCGTAGGTGTCCAGCCCGACGAACCGCACCAGCGGATGCCGGTAAGCATCGATCTCGCGCTCGGTGAGGCGTTCGCGCAGCGCGGACGGGCTGCGCTGCCACTGTGGCGCATCGTAGAACGCGGCGTCTTGCGAAGCATGGTCGTCGGTGACGGCCAGCGCCATGAGTTGGTCGAGCGTGACGGCATCGGCCCGGTAGTCGGCCATCAGGCGCGGCGAGACGTTCGCCAGCTTCAAGCGTCGCTGCACCACCAGCGGCGTGACGCTGAAATCCGCTGCGATGTCCTCGATGGGCCGGCCTTCGGCCACCAGTGCAGCGAATGCCTCGAACTGGTCTGCGGGGTGCATGGCTTCGCGCTGCACGTTCTCGGTGAGGCTCGCGGTACGTGCCGTGCCATTGGCCACCCGCAGGCAAGGCACGTCCCAGTCCTTGGCGATGCGGTGTTTCTTCGCCAGCAGCTTGAGCGCAGCGAAGCGTCGCCCACCGGCGATCACCTCATACCGTTCGCCATCGGGAGCGGCGATCACGATCAGGTTTTGCAGCAGCCCCACGCGCTGGATCGAAGCGGCCAACTGAGGGACGGACATGCGCGGGACGGTCTTGCGCACGTTGCGGCCTGAGGAGCGCAGCACCAGCCGCGACAGCGGCACCAGGATCATGTGCTTGCTCGGGTCGGCGGCTTGCAGCACGTTTGCAGTGGTGGTGACGGCTTGGGCTTCGGTGTAGTTAACGGCGTTCATGGTGAATCTCCAATCGAGTGAGAAGAAGGAATGGAGGGGAACCGCCCCTCCGGCGGGGGAGCGGTTCAGGCCTTGAGTTGGCGCATGCCATCGGCCAGCAGCCACAGGGCGCGGTTCAGGCGAATGTCCGAATCGATGCCTTGCACGGGTCGGGTCTGCTGCCTGCGGCCATTGGCGGTGCGTCCAGACAATCCGCCCTTGGTCAGGTTCTCCTGCGTGCGGTTGAAAACGCTCCACAGGTCGGGGCGGCGGTCGTCGAAGCGGCGCGGCATCAGCACCTGGGTTTCCGTGATCGGCGCAGGCTTGTCCGGATCGTCATACTTGAGGGCGAGTGCTGTACGGGCGAACACCTCAGATTCGCCAGCGTCCAGCGTCACGGCCTGCATGGATTCGCGTGATGCCTGCGCACGCTCGAAACCACCGAGCACCTCATAGGCGCCCTCGATGACCTGCCCGGCCACGTCGCCCTTGTGAGGCACGCGCACGTCGGCCACGGTGTCGCCGCAGACCAGTCCGTTTTTGCAGACGAACCTGAACATGCCACCCAATAATTGGTAGCTGCTCGTTCCGTCGTGGGAGTTCAGCAGAATGATTTCGTTGGCTTCGGCGGCGTTGATCTGGTTGGCATGGCGCAGGCGCAGCATGTGTTTGGTGTGCTCGCGCCGGCCCTCGTTGCGCACGCGGGTCTGGCACGCCATGAAGGGCTGGAACCCTTCTTTCCGCAGTTCAGTCAGCACCGCCCCGGTGGGGATGTAGCTGTACCGCTCGGAACGGCTCTCATGCGGGGCGTCCGCGAAGATGGACGGGGCCACCCTGCGAATCTGGTCGTCGGACAGCGGGGAATCGCTGCGCAGCGCCGGGGAATGGGAAGCGAAACGTGATGCGAGTTGCATGATCTTTCTCCAATAAACGAAGTTGCTGTTGCGGTTTCAAAGCTGACCGGATTCCAAGATTCGGAGCCCGTTGTGGCTTCGGTGGGTTCGGCGCATGGACCTGGGCCGGTCCCTGTTTGCCGCCGTCTTTCCTGAGTTCATCGCCCGCGAGGAACCGGGCCAGCGAGGGACTGGCCGTCAAGGGAGAAGCGCAGGGTTGGTGCGGCCCGCAGCGCAGCGAGGACTCGGCCCTGCGCGCCTTGACGGCCAGGCACCGCGGGCCACGGTCGCGGGAGAAAGCGATGGACTTGGGGAAAGACGATCAGCGGCCGAAGGGCCAGGGCATGCGCTGAAACCCACGCCGCGCGGCGAGCGCCCCCGCGTGCCGACGGCACGCCTGATCAGATGAATTCAGCCGATCAGGCGCAGCCTGTTCGGCGGCATGGCAGGGGCGCCAAACGCAGTGCGGCGGGGATGGGCTGACGAGCCGGTCCCCTGGAGGCAAGCGGAGCGCGCAGGCGTCAGCCGACCGCGGGGAGGGAACGATGGAAGCCCGCAGGGGGCGAGACGCGTAGCGGCTCGATGCGCGAGCACGACAGCGCGGCCGGTCATATTCACTTGACCGGAGGCGCCCGGAATCCGCTACCTTTGAGGAAGCGCAGACCCAGAAATACACAATTCCGGATGAGCACCATTTCCACACCAGCAGAGACACGCGTGGCCGTCTTGGTCGATTGCGACAACGTTCCGCCCGACATCCTCGAGCACGCGCTGCGTATGGTTGCGCAGTTCGGCCGCGTCGTTCTGCGCCGTGGCTACGGCAACCAGGGCACGCTGGCCCACAAATGGCAGGACGCCCTGGTGCGACTGGCCTTCACACCTTGCCTGCAATACCAGTACGCCGCCGGCAAGAACACCGCCGACATCGCACTTGCGCTGGATGCGCTCGAAGCCCTGTTCGACAAGCGGGCCGACACGTTCTGCCTGGTCACCAGCGATTCCGATTTCGCCTATCTTTGTCGCAAGCTGCGCGAGCGCGGCGCCACCGTCTGCATCGTCGGTGAGCCCAAGACACCCGATGCACTGCGCAACGCCAGCGACCAGTTTTTCGAATGGGTGCGCCCGGAGCCGACAGTGGAGGCCCTTGGCGAGACCATACCCAAAGCCACGGCGAAGACGGAACCAGTCAAGGCCGAACCGCCGAAGCTGGAGTCATCCAAGCCAGCCGTCAAACGCCGGCCGCGCTTTCTGATCGACGCTGTGTCACTGTTGGCCAGCGATACCTCCGAAGGCAAGGTCGGACTGGGCGCCCTCGGCCAGTACCTCAAGCGCACCGACCCCGCCTTTTCACCGCAGACCTACGGCCACTCCGGGCTGCTGAACATGGTCAAGACTTACGACCTTCTGGCCGCCCGACAAGAGGAAGGTGGGCATTGGTCGGTGAGCCTGGTGCCCAAGGCCGAAGCCACGGGAGAAGCCGATGGCGACCCGCCTGGCGCGTAGAGCGCGCCGTCAAGAGGCTGATGCTTCTGGACTCCCGCGACAGCTCTCCGCAAGAGAACACAACATTGGCCTCGGCACTATCGTGGGCCTTCCAAAAATCAGTGGCCTGCGCCGTCGTCGCTCATCGTCCAGGTCTACTCTTCGGTTACCGCGCCGCCGCCCTTTGGGCGTATCAGCGTTCTCAGCGGCACGGTCGGCAGGACGTGCTCACCTGATGGCGGGGGACTGTTGTCCTCCTCGGGTTCATGCGGCACCTTTTCGATCAACACCGGCTCACCCATCCAGTCGCACTTGTCGCAGGCCGGCCATTCCAGTTCGTCGTCCGGAAAATCCTCGTGGAATCCACGTTGCGGGGACAGACGATGCGATCCGCAGGCGGGGCACTCCTCGGGCACCTTCCGCAGCAGTCGAACCACCACGGCCGAACAATGCCCGATGGCATGCTCCGTGATCGAGAAGGCGGCCTCTGCGTCATGCCACTTCGAATTCTTGCTGTGGGTCAGCCAGTTGACGAACTTCCACGCGCTCTCCAGCAGCGTCTTGAAGAGATGCCGTCTGTGCTCGTGCGTTGCGCCAGGCAGTGCCGTCGCGCAAATGTGATCAGCCCAAGCCTTCAGGTCCGCACGCTTCGGCTTCTCTTCGATGGATGTCCAGGGGATAACAGTTTGCGCGGCCCCGACCAGCGAGAGCAGCGCTTCGCGACATCGCACACCGACTGCCTGGTAGTCGCCGACCTCGTGCGCATGCCGAACCGCCTCGGATGCTTCTTCTAGGTAGCGATAGCACTCCCCGAAGGGCTCGATCGGCAGCTCGTCCAGCTTGGACCGATGATTCATCGGGATGCGCAGGCACAGCCCGATGTGGAACGTCAGCGCAAGGTCCATGCTCGGGAACTGCTCTTGCGAGTAGAGGTTGGTCATCCCGGTGATGACCCACCACCGGTCCACGTTGGTGTGCACATCCCACACATCGTGCTTCGAACTGAGGACATTCTCCGAGTACACCTTCTGAAGGAACTCGACGGTCAAGTCGGGTGCCTGCCACTTCATATACGCGGAGATCGTGTCGGCTTCTTCTTGGGTGGATGCGAGCATGGCGAGAAGTATCGACGCAGCCACCCAGCCACTCAAGCGTCAGATCGCCGCTCCGGCCTACGAGGTGAGACCGCAGCGTCGTCGTCTCGACAGCAATGCCGCATGAGCCCGCCACGCACTTGCGCATTCATATGGGTCATCGGTCAAAATCGCTTCATCGACTGAGTGGCAACTAGGGTTCCGCACGACCGAGAGGCGCGTGGTCTGGACCGAGCGTAGCGAAAACCACGGCCTGCGCCGTGGCTGCACCCGAGGGACAAAAGCCCAGAGGAGGAGACGTCGAGTCCCTCCCGTGCTTGTTCCCTTTACTCGGAGTGCCTCATGTCGATGTCATCCCTCCTGCTGGTCGTCCTGGCCGCGTTAGTCCACGCCCTTTGGAATCTGCTCGCCAAGCGCGCTGCGGACGTGGGGCCGCCGTTCGTCTTTGCCTACACCGCCGTCGGCGCCGTCCTCTACCTGCCCTGGGTCTGCTGGATTCTCTTGCGCGACGGCATGCCGTGGAGCATGGCCGTTGTTGGCATCATCGCGCTGAGCGGCGTGCTGCACCTGGGCTACAGCCTGTGCTTGCAGAAAGGCTACCGGGTGGCCGACCTGTCGGTTGTCTATCCCGTCGCGCGTGGCACGGGGCCTCTGTTCTCGACGCTCGGCGCCTTCGTGTTGCTTGCCGAGACACCCACGCCCCATGGTTTGCTGGGCGTGGGCGCCGTGCTCGCCGGCATCGGCCTCATCGCTACCCAAGGACGCTGGGCCATGTTCCGGCAATCGTCCGCGCAGAAAGGCATCCGCTGGGGCATTGCCACCGGCCTGCTGATCGCGTCGTACACGGTGGTGGACGCGTACGGCGTGAAGACGCTGGCGATCGCGCCCGTCGTCCTGGACTGGTGCGCGAACACGGTGCGGCTTAGCATGCTGCTGCCCTGGATGGTTCCCGGCCGCGCACAGGCAATGCGCGCGATGCAAGGCCGCTGGCATCTCGCCCTGGCCGTGGGCGCGCTGGCACCACTGTCGTACATCCTCGTGCTCGGGGCGCTGAGCAGCGGCGCGCCGCTGAGCCTGGTCGCGCCGGCGCGCGAGATGTCGATGATGATCGGCGCCTTACTGGGGATGCTGGTGCTGCGTGAGCCGTTGGGGCGGTGGCGCCTGGCTGGATGTCTTCTGCTGACGGTCGGTGTGATCCTGCTCGGCGCATCCTGATGCAAGGGTCGCGCAGAGCGACCTTGCAGCGACACCCGGTCAAGCGATCGCTGAAGCGAGCCTGTCCGCGCACAGCGCGCACAAACAGAAAGAAAAGCAAAGGGCCGTCGGCCCTTTGCGTCACAGCAGCCCGCGCTCTGCGAAGCTCATCACGTCGCTGCCCGCGACGATCAGGTGATCCAGCACCCGCACGTCGACCAGCGCGGCAGCCGACTTCAACGTTTGCGTCAGGAGTTCGTCAGCCCGCGACGGCTCCGGCGAACCACTCGGATGGTTGTGTACGAGCAAAAGCGCACTGGAGTTCCGGCTCAGCGCGTCCTTGACCACCTCCCGCGGATACACCGATGTCTGGCTCACCGTGCCCCGAAACATCTCTACGTAGTCAAGTACCCGGTGCTGCGCATCCAGATGGACCACCGCGAAGATCTCATGCGGCAGGTTCCCCAGGCGTGCCCGCAGGAAGTCCTTGACCACCGCCGGCGACGTCAGCACGTCAGTCCTACGCACCCGGCCCGCCAACACGCGTTGCGCGGCCTGCAGCACCTCGTTGGCCTCGGCCGGACGGTACTCGCCCGCGACATCGCGAACGAGCAGCGAAGAGGCAGCAGACGAAACGGCAACGAAGGAATCGAGGGAAGAGAACAGATCGTGCGACATGGCGAACTCCAGTGATCGGGCGGGATTGCCCGAGACCGGAACCGGCACGCCGCAGCGCAGCTGTCACAGGTTCAAAGACGGCCGGCAGGACGCCAGCGTGCGCAGCACGCGCAGACCTTGACCGCGAGAACGGTGTGCAAGGATGAAGGGAACAGCAAGCCAGCCCCCACCCGCAGCGCGCAGCGGCACCGCCGCGAAGGCATCAGCGATGGGAGCCGAAGGGGCGAGACGCCGCAGGTGGCTCGATGCGCAGCACGTACAGCGCGGCCCGGCATCGCCGGGGAGGCACGGTGCTCGGTTTGATGCTGGACAACTTGCCAGGAAATTCGCTTATGACCGAGCCTGCTCGCGCTGAAAGTGTGCCTGCGGCGCGCCGTGCATGTCATGCGCATCGACCAGAGGGGCCGAAGCCCTGTCAATTGCCTGGAAGGCCGAACATCCGTCGGCTATTGGAACTGCAGGCCTGAATGATCTCGTCGACGTCGCGGCCCAAGAGCTCTGCCACGCTTGCCGCGACCCAGGGTAGATTCGCCGGCTCGTTGTGCCCACGACGCGTTTCGGCGTTCTTGGGAAATAGGTAAGGAGCATCCGTTTCAAGGTGCATTCGATCCATCGGAATGGCTGGCAGGGCTTCGCGAAGTGCCTGGCCGCGTTGGAGATCTGTGACCCAGCCCGTGATGCCGATGTCGAGCCCCATCGCGAGAAAGGCTTCCGCCTCCGCGCGGCTGCCCGTGAAACAGTGCACGACGCCGCGCGCTCCGTCGGCCACCACAGGGGTAAGCATGTCGTGGAAATCGGTGAAGGCGTCGCGGCAGTGAAGGAAGAGCGGCTTGCGAGTCTCTACAGCCATTGACAGCTGCTGCTCAAAGGCAATGCGCTGCGCTTGGGGAGTCGAAAAGTTGCGGTTGTAGTCAAGGCCGCACTCTCCGATCGCCACGACTTCCGGGCATGCCCAGAGTTCGGTGAGCTTGCGGAAGGTGCTTGGGTCGAATGACTTTGCGTCATGGGGGTGCACCCCCGCAGTCGCGAAGACGGTGCCCGGATTGGCTCTGGCAAGCTCAAGGGCCAGACGACTGGATGCCGCCGATGTGCCTGTGGCGAGGATCTGGGTTACGTTTGCCGCCCGTGCACGCATCAACAATTGGTCAGTCAGCGACACCAACTGCGCCGAGTGGAAGTTGACGCCGATGTCGACCAGTTGCGCTCGTTCGGATTGTGATCCCTTGCTCATGCGCCGATGGTACGGGGTGATGCATGCGGTCCACCTGCATTCAGGTCCGGTGCTGTGGTCGTGCAAGTCGGCGACCGACATCTCGCTGCGAGCGACCGTTCCAGCTTGGGTGCTGGCGATCGGCAGTCCCTAGCAAGGATGGACTGCCGCGCCCACCCCTGAAGCCGAGCGCGGCGCGAAGGGCTGCACCGGCGCAGAGTCGGATGTCTACGGCCGTCGCCGTGCGTCCACGTGCCGCTTGCAGCGATTCAGCAGGGGTGGTAAGATATCCTTACCGGCCGTAATGGCCAGCATAGAGGTCCAAATGGATGCTGCTTTGATTCAGACGACCCTGGTGGAAGTGCTGCAAAACATACAAGCCACGAGCGAGCTTGAGTGCCCACCACTCGGCGGCGCGACGAAACCCATCGAAGACCTGCCGAAATTCGACAGCAAGATATGGCCCGTCGCCATTGGCATGCTGGGTGCGAAGCTCGGCATCAACATCGCCAATGATGTGAACATCTTTCGGCAGGACGATTCCTGCATTGCGCTGACGATCAACGAGATCGTGGCCAAGGTGGTTGCCCTCGTAGATGCCCAGGCCGTGGTTGAACCCAAGCAGGCGAACGCGCAATGACGGACGGCCCGGAAACCCACCGTTCGGCGCTCGCCGAACGCTTGCGAGAGGCCAGAAAGGCCGCCGGCCTGTCGCAAGGCCAGGTGGCCAAACTGCTGCAGATGCATCGGCCGACGGTTTCTGAGATCGAGGCCGGCAATCGCCGTGTTTCTGCAGAAGAACTGACGAAATTCGCGGAGACCTACGATGTCACCGTTTCATGGCTGCTTGGCGAAACGGCCGAACAGCTCGAGATGAATGATCCGCGACTTCAGCTTGCTGCACGCGAACTGAGCAAACTGAAGCCCGACGACCTGGATCGATTGCTGCGCCTACTGGCGTCGATGCGCAGCTCGGACGCCGAAGAGGGAGGGGGGACCAAATGAGTGCTCAGCTCTCAAACATGTCGGCCGCGGGGCGAAAAGCCTTGGTGATGCAAGGCATGCAGGCGTCAATCGCGGCGCGCGTGAAGGCGGGCGTGGATCTCAAGAGTCCCACCTGCATTTATGGCTTGTGCGAGGCACATAACGTCGCAGTGCGCTTCAACGATATCAATATGGAGGGCATGTACGACCGGACGCCGAAACCGCGCATCCATGTCTCTGTGCTCAGGCCTTTGGCGAGACGAACTTTCACGTGCGCGCATGAGCTGGGGCATCACGTCTTCGGGCACGGCTCGACCATCGACGAGTTACGGGAAGATCAGGCCAATAGCGTCGATCGCCCTCCGAACGAAATACTAGCTGACGCTTTCGCGGCCTTTGTTTTGATGCCAACGCTTGGCCTGCGGGAAGCTTTTGCGAAGCGTGGCCTGGACCCTAACCGCGCAACAGCCCTCGACATGTACACCATCGCCTGCAACTTCGGTGTAGGGCAAGCGACTTTGGTGAACCACCTTGCCTACGGCATCAACATGATCAACCAGGCGCAGCGTGATCGCCTGGGGCGGATCACGCCAAAGATGATCCGCACGGAACTGCTGGGCGCGGTCGTTTCCATGCCGCTCACGGTAGCGGATCAGCACTGGAATTCACCGACGCTCGACCTTGAGCAGGACGCGCTGCTGCTACTTCCAGCGGGTGTCGTCGTGGACGTCTCAATGCTCGCGCCCGAGCGTGAACTGGCGGCCGGGCGCCTCTTTCGCGCTGCAAAGTCTGGCATCACGCGAGTGGCAATACCCGGCACACCGTGGGCGACCTATGTCCGTATTGCCCGGCGCCAGTACGTTGGCCTGGCTCGATTTCGTCACCTTGAGGAGCCTGTCGATGAGTAAATACGCCTCCGCTATTAAGCCGCTGCTCGTGGATGAGCGCAATCTCTCTCACGCCTGGGCGAGGGCTTTTCTTCATGTGATTGAACATCCAGGGAAGGAAATATCTCCTCTAATCATCAGCGTCACGGGATTTGAGGATGACGGCGCTGCTGTTGAGGACGAGAGGGTTCGGGGCGCTCTAGAGAAGGCCCTATCCATCAAGGGGCTTTGTTGCACAAATCGCGATGCTGATGCCCGTAGACTGACTGCGTGACAGAGACGAAGAACAGGCAGCGGAGCAAGTACCGCACGACGAACTGGAAGGCGTACAACGCGGCGCTGAAAGCGCGAGGCTCGTTGACGATGTGGCTAGTGTCCTGTCCCGTTAATTCGCAGGCACGATAGCTGCATGGTTTCGGGCCATCCTTGAGGTGCCGCCATGCCCAATGCAACGACCCGAACAGAAATTGCGCTTAGTGAAGTGGAGCGCGCGGAACTGACGTCCATGGCGCGATCACGTTCGCTGCCAGCGGCGTTGTCGCTCAGGGCGCGCATCGTGCTGACTTGCGAAGGCACAGATAAAGCCAGCACCGCGGTTGCGCAGGCTCTGGGGATCAGTCGTAGCACTGTCACCAAGTGGCGCGGGCGCTATGCGCGCCATCGCATTGCAGGGCTTTACGACGAGTTGCGCCCGGGTCGCCCCCGCACGGTAGATGACGAGCGTGTTGCTGAGTTGATTACCAAGACGTTGCACACCAAGCCTGCTGATGGGGGTACCCACTGGAGCACCCGCACGCTGGCCGCCGATACGGGCATCAGCAAGAGCACGGTGGCGCGCTATCTGCAGACCTTCAACCTCAAGCCGCACCGGGCCGACAGCTTCAAGCTGTCGACCGATCCGCTGTTCATCGAGAAGCTGCGCGACGTTGTGGGGCTGTACCTGAACCCACCTGACAACGCGCTGGTGCTGTGCGTGGACGAGAAGAGCCAATGCCAAGCTTTGGAGCGTACGCAGCCGATGCTGCCAATGGGGTTTGGCTATGTCGAAGGTGTCACGCACGACTACGTGCGCCACGGCACCACCACCTTGTTCGCGGCCCTGAACGTGATGAATGGCCAAGTGATCGCGCAGTGCCGGCCCCGGCATCGTCATCAAGAGTTCCTTGCCTTCCTGCGCGCCATCGACAAGGCAGTGCCCGACGAACTGGATGTGCACTGCATAGCTGATAACTACGCCAGCCACAAGCATCCAAAGGTGCGCGCTTGGTTGGCCGAGCGGCCTCGCTGGCACATGCACTTCGTTCCGACCTATTCAAGCTGGCTCAATCAGGTCGAGCGCTTCTTCTCGATCATCACCACGCGGGCAATCCGCCGTGGCTCGTTCACCAGCGTGAAGGATCTGATCAACAAGATCGACACATTCATCGCGAATTACAACCAGTCCTGCCAGCCGTTTACTTGGACAGCTACAGCAGACTCCATCCTCGAAAAACTCGCCAGACTATGCGGGCGAATTAACGGGACAGGACACTAGATGAGGGCATGCAGTGGTTTGGCACGCCGACCGGCAGGCGTGGACGCAGCCGAACCTTCTCGGACGCAGCAATCCAGTTCTGCCTGAGCATCAAGTGCCTGTTCGGCCAGCCCTTGCGACAGGCGCTGGGCATGGTGCAGAGCCTGCTGCGGCTGGCAAAGCTGGACTGGCCGGTACCTGACTTCAGCACTGTTTGCCGGCGCCAAAAGACCTTGCAGGTCGAACTGAGCTACCAGCGAACCAACTCGCCGCTGCAGTTGCTGGTGGACAGCACCGGCATCAAGTTCCTGGGCGAAGGAGAGTGGAAACGCAAGAAGCATGGTGCTGAATACCGGCGCGAATGGCGCAAGGTCCATCTGAGCATCGACGCGCAGACGCTGGAAATACGCGCCATCGAGGTGACCAGCAACGCCATTGGGGATGCGCCGATGTTGCCCGGGTTGCTGGCTCAGATTCCCACTGACGAATCCATCGAAAGCGTCAGTGCCGATGGCGCCTACGACACGCGCGCCTGCCTGGACGCCATTGCCGAGCGGCACGCGATGGCGGTGATCCCGCCCCGCAAGAACGCCAGCCATTGGAAGAAGTCGAGTCCGGGCTCGGCGCATCGTAATGAGGCCATTCGGGCGTGCCAGCGCCTGGGTCGCGGCATTTGGAAGAAGTGGAGCGGCTACCACCGGCGCAGCCTTGTGGAGACGAAGATGCACTGCTTCAAGCGACTGGGCGAACGGGTGATCGCGCGCACGTTCGACCGCCAGGTTGTGGAGCTGCATGTCCGCGTGGCCTTGCTCAATCGGTTCAGTCAGATCGGCCGTCCTCACACCGTGTCGGTGACTGCTGTGGCATAGGTCCGTCTGGGGTTGGGGTCATGCCGTCTGCAATTCGATTTGTGCAACAGCGCCGATCGTCGGCACGGAACGAATATGAACCGGTCGTCGACTCAATGATGGAGAGCATTCCATCGGTTGCCGAGGTCAGAGTGAAAATCCCATAAGACCGCTGTCCTTTTCCTCGCAGAGCGTCTCGTCACCGGGCTACTGACGACCGTCAATGCACCGGCCGCCCCAGCCATTGGCTCGCCCTGGAGATCGCGTAGTTCACCAGGCAGTACAGCGCCGCGACCACCAGGTACACCGGTACCAGCGAGTGGTAGTTGGCGATGAGCACCTTGGCGTTCTGCATGAGTTCGCCATAGGTGACGACGTAGCCGAAGGTGGTGTCCTTGACCACGATGACCAGTTGCGCGACCAGGGCCGGGACGATGTAGCGCAGCGCCTGGGGGAAGACGACGACGGAAAAGACCTGGACCTCGGTCAGCCCCAGGCTTCGCGCGGCATCGGTCTGGCCTCGGGGAACAGCGAGCACGCCCGCGCGGTACACCTCGGCCACGACGGCGGCGGTGCTCAGGCCGACGGGCAGGGTCAGCATCCAGTAGGTGCTCAGTTTGATCCCGGCCGACGGCAGTACCAGAAAGCACACGTAGATGAGCAGCAGCGTCGGCGTGCCACGCAGGAACTCGATGGCCGCGGTGCTGGGCCAGCGCACGAGCCGCGAACGCGCCCGGCGGCCCACCATCAGCACGAGGCCGAGGGTCAGCGCGATGACGGCGGCCATGGCCGCCGAGGCCAGCGTGCCGAGCAGGCCCTTGGCCAGGAAGGCCCAGGTCGTGGGCCAGGCGAAGAATTTCCAGAACCGGGCGTCGAGCTGCCCCGCGGAGTGGAACCGGAACGCGACCGCCGCCGCCAGCAGGAGCAGCAGGGCCGCCGCGGCCCCGCTCGCGACCCGCGCGACGGTTTGGGCCCGGGGGCTGGGCGCACCGAACAGGATGTCTTCGAGGGGGCGGCTCATCGCAGGATCCGCACCTTCTTTTCCAGGGCGGCGCCGGCCCAGGCGATCAGCAGCCCGGACGCCACGTACATCGCGGCGGCCACTGCGAACGCGGCCATGCCGGCCGCGGAGTCGTTGGCGATCTTGGACACGAGCGTGGTGAGTTCCCGGCCCGGAAACGGCACCTGCGATGCCAGCGAAGTGGACAGCATCAACGCAATGAGCAGCGAGGTCATCGGTTGCACCACCGCGCGCAGCGCCTGCGGCAGCAGCACCGCCGAGACGATGCGCATCGGGCGCATGCCCAGGCTGAGGGCGGCCTCGATCTGGCCGCCGGCCACGGTGTTGATGCCCGAGCGCAGGTAGTCCGCCGTGAACGCGGAGCAGACCAGTATCAACGTCAGGATGACGGCGGGCTCATAGTCGAACAGCACGTTCAGGTCGGGCAGCGCGAACACGATGAAGATCAGCAGCGCGACGCTGGGAATGTTGCGGAAGATCTCGACGTAGACGGTCAGGACGAAGCGCAGCGGCGGCAGCGGCAAGAGGCGAAGCACCGTCACGGCCATGCCCAGCACGAAGCCGGGCACGAACGACAGGACCGTGAGCTTCCACGTCAACAAAAGGGCCTGCCCGAAGGCAGGCCCATGGTCGGCCAGGAGCCGGGAGACCTCGCCCATCGGGGGTCAGGGCAGGGCGGGGGGCGTCGGCACTGCGGTGCTGCCGGTGCGCTGTCCGATGGAAATGGTCCAGAGCTTGGCCCAGGTGCCGTCGGCTTCGATCTTCTTGAGGAAGGCATTGACGAAGGCCACGCCGTCCGAGCCCTTGGGCAGTCCGATGCCGTAGGGGTCTTGCGCACCGAAGGGGGCGCCGGCCAGTTTGGCGTCGCCGGTTCCCAGGCTCAGGGCGTTGAGCAGCAGCGTGTGGTCGGTCACGTAGGCATCCACGCGTCCCTGGCGCAGGGCGTCCAGGGCCTCCTGGTGGGTCTGGAACTCTTGCACGGCCGCCTTGGGCGCGTACTGCGCCAGGATCGCGGGGCCCGTGGAGCCCGCCTGCGTGGCGACCTTCTTGCCGGCCAGGTCGTCGTGCGACTGGATGGTCTTGTTGTTCGCCTTGACCAGCACGCCGGCCTGCGAGGTGTAGTAGGGCCCGGCGAACGAGATCTTCTCGGCGCGGGCGGGCGTGATGGAATAGGTGGCGAACACCATGTCCACCTGACCGTTGATGAGCACCTGCTCGCGCGTGGCCGAGGTCACCTGCGTGAACTGGACCTTGGCCCCATCGCCCAGGATGTAGCGGGTGATGAGCTGGGCCAGGCCAGCGTCGAAGCCGCGCATCCTGCCGTCCTTCTCGTTGAGCAGCGAGAACAGGTTCGAGGTTTGCGTGCCGCCCAGGCGCAGGGTGCCGGCCTGCTTGATCTTGCTGGCCCAGGTGCTCGATGCGATGGTGGCCGCGTCAGCGACCGGGCCCTGCGCGACCAGCGCGTCGAACGCCGCTGTGTTGATGGGCGTGCCCTGTGCGAAAAGCGACCCGCCGGTGGCGATCGCCAGGGCCGCCACGGTGGATTTCAGAAGGGTTTTGATCGACATGCGTTCCTCTTGAATGGTGTGTTGCGTGAATCCGTGTATAGCACCAGTCGCCGGACTGCGGCGCCACGGGCGCGTGCCAGCGGCGAGCATAGCCCGACTCGTCCTCGACACGCTCCGCCAGTATGGGTGCTATTTAATTAATAGCGATATGCCCTAGTAACTATTGTGCTGGAGGCCAATTTGGGTGCAAATCCCGGTGGGGCTGGAATTGGCTTGCAGCCGGATGGGCGAGCGCCGCGTCCACTTCCAACCGCTGCGGCGGCTCGAACGCCGTCACCTCCGGCAACGGCCCCCGCCACAGCGCCACCTCCACCCGGGCGCTCTGCGCCGCGCAGCCCTGCGACAGGCGGGAACTGCCGACATCCGGCGTGACCAGGTTGGGGTTGCCATGCTTGTCCAGGCTGCCGGCCACCTGCGGGTCCAGCGGGTCGTACCAGGCGCCCGTGGCGATCTGCGCCACGCCGGGACGCAGGTCGTCGCTCAGCACTGCCCCGGCCAGGAAGGCGCCGTGGGCGTTGAACACGCGCACTACGTCGCCCTCGGCGATGCCACGGCGCAGCGCGTCGGCGCGGTTCAACGTGATCGGCTCGCGGCCCTGCACCTTGGTGGCGCGGCTCACGCGGCCGTGGTCGTATTGGCTGTGCAGCCGCGCCGCGGGCTGGTGCGACAGCAGGTGGATGGGCCAGGCGGATGCCTCGGGCGCGAACCACGTGGCCTGGCCCGGGCAGTCGTCGTAGCCGAAGCGGTCGATGGTCTGCGAGAACAGCTCGATGCGTCCCGAGGGCGTGGGCAGCGGGTGCGCGGCCGGGTCTTGTCGAAAGCGTTCCAGCAGCACCACGGGCGCGGCGGGCCGGGGCAGTTCGAGGTGGCCGGCGCTCCAGAACGCGTCGAATGGGGGCAGTGCGATGCCCGCCGCTTCGGCGCGTGGCCGGGCGGCTTCGTACAGGTGGCGCAGCCATTGCGCGGTGTCGCGCCCTTCGGTGTAGGCGGCCTCGAAGCCCAGCCGCGCGGCCAGCGCGCGGAAGATGGCGTAGTCGTCGCGGGCCTCGCCCACGGGCGCGATGGCCGCGCGCATGGCGATCATGCGCGGCTCGCTGCCGGCGCTGCCGATGTCGTCGCGCTCCAGCGAGGTGGTGGCGGGCAGCACGATGTCGGAGTATTTGGCCTGCGCCGTCCACACCTGCTCGTGCGTCACGATGGTCTCGGGCCGTTGCCAGGCCTCGATGGTGCGGTTCAGGTCCTGGTGGTGGTGGAACACGTTGCCGCCGGCCCAGTACAGCAGGCGGGCGTGGGGATAGCGGTGGCGCGCGCCGTTGTAGTCGAAGGGCTCGCCGGGCTGCAGCAGCATGTCGGCGATGCGCGCCACGGGAATGAAGGCGCCCACGGGGTTGTGCCCCTGCGGCAGGCGCGCGCCCGAGAAGCTGCCGTGCCCACTGCCGATGTAGTTCATGCAGCCATACCCCAGGCCGAAGCCGCCGCCCGGCCCCGATCTGGCCCAGCAGCGCGGCCAGCGTGACGGCCATCCAGAACGGCTGCTCGCCGTGCCGCGCGCGCTGCAGCGAGTAGGTGCAGTTGACGAGGGTGCGCTGGCGGGCCATGCGCCGCGCCAGCGCCACGATGCGCTCGGCGGGAATGCCGGTCTGCGCGGCGGCCCACTCGGGTGTCTTGGCGGTGCCGTCGGCACCGTGGCCCAGCAGGGCGTCGCGCACGCGGTCGAAGCCCACGGTGTAGCGCGCGCAGAAGGCGCCGTCGTGCAGGCCTTCGGTGACCAGCACGTGGGCCAGGCCCATCATCAGCGCGGTATCGGTGCCGGGGCGGATCGGCAGCCACTCGGCCCCGGGCACGGCCGCCAGGTCGTCGCGCGCCGGGCTGATGTTGACGAAGGCCGTGCGCCCGCTCGTGGCCATGCGGGCCAGGGCCGGCGCCGCGCCGTGGTCGCTTGCGCCGCCGGGGCTCACCTGCGTGTTGCGCACGGGCAGGCCGCCGAAGGCCACGAACAGCTCGCAGTGCTCGGCCAGCACGTCCCACGCGGTGTGGTGCTGCAGCAGCGCGTCCATGCCATCGACGATGTGCGGCAGCAGCACGCGGCCGGCGCCCAGGCTGTAGCTGTCCTTGCTGGCGATGTAGCCGCCGAAGCCGTTCAGGAAGCGGTGCAGCTGGCTCTGCGCGTGGTGAAAGCGCCCCGCGCTCGACCAGCCGTAGCTGCCGCCGAAGAGGGCCTTGTTGCCGTGGGCCGCGCGCACACGGCGCAGTTCGCCGGCCACCAGGTCCAGCGCCACGTCCCACGGCAGCTCAATGAAGGGCTCGCGCCCGCGCAGGTGGCCGCTCGTGTGGCGCGTGGCCGGGTCCAGGAAGCTGCGGCGCACGGCGGGCCGGCGCACGCGGGTGGGCGAGTCGATGGCGCCGGGCAGGGACTGGCCGATGGGCGAGGGCGCGGCGTCCCATGGCGCAGGCGCCATGCCGGTGAGCCGGCCGCCTTCGACGATGGGCCGGTACACGCCCCAATGCGTGGCGGTGAAGGCCGTGCCGGGGGCGGCGTGGGCCAGGGGAGCGGGTGCGGCAGCGGTCACAGCCGAGCCAGATAGTCCTTGACCTGCACCTTCTGCGGCAGGATCTTGCGCTGCGACAGCCAGTCGGCGGCGTTCTGGAATTTCTGGATGAAGGCCGCGTCGTTCACGCCGTGCACCTCCCAGCGGCGCTTGAGCTGCAGCAGCGAGGCGCGCACGGCGTCGCTGTAGTTGGCGTCCTGCTGGTAGAGCGCCTCGGCCTCGGCCGCGTTCTGCGTGGCCCACTGGGCTTCGGCGGCGTAGGCCGCGTTAACGGCATGCACGATGGCGCTGTTCTCTTCGGCGAATTTCCGGTGGGTGACGTAGGAGTTGAAGTCGATCAGGAAGTCGAGGTCGCGCCCCTCGAAGAACACGTCGTGCGCCTTGTACTCGGTGCGGGCGATGTCCACGCCCGGGCTCCACATCGACCAGGCGTCGATCTTGCCCTGCGCGAAGGCGGGGCCGGCGTCGGGCGGGTTCAGGTACACGAACTTGACCTGGCTGCGGTCGATGCCGTGCTTTTCCAGGGCGGCCACGAGCAGGAATTCGCCCAGGCCCGAACGGTTGACCGCCACCGACTTGCCCACCAGGTCCTGCACCTTGTCGATGCCCGAGCCGTCCTTGGCGATGATGGCCGTGCTTCGCGGCTCCACGATGGCGAACTGCGTGAACACCAGCGGCGAACCCGCGATCATGGCGGCCAGCGCGGGCGTGGTGCTGCCGCCATTACCGAGATGACCTACCACCTGCAACTCAATGCGGCGCTCGGGCCGGAGATGAACTCTCTCGGCGCCGTGCTCGATGCGCGCAGCACCTCGACCTGGATCGCCACAGGCCTCGTGTTCGCCGTGGAAATCGGGCTCTTCGAGGTCTGCCGACGGAACTTCGCGAAGCGGTGGAGCGCTACGCAGGAAGCGATCGAGCGCGTCATGCAACTGGGCGTGGCCGGTAAAGGGAGGAGCGCATGATGGCGGTCGCAGAAGGAATTCCGACGCTGGAGTTGCGCGATCCGCGCAAGCGCTTCGGTAAGACCGAAATCATCTGCGGCGCCAACTTGGCCGTGAAGGCAGGCGAGCGCGTGGCCATCATTGGCCCCAACGGCGCAGGCAAATCCACCATCCGCGCGAGCGGCGAGTCGGTGCTGCTCATCGAGCAGAAGCTCACCATCGCCATGCGCATCTCCGACCGGGCCCTGGCCATGGGCCACGGCAGCATCGTGTTCGACGGCACGCCCGAAGGCCTGCGCGAAAACACGGCGGTGCGCAAGGAGTGGCTAGAGGTATAGCAGCCTTGCAACGCCGCAGATCGACGGCCGGGCCGTTTCCGGGGCTTTGCCATCGCAGCACGAATCCGTGGTCATTTACGCAGTGACTTTCAAAGTTTTCAGCGACGCGGAGGCGTTTCCGCGGCTGTTTGTGGAGGTTTGCCGCCGGACCACACTGCGACTCACAGTCAAGATGCGATGCTCGCCGTTACCCTGCAGATGAGCCGGCGATGCCTCCCTCAAATGCTCGCGGGCCATCAACAATCGACGGGGGCGTACTTGTGCTTACCAACAGTGAAAGGCCATGCACTGACAATGTGTCTATTGGAATTCAACGGTTTCCTCGACGGCTTTCTTCTCCAAGCGCCCTATATTGTTGGGTGTAATTTTGTAGGTCAAAACGTGCATTGGTGAGTAGTTCCCGGTTGATTTCTATTTGATCCGGATTGCCGTCTTCTACGGCTTGTGCAAGATCTTCGGTCACAGTTTGAATCAATAGCTGCGTGTCTTCTATGGACTGTCGAAGCTGCTGGGCGACCTCGCGACTAGGGACGACATTGACATTGTTCGATGAAGAAGCGCCAGTTGTTCGGACCCGCTTGCCTCCGCCCGGGAGAGAGTGGGGCGTGAGCGGAATTTCTATCCCTCCAACAGCCGGCATGAAGCCGCGCGCCTGCAGTTTATCGAGTGCAACCCGGTGAGGGTCATTGGACGGACCTGCTTGTTCGGCGATGCCATGGCGCTGTGCGTCGAAAGTCTGGGTGAGCCGTGTTTTCTGGGCTAACGGGCTCTCGGCTCGCGCTTGCATCGGCATTGGTGCCGTGCGCTTGGCTGCTGGCATTCCTTGGAGTTCGGGATGAGCCAGTTTTGCTGATGGTCCCGACGAACCGGCGGCTTGTTTTGTATGGCGTTGCGTCTCCTCAAGCGTCTGGGAACGCGTGGAGTTACTACTGGACGATTTAATGGAACTGCTAAGCATGGAGAATATTTGTTAGTTAGAAGGCCGCAAGCATGGGCCCGGTACAGAAATTGAGGAGCGATGCTGCGAAAAGCTGTTTCCCATTCCGAAAGAATCTCATGGATCCAAGCGGTGCCGTGAGATAGCTCCCTGATTCCCCGGCCCCGTCCTGTCGCTTATCTTTGGAGATAGGAAAAGGACTGTGCATATGACTAGGCATACGGAGTCAGTAGAGGTAGTCGTTAAAGACCAGCGCCGCAGGCGCTGGTCCCTCGCAGAGAAGTCGGCACTGGTGCGCCGCACCTACGAACTAGGCATGAGCGTGTCGCTGGTGGCTCGGCAGGAAGGCGTGTCGGCGGGGCTGCTGTTCCAGTGGCGCAAGCTCGAACGACAGGGAGCCTTGACCGCCGTGTCTGCTGGTGAAGCTGTGGTGCCGCCGCGTTTTCTGTCCCAGCCGGGACAACATTGGCTGGCATCCGCGCCCGGACTCTCTAGAATCAAAAGCACGATCGTTCTTTTCTAGTTTTCTAGATCAAACCAAGGGACAAGCAATGACCGCTGAGTACCAAGTCCACGGCGATGTGGCCGTGATCACGCTCGACAACCCCCCCGTCAATGGCCTGGGCCATGCCACCCGCCAGGGAGTGGCCGACGGGCTGGCGCGTGCCAACGCCGACGCGGCCGTCCGCGCCATCGTCATCACGGGCGCCGGTGGGGCCTTCTCCGGCGGGGCCGACATCAAGGAGTTCGGCACCGACAAGGCGCTGCAGGAGCCCAACCTGCAATCGGTGATCCTGGCGGTGGAGAACTCGGCCAAGCCCGTGGTGGCGGCCATCCATTCGGTGTGCATGGGCGGTGGGCTGGAGCTGGCGCTGGGCTGCCACTACCGCATCGCCGCGCCGGGCTGCAGCGTGGCGCTGCCCGAGGTCAAGCTGGGCCTGCTGCCCGGCGCCGGCGGCACGCAGCGCCTGCCGCGCGTGCTGGGCGTGGAGGCGGCGCTCAACATGATCGTGAGCGGCGAGACGGTCAAGAGCGAACTGATCGGCTCCATCCCCGGCCAGAAGCTGTTCGACAAGCTGGTGGCCTCGCCCGAAGCGCTGGCCGCCGAGGCCCTGGCCTTCGCCAAAAGCGTTGCCGACGTGCGCCCCCTGCCGCTGGTGCGCAACCTGCCGTGCAAGCACCCCGAGGGCGATGCGTACTTCCAGTTCGCGCGCAACATGGTCAAGGGCATGGCCAAGAACTTCCCGGCGCCCGCCAAGTGCGTGGACGCCGTCGAGGCCGCCACCAAGCGCAAGTTCGCCGATGGCATCGCCTACGAGCGCGAGCTGTTCATCAACCTGATGTGGACGCCCGAGTCCCGCGCGCTGCGCCACCTGTTCATGGCCGAGCGTGCCGCAAGCAAGATCGCCGACGTGCCCTCCAGCACCCCGAAGCGCGACATCCAGAAGGTCGGCGTGATCGGCGCGGGCACCATGGGCGGCGGCATCGCCATGAACTTCCTGAACGCGGGCATTCCCGTGACGATTCTGGAGACCAAGCAGGAGGCGCTGGACCGCGGCATCGCCACGATCAAGAAGAACTACGAGTCGCAGGTCAAGAAGGGCAAGCTCAAGGAAGACAAGTACCAGCAGCGCATGGGCCTGCTCGCCACCACGCTGGACTACGCCGACCTCAAGGACGCCGACCTCATCATTGAAGCCGTGTTCGAAGAACTGGGCGTGAAGGAGGCCGTGTTCAAGCAGCTCGATGCCGTGGCCAAGCCCGGCGCGATCCTGGCGTCCAACACCTCCACGCTGGATGTGGACAAGATCGCCGGCTTCACGAAGCGCCCGCAGGACGTGGTGGGCATGCACTTCTTCAGCCCTGCCAACGTGATGAAGCTGCTGGAAGTGGTGCGCGGCCAGGCCACGGCCAAGGACGTGCTGGCCACGGTGATGGCCCTGGCCAAGAAGATCAAGAAGACCGCCGTGGTCTCGGGCGTGTGCGACGGCTTCATCGGCAACCGCATGATCGAGCAGTACAGCCGCCAGGCGGGCTTTTTGATCGAGGAGGGCGCCACGCCGCAGCAGGTGGACAAGGCGGTGGAGAAGTTCGGCTTCGCCATGGGCCCGTTCCGCATGGGCGACCTGGCCGGCAACGACATCGGCTGGGCGATCCGCAAGCGCCGCTACCAGGAAAAGCCGGACATGAAGTACAGCAAGACGGCCGACCTGCTGTGCGAGATGGGCCGCTACGGCCAGAAGACCGGCGCGGGCTGGTACGACTACCAGACCGGCAAGCGCGATGCGATCCCGAGCGAGGTGGTCAACCGCATGATCGAAGAGCACCGCAAGGCCCTGGGCATCACGCCGCGCAAGATCTCGGACGAAGAGATCGTGCAGCGCCTGGTGTTCTCGCTGGTGAACGAAGGCGCGCACATCCTGGAGGACGGCATCGCCGGCAAGTCGGGCGACATCGACATGGTGTACCTCACCGGCTACGGCTTTCCGATCCACCGCGGCGGCCCCATGCACTACGCCAACGAGGTGGGCCTGTTCAACGTGGTGCAGGCCATGAAGCGCTTCGCGCAGAACCCGCTGGACGACGCGAAGTTCTGGGAGCCCGCGCCGCTGCTGGCCCGGCTCGCCGCGGAAGGCAAGGCCTTCTCCTGACCCGACCGACCGCACCGCACGTGTCCCCCCGAATCCCAAGGAATTGCACATGACCTCCGCAGTGATCGTTTCCACCGCCCGCACGCCGCTCGCCAAGAGCTGGAAGGGCTCGTTCAACATGACCCACGGCGCCACGCTGGGCGGCCATGCCGTGCAGCACGCCATCGCGCGCGCCGGCATCGACGGCGCGGAAGTGGAAGACGTCATCATGGGTTGCGCCAACCCCGAGGGCGCCACGGGCGCCAACATCGCGCGCCAGATCGCGCTGCGCGCCGGCCTGCCGGTCAGCGTGTCGGGCGTGACGGTGAACCGCTTTTGCTCGTCGGGCCTGCAGACCATCGCCCTGGCCGCGCAGCGCATCATCGCCGGCGAGGCCGACGTGTACGTGGCCGGCGGCGTGGAGAGCATCTCCTGCGTGCAGCAGGAGATGAACCTGCACATGCTGCGCGACCTGGCGCTGGCCAAGGCCAAGCCCGAGATCTACTGGAGCATGCTGGAGACCGCCGAGCAGGTCGCCAAGCGCTACGGCATCGGCCGAGACGCCATGGACGAGTACGGCGCCGCCAGCCAGCAGCGGGCCTGCGCCGCGCAGGCGGCTGGCAAGTTCGACGACGAGATCGCCCCCATCACCGTGACGGCCGGCGTGGCCGACAAGGTGCGCGGCCTCATCACCCAGCAGGTGACGGTCTCCAGGGACGAGGGCACGCGCGAAGGCACCACCAAGGAAGGCATCAGCGGCATCCGCCCGGCCATGCCCGGCGGCGTGATCTCGGCCGGCAACGCCAGCCAGTTCTCCGACGGTGCCGGCGCCTGCGTGCTGGTGAGCGAGGACTACGCCAGCCGCAAGGGCCTGAAGCCCCTGGGCCGCTTCCTGGGCTTCGCGGTGGCGGGCTGCGAGCCCGACGAGATGGGCATCGGCCCCGTGTTCGCCGTGCCCAAGGTGCTCAAGAAGCTGGGCCTCACGGTGAACGACATCGACCTGTGGGAGCTGAACGAGGCCTTCGCCGTGCAGGTGCTGTACTGCCGCGACAAGCTGGGCATTCCCGCCGACCGCCTGAACGTGAACGGCGGCGCCATCGCCCTGGGCCACCCCTACGGCGTGAGCGGCCAGCGCCTCACGGGCCATGCGCTCATCGAAGGCAAGCGCCGCGGCGCCAAGCGCGTGGCAGTGACCATGTGCATCGGCGGCGGCATGGGTGCGGCCGGCATCTTCGAAGTGCTGTAACCGCACGGGGCACGCCCATGGCCGCGCCACCCGTCACCGTGCCGCCCGAGGCCTTCCTGGCCATGGGCCGCGAGGTGCTGGCGGCGCAGCCCTTCAGCGTGCTGCTGGGCGCCGAACTGCACGCGTTCGCCCCGGGCGGGTGCGAACTGCACCTGCCCGTCACCGAGCAGATCCGCCAGCAGCACGGCTTCGTGCACGGCGGGGCGGTGAGCTACCTGGCCGACAACGCGCTCACCTACGCGGGCGGCTCGGCGCTGCGGGTGCCGGTGGTCACCTCGGAGTTCAAGATCAACTACGTGCGGCCCGCCGTGGGCGAGCGCCTGGTGGCGCGCGCCCAGGCCGTGCATGCGGGGGCGTCACAGGCGGTCTGCCGCTGCGACGTGTTCGCGGTGCAGGGCGGGGTGGAAAAGCTCTGCGCCATCGCCCAGGGCACCATCGTGGCCCTGCCGCCGCATGCCGCGCCTTCGCCAACGGCTTCGCCCAGCTGAACGCCGGTGGTGATTTTTGCTATTGTTTTTGTAGCGGAATGCCGCCGCATTCATTGCGGTGAAGCCTTATTCGATGTCCCATCATGAGCCTGCGCACCACGGTTGATTTCTTGCTCTACGACTGGCTGGACGCTCCCGCGCTGCAGGCGCGCGAGCGCTTTGCCGACCATTCGCGCGAAACCTTCGATGCGGTGCTGGACACCTGCGAGCGCATCGCCCGCGAAAAGTACGCCCCGTTCAACCGCCTGGTGGACACCGAGGAGCCGCGCTTCGACGGCGAGAAGGTGATCCTGCCGCAGGCCACGCACGAGGCGCGCCGCGCCTATGCCGAGTCGGGCCTGCTGGGCGCCGCGCAGGATTACGAGCTGGGCGGCATGCAGCTGCCTTACACGGTGGAGGCGGCGGCCAACAGCTTCTTCGCCGCGGCGTCGGTCAGCATCGGATCCAACCTGCTCACCTCGGGCAACGCCAACCTGCTGATGGCGCACGGCACGTCGGCGCAGCAGCAGGTGTTCGCGCACAACGAATTCAACGGCCGCTGGGCCGGCACCATGTGCCTGTCGGAGCCGCAGGCGGGCTCGTCCCTCTCGGACGTGGCCACGCGCGCCGTGCCGGATGGCGATGGCGGCGGCGATGCCTGGCAGCAGGACGCGCTGGGCCCGCGCTACCGCCTCACCGGCAACAAGATGTGGATCTCCTCCGGCGACCACGAGCTGACCGAGAACATCGTGCACCTGGTGCTGGCCAAGATCCCCGGGCCGGACGGCAAGCTGGTGCCGGGCACGCGGGGCATCTCGCTGTTCATCGTGCCCAAGCGGCTCGTCGATGCGCAGGGCCAGCTCACGGGCGTGCGCAACGACGTGGCGCTGGCGGGGCTCAACCACAAGCTGGGCTGGCGCGGCACGACGAACACGCTGCTCAACTTCGGCGAGGGGCGCTACCCGGTCGAGGGGCGCGCGGGCGCCATCGGCTACCTGGTGGGGCAGCCGGGCGAGGGCCTGAAGTGCATGTTCCACATGATGAACGAGGCGCGCATCGCCATCGGCATGGCCGCGACCATGCTGGGCCTGGCCGGCTACCACGCCAGCCTGGACTATGCGAAGAACCGGCCGCAGGGCCGTCTGCTGGGCAAGGCCGGCAAGGCCGGCAAGGACGCGAGCGCCCCCCAGGTGCGCCTGATCGAGCATGCCGACATCAAGCGCATGCTGATGGCGCAAAAGAGCTACGGCGAGGGCGCGCTGGCGCTCAACCTGTACTGCGCGCGCCTGGTGGACGAACAGCACACCGGCACCTCGCCCGACGCCGACGAGGCGCGGCTGCTGCTGGAGGTGCTGACGCCGATTGCCAAGAGCTGGCCCAGCGAGTGGTGCCTGGAGGCCAATTCGCTCGCCATCCAGATCCACGGCGGCTACGGCTACACGCGCGACTTTCCCGTGGAGCAGTACTGGCGTGACAACCGCCTGAACATGATCCACGAGGGCACGCACGGCATCCAGGCGCTGGACCTGCTGGGCCGCAAGGTGCTGATGGAAAACGGCCGGGGCCTGCAGCTGCTGGCCGCGCGCATCAACGCCACCGTGGAGCAGGCCATCCAGCAGCCCGCGCTGGCGGCGCACGCCAACGCGCTGGCCCAGGCGCTGCAGCAGGTGGGCGCGGCCACCAAGGCCGCCTGGGCGACGGGAGAGCCCACCGAGGCGCTCGCCAACGCCGTGCCCTACATGCAGGCCTTCGGCCACACGGTGCTGGCCTGGGTGTGGCTGGACGTGGCCCTGGCCACGCTGCGCGCCGATGCCGCGCAGGCCGCGCCCGCGAGCGTGGGCCGCCTGGGCGCGGCGCGCTACTTCTTTCATTACGAGCTGCCCAAGATCGGCGCCTGGCTGAACGTGGTGCGCACGCGCGACGACACTTGCGCCAGCCTGCCGGAAGACGCGTTCTGACCGCGCCCGGCCATCGCTCCCGGGACACCGCCGGGCGCCGGTCCGCAGCACAATGCACCGGCGCCGCGCGGATCGGGCAACGTTCAGGCAGGCCGCGCCGGCCCCCCATCACCACCAACGAGGAGACCCCGACATGACCCGCACCATCCAACAACTGTTCGACCTCTCCGGCAAGACCGCGCTGGTCACCGGCGGCTCGCGCGGGCTGGGGCTGCAGCTGGCGCAGGCGCTGGGCGAGGCCGGCGCGCGCATCGTGCTCAGCTCGCGCAAGGCTTCCGATCTGGAGGAGGCCACGGCCACCTTGCAGCAGGCCGGCATCGACACGCGCTGGATCGCCGCCGACTGCGCGCAGGAGACCGACATCCGCCGCCTGGCCGACGAGACGCTGCAGCGCGTGGGCGATGTGGACATCCTCGTCAACAACGCCGGTGCCGCCTGGGGCGCCCCGGCCGAGGACCACCCGGTGGAGGCCTGGGACAAGGTGATGAATCTGAACGTGCGCGGCTACTTCATCCTGAGCCAGCAGATCGCCAAGCGCAGCATGATCGGGCGGCGCAGCGGCAGCATCATCAACGTGGCCTCCATCGCCGGCCTGGGCGGCAACCCCAGCGGCATGAACACCATCGCTTACAACACCTCCAAGGGCGCCGTGATCAACTTCACCCGTGCGCTGGCCGCCGAGTGGGGCAAGTACAACCTTCGCGTGAACGCCATCTGCCCAGGCTTCTTCCCGAGCCGGATGACGGTGGGCACCCTGAAGGCCATGGGCGAGGAAAAGCTCGCCAACCATGCGCCGCTCGGACGGCTGGGCGACGACGAAGACCTGAAGGGCCTGTGCGTGCTGTACGCCAGCGATGCCGGCAAGCACATCACCGGCCAGTGGCTGGCCGTGGACGGCGGCGTAAGCATCGTCACGGGCGGCTGAATGTGGCCCCCACGGTCGCGCACTGCGTGTCGCTTCCTGCCCCCCAAAGGGGGCCGCGTTTCGCCTTGGGGCGGCCCGGCGGCGAAATGTGGCCCCCACGGTCGCGCACTGCGTGTCGCTTCCTGCCCCCCAGGGGGGCGCGTTTCGCCTTGGGGCGGCCCGGCGGCGAAACCTCCGCCACCTCTCCGGCGGCGCTGGTGAGGCGGGCGGTGTGTTTTCGTGGCTATGCTTTTCGTCTTTCCATTGATTCCTGGAGTGCCCTGTGCTGAGTTTTGGTGTCGAAATTCCTTTTGTCGATGAGCTGGGCTTCACGCTGCACCACATGAAGGGTGGCGCGTCCGAGCTGCACTACGAAGCGCGGCCGGAGCACATGAACTCGTTCGACGTCACGCACGGCGGCGCCTCCATGACGCTGCTGGACGTGGCCATGGCCACGGCGGCGCGCAGCGACACGCCCGACTTCGGGGTCGTCACCATCGAGATGAAGACCAGCTTCATGCAGCCCGCGCGCGGCCCGCTGGTGGCGCGGGGGCGGCTCATCCACCGCACCGTGTCCATGGCCTTCACCGAAGGCACGGTCACCGATGCGGAAGGCCGCGTGTGCTGCCATGCCACCGGCACCTTCAAGTACGTGCGGCGCAAGCCAGCCCAGCCCGGTGCGCCCGACGGCGCGGGCGCGACGGAGGGCGCACTGCCCACCGATTGACCCACCCGCCGCCAACCCGCCAGGGTTCGGAGCCCTATCGCCTGCCAGCGCAATGAAAACGCCGGCATGCTGCTATCAAAAAAATAGTCAACCTAAGGAGTCCAACATGCCCAGCAACGAACAGATCCTGCTCGACAACCGCCCCCAGGGCGAAGCCGCCACCAGCAACTTCAAGCGGGTGACCACCGACACGCCGGCCCTGAAGGACGGCGAGGTGCTGGTGCGCCACCACTACCTCAGCCTGGACCCGTACATGCGCGGCCGCATGAACGACAGCAAGAGCTACGCGGCCAGCCAGCCGCTGGGCGAGGTGATGATCGGCGGCACGGTGGGCGAGGTGGCGGAAAGCCGCCACCCGAAGTTCGCCGTGGGCGACAAGGTCGTCGGCATGGGCGGCTGGCAGCAGTACAGCGTGGTCGACGGCAACGCCCCCGGCATGCTGCGCAAGGTCGATACCACCCACGTGCCGCTGTCGCACTACCTGGGTGCCGTGGGCATGCCGGGCGTGACCGCCTGGTACGGCCTGGTGAAGATCATCGCGCCCAAGGCCGGTGAAACGGTGGTGGTGAGCGCGGCCACCGGCGCGGTGGGCAGTGCCTTCGCCGCGCTGGCCAAGGCCCGCGGCTGCCGCGTGGTCGGCATTGCCGGCGGCCCCGAAAAGTGCAAGTACGCGACCGAGGAACTGGGCTTCGACGCCTGCATCGACCACCGCGAGCACGGCGACCTCAAGGCCATGTCCAAGGCCCTGAAAGAAGCCTGCCCGAATGGCATCGACGGCCACTTCGAGAACGTGGGCGGCTACATCCTCGACGCCGTGCTGCTGCGCGCCAACGCCTTCGCCCGCGTGGCCGTGTGCGGCATGATTGCCGGCTACGACGGCCAGCCGCTGCCGCTGCAGAACCCCGCGCTGATCCTGGTGAACCGCATGAAGATCGAAGGCTTCATCGTGAGCGAGCACATGGAAATCTGGCCCGAGGCGCTCAAGGAACTGGGCACGCTGGTCGGCTCCGGCAAACTGCGCCCGCGCGAGACCATCGCCGAGGGCCTGGCCGCGGCGCCCGAGGCCTTCCTGGGCCTGCTCAAGGGCAAGAACTTCGGCAAGCAGCTCGTCAAGCTCGTCTGACGATGGCGCTGCACTGGACCTGGGCCCGCTTCGACGACATGGGCGTGCACGCGCTGCACGATGCGCTGGCGCTGCGCTGCCGCGTGTTCATCCTGGAGCAGGGCCCCTACCAAGACCCCGACGAAGCCGACAAGACCGCCTGGCACCTGCTGGGCCGCGGCGGCGCGGGCGACCTGCAGGCCTACCTGCGGCTGACCGATCCGGGCGTGAACTACGTGGAGCCCTCCATCGGCCGCGTGGTGGTCGCGCCCGAGGCGCGAGGCACCGGCATGGGCTGGGCCCTGGTGCGCGAGGGCCTGGCGCGCGCGCAGGCCACCTGGCCGGACCGCGCGGTGCGCATCAGCGCGCAGGCGCATCTGCAGCGCTTCTACGGCGAGATGGGCTTCGTGGCCGTCTCGGCGGAGTACCTCGAAGACAACATCCCCCACATCGAAATGCTGTGGAGCCCGGCCTGACGGCCCGGAGCCCGCACGCACGCAGCAGCCACCACTGGCCAGGAGATCGTTCATGTCCGCGCTGATCCTTCACCACTACCCCTCGTCGCCGTTCTCCGAAAAGATCCGCGCGGTGCTGGGCTTCAAGCAACTGGCCTGGAAGTCGGTCATCGTGCCCAGCGTCGCGCCCAAGCCCGACGTGCTGGCGCTCACGGGCGGCTACCGCCGCACGCCCTTCCTGCAGGTGGGGGCCGACATCTACTGCGACACCGCGCTGATCTGCGACGTGCTGGAGCACGCCCAGCCCGAGCCGGTGCTGTACCCGCCGCACCTCAAGGGCGTCTCGCGCGTGTTCGCGCAGTGGGCCGACACCACGCTGTTCTGGGCCGCCATGGCCTACAACCTGCAGCCGCGCGGCGCGGCCGTGCTGTTCGCCAACCTGCCGCCCGCGGCCGCCCAGGCCTTCGGCGAGGATCGCAAGGCCATGAGCGCCGGCATGAACCGCCTGCGCCCGCACGATGCCACGGCGGCCTATCGCTCGTACCTGCGCCGCATCGCGCACATGGCCGAGGAGCACGAGTTCCTGTTCGGCGCCGAGCCGTGCGTGGCCGACTTCGCCGCCTACCACCCGCTGTGGTTCACGCGCACCTGCGTGCCGGTGATGGCCGAGATCTTCGCCGCCACGCCGGCGGTCACCGAGTGGATGGACCGCATCGCCGCCCTGGGCCACGGGCGCATGGAAAAATTCAACGCGCAGGACGCGATCGCCGTGGCCGCGGCGGCCGAACCCCTGCCGCTGCCGGCCGAGCCGTTCCAGGACGAGCACGGCATTGCCCTGGGCAGCGCCGTCACCATCGCCGCCGAGACCTTCGGCACCGAGCCGACCGAGGGCACGCTCGTGGCGGCCACGCGCACGCGCTACACGCTGGCCCGCACCGACGCGCGGGCGGGGGCGCTGCACGTGCATTTCCCACGCATCGGCTACGTACTCAAGAAAACGGAGACATCGGCATGATCGAATCGTTCCAGGGCAAGACGGCGGTACTGACCGGCGCGGGATCGGGCTTCGGCCTCGAATGCGCGCGCATCGGCGCACAGCGGGGCATGAACCTCGTGCTGGTGGACGTGCAGCAGGACGCGCTCGATGCCGCCGCGGCCGAGCTGCAGGCCGCGGGCGCCGCCGTGCTGGCCCGGCGCGTGGACGTGGCCGACGCCGGGCAGATGGCGCAGCTGGCCGCCGACGTGCAGCAGCGCTTCGGCGCGCCGCACCTCGTGTTCAACAACGCGGGCGTGGGCGCGGGCGGGCTGATCTGGGAAAGCAGCGTGCAGGACTGGGACTGGGTGATGGGCGTGAACCTGATGGGCGTGGTGCACGGCGTGCGCCTGTTCACGCCCATGATGCTGGCCGCCGCGGCGCAGGACCCGCAGTGGCGCGGCCACATCGTCAACACGGCCAGCATGGCCGGCCTGCTCAACGCGCCCAACATGGGCATCTACAACGTGAGCAAGCACGCGGTGGTGAGCCTGTCCGAAACGCTGTACCAGGACCTGGCCCTCGTCACCGACCAGATCGGTGCCAGCGTGCTGTGCCCTTACTTCGTGCCCACGGGCATCACTCGCAGCGAACGCAACCGCCCGGACGTGGCGACCGCGGCGCAGCCCACCAGGAGCCAGCTGATCGGCCAGGCCATGACCGACAAGGCCGTCAGCAGCGGCAAGGTGACGGCGGCCGAGGTGGCCCAGCGGGTGTTCGACGCGGTGGGTGCCGGGCAGTTCTACATCTTCAGCCACCCGCAGGCGCTGGGCAACGTGCAAAGCCGCATGGAGAACATCGTGCGGATGGAGAACCCGCCCGATCCGTTCCTGGCCCGGCCGGACATCGGCCAGCGGCTGCGCGACCAGCTGCGGGGATGAGCCGCCGCGGGCCTGCCGGCACGGGTGGAACGGCAGGCGAGGGCGGCGCTGGCGGCAGAGGCGCTTTGGATGAAAAAGGCCGCCAGCGCATATTCCACTAGGGCATTATGCTATCAATTAAATAGCAATCGCGCTCAGCGTGGCGCCAGGCGGATCGCACCGTCCAGGCGGATCACCTCGCCGTTGAGCATGTCGTTCTCGAAGATGTGCTGCACCAGGCGCGCATAGTCTTCGGGCGTGCCCAGGCGGCTCGGGAAGGGCACTCCCGCGGCCAGCGCGTCCTGCACTTCCTGCGGCATGCCGAACAGCATGGGCGTGCCGAAGATGCCGGGGGCGATGGTCATGTTGCGGATGCCGTTGCGCGCCAGGTCGCGCGCGATCGGCAGCGTCATGCCCACGATGCCGCCCTTCGATGCGGCATAGGCCGCCTGGCCGATCTGCCCGTCGTAGGCCGCCACGCTGGCGGTGGAAATCATCACGCCGCGCTCGCCGGTGGATTCGGGCTCGTTCCTGGCCATGGCTTCGGCGGCCAGGCGGATCATGTTGAAGCTGCCGATCAGGTTCACGGTGACCGCCTTGGCGAACAGGGGCAGGGCGTGTGCGCCGTTCTTGCCCACGGTCTTCTCGGCCGGGGCGATGCCCGCGCAGTTGACCAGGCCCATCAGCTTGCCCAGGGAGACGGCCTTCGCCACCACGGCCTGTCCATCGGCTTCCTGGCTCACGTCGCACTTCACGAAGGCGCCGCCGATGTCGCGAGCGACCGCTTCGCCCCGGTCCGCCTGCAGGTCGGCGATGACGATCTTGCCGCCCTGCGCGGCCAGCCGGCGTGCCGTGCCTTCGCCCAACCCCGACGCGCCGCCGGTGACGATGAATACCTTGCCTTGGATTTCCATGGGGGATGTCTCCTTGATATGACGTTAACGTAAACGTCAATTATGGCCGAAGCCGCGGGCGTGAAAAAGCCCGGCATGCCGGGCTTTTTTGCAAGGAAAGGAGGGGGCGTGGCTTACTGGAAGTTCACGCGGTCCAGCATCTGCTGCACTTTGGTCATGTGCTCGCCCACCGCGCTGATCGGAATGGTCTCGCTCTTGAAGGGCTTGCCGTCCGTCATGGCTTTCAGGGCCGGATTGCCCGGGTCCACGCCCTTGGCGGCGGGCCATTCGTTGTTGCCGTTGGCGAAGTAGTTTTGCGCTTCGGGGCTGGCCAGGTATTCCAGGAACTTGACCGCGTTGGCCTGGTTCTTGGTGTCGCGTGCCACGGCGCCACCGGCGATGTTCATGTGCGTGCCCCACGACTGCTGGTTGGGGAACACCACCGACACCTTGCTGGCGATGGCTTTGTCCTCGGGCTTTTCCGAACGCATGATGCGGGCGAGGTAGTAGCTGTTGGTCACGGCGATGTCGCACTCGCCCGACGCCACGGCCTTGATCTGGTCGGTGTCGCCGCCCTTCGGAGGACGCGCCAGGTTGCCGGCCACGCCCTTGAGCCAGGCCTCGGCCTTCTGCTCGCCCATGTGCTCGGTCACGGCGCCGAACAGGCTCAGGTTGTAGGGGTGCGAACCCGAGCGAATGCAGATCTTGCCCTTGTTCTTCGGGTCGCCCAGCTCTTCATAGGTGTCCACGTCTTCCTTGCTGACCTTGTCCTTGTTGTAGACGATCACGCGGGCGCGGGTGGACAGGCCGAACCAGGCGATGCCTCCGTCGGCCGCGGGCTTGGCGCGCAGGTTGGAAGGGATGGTGTCTTCCAGCACCTTGGAGCGGATGGGCAGGAACAGGCCGTCGACCTCGCCGCGGTACAGGCGGGCGGCGTCCACCAGCAGGATCACGTCGGCAGGAGAGGCAGTGCCCTCGGCCTTCAGTCGGGCCATGATGCCGGCGTCGTCGGCATCCACGCGGTTCACCTTGATGCCGGTGGCCTTGGTGAAGCCGGTGTACAGCGCTTCATCGGTGGCGTAGTGGCGGGCGGAGTACAGGTTGACGACCTGGTCCTGGGCGGAGGCGGCGCCAGCGGCGGCCAAAAGGCAGGCCGCCAAAACGGCTTTCATGGACTTCTGCATGGAGAGGGTCTCTTCTCTGAAGGTTGGAAACCGGGCGATGATAGGCCGAACGAGAATGATTCTTAAACAAGACCTGCTGCACCAGAGGTCTTCTCGCGGCGATCCCGCCCGGCCCGATGCCACTCCACGCGCCGTGCGCCCATAAAAAAAGCCCGGTCGCAAGACCGGGCTTGAATTGGATCCCTGAAACCCGGTTTCGAGAGATCCAAGGAGACAACGGGTTTTAGCGCTTGCGCTGCTGCACGGCGGCTGCCGACTTGGCGGCGGCGTTGGCAGCGGTGTTGGCCACGGCGTTGAAGTTGGCTTCAGCGACATCGCTGGCTTGCTTCACGGCCTTTTGAACGGATTCGAAGGCGTTGTTGGCGGCAGAGACGGCGCTCTTGAACACGGCCACGCTGGTTTCGGAACCGGCGGGTGCATTCTTGGCGGCGCTGTCCACCAGATTGCTGAAGTTGCGCTGCACTTCGGACGCCTGGGCTTCGAACGTGCGGCCGAATTCGGCGCTGGTGCTCGAGGCGATGTCATACAGGTGGCGGTTGTAGGCAGCGGTCTTTTCTGCCAGGGGCTGGAACAGGCTGGCTTGCAGGGACAGCAGCTCTTGCGCATCCTTGGCGCTCAGCACGGCTTGCGTGTGCGTGGCGACTTCAGCCAGGGCAGCGCGGGAAGCGGTGACGTTCAGTTCCACCAGCTTTTCCACGCCTTCGAATGCCTTGTTGGTCAGACCGAACAGGGTTTCGAGGTGGGCCTTGTGGGATGCAATGAGTTGTTCCGGGGTCAGCGACATGGTGTATCTCCTATTGATGAGTCCTCAAGGGACGGATGGTTGAGACATCTGCGCTGTCGTGACCTGGAAGTCATGTTGCAGTGCAGCATGGGACGGATTCTAGGCGGTTGAGTTCAAGAATCAAGCGATTTTGCTGCGTTGCAACATGATTAGAGTGCATAACCAAAAATGCCCGTCGCCTGAGGCACATCAAAGGGGGCGCCTCCACTGGCAGAATTTGCCGCCATGAATGCCCCCACCGTTTCCACGCCGCCCCGCCGCCTGCCGGAGCCGCGCTCCGCATATTCCGTGTTCCGCACGATTACCACCCGATGGGCGGATAACGACGCGTACGGCCATGTCAATAATGTCGTGTATTACAGCTGGTTCGATACCGCGGTGAATGCCTATCTGATTGAGCGCGGCGCCCTGGATATCCATGCGGGCGAGACGATCGGCCTGGTGGTCGAAACCCAGTGCCATTATTTCGCGCCGCTCGCTTTTCCCCAGACGGTGGAGGCGGGCATCCGCGTGGCGCACGTGGGCCGCTCCAGCGTGCGCTACGAAGTCGGGCTGTTCGCCGAGGGCGCGCCCGAGTCGGCGGCGGGCGGGCACTTCGTGCACGTGTACGTCGGCCGCGAGGACCGCCGGCCCCGCGCCTTGCCGCAGGCGCTGCTGGACGCCCTCGCACCCCTGCGCATCGCGGTCGGCACCTGACCCGGCCCCTTCCATGAAAAAAGCACCGGAACGCTCGCGCGGCCGGTGCTTTTTGGAGGGGGCGCAGCAGGCGGCAGCCCTTCGGCCGGGCCGCCTGGCGCGTCAATGCACGGTCAGGGCTTGTAGGTATCGCCCAGCACCACGCCTTCGCGGCGGGGATCGGCGCCGCCCTGCAGCACGCTCTCGCCGTTGCGCTGCACGCGGATGATGGTGCTCGTGCCGCTCGACTGCGCCGAGGTGGACACCGTGTGGCCCAGTGCCCGCAGGCCCGTGATCAGCGGGTCGTTGTTGCCGCCGTTGCTGCTGTCGATGGCCGGGTGTTCGCCGCCCAGCGAGGTCGTGGGGCTGTTGCTCGCGCCGAAGTCCACCAGCGAGGTGGCCTGTTGTGCATCGAGGCCCCAGTCGAGCGCGCCGACGACCGTCTTCACCACGTACTGGATGATGGTGCCGCCACCGGGCGAGCCCGTGCCCATCAGGAAGTCGCCCATGCGGCCGTCCGCGGTCTTCTTGAACACCAGCGTGGGTGCCATCGAGCTGCGGGGACGCTTGCCGGCTTCGACGCGGTTCGCCACCACGGCACCGGTGCTGTCGGTCGGCGTGGCCGAGAAGTCGGTCAGCTGGTTGTTCAGCAAGAAGCCCTGCGTCATGTGGAACGAACCCATGCCGGCTTCCACCGTCGTGGTCATCACCACGGCATTGCCCTGCTTGTCCACGATGGTGAAGTGCGTCGTTCCCTTCTCGTCGATCAGGCTCACGCCGGCGGGCTTGTTGCTCAGGTCGCCGGCCACGGCCGTGCCCATGCTCTTGGTCATGCTGATCAGGCCCGCGCGGTTGCGCAGGTAGGTCTTGTCCAGCATGGCCGCGGGCGAGCCGCCGGGCAGCGACACGAAGTCGGTGTCTGCGATGTACTTGTCGCGGTCGGCATAGGCCAGGCGTTCCGCCTCGCTCACCAGGTGCACGCCCATCACCGAAGGCTTGCCGCCTTCGATGTCGATGGCCGTGGGTTTGTAGTTCGCGAGGTTGAAGTTCTCCAGGATGCCGAGCGCCGACGCCACGGCGATGCCGCCGGAGGACGGTGGCGACATGCCGCACACCCAGTAGTCGCGGTAGGTCGTGCAGACCGGGTCGCGGCGCTTGGCGCGGTAGTTGGCCAGGTCGCTCATCTCGGTCAGGCCGGGGGTGATCGCCACGGTGGGCGTGCCGCCGCTGGTGACCTTGATCTTGTTCACGATGCCTTGCGCCACAGGGCCGGTGTAGAACGCATCGGCGCCGCCGCTGGCGATGGTGTTCAGCGTGGTGGCATAGGCGGGGTTCTTGATCAGCGTGCCCAGGCCCTTGGGCGTGCCGTCGGCATTGAAGAAGTAGGCGACGGCCTCGGGATCGCGCGAGAGGCCGGTGGTGGCGCCGGCGATGGCGCTGGCCATGCGGCCGCTGATCTGAAAGCCGTCCGAGGCCAGCTTGACCGCGGGCTGGAACAGCTCGCTCCACTTGAGCTTGCCGTGGTCCTGGTAGGCCATCTCCAGCATGCGCACGGCGCCGGGCGTGCCGATCGAGCGGCCGCTGGCGCGCGCGCCGCCGGGCTGGGGCAGGGTGCGGTCGCTGTCGCTCACCCAGCGCAGGTAGTTTTCCGTCGCGGCTGCGGGGGCCGTTTCACGGCCGTCATAGGCCTGCACTTTCTTCTGCGCCGCATCGTAGTGCAGCATGAACGCGCCGCCGCCGAGGCCCGACGATTGCGGCTCGACCAGGCCCAGCACCATCTGCACCGCCACGGCCGCATCGACCGCGGAGCCGCCCTGGCGCAGCACTTCGCAGCCCGCGCGCGAGGCCAGCGGATTGGCCGTGCTCACCATGTACTGCTTGGCATAGACCGCGGTCTTGCCGACCTTGTAGCCGGAGGCGGGCTCCGGAGCTGCGGGATCGCCGGGCAGGCCGGAGCCGACCGTGACCGAGCCGCCATCGCTGACGACCGCGCAGGCCGAGTCCTGTCCAGGGGCCGAAGCGCTGCCACTGCCACCCCCGCCACCGCCGCAGCCGGCAAGGACCAGCAGGGCGGCCGTCAGCGTGGCGGTGTAGCGCCAGACAGGGCGCGTGGTGGAGGGTGTGATGGGCGGGCGGGAATGGCGCATTGGAAAAATACCTTTGTTCTTGAGGAAGGAAGTGCCGTCGTCTCTGCGGCGCATCGAGCATAAGCGCTGCGCGGGCCCGTTCGCACCGGCCCCATTCCGCCGTGCGACATGTGCGAGATGCGATCGGCGGCGAAGCGGGTGGACACGAGCGCGTGCGCTGCGGGATGCGTGCAGGGCGGCGGCAGCGGTGCGGTGCAAGATCCGGACCAGTGCGGTGCCCGGCAATGGGGCGCCCTTGATGACACAATGCCATGCGACGGTGCGCCGCTGCCGTTCACTGCAGATGCCCAGCCGGCCCGCCGCGGCCGCTTCCACCCATGATCATCACCAGCCTGCTCGACACCGATCTCTACAAGTTCACCATGATGCAGGTGGTGCTGCACCAGTTTCCCGGCGCGCAGGTGGAGTACCGCTTTCGCTGCCGCAACCCCGGCGTGCAACTGGTGCCTTTCGTCAACGAGATCCGCGAGGAGATCCGCTCGCTGTGCAGCCTGCATTTCCAGGATGCCGAGCTGGCCTACCTGCGGTCCATGCGCTTCATCAAGAGCGACTTCGTGGACTTTCTCGGGCTCTTCCGGCTCAACGAAAAGTACATCACCGTGAGCCCGCTGCCCTCGGGCGAGATCGACATCACCATCACCGGGCCGTGGCTGCACACCATCCTGTTCGAGGTGCCGGTGCTGGCCATCGTGAACGAGGTGTACTTCCGCAACACGCAGAAGGTGCCCGACTTTCCCGAAGGCCGCCGCCGGCTCGACGCCAAGATCGCCCTGCTGCAGGCCGATGGCCTGGGCGACCTCAAGATCGCCGACTACGGCACGCGCCGCCGCTTCAGCCGCGCCTGGCACGAAGAGGTGCTGCGCGTGCTGTGCGCGCGCCTGGGCACGGGGGAGCGCCGCACGACGGGCGCGCCTTCGGGGCCGGGTCAGTTCGCCGGCACGAGCAACGTGCTCTATGCCATGAAGCTCGGCGTGACGCCCCTGGGCACCATGGCGCACGAGTACCTGCAGGCCTGCCAGGCGCTGGGCCCGCGCCTGCGCGACAGCCAGATCTTCGGCTTCGAGATGTGGGCCAAGGAGTACCGCGGCGACCTGGGCATCGCGCTGTCGGACGTGTACGGCATGAGCGCCTTCCTGCGCGACTTCGATCTGTATTTCTGCAAGCTCTTCGACGGCGCGCGCCACGACAGCGGCGACCCGTTCGCCTGGGGCGAGCGCCTGCTCGACCACTACCGCCGCAACCGGGTCGATCCGCTGACCAAGACGCTGATCTTCAGTGACGCCCTCACCGTGCCGCGCACCATCGAGCTGTACCAGCAGTTCCGCGGGCGCTGCCAGCTGGCCTTCGGGATCGGCACCAACCTCACCAACGACCTGGGCTGCGAGCCGCTGCAGGTCGTGATCAAGATGACGCGCTGCAACGGCCAGCCCGTGGCCAAGCTGTCCGACACCCCGGGCAAAGGCATGTGCGACGACGAGAAGTACCTGGCCTACCTGCGCCAGGTGTTCGAGATCCCGGCGCCGCAGTGAACGCATCGACCCGCATGCAAAGCACCGGCCGGCCGGCGCGCGCTTCGATGGCAAACCACCACACTGTCCCCACCCTGGAGGCCTCCGACGCCATGCCCCTGTCTTTACCGATGTCCCGCGGCCTGCGTGGCTTGTTGCTGATCGCCACGGGCTTGCTGCCGGGCCTGGCGCGGGCCGCCGAGATCGACGGGAGCGCGCTGTCGGTGCTGTGGGGCGTGCCCTTCGCCGGGCTGTTGCTGTCGATTGCGCTGGTGCCGCTGTTCGCGCCCGTGTTCTGGCACCACCACTTCGGCAAGATCGCCGCCGCGTGGGCGCTGGCGTTCCTGCTGCCGTTCGCGGCGGTCTTCGGGGCCGGTGCGGCGGGCGTGAACCTGGTGCACGCGTTGCTGGCCGAATACCTGCCGTTCGTCATCCTGCTGGCGGCGCTGTTCACCGTGGCGGGGGGCATTCACATCCGCGGCAACCTGCATGGCGGCCCCGGGCTGAACACGGCCATCCTGGCCATCGGCGCGGTGCTGGCGAGCTTCATGGGGACGACGGGCGCATCGATGCTGCTGATCCGGCCGCTGGTGCGTGCCAACGACCACCGCAAGCACGTGGCGCACATCGTCGTGTTCTTCATCTTCATCGTCTCCAACGCCGGGGGCTCGCTCACGCCGCTGGGGGACCCGCCGCTGTTCCTGGGCTTTTTGAAGGGCGTGGATTTCTTCTGGACGGTCGGGCACATCCACCAGGAGACGCTGTTCCTGGTGGGTTCGCTGCTGGCGATCTTCTACGCGATCGACCGCTGGTTCCATGGCCGGCCGGGCGAGGCGGCACGGCCGGACCCCACGCCCGACACGCGGTCGATCGGCTTCGACGGCCAGGTCAATTTCTGGCTGCTGGGCGCGGTGATCGCCCTGGTGCTGCTCAGCGGGTTCTGGAAGTCGCCGGTGGTGTGGAGCATCGCCGGCACGCCCGTGGGCCTGCCCGGGCTGGTGCGCGACGTGGGGCTGCTCGCGGTGGTGGGCGCCTCGCTGTGGCTCACGCCGCGCCAGGTGCACGCGGACAACCAGTTCGGCTGGGGCCCCATGCAGGAAGTGGCCAAGCTGTTCGCGGGCATCTTTCTCACCATCATCCCGGTCATCGCGATGCTCAAGGCGGGCACGCAGGGACCGTTCGGCGCCATCGTGGGGGCGGTGACCCGGCCCGACGGCACCCCCGATCCGGCCATGTACTTCTGGGCCACCGGCCTGCTGAGCGCGTTCCTGGACAACGCGCCGACCTACCTCGTGTTCTTCAACACCGCCGGCGGCGACCCGGCCGTGCTCATGACCACGCTCGCCCCGACGCTGGCCGCGATCTCGGCCGGCGCCGTGTTCATGGGCGCGGGCACCTACATCGGCAATGCGCCCAATCTCATGGTCAAGGCCATTGCCGAAGAGCGCGGCGTGAAGATGCCCAGCTTCTTCGGCTACATGCTCTGGTCGTGCGGCATCCTGCTGCCGCTGCTCGTCGCCATGACATTCCTCTGGTTTCGCTGAAAGGTCCTGATCCATGTCCAAGCCCCGCATCCTGGTCGCCCGCGCCATCTTTCCCGAGGTGGTCGAGCGGCTCTCGCAGCATTTCGAGGTCGAGGCCAATCCCGCCGATGCGGTCTGGTCGCCGGCCGAACTGGCCGAGCGCCTGCAGGACAAGGACGGCGCCCTGACCACCGGCAGCCAGCGCATCGACGCCGAGCTGCTGGCGCGCTGCCCGCGGCTGCGCATCGTGGCCAACATGGCGGTGGGCTACAACAACTTCGACGTGAACGCGCTCACCGCGGCGGGCGTGCAGGGCACCAACACGCCCGACGTGCTGACCGAGACCACGGCGGACTTCGGCTTCGCGCTGCTCATGGCCACCGCGCGCCGCATGGCCGAGAGCGAGCACTATCTGCGGGCCGGCCAGTGGACGAAATGGAGCTACGACATGTTCGCCGGCTCCGACGTGCACGGCAGCACGCTCGGCATCCTGGGCATGGGCCGCATCGGCCAGGGCATCGCCCGGCGCGGCGCGCACGGCTTCGGCATGCAGGTGATCTACCACAACCGCTCCCGCCTCTCGCCCGCACTGGAGGGCGAATGCGGCGCGCGCTACGTCTCCAAGGAAGAGCTGCTGCGCACGGCCGACCACCTCGTGCTGGTGCTGCCCTACACGGCCGAGTCGCACCACGCCATCGGCGCCGCCGAGCTGGCGCAGATGAAGCCGACCGCCACCCTGGTCAACATCGCGCGCGGCGGCATCGTGGACGACGCGGCGCTGGCGGCGGCGCTGCGCGACAAGCGCATCGCAGCGGCCGGGCTGGACGTGTTCAAGGGCGAGCCGCAGGTGCACCCGGACCTGCTCACCGTGCCCAACGTGGTGCTGACCCCGCACATCGCCAGCGCCACCGTGCCCACGCGGCTGGCCATGGCCAACCTGGCGGCGGACAACCTGATCGCGTTCTTCGATGGCCGGGGCGCGCTGACGCCCGTCAACACGCCGGGCGAACGGCCGGTGTGACGGAGGCCGCCACGGCGCGGCCGTGCCGCGGTTTCGAGCCGAATTGGCCGCATGCCGGCGTTTTTCATGCCGGTGTAGCTATCAAATAAATAGCAAAAGGAGTGTCGGGTTTTGGAAATGTTCGCTGTCCTGGGTTTGCTGGTGCTGGTCGTCCTGATGCTGGGGGTGCTGCTGCTGCTGCGCAGCCCGCGCGCCGAACTGCCCCCCGAGTGGCTGATGCGCCTGCAGCGCCTGGAGGCCACGGCCCAGGCCACGCAGCTCGCGGTGGCCAAGAACGATGGCGCGCTGGAGGGCATGGCCCAGCAACTGCGCGGCTTCACGCAGACCATGCAGGGCACGCTGGAGAGCGTGCGCCAGGCTGTGGACGAGCGGCTGGCCCAGGCGGTGCACGAGTCGCGCAGCGGCCGGGCGGAGCTGCTCGCGGCCTTCACCGCCTTCGAAGGCAAGCTGGAGCAGCGCCTGGCGCTGGGCCAGACCGATGCCGTCGCGGCGCGTCAGGAACTGGTGCAGGCGCTGGGCGCTTTCCGCGCCGAACTCACGCAGACCGGCGAGGCCCTGCGCGGCGTGCTCAACGAGCGCCTGTCCGCCATCCAGGCCGACAACGCCGCCAAGCTGGAGGAGATGCGCCGCACCGTGGACGAGAAGCTGCACGCCACGCTGGAGCAGCGCCTGGGCGAATCCTTCAAGCTGGTGAGCGACCGGCTGGAGCAGGTGCACAAGGGCCTGGGAGAGATGCAGACGCTGGCCGGCAGCGTGGGCGACCTCAAGCGCGTGATGACCAACGTGAAGACGCGCGGCACCTGGGGCGAGATGCAGCTGGGCGCCATCATCGAGAACGTGCTCACCGTGGACCAGTTCGCGCGCAACGTGAAGGTCGTGCCTGGCAGCGACGACCTCGTGGAGTTCGCCATCCGGCTGCCGGGCCGGGGCGACGAGCAGCCCGTGTGGCTGCCCATCGACTCCAAGTACCCGGTGGAGCAGTACCAGCGCCTGCTGGACGCGCAGGACCTGGCCGACAAGGCGGCGGTGCTGTCCGCGGGCAACGCCTTCGAGACTTCCATCAAGGCCGAGGCGCGCAAGATCTTCGCCAAGTACGTGTCGCCGCCGCACACCACCGACTTCGCCGTGATGTACCTGCCCACCGAGGGCCTGTTCGCCGAGGTGATCCGCCGGCCCGGGCTGGTGGAGGCGCTGCAGAACGACTGCCGCGTGATGATCACCGGGCCCGCCAATCTGGCGGCCATGCTCAGCAGCCTGCAGATGGGCTTCAAGACGCTGGCGATCGAAAAGCGCTCCTCCGAGGTGTGGGGCCTGCTCGGCGCGGTGAAGACGGAGTTCTCCAAGTTCGGCGACGTGGTTGAGGCCACGCGCAAATCCATCGACGCGGCGGCCCGGCGGTTCGACGAGGTGGGCGTGCGCACGCGCGCCATCCAGCGCCAGCTGCGCGAGGTGCAGGCCCTGCCGGCCCCGGGGGCGGCGGTGCCCCTGGCGGGGGCGGGTGCCACGGATGGCGGCCTGCCGCCCACCACCGAAGACGAGGCCGTTTGACATGAACACCGCACTGGCCCGCCTGATCGCCGGACAGATCTGCATCCACACCTGCATGGCCGGCATGCGGCTGGCCGCGCCGCTGCTGGCCCTGCGCGAGGGCTACAGCGCGGCGGCGGTCGGCATCCTGCTCGCTCTGTTCGCGCTCACGCAGGTGTTCCTGGCGCTGCCAGCGGGACGCTATGCCGACCGCCACGGCCTCAAGCGCCCGGTCGGCTATGCCGTGGTCGTGGCGGTGGTCGGGGCGGCCGGGGCGCTGGTGTGGCCGGTGTTTCCCATGCTGTGCCTGGCCGCGCTCATGACGGGCGGCGCCACGGGTGCCGCCACCATTGCCCTGCAGCGCCATGTGGGGCGCGCGGCGCACGACTCCACGCAGCTGCGCCAAGTGTTCAGCTGGCTGGCCATCGGCCCGGCCGTGTCCAACTTCGTCGGGCCGTTCTGCGCCGGGATGCTCATCGACCATGCCGGTCCCACGGCCGGCAGCACCGAGGGCTACCGCGCCGCCTTCGCGCTGATGGCCGTGCTGCCCATCGCCACCTGGTTCTGGGTGAGGGCCACCGTGGAACTGCCGCCCGTGATCGCGGCGGCCGGCGGCGTGCGCCCCCGGGCCTGGGACCTGCTGGCCGAGCCCGGCTTTCGCCGCCTGCTCATCGTGAACTGGCTGCTGTCGTCGTGCTGGGACGTGCACACCTTCGTGGTGCCGCTGCTGGGCCACGAGCGGGGCCTGTCGGCGTCGGTGATCGGCACCATCCTGGGTGCGTTCGCCATTGCGGCGGCTGTGATCCGCGTGCTCATGCCCCTGGTGGCCGCGCATCTGCGCGAGGCGGTCGTGGTCACCTGGGCGATGGTCACCACAGCGGTGCTGTTCGCGGTGTACCCCTTGCTGCCCAACCCGTGGGCACTGGGCCTGTGTTCGGTGCTGATGGGTTTCGCGCTGGGATCGGTGCAGCCGATGATCATGAGCATGCTGCACCAGATCACGCCATCGCATCGCCACGGCGAGGCGCTCGGCCTGCGGCTGATGGCCATCAATGGTTCGAGCGTGCTGATGCCGGTGCTGTTCGGATCAGCAGGGGCGCTGATCGGCGTGGCGGGGCTTTTCTGGGTCGTGGGTGCGGTGGTGGGCCTGGGGGGGCGTATAGCGTGGCGGATGGGGGATTCCGTTTCGGCGCATCACTGATTGCAAGAGGTTGAACGGTGCGCGTCCATCGCGCAGTGATTCGCCGGACGCTGACAATCTTCGTTAACCCACCGGGTGGGTTGGAGTGCTTTTGCCATAGTTTCTCAACGCAATACCCCGAGGAAACCATGGTTCAAGTCAAGTCTCGCAACGCCGATATACCGTCTTCAAGCCGCAGCTCTGACGAGAAAGCCAGTTCATCTAAAAAAGAGAGCAGTTCCGCGTCTCTCTCGCGTGATGGGCAACTCAAGGATCTGCCAAGTCGCAATGCTTCCAGCCGCGCTGGCCAGTCAACATCTGCTCCCCGCGGACGTCTTCCTTCCGGCGCTTCGCAGGCGCCAGACCGCGCAACCCCTGCGTCTTCCTTGCTTGGGAGAGCCGCTGAGGTGGCAGGCGGAGCGCTGCATCTCTCGTGGAAAACTTATGTGGGGGTGGCCGCAGTGGCTGCCGGATACGGGGTTTTCAAGCAAGCCGGCACTGCGCAACCCAAGCCGTCAGGCCCCGGCCCATTGGTCGACATGCCGACATTACATCAAGCGAAAGCTGAGGTCATGGACCGGCACGCGGCCTTCATCCCGGCTGATAGTGCGTGCCATGCGGTCGAACCCCAGGTGACTTCGAATTTGCCGAATGGCTATCGTGGCCTGGTCAGACGCCACAAGTCTGAGCCAACGAGTTTGTCGGTCAGGGAAGGACTGGCACGCGATGTCGGCATCCACACGGCCCGCCATGAATTCCTGCATTGCTTCAGCCATCCGAATTTCGTGAAGGGGCTGGCGGGTAGCCCTCATCAGAATTCCATTGACGAGGCGTTGACAGAGTATTTCGCCGATCAGTTTCCAGATCATCCCAACACGATGACGGTCGCCGATCAGCCGCTGTCCAACGGAAAAACCGGAGTGGCGGCAGCGGCTGAACTGGAACGCGCTGTCGGTAAAAAAACGCTACAGCGCGCCTATTTCCAAGGCGAGCCTCGTGCCATGGCCAAGGTCGTTGACGCCCTCGTGGATATCTTTCCCAAAGAAACGACACCGATGGCCTGGATCAGCATCATGCGGTTCGATCAGCAACCTGCCAAGCAAGCGTTGGCGGAGTGTTTCATTGGCGCAGCGCTTCTGTACACCGACCGCATGCCCGAGGAAAAAGAACGATTGGTCGTTCCGGGTCATTTTCTGCCACTGAGACATTTTGCAGATATCACTCCATCGCAGGCAGCCTCCCTCAGACAGCAGGCTGAGGCGGCCCAAGCGCGGCATGGGCGCATCTTCGATCAGGCCTTTTGTAATTTCGAGCCAGCCCGGCAACGTGCCGCGATGGACAAGATCGCTCAGGAACTGCAAGCCCAGTGGCGGCCGGTTTTGGCCTGACGCAGGACCCGTCCGTGCATTCGACAGCGAGGTTGCGTCGGGCCTGAACTGCCATCAAAGCTTGTAGAACGCCTTGACGATGTTCCAGGCTTCCTGCGGATCGTCCGTGTAATGGAACAGCTTCAGGTCGGCAGCGGAGATGGTCCCTTGTTCCACCAGAGCGTCGAAGTTGACGACCTTTTTCCAGAAGTCGGTGCCGAACAGCACGATGGGCACCGGCTTGGCCTTGCCGGTCTGCACGAGGGTGAGTACCTCGAACAATTCGTCCAGCGTGCCGAAGCCGCCGGGGAATGCCACCAGGGCCTTGGCGCGCATCATGAAGTGCATCTTGCGCAGCGCGAAGTAGTGGAACTTGTAGCTCAGCGAGGGCGAGATGAAGCGGTTGCCGCTTTGCTCGTGGGGCAGGGCGATGTTCAGGCCCACGTTGAGCGCGCCGACGTCGTGCGCGCCGCGATTGGCGGCCTCCATGATGCCCGGCCCGCCGCCGGTGCACACGTAGATGCGGTCCGCCGGCTGCTGCTGTTCGCTGTGCTCAGCCACCACGCGCGCGAACTGGCGCGCCAGGTCGTAGTAGCGGGCGTTGCGCACGGCGAGCCTGGCGCGTGCGATGCGGCTGTCGTCGCCGCTGGCCTCGGCATCGGCCAATTGCTGCTCGGCTTCGTCGGGGGCGATGAAGCGCGCGCTGCCGTACACCACCACGGTGTTCTCGATGCCCTGTGCGGTCTGGCCCAGATCGGGCTTGAGCATTTCGAGCTGGAAGCGGATGCCGCGCGTTTCGCGCCGCAGCAGGAATTCGGGGTCCGCAAACGCCAGCCGGTAGGCATCGGCGTGCAGCGGGTTGCCGTTCACGGCATGGTTGTTCAATTCGGCCCAGGCATTGGCCAGGCGGCTGTCGTTGAGTTCGGTATTGGAATCCATGGGGTGAGATTGTGGGGGCAAAAAAGAAGGGCCCGTTACCGGGCCGTCGGTCAGCGGGCCGCCCACCACAGGGCCGTGCGCATGCCGGCCCAGGTGAGGGTGAAGGAGCCGCCCACGTGCAAAAGCAGCGTGGCCAGCGCGATGCCGTAGCGCTGCTGCATCAGCATGGTGACGACTTCGGCAGAGAAGCTAGAGAAGGTGGTCAGGGTACCGAGAAAGCCGGTGATGATGAGCAGCCGCCAGGCCGGGTCGATGTCCGGCCGCTGGGTGAACACGGCGATGGCGATGCCGATCAGGTAGCCGCCGATGAGGTTCACCGCCAGCGTGCCCCAGGGCAGCAGGCCGCCAGGGTTGAGCCACAGGGCGAAGCCCCAGCGCAGCAGGGCGCCCAGGCAGGCGGCCAGGCAGATGACGGCGACGTGAAGCAGCATGCCCCAAAGTATCGCAAAAACCCGGGGCCTCGCCGCCGAGGCGCTGTCATCCGTGGAGTGGCGGCGGCCAGCGGACCCAGCGGGCCAACGCCTAGCCGCCGTCCTTGCCCATCACCAGGTCCGGCAGCACGGTGACGATCTGCGGGAACACGGTGATGATCGCGATGCACACCACCAGGCACAGGAAGAACGGAATGGCCGCGCGCGCGATCGTGTTGCTGTCCTTGCCGGTCATGTTCTGCAGCACGAAGAGGTTGAAACCCACGGGCGGCGTGACCTCGGCGATCTCCACCAGCAGCACGATGAAGATGCCGAACCAGATCAGGTCGAAGCCGGCCTTCTGGATCATGGGCAGCACCACCGCGCTGGTGAGCACGATCATGCTGATGCCGTCCAGCGCTGTGCCCAGCACGAGGTAGACGATCGTCAGCACGCCGATCAGCGCGAAGGGCGAGAGGTTCATCGCATTGACCCATTCGGCCAGCTCGCGCGGAATGCCGGTGAAGGCCATGGTCTTGGTCAGGAAGGCTGCGCCGGCCAGGATGAACATGATCATGCAGCTGGTGCGCGTGGTGCTCATCAGCCCTTCGGTGAAGTTCTTCCACGTGAGCGAGCGGCTCCACAGCGCCAGCCCAAGCGAGCCGGCCACGCCGTAGGCGGCGCACTCGGTGGCGGTGGCGTAGCCGGCCACCAGCACCCACACGATGAAGACGATCAGGACCGCCACCGGAATCAGGTTGCCGGACTGCCGGATCTTCTGGCGGAAGGTCGTCGGTGCATCGGCCGGCGGCACCTTGTCGGGGTTGCGCAGGCTCCACCAGCCGATGTAGCCCGAAAACAGCAGCATCAGTAGCAGGCCCGGCAGGAAGCCGGCAAGGAAAATGCGGATGATGGAGGCGTCGGCCGCCACCGCATACACCACCATGGTGATCGAGGGGGGAATGAGAATGCCCAGCGTGCCCGCCGTGGCGAGCGAGCCCAGTGCCAGGCGCTCGTCGTAGCCGCGCTTGAGCAACTCGGGCAGGGCCACCTTGCTGATGGTGGCGCAGGTGGCGGCGGACGAGCCCGACACCGATCCGAAGATGCCGCACCCCAGGATGGTGGTGTGCATCAGCCGGCCCGGCACCCGGTTGAGCCAGGGGCGCAGGCCCTCGAACATCTCTTCGCTCAGCTTGGTGCGAAACAGGATCTCGCCCATCCAGATGAACAGCGGCAGCGCCGCCAGCTCCCAACTGGCATTGCTTTCCCAGAAGGCCGAGAACAAATTCTTGCCCGGCTGCGTGTTCGTGAAGAACGCCTGTCCGACCCAGCCGCAGATCGCCAGCGTCATCGCGATCCAGACGCCGCCCGAGAGCAGCACGATCATCAGCAGCAGCAGGACGCCGCCCACCATCAGAATGTCCATGGGATTCTTCTTTCGGGCCCGGCCGGGCCGCAGCGAGGGTTCAGGTCGGGTGGAGGGTCAGATGTCGGAAGAGAAATCGCCGCGCGCGTGCCGGTCCTCGACTTCGCGCACGAAGGTGGGCACGCCGCCGCGCAGCACGATGATGAATTCATCGACCACCGCGACGAACAGCAGCACCGAGCCCAGCGCGAAGCTCATCTGGGGAATCCACATCGGCAGGGGCAGCAGCCCCTGGGCAACGTCGTTGAACTCCCAGCTTTCGTAGGTGAAGAGGCACGCCGACCAGGCCAGGTAAGCCACTGCCACCGAGCCGATGGCCAGCGAGACGATCTCGAACTGCCGGCGCCGGGGCGGCGAGAGCTTTTCCAGCAGCAGCGTGACCCGCACGAAGTCGCCGTGCTTGAAGGCATGCGCCATGGCGAAGAACGCCGCGGCGGCGCAGAACCACGCCACCACGTCGTTGAGCGCCCCGGTGCGCACCCCGACCTCGCGCAGCACGCTCTGGGCGATCATCAGCACGCAGATCAGGGCCACGAAGGTGGCGCCCAGGGCGCCCGCGCCCAGGTACAGGCGGTCCAGGAAGCGGCGCATCACTTGGCTGCCACGGGGGCCGGCTTGCGGTAGGCGGCGATGATGGCCTCGCCATCGGGACCGGCCTTCTTGAGCCAGTCGGCCAGCATGATGTCGCCGACCTGGCGCAGGTCGGCCACCAGCTTCGGCGGGGGCGGAAGGATCTTCATGCCCTTGTCGGTCAGGGCCTTCTTGTACCACTCGTTCTTCTCCGCGCTGACCTTCCAGCCGCGGGCCTCGGCCGCGGCGGCGCTCTTGAGCAGCTCGTACTGCGTGGGCTTGTCGAGCGCGTCGAAGGCCTTCTTGCTCACGATGACCGCGTTCTTGGGCAGCCATGCCTGGGTGTCGTAGAAGTACTTGATGCTCTCGTAGAGCTTGCTGTCGTAGCCGGTGGAGCCGGACGTCATCATCGATTCGACCGCGCCGGTGGCCGTGGCCTGCGACAGCTCGGCCGCCTGGATGGTGACGGGCTGCGCACCGATCAGTTCGGCGATCTTGGCCGTGGCGGGGCTGTAGGCGCGCCATTTGATGCCCCGCAGATTGGCCACCGAGGTGATTTCCCGCTTGGAGTAGATGCCCTGCGGAGGCCAGGCCACGGTGTACAGCAGCCGCAGGCCCTGCGCATTGAGCAGCTTTTCGAGCACGGGCTTTTGCGCTTCATACAGCCGCTTGGAATCGGCGTACGAGGTGGCCAGGAACGGAATGCCGTCCACGCCGAAGATGGGGTTCTCGTTCTCGAAGTTGGGCAGCAGGATCTCGCCGGCCGGCGCCTGCCCGCCCTGCACGGCGCGCTTGATCTCGTTGGCCTTGAACAGCGATGCGTTGGCATGCACCGTGATCTTGAGCTTGCCGCCCGTGGCGACGTCCACGTCCTTGGCGAACTCCGCCAGGTTCTCGGTGTGGAAGTTGGTGGCGGGATAGGCCGCGGCCAGGTCCCATTTGGTCTGCGCGAACGCGGTGGGGGCACACAGTCCGCAACCCAGGGCGCCGGCGAGGGCCCATGCGGACAGAGGGAGAGCGCTACGCTTCATCGATGAACTCCACAGTGGTAGTGAGACAGGGAAACGAAAGACCGCATTCAATGTAACCGCGTGTTTGCGATCCCACCCTCAGGTGTTTACCTGAACGACCGGCTGGCTGGAGCCCCGCCCTCGAGCCATCGCAATCACCTGGCCAGCTATGCACGGAGCATGCCAAGGGCGGGCTCCTGGGAAAACGGGGCGGTTCGCAAGCAGGGGGCTGCAGTGGCCGCGCGGTGGTGCGTCCGGCACGCACCAAGGCAGGGAGGAAGGGGCCGGGCATCGGACCGGCGAAGGTCACCAAAGGGCGGCAAGGGCACGGCGGTGCAGGTGGCTGCGCCGCGGTGGCGCCGCCCCCTCGGCATGAACGACGGACCTACGACGCGCGCTGCGGCGGATGCGGGAGCCGGACCCGGGCACACAATCCGCCCCCGCTGCGGCCGACCATTTCCAGGGAGCCGCCATGGGCCTCGCAGATGGCGCAGGCAATCGACAGACCCAGCCCGCTGCCGCCCAGATGGCGGTCGCGCGAGTGCTCGGCCCGCCAGAAGCGCTCGGTCATCCGGGCCAGGGATTCGGCCTCCACGCCCGGCCCCCGGTCGCAGACCGACAGGTGGATATCGCCGTTCGATGCCTGCACGTCAATGGACAGCTGTTGGCCGGACGCGGCGTATCGAATAGCGTTGTCGACCAGGATGAGCAGCACCTGGCCGATCCGGTCGCGGTCCCCGGTCAGCCGGGTGCCTCGGGGGATGGACACCTGCGGTGCGAGTCCCGCGGCGTTCAGCCGCTGCGAGGCCCAGGCCAGCCGCTCCTGGATCAGGTCCTCGAGCAGGAAGTCTTCATGCTCCAGCGACAACTGGCCTGCGCGGGCCAGGGAGAGCAGGTGCAGATCGCCCACCAGCCGGTTGAGCTGCTCCAGCTGGCGATGCACCATCAGCAACTGCGACTCGTCGCAGGGGAACACCTGGTCCAGCATGCCCTGGAGCCGGCCCATGGCGGCGTTCAGCGGCGTGCGCAATTCGTGCGCGACCATGGCACTCGATTCGCTCACCTCGCGTTCGTAGCGCTGCAGCCGGGCCGTCATGTCGTTGAAATCCACCGCCAGCCCGATGAGTTCCTGCGGAGCGTCGGTCACCACCGTCGCCCGGGCGGAGAAGTCGCCCTCGCTCACGCGGCGTGCCGCGTGAGCGACCATGGTGAACTGCCGCGACAGCGGGCGCGAAGCGTAGAGGCCGCACAGGACGATCAACGGGATGGCACCGATCACCATCGCCGCAAGCAGCCACCAGTCCCGGTTGGCGATGCCTGGCAGGAAATCGACGACGTCGTAGTACTGCGCAAACAGCTGCCACAGCCGCGAGGCATTGCGGTGTGGGTCGGCACGCAGCTGCAGCATTTCCTGACGGGCTTCGGGCGGCAGCTGGCCGAGCGCCACCGCGTCCGAGATCGCGAATCGAAACCACATCGCGAGCGCGATCGCGATCGCGATGACGGTCACCACGGCCAACGCACTCATGCGAAAACCCACCCACCGCCAAAGCGGGGTGTGCCGGGGGCGTGGGGCAAACAGGCCTTTCATTGGAAGCGGTAGCCCACGGCTCGCACCGTGACCAGCACCCCGCTGATGCCGCGCTGCTCCAGCTTGCGGCGCAGGTTGTGGATGTGCGCATCGACCACGCGCTCCAGCGCATCGCTCTCGGGCAGGCACGCTTCCAGCAACTCGCTGCGGGTGAAGGCCTTGAACGGCGTGCGCAGCAACGACGCCAGCAGGTTGAATTCGGTGGGTGTCAGGTCGAGCGCGACGGGCTGGCCATCGGCGTCGCTCACGGCCGCCACGAAGGCACTGGTGTCCACCGTGAGGCGGCCATGTTTGAGTGCGCCCTCGGGCGAGCGGGCCGCACCGGTGCGGCGCATCACCGCATACACGCGTGCCACCACTTCCTTCGGGCTGTAGGGCTTGACGACGTAATCGTCCGCGCCGTAGCGCAGCGCCCCCAGCTTTTCCGGCTCGTCGCCGATGGCGCTCACCATGATGACGGGCGTATCGCCCGCACGCCGGATGGCGGAGAGCACTTCGGTGCCGCCCAGCTTGGGAAGCATCACATCCAGCAGGACCAGGTCCGGTTTCCACTGGGCATGCCAGGTGACGGCCTGCTCGCCGTCGTTCGCCACGGCCACCAGGAACCCCTCCCGTTTCAAGTAGGCCTCCAGCACGCTGGCGCTGTCGGGATCGTCCTCAACCACCAACACTCGTTTTTGATTCATGGGTTTCGTGCGCCTTCGAAGCACTTGGCAAAACGCGCCGGGCACCGGTGCCCGGCTTTGCCGTGCGAATCGTACTGCCAGCCGCCCGCCGCGCGGTCGAATGCGAGCGGCCATTTTTTTGCGCGCGTCTTGATGAAATCTTGAAGATTCCCGAAAGCAATCTTGATCCCGCCTGGGGACACTGCCCGCCGAGTTGCCACCCACCCATCGACATGATTTCATTGCCCGCACATCCCGTCCGCAGCGGCCTCTCGCTGGCATGCGCCGCCTTGGCCTTGCTGGTCGGCGGGTGCTCGTTGACCCCGCCTTTCGAGCGCCCCGTTCCCTGGGTTCCGGCGACCTTCATCGCGGACCCGGCCGGGCGCGGCATGGCTTCCGAAGCGGCGACCGCCGAACTCTCGCAAGACGAGCGCCGGTTTCTTCAATCGTTCTCGCCTGCGCGGGACCTCGCGCCGATGGTGGCCCGCGCGCTGGCCCACAACGCGGATTTCCGCCTGGCTGCGCTGAAGGTCGAGCAGGCCCGCGCGCAGTATGGGATCGAAGACTCGGCGCGCCTGCCGCAGGTCGGACTCCAGGTGCAGCGCGACCGGCAACGGTTCGGCAGCGATGCGCTGCAGGCCCGGTACGGACAGGATCAGGCCTATGCCAGTGTGGGAATTTCCGATTTCGAGATCGATTTTTTCGGCAAGATGAAGGCGCTGTCCGAAGCCGCCCGGCAACGGTACCTGGCATCGGCGCACGGGCAGCAGGCGGCGCGGGGCGCCTTGATCGCCGAGGTGCTGCGGGCCTACAGCCGGAAGCTGGCGGCGGCCCAGGCAACGGAGCAAATGGCCGCCATCGACAGCGACAGCGCCGCGCTCCTGTCCATCGCCCGACGCCAGCACGAGGTCGGCACGATCTCGGCGGACGAACTCGATGCCCAGCGCACGCAGGCTGACCGAATCCACGTGCGTGCGCTGCAGGCCGCCGACGACGACGCGGCGGCCCTGCGGGCCCTGCAACTGCTCATCGGCTACAGCACCGGCCGTGCCGAGGGCGACATCGATGGCCTGCTCCCTCGGGGCGCCCCGGTGGCGGCGCTGCGCAACCTGGACTCCCAGGTGCTGCTGCAGCGGCCCGACATCCAGCAGGCCGAGGCCGAATTGCGCGCAGGCAATGCGGACATCGGCGCGGCGCGTGCGGCGTTTTTTCCGTCCATTCGCCTCAGCACGTCGGTGGGCGTGGCCAGTGACAGCCTGAGCGGTCTTTTCAATTCCGGCAGCCGCTTGTGGACCTTCACGCCGCAACTGGTGTTGCCGATCTTCGACCACGGCCGCAACATCGCGGGCCTGCAACTGGCCGAAGTGCGCCAACAGGCCGGCATCGCCGAATACGAAAAGGCGGTCCAGTCCGCTTTCCGCGAAGTCGCCGATGCCCTGGGCAGGCAGGCCACGCTGGCCGCTTCGGAAACGCATGCGCGGGACAACGCCATGCGCGAGCGCGCGAGGATTCAGCGCTTGGCGGCCCGCACCGCCCAGGGCCTGCAAAACCGCAGCACCTTGCTGTCCGAACGGGTGCGGGCAAGCCAGTCCGAACTCGACCACCTGGGCATTGCCCGCGACCTCGTGCTGAACCGGATCGCGCTCTTCAGCGCGTTCTACGGCGTTCAGCTTCCGTCTTCCCTTTGACTCGACCACACCTCGCGAACCCATCATGAAACCAACCGCTCTCCGCCTCGCTCCCTGCCTGCTGGCGTCCGTTTTCGTGGCGATGCCCCACGCCGGGCATGCCCAAACGCTCGCGGGCTGGGGCTCCCGCCTGCTCGGGGACACGACCGATTTCAGCATCGGCGCCGCGGCGAGGGTGACCCCCCGCTATCCGGGGTCCGACGACCACCGCGTGGAGATTCTTCCGGTGCTGTCTGTTTAGCGAGGCATCTTCTTTGCCGACACCAGCCGCGGCATCGGCCTGCAATGGCAGTCCGAGAGCGGTTTCTATGCATCGCAATCGGTGTTCTACGACTTCGGCCGCGTGCAGCGCAACAGTCCCTTGCGCCCTGGCTCCAGAAAGCTGGCGGGCCTGGGAGACGTGCCAGACTCGGTCACCACCCGCACCTTGCTCATGCAGCAGTTCACTCCCGATTTCTCTGTCAGCGCCGAAGTGGAATTCGCCCTGGAAAGCGGTGCGCGCCGCAACCGGTACCGACTGGGGGCCGAGTACAACCTGCTGAAAACCTCGGCCGATACCGTCTCGCTCAGTGCCGACGTCCATGCGGGCGACCGGCGATACAACCAGGCCTATTTCGGCGTCACGCCGCAGCAGGCTTCGCGTACGCGCTTCGCCGCATTCAACGCCGGCTCCGGTGTGTACGGATATGCCATCGGCGCGAGCTGGAGCCACGCCCTGGCCCCGCACTGGACCACTTCCCTGCAGGTGTCCGCCTTGCGGTATGTCGACAACGCGGAGCACAGCCCGCTGGTCGTGCGCCGCACCTCCGTCACCGGCGGTGCCGCAGTGACCTACACCTACTGACGCATCGATGAATAGGGAGGCCACTGCCGTGAAATCCGTTCCTTGTCTTTTTCTCCTCCTTTGCGGATGGGCTTCCATGCTGCTGCTGACTGGCTGCGACGGGCAGGCCGCCCCTGCCGACACGGTCCCCCGGGCCGTCAAACTGGAAACCGTGGGGGCGGCCGCATCGGTCGAAACCCGGTTCACCGCGGTGGTCCGCCAGGAGCAGCGCGCCCAACTGGGATTCGAGGGCGGCGGCCGCATTGCCGAGGTCCGCGTGGACGTCGGCGATCGCGTGCGCAAGGACCAGCTCCTGGCCCGCCTCGATCCGCAGCCGTCGCGGCTGAAGTGGGAGCAGGCCGACGCCAGCGTCCAGGCCGCCGTGGCGGATCTGGACGAGCGCAAAAGCCAGCTGCGCCAGCAGCAGGCCCTGTTCGAGGATGGGGCCCTTTCCGCCGCGGCATTGATCACCAGCCGGACCGCGTTCGAGGCCGCCCAGTCCAAGGTGCGCGCGGCGGAATCCGACCGCGCCCTGGCCCGGCGCGCCTTGCGGCAGGCGGACATCCGCGCGCCGTTCGCGGGCACCGTGGTCGCGCGTTTGCTGCAACCGCAGTCGGATGCCGCGCCGGGTCAGGCCGTCCTGCAGCTCGATGGCGAGGGCCGTGCGCAGGTGCTGACCATGCTGCCGGCCGATGTGGGTGCGGGCCTGGCCCCGGGTGCCTCGGCGACGGCCTACCGCAGCGGGGAGGGCGACCGGCCGTTCGCACTGCGGCTTCGCAGCGTGTCGGCCCAGGTCGAAGGCGGCGCCACCGTGCAGGCGATTTTCGACCTGCCCGAACAGGAGCGGCTCCCGCGCAGCGGTGAAAGCCTGATGCTGGCGCTGCCCTCCGCGCCGGCCGGTCTGACCATTCCATTGACCGCGGTGGTTCCCGCCGCAGAAAAGGACAAGGCCGCTGTCTTCGTCCACGACGCGCTGACGGGGCATGTGCAGCGCCGCGAAGTGGTGCTGGGCCCTTTGGAGGGCACCCGCTTTCCTGTGCTTCGGGGGCTGGCCCCGGGCGAGCGCATCGTCAGCACGGGCGCCGCCTTCCTGGTCAATGGACAGGCGGTCGCTCTGTTTCGTCCTGAAACCCGCCTGGGTGCCGGTGTGCCGCAATGAACCTCACCCGTGCAGCCCTTTCCTCCAGCCGCCTGACGCTGTTCGCCGCGCTGTTCATTCTGGTCGCTGGCATCGTCGCTTTCTTGGATTTTCCCTCGCAAGAAGAGCCATCGGTCACGGTGCGCGATGCCCTTGTCTCCGTGGCTTTCCCTGGCATGCCCAGCGAGCAGGTCGAGAACCTGCTGGCCCGTCCGACCGAGGAGCGCCTGCGCGAGATTGCCGGCATCAAGAAGATCGTCACGACGGTGCGCCCGGGCAGCGCGATCATCCAGTTGACGGCCTACGACGATGTCAAGGACCTCGGTGCCCTGTGGCAACGGGTGCGTGCCAAGGGTCTCGAAGCCGGCACCGCCTTGCCGACAGGCGCGCTGGGCCCCTTCGTAGACGACGACTTCGACCGCGTCTCGGTCGCCTCGATCGCCATCGTGGCCCCGGGCTTCAGCATGGGCGAGATGCGCGGCCCGCTGCGGCGCATGCGCGAGCAGCTCTATGCCTTGCCAGGGGTCGAGCGGGTGACACTGCACGGCTTGCAGGAAGAGCGCGTGTATGTCGATTTCGACCGGGGCCGCCTTCTCCAGGCGGGCCTGACGCCGGCCGCGGTGATCGCGCAGCTGCGCGCTCAGAACATCGTGGCGCCCGGTGGTCAGATCGCAGTCTCCGGTCTGGCGATGACGGTGGCCGTCTCCGGCGAATTGCGCACTCTCGATGACCTGCGCCGGTTCCTGGTGTCGGTCCCGGCCGGCAGCGGCCCTCGGGAGGTGCCGCTGTCCCAACTGGCCCAGGTGCAGGTCATGCCTGCCGATCCACCAGAGAGCGCCGCCATCTACCAGGGGCAACCCGCGGTGGTGGTGGCGGTGTCGATGGCCCCCGGCAGGAACATTGCCGCGTTCGGGAAGGCGCTGCGCCAGAAGCTCGACGAGACCGCCACCTTGCTGCCTGCGGGCTTCGAGCAGCACATCGTGACCTTCCAGGCCGACGTGGTCGAGCGTGAAATGGACAAGATGCACCACGTCATGGGCGAGACGGTGGCCATCGTCATGGCGGTCGTCATGCTGTTCCTGGGCTGGCGCACCGGCCTGATCGTGGGCGCCATCGTGCCGCTGACCATTCTCGGCGCGCTGGTGGCGATGCGCGCGCTCGGCGTGGAACTGCAGACGGTCTTGATCGCCGCGATCATCCTCGCGCTCGGCCTGCTGGTGGACAACGGCATCGTCATCGCGGAGGACATCGAGCGCCGGCTCGGCATCGGCGAGGACCGCCGGACTGCCTGCATCGCCGCCGGCCGCACGCTGGCACTGCCGCTGCTCACGTCGTCGCTGGTGATCGTGCTGGCGTTCTCGCCGTTCTTTTTGGGCCAGACCAGCACCAACGAATACCTGCGGTCGCTCGCGATCGTGCTGGCGACGACGCTGCTGGGCTCGTGGCTGCTCAGCCTCACCGTCACCCCCTTGCTGTGCCTGTATTTCGCGCGGGCGCATGCGGCCGACGCATCGGGGGGCGCAGCCTACGATTCCGCGTTCTACCGGGGCTATCGCCGGGCCATCGAAAGCCTGCTCGCGCACAAGCCCTGGTTCGTCGGGGCGATGCTGGCGCTGCTGGCCGGCGCCATCGCAGTCCTCGCCAGCATTCCGTACGACTTCCTGCCGAAATCGGACCGCCTGCAGTTCCAGATGCCGGTCAACCTGCAGCCCGGCAGCGATTCCCGCCAGACGCTGCGGACCGTGCAGGCGATCAGCCAGTGGTTCGCCGACAAGACGGCGAACCCGGAAGTGGTGGACAGCATCGGCTACGTCGCTGATGGCGGGCCCCGCATCGTGCTGGGCCTGGCGCCGCCGCTGCCTGCGGCGGGCATGGCCTACTTCACGGTCAGCGTTCGGGCGGGCACCGACATCGACGCGGTCATCGCCCGCACCCGCGCCCATGTCCGCGCGCAGCATCCCGAAGCACGTGCCGAACCCAAGCGCTTTTCGATGGGATCGACCGAGGCGGGCGTGGCGATCTACCGCGTGATCGGGCCGGACGAGACCGTGCTGCGGGGAGCCGCCGAGGCGATCGCCCAGGCCCTGCGCGCTTTGCCCGGTACCGAAGATGTCTACGACGACTGGAATGCGCGGATTCCCCGCTACCAGGTGCGCGTCGACCCACTGAAGGCGCGCCGCGCCGGCGTGACCAGCGAGGGCATCGCCCAGGCGCTGCAGATGCGGTACAGCGGCACGGACGTGTCGGTGATCCGCGACGATGGCGTCAACGTGCCGATTGTGCTGCGCGGCGATGCGGGCGAGCGGGCCGGGAACGGCGATCCGGGCGACACCCTGGTGTCTGCGCAGGGCGGCGGATCGCCCGTGCCGCTGGCTTCGGTGGCCACCGTCGTGAGCGGCACCGAGCCGTCCGCCATCGTGCGCCGCAACCTGAGCCGTGCCATCACCGTGACCGGCCAGAACCTCGGCCTGACCGCCACCGAGATCGTCAGCCGCCTTGCTGGCCCCGTGGCGGCGATGCGGTTGCCGCCCGGCTACCGCATCGAACTGGGGGGCGAGATCAAGGACTCGCGGGAAGCCAACGGCGCCTTGCTGCAGTATTTTCCCCACGCGCTGGGCGCCATCCTGCTGTTGTTCGTCTGGCAGTTCAACTCGTTTCGCAAGCTATTCATCGTGATGGCGAGCGTGCCGTTCGTGTTGATCGGCGCAGCGCTGGCGCTGCTCGTCACGGGGTATCCCTTCGGCTTCATGGCGACGTTCGGGCTGCTGGCGCTGGCGGGCATCATCGTCAACAACGCAGTGCTGCTGCTCGAACGCATCGAGGAAGAGCTGCGCGAGGGCCTGGAGCGCCGCGAAGCGGTGGTGGCCGCGGCCATCAAGCGGCTGCGGCCGATCGTGATGACCAAGCTCACCTGCATCGTCGGGCTGGTTCCGCTGATGCTGTTCGCCGGCCCTTTGTGGACGGGCATGGCCATCACCATGATCGGCGGCCTGGCGCTGGGCACGCTGGTGACGCTGGGGCTGATTCCCGTTCTCTACGATCTGCTCTTTTCCTTGCGCATCGGCCGCAATGGTGGCGGTTCATCGCGTGGGCCGGGAGCCGCTTCGTGAGGGCCGAGCGTGCGGGCTTGCCCGGCCATCCTGCGGGTCAGCCGCGTGCGGAAAGAATGGCCTGCCATGCGTCCACCGCGGCCAGCACGGCGGCCTTTTGCACGCCGTGCGCGAAGCGAAAGGCATCGCCCGACACCGTCTCGTCGGGGAACTCGGTGATGAGCGTGACGGGCGCACCGCGCGGGTTCTCGGACTGCGTGCAGGCCGTGCCATGGATCACCTCGAACGGCAATGCGCCCGCGTGGTGTTCGTACAGCGCCATCTGGCGGGCGTTGTACTCGGGCAGGCCGGGGACGCGCTGCAGCGCCGCGGCCACCCGCTCCAGCAGCGCACGGCCTTCGGCCTGCCAGCCCGGGTGATGGCGCAGGATCAGAAAGAACCCCTTGGGCACCGTCCACAGGCCGAATCCGCGCGGCACATAGCCGGACAGCGGCCGGGTCCACTCGTGCGCGGGGTAGCCGTGCAGGTTGATGTGCAATTGCGCGCCGGAAAGGGCCAGGGCCTGTTCGCGGGCTTCGCGCTCGTACAGCGGCGCCGTCTCGCGGTACTCGATGTCGTCGCCCAGCGCGCTGTAGCGCGCGGCATGCTGCATGTGGTGGGCGTGGTGTGCGCCCAGTTCGCGGTGCAGCGCATAGCCGTCGGGGTTCTCCAGCGCGATGAGGGCGAAGTGCGCGCCGGGCCGCGCATGCAGCGCCTCGGCCGCGCGCAGGGCCCCCACGACGCCGGAGGTCTCGTTGGCGTGCTGGCCGCCGCTCAGCAGGACCGGGGCGTCGGTGCCGGTGCGGTACAGGCCCAGTACCTCGCGCCCCTGGCGGCTGCGCGCGGAAAAGCGCTGGCCGCCCAGCCGCGCCATCGCTTGTGCGATGCGCTCGGGCGGCGGAGCCTGGCCCATGTCGTCCAGGGCCTGTCCGGCCGTGGTGTCCGCCCAGGCGCCCGCGTCCTGTGCGGCCACTTCGAAGGCGCGCAGCGCGATGCGCAGGCGTGGCGGGCCGTCGTGTTGGCGGATGTCGGGCACGATCTGCCCGGGCTGCAGCCGGCGGTCGCCCGCCGGGCGGCTGGAGTGCTGCTGAAAGAACTCGAGCAGCGAAAAATACAGGTCTTCGTGCAGGGCCTCGTGCAGGCTCATGCATTCGTGCGGCGTGGACAGCGGCTGCTCGAAGCCCGGCAGGTCGACGCGGATGTCCAGCCGTTCGAAATAGGGCTCCTGCGCGGGCCAGGCGTGCTCCCGCAGCGTGCGCATGGCGTGCGCGAAGAGGTCTTCGAAATCGGTGGATTCGGCCGCATCCTGGTTGCTGTCCGGCGCACCGGACGCGTCCACGCGCAGCCAGCCCGTGGGCGACAGCAGCGGGTCCGGGCTGGTGGGGTCTTCGTGCACCCGGTTGGGTGCGAAGACCCGATCGACCGTTTCGCGGCCATCGCGAAAGCGCAGCGCCACGCCGTAGTGCAGGTCGTCGCCCCCGGGTTCGAACCGCAGGTCGCACCCGGCCAGCAGGTCGGCCAGCGGATACGCCTCCAGCAGAAAACGCCCAGGCGAGCCGGTGGCCGGCACCGGGTAGCGCACCGTGGCGGCGGCCAGCTGGGCGGTATCGACCTCTTCCAAAAAGTAGTGCACCAGGGGCTTGTAGGCACTGCGAAACCGCGCCACCACGCCCACCGCCGTAAGGCGTTGCTCGGCCGCGCGCCGTGCGGCCACGCCCTCGAACAGCCAGCCTTCGATGCGGGCGCCGCGAAACACGGGTTGGCCCAAACGTTCCACCCAGGCGGACAGGGTGCGGGGAAAGGTCTGTTCCAGCAAGGGACGGTGGGGGACGAAAGAGGCCATGCGATTCGGTACCTGTGGCGCCCCGGTGACGGGGCTAAAGGAAAGGACCGCCCATTGTCATCGGGGCGAAGCCGCCGCGGTGTACAGGCCGGACGCCGCACGGGGCGGATGCACGACGATGTTGCTGTACCCGCGGTAGGTGCCGTTCTTGAGCTCGTCCGTCACCCAGACGATCCATTCGGGCGGGTGGCCCCTGCCGTGGTCGATGGTGCCCACGACCTCCAGGCGGAAGAACTGCTCCGGGGTTTCCACCTGGACGGCGCTGCCTTCGGACTGGGGCGTGCCGGGCAGCAGCGTCTGGAGCGTGTGCTTCTTGCCATCGGCGCGATTGCGCAGCGACGAGGGGAACGACCGCAGGTCCAGTTTTTCGTACAGGGTTTTGGCCTGCTTGCCGGAGGCGGCGGCCTTCTGCGCGACGAAGGGCTTGCCTGTGATCACGCGGATGCTGTCGCACAGCCGGTATTCGCTGCGGATCTCGAAGTTGCGGGTCGACTCGACCGGCTGGCTCTTCGACAGCAGGTCCGAATATTCGAGGCAGTTCTTGGCCGAAGCGCCGTTGTCGAACACGAGCGGCGTGCGCTCTGCCGTGAGCGAGGCCTTGAGGTTCTGCAGTGCCGAAAGCAGTTCCGGGTTGGTGACGTGCACCACGCCGACCGCGTGGTCGGCGGCAGGCGTGGCATTGGCGGCATGCAGGGCAGCGGAAACCATCGCGGCGCTGGCCAGGGCGATCCATCGTTTCATTTGACTTTCTCCAGCAGGGCGGCTTCCTTGCCGCGGCGGGTGGGGTACACGTCCCCGAAGTTCTTGAGCAGCTTGACCGCTTCGGTCCAGTCCTGTTCGGTGACGGCCTTCCAGAATTTCGGCGTGGCGGCATCCAGGTTGACGCCGTACTGGAAGGACACCGACGCGATGACGGTCTGCGCTTCCGCGGGCAGGTCGATGAAGTTCTTCTTGGCGGCCGTGGCCGAGTCGTACTTCAGCTTCACGCTGGCGATGTGGCTGGCCTTGGTGGCCTTGTCGATGGATTCGGCCTCGGCGGCGGTAATCGTCAGCGGCGTCTTTTCGATCAGCGTCTTGGCGTCGGTGCCCTTGGTGCCGAGGTAGGGTTTGAGCTTGGTGACCAGGCCGCTGGCCAGGCCCAGGTTCTTCAGATCGCTCTCGGAGCGTTGGCCCAGGTCGAACCCGGTTGCGATGGTCACGCCGCTCTTGCTCACGTTGGCCGCCGGCACGTAGCCGGTGGTCAGCGAGCCGCCCTCCAGGGCGCTCAGGAATGCATAGTCGATTTGTTCTGGCATGTCTGGTGGATGAAGGTGATCGGTGGCTGCCGCACTCGGAGGAATGGGCCGGTTCGTTGAGAAGAGGGGAATCGAAAAATCGCGCCCCCTGGGATGCGATCGGGCCGCCGCAGCGTCGTGCCGCGGGCCGAAGATATCATCGAAAAAGGTCGGCAAATCGTGGATCTTCTCCTGGCTCGCAGGTGATGCCTGCGTCAATGTTGTCCAAACATTTCATTCGTAACAGGCTGAGGAAAACATCGACATGGCAACACAACTGTGGCAGTTCTGGGTGGACCGTGGCGGCACCTTCACCGACGTGGTGGGCCGCCGGCCCGACGGCACCCTGGTCACGCACAAGCTGCTGTCCGAAAACCCCGGGCACTATCGCGATGCCGCGGTGGCCGGCATCCGCCACCTGCTGGGCCTGGCGCCCGGCGCGCCCGTGTCGCCCACGCAGGTGGAGTGCGTGAAGATGGGCACCACCGTGGCCACCAACGCGCTGCTGGAGCGCAAGGGCGAGCCCACGCTGCTGGTGACCACGCGGGGCTTTCGCGATGCGCTGCGCATCGCCTACCAGAACCGCCCCCGCCTGTTCGACCGCCGCATCGTGCTGCCCGAGCTGCTGTACAGCCGCGTGATCGAGGCGCAGGAGCGCGTGGGCGCCCATGGCGAGGTCGAGCAGGCGCTGGACGAGGCCCACCTGCGCGAGCGCCTGTGGGCCGCCCACGACGCGGGCCTGCGCAGCGTGGCCATCGTGTTCATGCATGGCTACCGCTACACCGCGCACGAGCAGGCGGCGGCGCGGCTCGCACACGAGGCGGGCTTCACGCAGGTGAGCACCTCGCACGGCACCAGCCCGCTGATGAAGTTCGTGAGCCGGGGCGACACCACCGTGGTGGATGCCTACCTGTCGCCCATCCTGCGCCGCTATGTGGAGCAGGTGGCGGCCGAGATGCCGGGCGTGCCGCTGTACTTCATGCAGTCGTCGGGCGGGCTCACCGATGCGCACCGTTTCCAGGGCAAGGACGCGATCCTCTCCGGCCCGGCCGGCGGGATCGTGGGGATGGCGCGCACGGCGGAGCTGGCCTTCGCGGGCCAGGCGCGCGGTGCCGGCGGGGCCGCTGGCCCAGGCGATTCGGTGCGCGTGATCGGCTTCGACATGGGCGGCACCTCCACCGACGTGAGCCACTACGCGGGCGAGTTCGAGCGCGAGTTCGAAACCCAGGTGGCGGGCGTACGCATGCGCGCGCCGATGATGAGCATCCACACCGTGGCCGCCGGCGGCGGCTCGCTGCTGGAATACGACGGTGCGCGCTTTCGCGTGGGCCCGCAGAGCGCGGGCGCCAACCCGGGGCCGGCCAGCTACCGCCGGGGCGGGCCGCTGGCCGTGACCGATGCCAACGTGATGGTCGGCAAGATCCAGCCCGCGCACTTTCCGCACGTGTTCGGCCATGGCGGCGACGAGCCGCTCGATGCGGCCGTGGTGCAGGCCCGCTTCGACGACCTCGCGGCGCAGGCCGGCCGCGCCGCGCACGACGTGGCGCACGGCTTCATCCAGATCGCGGTGCAGCAGATGGCCAATGCCATCAAGAAGATCTCGGTCGCACGGGGCTACGACGTCACGCGCTACACCCTGCAGTGCTTCGGCGGCGCGGGCGGGCAGCATGCCTGCCTGGTGGCCGATGCGCTGGGCATGCAGCGCGTGTTCGTGCACCCGCTGGCCGGCGTGCTGTCGGCCTACGGCATGGGCCTGGCCGACCAGAACCTGATCCGCGAGCAGGCGGTGGAGGCGCGCCTGTCGTCCGAGGCCCTGGGCGGCATCGCCCACACGCTGGATGCGCTGGCCCAGGCGGCCGAGGCCGAGATGGCACAGCAGCAGCAAGGCGGTGCGCCGGTGTCGGTGCGCCGCCGGGTGCATGTGCGGTACGAGGGCTCGGACGCGGCGCTGGTCGTGCCCGTCGGCGAGGTGCCGGAGGTGCCGGCCATCACGGCGGGGTTCGAGGCGGCGTACCGCCAGCGCTTCGCCTTTCTCATGCGGGGCCGGGCGTTGATCGTGGAGGCGGTCTCGGTCGAGGCGGTGGTGGCCGGCGACGCGCCGGTCGAGCCGATGCAGGCCCTGCAACCGCCGCGCGAGGCGCCGCGCCGTGGCACCGTGCGCATGTACACCGTGGGCGTGGACGGCGTGCCCGCGTGGCAGGACGCGGCCCTGGTGGTGCGCGAGGACCTGCGCCCCGGCGACGTGATCGCCGGCCCGGCCATCATTGCCGAGAAGAACGCCACCACCGTGGTGGAGCCGGGCTGGCAGGCCGCGCTGACGGCCCTCGACCACCTGGTGATCGACCGCACCACCGCGCGCAGCGTACGGCATGCGCTGGGCACCACGGTGGACCCGGTGCTGCTGGAGGTGTTCAACAACCTCTTCATGAACATCGCCGAACAGATGGGGCTGCAGCTGCAGAACACCGCGTACTCGGTGAACATCAAGGAGCGCCTCGACTTCAGCTGCGCGCTGTTCGACGCCCAGGGCCACCTGATCGCCAACGCGCCGCACATGCCGGTGCACCTGGGCTCGATGGGCGAGAGCATCAAGGCGGTCATCCACCGCAATGCCGGCCGCATGCAGCCGGGCGACGTGTACGTGCTGAACGACCCGTACCACGGCGGCACCCACCTGCCGGACATCACCGTCATCACGCCCGTGTACCTGGCCGAAGAGGCCGAACCCACGTTCTACGTCGGCAGCCGCGGCCACCATGCCGACGTGGGCGGCACCACCCCCGGCTCGATGCCGCCGTTTTCCACGCGCATCGAGGAAGAGGGTGTGCAGATCGACAACGTCAAGCTGGTGGAGCGCGGCGTGCTGCGCGAGGCCGAAATAGTGGCCCTGCTGCAAAGCGGCGAATACCCCAGCCGCAACCCGCAGCAGAACCTGGCCGACCTGAAGGCGCAGATCGCCGCCAACGAAAAGGGCGTGCAGGAGCTGCGGCGGATGGTGCAGCAGTTCGGCCTGCCCGTGGTGCAGGCCTACATGGGCCATGTGCAGGACAACGCCGAGGAGTCGGTGCGCCGGGCCATCACCCGCCTGGCCGCCCGGCTCCAGGACGGCGTCTTCACGCTGCCGCTGGACAACGGCGCGCAGATCCAGGTCGCCGTGCGCGTGGACGCCGCCGCCCGCAGCGCGGTGATCGACTTCACCGGCACCTCGGCGCAGCAGGCGAACAACTTCAACGCGCCCACCGCGGTGTGTATGGCCGCGGTGCTGTACGTGTTCCGCTCGCTGGTGGACGACGACATTCCGCTGAACGCCGGCTGCCTCAAGCCGCTGCAGGTCATCATCCCGCCCGGCTCCATGCTCAACCCCCTGCCGCCGGCGTCCGTGGTGGCGGGCAACGTGGAAACCTCCACCTGCATCACCAATGCGCTGCTGGGCGCGTTGGGCGTGTCGGCGGGCAGCCAGTGCACGATGAACAATTTCACCTTCGGCAACGACCGCCACCAGTACTACGAGACCATCTCGGGCGGCAGCGGCGCCGGTGGGGTGTTCGGCGACGACGGGGACTGCGTGGACGGTTTCGACGGCACGAACGTGGTGCAGACGCACATGACCAACTCGCGCCTGACCGATCCGGAGATCCTGGAGTTCCGCTTTCCGGTGCGGCTGGAGAGCTATGCCATCCGCACCGATTCGGGTGGAGCAGGGCGGTGGAAGGGCGGCAACGGCGGCGTGCGCCGGGTGCGGTTTCTCGAACCCATGACGGCCGGCATCCTGTCGAACGGGCGCCGCCACGGCGCGTTCGGCATGGCGGGCGGCCAGCCGGGGCAGCCGGGCATCAACCGGGTGGTGCGTGCGGACGGCCGGGTGGAGGTGCTGGAGCACATCGGCCAGGCGCAGATGGAGCCGGGCGATGTGTTCGAGGTGCACACGCCGGGGGGCGGCGGCTTCGGCGGGGCGGGTTCTTGATTTAAGCGGAAAAGGCCGCCAGCGCATATTCCACTAGGGCATCATGCTATTGAATTAGTAGCGTTCGGCTGTGTCCAGCCACCGATGCCGCTCGTCCGGTACGGACCGTTCGGCATGTGGTCAAACAGGCCGTGGCGGCATATTCTTCTAGGGCATATTGCTACAAATTTGGTAGCAAGCACATCGAAGAAGGCGCCGAGAAACACGCCGAGAAGATGCGCCGACGATCGCCTCAGGAGTCGCGGTCGGTGCTCTCGTGCAGGCGGCTCAGGCTGGGCGGCACGTTCTGGCCGGCCCGGCGCGCGCGGAACAGGGCAGCGCGCATCAGGAAGATGTTGGTCACCGGCACGGTGACCGCCACGAACAGGCCGATGAGCAGCGGGTGCAGCGCCAGCCCGGCGCCCTGGACCGAAAAGTACAGCAGCGTGGCCAGCACGATGCACCAGCACCCGAGCGTGGCGATCACGGACGGCGCGTGCACCCGCTCGAAGTAGGTCGGCAGGCGCAGCAGCCCGAGCGACCCCAGCAGGGCGATGCCGCACCCGGCCAGCACCAGGGCCGCGATGGCGATCTCGGCCCACAGGGGCAGGGTGGTGGCGGTCATTCGATCACCTCGCCGCGCAGCAGGAACTTGGCCATCGCCGTGGAGCTGGCAAAGCCCAGCAGCGCGATCAGCATCGCCGCCTCGAAGTAGTTCGTGCTGCCGTAGTAGATGCCCAGCACCAGCATGCACAGCATGCCGTTCAGGTACATGCAGTCCAGGGCCAGCACCCGGTCCTGCGCCGACGGGCCCTTGAGCATGCGCACCAGGGCGCAGGACATCGCCAGCACCAGCAGGAAGACGGCGACCGGCAGCGCGATGGACAGGATGGAACCGTTGGTCATGATTCGAAAATCTCCATCAGGGGGCGCTCGTAGCGCGTTTTGACGTGATCGATGGTGGCCTGCTTGTCGTCCAGTTCCAGCACGTGCAGCATCAGCACCGAACGGTCCAGCGACAGTTCGGCCCACGACGTGCCGGGGGTGATGCACACGATCATCGCCAGCACCGCCAGGGCGTTCGGGTCGCGCATCTCCAGTGGAATCTGCACGAAGCCCGGCGGGTGCGGCCGGTGGCCCGATGGCGTTGCCAGAAAGCGCAGCAGCCGCAGGTTGGACACCACGCTGTCGGCGATGACGGACGCCACCAGCCGCAGCACGGTGCCGGGCCGGCGGATGCGCACCGGCAGGGGCCGCAGGCCACGCGTGAGCGCAGGGATGGCGATGGCCACGCACGCCGCCAGCACGAGCTGCCCGGCGCTCACCGAGCGGTTGAGCATGAGCCACATCACGAACAGCGCCACGGACAGCAGCGGGGCCGGGAACAGGCGCTTCATGGCGTCTCCTTCGCGGGCGGCTGCGCCGGCGTGACCGGCCCGGGCACGGGCCGCGCCGACATCACCGCGCGGATGTAGCTGGACGGGGTGTGCAGCGCGTTGGCGGTGGCCTGCGTGAACCGCATCACCGCGCCGGCGTACAGCGTGAGGCCGATGCACCCGGCCAGCAGCAGCGCGATCGGCAGGCCTTCCAGTACGCGCAGCTGGGGCGGGCGGCGGTCGTGCGTGGTCCAAAAATAGCGCATGCCGGTGCGGGTGAGGGCGATCAGCGCGAAGAGGCCGGTGACGATCATCAGCGCCAGCAGCACCCACCCCGGCGTGCCGGGCTGGTAGCCGGATGACGAACCCAGGCCCAGCGGGTTCAGCAGCGCCGTCAGCATGGCGAACTTGCCCACGAAGCCCGACAGCGGCGGCAGCCCGGCGATCACCAGCGTGCACAGCAGGTAGGCCAGGCCCAGGAAGGCGGCGGCGGCGGGAATGACCCGGCCGATCAGCACGGTCTCGTCCTCGTCGAGGTTCAGGCCCGCGGCGGGCACCAGCTCGGCCGTGAGGAAAGGCGCGTCATCGTGCCGCTCGTGCGGCGCGAGCGTGGCGCCGTCGTTGCGCCAGCGGTCGATCAGGTCGCCCAGCAGGAACATCGCGCTGATCGCCAGCGTGGAGCTGGGCAGGTAGTACAGCAGCCCGGCGGTCAGCACGTTCTGCCCGAAACCGGCCGCCGCCAGCAGCGTGCCGGACGAAAGAATGGCCGCATAGCCCGCCAGGTGCGTGAGCCGCTGCGAGCCCAGCATGCCGATGCCGCCGAAGGCCATGGTGATCATGCCGCCGCCGATCAGCCACAGGCTGCCGAACAGCGCGGAGGCGCCGGCCTCGCTGCTGAACATGAGCGTCCACAGCCGCAGGATGGTGTACACGCCCACCTTGGTCATCAGCGCGAACAGCGCGCCGGCCGGCGCGGTGGCGGCGCTGTAGGCCGGCACCAGCCAGAAGTTGAGCGGCCACATCGCGGCCTTGATGAGGAAGGCCGTGGCCAGGATGGCCGCCGCCGCGTGCAGCAGGCCCCGGTCCGCCGCCGCCACCTTGGGAATGCTCTGCGCCAGATCGGCCATGTTCAGCGTGCCGGTGATGCCGTACAGCATCGACACGCCGATGAGAAACAGCGACGACGCCGCCAGGTTGATCGCGATGTAGTGCAGCCCGGCCTGCACGCGCGTGCGGCCCGAGCCGTGCAGCAGCAGCCCGTAGGAGGCGGCCAGCATGATCTCGAAGAACACGAACAGATTGAACAGGTCGGCGGTGAGGAACGCGCCCGCCAGCCCCATCAGCTGGAACTGGAACAGCGGGTGGTAGTGCACCCCGGCGCGGTGCCAGCGGGCGGCCGCGAAGACGATGGAGCACAGCGCGACGGCACTGGTCAGCGCCAGCATCATGGCCGAGAGCCGGTCCAGCGCCAGCACGATGCCGAACGGCGCGGGCCAGTTGCCCGGCAGGTACACGCCCATGGTGGTGGGCACGGTGGCCTGGGCCGTCCACAGCAGCAGCGCCGTGGCCACCAGCAGGCCGAGGAACGTGGATGCGATGTTCAGGCCCAGCTTGAGCCGCTGGCGCTCTTCGCGCAGCAGCAGCATCAGCGCGGCGGTGAGCAGCGGCAGCACGATGGGCACCAGCATCAGGTGCGGCATCCATGCGGAAAGGGCGTGCGCGAGGGCCGGGGTCACGGCATCTCCTGCACGTCGTGCGAGCGCGTGCCGTCCACATGGTCGGTGCCCGACATGCCGCGCGATGCCAGCAGCACCACGAGGAACAGCGCCGTCATGGCGAAGCCGATCACGATGGCGGTCAGCACCAGCGCCTGCGGCATGGGGTCGGCATAGTGCAGCAGGTCCTTCGGAACACCTTCCACCAGCACGGGTTCCTTGTTGATGGCCAAGCCCAGGCGGCCCATGCTGAAGATGAACAGGTTGACGGCATACGACAGCAGGGCCAGGCCCATGATGACCTGGAAGGTCCGTGGGCGCAGCAGCAGCCACACGCCGGAGCCGGTGAGCACGCCGATGGCAATGGCGAGAACGATTTCCATCAGCGGACTCCTCCTTCGGGGGCGGTGGTGTCGGGGCTGGCCGCCAGCTCGGCCTCGCGCTCCTCGGCCAGGCGCGCGTGGTAGCGGTGGCCGCGCACCGATTGGTGGGCGATGGCGGTGAGGATCAGCAGCGTCGAGCCGACGACCAGGGTGAACACGCCGATGTCGAAGAACAGCGCGCTGGCGATGTGGATCTCGCCGATCACCGGCAGGTGCAGGTGCGCGGTGTGGCTGGTCAGGAACGGATAGCCCAGCGCGATGGCACCCAGCCCGGTACCCAGGGCGAACAGCAACCCCATGCCGATCCAGCGGCGCGGGTACAGCGGCAGATGCGCCTCGACCCAGTGCGTGCCCGAGATGATGTATTGCAGCAGCAGCCCCACCGACAGCACCAGCCCGGCCACGAAGCCGCCGCCAGGCTCGTTGTGGCCGCGCATGAACATGTAGAACGACACCAGGGCCGTGAACGGCAGCAGCAGCCGCACCAGCACGGCGGGCACCATCAGGTAGCCGATGGCGGTGTCGGTCGCATTGCGCGGATTGAGCAGGTCGGTCTGCAGATCGGCCGGCATGTTGCGCTGCTGCTCGGGCAGGTCCATGGTCTCGCGCGCGGGGCGGAAGCGGCGCAGCAGCGCATACACCGTCAGGGCGACGATGCCCAGCACCACGATCTCGCCGAAGGTGTCGAAGCCGCGGAAGTCCACCAGCATCACGTTGACCACGTTGGTGCCGCCGCCCTCGGTCTGCGCGCGCTCCAGGAAGAAGGTGGACGTGCTTTCAGGGAACGGCCGGCTCATCATGGTGAAGGCCAGCCAGGCCATGCCGGCGCCGGCGGCCAGCGCCACCGCCATGTCGCGCAGCCGCCGTGCCCGCACGATGCCCGGGTGGGTTGTGTCCACGCCGCGCAACCGCTCGTCGCGCCGCGGTAGCCAGCGCAGGCCCAGCAGAACGAGTACGGTGGTGACGATCTCCACCACGATCTGCGTGAGTGCCAGGTCGGGCGCCGAGAACCACAGAAAGGTGATGCAGGTGCACATGCCCGCGCCGCCCATGAGCGTCAGTGCCGCCAGCCGGTGGTACTTGGCCTGCCATGCCGCGGCCACCGCGCAGATCGAGCCCAGCGTCCATAGCACGACGAAGGCCGGTGACAGGGGCAGCGTGCCGCGGTCGCCGAGCTGCAGGCCCTGCGTCCACAGCGGCAGGGCGGCAGCGGCCAGGGCAGCCAGCACCAGCCACAGCATCTGCCACTGCAGCCGCGGCGTGGCCATCAGGCGCCGGCCGTTGTGCCCGCACAGCGTGAGCCAGGTGAGGGCGATCTCGAACAGGCGCCGCCCGCTCACGCGGTAGATGAGCGGGGGCGCATCCACCTTGCCGGCGGCGCGCTGGCGGCGCAGCAGAAGGTACAGCGCGGTGCCGCCGCCCAGGGCGACCAGGCTCATCACGAAGGGGGTATTGAAGCCGTGCCAGATGGCCAGGCTGAACTCGGGCAACGGGCCGCCGACCACTGGCCGCGCCGCCGCGTCCAGGTACTGGCCCACCGACCACGCGGGAAAGATGCCGACCACCAGGCAGGCCAGCACCAGCAGTTCCACCGGCACGCGCATCCAGTGCGGGGGCTCGTGCGGCTGGCGCGGCAGGTCTTGCGCGCGTGGCCCCCAGAACACATCCACGATGAAGCGCAGGGAGTAGGCCACGCTGAACACGCCGGCCAGCGTGGCGGCGACGGGCAGCACGGTCGCCACCAGCGGTGAGGCGTCCAGGAACACCGTCTCGGCGAAGAACATTTCCTTGGACAGAAAGCCGTTGAGCAGCGGCACGCCCGCCATGGAGGCGCTGGCCACCATCGCCAGGGTGGCCGTCACCGGCATCATGGTGCGCAGCCCGGACAGGCGCCGGATGTCGCGCGTCCCGCTTTCATGGTCCACGATGCCCGCCGCCATGAAAAGCGAGGCCTTGAAGGTGGCGTGGTTCATGATGTGGAACACCGCCGCCACCGCCGCCAGCGGGCTGTTCAGCCCCAGCAGCAGCGTGATCAGGCCCAGGTGCGAGATCGTGGAATACGCCAGCAGCCCCTTGAGGTCGTTCTGGAACATGGCCGCGTAGCCGCCCACCAGCAGCGTGCACACGCCCGCGCCGCCCACCAGCCAGAACCAGGGCTCGGTGCCGCCCATCACGGGCCACATGCGCGCCAGCAGGAAGACGCCGGCCTTCACCATCGTGGCCGAGTGCAGGTAGGCCGACACGGGTGTCGGCGCGGCCATGGCGTTGGGGAGCCAGAAGTGGAAGGGGAACTGCGCGCTCTTGGTCAACGCGCCCAGCAGCACCAGCACCAGGGCCGTCAGGTACCACGGGTGGTTGCGGATCTGCTCGCCGGCGGCCAGCACATGGTCGAGGTCGTAGCTGCCCACGATGTGCCCGATCACCAGCATGCCGGCCAGCATGCACAGCCCGCCCGTGCCTGTCACCGTGAGCGCCATGCGAGCGCCCCGTCGCGCGTCCTGGCGGTGGTACCAGTAGCCGATCAGCAGGAAGGAGAACAGGCTGGTGAGTTCCCAGAAGAAGGCCAGCTGGATGATGTTGCCCGACAGCACCACACCGGCCATCGCCCCCATGAACGCCAGGAAGAACGAGAAGAAGCGCGGCACCGGATCGGCCGGCGACATGTAGTAGCGCGCATACAGCACCACCAGCGAGCCGATGCCCAGGATCAGCATGCAGAACATCCAGGCGAATCCGTCCATGCGGATCACCAGGTTCAGCCCCAGCGCGGGCAGCCAGGGGATTTCCTGGCGCAGCACCCCGCCCGCGGCGATCTCCGGAAAGTACAGCGCGGCCTGCACCGCGCAGAACAGCGCGATCGCACCGGCGAGTGTGGATTCGGTGTTGCGCGCGTTCGACGGCAGCACCGCCGCCAGCAGGCTGCCGATGAAGGGGAGGAGGACGAGGAGGATCAGGGGCATGCCCGGACGATTCTACGGGCATGCCTTTCGGACATGCTATGAATACCCTAGCAGAGCCCGGAGATTGGGCGTGCTGCTGGCTCGCAATCCGTTGGGTGTCTAACGCGACGCGCCCGCCATGGGCGGCGATGGGACGGCTGCGGCCGGCGCGCCGCCGAACGCGGCACCGTTCACCGTGAGGCCTTCGCTGGACAGGCGCGCGGCGGAGGCCTTGCCCAGGCCCGGGACGCGGCCGACGAGGTCTGGCCAGTTCTGGAACGGACCTTTCTCCCGGGCCTGGAGAATCCTGGCCGACAGTGCCGGGCCGATGCCTTTGACCCCGTCGAGGTCGGCGACGGACGCCGTGTTGACCTCCACCGCCGTCACGGCGGCAGCGCAGTGAACGGCTGCGGCCATGGCCATCAGCAGGGCCTTGATCCCCCGCAGCCTCATAGCTCTTCCACCCGCCGGGCGGGGTAGCTGTCCCAGGTCTGGCAGCCGGGGCACTGCCAAAAATGCTGCCGCGCCTCGAAGCCGCAGGCCGCACAGCGGTAGCGGGTGAGCGGCTTTGTCGCTTGGTCCAGCGCCTTTTGCACCTGGGGATGGAACTGCTCGTGCTCCAGTGTTTCCTGCGCCAGCCACTTCGCGGCCGCCACCAGCGAGGGCTCCTTGTCCAGATGGCGCACGTACCACTGCGGCCCGGGCCGGGACGCGTCGCCCGAGGCGGCGTCCATCGACACGATGGCCTCCAGCATGTCCAGCGACGGCGCCCGCTCGTAGTGGCCCAGCAGCAACTGGTAGGTTTCCTCGGCGCGCTGGGTGGCTGCGCCCACTTCGACCAGCAACGGGGCGGCCAGGGGCAGGGCGCCGGGCGATTCGCGCGACAGTTCCAGCAGCGTGGAAAACGCCTGTTCCGGCCGGCCGCAGCGGTGGTGCAGGCGGGCCAGTTCGATGCGCGGGCGGGGGGCGTGGGGCGCGGCGGCCACGGCCTCTTCGAACTGCGCCTGCGCGGCTTCCTGGTCGCCTTGCGCGGCCCGCGCGATGGCCTGCTCGCACAGGTAGTGGGCCTGCCGCGTGCTGAAGTCGCCCTGGTGCGATCCGTGCCTCTTGCGGGCGATGGCCGCCGCCTGCGGCCAGTCGCGCGAGCGTTCGTAGATGGCCAGCAGGGCCAGGCGCGACTGGCTCTCGAACGGCGTGTTCTCCAGCCGCCGCAGGGCATCCTCCGCGCGGTCGAGCAGGCCGGCCTTGAGGAAGTCCAGGGCCAGCGCATGCTGTGCCCGGTCGCGGTCGGTGCGGCTCAGGTCGCCGCGCGACAGCAAGTGCTCGTGCACGCGGACCGCGCGGTTGTACTCGCCACGGCGGCGAAAGAGGTTGCCCAGCGCGAAATGCAATTCGGACGTGTCCGGATCGTTCTGCACCGCCTCGATGAAGGCATCGATCGCCTGGTCCTGCTGCTCGTTGAGCAGGAAGTTCAGGCCCTTGAAATAGGCCTTGGGCGCGCGGCGGTTCTCCTCGCGCAGTTGCCGCAGGTCGAAGCGGGAGGCGAACCACCCCAGCACGAACGCCAGCGGCAGGCCCAGCAGCAGCCAGCTGAAATCAAATTCCATGGATGGAGGGCGGTTGTTGTTGCAGGTCCGGCACGGCTGGGGCCGCGACCGGTGCGGGGGCCGGGGCTTCAGCCGGCAACGCGGCCTGTGCGCGCCGGGCGGCGCTGCGGTGCTTCCACCAGCGGGGCACCATGCCCAGCACGCCCACGACGACCCCGGCCGCGAAGGCCGTCAGCACGACGAGCACCAGGGGGGCGCTCCAGTGCGTGCCGAAAAAGAAGTGCACGGTGGCGTCTTGCTGGTTGTTCAGCGCAAAAGCGAACAGGGTAAAAAAAATGGCTGCCTTGAGCAGCCACAGGAGGTATTTCATGCGTCTCCCCGGTGGTGTGGGGGCATTCTACGGGCACGCCGTGGCGCGTCTGCCATCTGCACCGATACCCGTGCCACGGGCTCCTGGCGCTTGACAGCCAAGCGCAGGCAGCTATCAATTTTGATGTTTTTGCGCCGGTGCATCGACGATGCCCATTTCGACCGTGCGCTGGTCTACGGCTTCGCGCAGGGCCTTGCCGGGCTTGAAGTGGGGCACGCGCTTTTCCGGGATCGCCACGGCTTCGCCGCTGCGGGGATTGCGGCCCATGCGGGGTGGGCGGCGGTTGACCGAAAAGCTGCCAAAACCCCGGATCTCGATGCGGTGGTCGCGCACCAATGCGTCGCCCACGGCGTCCAGAATGGTCTTGACGGCGTATTCGGCATCGCGCTGGGTGAGCTGGCTGAACCGTGCTGCCAGTTCTTCAACGAGGTCTGATCGGGTCATGGAATCCTAGTCTTTGCAACCTGGGAAACAGAACAAAAAGAAGCGGGCGCACGAGGCGCCCGCCATTCACAACCGCCGAAGCGGTCGTTGCCTGACTCTCGGATTACTTGTCCGAGTTGTCCAGCTTGGCGCGCAGCAGGGCGCCCAGGCTGGTCGTGCCGGCGCTTTCGCGGCTCGATTGCTGGCTCAGGTTGGCCATGGCGCCTTGCTCGTCGGCCATGTCCTTTTGCTTGATCGACAGCTGGATGTTGCGGGTCTTGCGATCCACGTTCACCACCACGGCCGTGACTTCGTCGCCTTCCTTGAGCACATTGCGGGCATCTTCCACGCGGTCGCGGGAGATTTCCGAAGCGCGCAGGTAGCCGATGATGTCTTCGCCGAGGTCGATTTCAGCGCCACGGGCGTCCACGGTCTTGACCTTGCCGGTCACCGTCTGGCCCTTGTCGTTCACCGTCACGAAGGTGGTGAATGGGTCGCCGTCGAGCTGCTTGATGCCCAGCGAGATGCGTTCGCGGTCCACGTCCACGGCCAGCACGATCGCTTCGACTTCCTGACCCTTCTTGTAGTTGCGAACGGCGGCTTCGCCGGTTTCGTTCCAGGACAGGTCGGACAGGTGCACCAGGCCGTCGATGCCGGCAGCCAGACCCACGAACACGCCGAAGTCGGTGATCGACTTGATCGGGCCCTTGACGCGGTCGCCGCGCTTGGTGTTCTGTGCGAACTCTTGCCATGGGTTGGCCTTGCACTGCTTCATGCCCAGGCTGATGCGGCGCTTGTCTTCGTCGATCTCGAGGACCATGACTTCGACTTCGTCACCCAGCGACACGAGCTTGGAAGGAGCGATGTTCTTGTTGGTCCAGTCCATTTCGGAGACGTGCACCAGGCCTTCGATGCCGGGTTCCAGTTCCACAAATGCGCCGTAGTCGGCAATGTTCGTGACCTTGCCGAACAGGCGGGTGCCCGAAGGATAGCGGCGCGAAACGCCCATCCATGGATCGTCGCCCATTTGCTTGAGGCCCAGGGACACGCGGTTCTTTTCGGTGTCGAACTTGAGGATCTTGGCCGTGATTTCCTGACCGGCCGTGACCACTTCCGAAGGATGGCGAACGCGGCGCCATGCCATGTCGGTGATGTGCAGCAGGCCGTCGATGCCGCCCAGGTCCACGAACGCACCGTATTCGGTGATGTTCTTGACCACGCCCTGAACGATGGAGCCTTCCTTGAGGGTTTCCATCAGCTTGGCGCGCTCTTCGCCCATGGAGGCTTCCACCACCGCGCGGCGCGACAGCACCACGTTGTTGCGCTTGCGGTCGAGCTTGATGACCTTGAATTCCAGGGTCTTGTTTTCGTAAGGCGTCAGGTCCTTGATCGGACGCGTATCGATCAGCGAACCTGGCAGGAAGGCGCGGATGCCGTTGACCAGCACCGTGAGGCCACCCTTGACCTTGCCGCTGGTCGTGCCGGTGACGAATTCGCCGGATTCCAGGGCCTTTTCCAGCGCCAGCCAGGAGGCCAGGCGCTTGGCGGTGTCACGCGACAGGATGGTGTCGCCGTAACCGTTTTCGATCGAGCCGATGGCCACGGAGACGAAATCGCCCACTTGGACTTCGACTTCGCCCTTATCGTTCTTGAACTCTTCCAGGGGCACGTAGGCTTCGGACTTGAGGCCGGCGTTCACCACGACGAAGTTGTGTTCCACGCGCACGACTTCGGCGGTGATCACTTCGCCCGGACGCATTTCGGTGCGTGTCAAGGACTCTTCGAAAAGGGCGGCAAAAGATTCAGACATGTATTTCCTAAAGCCGCAAACAGGGTTCCGACAGCACCATTGCCATCGTTTTTAGAGCTGCCTGCGGAGGTTTTTTGCGGCAAAACCGCGGTTAGGTTGGAGAACCGCACGGTCTGGGCACTGGGTGCCTGTGGGGCCGGGCGGGCCTGTCCGGGGCGTGAGCCTCGGGTTGCAACCCCGTGCCTAGGTGGCGAAGGGCTGTCGTTCCTGCCACCAGGCAAGCACCTGCTCGACAGCCGCATCGACCGTGAGCGAAGAGTTGTCCAGAACCAGGGCATCCTGCGCCGGCTTCAAGGGCGCAACGCTGCGGGAACTGTCCCGGGCGTCGCGCGCCTCCAAATCGGCGCGAAGGTCTGCGATGCTAGCCGAAATCCCCTTTGAAATCAACTGTTTATGCCGGCGTTCGGCCCGGCATGCCGCGCTGGCGGTCAAGTAGACCTTCAATGCGGCCTGGGGAAAGATCACGGTGCCCATGTCGCGCCCGTCCGCCACCAGCCCCGGAAGCCGCCGGAAGCTGTGCTGCAGGGCCACAAGTGCCTCCCGCACGGCGGGCAGTGCGGAGACGCGCGACGCATTCATTCCCGCTTCTTCAGTGCGGATGGTATCAGTCACATCATCGGCGCCGAGCCAGATCCGCCCGCCTTCGAATCGCACGGGCAGTCCGCGTGCGAGCGTCGCGATGCGCGGCTCGTGCGCCGCATCGATCTGCAGGCCCGCCCGCAAGGCCGCCAGCGCCGCGATTCGGTACATGGCGCCCGAGTCCAGAAACCGGTAGCCCAGCCGCTGCGCCACGGCGGCGGCCACGGTGCCCTTGCCGGATGCGGTGGGGCCGTCGATGCAGATCACCGGAATGCGTTCCGTGGGGGGGTGCGTGACGGAAAACAGCGCCTCGAAATAATCCGGAAACGTCTTGGCCACGCACTTGGGGTCTTGGATGCGAACGGGCAGCGCCGCCGGATTGAAGGCCGCCAGTGAAAAGCACATGGCCACGCGGTGGTCATCGTAGGTGTGGATGCTGGCGGCCCGCCAGCCGGCAGGCGCAGCCGGGGGCGTGACGCGCAGGAAGTCCGCGCCTTCCTCCACCGTGGCGCCGAGTTTGCGCAGCTCGGTCGTCATGGCGGTCAGGCGGTCGGTTTCCTTGACGCGCCAGCTGGCGATGTTGCGCAGCGTGGTCGTGTCTTCGGCATAGAGGGCCATGACGGCCAGCGTCATGGCGGCGTCGGGAATGTGGTTGCAGTCCAGGTCGATGGCCTTGAGCGGCCATGCGCCGCGGCGGATCTTCAGCCAGTTGGGCCCGCCCGTGACCTGTGCGCCCATGGCCTGCGCGGCCTCGATGAAGCGGATATCCCCCTGGATGGAGTCTTGCCCCACGCCCAGGATCTGCACGCCGTCGTCCTGCTCGGCAACGCCGGCGATGGCACCCAGCGCAATGAAATAGCTGGCCGAAGACGCGTCGGCCTCGACGTGGATGCTCCCGGGCGAACGGTATCGGCTTCCGGCCGGGATGGTGAACCGCTGCCACTGGTCATGCTGCACATCGATGCCGAACCGCGACAGCAACTGCAGCGTGATGTGGATGTAGGGCCGGGAAATCAGCTCGCCCACCACCTCGATCACCACGTCTTGTTGGACCGCGACCAGCGGCAGGGCCATCAGCAGGGCGGTGAGGAACTGGCTCGACACGTCCCCGCGCACGGGAATGGGCCTGGACAGCGATAGCGGCGGTACGCCTTGGGCGTGTGCGATGCGCAGGGGCGGAAACCCTTCGTTGCCCAGGTAGTCGATGCGGCAGCCGAGCTGGCGCAGCGCATCCACCAGGTCACCGATGGGCCGCTCGTGCATGCGCGGCACGCCGGACAACTCGAACTCGCCGCCCAGCAGTGCCAGCGCGGCCGTCAGCGGGCGCATCGCCGTGCCGGCATTGCCCAGGAAGAGGGCGGCCGGGGCGTTGGCGGGTTGTGTGCCCAGCCCCGTGATGCGCACGCTGGCGCCTTGTTCATCCACTGTGCAACCCAGTTGACGCAGCGCATCGAGCATGACCCGGGTGTCATCGGATGCCAGCAGGTCGTGGATTTCCGTGGTGCCTTCGCTCAGTGCCGCCAGCAGCAAAACACGGTTGGAAATGCTTTTGGAGCCCGGAAGCTGGATGGCGCCACCCGCCGTGGCCAGGGGCGGGAGGTCGAGAAACTCGGTGCTGAACATCAGGAATTGGGGGTGGGTGTGCGCTGCGCGCCCATGCGCCAGTGCGCGCGGGTTTCGCTGGCCAGGGTGATCAGGTCTTCCAGCGCCTGGGAGTTGCCCTGCTGCATGGTCTGCTCCAGCTGCTGCAACGCCTGCTGGAAGAGCTGCGACTGCGCCAGCAGCTCTTCGCGGTTGGACAGCAGAATGTCTCGCCAGACCTTGGGGTCGCTGGCCGCGATGCGGGTGAAATCGCGAAAGCCCGGGCCTGCCAGGGACAGGAACATATCGCCATGGTCTTGCGCCGTGATGCTGTTCATCATGGCGAAGGCAAGCAAATGAGGCAGGTGGCTGACGGACGCAAAGGCAGCGTCGTGCGATTCGGGCGACATGCTTTGCACCCGGCAGCCCAGCGTGCGCCACACTTCTTCGGCCTTTTGCAGATGGGCGGTCAAGGTGCGCTCGGTCGGCGTGAGGATGACCTGGCGCCCGCTGTACAGCTCGGCTTCCGCGTATTCCACGCCGGACACCTCGCGCCCGGTGATCGGGTGGGCCGGAACGAAGGATCCCACCTGGTCGCGGAGGGCGCGGCGTGCGGCCTGCACCACGTCGGCCTTGGTCGAGCCCACGTCCATGATCAGCATCTGCGGTGTGACGAGGTGCTTGATGGCCTTGAGTGTGGCCTCGGTCGCGGCCACGGGGACGGCCACGAGCACGATGTCGGCGCCCGCCACGGCGAGCAAGGCGGACGGTGCCTCGACATCGATCACGCCCATCTGGCGGGCGCGGTCGGTGGTGGACGGCGACTTGCTGTACCCGACTACGCGCTTGACGAGGCCGGCCTTCTTCATGGCCAGAGCGAACGACCCTCCCATCAGGCCGCAGCCGATCAACCCCAGCTGTTCAAACATGGCGGGCCCGCTCATGGCGCGACCGGGTAGGTGCCCAGCACCTTGTAGAACGCGCACAGCGCACGCAGTTCTTCGAGGGCCCGTGCCACATGGGGCAGGGACGGGTGGCCGTCGAGGTCGATGTAGAAGTAATACTCCCACTGGCCCGTGCGGGCCGGCCGGGATTCGAATCGGGTCATCGACACGCCGTGGGTCTTGAGCGGCACCAGCAGGTCGTGGACCGCGCCGGGACGATTGGGCACCGAGATGACCAGGCTGGTGCAGTCCTTGCTGGACGGCGGTGGCGTCTGCAGCGTGTGCGGCAGGCAGATGATGGCGAACCGGGTGCGGTTGTAGGCATCGTCCTGAATGGCATGTGCGACCAGGTGCAGGCCGAATTGCGTGGCGGCACGTTCGCTCGCAATGCCCGCCCACGCCGGATTGGTGGCGGCCAGCCGGGCCCCTTCCGCATTGCTGGACACTGGGCGGCGTTCCGCGTGGGGCAGGTGCTTGGAGAGCCATCCCTGGCATTGCGCCAGCGCCTGCGGGTGTGCCAGCACCGCTTCGATGCCTTCGAGCGAGTCGGACTGCCGCATCAGGTTGTGGCGCACCAGCAGGCTCACTTCGCCGACCACGTGGCAAGGCGTGTGCAGGAACAGATCGAGCGACCGGGTCACCACGCCCTCGACCGAATTTTCCACGCCGACCACGCCGTACTGCGCGCTGCCCGCCGCCGTGGCGTGGAACACTTCGTCGAAATTGGCGCAGTACATGAGGTCGGCCGCGCCACCGAAGAACTCCACGGCCGCCTGCTCGCAGAAGGTGCCGGCCGGGCCGAGCACGGCCACCCGCTGCGGGGACTCGAGTGCCAGGCAGGCGGACATGATCTCGCGCCAGATGGCTGCGACATGCGGCCCCTTCAATGGGCCGGGATTGGCGGTCTGGATCTTCTCGATGACCTGGGCCACCCGGTCGGGACGGAAGAAGGGCGTGCCTTCGCGCTTCTTGATCTCACCCACCCGTTCGGCGACCAGGGCGCGCTGGTTCAGCAGCGTGAGCAGTTGCTGGTCGATGTTGTCGATTTGGACGCGCAGGCTGGCGAGGTCCGGAGAGGCTTGCGGGATGGTCATGAAAGGTGTGGGGGCGTTTTCTCTGGACTGTCAGGGCTTCAGGCGTGTTTGCGCTCAAATTCTCGCATGTAGGCCACCAGGGCCTCGACGCCCGACAGTGGCATGGCGTTGTACAGGCTGGCGCGCATGCCGCCCACCGATTTGTGCCCCTTGAGCTGCAGCAGGCCGCGTTCCTTGGCGCCTGCCAGGAAGGCATCGTTGCGCGATTCGTCGCGCAGGAAGAATGGAATGTTCATGCGGGACCGGGCGTTCTCCGACACCTTGTTCACATAGAACTGCGACTGGTCGATGGTGTCGTACAGCAGCCGGGCCTTTGCGATGTTCCGATGCTCCAGCGCCGCGATCCCGCTCAGTTCGCCCTCGCGCTGGCGCTTGAGCCACTGGAACGTCAGGCCGGCCACGTAGATGCCCCAGGTGGGCGGGGTGTTGAACATGGACTGGTTGTCCGCCACGATCTTGTAGTCAAAAGCGCTGGGGCAGGCGGGCAGGGCGTGGCCCAGCAGATCCTCCCGCACCACCACCAGCGTGAGGCCGGCGGGCCCCAGGTTCTTTTGCGCTCCACCGAACGCCAGGCCCACGCGCGACCAATCGACGGCGCGCGATGCCACATGGGAGGAAAAATCGATGACCAAGGGCGCATCGCTGCCCAGCGCCTTCAGGTCGGGCAGTTCTTGGAATTCAATGCCGTGGATGGTCTCGTTGCTGCACAGGTGCAGGTAGCTGGCGCCGCGGCTCAACTCCCAGCTGGCTGGCTCGGGCAGCGTGGTGAAGTGGCTGGTCTCGCCCGATGCGGCCACGTGCACTTCCGCCGCATATTTGCGGGCTTCCTTCACCGACTTCTGGCTCCAGCTACCGGTGACGACCATGTCCACCGTCGCTGCGCGCGAGAGGTTCAGCGGCACGATAGCGTTCTCAGCCAGACCGCCACCCTGCATGAAAAGGATCTTGAACTGCGAAGGCACCGCCAGCAGCTCACGCAGGTCGGCTTCGGCCTGTTCGTAGATCGACAAGAACTCTTTGCCGCGGTGGCTCATCTCCATGACGCCCATGCCGCTTCCGTGCCAGTCCAGCATTTCGGCAGCCGCTTGCTGCAGGACTTCGGCGGGAATGGCGGCCGGGCCGGCGGAGAAGTTGTACGGGCGATTCATGGTTTCAAGTGAAATAGGGCCTCAGCGCATATTTATCTAGGGCTGATTGCTATGGTTGTGATAGCAAAGCGTCCTTCGGAGCGCTTCGCATGGGGCATGGATCAGGCGTCTGCGGGCGGCGTGCCACCTTCTTCATCGGCGTCGATGTCCGGCACATTGGCATCGTTTTCCACGATGCGTTGCAGGCCGCTCAACTGCGAGCCTTCGTCCAGCGCGATCAGCGTCACGCCTTGGGTGGCGCGGCCCAGTTCGCGGATCTCCGACACGCGGGTGCGAACCAGAACACCCTTGTCAGTGATCAGCATGATCTCGTCATCGGCGTGGACCAGCGTGGCCGCCACGACCTTGCCGTTGCGCTCGCTCTGCTGGATCGCGATCATTCCCTTGGTGCCCCGGCCATGGCGCGTGTATTCGACGATGCTGGTGCGCTTGCCGTAGCCGTTCGCAGTGGCGGTGAGCACGCTCTGGGTCTCGTCTTCGGCCACCAGCATGGCGATCACGCTCTGCCCGTCTTCCAGCATCATGCCGCGCACGCCGCGTGCCTGGCGGCCCAGGGGGCGCACGTCGTTTTCGTCGAAACGCACCGCCTTGCCGCCATCGCTGAACAGCATGACATCGTGCGCACCGTCGGTGAGCGCCGCGCCGATCAGGTAGTCGCCATCATCCAGGTTGACGGCGATGATGCCGCCCTTGCGGGGGTTGCTGAATTCATCGAGCGCCGTCTTCTTAACGGTGCCCATGCTCGTGGCCATGAACACGTAGCGATCAGCCGGGAACGTCCGCATGTCGCCGGTCAGCGGCAGAACCACATTGATCTTTTCGCCTTCTTGCAACGGGAACATGTTGACGATCGGGCGGCCGCGCGAACCGCGGGAGCCGGCCGGCACTTCCCAGACCTTGAGCCAGTAGAGGCGACCGCGGTTGGAAAAGCACAGGATGTAGTCGTGCGTGTTGGCGATGAAGAGCTGGTCGATCCAGTCGTCTTCCTTGGTCGCCGTCGCCTGCTTGCCGCGGCCGCCGCGTTTTTGCGCCCGGTATTCGGACAGCGGCTGACTCTTGATGTAGCCCGTGTGGCTGAGCGTGACCACCATGTCGGTGGGCGTGATCAGGTCTTCGGTGGACAGGTCTTGGGCGCTGTATTCGACCACGCTGCGCCGCGCCCCGAGCTTGTGCTGGCCGAACTCCTGCTTGATGGACGTCAGCTCTTCGCCAATGATGACGGAGACGCGTTCTGGCTTGGACAGGATGTCCAGCAGGTCTTCGATCACGGCCATCACGTCCCGGTATTCGGAAACGATCTTGTCCTGCTCCAGGCCGGTCAGGCGCTGCAGACGCATCTGCAGGATTTCCTGCGCCTGGGTGTCCGACAACCGGTACAGGCCATCCTGGCCCATTCCGTATTCACGCTCCAGCCCTTCCGGACGGTAGTCGTCCGCATTCACGGTGCCACCGTCGGCCCGGGTGCGCGTGAGCATCTCGCGCACCAGTTTGCTGTCCCACGAGCGGGTCATCAGTTCCGCCTTGGCCACGGGGGGCGTCGGCGACTCGCGAATGATCCGGATGAAGTCGTCGATGTTGGCCAGCGCCACCGCCAGGCCTTCCAGCACATGGCCGCGTTCGCGTGCCTTGCGCAGTTCGAAGACCGTGCGGCGCGTCACCACTTCGCGGCGGTGCTGCAGGAAGACGCTGACCAGTTCCTTCAGATTGCAAAGGCGCGGCTGCCCGTTCACCAGGGCCACCATGTTCATGCCGAACGTGTCCTGCAGCTGCGTTTGCTTGTACAGGTTGTTCAGCACCACCTCGGGCACTTCGCCGCGCTTGAGTTCGACCACCAGGCGCATGCCCGACTTGTCGGACTCGTCCTGGATGTGGCTGATGCCTTCGATCTTCTTCTCGTGCACCAGCTCGGCCATCCGCTCCTGCAGCGTCTTTTTGTTGACCTGGTACGGCAGCTCGTCCACGATGATGGCTTGGCGCTGGCCGCGGTCGATGTCCTCGAAGTGGCAGCGCGCACGCATGACCACCTTGCCGCGGCCCGTGCGGTAGCCGTCCTTCACCCCGTTGATGCCGTAGATGATGCCGGCCGTGGGGAAGTCGGGTGCTGGAATGATCTCCATCAGATCGTCGATGGATGCGTCGGGGTGGTGCAGCAGGTGCAGGCAACCATCCACTACTTCATTGAGGTTGTGCGGGGGAATGTTGGTGGCCATGCCCACGGCGATACCGCCGGAGCCGTTGACCAGCAGATTGGGCAGCTTGCTGGGAAGAACCAGCGGCTCTCTCTCGCTGCCGTCGTAATTGGGGCCGAAGTCGACGGTTTCCTTGTCGATGTCCGCCAGCATTTCATGGGCGATCTTCGCCAGGCGGATTTCGGTGTAACGCATGGCGGCCGCGTTGTCGCCGTCCACCGAGCCGAAGTTGCCTTGGCCATCGACGAGCAGATGGCGCATGGAAAAGTCTTGCGCCATGCGCACAATCGTGTCGTACACCGATTGATCACCGTGCGGGTGGTATTTACCGATCACGTCGCCAACGATACGGGCGGACTTCTTGTAGGGCCGGTTCCAATCGTTGTTGAGTTCGTGCATTGCGAACAGCACGCGCCGGTGTACCGGTTTGAGGCCATCGCGCGCATCGGGCAGCGCGCGACCCACAATTACGCTCATCGCGTAATCGAGATAACTTCGCCGCATTTCCTCTTCAAGGCTGATGGGCAGGGTTTCTTTGGCGAACTGTGTCATGGAGAACTGCGTGGACGGCGGAGGAGGGCCATTCTAGGCGGAACGTCTTGTCGCAAGTGCGCAACACATCAGGGGTAAAGCGCTTTTGTCCTACCGTGCGCGCCCCGTCTGCAACCACTTTGCGTTGTTACGTATGGCACAATCATTTCAACGTTTTTAGTGATGGTCACTGATGACGTCCATATTCGCAGCGCGGCTGCGGCTTTTTCCCCAAGAGGAGAACCATGAAGAAACTGAACAAAGTGGCGATGTTGTTGGCCTCTGCTGTGCTTGCTACCTCGGCTGGCGCTCAAGTCAAAGCAGCCGACGGCGGCAAGGTTGTTGACAACTGGCAGAACGGTACCGGCGAACTGGTGTGGAAGAACGGCACGAATGAACTGTGCTGGCGCGATGCCAACTGGACCCCTGCTACCGCTGCTGTCGGTTGTGATGGTGCTCTGGTTGCTCAGGCTCCTGCTTCTACCCCTGCCGCTGCTGCTCCCGCACCTGCTGCAACGCCCGCTCCTGCAGCGCCTCCTGCTCCCGCAGTGGCCAGCAAGGTGACGTACGCTGCCGATGCGTTCTTCGACTTTGACAAGTCCGTGCTCAAGCCAGAAGGCAAGGCCAAGCTGGATGACCTGGTCTCCAAGGTCAAGAGCGTGAACCTGGAAGTCATTATCGCTGTGGGTCACACCGACTCCGTCGGTACCGATGCCTACAACCAGAAGCTGTCGGTTCGCCGCGCTGAAGCTGTGAAGGCTTATCTGGTGTCCAAGGGTATCGAAAAGAACCGCGTTTACACTGAAGGCAAGGGCGAGAAGCAACCCGTCGCCGACAACAAGACCAAGGAAGGCCGTGCGAAGAACCGTCGCGTGGAAATCGAAGTGGTCGGTACCCGCGCTTCTAACTGATTTCCGAATCAGTCACGAAAAAGCCCCGGAAACGGGGCTTTTTTTATGGGCCATCTCTTTTGGAGCACCTACCCACATGAGCGATCACATTAATGCCGATCCAGCAGAGCTGGCCAAATTTTCCGCACTCGCCCACCGCTGGTGGGATCCGGAAAGTGAATTTCGCCCATTGCATCAGATTAATCCGTTGCGTCTGGAATGGATCAATGGCATATCGCGTTTGGAAGGGCAGCAGGTGCTGGATGTAGGATGTGGTGGCGGCATCCTCTCCGATTCGATGGCCAGAAAAGGCGCACAGGTAACGGGCATCGATCTGGCCAGCAAATCATTGCGCATCGCGCAACTGCATGCCTTGGAAACCGGGACACCCCATGTGCAATACCGCGAAATCAGCGTGGAGGACTTGGCTGCGGAAGTGCCTGGCACGTTCGATACCGTCACCTGCATGGAAATGCTGGAGCACGTGCCGGACCCCGCCTCGGTGATTAAAGCGTGCGCGCGTCTGGTCAAGCCCGGCGGCTGGGTCTTTTTTTCCACCATCAATCGCAATGCCAAGGCGTTCATGCTGGCAGTCGTCGGCGCCGAATACATTTTGGGCATGCTGCCCAAAGGCACGCACGAGTATGCGAAATTCATCAAGCCCAGCGAATTGGCGTCCGCTAGTCGGCTGGCGGGCCTTGATATCGTTCACAGCCGCGGACTGGAGTACAACCCGCTGACCAAACGCTATTGGCTGAGTGCCGACACTTCGGTCAACTACATGCTCGCTGCACGCCGCGCCGCCGTATGAGTTCACCTGTCTTTACCCATGTTCGTGCCGTCTTGTTCGACCTCGACGGCACATTGATCGATAGTGCTCCTGACCTGGGTGCTGCCGCCGACAAATTGCGAACGGACCGTGGCTTGCCGTCTCTGCCTGCCGAGCGGTATCGGCCCATGGCAGGGGCCGGAGCCAGGGGCATGTTGTCCGTGGCATTCGATATGGATACGGCCCATCCTGACTTTCCTGCGTTCCGGGAAGAGTTCTTCGTCAACTACGAGGCCTGCATTCAGCAGCGCACGAAAGTGTTCGATGGCGTGGAGGCATTGATCGCCGAGTTGACCCGGCGTGGCATGCCCTGGGGCATCGTCACCAATAAGGCGGCACGATTCACGGACGTCTTGGTGGCGGCCACGCCGCTGTTCAGCAGCGCTGGAGCGGTGATCAGTGGCGACACCACCGCGCACAGCAAACCACATCCTGAGCCCCTGCTCGAAGCCGCCAGACGCCTGGACATCGAGCCAGCGCATTGCATTTACGTCGGCGACGATGAGCGCGACATCGTCGCGGGCCTTGCGGCTGGCATGCACACCGTGGCCGCTTTATACGGCTACCTCGGTACGCAGACCGCGGTGCACGAGTGGGGCGCACAGGCCGCAATTAAATCTCCGCTAGAGGTCTTGCAATTGATCTCGGCGCCTTAAAATATGAGTCTTGGGGCTGCCCTGGTTTCGACGTGGGTTCGGAATCGGCGTGGTGCATGTCGAGCTTGAGTGGCGCTCGTAAATCTGCATTCAAAAAACTAACTGCAAACGACGAACGTTTCGCACTCGCACTCGCCGCTTAAAAACCGGTGATCGAGCCTTGTAACAGCATGCTAGCGGGCTGGGCAAGGGGGTCGCAAGACCTCCCGGCTGCAAGGTTATTCACGCTGGCTGGTTCCGTGCCGGGTACCTTGGCATGGAGCGAGATCCAAGGGTACTGGTGACCCACGTAGCGTGCGACTGCGCGACGTGGGCCATGAGAATCAAAACAGACCGCTAAACATGTAGATCTGCCCGAAGAAGGCTTGCGGACGCGGGTTCAATTCCCGCCAGCTCCACCACTTTTATAACTCGTTGCTTTTAAAGGATTTTTTAGGGTACGGTTACACAACCACTGCGGGGAGACACTAAAGGGCACACTTGGAGCCCATGAATGCTGTCCTCGTCGTACCTTCAAAAATCTCGCAACGGCGTTTACTTCGCGCGGTTTGTTGTTCCTGCGCGACAAAGAGTCCCTGCCGATGGCCGGGACTTCAAACTTTCTACTGGCACCAAGGACCCGCGCCACGCTAAGGCGGCAGCGCGCTATTTGCGGGTTCTTTTCGACGCCTTCTTGATGGAGAATGCAACAGTTACGCGCGCCAGCGCGGTTGCTTTCCTTCAAGCGCGCATGAAAAAACCAACAGTACCGCCCATGCCCTTTGGGGTGAAGATAAAGGGGCAGGGATTCGACATTGAGCTGACCGACCTTGGCCCCCAGGATGTGGGCAACATGGACCAGCTCATCGAGAACGTGACCCGAGGCGCCGCAAGGATTGCACCTTCAACCATTGCGGTTTGGGACCGGCCTTCCGATGAGCCGACCCCGCCAGACCATGCCCCGGCCATCAATGAGCCTGGGCGCCTATCGCCCGTGGCAGCAAAGACCGTGGGCCGGTTGGTCAAAGAGTATTTGAAGTACGAGCAGGACCGGGCTACTGAAAAGGAAATCGGCGTCAAGAAGGTGCCCCAAATCCGCACCCGCCTGAAACCCTTCATCGACCGTTTCAGCGCTCGGCATGTTGGCACCCTCACGCCTTTGGACTTGGAGCAGTACCGCAAGGACTTGGCGTACTACCCAAAGAACATCGACAAGTTGCCAGGGGCCGGGGGACTGCCTTTCGATACGCTCATCCAGAGGGTGCGCTCCAAGTCGCTTTTCCGGGCGAATGGTCAGCAAGCCCAGACCATCACGCAGAACACCTTGGATGGCTACCTAACCGTTGCGGCCAACTTTCTGGAGTTTTGCAAACGGCAGTACGCCGTCAATCCAACCCTGTTGGAGGGATTCAAAGTGAAGACAACTCAGGCCCGCAAGGGTGCATCGCGGCGCGCCTTCACTCAGAAGGAAATGCAGCAAATCTTCGGGTCGGACTACTACCGGGATGGGGCATACAACCGCTCCTATCAGTATTGGGTCATCCACTTGGCAGCGTTCACCGGAGCGCGCGTCAATGAGCTCTCGCAACTGACCACCGACGATGTTCGGCAGGACGATGAAGGGCTATGGTTCCTGAACATCACGGCAGCGGAAGACGACGGCCAAAGCGTCAAGAACGAAGAGAGCCGCCGCATCATTCCGGTGCACCAAAAGCTCATCGACCTGGGGTTCATCGACTATTGCCAAACCAAGAAGTCCGCAGCCAAGGATAGGGCTGTCAACTTGTTTGACCTCAACCGGGCCAAGGCCGATGGTTACGGGAAGGCTGCGAGCCAGTGGTTCAACACCAAATACCTGCGGGACTATTTGAAGATTGAAGACCCGAATGTGGTGTTTCACTCGTTCCGTCATCGGTTCATCAGCTCGCTGGCTCAAGCCATCTTGGACGCCTCGGGCGTATCGGAGGAAACGGCCATCAAGGAGCGTATCCCCGAGGCCCTGATTCTTCGTCGCCTTGCTGGTCACTCCGTGGCCCATGCTATGACGGCAGGCCGTGGACAGTTCGATGTCCACACGGATACCTACACCGGGGCTTTTTCGGTCAGGAGTATGAAGCGGGTAATTGACCGTCTCAATTATCCCGGCGTCGATTTTTTTACCTACATATCTCCGAGCACTTCTTCGCGAAAGAGAGTTCGCAAGGTTGCTAATGAGCCTTTTGAGGTCTTCTCGTTAGACGGTCTTGTTTAGCGGCTGGGTAATACTCACATGCTCCGGTATTTGAGCATCTTCGAAGGGGCGGGGCTTGTCACCCTTAGCGGTCGCCCAGGCCTTTTTGAGGATGTTGTGAGCCTGAGGGTCATTAGCCGCCAACTTAAGTAGGGCGCCTCCCAAAGCGTATTTTCTAGCGTCTGAATTTTTTCTGGCGGTGGTGGATACCTTTGCGAGGATTGCAGCTTTCTCAGCGTCAAGTTGGCTCAATCGCTTTTTCATGGCAGTTATACTGGTCATGCTATAAATCTCCTTTTCGTCCTATTAAATTACCACTTTATTTTTGATTGTGCTAATTTAATAGGGTGAATATCCCGAGCGCGTTAATCAGTCCCAGCCCCCAGGTAGCCCCCTGCAAGGGCTCACTTATGCAAACTCTGCGAGTTTGCGTTCGCCATGGGCTGTGCCCCTGGACCCCGTTGCTTCGCAATCGCCCCGGGGGGTGCTGTGCCTAGCCTCGCCACTTGGTTTACCCCCTCGCTGCAAGTCTTGCAGCGCTCCAAAGGCCGTAACGCCGTCGAGGCGGCTGCGTACCGCTCCTGCACTCGGCTGAGCGAGGAGCAGCTAGGCGAGGTGCACGACTACCGCCGTAAGACTGGTCACGTCTGCACCGAACTGTTCGGTGTTGCCGGTCTTGAAATGGGTTTGGATGATATCGGCACCCTATGGAACAAAGCCGAGCGGGCAGAGACTCGAAAGAACTCGGCTATCGCCCGCGAGTTGATGGTGCCTCTCGCGCACGACTGGACGGACGAGCAGCGCCGACTTTGCGTGCGTGGCTTGTCCGAAATGCTGGTGGCCCGCTACGGGGTTGCGGTGATGGCTTCCATCCATCGCCCGGCCAATGGGCAAAACGACCATGTCCATATTTTGTTCACCACCAGAGAGGTGGATTCGCAAATGACCTTCGGCAAGAAGACCCGCATCCTGGACGACATGAAGACCGGTGAAGTGAAAAACATGCGGGAGGAGGTTTGCCGCATCATGAACGAGCACGCCAAGGCCAACGGCGCCGACTGGTATGTGTACGCAGGAAAGTTTGCAGAGGTGGTCGAAGGACACATTCCCACGGCTCATATTCCGGTCAATGCCCCCCGCGAACTGCGCGAGACTATGGAAGCGGAAAACCTGGCGATTGTGGAGGCGCGCCCCCTGCTCAAACGCATCATGCAAGAGTCGAAAGAAACGGCCGCGCAAGTGGAGGCAGCGTTGCAGGTCGCCGCAAGCGCGGCAACCCAAGAGCACCAGATTGTCAAAGCGGAAGTGCCCCGAGAGCGTCCCTCACGTCTGCCACCTGTTCCCAGCACAAGCCCATTGGGCGAGGACGCCCAACAGCGGAAATTGCAGCTCACGAATTCCCTTGACCTTCGTCAGGCCTTCCGTGAGGTAAGGCGGACTGACGCCAAGCGAAAAGAGGGGCGCGAGGTGGCAAAGAAATGGAAGGAACGCCTCCGCGCACTGAAAGCCGACCCACCCGGACCGCTTGTCTCCATCATGTCCAAACTGGCTCGTGCCTTGGGCGTCCGGGACACCGTGGCGATTTACGAAGAAAAATTAGCCGAAGCCCGGGCGGCTATCGAGCAATGCAGGAAGAACGACACCGCCTGGACTGCGTACATCAACGACCCAGAGCGCAAGCGCAAATATGACGAGTGGAAGCAATGGCCCGAGCACCGCGAGCGGGTCAAGGCGTACGAGGCGACGTTGCCCGATGCTCCCCGTCCCAATCCGGTGCCCGGACCAGAAGACCACAGCGCAACCCCGTCCAGCACTTGGAATGGCCCTTTCACTTTTACGCCGCACCAAACGCCAAAGATTCCCGAACCGTGGGAATGGTGAGGAAGTGCTTCAATTCGCTTTCAGAATCGCTTGGTGCTGGACTATGCATCGCGCCGTTAAGTGGCGCAGTTCACAACCAAACTGTGTCTTGGTGCCAGTTCGCCGGTATGCCCATGGCAAAGAGGTGCGCTGGTTTGTTGGCTTCTGGATGTGCTGCAAGGAGGGCGAGCAATCCGTCTTTTATCCCGTCGAAAATTCCGAGCTTTTTACTCATCAACCGAAGAACTACGAGCGCTGCATAGACGGTATTCGTTTTTGGTGCTGATGAACCAGGGTGAACCGTCGGAAATGGAATTGAAACTTTGCTAGTAATTCCGTTTGGCGCCAGAATGTTTTTATTCCAAAGTCTTCCATGGTGCGCACATATATTCCGGATGGCTCGCAGCATCTTTACCCATGTGCGCAAGTCCTTGTACTTCTCCGCTCCCATTCGGTTTCTTGCCATTTTGTCCAGGACAGTACTGCATGGTATCGTCGGAGACGAGGCGGGAAAGCTTGGCGCAGCTTCATCTAGATTTGCATAAAACTCGTAGAGCTGTCCTATAGTGGAAAGCTCAAAAAGTACCCAAAAAGGTGGTAGGTGCTTGTAAATTCCAGATACGTTATTGAAGTAAGTTTTCTGGAAATGTTGAGCGTAATTTTCACTCGAATCGCAAAAAGAACTGCTAAGTGAATTTATTATACGATTCGGATGCTTTTTACTGGAAAACCACTGTGGTTGAAGGTACCAAAATCCATGGCCAGCAGATTTGCACATAGTTGCGTCAAGGACTGTTCTGAGCGCAACCTCTATGTCCGGCATCAAGTTGAAGATAAGCTTCTTCAATCCTTCATCAAAGCGGTACATCTCCAAAGCCTGCTCAAACGTTGAGCCAGCCTTGAAGTTCTTAGGAGCCGGTGCCGCTGGGATGTTTACCAAGTCGAGGTACGGGTATAGGTACCCTCGAAATCGAAAGTAGTTGACGCGACCCAATAAGTCGCTGGCTTTGGTCACATCACCGATGAGGAGTCCCTGTGCACGAAGTTTGGCTACAACGTCAGGAACTGCCAGGGGATGCTTGGTGTACGGCTTAAAGCTTAAGGTGGCCATTGCCCAAAAGAAAAGCCACTGGGTACCTCAAAAGTGCTTGCGCACTTTCTTGGCTTGAACCCAGCAGCGTTGTTGCAAGCATCTTAACGCAGTCCAGCCAAAAGTTCAAGAGCCCGACCGCCGAGTAGGGGCATCCGTGCTCCCCTTACCTGCCAAAGGTCTGTTTGGTGTCCAGCTGGTGAGGCTTCTTCCCGTCGCACTGCGCCGAAGATTGCCAAACAGTGTGATCAACGATGATATCAGTTTGGCCGCCTTGGGAAGAATAGGAATACTCCGACAAATGGTTTCAGGAAGAATAGGAATACTCCGACAAATGGTTTCAGGCTGATATCAGGATGGCTGCCTGCCCTCATCATCACTTGACCCTGCCCACCCTCAATTGGTAAGTTGATTGGACAAAGAAAAAGGCCCGCACGGGGCGGGCCTTTTTTACTGCACCTTCTTTTAGCCGGGAAATGCAGTACAGGGAACAAATCCATGATACTAATTCATCGTTCATTGTCAAGTAAACAAGTCGGCGCGAAAGCCGGCGATGTCGCTTGACCAAAAAACACCATCGAAAACGAGCCCTAATAGGCCGTATATCCGCGTTTCAACCGCATCGCGGCTGATGGCAGGCTATTACCACCGCAACGGCGAAAATCTCAGGGGTTCGTCGGTTGTCGGCTGCGGTCGTTGGCGCGCCTTCGGATTCGACTCCACTCACGCGGAAATTGAGGTTGGCGCAGACGGTACGAAGCTCCACGGCCACTTCAAGTGCGGCAACGTCTGGACCTGCGACCAGTGCGCCCGCGCCAGAGTCTCGCAGGCCCGTTCGTGGATTCGTGCTGCCTTAATTCCGGCATTGGAGGCCCATGGCTTGGGGGCAGCAATGATGACTTTTACCATGGCCCACAGCTACGACGGCAACTGGAAGGATTCCATCGACCTACTGCACGCTGCCTTCAAGCTCTTCGACAAGAACATGTCCAGGCGCTACAAGGCAATCGGCTGCATGGGCAAGCTGAAAAGCTTGGAAGCGCCGGTAGGTGTCCATGGTATCCATGGCCACTTCCACGTCCTTCTAACCCATCTTCTTGGGGCAGATTTGACCGCTTTCGAAGCCCTTGCCCGCGCCGAGTGGGAAAAGGCCGTGGCGCAGGTGGGCGGCAAGTGCAATGACCACGGCTTTGACCTGAAACTGAACGCCATGGCGGACTATCTCGCCAAACAGGAATTGGCTCACGAAATGTCCAACCACGACACCAAGAAGGCGCGCAAAAAGGGGTTGCTGTTGGGGCAATTGCTGGACCGCGCAGGCCGAGGCGATGCCAAGGCATCCGCCGAATGGCTGCGCGCCATCGAAGCGCTGCAAGGTCGTAGCCGGTTCCACGCTGGCGATATTGCCAAGAAATTGGGCATTTCGACATGCACAGCTTGGGAGGATGAGGAGCGCCGGGAGGAGAGGGAAAGCCTCTCCGCTGACGCGCCCGAGCCAGTGCGCATTGCGTATCCGATGCGCGACCACCTGACCGCGACACGTCCCGACTCCTCGCGCCCAGGCTTGGCGATGATTCTGCGCGCAGCGAGAGACGGCGACGCCGCGAAGGTGCTGCAAATGGTGGCAGCCCTATGCCGAGAGGTGAGGGCGCGTAACCGGCGAACGCCGGGCAGTGCCCCGCCGTCCTTCTGGGATTGGCCGGACGACTACTTCGACCAGTTCATTACGTCCGTCACAAGCTAGGCTTCACGCCCCTGTTCTGTTGGTCTTGGACCCGTTTGCGGGCATCGGCCTCGCTGCCCGCGCTCTTGCCGTCGATGGCTCGCAGGATGGTGGCGGAGTCAATGGCCCTCAGGGCTACTGCCTCTACCAGCCCGTCGCTATCGTGAGTCCATTCGGCGTAATACGCGCGGCTGCACGAGCGCTTGAACTCGGATGGCAGGATGATGGACATAGGTTCAGGAAGGAAGTTGTCCCCACCCGTGGGGTTGGACCCAATCCTCACGAGGTCGAACATCCGGCACGGTGCTGCCGGTATCGCAGCGCCCGTAATGGTCCGTCCCCCTTCGGAGTACGGGCCGAAGAACTGCTTTCCGTCCTGGTCAAACTCCCACCCAACCACTATGGCACCGAGCTTGTCGCCCATCTCACCTTTGATGAAGCTCTCTTTGCCGAATTTTTTCCGAACGGCTTCCAGCAGGACTTGGCGCGTGTATCGCGCGGTCTTTGGTAGGCGCTGATTTTTTTGAACGAACCAGATGCTGTCGGCGTGGCCCTTGAATGCCGCGAACTCATCGAGTGGCCCACTCCACGAGTTGTCGTAAAGACGCTCCCCTTGCCAGGCGGCAAGGCCGCTCTCAATCTTGTTGGTGTAGATCGGTATGACCTTCATCTGTGCTGGTCTGCCAAAGGCCGTTTTTGCCTCTCCAACTGACATCCCCAGTTTCACGCCAGCAATGTCGGTGGCGTGTGCGCCGAAGCTAAGCAGCGCGAGGGCAACGCCAGTCGCAAGGACCGCACGTATTTTTTCGACGATAAAACGCATCTTGCCCCCTCAGTCCGCCATGCCGTTAGAGCCGGTCGCCCACGGAAGAGGCTGAACGTGTGATGCCGGGCCATGTGTCGGTGTGTTGGGGGTTGTGCAGCCTAACAAGGCTGCAAAGGCGAAGGCAAGGATTGCCAGTTTCATGAGCGATGACCTCCTGTTAACGATGGCGGCACCACGCCGCAACCAGGGGCGCATCGTAGCTCAAGAAAGTCGTGTTACGACTATTCCGCTTAAGACTAAATCATGCGGGGCATGTCTGCCTCTCTTTACCACGCGAACTACGATGACCTGCGCGCGCTGTTGCGCGCGGTGCGCGTCAAAGCCGGGCTGACGCAGGTGCAGATGGCCGATGCCCTTGGGGTGGGGCAGTCCTATGTTTCGAAGCTTGAGCGAGGCGAGAACTTCGTGGACGTTCTTCTGTATGCGAGGTGGTGTCAAGCTTGCAGCACAAAACCGGGGATAGTTCTTGACCAGTTGCTTGAGAGGTCTGTCAACGTGAAGAAAGTCGGCGACTAGAAGGCATCCCGCCTGCCAACTTGCACTCTGGGCCTGGGTGAGGCTGGGTTAGAGTGTTGGAAAGGATGGGAGTTATGTTCAACTTGCTTGTAACTGCAGATGAAAACGGTTGGTCCGGTCAACCGACTACCTTTGCGCTAAGTCGTTGTGTGCGCGAGTACACGGATGCCGCGATTACAGAAAGACTTGGCTCGTTGGATGAAGCCAGCGCAGCGGAGTTGATGAGCATCCCATCGGTTTTTGCTTACGAAGAAGGCGTGGGGAAGGCACCGAAGTTCGGAAGAATTACAGGTGTCAGCAAAAGGTCGAATCGTATGGAAGTGCGCGTCGACTATGAATTTATTCATCTCCCCAAGTTCTTGACGAACGAAGAATTGTGGTCGATGGGGGCTGAGCTTGACCTGGGTAGTTGGGAATCCTCGCGCACCCATTGGGCAGTCAAAGATGTAGATTTGGCGCGTGAACTACTCCCGAAGGGCGTACTGCTTCCGGCGCAATTCGCTTCCCAGCGTCAGACAACTGCCGGGGTCCCCAGGGTTGACATCACCGCGCATCGTTTTCAAGTAGCTTTTTCGTTTCCAGGCGAGTACCGAGCGTTAGTAGAGGCGGTGGCGAGGGAGACTACAGCGCTGTTGGGTGCGCATGCCTGCTTCTACGATATGAACTATCAGGCGCAGCTAGCTAGGCCTGGGCTCGACCTGCTGCTTCAAGATTTGTACGCCCAGCGTTCTAGGCTTCTTGTCGTGTTCATCGGTGCGGACTACCAGCGCAAGATGTGGCCAAATATCGAGTGGTCCGCGATTCGCGCAGTCATGAATGTCGCCAAGGAGAAGGGTCGAATCATGTATGTGCGTATGGATGACGGAGCCGTGGAAGGTGTCTTTCCGCAGGACGGCTTTATCGACGCACGCAGGTTTACTCCTGCGCAAATTGCTGCCTTCATTGCTGAGCGAGTGGAGTTCACTCCCGGTCTACCTCCGGTCTAGTCCGTCGGCGCTGACCTGCAACCAAGTGCCCAAATTGCATTTCGCGGAATTGAACCCAAGTCCGTGTGGCACACCGTGGGATACACTTTGGGGGCACACTTTTCAACGCCCTCGACGTGCCTAACGTAGTGGAGTTTTGTGGCTCAGCTCTAAGTTGTTGAAAATAATGGTTTTTTAGGTGGGGGAACACTCGGGACTTGGCTCCCGCCAGCTCCACCACTCAGGATACCGCCACACTCTGACAACGTCAGGCTGTGGCGGTTTTTTCTTGCTTGAGCGCGTCGTGGAGTATTGCGCCCGTCACGCCGAAATCGCCCGCGAGTCGCACTTGCTGATTCCTGCCGTTGCCCGACACTTCATCATCGAATGTGGCGGTGGCCACCATGGCCCGCATCGACTCCACGGCCTTGCATCTAAAACCGTTTTTTCCTCGGCATCACGGCCTGTAGTGCCACTGCGGCATGAGCGCTGCAGTCCTACACCTGCGTCTAACGGGGGGTCGCAAACTGATTCCTCCTTGGAAAGGAAACTCATGCAAACCCCCAGACCAGCCGGTATTTGGAGCACCGCCGACGCGGCACCTGCCAAGACGCGCATTTCCATAGGAAAGCAGCCCTGCCAGGTGGCGGTTGCCGACATGTCGGAGATGCAGCCATGGTAAACGAGGTCGATTCCCTGGACGGCAAGCCGCGCAAGGACCCCGATCGTCCCAGCCCGGCATTGGTCGAAACAGATCCCGCAATGCAGCGCATGCCGCAGAAACGGCCTGCATCGCAAAAGGAGGGGGAAGAGGGCGATGTTGCTGCGGACTCCGGCAAGCCATCAGACCCCCTTCGAAATGGCTAGCCGGACGGCCCTTCGTGCTCCGCCGCCCCTTCATTCATCCCGCCGTGGTCTCTGGAAGGAAATCTCTCATGAACACCCGCAGCCCTGATGCCTTTCCCTTCCCGACGTCTGAAAGCCATCCTTCTCCTGCGCCCGAAGGCACTGCTCCGGCGTTGAGAGCGACAGCCGATCCGGCACACACGGAGCCGGCTCTCGACCATGGGATCGAGGAGTCGTTTCCTGCCAGCGATCCGTTGTCGATCGCTGTGACCCAGGTTCACGTTCTACCGCCATTGGATTTGCAATCCCTGCCGCATGCTCAGAAAAGGCAGGAGACAACGGCACGCTCCGTGATGAGCGTGGGGCTGATGGCAGGGACTTTGGCCAGCTTCGCATCGACAGTGGTGCTCGCATGGTGGGGGCGCCATGAGGTGGGCACTACCGGCACGGTGGGTCGTTGGGTCGAACCGGCCGATGGCACTCCCCGCCTTGGCGATGACCGCTCCCAGCGGTCCATGGCAACGATCTGTGCGACTTTCGCGGCGGGTATTGCCGTGGGCTGTGCCGTGGCGCGCCGATGCCAACGCAGCCGTCGAGAAAACGCATAGATGGCGATCGGAACACGTGCGCGGTCATGACCGCCACCGTGCACCATCACGCTAACTTGATGATGATCGGCGCGATGGCTTTCGCGCCGCAGGATGCCATTGACTGCGCGTGCAAACCAAAAGCCACCCGGGGCTTGCCCCCGGGCCGCGGAAAGTACCTCATCGGGACATCACCACGGCCGGGGAACGCGCTCAGGCGCATCAGTCTTCGAGCGTTTAACGTACGTTGCGCAAACCGCCCGCATCACCCACAGGGTCCAGATCTTCTCCCATGCCCAGTTCGGCACCCGTGGTGGGATCGATGTCGGGCTGCGATGCCGTGCGTTCGGCCATCTGCTCCACGGCGGGCGCTTCCAACTCGTTCAGGGTCACGGTCGCCAGGCCATCGCCGCCATCCACCGCTTCCGCGCCCTGGGGCGGGGGAACGGCGTTCCAGCGGTCCCCTTCGTTCCATGCGCCCCGCACTTCGGGCTCGCCCTGCGAGGTGCGAAAGACACGCTGGTGAAGCGCGGATCGCCTGGCAGCTTGCCGGCAGGGAAGTTCGGTTCGATGGCATAGAGCGCTTTTTCAAACGACTTCTGGTGGGCGATCTCGCGCGTCATGAGGAAAGTCAGCGCGTCTTTCACGCCCGGGTCGTCCGTGAGATTGATGAGGCGTTCGTACACGATCTTCGCGCGGGATTCGGCTGCGATGTTCGACCGCAGGTCGGCGGTGGGCTCGCCAATGGTGTCGATGTAGGCAGCGGTCCAGGGCACGCCTGCCGAATTGATCAACGCCGGGCCACCCCCGTACAGCACCTGGGTGAAGTGGCTGTCGTTGTCTGCGCCGGTGATGGAGCGGTAGAGGTCGCCTTCCTTTTCAATGCCTTCCGCCAGCCGGCCCTTGGCGCCCTTGTTGAGCATGCCCACGATGGTGCCGATGATCTCCAGATGGCTCAGTTCTTCGGTGGCGATGTCGAAGAGCATGTCCTTGCGGCCACGGTCGTCCTCGCCCAATGCCTGGGTGAAATAGCGGCAGGCTGCGGCGAGTTCGCCCTGGGGTCCGCCGAACTGCTCCAGCAGCAGGTTGGCGAGGCCGGGATTGGTTTCGCTGATTCGTACGGTGTATTGCAGCCGCTTGTTATGAGAAAACATGAATGCTCCTTGTGGGGTTGAGCCAGCGGGTTCACCGACAGGCGACGCCATGCGGCGTCGATGGGGTCGGGGCAAGCGGTGTGCCGCAGGAGCGGGCCCGGGCCGATGGCATTGCAGAGCGGTGGTGTGGGCGAGCAGATCCCCTGCATCTGCGCTGTCCCGCGTTGCTGGTGGAGGCTCAGCGGAACACGCCATGCACCCTGTGAGGCCCATGGCTCGAGCCACCCGCGCCAGTGCCGGTGACGCTTGGCAGTGCATTCAGCCATCGCCACCGGCAGGCCCTGCAACAGGGGAGCAATTGCCTGCGAGGTGCCGCACGGTAACTTTTGCAGCGGTTTTTTCTGTTTCCCCGGTAGAGAATGGCCGCTGTCTAGGGAAGTGAAGCCTGTCTAGAGCCCAGGCCGAGCGATGGGCGGCGCCACGGCGGCGTGGCGCTTGTGGGCGCTGGCGAGGTAGGTTTTCACGATGATCCGCTCGGCCTCGCGGTCGATGGGCAGGCCTTCGAGAAAATCGTCGATGGCTTCGTAGCTCACACCGAATGCGTCTTCGTCGGGCCGCTACGGTGCCAGCGTTTCCAGATCGGCCGTGGGCACTTTCATCACCAGATCGCGGGGCGCGCCCAACGCGAAGCCCACCACGCGCACACGGCGCTTGTTCAGGCCCGCCAGCGGGAGCACGTCGGCCGCTCCGTCGCCATGCTTGGTGAAAAATCCCATCAGCGCCTCGGCGGCGTGATCGGTGCCGATGACCAGCCCGGCCGTGGCACCGGCCACTGCGTATTGCGCCACCATGCGGGCCCGCGCCTTGATGTTGCCGACCAGGAAGTCTTGCGACGCGGCATCGCCCAGGTCCACGCCGGCAGCGATCAGCGCCTGCTGCATGGCATCGACCGATGCGCGGATGTCGACGGTGCGCACCTCATCCGGCGCGATGAAGTCGAGGCACCTGGCGGCCTCGGCCTCGTCCCGCTGCTGGCCATACGGCAGCCGCATGGCGATGAAACGGGCGCTTTCTCCGGAGGCTCTCTGGCGGGCCACGGCCCGCTGCGCCAGGCAGCCGGCGACGAGCGAATCCACGCCGCCGCTGATCCCGAGCACGTAGGTCCTACGCCCGGTGCGGGCAAGGTACTGGGCCAGGAAATCGACATGGCGCTCCAGTTCGGCCTCCACATCGAACTCGCGCACCACCGACAGGGATTCCAGAATCTGGGATTGGCTGGGTCTCTCGCTCATGTGCATTCGCTCCTCAAGGATGGGTGGTGGTTGGGCGGGGGGCGGCGCGGCGCGGGCGTCGCCAGTCCGCAAAAGGACCATTGGGGGGCCAAGCGGCCGGGCGCAGTTGTCGTAGGGGGCCGGCATGCCGCTGCGCGTTGCCAGACAGGGGGTGGGAGCGCGCGAGGGGGGCACGGTCCGGCAGAGCGGCCCACCCCCATCCATTTCGGATGCCGCCGAAGCACCATGGGTCAAAAAGGCCTCTGCCGCAATAAGTACTAAGGCATTGTGCTATAAAAAATATAGCAAATGATTGTGAGCTCAGTGCGATGCGTTGCCTCGCTGCCGGGCCTCGATGAGCGCCACGAGTTTCTGGACCTCCACGGGCTTGACCATGTGCGCGTCGAAACCCGCCTCGGCGGCGGCGTTGCGGTCCGCCTCCTGGCCCCAGCCGGTCAGCGCGATCAGTTGCACGTCCTCACCGCCCGGCAGGGCACGCATCTGGCGTGCCACCTCGTGCCCGATCATGCCTGGCATGCCGATGTCGAGCACGGCCACGTCCGGCATGGCCTGGCGGGCAGCCTCGAGCGCTGCGGGGCCGTCGGAACAGGTGCTTACCTCGCAGCCGGAGATCTGCAGCAGGGTGGCGATGCTCCAGGCCGCATCGGCGTTGTCGTCGGCCACCAGCACCTTGGGCGCCGTGGTGGACAGCTTGCGCAGCGGGGCGGGCGGCTCGGGCTCCGGCAGCGGGGCGAGGGGCTCCGCCTGCGCCAGCGGCAGACGCACGGTGAAGGTGCTGCCCTTGCCGGGGCCCGAGCTGCTGCCCTCCACCAAGCCGCCGTGCAGTTCCACGATGCTGCGCACGAGCGCCAGGCCGATGCCCAGGCCCCGCGTGCCGGGCAGGTCGGAAGTTTCCTGGACGAACATGCCGAACATGCTGTGGATGTTGCCCGCTTCCATGCCGATGCCGTTGTCAGTCACGGCGATCACGGCGGTGCGCTGGTCCACGTGGGCCCGTATCCCGATGTGCCCGCCCTGCGGGGTGTATTTGGCGGCGTTGGCCAGCAGGTTGGACAGCACCTGGCTGAGCCGCACCGGGTCCGCATCGAGCACCACCGGCGTGTGCGGCAGCACCACCTCCAGCCGGTGCGCGCCGGCTTCGATGGCGGGCTTTGTGGTTTCGATGGCCATGTCCACCACCTCGGACAGCAGGATGCGGCGGCGGTGCAGGGTCAGGCGTCCCAGCCGCAGGCGAGAGACGTCCAGCAGGTCGTCCAGCAGCGTCTTCATGGCGGCGGATTGCCGGTCCAGGATGTTGGACGATTGCGCCCGCTCCCGGTCGCTCAGCTGCCCCGACTGCAGCGCTTCGGCGGCATTGCGGATGGAGGCGAGGGGGTTGCGGAGCTCGTGCGACAGCACGGCCAGGAACCGGTCCTTGGCGGCGTCGGCGGCTTCCAGCGCCGAGTGCGCGGCTTCTTTCTGCCGCAGGGCCTCGACCAGTTCGGCCCGGCTGGTCTCCAGGTCTTCCTGGGCCTGGCGGGCACGGCTCTGGTCGCGCAGGATCTTGACGAAGCCGACCACGGCGCCATCGTCGAGCATCGGCATCAACACCCCGCTGGCCCAGAAGGTGGTGCCATCTTTGCGGCGGTGCAGGCGGTCGTCCATGGCGCGGCCATCGGTGAGCGCCTGGCGCACCTCGATCTGCGGCGCGCCCAGGGCACGGTCTTCGTCGGTGAAGATGATGTCGGCGGGCTGCCTGAGCACCTCGGCCTCGGGGTAGCCGAGCAGGCGCTCGGCGCCCACGTTCCAGCGGGTCACGCGCATCTGCGGATCGGTGGAGAAGATGGCGAACTCGACCGCGTTCTCCACGATGAGCCGCAGTTGCTCCTCGCTGCGGCTGAGGGCTTCTTCCGCCCGTTTGCGCTCCGTCACGTCGGTGCACATCACCAGCGCGGCGTCGGCTCGGCCTTGCACGTTCGACAGGCGGCTCACGTTGTTGAAGGTCCAGATCACCGAGCCGTCCTTGCGCAGGCAGCGCTTTTCGACTTGGAAAGGCTCGCCGTGGCGGGCGAGCTTGTCGAACAGCCGCGCGCTCTCGGCCCGGTCGTCGGGGTGGACGAGATCGAGCATCGACATGCCCACGATTTCGGCCTCGGAGTAGCCCAGCAGCTCGCGGTAGCTGCGGTTGGTGAATTCGATGCGCCCGTCCAGCGACACCTCCATCACCCCGGCCGTCGCCTGGCTGACGATGAGGCTGAATCGGTCCTGCGAGACACGCAAGGCCTCCTGGCTGTGTTTGCGCTCGGTGATGTCCACGAACGTGAGCACCACCCCGGCAATGCGGTCGTCCAGCGTGCGGTAGGGCAGGGCCCTGACCAGGAACCACTGGCCGCCGCCCTTGCCGACCTCGCGCTCCATCGGCACCAGCCGCTCCAGCACGCGGCGGGCATCGGAGGTCATTTCCGGGTAGTCGAGGTGGGTCGCCAGGTCGGACAGCGGGCGTCCGATGTCGGTGGGAATCAGCTTGAACAGCGTGATCGCCGAGGGCGTGAAGCGGGTGATGCACAGATCGCGGTCCAGGAACACCGTCGCGATCGCGGTGGCGTCCATCAGGTTGTGCATGTCGCTGTTGGAGTGGCCGAGTTCATCGACCTTGCTCTTGAGCTCGTGGTTGACGGTGGTCAGCTCTTCGTTGATCGACTGCAGTTCTTCGCGGCTGGTTTCGAGTTCCTCGGTGGCCGAGCGCAGCTCTTCGTTCATGGCCTGCAATTCTTCGTTGCTCGCTTTGAGTTCCTCGGTGGATACCTCGTACTGCTCGACCGTGTCGCGCAGGTGCAGTTTCATGCGCTCGAGCTCTTGCTCCAGGTGCTGCGCCAGGGGCTCGGAGACCGCCATGGGCCGCACCGGCATGGGCAGCAGCGGTTGCAGCGCCGACGCGGGCTGAATGATCACCAGATAAAAGCCCGGCGCCTCGTGGAACGGGACGATGCGGACCACCAGCACCATTTCGCCGCCGGCATGGGTGAAGGCCAAAGGCGGGGTCTCCACGGCCGTCTTGCGCTGCGCTGCCTGGTAGAGCGCAGCGCGTACCTCGATGCGCAGGTCCTCGTGGATGGCGCGCAGCAGGTTGCGGCTGGGCTCGCCGCCCTGAAAGCGCAGGAACTCGCCGGCATTGGGCGACAGGTGCACGATGTCGTGGCCGGCATCGATCAGCACGGAGGGCGGCGCGATCTTCTCCAGCAGCCGGAAATGCAGTTCGCCCCAGTTGTGGCTGCGGCCCTCGAGAGGCGGCAGATCGCGCAAGGCCGGGGGCGTCGAGGTAAAGGCCGGGCCGGCCAGCACCGGACCGGACCGCGCGGCATGCTGCGCCTCCATGGCGAGCGAGACGGTGCCGGGCGCAGAGTGCCCCGGCATGCCCGAGCGCGAGGCGGGGCGGTGGCTGTAGATGCGGTGCTTCTTGTCGAGCACGGCAAACAGGGGGCTGTTGTCTTCGACGGATTCCGACGAGCCCAGAAACATCAGCCCGCGGGGCTTGAGCGAGAAATGGAAGGTGTCGAAAACGCGGTGCTGGGCGTTGCGGTTCAGGTAGATCAGCAGGTTGCGGCAGGTGACGAGGTCGAGCCGCGAGAACGGCGAATCCTTGAGCACGTCATGCACCGCGAACAGCACCATTTCGCGAATTTCGCGGCGCAGCCGATAGCCGCGGTGCTCCTTCACGAAATACCGGCGCAGCCGCTCTTCCGACACATCGGCCTCGATGGTCGTGGGATAGAGCCCCTCGCGGGCGATGCCGATGGCCTCGTCGTCCAGGTCGCTGGCGAAGACCTGGATCACCGGCGCCGCATCCACCTTGCGGGCGTATTCACTGAGCAAGATGGCGATGGAGTAGGCCTCCTCGCCTGTGGCGCAGGCCGCCACCCACACGCGCAGCGAATCCCCTGGTCCCTTGCCGGCAAACAGCGCCCCGATGTGCGCCTCCAGCACACTGAAGCATTCGCCGTCGCGAAAGAAGTTGGTCACGCTGATGAGCAGGTCCTGCAGCAGCGCCCCGGCTTCGCCGGGCCGCGTGCGCAGGCAATCCAGATAGCCCGGCAGGTCGGCGATGCCGTTGACCTGCATGCGACGGCCGATGCGCCGCAGGATGGTGGCCCGCTTGTAGTAGGCGAAGTCCCGGCCGGTCCGCGTTCGCAGGAAGATCAGTACGTCGCGCAGGGCCGCCTCCGTGGCCATGCCATGGGGAATCGGGTTTTCCATGGGCGGGGGGCCCTTCTCCGAAGGCAGCTTCAGGCGGTGCTCGAGCCGGTAGTACTCCAGCAGCCGGCCGGGCATGGCCGCCGCGGGCAGCGTCCAGTCCACCATGCCGGTGGCCAGCGCCGAGCGGGGCATGCTGCTGTGCTCCGCCTCGTCCGGGTCCTGGGCGATGGTGAGGCCGCCGCGCTCCTTGATGCGCTTGATGCCGATGGCACCGTCGCCATCCATGCCCGACAGCACGATGGCTGTGGCATGCGGCCCATGGGTGTCTGCCAGCATGCGAAAGAACAGGTCCACGGTCACTTGGCCATGGCGCGGGCTCGGCAGATCGGCCAACTGCAGAAAGCCGTCATAGGTGCGCAAGACCTTGCCTGGCGGGATGACGTAGACGGTGTTGACCTGGACCTTGCAGGTCTCGCGCACCTGCAGCACCCGCAGGGAGGTGGAGCGCTGCAGGATATCTGCCAGCTCGCTGTCGTGGTCGGGCGACAGGTGCAGGATCACGACGAAAGCCAGCCCGGGGTCTTCGGGCATGGACTGCAGAAAGGTCTGCAGGGCCGAGATGCTGCCCGCCGAACCCCCCAGGCCGATCAGCGGCAGCATGTGATAGGCCCGCGCCGGCGCCACGCTGTCCAGCGCCTCTCCCACATGCTCTTCGGCTTCGTCGGGGGTGGTCAGCGAGTCATCCATGTTGGCGTCTTTCTAATGAATACCGATTATTGATCGTGGGCCTTGGCGGTCGAAGGCGTGGTCTGGCAGGCGATGGCGGAAAGCATGCATGGGGCCCGGTCGGAGCCGTGTCCTGGTGGGGCGTTTCCGGCGATGGGACGGGAGGCGCTGCGCTGGGGGATGGGGGCGGACCGCCGGAGCGGGCAATGGCGTGCACGCCCAATGTGCCTGGCACGTGGCGGGTTCAGGATTCAGGGCCTTGGCAACGAACCGCTTCGGCGCACCTCCGCAGGCCCGGGGCCCGCGTGAAGGGCCGTGCCTGCGATTGCATGGGGCCGCGACAGCGCCACTGTGCGCCTGGTCAAGCGCCGGCGCCGTATTCCTTCAGCCGGTTGTACAGCGTCTTCATGCTGATGCCCAGCATGGCGGCAGTCTGCTCGCGTCGTTGCCCGCAGTGGGCGAAGGTGGCCAGGATCAGTGCCCGCTCTACTTCCGCCAGGGAGCTGCCCAGCGGCAGGCGCAGTTCGGTGGGGGTGGCAGCGCCGTTGGCCGGCGCTGCCACCTCCGGCTGCTGCGGCGCAAGCGGTTGGATTGGAAGCTGCGGCTGCGAAGGCACGAGGTCGCGGGGCAGCCAGCGCTCGGTGACCGGCCCTTCCTGCGTCATCACGAAGGCGCGCTGCAGCACGTTGCGCAATTCGCGCACATTGCCGGGCCATCGGTACTCCGCCAGGCGATCCAGGGCGGCAGTGGTCAGCGTTTTGCGCCCGCCCTCGCGCGCAGCGATGTCGTCCAGAAAGTGCTGGGCCAGAAGGGGCAGGTCTTCCAGCCGGTCCCGCAGGGGCGGCAGGTGAAGGGGGAACACGTTGAGGCGGTAAAGCAGGTCTTCCCGCAACGCGCCATCGACCACGGCCTGGGCCAGCTCGCGATTGCTGGCGGCCACGATGCGCACATCGGTGTGCCGCGCTTCGGTGGACCCGACGCGCATGAAGGTGCCGGTCTCCAGCACCCGCAAGAGCTTGACCTGCGGCTCCAGCGGCATCTCGGTGATTTCGTCCAGGAAGAGGGTGCCGCCATTGGCACGCTCGAAAAACCCCAGGTGCTGCCGGTCTGCCCCCGTGAAGCTGCCCCGCTCGTGGCCGAAGACTTCGCTCTCGATCAGCTGGGGCGAGATCGCGCCGCAGTTCACCGCCAGAAAAGGCCCGTCGCGCCGCCGGCTGAGGTCATGGAGGGAGCGGGCAACCAATTCCTTGCCGGAGCCGCTCTCTCCTGTCACGAACACCGAAACCGACGTGCCGGCCACGCAGGCGATCTGCTCGTACACCTTGCGCATGATGGACGACCGGCCCAGCAGGTGGCCGAAGCGGCCGGTCGATTCCCACTGCAGGCGCATGTCCTGGATCTCGGCCAGCAGGGTGGAAGGAGAGCGTGCACGGGACAGCACGGCATTGAGCCGCCGCGTGTCCACCGGCTTGATGAGGTAGTCCGCGGCGCCCAGGCGAAGGGCCTGGATCGAGGTGTCCAGGCTAGCGTGGCCGGTGATCAGCACCACTTCCGAATAGGAGAGCAACTCGGCCTCCTCGCACAGGGAAAGGCCATTGCCGTCTGGCAACTGCAGGTCGAGCAGCACGATGTCGGGGCGCTGCAGGGCGATCTGGCGGCGCGCATCCCGGAGCGAAGAAGCCGTGGCTGCCGTGAATCCGCCAGTGTGCAATAAGCTCGCCAGCATGCGCGCGGAGTCGGCATCGTCTTCAACTACCAGGGCATGGGCCATGCAAAGTCTCCCCGAGTAAGAATTTGAAAAAGAAGAATTATTTGCCGCGATTGCGGTTGCTGGTGTAAACGAACGTACAGCGGTCAGCCGCTTCGGGATTCCAGCGCGTCCGTCAGCACCTGGGGCCAGTCGGCCCAGGCTGCCCATGCGTCGAAGCCTGCGCGCCGTGCGCCGGCCGCGTCCAGTGTCTCTTGCGCGCAGTGCATGGCGGGTGCCACGGCCATCATGCACCCGGCGTAGCCTGCTTCTCGGGCTGCGGTTGCGAGATGGCGAGCCGCTGCAGCCGGCTGGGCGCTTGCCAGCACCAGGTCTGGCAGGTGCTGCAGTAACAGGTCAAGCGTTGGCTGCATCGCTGTGCCTTCCAGCACGAGGTATCCCTGCCGCTCCAGGGTTTGCCCTGCCGCTTGGCGGTCTCGCCCGTCGTGCAGCGCGACCAGCACTTTCGGGCGCCGCAGTCTGGAAGGCGGTGGCGGCGCCTCTGCAAGGCAGGGCAGGGCAAGATAGCGACCGCCTCCATCGGCCGACGGAGCGATGTGCCCTCCATGCAATTGAATGACGTGGTCGGCAAGAAGGTCTGCCAAGGTGGCGGGCGCACCGATGCGCACATCCAGATTCAGCGGGCATGCAGTTCCCGAGGGCCGCCCCATGTCGTCTCTGGGCAGGCCGTGAACTTCCACGCGCACCTCGCCCTCTTGAGTGGACACGATCAGGTCCATGCGCATTCCCGGCGCTCCCGCTTTGCACGCCCGGCAAAGAAGCTGATCGATCGCCCGGCGCATCAGGCGGGGATCGGCCATGACCCGCAGGCCTGGAGCGATCTGCTGGGTGCAGGCATAGCCCCCGTTGGAGTTCACCAGTGCTGCCTCCCAGGCCTGCCGCGCCAGCTCCGAGAAGTCCAGTACCACGCGCCGCAGTTCCATGCGACCTTCGCGCGCTGCCAGCACGTCCTGCAGATCTTCCAGCAGTGATGACAGATGCCGCGTCTGCCGCGCGGCCACCGCGCATGCTTCGCTCTGGATGGGCATCGGGTGGGGGGTGAGCGCAATCACCTCCAGTGCTGCGGACAGGGCGCCCAGCGGGGTGCGCAATTCATGCCCCACGCCAGCCATGGAAAGCCACTGCAGCACCGCAGCAGGGGTTGGGGCGGGGGGAAACTGCCCACCTGCGCCATGCCCGCCGGGGGCTTCGTCGGATGGGCGAGGCGCTGTCGTCGGGATGGGTGTGGAGGTGTTGTTCATGGTGAGGCAGGGGCGTTCCGCTCGTGATGGTGTTGCCGGGTGCCAAGTGCCGCAGCATGCCGCGTGCCAGTCAATGCCGGTAAGAACCGGGCCATGGAGCGAACCTCTGTCTGAAACTGGCAGGAATTGCGGCAATCTCTACCGGTTGAGCGCCATGCCATGCATTGAAGGATAGCGCCGGGTGCTGGTTTTCAAGGCTGGGCAAGCGCTTTCAGCGTAAAGGGTTGCGTGGCATATGCCTTGCTTTGCTGCATAGGATGCGCCCCCCATCAATGGACCTTCGATGAGCCAGCTTAGTCTGAATACTTCCGCAGCGCTCACCCAGAATGCTTCGCCCCGCTTGCAGCAAGCAGTGCGCCTGCTGCAGATGTCGTCGCAGGATTTTGCGCGTGCGGTGCGGGAGGCTTTGGAGAGCAATCCGCTGCTGGAAGCCGACGAGGGTGATGCGCAGCAGGACATGGAACACGCGCCGTTGAGCGACTGGAATCTGTATTCCAAAAGCAGCCGGATCCAATGTTCCGACAGCGATGGGGAAGGGGCTTGGGAGCGGTCGGCGGCTCCCATCACATTGCGCGCCCATTTGCATGGGCAACTGGACCTGCTTCGTCTGCCGGAGCGCGATCTTCTTTTGGCAAGGGCGGTCATCGAATCCCTGGACGACGATGGCTACCTGCGCGGCGGAGTCGAAGAGATCGAGCAGGCGGTGCACACCATGGCCCTGTCTCCGAAGCCGGACGAGCAGGAAATCCGCATGGCGTGGCGCCGGGTCCAAGGACTGGACCCCGCAGGCGTTGCCGCAGTGGACCTTCAGCATTGCCTGTTATTGCAATTGCACACCCTGGAGTGCGGCACCAGCCGGGATCTGGTGCGCCGTGCCATTGAAAGCCACCTGAAAGCCGTGGCCCTGCGCGATCCCGCACGGCTGTCCGAGGCGCTGGGGGTGTCGCGCGAGGCGGCGGCAGCGGTTTGCGCGCAGATTCGCACGCTCGATCCCAGTCCTTGCCGAGCCTTCCTGCAAGACGATGTGCCGTTTGCGGTGCCTGACATCGTTGCGGTGAAGGGCGGGCGAGGGTGGCAGATGGTGCTCAACGATGCCGTGATGCCCCGTCTTCGGGTGCATTCCGCCTATGCGCGGATGTTTCAGCAGCGCAAGCGCAATGGTGAAAGTGCGGCGTTGAGCGCCTGCCTGCAGGAAGCGCGTTGGCTGGTGGGCAATGTGGCGCAGCGCTTTGCCACCATCCTGGCGGTGGCGCGAGCCATCGGGCGGCATCAGCAGGCGTTTTTCGAGCACGGCCCGCTGGCGCTCAAGCCGCTGAAGCTGCGACAGATTGCGCAGGAGGTGGGGGTGCACGAATCCACCGTGTCCCGAGTTACCAACAACAAGTTCATGGCGACCCCGTTCGGCTTGCATGAGCTGAAGTATTTTTTCTCACGCGGGCTGTCTACGCGCAATGGCACCACCTGCGCGCCTGCAGCCGTCAAGGAACTGGTTTCGGAGTTGATTGCGGCCGAGTCGCCCTCACATGCTTTGTCCGATGCGGCGATTGCCAGCCTGCTGGCGCAGCAAGGGTTTTCGGTCGCTCGGCGCACGGTCACCAAATACCGTCAGGCGCTTCGCATTTCGGCAGCGCCGGAACGGCACAGGAACCTTTGAGCCAATCGCCTCCACCCGGCGGGCGGAGACCCCATTCACCAAAGATCAATCATGGCTTTCGCCTGGGCTTCCATCGACGGATTGACCTTGTTTTCCCGCACCTCGGCGGTAGAAGGCCATTGGTGTGGGCTGGTCGATGTGCTGCAGGGCATGCAACCCCAGATCACGACCGTGGCCTGCGCAGAGGTGCGGGCCAGTGCCGCACAAGCGGATTCCGATGCGATCGACCTGGTGCAGACGCTCTATGCGGGCATTGCCCGTCGCAGACATGCACGGCAAGAGGCTGCGCGTTGGGTGGCGCGGGCGAGCCAGCCGGACACCGCGCGTTAGCCGCGCAAGGGCGCGCGTTCGCAATGGGCATGTCGATTGCCTCTGCCTTGGCAAGCCCGGTTTCATGGCCGGGCCTGGGCCGTTCCCCTCCACGGGAGCACATTGAAGGAGTATCGAAATGGCCAACCAAGGCAATCCATCCGGTAGCAATCGTGGCTTCGCCGCCATGGACGCGGCAAAGCAACGCGAAATCTCAAGCAAGGGTGGGCAGGCAGCGCATCAAAAGGGCACGGCGCATCAGTTCACCTCCGAAGAAGCCCGCGCAGCAGGCGCCAAGAGCCATAGCAGCCGCAGTTCTGGCGCTGCCAAGGCGGGTGAGGCAGCCAGTTCCGAGGGCGGTGCATCGGGCAGCGCTCCCAAAGCAAAACCCAAAACTGGAACAGGTCAGCAGCAGGAGGCCGGTGGCGATTCAAATCCCAAAAGCCGTTGATTCCAGCGCCTGAACGGGCGTACGTGCAATGTGTCCGTTGCACGCCGCGCGTAGAGCGCATGACAGTGTCCGTTCAGGCCTCCCCTTTCGCAAATCAAGAAAGCAGCGGTGCGAGCGAGATGCGCCTCTCAGTGGGTGCATTGACGCGGACAGTGCTGGCACGTCGATTGCCATAGTGAGTGGTACGGGTGACCTTCCTCCTGCACAGCCTCGGCATTCGTTCCGGTGGCTGATCCAGGATGGGCTGGCGCACCAGAACCCATTCCATGAGGCAATCCATGAGCACCAATTACCCCACTCGGGCCCAACGCCATCGCGGACTCTTTCAGCAGTTTTCTCCGCTCAATCTCGCGCCTGCCTGGGAGCAATACAGCGTTGTCAAAGCACGGGGAGTGCGCACCATTGCCCTTGGCGGGCATGCACCCTACAGCGCCTCGGGATGGGTGGTGGAGCAGGCGGTGGGTTGTATTGAACTGATCGGCGCCAAAGTGGCGGGGCTGGGGCAGATGCTTCTGATCGGCTTCACCCTCAACGAGCAGCCAGCGTTCGCTGGATTTGAAGTCACGGCCACCGATGCCATTGGTACATTGATCTTGCCGGCCCATTGCTTTGCGGCCTATGTGGCGATCGCGGCCGGGCAGAACACGCACTTTCGAATCGGAGGGAACGGGCAGTTGAATGCCATCGGGAGCGATCCTTCATCGCTGCAAGTGCCGTCGCCCATGTGATTTTTTGCGGTCCACCGCCAGCGTGGGAGGGGCCGCCTTACCGATCATGTTGCCCAGCCTTCGCTGATGAAGAGCCGGGTGGCGAACAACCCCGTCGAGGTCCAATGGGTCGCAGGAGACAGCGCGGCGCTGAGGAACTGCCGGCGTTGCTCTCCTTCCAGGGGCTGCAACTGCTCTTTGAACTGATGCAGTTCGGGGTCCAATGCAGGCTCCGCACTGCCGATGGGGTTGGCATTAGAGCGGTGACGTGCCAAGGCCCTGAACGAGGGCAACCCGCGCGTTTGGTTGGCGGAGGCGGGCTGGGCATGGTCCTGTCCGTCGCGACTGTCTTCGCCGCGGATCCAATCGTGGATCACCTGCAATTCATATCCCGTGAAAACACCGAACATCTCCGCGCGTTCCCCTTGAAGCAGGTTCCAGAACCGGCTTTGAGACACCGGCGCTCCCAACTGGATCCAACCACTGTCCACCAGCGCGTCCAGCATGGCATCGATGTCGCCCTGGGGTCCCAGCCAATCGTTGACGGTGCGACCGCCAATGCGGCAATAGTCGGAATGCATGCCCGCTCCGGCCGGTGCCTTCCGTTGGAAGATTTTCACCACTTCGGTCCTGGCGTCGAACGATGCGATGACCTCCTGGGTGCCGCGCCCGGCATCCGCCAGCTTGCTTCCGGCGCGCACACGCTGCCAGAATTGATCGCGGTCTTGCTGCACTTCCAGCATTTGAAGCACGGCCTCGCAGGCCTGCCAGGCATGGCCGCTATCTCCGTTGTCGACCGTGACGTGAAGCGTGAAATAGTAGGGGTCGATCCCGAGCTCGTTCAGTTCGTATGCCGTGATCAGCAGGTGCAGGGGGAGCTGTTCATAACCCAGGTTGAAGCCGATGACCTCCGGCAGGAACTGCTCGGCATTCCATCCCAATGCCAGCTGCACCGCGCCCTGCAGATAGTTCGCATCGTCCAGTTGCAGGTCTTGCTGAAGGCCATGCCGCCGCATCAATTGGCGATAGAGCGTGACGTGGTTTTTGTGCGCCACGCCTTCTCCGAGTTCTTCCAGGTAGGTCTGGAGCAAAGGCCGCAGCCGTTCAGTCGATGTATGTCGTGCCAACCCGTACAGCCAGGATCCATCCACCAGCTTGGTCGGCGCCACCGATGCCAGAAAGTTCAGCGCATGGGCGCGGTTGCGAAAGTAATGGCGCTCGCTGCCTGCGCGCCGCCCGTCCAGGTAGGTTCGATAACGCTGCGCCACGACCTGTGCGTTTTCGCGGGCCCACGCATGCAGGTCCTCGGGTGCTTCGCACAATTCGCCGAGGACGTCTTCGCTTTCGTACATCAGCCGCTGCAGCCACTGGGCGGCCTGCTGCCGGGCTTGTGGCGTGGGAGAGGGTGTCAGCAGCGCCTCGTACAGGCGGCGATAGGGACCGACTGCATTCGGGCGTTGCGCATCTGCAGCGCGAGGCCTTGGGCTGCCATGCAGATCGACGGACGGATGAATTTTTTGTGCGAGCATCGTTGGCGATGGACTGGAGGAATGGCTCCATGCTGCGGTGCTGCAATGGGGGGCAGAAGCCACCAGATGGCGCGAACCCCGGTCGGCAAGGTCCTACGCCGCCGATGGTCTCGCTTGCAGCCAGCCCCACGAGCGCAACTGCTGCAGCTCGCCCCCGTCTAGCCGCTCGCCGATGTCGTTGCGATACCGCAGATTGGGCACAATCACGTGGCAAACGCAATCCAGGGCGGCCAGGTGGGCGGCGCGCACCGTTGCGCCCACGCCCGTGGCAACGCCCAGGTAGCCGCATGAGCCACTCGCCACGAGCTGCCCCTGGTGCAGCGCCACCTCTGAAAAATGCAGGCTGTCGCGCTGCGACTGCGTCATGGAGGGATTCAAGAAAACCGGTAGCCCCTTGGAGAGTTCTTCATACCCGTGCCGATAGGGGAACGGCGGCACGGTGAGAACCACGCCGCAGGCAAAACCGCTTTTCGTGCCGAAGTCCGACGTGTCGCGGTGCAGCATTCTGCGAAAGATGGTTTCCCATGGATCGTTGTGAAGGGCTTCGCAGATCGCGAACCCCGGATAGCCGAACCGGCAGGTGAACTCGAGAGGCCACAGCCCGCTTTCGTTGGCGATGAGGTTCACGTTGATGTAACCGCAATAGCCGCCATCACGCAGCAGGGGCATGAGGGGGCGCAGGACGGTGTCGTACAGGCAGGCGCTTTCCCGGTAGCTGACGATGGTGCCCATCTCTCCGGTGAGTTCGCCCAAGTCGCCCGGGAAAAACCGCTTGTGCTCGAAATCGACACACACGGGCGACAGGAAGTCATGCCCGTTGAAGTATCCGCCGACCCCGATCTCGATCCCATGGATGAACTCCATCAAGATGAAGTCCGGTGCGTCGGCTTGGTCCGCGCGGGCCTTGCCCGCGTGCATGGTCAACAGGGCGCGCACGTCGGCGCCGTCGCCGGACTGGCCGACGTAGTTGCGTGTGCGCTCGCTGGAGGCCCCGTTGAACTTGAGTACATACCTTGCGGGATGGTCATCGAGGAACGCCATCGCTTCGCCATAGTCGGTGAAACGGTGGCAGCCCGCTACCTGCAGTCCTGCGGCCTGCAAGGCACTCTGCCCGAATGCGCGGCCCGCCTCCAGGCGATCACCGAGGGTACTGCCGCCGATGACATGAAAGCCTTCGGCGCGCAGCGCATCCTGCAGGTTACCCTGTGTCGCGGATTCGAAGAGGATCACGCCTTCGTTTCCAGCCGCCTTGATCCATCCCAGTTCGCTTTCCCATCCTTCGACGCGCTGCAGGATGCCCTGGAAGACGTCGTGGCACGCAGGGTCTTCAATCACGACCCGCGCACCTCGTGGCCGCGGCGCTGGAGGCCACCGTACATGGCCGCCAGATCGTTGGTCTGCCCAATGCCCAGAAACCTCATGCAGCCCGCCTTTGCACCACCACGCCGACGGCCGCGATCCGATCCGCCTCGGCGTAGGCCTGCCCCTGCAACTCCTCTCCGAAGACATCGGGGTCCAGTTCTTCATAGTGCACTGCGAAGTCGTGGGCGGTGGCGTAGGCCATGACGGAGTCACGGAAAGCGTCGCGTCCTTCGACGATGGTGGAGCCGGTGTACAGCAGCAGGCGGCCGCCGGGCGTCAAGCGGTCGAGGCTCTCTTTCAAGATGCGCTCAGACAGGGCCTCTCCGAACTGGCCACCCCCATGTCGGTACGTGCGGCTCGCGTCGTCCATCAGGTAGGGCGGGTTGGCGACGATGAGATCGAACCTGCCGGCCACATTGGAAAAGAGGTCGCTTTGAACGCACTGCACGTTGCGGTAGCCAGCGACGGCCACATTGGCTGTGGCATGCAAAAGCGCGCGGGGATTGATGTCCGCCAGCACGATTTCGCATCCGTTAGGCTGTGCTTGCCAGGCCCTCGCCGCAACAAGGCCTCCCGGCCCGGCGCCGCACCCCATGTCGGCAATGCGTGGGGATCGAGGCAGAGGCTGCATCCGCAACTGATGGCGAATGAAACTGGCAAACCGGTAGGTATCCGGCCCGAAAAACACAGCATCTTCTTGTGCCGTCGGGAAGGGGGGGCACGAAGAGCAGTCCGTCGAGCGAACTGAACCGGACATTGCTCTGCAAAAGGCCGGTTGTTGTGGACTGCAGCCAGCCATCGTCCAGCAGGCATGGGGTGAGATCGGCAGGAAGCCGGTCTTTCGAAAACAGCCGGTTCCATCCGAATGCATCGCGCAGGTCCGACCTTTCAGGGTCGTGCGGCCTCGCGAGCACCCGCTGGTGCGTGAGCGGCGTTACCGTGACGAACCGGTAGCCAGCAGCCGCAAGCCACTGCCCGAGCCGCTGAAGGCTGTGTTCGACAGACCGCGTTGTGGATGCTTTCATCGGGTTTGGCAAAAGGCCGTGCAAACAGGAGGGGAGCAGGCGGTGGGGGGGCACGCGCGCTGCGGGATGCCAATCGCCGTGATCTTTCAGGGGGCGTTGGCTGTCGAGGTGTAGGACAAAAGAGACTGCTTGGCTCACGATCTTTGGCATCGAGGGACCTGGGTGGCATGGGCTGAATGGGCCGCGGAAGTCGGCAGGCTCTTTCAGTGAGGCTACAATTGGAGGCTTTCCCGCAAAAACGTCGCCCGGCAGCAACCAAAGCAATCCCCCAACAAGCAGCAGTCTTCAGGAATGTCTTCCTGCGGACTCCGGGCGACCCGTAACCATTCGGAGAACCCAGTGCTTTTGTCTCTACAGGGATCCTTCCCGCCCGCCATCCTGGCGCTCGCAGACGGCACGGTCTTTATCGGCAATTCGATTGGTGCCACCGGCACCACGGTCGGCGAAGTGGTGTTCAACACCGCGATCACCGGCTACCAGGAAATCCTCACCGACCCGAGCTACTGCCAGCAGATCGTCACCCTGACGTATCCGCACATCGGCAACTACGGTGTCAATACCGAGGACATCGAAGCCGACAAGGTCCATGCCGCAGGCTTGATCATCAAAGACCTGCCGTTGCTGGCCAGCAATTTCCGCAGCACCGAAACTCTCTCGCAGTACCTCGTGCGCGAGAAGACCGTTGCCATCGCCAACATCGACACCCGCAAGCTCACGCGCATCTTGCGCACCCACGGAGCGCAGAACGGCGCCATCGTCGGGCTTGCGGCCGGCGAAGCGGTGACCCAGGCGCGCATCGACGAAGCCCTGGCCGCCGCCAAAGCGGCGCCCAGCATGAAGGGCCTGGATCTGGCCCAGGTGGTGAGCACTCCCGCAGCTTATTTGTGGGACCAGACCGAGTGGAAGCTCGGTTCGGGTTACGGCACCCTTGCCGCTCCGCGCTTTCACGTGGTGGCCTACGACTACGGCGTGAAGAAGAACATCCTGCGCATGCTGGCCGAGCGCGGCTGCCGCCTCACGGTGGTTCCGGCAAAGACCCCGGCAGCCGAGGTGCTGGCCATGAAGCCCGATGGCGTGTTCCTGTCCAACGGCCCTGGCGATCCGGCGCCGTGTGACTACGCCATCGAAGCCACGCGCCAGATCATCGATGCGGGCGTGCCCACCTTCGGCATCTGCCTGGGCCACCAGATCATGGCCCTGGCCAGCGGCGCGAAGACCTTCAAGATGGACAACAGTCACCATGGCGCGAACCATCCCGTGAAGGACCTGGACAACGGCCGTGTCAGCATCACCAGTCAGAACCATGGGTTTGCCGTGGAGACGGAGTCGCTGCCGGCAACCCTGCGCCCCACGCACATCAGCCTGTTCGACGGCACGCTGCAGGGCCTGGAGCGCACGGACAAGCCCGCGTTCTGTTTCCAGGGCCACCCCGAGGCCTCGCCCGGCCCGCACGACATCGCCTACCTGTTTGACCGCTTCACCGCGCTGATGGAGAAGAAATAATGCCGAAGCGCACAGACCTCAAATCGATCCTCATCATCGGCGCCGGCCCCATCATCATCGGCCAGGCCTGCGAGTTCGACTATTCCGGCGTGCAGGCCTGCAAGGCCCTGCGCGAGGAGGGCTACAAAGTCATCCTGATCAACAGCAATCCTGCGACGATCATGACCGACCCGGCCACCGCCGATGTGACCTACATCGAGCCCATTACGTGGCAGACCGTCGAGAAGATCATCGCCAAGGAGCGCCCCGACGCGATCCTGCCCACGATGGGCGGTCAGACGGCGCTCAATTGCGCACTCGACCTGTGGCGCAATGGCGTGCTGCACAAGTACAAGGTGGAGCTGATCGGCGCCACGCCCGAGGCGATCGACAAGGCGGAAGATCGCCTCAAGTTCAAGGATGCGATGACCCGCATCGGCCTGGGATCGGCCCGCTCGGGCATCGCCCACAGCATGGACGAAGCGTGGACAGTGCAAAAGACCGTGGGCTTTCCCACGGTGATCCGTCCCAGCTTCACGCTGGGCGGAACCGGAGGCGGCATTGCCTACAACCCTGAAGAGTTCGAGACCATCTGCAAGCGCGGCCTGGAGGCTTCGCCCACCAACGAACTGCTGATCGAAGAATCGCTGCTCGGCTGGAAAGAGTACGAGATGGAAGTGGTTCGCGACAAGGCGGACAACTGCATCATCATCTGCTCGATCGAGAACCTCGATCCGATGGGTGTGCACACGGGCGACTCGATCACGGTGGCGCCTGCGCAAACGCTGACCGACAAGGAATACCAGATCATGCGCAACGCGTCCCTCGCGGTGCTGCGCGAGATCGGCGTGGATACCGGTGGCTCCAACGTGCAGTTCTCGGTGAACCCGAGAGACGGTCGCATGATCGTCATCGAGATGAATCCGCGCGTATCGCGTTCGTCGGCCCTGGCATCGAAGGCCACGGGCTTTCCGATCGCCAAGGTCGCGGCGAAGCTTGCGGTGGGCTACACGCTCGACGAGCTGAAGAACGAGATCACGGGCGGCGCCACGCCCGCGTCGTTCGAGCCCTCGATCGACTACGTGGTCACCAAGATTCCGCGTTTTGCGTTCGAGAAATTCCCCACGGCCGACAGCCGCCTGACCACGCAGATGAAGTCGGTGGGCGAGGTCATGGCCATGGGCCGTACGTTCCAGGAGTCTTTCCAGAAGGCGCTGCGCGGCCTGGAAGTCGGCGTGGACGGCATGAATGAAAAGACGCAGGACCGCGAACTGCTGGAAAAGGAACTGGGCGAACCCGGTCCCGAGCGCATCTGGTATGTGGGCGATGCCTTCGCCATGGGCCTGTCGGTCGACGAGGTGCATGACCTCACCAAGATCGACAAATGGTTCCTGGTGCAGATCGAAGAGATCGTGAAGATCGAACTGGATCTGGACAAGCTGACCGATGAAAAGGGGGATGGCGCGCTGGCTGCCATCGACGCCGATACGCTGCGAGCGCTCAAGAAGAAGGGCTTTTCCGACCGTCGCCTGGCCAAGCTCCTGCGGACGCAGGAAAAGGCCGTGCGGGAGGCGCGCCGGGCGCTCAACGTGCGCCCCGTCTACAAGCGGGTGGACACCTGCGCCGCCGAGTTCGCCACCAACACGGCTTACATGTACTCGACCTATGAGGATGAGTGCGAAGCCGCGCCCACCACCAACAAGAAGATCATGGTGCTGGGCGGTGGCCCCAACCGCATCGGCCAAGGCATCGAGTTCGACTACTGCTGCGTTCACGCCGCACTCGCCATGCGCGAGGACGGCTATGAAACCATCATGGTCAACTGCAACCCGGAAACGGTTTCGACCGACTACGACACGTCGGACCGGTTGTATTTCGAGCCGCTCACGCTCGAAGACGTGCTGGAAATCGTCGACAAGGAAAAGCCCACGGGCGTGATCGTGCAGTACGGCGGTCAGACGCCCCTGAAGCTGGCGCTCGGCCTGGAGGCCGAGGGCGTGCCGATCATCGGCACCAGCCCGGACATGATCGACGCTGCGGAAGACCGTGAGCGCTTCCAGAAACTGCTCAACGACCTGGGGCTGCGCCAGCCGCCCAATGCCACGGCCCGCACCGAGCCGGAGGCCCTGGAGAAGGCGGCTGCGTTGGGCTATCCACTGGTCGTGCGCCCCAGCTATGTGCTGGGTGGCCGTGCCATGGAAATCGTCCACGAACAGCGGGATCTGGAACGCTACATGCGCGAAGCCGTCAAGGTGAGCAACGACTCGCCCGTGCTGCTGGACCGTTTCCTGAACGATGCGATCGAGTGCGATGTGGATTGCCTGCGCGACCCCGAGGGCAAGGTTTTCATCGGGGGCGTGATGGAGCACATCGAGCAAGCCGGTGTGCACAGCGGCGACTCGGCCTGTTCGTTGCCGCCTTACTACCTGAGCAAGGCCACGGTGGATGAACTCAAGCGCCAGACCGCGGCCATGGCCGAGGGTCTGAGCGTGGTGGGCTTGATGAACGTGCAGTTCGCCATTCAGGAAAAGGATGGCAAGGACGTGATCTACGTGCTCGAAGTGAATCCGCGCGCATCCCGCACGGTGCCCTTCGTCAGCAAGGCCACGGGCATCCAGTTGGCCAAGGTGGCGGCCCGCTGCATGGCGGGGCAGTCGCTGGCGAGCCAGGGCATCACGCGGGAAGTCACGCCGCCATATTTCAGCGTGAAGGAGGCTGTGTTCCCCTTCGTCAAGTTCCCGGGTGTGGACACGATCCTCGGCCCGGAGATGAAGTCCACCGGCGAAGTGATGGGGGTGGGCAAGACGTTCGGCGAGGCTTTCGTGAAGAGCCAGCTGGGGGCCGGCACGAAGCTGCCGACGTCCGGCAAGGTGTTCCTCACCGTGAAGAACAGCGACAAGCCGCGCGCCGTGGAAATCGGCCGGCAACTGGTCGCCCTGGGCTTCGACTTGGTGGCGACCAAGGGCACGGCTGCCGCGATCTCGGAGGCCGGCGTGCCGGTGGCCGTGGTGAACAAGGTGACCGAAGGCCGCCCGCACATCGTGGACATGATCAAGAACGACGAAATCGTCATGGTCATCAACACGGTGGAAGAGCGGCGCAATGCGATTGCCGACTCCCGCGCGATCCGCACGAGTTCGCTGCAGGCCCGGGTTACCACCTTCACGACCATCTTCGGCGCCGAGGCGGCCGTGGAAGGCATGAAGCATCTGGACCATCTGGACGTTTATTCCGTGCAGGAACTGCACGCGCAATTGACGGCCTGAACGGCACAGTCAGGTTAAGCGTCCGGCCGCCTCAAACGCGGCATAATCGCCACTGACCAGAGACCGCCGCGCGGCAACGCGCGGCGGTTTCCTTTTGGGGCGTCCGTTTGTGCATCCACGGGTGTGCAAGACGCCAGGAGGGCCGCGCGTTGCGCGGCGTCGAATTGAACGTGGAGACTGATTCAATGGCCACCATTCCCATCACCAAGCGCGGCGCTGAAAAGCTCAAGGAAGAGTTGCACCGCCTGAAGACCGTCGAACGCCCTGCGGTGATCAATGCCATCGCCGAGGCGCGTGCCCAGGGCGATTTGAGCGAAAACGCCGAGTACGAGGCCGCCAAAGACCGGCAGGGTTTCATCGAAGGCCGCATCCAGGAAGTCGAGAGCAAGTTGTCCGCTGCGCAGATCATCGACCCCACCGCGCTGGACGCGGGCGGCAAAGTGGTGTTCGGTGCCACGGTGAAGCTGGAAGACGAAGAAAGCGGCGATGCCGTTACCTACCAGATCGTGGGCGAGGACGAGGCCGACCTGAAGCTGGGCCTCATCAATGTGTCCAGCCCCATCGCTCGCGCGCTGATCGGCAAGGAGGAGGGCGACACGGCCGAGGTCCAGGCCCCTGGCGGCCTGCGCCGCTATGAAGTGGTGGGCGTGAGCTACATCTGAGCGAAAGACGCTGCCATGTATGACCGCGTGCCTATTCTGGCCGCCGCATTGTGGTGGGGGAGTTTGTCGGCCATCGGGTTCCTGGCCGTACCGCTCCTGTTCGTGCATTTGCCCACACCGGCGGTGGCCGGCAACATGGCCGCACGCCTTTTCGAGGCACAAACCTTCGTCTCGATCGCTTGCTGTGTGTGCCTTCTCCTGTTGTCCAAGCGAAGGCATGCGGAGACGCAGGAGGACTGGGCCCAGGCCGCGCTGGTCTTCGTGATCGGTGGGCTTTTACTGGCGTTGCTGGTGCAGTACGGCGTATCGCCCCGCATCGTCGCCCGCCAGAATCTAAGGCTGTGGCACAGCGTGGGCACCGTGATGTACGCGTTGCAGTGGGGATGCGCTTTGGCCGTCCTGTGGCGAACGTCCCGGCGCTGATTTCTCGGCGCAGGGGACGGTCCTTTCACTGCCCGTTCACTCTTTCCAGTGCTCGGCCACCCAGGTGGCAGGCTGGATGTGGCGAAAGCGGCGATTGCGCCGGCCTGCCAGGGCATCGGGTGGGTTGCACTCACCGTGAAAGATCACGATGCGCGCGTCGGCCGGAACGATTGGCGGCTTCCAATAATTGGAAGGCCATGCAGGGATGCAGTGGTACTTGAAGCTGGGGCACCAGCCTGCGGGCCAGTAGCTCAGCTTGCCCTGCTGATGCAGGAAGTCCGAAAGGTAGGCCTGTTCGTTGCGAAATTTTCGGCGGATAGCATCGAAGTGCCCGCGAAAGTATTCGAGTACGTCGGGGTGCGCACCGATCTCGAACCGATACACCGATGAGTTGCCTGTGATGCGCCAGGGCCGTTTGTAGTCATGGATGATCAGGAACTCGCCCGGCGCTTCGAAAAAGGCATCAAGACCGCCTGTGACGACGACATCCACGTCCAGGAACAGTGCGGTGCCTGACAGGCCATGCAGATCGGCGCTGAACGTGGCGAGCTTGGTCCAGCCGCGCTCTGGAATGCCGGCGGGCAGGTCCAAGGCTGGAATCGGAAGGCATTGCACTTCGGCCCGGATGCCCGTCGAATCATCCGTCAGGCAGACAAAGCGAAAATCCCCAGTGAGATGACGCCGGACCATGGCGTAAAGCCGGTTCACATATTCGGGGCCGTATTTGGTGCCCCATTTCATGCAGATCACGTGGCGCATTCGCGCCGTGCTGGAGCCCATCAATCGGCCTGGCGCTTCTTGACGGATTTCTGCTTCGGCTTCTTGGCCCGCTTGATCTGGCCGCCGGGCGTCAATCGCTGGTTGCCAAGGACGCGCAACTGCTTGATCTCGGGCCGCTGGCCGCCGCGCTTGCTGAACTTGAGCACTTTCACATCGCGCGGGCCGGGCATGCGGTCTTCGTCGACGGTGCGCTCCTTGGGAGGCTGCGGGCGCCAGAGCACCAGCAACTTGCCGATGTGTTGGATGGGCGCAGCGTTGAGTTCTGCCGCCAAGGTCTGGTAAATCTGTTCGCGCGATGTCCGGTCGTCGCTGAAGACGCGGACTTTGATCAATCCGTGGGCATTGAGGGCGGCGTTGATTTCTTTTTGGACAGCGGGGGTCAACCCATCGCCGCCGATCAGGACGACGGGGTCCAGATGGTGGGCATTGGCGCGGTGTTCCCGGCGCTCTGCGGGAGTCAATTGAATTTGGGGCATGGCCGTATTATCGAGGCAGGATGAAAACAAACACGAAAAGCAAGAAGGTGAACAAGGCGTGGCTCCACGACCATGTCAACGACACCTACGTCAAGCTCGCCCAGAAAGAGGGCTATCGCGCCCGTGCCGCTTACAAACTCAAGGAGATCGACGAACAACTGGGGTTGATCAAGCCAGGGCATGTCGTGGTCGACCTGGGGTCCTCCCCCGGTGCCTGGAGCCAGTACCTGCGGCGGCGCATGTCGCCAGGAGGCGCGGCAGTCGGCCAACTGAACGGCACCATCATCGCCCTGGATCTGCTGCCCATGGAGCCGATCGAGGGGGTTGGCTTTCTTCAGGGCGATTTCCGGGAGGACGACGTTCTTGCGCAGTTGCAGGAAGCCGTCCAGGGGCGGGCTGTCGACGTGGTGGTTTCCGACATGGCCCCCAATCTGTCCGGAATCGAGTCCGCCGACGCGGCGCGCATTTCCCACCTGATCGAGCTGGCCGTCGAATTCGCCGTGCAGCACCTCAAACCCGAAGGGGCGCTCGTGGTCAAGCTGTTCCATGGCAGCGGATATGCGCAACTGGTGCAGTTGTTCAAGGAAACATTCAAGGTGGTCAAGCCGATCAAGCCCAAAGCCTCGCGGGACAAATCTTCCGAGACTTTTCTGGTGGGAATCGGCTTGAAAAAGCAGGCTTGAACAGTATGAATGCGGTTCGTCAACGGTTCCGACCCATGCCAATGCATTCTTCCTATGGGTTGACCATGGCCTCTGCTGGGGTAAATCGCACCGCCTTCCACCTTGAAACGCCTAAAATGCGCCCTAAATGCGCTAGGACGTCTCCATGACACGTTCGTGGCGTTATCCCCTTTGCTTCTGGAGCCCCGCTTGAACAATCAGTGGTTTTCAAAAATTGCCGTGTGGCTGGTCATCGCCATGGTGCTCTTTACGGTGTTCAAACAGTTCGACACCCGTTCAGGCGCCAGCGCGGGCTCCGTGGGGTACTCCGAATTCCTGGAGGAGGTGCGGAGCAACCGGATCAAGAGCGCGACCATCCAGGAAGGGCAGGGTGGCACGGAGATCGTCGCCACCACCACCGATGACCGCAAATTGCGCACTACCGCGACCTATCTGGACCGCGGATTGGTGGGCGATCTGATCAACAACAACGTCAAGTTCGACGTCAAGCCACGGGAAGAGGGCTCGCTTTTGATGACACTGCTCGTCAGCTGGGGCCCCATGCTGCTGCTGATCGGCGTGTGGGTGTACTTCATGCGTCAGATGCAGGGTGGCGGCAAGGGCGGGGCTTTCAGCTTCGGCAAGAGCAAGGCCCGCATGCTGGACGAGAACAGCAATCAGGTGACCTTTGCCGACGTGGCAGGGTGCGACGAAGCCAAGGAAGAAGTCAAGGAAGTCGTCGACTTCCTGAAAGACCCTCAGAAATTCCAGAAACTCGGTGGCCGCATTCCGCGGGGCCTTTTGTTGGTCGGCCCTCCCGGCACGGGTAAAACGCTGCTGGCCAAGTCCATCGCTGGCGAAGCCAAGGTTCCCTTCTTCAGCATTTCCGGCTCCGACTTCGTGGAAATGTTCGTGGGCGTGGGCGCGGCCCGCGTGCGCGATATGTTCGAGAACGCCAAGAAGAATGCACCTTGCATCATCTTCATTGATGAAATCGATGCGGTGGGCCGCCAGCGCGGCGCTGGCCTGGGTGGTGGCAATGACGAACGCGAACAGACCTTGAACCAGATGCTGGTCGAGATGGACGGCTTCGAGACCAATCTCGGGGTGATCGTGGTGGCCGCCACCAACCGCCCTGACATCCTGGATGCCGCCTTGCTGCGCCCGGGCCGATTCGACCGCCAGGTGTATGTGACGCTGCCCGACATCCGCGGCCGTGAGCAGATCCTGAACGTCCACATGCGAAAAGTGCCCGTGGGCCAGGACGTGAACCCGAGTGTGATTGCACGCGGAACCCCTGGAATGTCGGGTGCGGACCTCGCCAATCTTTGCAACGAAGCGGCTTTGATGGCGGCCCGCCGCAATGCGCGCACTGTGGAGATGCAGGACTTCGAGAAGGCCAAGGACAAGATCATCATGGGCCCCGAGCGCAAGAGCATGGTCATGCCCGAGGAAGAGCGCCGCAATACGGCCTACCACGAGTCCGGCCACGCACTGATCGGCAAGCTGCTGCCCAAGTGCGATCCGGTCCACAAAGTCACCATCATCCCACGTGGCCGTGCACTGGGCGTGACCATGAGCCTTCCTGAAAAGGACCGCTACAGCTACGACCGCGAGTACATGCTGAACCAGATCAGCATGCTGTTCGGCGGACGGATTGCCGAAGAGGTGTTCATGAACCAGATGACCACCGGCGCCAGCAATGATTTCGAACGTGCCACATCGATCGCCCGCGACATGGTGACGCGCTACGGCATGACGGAGGCCCTGGGCCCGATGGTCTATGCCGAGAACGAGGGCGAGGTTTTCCTCGGCCGCTCGGTGACCAAGACCAACAACATGAGCGAGCAGACGATGGAGAAGGTCGATGGCGAGGTTCGCCGCATCATCGATGAGCAATACGCGCTGGCACGCAAGCTGATCGAAGACAACAGCGACAAGATGCATGCCATGGCCAAGGCGCTGCTGGAGTGGGAGACGATCGACACCGAGCAACTCGACGACATCATGGCAGGCAAGCCTCCGCGTCCTCCCAAGGACTGGACGCCTCGCACGCCATCGTCGGGTGGAGATAACTCGGGTGGCGGCACGCCGGCTGTGACGACTGAACCTGCTCCTTCGGCCGCTTGAGCCTGCGGCAGAACGCTGCAACCAACAACGGGGCCTGTGTGCCCCGTTTTTGTGTTCTTCTCGTTTAAATCATTCCACGTGTCGATGCACTGGCAGACCAGCCGATTCCAGATCGATCTCTCACGGCCTCGGGTCATGGGTATCGTGAATGCCACTCCGGATTCCTTCTCCGATGGCGGGCGGCACGCCACCACCGCGGACGCGATGCGCCACTGCGAAAGCCTGCTGGCGCAGGGGGCTGACATTCTGGACATCGGGGGGGAATCCACCCGCCCAGGCAGTCCCGCCGTCTCGCTGGACGAAGAGTTGGCTCGGGTGTTGCCGCTGGTCCGTTCGGCGGTGGGCCTGGGCGTGCCGTTGTCCATCGACACCTACAAGCCCGAGGTGATGCGTGCGGTGCTGGACTTGGGCGCTGACATCATCAACGACATCTGGGCCCTTCGGCAGCCTGGCGCCATGGCCGTGGTGGCCGGCCATCCTGCATGCGGGGTGTGCCTGATGCACATGCACCGCGACCCCCAAACCATGCAGGCGGCTCCGATGGAGGGAGACGTGGTCTCTCAAGTGCTATCTTTTTTAGAGCAATGTGCCCTAGATTTACATGCGCTGGGGGTCGAAAAGAGTCGCATCGTGCTGGACTGCGGCATTGGCTTTGGCAAGACGGTGGAGCAGAACTTCGCGCTCCTTGCCTGCCAGCCTTTGCTGTCCCGCGCGGGCTACCCCTGGCTGGCTGGCTGGTCGCGCAAATCGTCGCTCGGTGCGGTCACGCAGTGGCCGGTTTCCGAGCGCATGGTCCCCAGTGTGGCAGCGGCGTTGTTGGCCGTGGAGCGTGGCGTGCGCATCGTGCGTGTGCACGACGTGCGCGAAACGGTCGCCGCATTGCAAGTCTGGCAGGCCTCTCAAATTCCCCCACCCTCACTCTAGCCTGCGGATATCCTTCAGGCGGAGGCAAAAAATCATGACACGTCGATATTTCGGTACGGATGGCATCCGCGGCACCGTAGGGCAGGCGCCCATCACTCCCGACTTTGTGCTGCGGCTCGCGCATGCGGTGGGCCGGGTTTTGCGCCGCAAGGAGGAGCGGCCCACGGTGTTGATCGGGAAGGACACGCGCATTTCCGGCTACATGCTGGAGAGCGCGCTGGAGTCCGGCTTCAACTCTGCAGGGGTGGATGTGGTGCTGCTGGGCCCTTTGCCCACGCCCGGCGTGGCGTACCTGACCCGTGCCCAGCGCGCAAGCCTCGGTGTCGTGATCAGCGCCAGCCACAATGCCTATCCGGACAATGGCATCAAGTTCTTCAGCGCGCAAGGCACGAAGCTCTCCGACGAGTGGGAGATGGCGGTGGAGGCGGCGCTGGATGAAGCCCCCGTCTGGGCGGACTCTGCTTCTTTGGGCAAAGCGAGGCGCCTGGAGGACGCGGCAGGCCGCTACATCGAATTTTGCAAAAGCACGTTCCCGCAGGATCTGACCCTCAAGGGGGTGAAGATCGTGGTGGATGCGGCCCACGGCGCGGCGTATCACATCGCGCCCAAGGTGTTCCATGAGTTGGGTGCGGAAGTGCTGGCCATCGGCTGCTCGCCCGATGGCCTGAACATCAACCACCAGGTCGGAGCGACCCACCCCGAAGCCTTGGTGCGGGCGGTCCGCGCCAACCACGCGCACTTCGGCGTGGCGCTGGACGGGGATGCGGACCGGCTGCAGATGGTGGACGCAGCAGGGCGGCTCTACAACGGCGACGAACTGCTGTATCTCATGGCCTCGGACCGTTTGGGCCGGGGCGAGCCGGTGCCGGGCGTGGTCGGCACGCTCATGACCAACATGGCGGTGGAGCTCGCGCTCAAGGCGCAGGGCGTGCAGTTCGTGCGTGCCAAAGTCGGCGACCGGTATGTGCTGGAAGAGCTGGCCCGCCATCGCTGGCTTTTGGGCGGAGAGGGTTCGGGACACCTGCTGGCCCTGGACCGCCACACCACGGGCGATGGCCTCATCAGCGCACTCCAGGTGCTTCAGGCGTGTGTACGCAACGCCTGCGGTTTGCCGGACATGCTGGCGAATGTGCAGCTCTTTCCGCAGGTGCTTCTCAATGTCCGGCTCGCACCGGGGCAGGATTGGAAGAGCAACACGACTTTGTCAGACACCTTGCGGTCGGTCGAGGCGGCGTTGGGCGAAACCGGGCGGGTATTGATTCGCGCGAGCGGAACCGAACCTCTGCTGCGCGTGATGGTGGAGGCCAGCAATGCCGACCATGCCAATCACTTCGCGCAGCAGCTGGCCGACGCGGCGCGTGCGGGGTGAGTCCACCTGCAGCGTGCTCCGGGGCTGAGTCGGCGCAGGGTCTGATCCGGCCTATTGCGTCGCATGCTGCCGCTGCAGCAGGGCGGTGATCTGGTGGGCGGGCAAAGGCTTGCTGAAGTAATAGCCCTGTGCTTCATCGCACCCTTGCTCGCGCAGGTATGACAGCTGCTCGCTCGTTTCCACGCCCTCGGCCGTGGTCCGGATGCCCAGTGCCTGGGCCATGCGAATGATGGCGCTGACGATGGCCCGGTCGTTGCTGTCGTTGCCCAGGTCTCGGACGAACGACTGGTCGATCTTGAGCTTGTAGATTTGGAAGCGCTTGAGTTGGCTCAGCGAAGAATATCCCGTTCCGAAATCGTCCATGGACATGCGCACGCCCCGGGCATGGAGCTGGTCCATGGTGGCAATGGCGGAACGGGGGTCGTCCACCGCGACGCCTTCGGTCAGTTCGAGCTCCAGCCGGTTGGCCCGCAGCGAGGTGCTGTCCAGGAGCCGGCTGACCAGTTCGGGCAACTGCGGCTGCCTGAACTGCAGTGCCGATAGATTGACCGCCATGGCCAGCCAGTCCATGCCCATGGTGTGCCAGTGCTGCAACTGGTCCAGGGCTGTCTGCATGACCCACTCGCCGATCTGCAGGATCTGGCCGCTGTCTTCTGCGATGGGGATGAACTCCGCAGGGGAGATGCTGCCCAGGTCGGGGTGCTCCCAGCGGAGCAGCGCTTCTACGCTGCGGATCTCCCCTGTCGCGATGGTGATCTGCGGTTGGTAGTGCAGGTGCAGCTGGTTTCGCTCCAAAGCGCGGCGCAGGGCATTCTCCAGCAGGAGGGCGCGCACCGACTGGGCCTGCATTTCCGGGGTGAAGAAGCGGTAGGTGTTGCGGCCGTCCAGCTTCGCCCGGTACATGGCCACATCGGCGGACTGGGTCAGGGTGTCGAAATCCGCGCCGTCCTGTGGAAACAGCGCGATGCCCATCGAAGGTGCCATCGTGAGTTCGTGGTGCCCGATCTGGTAGTGCTGGCGCGACGCCTCCTGCAGCTTGCCTGCGACCCGTGCCGCCCCATGCGCGTTCGCCCCGGGCAGCAGCAGGATGAATTCGTCGCCCCCTAAGCGCGACACGGTGTCCTTGTCGCGGACGACGGCCCGCAGCCTTTTGGCGATTTCCACCAGCAACGCGTCACCCACCCGATGGCCCAGCGAGTCGTTCACGTGCTTGAAGTGATCGAGGTCGAGGAAGATGACGGCCAGCGGCGTGCCCCCTTCGCTGGCGGCGCGGATCGCGTGGTGGCTGCGCTCAGCCAGGAGCGTGCGGTTCGGCAGGCCGGTCAAGGGATCGTAGTGGGCCAGCCAATAGATGCGTTCCTGGTCGTGCTTGCGATCGTTGATCTCGCGGTGCAGGTTTTCCACGGTCTCGCTGAGCTGCCGGGTACGCTGGTGCACCTGAAGCTCCAGGTCGGCGTGCATCCGGGCCAGCTCTGCCTGTGCCTGCCGCTGCTCGCTGACATCCATGGCAATGCAAACCGATCCATTGGCCGGACGGGCGGGGTCGATGGCCTTGACACGCACCTCGCACACCACGGCGCGGCCATCCTTGCCGCGCAAGGTCATCTCGCCCACGAAGATCTTGCCATCCAGCAGCGGTTCATAGCAGCGCTTTTTTGCGTCTTCCCAGTCCGCGTCGCTGAAATGCCACTGCCGCGTCGCTGCGTTGGCCAGCTCTCCAGGACCATAGCCCAGCATCTGTTCGAAGTGCTGGTTGCAGCGCGTCATGCGTTGGTTGGAGATGAAGGCGATGCCCACCATGGCCTGGTCGAAAAGGGCCTGCTTTTCCTGCACCACGGCATGGAGCTGGGTTTGCGCATGCCGCTGCTCATCGATGTCGTCGATGATCCAGATGGATCCTTCCGCCGTGTCGTCTGGGTTGATCAGTCGACCGGCCAAGCTGCTCCAGAACAAGCGGCCGTTGCAGCGACGCATCTGGCATTCCGTGCGATAGGTGTCCCCGCGCGCGAGCACCGGATAGGCATTGCGCCCCAGTTCCCGGAACGCGTCGGGGGTGGGATACAGGGCCTGACTGCTCAGCCCGATGGTTTCTTCGACCGTTTCATAGCCAAAGATATCGGCATAGCGCTGGTTGCAGCGAACGATCTGCCGTTGGCGGATGAACACGATGCCCACGCCGGCGCTGTCCAACAAAGTCTGCTGCTCGCGAAGGATGCGTTGCAAAGTCGGCCCGGACTGAGAAAGCACGGGCGCATCAAGCGTGGGGCACATGGAAATGAGTGAAGCCCTGGCGGGCGGCAAGTTGTACGAAAGTGTAGCAGTCGCCCCTGAAATCCTGAGTTCGGGATTGTCTCGATCAAAAGCGCGATGGATGCCTTTTCCTGGGAGGGCTGGCGTCCTCCTTTCCACGTCATGAAGCTGTCATGGCCTGGACATGGCGGCGTCACTGCCGTTTGCCACAGTCTCGTCCAAGCGGGAAGGGCAACGCTCCTTCAAGCTGTGATCCAACCACCCTTGCAGGGAGAGACGAGTGAACGAACTACCCATCCCGACGATGCCCTTGTGTCCAGACTCATTGCCCAGGGGGTCACTTCATTGCCCTGGCCATTCGGGCGATGTGGCAAGCCGTTTGTCCACCGAGGGCGGCGTGGAAGTGGCTTGGGCGCGGCACCTCGACGAAGTCCGGGAAGCCCAGCGCCTGAGGTTCGAGGTGTTCGCGTCGGAGATGGGGGCGCGCCTCAATACCTCGGTGGCCGGCCATGACGTGGACCTTTTCGACGAATATTGCGAGCATCTGCTGGTTCGGGACACGGTCACGCGTCAGGTCATTGGCACCTACCGCGTACTCACTCCCGCTCAAGCGCGCCGGGTCGGCGGTACCTACAGCGATACCGAATTCGACCTGACGCGGCTGCGCACGCTCCGCTCTCGCATGGTCGAACTGGGGCGCAGCTGTGTCCATCCGGACTACCGGCACGGGGGCGTGATTCTGGCGCTTTGGAGCGCCCTGGCGGACTTCATGGTGCGCAATCAACTCGACACCATGATCGGTTGCGCCAGCATTCCCATGCTGCACAACGGGGTAGTGAGCGGCGATGCGGCTGCAAGCATCTGGAGCCAGGTGCAGAAGTCGCATCTGGCGCCCATCGAGTTCCATGTGCGCCCGCGGCTGCCACTGCCTGTAGACCAACTGGACGGGTCACTGGCGATCGAGCCGCCCGCCCTCATCAAGGGCTATTTGCGCTTGGGTGCGCGCGTTCTCGGTGCGCCGGCCTGGGACCCCGATTTCAACTCAGCCGATTTGCCGATGCTCATGCGCATTGCGGATTTGCCTTCGCGATACCGAAAGCACTTCCTCGGAGTGTGACGGCGCTTTATCTGTCATGAACCTCAGCAAACCTTCCGTGACACCTCCACCGGATTGTCATGAAAATGTCATGGTGACTGCCAATACTGGGGTGAAACCCATCCCTTTCAAAGCAGTCATGCCGTCGCCTTCAGAGCCCCTCCCCGAATCGCCTCTTCAATCTGCTGTGCCTACCGGGGAAGTCGAGGAGGCCAATGCGCCCCCTTTGCCAGAGAAATCGTTGAACTCCGATCCTGATTTTCTCAATCGCGACCACAGCATCCTTGCTTTCAACGAGCGGGTATTCGACTGGGCCGCGCGGACCGATGTGCCGCTGCTCGAGCGCCTGCGATACCTCTGCATCGTTTCTTCCAATCTCGATGAGTTTTTCGAGGTCCGTGCCGCTGCCCACCTGACAGCCGCCCAGAACGGCGATACCAAAGGCCCGTATACCGTCGCTTCGTTCGAGGAGTTGGCCGCCAAGGCCCATGACCTCGTCGCGCGGCAATATGCGCTGTACAACGAATCGCTCACCCCGGCCTTCGCGGCGCAGAACATCCACATCGTGTCGCACGGCGACCGTACCGGGGCGCAGAGACGCTGGGTGAATGAGTACTTCGACCGGGAAGTCCGGCCTTTGCTGATTCCGGTCGGCCTGGACCCTTCGCATCCGTTTCCACAGGTCGCCAACAAGTCACTGAACTTTATCGTGCGTTTGAAAGGCAACGATGCCTTCGGACGCGAGAACGAGATTGCCATCGTCAAGGTGCCTCGCGTTTTGCCGCGCCTGATACGCATGCCCGCCAAAGTGGCTGTGACGGGAGCGCAATTTGTCAGTCTGTCCAGCATTGTGCGGGCACACCTGGCGGAGCTCTTCACCGGGCGCGAAGTGACGGAGTTTTCCCAGTTCCGTGTCACGCGCCATTCCGATCTGGCCGTGGATGAAGACGATGTGCGCAACCTGCGAACGGCCCTGCGCCAGGGGCTGGAGCATCGCCACTATGGTCAAGCGGTGCGGCTGGAAGTGTCATCGAGCTGCTCGCGGTTCTTGTCCGATTTCCTGCAATTGCAGTTTGCCCTTCCCGATGCGGCGCTGTACCGCGTGCACGGCCCTGTGAATCTGGTGAGGCTTTCGCAGTTGGTGGACCTGGTGAACGATCCAGAACTGCTGTTTCCTCCATGGCGTTCGGTCTGGCCGCGTCAAATCCAGTCGGGAAGCTCGCTCATCGAACAGATCGGGCGGCGCGATGTGCTGGCCCACCAGCCTTTTGAGAGTTTCGACGCGGTGCTGGCCTTTCTGCGCGAGGCGGTGAACGACCCGCAGGTGCTTGCCATCAAGCAAACCATTTACCGCACGGGGGCCGATTCGGAGTTGATGGAGTTGCTGCGGGAGGCCGTCCGGCGCGGCAAGGAAGTCATGGCGGTGGTGGAACTGAAGGCGCGCTTCGACGAAGAGGCCAACATCAATTGGGCGGAAGCCCTGGAGTCCATCGGGGCGCAGGTCGTGTACGGTGTGGTGGGCCTGAAGACACATGCCAAGATGCTGCTGGTCACGCGCCGCGAAGGGCGGCATCTGCGCCGTTATGGCCATCTTTCCACGGGCAACTACAACCCGCGGACCGCCCGCCTATACACCGATCTGAGCTATTTCACGGCCGATGCCGAAGTCACCGCCGACATGGATGCGGTGTTCAATCATCTGGCAAGCCAGAACAAGCTGCCCAAATTGCGCAAGCTGGTGCTCGCGCCTTTCCATTTGCAGCAGCACATGCTGGACATGATCGAGCGGGTGGGAGAGGCCGCGGCCAAGGGCGACGATGCCCGCATCGTGGCCAAGATGAATGCCCTGACGGACGATGTGCTGATGCGCGCGCTCATCAAGGCGGGGCAGCAAGGTGCGCGCATCGATCTCATCGTGCGGGGTGCCTGCATGCTGCCGGCGCAGCGCAAGGGCATCACGGACAACATTCGGGTGCGCTCGGTCATCGGACGTTTTCTGGAGCACACCCGGGTGTTCTATTTCCGGGCGGGCAAGGCAGAGGATCTGTATCTGTCCAGCGCAGACTGGATGAACCGCAACATGCTACGGCGTGTCGAACTGGCCTGGCCCATTACGGACAAGGAACTGCGGCAGCGCATCATCGATGAATGTCTGGTGGCTTACCTGCAGGACGATCGGGATGCCTGGACTCTGCAGCCCGATGGTACGTATGAGCGCGCGCCGCATCCCGTGTCTGGCAAAGGTGCGCAAAAAGCGCTGATGGACCGCTATGCTGCGGCGGCAGGCCGAACAATGGCCCACGGCGGCAGCTCCAAGGCATGATGGACCTGATCCTCTGGCGCCATGCGGAGGCTGAAGAGCTTCGTGAGGGAGAAGACGATCTGGATCGTCCTTTGACCGCGCGCGGAGAGAAACAAGCTGCGCGCATGGCGGCTTGGCTGGATCGGCAACTGCCAGATGGGTTGCGCGTGCTGTCCAGCCCCGCACGTCGCACCGAGGCTACCGCGAAGGCCCTGGGGCGCAAGTACAAACTGCGCGCCGAGCTGCTGCCTGGTGGCACCCCGCAGGAACTGCTTGAACTGGCGCAATGGCCGAAGTCCCGCGGTGCCGTGTTGGTGGTGGGGCATCAGCCAGTGTTGGGTCAAGCCGTGGCAAGCCTTTTAGCCTTGCAGGCGCCGGAATGCGCCATCCGCAAAGGGGCGGTGTGGTGGCTGCGTCAGCGGCAACGGCCGGAAACCACGGAAACCATCCTGCTGGCGGTGCAGTCCCCGGATTTTCTCTGAGACCAGCACCAACATAAGCGCCAGGGCCAACCGGCGCTCGATGCCCTTGGCTTACTTGCGCGCCGTTTTCGCCGGCTTGGCAGCCTTCTTTGCGACGGGCGCAGGTTGCGCAGGCGTTTGCGCCTTAGGCCGGCCGGTCTTGATGGACGGAACAGCCTGCAGTGCCTTCGCCAATGCATCGTCACCCAACGCCGAGAGCAGCTTGAGGCCCGCACGCAGCAATTCGCTCTTCTTGGCTGTTGTGCCCAATTGCCCGGTGCGCAGCTTCAATGCTTCGATGGCGGCGTACTCGTCTTTGGGAATGGTGAAGCTGTCACGCACGAGCTTGGGCTTCTTGGCCTTGGTGTCGCGGGCCGGGCTGGCCACAGCGGGCTTGGCCGCTGCCTTGCGGGCCGGGGCTTTCTTAGGAGCAGCGGCCTTGCTGCGTGCGGCGGGCTTGGCCGAAGGGGCGGCACTCGCTGCGGGAGCAGGGGTTGCTGCGGTGTTCGAGACAGAAATGGTGGAGACGTCTGACGTATTGGGCATATGAGTCTAATGAAAAAACGGTATATACAGTTTATACCGTTTCATCCGACGATTGGTCCATCACTGCAGCTCTGCTGCGAACTCCCAAGGCGTTTTGATCCATGCCGTGCTCTCTTCGCGGAGAAGATGAGCGGACTGCGGATACGCGGCCGACCATCCGGGGCGTGTGGACAAAGCGAATCGATTGCCTTGCTGGGAAAGCGACAACCCTTGCATGTCGGGCGTGCGGCGGGCGTGGCACAGCGCCACGGCGATCCGCAGGGAGACCAGCTGCAGCGCCAGGTCGGGATCGTCAAGGTCGGCTTCGAGCTTGCGGACCTTCCCCCGATGGCCTTTCACCAGCAGGCCCAGCCGGTGCAGTTCCCATACCGCAAAGCCGGCAGCATCGGTATGGTCCAGGATGTACGCGCCATGGTGGTGGTACTCGCTGTGCGAAATGCGGCAGCCCACTTCGTGCAACTGCGCGGCCCACGCCAGTTTTCGCTCGGCGCGTTCGCAGTTTTTGCGGCACGCCTGTGTGAACAACGAACAGGCCGTCTTTGCGACCCGCTCCGCGTGCTCGATGTCCACCGCGAACCGGTGCATCAATCCCCGCACCGTGGAAGAGCGCAAGTCCGTTTCCGGCAGTTCACGGTCGAGCAGATCGTACAGGGCCCCTTGGCGCAATGCCCCTTGAGCCACCTGCATCTGATCGATCTGCAACAACTCGAAAATGGCACGCAGCACGCTGAGTCCGCCGCCGATCACGCTGCGGCGTTCTTCCTTGAGCCCCTCCATGCGCAGGCGGTCTGCCGATCGGACACGCAGCAACTGCTCCTGCAGCCAATCCAGCCCTTGACGCGTGACGAGTCCACTGGGATGGCTTGCTGCGGCCAGTACATCCCCCACTGCCCCGACCGTGCCGGAGGACCCGTAAGCCACGTCCCAGGTGTCTGGCCGGTAGACGTTGAGTGCCTCGTCCAACACGGCCTGGGCCGCGATCTCGGCCGTTCGGAATGCCTGGGGCGTGAAGATGCCTTCTGGAAAATACCGGCTGGACCAGGCCACGCTGCCCACCCGATAGGACGCGACGGCACGCGCCGAAAATTGCTGTCCCAGGATCAGTTCGGTGGATCTTCCGCCAATGTCCACGACCAGCCGACGCTCGTCGGACTGTGGAAGCAGCCGCGCAACCCCTTGATAGATCAGGCGGGCTTCTTCGGGGCCCGAGACCACTTCGATCCGGTGACCCAGGATGTCGCTGCCGCGTTGGAGAAACACCTCGCGATTGCGCGCTTCGCGCAGGGTCTGCGTGGCGACGGCACGGACGTGATGGGGTTCGAAGGCGGTCAGGCGTTCGGCAAAGCGGGCAAGGCAGTCCCAACCACGCTGCATGGCCTCGGGGGTCAGGTTGCGGTCTTCATCCAGGCCATTGCCCTGACGAACCGTTTCCTTGAGGTATTCCACACGCTGGATATGGCCGTGTTCGAAACGCCCGATTTCCAGGCGAAAGCTGTTGGATCCGAGATCCACAGCGGCAAGCAGTGTTCCGTCGTGCATGTTGTTGCGCAAGGCGCGCTGGTTTTCAGGCGGGGCAGCATAGCACCTGCCTCTCCAGTCGATGACGCATCGGAGCTGTGCCAGGAAGGGCGGGGGATGCCGCCCCTCCTGCAATATCGATTCAGTTACTTTTTGGCCGGTGGCATCAGCACGCGGTCGACCACGTGCACCACCCCATTGCTGGCGGAAATGTCGGCTTGAACGACCATCGCATCTTCCACGGTCACGAAGGTGCCGGCGCGCGAAAAGGTGATTTCGCTGCCTTGCAGGGTTTTCGCCGAGCCAGGCTGGATGTCGGCCGCAGTCAGTCGCTTGGGAACGATGTGGTAGTTCAAGACGGCCTGGAGCTTGGATTTATCGGCCTGGAGTTCTGCCATCGTCTTGGCTGGCACAGCCTTGAATGCTTCATCGGAAGGGGCGAAGACCGTGTAAGGGCCGTTGGCAGCCAGCGTATCCGCCAGACCGGCTTGCGTGGCCAGCGTGCGGAATGTGCTGATGGAGGGGGTTGCCGCCAGTGTGGCGGGAATGGGGCTGGAGGCGCTGGGGCCCGTGGCACAAGCGCTCAGCGTCGCGGCAGTCAGGGCAGCAAGCAGAAAAGGAAAGACGTAGCGGCGGTACATGTTGGTTCTCCGAAGGGTTGCCGACGGGGTCGGTGCGCCGGAGGCTACGCAGCAATGATGACGATTGCGTGACAAGTACGGACGGCCGCCCCTCTGAAAGTCGTGAATGACAGCGTGCAGGGGGTGTCACGATGGTGTCATAAAGCGCTTCTAGAGTCGCCTCACTGATTCTTTCAACCAAGAGGTTCCTACATGAAACTGTCTGTGATTCGGATTCTGGTGTCTGGTGTGGTCGCGGCCGGCGCTTTTTCCAGCGCTTGGGCCCAGCAGGAAGCCACGGGTGCTGGCGCGAGTTTCCCCGCACCGCTGTATTCCAAGTGGGCTGCCGACTACAACAAGGCCACCGGCGTCAAGATCAACTACCAGTCGGTGGGCTCGGGTGCCGGTCTGCGCCAGATCGAAGCCAAGACGGTGGACTTCGGTGCGTCCGACGCTCCCCTCAAGGATGACGAACTGGCCAAGAAGGGCCTGCTGCAGTTCCCCACCGTGATCGGTGGCGTGGTTCCCGTGGTGAACATCAAGGGCATCTCGCCCGGCCAGATCAAGCTGAGCGGGCAAGTGCTGGGCGATATCTACCTGGGCAAGGTCACGAACTGGAACGATGCGGCCATCAAGGCGCTGAACCCCGGCGTGAACCTTCCGGACGCCGCCATTGCTCCCGTTCGCCGTGCGGACGGCTCGGGCACCAGCTTCATTTTCACGAACTACCTGTCCAAGGTGAATGCCGAATGGAAGTCCAAGGTGGGTGAGGGCACCGCCGTGAACTGGCCCACCGGCGCCGGCGGCAAGGGCAACGAAGGCGTTGCCGCTTTCGTGGGTCGTCTGCCGAACTCCATCGGCTATGTGGAATACGCCTATGTGAAGCAGAACAAGCTGAACTACGTGCAGCTGCAGAATGCGGACGGCGCTTTCGTGTCGCCGGAAGACAGCGCCTTCAAGGCCGCCGCTGCCGGTGCCGACTGGGCCAAGAGCTTCTATCAGATCCTCACCAACCAGCCAGGCAAGGATGCATGGCCAATCACGGGTGCCACCTTCATCCTGATGCACAAGACGCAGGACAAGCCCACGCAGGCAACCACCTCGCTCAAGTTCTTCGAGTGGGCCTACAAGTCGGGTGACAAGACGGCGGCGGACCTGGACTACGTGCCCATGCCCGATTCCGTGAAAAACGTCATCATCAAGTCGTGGGGTGACATCAAGGACACTTCCGGCAAAGCCGTTTCGCTGAAGTGATCCCATGGTGGCCCGCCGACGCGGGCCACCAGTTCGTTTTTTCTTATGGAAGGCACAGCAGTGTCCAGCACCATGCCAGTACGTCAGTCGTCCTCGATGCCGGTTCGCGCCGAGGCTCCCCGTACCACGCCGCCTCCGCGGTCGCCGCTCCTGTCGGGCGTGATGGCCGATCGAGTTTTCGGCTTTCTCGCCCGCGGTGCGGCCCTGCTCACGCTGGCGCTTCTCGTGGGTATTTTGTTGTCGCTCGTGGTCGGTGCCTGGCCTTCGATCGAGAAGTACGGCCTGACCTTCCTCACGCGCAGCGTGTGGGACCCCGTGCAGAACGACTACGGCGGCCTGGTGATGATCTATGGCACGCTCGCCACATCGTTCATCGCGTTGCTCATCGCCGTTCCCGTGAGCTTCGGCATTGCGCTGTTCCTGACGGAACTCTCGCCCGCCTGGCTCAAGCGTCCCTTGGGCACGGCCATCGAGTTGCTGGCGGCGGTTCCCTCCATCGTGTATGGCATGTGGGGCCTGATGGTGTTCGGCCCCATTCTGGCCACCTGGGTCCAGCAGCCGCTGCAGTCGCTGTTCAGCGGTATTCCTTATCTGGGCGCCCTGGTGTCCGGCCCCCCGGTCGGCATCGGCATCCTTTCGGCCGGGATCATCCTCGCCATCATGATCATTCCGTTCATCGCTGCGGTGATGCGGGATGTTTTTGAAGTCACCCCCGCGCTGCTCAAGGAGTCAGCCTACGGGCTGGGCTCCACCACCTGGGAGGTGGTCTGGAAAGTCGTGCTGCCCTATACCAAGACGGGTGTTCTGGGAGGGGTGATGCTGGGCCTCGGCCGCGCGCTGGGCGAGACCATGGCCGTGACCTTCGTGATCGGCAACATGAACCAACTCAATTCGCTGTCGGTCTTCGAAGCCGCCAACAGCATCACCTCCGCGCTGGCCAACGAGTTCGCCGAGGCCGGTGAAGGCCTGCATCAGGCCTCGCTCATCTACCTAGGCCTGGTGCTGTTCTTCATCACCTTCGTGGTATTGGCCTTGTCCAAGGTGCTGCTGTCCCGACTGCAAAAGAACGAAGGAACCCGCGCATGAGCACGTCGCAAACCCTCATCACGGCCGCTGAAATGGCGCAGGTGCGCCAGCGCCGCTATGACAGCCGCAAGCGTGTGAACAACATCGCCCTGACGCTCTCGCTCGCCGCCATGGTGTTCGGGGTGTTCTGGCTGGTGTGGATTCTCTGGGAGACCATCCGCCTGGGCATCGGCGGGCTCAGCCTGGCGCTCTTCACCCAGATGACGCCCCCTCCCAACGAGGTCGGCGGCATCTCCAACGCCATTTTCGGCTCGCTCGTGATGGTGTCGCTCGCCACGTTCGTCGGCACCCCCATCGGCATCATGGCCGGTGTGTACCTGGCCGAATACGACACGCGCGGCTGGCTGGCCTCCACGACCCGCTTCGTGAACGACATCCTGCTCTCGGCGCCCAGCATCGTCATCGGCCTGTTCGTGTACGCGGTGGTCGTGGCACGGTTCAAGAGCTTTTCCGCCTATGCCGGTATCCTGGCGCTGGCGCTCATCGTGATTCCGGTGGTCATCCGCACCACCGAGAACATGCTGGTGCTGGTGCCTGCCAGCCTGCGCGAAGCGGCCTATGCGCTTGGAACGCCGAAGTGGAAGGTGATCACCATGGTGACGCTGCGGGCTGCCCGGGCCGGCGTGATCACCGGTGTGCTGCTGGCAGTGGCCCGCATCGCTGGGGAGACCGCACCGCTGCTGTTCACGGCGCTCAACAACCAGTTCTGGAATGCCGACCTGGGCAAGCCCATGGCCAGCCTGCCGGTCACCATCTTCAAGTTCGCCATGAGCCCTTACGAGAACTGGCAGCAGCTCGCCTGGGCAGGGGTGTTCCTGATCACCGTCGCCGTCCTCGGCCTCAATATCCTGGCCCGCGTGCTCACGCGCCAGAAGTAAGCAATACAAGGAAGACACCATGCCCTCCCCAACGCCCGCTGTGTCCGAGACGCCGAAGATCACGGTCCGCGACCTGAATTTCTACTACGGCAAGTTCCACGCCCTCAAGGGCATCAACCTCGATATTCCGGAAAAGAAGGTCACTGCCTTCATCGGTCCGTCGGGCTGCGGCAAGTCCACCTTGCTGCGCACCTTCAACCGCATGTTCGAGCTGTATCCCGAGCAGCGCGCCGAAGGCCAGATCGTGCTGGACGGTGAGAACCTGCTCACCAGCAAGCAGGACGTGGCGCTGATCCGTGCCAAGGTCGGCATGGTGTTCCAGAAGCCCACGCCGTTTCCCATGTCGATCTACGACAACATCGCGTTTGGCGTGAAGCTCTTCGAGAGCCTGAACGCCACCGACATGGACGACCGGGTGGAGTGGGCGCTGCGCAAGGCGGCCCTGTGGAATGAAGTGAAGGACAAGCTGCACCAGAGCGGCTCCGGCCTGTCCGGCGGGCAGCAGCAGCGGCTGTGCATCGCCCGTGGCATCGCCATCAAGCCCGAAGTGCTGCTGCTGGACGAGCCATGCTCGGCACTGGACCCCATTTCCACCGCCAAGGTGGAAGAGCTGATTGCAGAACTCAAGAACGATTACACCGTGGTGATCGTGACGCACAACATGCAACAAGCTGCGCGCTGCAGCGACTACACGGCCTACATGTACCTCGGCGACTTGATGGAGTTCGGCGAAACCGAACAGATGTTCTTCAAGCCGCAGCGCAAGGAAACCGAGGACTACATCACCGGCCGGTTCGGCTGAGGAGCAACAACATGCCCGACAAGCACCTTTCTTCGCAGTTCGACAGCGAACTCAACAGCATTTCCGCCCGCGTCATGGAACTGGGCGGGTTGGTGGAATCGCAGATCCGCCAGGCCATCTACGCACTTTCGCAGTTCAGCGTGGAAGCCGCCGACCAGGTGGCTGCCACCGAGCACCGCGTGAACGCGATGGAAGTGGAGATCGATCACGAGCTGTCGTCCATCATCGCGCGCCGCCAGCCGACCGCGCGTGACCTGCGCCTGCTGATCGCGTTCTCCAAGGCCACCGCCAATCTCGAGCGCATGGGCGACGAGGCCAACAAGATGGCCCGCATGGTGAAGTCCATCATCGAAAGCGGCTCTGCCCGGCTGCTGCCCACCAGCGATCTGCGGGTGGCGGCGGATCTGGCCTCTGGCCTGCTGCGCAAGACGCTGGATGCCTTTGCTCGCCTGGACACCAAGGCGGCGGTGGCGATCCTCAAGGAGGACGACCTCATCGACAAGGAGTTCGATGGTTTCGTGCGTAAGCTCATCACGTACATGATGGAAGACCCGCGCACCATTTCGGCCAGTCTGGACCTGCTCTTCCTCGCCAAGGCGATCGAACGCATCGGTGACCATTCCAAGAACGTTGCCGAACTGATCATCTACCTCGTCAAAGGCAAGGACGTGCGCCATACTGCACTGGACCAGATCGAGTCCGCCGTGCTTTGAAAGGCGGTGCATAGCCATGAAGAGACTTCCCCGTGTACTCATCGTCGAGGACGAACCCGCGATCGCCGAACTGATTGCGGTCAACCTGCGGCACAACGGCTTTCAGCCCATTTGGTCGGAAGACGGCGAATCCGCCCAGCGCGAGCTGGATGCTGTGCTGCCCGACGTGATCCTGCTGGACTGGATGCTTCCCGGCCAAAGCGGCCTCACGCTCGCCCGCAAGTGGCGTGCCGATGCGCGCACCAAGCCCATCCCCATCCTCATGCTGACGGCCCGCGGCGATGAGCCGGACAAGGTCGCCGGCCTGGATGCCGGTGCCGACGACTACATCACCAAGCCGTTTTCCACCCAGGAGCTGCTGGCGCGTATCCGCGCCGTGCTGCGCCGCCGTGCGCCCGAACAGGTCAGCGACAGCGTGACCATCGGCGAGTTGACGCTGGACGCCGCCACCTACCGCGTGACCTTCCAGGGGCAGCAACTCAAGATCGGCCCGACCGAGTTCAAGCTGCTGCACTACCTGATGAAGCACCCCGAGCGCGTGCACAGCCGTGCGCAGTTGCTGGACAAGGTGTGGGGCGACCATGTCTTCATCGAAGAGCGTACCGTCGATGTGCATGTCAAGCGCCTGCGGGAGGCCCTGGGCGTGGCCGGCGCCATGGTGGAAACGGTGCGTGGCGCGGGGTATCGACTCACCGCGCAGCCGCCGGCATTGATGCGGGCTTGACGTTCGCTTTGCGGCGCGGGATGCGCCGCGCTTTCTGACCCGTACTGCACGACATGGCCTGGCGCTTTTTCTTCTTTTTCTCCTTTCAGTTGGCGGGTCTGGCTGTGGGATGGTGGCAGGGCGGACCGTGGGGTGCGATGCTGGCGGCGGCATTGGCGGCCTGGGTGTGGTTCATCTGGGACTTGCTGCGCGGCGCGCGCGTCGTGGCATGGCTGCGGGAAGGTGATCTGGCCAGAGCGCCCAGCCTGCGCGGCCTGTGGGGCGAGGCGGCCGACCGCGCGCGGCGGCTGTTGCGCCAAAGCCAGGCGGAGGTGGCCGCGAGCGACGCACGGCTGCAGGAGATTCTGGCGGCGCTCCAGGCCACGCCCAACGGCGTGGTGCTGCTCGACGGGGATGGGCGCATCGAATGGTGCAATCACATCGCCGCCAGCCAGTTCGGGTTCGACGCGCAGCGCGACGTCATGCAATCCATCGGCAACCTGGTGCGCGATCCGGACTTCAGCGCCTACTATTCCAGCCAGGATTTTTCACACGATGTCGTGCTGCAAGGCCGCGACAGCACAGCCTCCCGGCCGGTGCGCATTTCGGTGCACCTCCACCCCTACGGCGACGGACGCAAGCTGCTGCTGTCGCGCGACGTGACGGCGCTCGAGCAGGCGGAAGCCATGCGCCGGGATTTCGTCGCCAACGTGTCGCATGAGATCCGAACCCCCCTCACCGTGTTGACGGGCTTTGTCGAGACGCTGCAAACGCTGCCGCTCTCCACCGAAGAGCGTTCACGCTACCTGGGCATGATGTCGCAGCAGGCGGCACGCATGCAAAGCGTGGTGCAGGACCTGCTGACCTTGTCGCGGCTGGAAGGGAGCCCGTTGCCCGGCATCACCGAATGGACACCGGTGGAGGTGCTGCTGCGTCGCTGTGAGGACGAGGCCCGCGGCCTGTCCGCCTTGCTCACCCAGAACCAGCCCCGGCCGCACACGATCCAGTTCCCTTCGCTGGAAACCATGCGTGCGGCAGGCCAGCTGGGTGGGGTGCCGGCCGAGTTGCAGAGCGCTTTGTCCAACCTCATCGGCAACGCGGTCCGGTACACCCCTGCCGGCGGGTCCATCACCGTCGAATGGCTGACGCTGGAAGATGGCAGCGCACGCTTTACGGTGCGCGACACCGGCCCGGGGATCGAGGCGGTGCATCTGCCCCGTTTGACGGAGCGTTTTTACCGCGTGGACCGCAGCCGCTCGCGCGAGACCGGGGGCACGGGCCTGGGGTTGGCCATCGTCAAGCATGTCCTGCAGCGCCATTCGGCATCGCTCGACATTTCGAGCACGGTGGGGAAGGGCTCGGTTTTTTCCGTCACCTTTCCTGCGGGCCGGGTGCAGAGCCGTCGCCCGGTCACTGTGCTGGAGGCGGGAGCGGTTGCCCAGGCCTGAGCGCCCTGGCCAGCATCGTGACGAACACCATGGCGGTCGTGATGAGGGCCGCGGCACTGGCCCCCCAGAATGCCGACGGTGATCGAAGGGCCTCCCATCCCAGGGCACCTTCGTAGGCCAGCAGGTAACCACCGGTCAGTCCGCCGCCCCACAGCAGCACGCAATAGACGACCAGCGGCGCAAACGTGATGCGGTAGCAGCGAAGGATGAAAACGCAGACCGTTTGCAGCGCATCGGCGACGTGATAGATCGATACCCAGACCAGCAGCGAGGCTGTGAGCCAGGCGACTTGGGCCGAAGACGTGTAGAACGGTGCGATATGCCCTTTTGCTATGAAAAGCATAGCTGCCAAGGCAATACTTATCCCGGCAGAGAGGCGAAAACCCATCCAGGCTGCCGCACGGGCGCGGGATTCGTCGCCCGACCCGCGCCAGAAGCTCACCCGTGCGCTGGTGGCAATGGACAACGACAACGGCACCATGTACAGCACGGCGGTGAGGTTGGAGGCGATCTGGTGCGCTGCTGCCGCGATGTTGCCTTGCCGGGCGATGAAGAGCGCCATCAACGTGAATGACGTCACCTCCACCAGAATGGCCAGCCCCGCCGGGACGCCCAATTGGGCGAAGCGGCCGATCTGCGCCCAGTCCGGCTTTTCCAGCCGCCGCCACAGGGCGAGCGGCGTGTACAGCGGCTGGGTGTTCAGCAGCCAGGCCGCCACACCGAGCAACGCGTAGTTGACCACCAGGGTGGCCCAGGCGCAGCCCACCGCGCCCTGCGCTGCAAGCCCGGCACCGCCGAAGGTGAACCAGATCGACAAGGGAATCTTGACCAGCAGCGAGCCCACCTGCAGCCAGGTGACCAGCTGGGGGCGCCCCAGCGCCTGGTTGAGTGTGCTGTAGATCCGGAACAGAAGGGCCGGGGGGAGTGCCAGTGCCAGCACGCCCAGGTAGCGGCCCACCACGGCGCGCAGCTCTTCGGGTACCTGGGTCCACCGCAGGATGGCGCCGGGCGACACCAGCACCACGATGCCCATCGCGCAGGCGATGGCGCACAGGTACAGCGCCTGCCGCACCGTTCGGCCGATGCCTTCCCGTTCTCCCGCTCCGCGCTGCTCGGCCCAGACCGGCAGGAGGGCCTGCAGCGCGCCCATGAGCGCCACATAGATGCTGACGTAGATCGCCGACCCGATCGACAGGGCCGCCAGGGCGGCGGCGGAATGCCGGCCGGCCACGATGGTGTCCGTGACGCCGAACGCCATGACCGCCAGCTGCCCGGCCAGCACCGTGCCGGCATGCCGCGCGATGGTGGCGCGTTCGGACATTACCGCAGCGTGGCCGCGCGCCGCAGCACCAACAGTTGGTCGTTCTTGTCGGTGGGCCGGGGGAGCTGCGTCACTCGCGACCACTCTGGCGGCGAGGCGATATCGCCGCCGGGTGGCTGGGCTTCACTGTCGGCCACCAGCCACTGGCAATCGGACGTGGCCGGCAGCCGGCGGCCGTCGGTCGGCTGCAGCGAAAGGCCTCCGTGGTACTGGAGCGCCGCCACCTGGGCGCGGCTCAGGCCATGGGTGATGATGCAGCCCGGCTGCGGACCCAGCACGGCCATCAGGCTGTTGATCTGCGGGCGATAGCTGCGACCATAGTCGAGCAGTGGCAGCCAGAGCGTCATCAGCAGCAGCCAGCCCAGCGTGGCGCCGCTGGCTGGCAGTACCAGGCTCTTCCAGATCACGGCCCGGTCGCGCGAGGCGCGCCACCACACCAGCGCACACCAGGCAGCGGTGGCAATGAGCGCGAGCGTGAAAGCGACGGCCGAAAAGTGCGGCACAAACGCGGGAGCCAAACGGGCCACGTTGGCCGCCGGTTTGGACGGCACGCCCGTCTGCAGCGACAGCCAGATCACCCAGATCGTGATGGCGGAAGCACTGAAGAAAAGCAGGGTGAACCAGTCGATCAGCGACGCGATGGCGCGGCGCAGTGTGGGCAGCGCGAACGCCGCCAACGCCGCGAGGGCCGGCAGCCCCAGCAGCAAGGCGCGGTCGGCGGGCTGGGTGGTGATGGTGGCGCCCAGCGTGACCACGGTGAACCACAAAGGCAGCAACAGATGGCGGTGCATGGCGCGGCTGGTGATCTGGTGGCGCCAGCGCCACAGGGTCCACAACGCCAACGGCCAGGCCGGCCACGCGAACCAGGTCAGCAGGCGCAGCAGGCTTTGCCAATCCTTCGCGCCCTCTGCGCTGCCCACGATGCGCCAACGCCATAGGTTCAGCTTCCAGGCCAGCAAGGCGGCCACCACCGTCAGGCCCAGCAAGGCCAGCGCCCAGGTGCGGCTCGAACGCGGTTCGTGGTCGGCTGTGCGCAGCACCAGCAAGGCGCTGCCCGCGCCGAGCAGGGCGGCCATGGTGGGCGCCCCGCTCAACACCAGTCCGATCAGCCCGAGCGCGGCGGCCGCCGTGGGCATTGCGGTGCGATAGGGCAGGGCCGATGCCGCAAAGAACAGCAGGGCGGTGCAGGCCAGTTGGGTGAGATAGCTGGTGATCTCGTGCGACAGTTGCGCCAGTCCCAGGCACGCCAGCAGGGCCAGCAAACCGCCGTCGGCCATGGCGCGGGCGTAGTCGGCGGGCAGGGCCTCGCCGCCAAATGCAAAAGCCACCGGCTGGGCCCCCGGACTTTTTGCCAGGTAGTAAACGCCGTACCAGGTGGCCACGAGGGTGGCCGCCAGCAGGGCAATGAAAGGCAGCCGCGCCGCCATTTCCTGGGAGAGCCAGGAGGGAGCGATCTGCAGGGCCAGCGACCCCAGCCAGTACGGCAGCAGGCCTTCCGTTTCGGGGGGCATTCCGGCCAGCGAAGGGGACAGCCACGCCGTTGTGCCGTGCGCCAGCTCCAGCATGTAGCCGAACGCGGTGACGTCGGCGTTCTTCCAGGGGTCTCGCATGACGAACCCGGGCACCACATACGCCAGGCACAGCAGCAAGAGCGCCCAGCGCGGCAGCGGGCGGACTGCGCCTTGGGTGACGATGGCAGGGGTGGGGTGGATCACTCGGCTCGTTCTGGTGGCGGAAAAGGACGCCCGAGAATACGGGCAAAAAGACAAAGAAAAAGGCAGCGCGGTCGAGCCGGGCTGCCTTTCTTCAAACGGTGTTGTCGACCTGCGGTAGCAGGCCGGCTGCCTTGCGGCACCGCAGGCCAGGGCCTGCACACATCGTTGTCCGCCGATTACTTCGCTGCGGTCGTCTTGCCGAAGCGGTTGCGGAACTTCTCCACGCGGCCGCCCATGTTGTCCACGGACTTTTGCGTACCGGTGTAGAAGGGATGCGATTCGCTGGAGGTGTCCAGCTTGAACAGAGGCAGTTCGCGTCCGTCATCGGTCTTGCCCATTTCCTTCGTGTTCACGCAGGAGCGGGTCACGAACTTGAAACCGTTGGACAGGTCCACGAACAACACTTCGCGGTAATTGGGGTGAATGCCTTCTTTCATGGCATGGTCCTTTCAGGGGCTGCTGCGGTAGCCACGCCGCACCCATTGCGTCGCACTTTCCGCGGAAATTAGCCTTCGATTATTGCATAGGCCCGCCAAAGTGAGACCATTGCCACTCCAGAACTTCTCCAAAAGCCACGAATTGCGCCTCCTGCATACCTCCGACTGGCATCTGGGCCAACACTTCATGGGCCAGACACGACAAGCCGAACACCTGGCTTTCATCGACTGGCTGGCGCAGCAGGTTCGCGCGCAAGCGGTGGACGCCGTGATCGTGGCAGGCGACGTCTTCGATACCGGCGCCCCTCCGAGCTATGCGCGCGAACTGTACAACCGCTGCGTGCTGGCGTTGCGCGACGCCGGGGCGCAATTCGTCGTGCTGGGCGGCAATCATGACTCCGTTTCCGTGCTCGGCGAAAGCCGCAGCTTGCTCGCGCATCTCAATACCCGGGTGGTGCCAGGCATGGCGGAGCAGCCCGAAGACCAGGTGCTGGTGCTTCATACCCGCGCTGGCGTGCCGGGAGCGGTGCTGTGCGCTGTGCCGTTCTTGCGCCCGCGGGACCTGCTGCTGAGCCAGCCCGGGCAAAGCGCGGTCGATAAGCAATTGGCGTTGCAGGCATCCATCCGTGCCCATTACCAGGCCTTGCATGCCCTGGCCGTCGAGCGCAGCGCCGCGCTGGGCGGCTTGCCCATCGTGGCGACGGGGCACCTCACCACCGTTGGCGCCAACGCCAGCGAATCGGTGCGCGAAATCTATGTGGGCACGCTGGAAGCCTTTCCCACCAACGCGTTTCCACCGGCCGACTACATCGCGCTGGGCCACATTCACCAGCCGCAAAAGGTCGGAGGGCTGGAGCATGTGCGCTACAGCGGATCGCCGATACCGCTGAGCTTCGACGAGGCACGCCAGCGCAAGGAGGTGCTGCTGGTCGATTTCGACCTGGCGGGCCTGAAGTCCGTGACGCCGCTGCAGGTCCCCTGCTTTCAGCCGTTGGCCAGCGTGCGCGGCCGCCTGGCGGAACTGCCGGCGGCATTTGCCGAAGCCGCCAGCCGTGGAAGCGATTCGTTGCCGGTGTGGGTCGAGGTGGAAGTGGCCCATGACGACTACCTTGCCGATCTGCAGGTGCGCGTGGCCCAGATGGCGGAAGGCCTGCCGATCCAGATCCTGCGTGTGCGCAGGGCCCGCAATGTGATTCCCACCGCGCTGGATGCCGCTGCGGGAGAAACCCTCGATGAACTGGGCCCCGCAGAAGTCTTTGCCCGCCGGCTGGCAGCCCAATCGCTCGAACCGGCACTGGAGGAGCGGCTTTCGGCGCTGTACCGGACCGTCCTGGCCGACCTGCAGGAAAGGCCCGCGCCATGAGAATCTTGAGCCTGCGCCTGAAGAACCTCAATTCGCTCAAAGGCGAATGGCGCATCGACTTCACCGCGGCACCTTTTGCCGGCAACGGCCTGTTCGCCATCACGGGCCCCACCGGGGCGGGCAAGACCACCATCCTCGATGCGATCTGCCTGGCGCTTTACCACCAGACGCCGCGCATCGCTGGCGTGTCCCAAGGGGGCAACGAGGTCATGACCCGGCACACCGCGGAATGCCTGGCGGAAGTGGAGTTTGAAGTTCGCGGCGCCCGCTACCGGTCGTTTTGGAGCCAGCGCAGGGCACACGGCAAGCCCGACGGGGCCTTGCAGCAAGTGCAGGTGGAATTGGTGGCCCAGGTCCGCGGCGAACGCGAAGGCGAAATCTTGACCACCAGGGTGCAGGACAAGCTGCGCCAGACGGAAGTGCTCACCGGGCTCAATTTCGAGCGTTTCACCCGGTCCATGCTGCTCGCGCAGGGCGGCTTTGCGGCCTTCCTCGAAGCCAGCGCTGGCAAGCGTGCGGAGTTGCTGGAGGAGTTGACGGGGACCGATATCTACGGGCAGATTTCGCAGCGGGTGTTCGAGAGTGCGCGGGACGCGCGCGCGGTGCTGGAGCAACTGCGGGCCCGTGCCGGCGGCGTGGAGTTGCTGGACGAGGCCACGCGCGCCACGCTGGTGGATGAAGCTGGCCGCCTTGCCTTGCATGCGCGGGCACTGCAGGCGCAGCGAGAGGCCGCCGCCCGCGAGCGCCAGTGGCTGGCGGACAAGGACCGTGCCCGGATGCGGCGTGACGAGTCGGTGCGGCATCGGGAGCAAGCCCAGGCCGAATGGGATGCCGGTGCAGAGGAACGCCTGCGCCTTGCCGCCAGCGAGCCCGCTGCGCGGCTGCAGCCGGTCCATGCCGCATGGCAGGCCGCGCGGCACGATGCGGCGGCCGTGGTTCGGCAACGGGATGACGCGCAGGTGCGGCATGGTCAGGCAGTGGATCGCTGCGCCCGAGCGCTTCGCCAGGTGCAACGCGAAAGCCAGCGCCTGGCCCGGTTGCGCGAAAACGAATGGCAGGATGTCGTGCAGGCCCGCGAGACGCTGTCCCAAGAACTGGCCGCGGTGCCTCAGCACGCCCAACTGGGGGAATGGTTGAGCGGATGGCGCGAGCAATTCGGCGCCCGTGCGCACCGGTTGCAGGCGATGGCCGAAACCCGGGCGCGCCAAGAAAAACAACGCAGTGAGTGTCAGGCGCTGGAGGCACAACGCGCCGGGTATGAGCAGGCCTGCCAACATGCCGCTGCGGCCTTGAACCAGGCGCAACAGGCGGCCGTGGCAGTGCGCCAGGCCCATGAGCGCCTGACGATGGGGCGTGAAGAATCCGCATGGCGCGATGCCCCGTTGCAACTGCTGGAGCGCAGCCATGCCTGGGAGCGCCTGGGCCAGAGCCTGAGCGCATGGCAGCAAGCCCGATCGCGGCAAGCGCAATGGCTGGCGGCCCAGACGGAGCGGCAGCGGCAGGAGGCGGACGAGGCGCAGGCCGTGCAGTCGCTGCGCGATCGCTATGCCAGCCTGCACCGGCAAGTGCAGGACCAGGAAAAGCTCCTGGCGCAAGAGCAACGCATTCAGGCCCTGGAGGCGCATCGCAGCCATTTGCAGCCGGGCGAGGCCTGTCCGCTGTGCGGATCGACCACCCATCCCGCTATCGAAGACTACGAGGCGCTGGACGTTTCCGCGACCCAATCCGCACTGGAGACGCTGCGCGCACAGCGCGACGAGGTGACCGAGCAAGGGCAGGCGCGGCGCTCCCGCCTGGCTGCGCTGCAGGCGCAGAGCGATCGGCGGCGCAGCAGATCGCCGAGGGAGAGCAGTCCTTGGCACAGTGGCTGGCGCAGTGGCAGGCGTGCTGCGCGGCCAGTGACTGGCCGGTGGATGCCGTGGACGCCCAGGCCATCGCCGACGCCCAGGCCCGGCACGCGGTAGCGCTGGAAGCCGCGCAACAGCAATGGGCGGAGATCGTCCAGGCACGAACGCGGCTCGATGAGACGCTGTCCGCATGGCAACAGGCCGAACAGGCCGAGCGCGGGGCGCTGCAGCAGCGGGCCCTGTCGGACAAGGATCTGCAGGCGGCCCGAGAGCGAGCGGATGAGTTGGCGCGGCACCTCCAACAGCAGCAGAGCCAGCACGCCGAGGCCGAAGCGGCGCTGGCGGACCAATTGCAAACGTTGGGCTACACGCTGCCCAGCGATGGGACAGACTGGCTGCAACAACGTGCGCAAGAACATCGCGCGTGGCAGGCGGCGCAGGCGCGCCTTCAGGCATTGACTGCCAGTGAATCGGCATTGAAACAGGTGGCCGACATGGCGGGGGAGGCCGCCCAGCGTTGGGCAGCCGTGGGAGCGCCTGGCACGCGGGCCGAAGTCGGTGCCTTGCCGCGGGAAGATCCCGAATCCGGGTCCGAAGACTTGGCACAGGCGGTCGAACAAGCCGAGGCGCTCTGGCGTGCGGCAGAGAACGAGCTGGCCACGCTGCAAGGCATGCTGGAGTCCTTGCAGCGCCGGCATGCCGAGGTGCAGGCGGCCCAGGTCCGGGCCGAGCAGGATTGGGTGCAGGCGCTGTCGCGCAGCCCCTTCGCCGATGAAACCGCTTTTCGCGCGGCAGGCATGGGCGAGCCGGAGCGCGAAGCGCTGCGCGCACGGCTGGCGCAGCGGCAGCAGGCGCTGGCCGAGGCGAACGCCCTGCAGACCGCCGCCGATGCGGCCTTGGCGGAGTTGCAATCCCAGCCGCTCACCGAACGGAGTGCAGAGGATCTGGCCGCGGTGATGGCGCAGTGGGAGGCCGAGCTCACCTTGGCGCAGCAGCAGCAGGGCGCCATCGCGAGCCGGCTGCAAGACGACGCGCAGCGCCGCGATGGCTTGCAAGCACTGCTGGCGCAGATACAGGCCCAGGAGGCCGACCATGATCTGTGGCAGCACCTCAATGGCCTGATCGGCTCTGCAGACGGCGCCAAATACCGGAAGTTCGCGCAGGGCCTCACGCTGGACCACCTGGTGCATCTGGCGAATCGCCAACTGGGGCGGCTGCACGGGCGCTACCGGCTGGGCCGCCGCTCTGCGGGCGAACTGGAGCTGGAGGTGATCGACACCTGGCAGGCCGATGCGGCGCGTGACACCCGAACCCTGTCAGGCGGCGAGAGCTTTCTGGTGAGCCTGGCCTTGGCGCTGGCGCTTTCCGACCTGGTGAGCCACAAGGCCAGCATCGACTCGCTCTTTCTCGACGAGGGATTCGGCACGCTGGATGGCGAAACACTGGAGACCGCCCTGGATGCGCTCGACACCCTCAACGCCAGCGGAAAGACCATCGGCATCATCAGCCACGTGGAGGCCCTCAAGGAACGCATCCCCGTGCAGATTCGGGTGCACAAGGGCGTGGGCCTGGGCTACAGCGCGTTGGAGCGGCGATTCTCCGTGGGCTGAGCGGGCCGCGGTCCGTTGTACGCAGCGCGCGGCCGGATGAGCTGCCCGCTGTCGCGCTGCTCCAGCGCATGGGCCACCCAGCCGATGGACCGCCCGAGGGCGAACAGGCCGAAGGCCGCTCCTTCCGGAAGCGCCAGATGGCGTCGAAGGGCGACCAGCGCAAGATCGATCGAAGGCCGTTGGCCCGTCAAGGCCTGGGCCTCCGCGATCCAGCGCTGCAAGCGTTCGTTGTGCGGCAGCAGTGGGCGCAGCAGGCATTCGGCGCGCACATCCCCCTGCGGATAGAGGTGGTGGCCGAAGCCTGGCAGGTCCTCTCCCCGTGCCAGGCGCTGGCGCAGGCGTTGCTCCGGCGCGGCGTTGTCCAACTCGTCCCAGAGGGCTTCCACGCGTGCGGTGGTGCCGCCGTGCTTGCCACCCGTGAGCGCGGCCAGACCGCCGATCACCGCGGCCCGCAGGCTCGCGCCGGTGGAGGCCACACACCGGGCGGTAAAACTGGAAGCGTTGAGTTCGTGGTCGGCGCAAAGCACGAGCGCCTGGCGCACGAGGTCCGCCCCGTGGTGGTCCAGCCCCCATGCCGCGGCGCATTGTCGATGGATGGGGGCCGTTAGGGATGCCGTGCCCAGCAGGCACGCGGCCAGCAGCCGCACCAATGCACCGCATCCTTGCGCCAGCCGCTCGGGTGACGTCTGCCACACAGCGGTGCTGGCGTCCTCGCTGGCCGCGGTAAAGAGCGGTAGCAGCGTTTCTTCGAGCCGGAGCCCGGCCAGGCAGGGTTGCAAGGCCGCCATGGCCCGGGGCAACGCAGGCGTGTCGGGGCCGAAAGCCGATTCGGTGGGGCAGCGCCACAGTCGGCCTGCGAGATCTTCCACGGTGCAGGCGGCGGCCAGCGGGATGGCGTTTTCTCCACGGTAGTAAAGCTGCCCATCCTCGATCAATGTGATGGAGGACTCCAGCACCGGCAGGCCCCAGTCCAGCGCCGCCTTAACCACCTCCTTCGGCTTGCGGCCCCGCGTGCGCTGGCCTGCGAGCCGTTCCACGTCGTGCTGCAGGTATCGGCTTTCGCGGGTGCTGTCGCCCGCGTGGGCTGGCAGCAGGCCCCGGCTCACATAGGCGTAGAGCGTCTGTCGGGAAACACCAAGGCGGGCGGCAGCGTCAGGGGCGGACAGATAGACGGGCATCACGGCTCCCGGGTAGAAATAGGTTGATGTTGAAAATATAAATCAATATTGACAATTTAATGGGTTGATCTAGGCTGATGCATCGTTTTTGAGGCCTGCCATGTCCACCCATTCCTCCGCTCCTTTGCCCCCTTCCGCGTCACTCACCCATTTCGCACGCACGCTGTGGAAGGGCCTGGGCGGCACAACGGATCCGATGGATGCGCTGTTTTTCACGGGCGCTGGGCAATTGCCATCGGTCTTTCCCGTGACCGACCTGGCCAGTGCCTCGATGGCGGTGGCCGGTCTCGCATTGGCGGAGGTCGCCGCACCTTCCCGCGGACCGGTGCCGCAGGTTCGGGTGGACCGGCGGCTGGCGTCCTTCTGGTTCGGTGGATCGTTGCGTCCGATCGGCTGGGCCCTGGCACCGCTGTGGGATACCGTCGCAGGCGACTACCAAGCTGCGGATGGATGGATCCGCTTGCACACCAATGCGCCGCACCACCGTGCCGCGGCGCTGGCGGTGCTCGGCGGGGTGACGGACCGGAAGTCGGCGGCCCAGGCGGTCGCTGGCTGGCGTGCAAGCGATCTGGAGTCCGCCGTCGTGGAGCAGGGCGGTTGTGCCGCCGCCATGCGAAGCCTGGACGAATGGTCGTCCCATCCCCAGGGGCGCGCCGTCCAGGCGGAACCGTTGCTCCACATGGCCTTTGGAGTGGAAGGGCCTGAGCGCGCATGGGTGGGAACGGCGCAGCGGCCGCTGCATGGCGTGCGTGTGCTGGACCTCACCCGCATCCTGGCGGGGCCGGTGGCGACGCGTTTCCTCGCCGGCTTTGGCGCCGAGGTCCTGCGCATCGACCCGCCGGGCTGGGAAGAGCCCGGCACCGTACCCGAGGTGGTTCTGAGCAAGCGCTGCGCGCGCCTGGACCTTCGGCAAGCCGCCGACCGCGCGGTGTTCGAGCATTTGCTTCGCCAAGCCGACGTGTTGGTACACGGGTTGCGGCCGGAAGCCCTGGAGCGGCTGGGGCTGGGCGTTTCATGGCGGCGCGCGGTCCATCCCGGATTGATCGACGTCTCGCTCGACGCCTATGGGTGGAGCGGTCCGTGGCGCGGACGCCAGGGCTTCGACAGCCTCATTCAGATGAGCACCGGCATTGCCGAGGCAGGCATGCGCCGGACCGGGCGGCAGGTGCCGGTGCCACTGCCCGTGCAGGCCATCGACCATGCCACCGGCTACCTGATGGCGGCTGCGGCCCTGAAGGCGCTGGCGCACCGCCAGCAGACCGGCCGGGGCTGCGAGGTGCGGGCATCGCTGGCGCGAACCGCCCACTGGCTGGCACAGGCGCCGTCGTCGCTGGACCGGGAGCCGCTGTTGCCCGAGTTTTTGCAAGACCAGTCTCCGGAGATCGAAGCCACCGCCTGGGGGCCGGCCAGGCGCTTGCTGGCGCCGCTGTCCATCGAAGGCATGCCGATGCGCTGGGAGCTGCCTGCACCTGCGCTGGGATCGTCCGCCGCCGCGTGGTCCGGTACTTGAGCGGGGAGATTGCGGCCTTCAGCAAAAAGCCCCGCAGGCCGGATGGCCTGCGGGGCTTTTGGATGTACACGGGAGCGGCGCAAGCCACCCCATGCGGACGGCAAGAAAATCAGCCGCCGCGGCGCATCATGTCGAAGAAGTCCACATTGGTCTTCGTCGCCTTCATGTTCTTGATCATGAGTTCCATCGACTCGATCTCGTCCATGTTGTACATGAACTGGCGCAGGATGCGGGTCTTTTGCAGGATCTCGGGCGGCAGCAGCAGCTCTTCGCGGCGGGTGCCGCTCTTGTTGAGCTCGATGGCTGGGAACACGCGCTTTTCGTACAGGCGGCGGTTCAGGTGGATTTCGCTGTTGCCCGTGCCCTTGAATTCTTCGAAGATCACTTCGTCCATGCGGCTGCCGGTATCGACCAGCGCCGTGGCGATGATGGTCAGCGAACCGCCTTCTTCCACCTTGCGCGCCGCGCCGAAGAAGCGCTTGGGGCGCTGCAGCGCAGCGGCATCCACGCCGCCCGACAGCACCTTGCCGGAGGAGGGCACGACGTTGTTGTAGGCACGGGCCAGGCGCGTGATGGAGTCCAGCAGGATCACCACGTCCTTTTTCAATTCGACCAGGCGCTTGGCCCGCTCGATCACCATCTCGGCCACGTGCACGTGGCGTGCGGCAGGCTCGTCGAAGGTGGAGGCGATGATTTCGCCCTTCACGGTGCGCTGCATTTCGGTCACTTCCTCGGGGCGCTCGTCAACGAGCAGGACCATGAGGTGAACGTCGGGGTTGTTGGCGGTGATGGCGTGTGCGATGTGCTGCATCATCATCGTCTTGCCGCTCTTGGGCGGTGCGACGATCAGTGCGCGCTGGCCGCGGCCGATAGGGGCGATGATGTCGATGATGCGGCCGGTGATGTTCTCTTCGCCCTTCATGTCCCGCTCGAGCTTCATTTGCTCCTTGGGGAACAGCGGCGTCAGGTTCTCGAACATGACCTTGTGCTTGTTCTGCTCCGGCGGGCCGCCGTTGACCGCATCGAGCTTGGTCAGCGCAAAGTAGCGCTCCCCGTCCTTGGGGGTGCGCACTTCGCCTTCGATCATGTCGCCGGTGTGCAGGTTGAAGCGCCGGACCTGGCTGGGCGAGATGTAGATGTCGTCGGTGCTGGCGGTGTAGCTCGTGTCGGGGCTGCGCAGGAAGCCGAAGCCATCCGGCAGGATTTCCAGCACACCGTCTGCGAAGACCTGCTCACCAGCCTTCGCGCGCTTCTTGATGATCGCGAACATCAGCTCCTGCTTGCGCATGCGCCCGGTGTTCTCGATCTCCAGCTCTTCGGCCTGCTTGAGCACTTCGGACACGTGCAGTGCCTTGAGTTCGTTTAAATGCATGGGGTGACTCCTGAACGGAGCGGATTTGAATCAGGGGGGAGGCCGGGAGCCGGGCTGCCGCTGTTTGCGGACCTCGGATGGCCTGGGGATCTGGAACCGGCCGCTAGTGCATGCGGACGCGATGATCTGCGGCGATTATGACAGGAAAAAAAACCGATTTGCCAAGGCACGTGCACCAAGATCGCTGCCATCGAACCATGCGTGCACGCGGGATGGCGCGCAGCGGACCAGACCGCAGCCCGCGCCAGCCCCGAACGTCACCAATCAGGCCAGTTGCTGGTCGATGAACGCGGTGAGCTGCGTCTTGCTCATCGCGCCGACCTTGGTGGCGGCCAGCTGGCCGTCCTTGAACAGCATGAGGGTCGGGATGCCGCGGATGCCGAACTTGGCAGGCACTTCGCGGTTCTCGTCCACATTCATCTTGGCGACGGTCAGCTTGTCTTTGTAGGTGTTGGCGACTTCGTCCAGGATGGGCGCGATCATTTTGCAGGGGCCGCACCATTCGGCCCAGTAATCCACCAGCACCGTGGTGCCCGGTTGCAGCACATCGGTTTCAAAACTGGCGTCGGAAAGGTGTTTGATGAGTTCGCTTGCCATGGCACATTCCTTTGTGGAGCAAGTTGAGGTGGGCGGGTCCGGATAAAGTCAGGGGATTGTGACAGAAAGATATTTCCCGCCCCACGGTGTGGCCGCGGCCTCCACCGCTATGACAGTCATAGCGAAAAACGATGCGCCCGGCAGCGTTTGGGGCCCGGTGCTGGACCGGGTGCAGGCCCACATCCGGCGCACCGGCGCGCACCCCGCGGCCACCGTGGTGCTGGTGCCGTACGCCCAGCTCATGGCCGAGGCGCAGCGCGAATGGGCGCGCCGCGTGCCCGACGGCTTCGCGCCGCGTTTCGAGACCACCCGGAACTGGGCCTCCCGCATCGCCCCGTTCGTGCCGGAAGGCGACGACCTCTCGCACGACATGGGGCGCGACACCCTCACGGCGCGCGCGTTGCTCGACCGGGTCGGGCTGACCGAGCAGCGCGACGTGCTGGCCGCGCCGCTGCTGGAGGCGGCGGCGCAACTGGCCAGCGTCGTCTGCGCCGTGCCGCCGCCCGAGCGCGAAGCGTGGGCGGTGGGCGCGCGCGAATCGATGCCCCCCGCAGGCGATGGCGCGGCACTGCGCTACGAGGCGGCGGTGGCGCGCATCGCCCTCGAATGGGTGCTGGCGTCCTGCCACGCAACGGACGTGCTGTTCGATCCGGGCACGCAATCGGCCGTGGATGCGCTGGTGGTGCTTGGCGGCTTCCAGGCCGATCCGCTGGCCAAGACGCTCTGCACGCGGTGGGGCGACCGCGCGCTGTCCCTGCCGCTCGGTGAGCCGCCTGAAACGGCGCTGCCTGCACTTGGCGAGGTGTTCCTGCACGAGGCCGCCGATGCCGAGGACGAAGCCCAGCGCGCAGCGGCGTGCGTGCTGCACCGCCTGGCGCAGGGCCACGCGCCGCTGGCCCTGGCCGCGATCGACCGGGCATTGACGCGCCGCATCAGCGCGCTGCTGCAGGGCCGCGGAGTGGCCGTGCACGACGAGAACGGCTGGACCTTGTCCACCACGCGCGCGGCGTCCCATGCCATGGTGGCGCTGCGGGCGTGTGCCTGGAACGCCTCCGCCGACGCGGTGCTGGACTGGCTCAAGCACGTGCCGGCCGCCAGCCCGCAAGCGGTGGGCGCGGCCGAGAAATGGCTGCGCCGGGCCGGCACCGGCCACTGGACGGCCATCGAGGAACGCAGCGATGCCACGCCGCCTGCCACGGAAGCGGTGCGAGCGCTGATCGCCCAGGTACAGGCCTGGCGCACGCCCTTGCAGGCCGCGAGGCCCGTGGCGGCCTGGCTGGCCGCACTGCGCGAGCTGCTGCAGGCAACAGGGCAATGGGAGGCGCTGCAGGCCGACGCCGCGGGCGAGCGCGTGCTGGCGGAGCTGCGGCTGCAGGACGGATTGCCCTCCGATCTGGAGGGGCTGGCGAGCGCCGGGCGGCCCATGGCGCTGGTCGAGTTCACCCGCTGGGTGAACGAGGTGCTGGAAGCCGCACGCTACCGGCCCGGCCACGACGGCAGCGCCTCGGTGTTCGTCGTGCCGCTGCCGCAGATCCTGGCGCGCCCGTTCGCCACGCTGGTGGTGCCCGGCTGCGACGAAAAGCGCCTGCCGCCTGCTCCGGAGCCCCCCGGCGCCTGGACCCGGGCGCAGCGCGAGGGCCTGGGCCTGCCCACCCGCGAGGCGCTGGAAGCCGCCCAGCGCGAGGCCTGGCGCAATGCCTTGTGCACCGCCCACGTGGATGTGCTGTGGCGCAGCGGCGATGAAGGGGGAGAGCCGTTGCTGGCCAGTCCGCTGGTGCTGGCCCTGCAGCTGGCCGGCCAGGCCCGCGTCGGCACCGATCCGCGAAGCGTGCGCGAAGTGCCGCTCGCGCCCGTGCCCCGGCCGATGCCGACGGGCGAGGCACTGCCCTTGCTGCAGTTGTCCTCCACCGCCTATTCCGATCTGCGCCACTGCCCCTACCGCTTCTTCGCGCTGCGCCAGTTGGGGCTGAAGGAATCCGACGAGCTGGGCGCCGAAGTGGGCAAGCGGGATTTCGGCAACTGGCTGCATGCCGTGCTCCAGCACTTCCACGAGGCGCTGCAGGCGGCGCCCACGGAAGCGCTGCCGGCGCGCCGCGCGCTCCTGGATGCCGCGGCCGAGGCCGTCACCCGGGCGCAGCGGCTGGCGTCGGGCGAGTTCCTTCCGTTCGCCTCCGGCTGGCCGGCCTTGCGCGACGGCTACCTTCGCTGGCTGCAGGACCACGAAGGGCAGGGCGCGGCCTTCCGGCAGGCCGAGGTGCGCTCGACGCAGTCGCTCGGTCCGCTCCAACTGGTGGGCCTGCTCGACCGCATCGATGCCGTCCGCTCCGGCGTGCCGGGCGAAGCACCGACCGTGCTGGTGATCGACTACAAGACCGAGAACGAAGCCGTCACCCGCAAGCGCCTGGCCGCCGGTACCGAGGACACACAACTGGCGTTCTATGCCGCGCTGCTGCACGATGACCACCTGCGCGCGGCTTACGTGAACGTGGGTGAGCGCGGCGACACACGGACCTTCGAGCAGCCCGACATCGTGGCCCTGCGCGACCAACTGGTGGACGGCATCCTGCACGACTTCGAACGCATCGCTGCCGGTGCCGCCATGCCGGCGCTGGGCGAGGGGGCCGTGTGCGACTACTGCGCCGCGCGCGGCCTGTGCCGCAAGGATTTCTGGGCATGAAGAACGCACCATGACGCTGGCCGCCTACGAACACAACGGCCGCCCGGTCACGCGCGAAGCGTTCTATGCGATCGCCTGCGATCCGGACCGCAGCGTGGCGGTGGAAGCCTGCGCGGGCGCGGGCAAGACCTGGATGCTGGTCTCCCGCATGCTGCGCGCCTTGCTGGACGGCTGCGCGCCGCACGAAATCCTGGCCATCACGTTCACGCGCAAGGCCGCGGGCGAGATGCGCCAGCGGCTGCAGGAATGGCTGGAAGAATTTGCCCAGGCCGAGCCCGAGCGCCTGGCCCGGGAACTGGTCGCCCGCGGCATCCCGCCCGATCGCGCGCTGGACAAGCGCGCGCTGCTGCAGACGCTGTACCGCTCGATGCTCGAATCCGGGCGGCCGGTGCAGATCCGCACCTTCCACAGCTGGTTCGCCGCGCTGCTGGGCACCGCGCCGCTGGCGGTGCTGCACGCGCGCGGGCTGCCCGGCAACTACGAACTGCTGGAGGACGATGCCGAGGCCGTGCGGCAGGTCTGGCCGCCGTTCCTGCAGCAGGTGGCCGACGATGCGGCGCTGCATGCCGACTACCTTGCGGCGGTGGCCTCGCACGGGCGGTCGCAGACGCACAAGGCCCTGGGCGCGGCGCTGTCCAAGCGCATCGAGTTCGAACTGGCGGACGCGGCCGGCGTGATCGACGCCTCGGTCCCGCCGTTCCATGCGCAATTCCCCGACCTGCAGGGGCTGGACAGCCCGGCCCATGCGCTGGAGGGCGATGCGGCGCGCGCCCGCTGGCTGGCCCGCGCCAGTGCCCTGGGCACCGAATCCAACAAGACGCCGCAAAAAGCGGCCGACGCGGTGGTCGATGCCTTCGCATGCGAGGACCCGCACGAACGCCTGGAGCGTTTGCGCCGCGCCTTCTTCGTGGCCAAGGAAGACCGGCTCAGCAAGAACCTGGAGAAGTTCGCCGTGGCGCAGGAAGCCGAGGCCGAGCTGCAGCGCCTGTGCCTGGCGCGCCGCCAGCACGAGGCTTGGGGCCACCACCACCGCATGGCCCGGCTCACGCGCGCCCTGGTGGCTGCGTTCGCTGCGCTCAAGCGCGATCGCGGCTGGGTGGACATGAACGATGTCGAACGCACGGCGCTCGTCATGCTGTCCGACCCGGTGCTGAGCGGATGGGTGCAGGAGCGGCTGGACGCGCGGGTGCGGCATCTGCTCGTGGACGAGTTCCAGGACACCAACCCCCTGCAGTGGCAGGCGCTGCACGCCTGGTTGTCGGGCTATGTGGGCGCGGGCGGTGGGCGTGCGCCCAGCGTGTTCATCGTGGGCGATCCCAAGCAGAGCATCTACCGCTTTCGGCGTGCTGAGCCGCAGGTGTTCCTGGCCGCGCAGGCCTTCGTGCGCCAAGGCCTGGGGGGCGACCTGCTGAGCTGCGACCACACGCGCCGCAATGCCACGGGCGTGATCGACGCGGTCAACCACGTCATGCAGGCCGCGCAGGGCCAGGGGGAATACGCCGGCTTTCGCGACCACACCACCGAGTCCACCGACCCAGGAATGCGGCTGCGTCTGCCCGCCATCACCGCGCCCGATGAGGGCGCGGGCCCTGCCTTCGACCCCATGGCGTGGCGCGACAGCCTCACGCAGCCGCGGCACGAGGCCGAGGAAACCCTGCGCATGCGCGAATGCACGCAGGCCGCCCGCTGGGTGGCCGGGCGCATCGCCGACGGCGTGCCGCCGCGCGAGGTGATGGTGCTCGCCCGCAAGCGCGACCGACTGGCCGCCATGCAGGACGCGCTGCGCGACCTGCACCTGCCCTGCGTGCAGCCCGAAAAAGCCGAGCTGGCCGAGGCGCCCGAAGTGCAGGACGTGGTGGCGCTGCTGGATGCGCTGGTCTCGACGGGCCACGACCTGTCGCTGGCCCGCGCGCTGCGCTCGCCGCTGTTCGGGCTGGGCGACGACACGCTCGTGCGGCTGGCGCTGTGGCGCCGCCAGCCGGAGAACCTCGAATGCAGCTGGCTCGATTTGCTATTAAAAAGTGAGCATGATGCCCTAGACTTTATTGCCCTAGGGGTTGATTTGGCTCTGTACAAGGGTTGGTTCGACGCATTGCCGCCCCACGACGCGCTGCAGGCCTTCTACACCCACCGCGACGTGCTGGCCCGCTATGCCGCCGCCGCGCCCGCCACCCAGCGCGCCAGCGTGCTCGCCAATCTGCGCGCGCTGCTGTCGGCCGCGCTGCAGATCGACGGCGGGCGCTACCTCACGCCCTACGCCTTCGTCCGGGCGATGAAGCGCGCCGGCCAGCGCGCGCCGGGCCGGGTGGACGCGCAGGCGGTGCGCCTGCTCACCGTGCACGGCGCCAAGGGCCTGGAAGCGCACAGCGTGCTGCTGCTGGACACCGACACCCGCCCGCAAAAGGCCGAGACCATGGGCGTGCTGGTGGACTGGCCGGGCGAAGAGCCGCTGCCGCGCCGCTTCGTGTTCCTCGCCAGCGAAAGCACGCCGCCGCCCAGCGCGGTGGACATGCTGGCCGCCGAACAGGCCGAGCGACAGCGCGAAGAACTCAACACCCTGTACGTGGCCATGACGCGGGCCAAGCACTGCCTGGCGGTCTCGTCGGTGCAACCCTCGTCCTCGGCGCCCGGCAGCTGGTGGAACCGGCTGGCGCCCCTGCTGCAGGATGAGGACGAGAACGTTTTGGCTGAACCTGCCGGCGAAGCCTTGCCGCAAAACGATGGGCGGGCGCAGGACCATGCCTTGCTGGCCGAACTGCCGGCCTGGTCGCCGCCGCCGAAGCCGGAGCCCGATGGCTCGGCCGTGCCGGCGGTGGTCGTGTCCACCCCGGCATCGCGCCAGGGCGAGGCCATGCACCAGTTGCTGGAGCAGGCCGCCATGGCCACCGCCGGCGGGCCGGCCTCTTCCGGTGGCGGATGGCCCGCCACGCGGCTGGCACGGCTGGCGGCAGATTTCGACCTGGCGCCGGAGTCCGCCACCCTGGCCGCCGGCATGGCCCAGCGCATCCTGGGCGGCGAGGGCGCCTGGGCATGGCAGGCCAACGCGGTCGATCGGGCGGTGAACGAGGCCACCATCGTTCACGCCGGGCAGACCTTGCGCATCGACCGCCTGGTGCGGCGCGTCGATTCCGACGGCGAGCCGGTCTGGTGGGTGCTCGACTACAAAAGCGCGGCGGACCCCGAACGCCGTCCCCATCTGATGGCCCAATTGGCGCGCTATAGCGAAGCTGTTCAGGCCCAGATGCCGGGCCACGCGGTGCGCGCGGCGTTCCTCACCGGCGACGGGCGGATGGTGGAGGTTGGCAGCGAGACTGCGCCACCGCCACCGCCACCGCCACCGCCACCGCCACCGCCACCGCCACCGCCACCGCCACCGCCACCGCCACCGCCACCGCCACCGCCACCGCCACCGCCGGCTCCGGCTCCGGTGCAAGGCGCCCTGTTTTGATGGCGCGGCGCGCTGCAGGCTCCCGGCCTGCGGCGCCGCGCCCCGATGTTTCAAAAGCAAAGGTTGAAGATGACTGTTTCCGAATCGATCGCCCCCGTGCTGGCCTGTGATGTCGCCGTGATCGGCGGCGGCCCCGCCGGCCTGATGGCGGCCGAAGTGCTGGCCCGTGGCGGCCTGTCCGTGCATTTGTTCGACGCCATGCCTTCCGTGGGGCGCAAGTTTCTGCTGGCGGGCAAGGGCGGGCTCAACCTCACGCATTCCGAGGCGTTTGAGCCGTTCGCGGCCCGCTTCGGCGAGCGCCGCGCCGCCATCGAGCCCCTGCTGCAGGCCTTCGGCGCCGATGCGGTGCGCGCTTGGGCGCAGGGCTTGGGGGTGGAGACTTTCGTCGGCACCTCGGGCCGGGTGTTCCCCTCCGACATGAAGGCCGCGCCGCTGCTGCGCGCCTGGCTGCACCGCCTGCGCAGCCAGGGGGTAGTGTTTCACATGCGCCACCGCTGGCTGGGCTGGAGCGACGCGGGCGCCGCGCAGGACGGCGATGCGGCCGCCATGACACTGGGTTTCACCAGCCCTGCGGGCCTGGTGCCGGTGCAGGCCCGGGCCGTGGTGCTTTCGCTGGGGGGCGGCAGTTGGGCCCGACTGGGCTCCGACGGCGCGTGGGTGCCGCTGCTGGCCGAAAAGGGCGTGCCCGTGGCCCCGCTGCGCCCGGCCAACTGCGGCTTCGACACGGTGCGCGCCGGTGGCGCACCGGCAGGCGAGACGCGGCGGGAATTCCTGCGCGAGCTGATCGGGCGGGCACCCGATCCGGCCGGCTGGACGCCGCATTTCACCGAGCGCTTTGCCGGGCAGCCTTTCAAGTCGGTCGCGCTGCATTTCTCCGACCACCAGGGGCGCACGTTCAGCCGCCGGGGCGAGTTCGTGGCCACGGCCACCGGCGTGGAGGGCAGCCTGATCTACGCGGTCTCCAGCCTGCTGCGCGACGAGATCGAGGCGCACGGCCACGCCACGTTCACGCTGGACCTGCTGCCCGATCACACGCCCGAGCGCGTGCTCAAGGAAGTGCGCCATCCGCGCGGTGCCCGCAGCCTCAGCAGCCACCTCAAGAGCCGCCTGGGGCTGGACGGCATCAAGATGGGCATCCTGTACGAGCAACTGGGAAAGGAGGGCATGAACGATGCCGCCGCCCTGGCCCAGGCCATCAAGGCGCTGCCCATCACCGTGGGCGCGACCCGACCGCTGCACGAAGCCATCAGCACCGCGGGCGGGGTGCCGTTCGAGGCGATGGATGGCAGTCTCATGCTGACGGCCCTGCCCGGCGTTTTCTGCGCGGGCGAAATGCTGGACTGGGAGGCCCCCACGGGCGGCTACCTGATGACGGCCTGCATGGCCAGTGGCATGGCCGCTGCCGAAGGGGCGAAGGCCTGGCTGCAGCGGGTCTGATCAGGCGCTTTGAGGCTGGGGCTGAGGCTGTGCCGTCGCTGCCGGGGACGCCTCGCCGTCGGGGCCGAAGTGCATGCAGAAACGGTTCTTGCCTTCGCGCTTGGCCCGGTAAAGGCCCAGGTCCGCGCGCCGGATCAGTTCGGAGGTGGTGCAGTCCACCTCCCCGCGGGTCAGGCCTGCGCTGATGGACAGCCGGCGGCCCTGGAAGGCAGGGTGGTCCACCGGCACCGCGTACAACGTGTTCACGGTGTTGACCAGCGCCTGGGCGAGTTCACAGGCCTCGGGCAACGTGGCGGCATCCACCACCACGCCGAACTCCTCGCCGCCCAGGCGACCGCACAGATGCCGGCCGGCCTGCCGCTTCAGTGCCGAAGCGACGTCCTTAAGCACCACGTCGCCCTGGTCGTGGCCGAACTGGTCGTTGATCGACTTGAAGTCATCGATGTCGATCATCATGAAATACAGGCCTTCGATGTACCCGGCGTCCTGCAGCGACTGCATGTGCTTAAGCAGGCTGCGGCGGTTGGCCAGGCCGGTCAGCGCATCCTGGTAGGCCAGGGTTTCCAGTTCCAGTTGCTGCCGGTGGCTGTCTTCCCGCAGGCGAAAGAGGGCCATGTTCAGCAGCATCCCGCACAGCGACGACAGGGTGACGATCAGCATGCTCCAGACGGGGTCGTGCGCGGAGCGCATCTGCTGGAAATCGCCGTGCCCGAACGCGAGCCAGATGACGGCCACGGACGCCAGGTACTGCCATGTCGTGATGAACATGAAGGCGATCAGCAGCGTGAAGGCCACCCCCAGTGCCAGGCAGAAGTAGACCCCGACCGGACTCGGCACCGACAGCAGCCAGAACCCGTGGGCCAGCAGGCCACAGGCCGGCAGGGCGGCCAGCACCACCCTGCCAGGGGTGCTGGCGAACATCGATGCGATGATGCAGCAGTAGAAGGCGATCGCCAGCAGGGCGAACAGGATGTTGTCGTAGTGATAGGTGGGCGCGGCCGTCCACCAAGCCGCCAGCCAGCCCAGGGAGCCGAACGCAAGGAGGGAGCCGTTGACGCGCCGCATCTTTTCGAACGTGAATTGGTCCAGCGGCTTGGCGTTGGACTTTTCCTCGATCACAGACGGGCTGGCACTGGCGACACGCGTCGGCTGGGCCGCCGGTGGCGCATCAGCCGTGTCGCACAGGTAGGCGGTTCCTTGCGCTTGACCTTCTGCCATATCGGCTCCTCAAAAGAAACAAATGGTAACTTGAAAATGCTAAATGTGAATATTTTGGGAAGTCGCCTGGGGTCTTAACCCTTGAACGGCCGGCTTGGCATGACAGTTGGAGGGGACAGGTCTGGCTTTCCTGGGGCATGCGCCACTCGACAAAAGCAATCACTGCACAGGACAGGCTTGGCAAGAATGCATGGAACATGCCCGATCCATGCGGGCCCGTTGCCTGTTTCCTCGATTTGGGGCGGAACATGCGCGTTGCAGGGGACTCACAGGATGTGCCGTGGTCCTGGGCTGCAAGCGGTTAGTGCCCAGGCGGATGCCCGCTGGTCGCTGGATCGACCGTGCCGGATGCCGCGAAGGTGTCGGAAAGGGAAGAAGCCGCGGCGTGGACCGCTTTGGGGGGCATGCCCTGCGCCAAGGGCAGTGAAAGGCTTGGCAGAGATGGCTGAAAAGATAGTTGACGAGCCTTACCCCCGGCACTGACTCTACAGTTAGGGCTGCTTGGTTCCCCACCTGACCCGGTTGGCTGCTTCACCATGCGGGGAGGCCCGTCACCGCCGATTGTAGGCGATAAAGCAGGCCGTTCCGGCCGGGCCGACCCTGCACGCCGTGCAGGTGTTGGCCATGGTGGCCTGACAGCGGGGCGCACCGGGGCGCGGCGTGGAATCGGTACCCCGGCGATCCGGGAGGGCGCGCCCGGCCACATAGAATCCCCCCATGTCTTACCTCGTGCTCGCCCGCAAATACCGTCCCAAGACCTTCTCGGAGATGGTGGGCCAGGAGCATGTGGTGCAGGCGCTGTCCAATGCGCTCACGCAGCAGCGGCTGCACCATGCCTATCTTTTCACCGGCACGCGCGGCGTGGGCAAGACCACGGTGTCGCGCATCCTGGCCAAGTCGCTCAATTGTCAGGGCCCGGACGGGCAGGGCGGCATCACGGCCACCCCTTGCGGCGTGTGCCAAGCCTGCACCGACATCGACAGCGGCCGTTTCGTGGACTACACCGAGCTCGATGCCGCCTCCAACCGCGGCGTGGACGAAGTGCAGGGCCTGCTGGAGCAGGCGGTCTACAAGCCGGTGCAGGGGCGCTTCAAGGTCTTCATGATCGACGAAGTGCACATGCTCACCAACACGGCGTTCAACGCCATGCTGAAGACGCTGGAAGAGCCGCCCGAATACCTCAAATTCGTGCTGGCCACGACCGATCCGCAGAAGGTGCCGGTCACGGTGCTCTCGCGCTGCCTGCAGTTCAACCTGCGCCCGATGGCGCCCGAGACGGTGCTCGAGCACCTGGGACGCGTTCTGGCGCAGGAGAACGTGCCGGCCGAACCCCAGGCGCTTCGCCTGCTGTCGCGTGCGGCGAGGGGCTCGATGCGCGATGCGCTTTCGCTCACCGACCAGGCCATCGCGTTCGGCAGCGGCCAGTTGCAGGAAGCGGGCGTGCGCCAGATGCTGGGCAGCGTGGACCGGTCGTACGTGTTCCGCCTGATCGAGGCCCTGGCACAGGACGATGGCCGCACGGTGGTGGAAACCTCCGATGCCCTGCGCTTGAACGGCTTGTCTGCCGCCTCCACGCTGGAGGAGATGAGCGCGGTGCTCCAGCGCATGGCCGTCATGCAGGCCGTGCCGAACATGGCCCAGGCGCTGGATGCCAACGACCCCGAGGCCGTGGAAATCGCCCGCTTGGCCGCGCAGATGCCCGCGGACGAAACCCAGCTGCTCTACAGCATTTGCCTGCACGGCCGTGCCGAACTGGGGCTGGCCCCGGACGAATACGCGGCGCTGACCATGGCGTTGCTGCGGCTGCTGGCCTTCAAGCCGGCGGATGGCTCGGCAGCCCCGGCCCCTTCGGCTGAAAAAAAAACTCTGACGCCGGTTGAGCCGGCACCCGCGCAGCTCGCGACCCGGGTGGCAGCCGCCACCGATGCGATGCCATTGCAGCGGCCGGCGGCCGAATCGGCGCGCGATGCGGGTGCGCCTGCAGCGCCGATGCCGGCGCAGGCCGCCAGCGACGCTGTTGCCGAGACGGAACCATCCATCTCAGTTACGCCGGTGCCCGCGCCCGATTCCGCGCCCCCGTGGGAAGACGCCTCGGCGCCGGTGCAGCCCCCTCCCGGCGAGCCGGGGCCGGCAGCGGCCTCTGTGCGGCTGCCGGTCCATTCGCCCGAGGATTTCCGCCGCGCGGCGGCCCCACCTGCGCCTGCGCCTGTGCCAGCGCCTGCGCAACGACCGGTGGCGTCGGCGCCGTCATCGCCCGAATACATGGCGATCCCCGTGCGCACGTCGCCCGAGCCGGGCGCGCGCCTGCAGCCGCTCGCGCCGACGGGCTCCCTTCCTGCATCCGCCCGCTACACGGCCACGGAAGAGGGCGATGTCTGGCACGCCACCGTGCAGCAACTGGTGGCTGCCGAGGCCATTGCGGCGCTGGTGCGGGAGTTGGCCCTGCAGTCCCAGTTGGTGGCGCGTGACGCCGGGCACTGGCTGCTGCGCGTGGAGCGCGAATCGCTCAACCAGCCGGTGGCGCGCGAGCGCCTGCGGGCGGCGCTGGAGGCCGCGGGCCATGCGACCCAGATCAGCGTCGAACTGGGCGTGGTCATCGACAGCCCGGCGCGGCGCAATGCGGCCGCGGCGGCAGAGCGCCAGCGCGTGGCCGAGGAGATCGTGCACAACGACCCGTACGTGCAGACGCTGGTGCGGGACTTCGGCGCCAAGATCGTGCCGGGCAGCATCAAGCCGGCGTGACCGAAGGCGTTGCCATCTTCCACGCGGTTCATTCGCTTATTCATTCAAGCCTCCCATTCATTCCCATCAGAAAAGGAAAACTCACATGTTCAACAAGGGACAACTCGCCGGCCTCATGAAGCAGGCCCAGGCCATGCAGGACAACCTGAAGAAGGCCCAGGACGAACTCGGCAACATCGAAGTGGAAGGCGAATCCGGCGCGGGCCTGGTGAAGGTGCTCATGACCTGCAAGCACGACGTCAAGCGCGTGACCATCGACCCCAGCCTGTTGGCCGATGACAAGGACATGCTCGAAGACCTGGTGGCCGCCGCCTTCAATGCGGCCGTGCGCAAGGCCGAAGAAACCTCGCAGGAAAAGATGGGCAAGCTGACCGCTGGCATGCCGGGACTGCCTCCCGGAATGAAATTCCCTTTCTGAGACAGGCGGCCGTCCCAGTCTGTGCGACTGCAGCGGCTGGAGCGCCGGTGGATGGCTTGGACAGGGGCCGGATCGTTCGCTTGCCTTCCGTTTGCGGCCGCCGGGCTCGCCGCACCCTTCCATGCCCTTCACGGGCATGTTTTCTTGATTCTTGAACGGCGCCTTGCATGTCCGACACCAATTCCCTCGATGCCCTGGTCCAGGCGCTGCGCCGTCTGCCGGGCGTGGGCGTGAAGTCGGCGCAGCGCATGGCCTTCCATCTGCTGCAGCACGACCGCGAAGGCGCCGAGGTGCTGTCGCGGGCGCTCCATGAGGCGACGGTGTCGGTGTACCACTGCGAACGCTGCCACACCTTCACCGAGGCCGCGGTGTGTGACACCTGCCTGGACCCGGAACGCGATGCCAGCCGGCTGGCCGTGGTGGAAACGCCGGCCGACCAGGCCGCGCTGGAGCGCACGGCGGCGTTTCGCGGGCTGTATTTCGTGCTCATGGGGCGGCTGTCGCCACTGGACGGGGTGGGGCCGAAGGACATCGGGCTGCAAAAGCTCATGGAGCGGGCCACCGATGGCGTGGTGCAGGAGGTGATCCTGGCCACCAATTTCACGGCCGAGGGCGAGGCCACGGCCTATGTCATCAGCGAGGCACTCAAGAGCCGGGGGCTGCACGTCACCCGGCTGGCCCGCGGCGTTCCGGTGGGCAGCGAACTGGAATACGTGGACCTGGGCACCATCGCGCATGCGCTGGTCGATCGCCGCTGACACTATAAAATTGATAGCTGCCAGCGAAATATCCAATTGCGCTGGAGCATGAAAAGGCTTGAACCATGAACTCCCTGCATGTCGCGCATTTCACCGTCGCCTACTGGTGCGTGCTCCTGATGGCGCTGCTGCCCATGGTATGCGCCCTGATCGCCAAGCGCGGCAGCTTCCAGGTGTCCGACAACCGCGATCCGCGAGGGTGGGCCTCCCGGCAGACCGACTGGCGCGCCCGCGCGCTGGCGGCGCAGTCCAACACCTTCGAGGCGCTGCCGTTCTTCATCGGTGCGGTGGTGATCGCGCACCAGTTGGGGGCCGGGCAGACGCTGCTGGATATCCTGGCGTTCCTCTTCGTGATGCTGCGCGTCTTCTACGTGATGATGTACGTGTCCGACCTGCCCACCGCCCGCAGCGCCGTGTGGCTGGGGGCGCTGGTGGTCAACATCGCCATTCTCTTCATCGGCTACCGCTGAGGCGGCGCCGCGGTCATGTCGCGGTGATCCACCTGCCTGGATCGCCCTGGCACCCATCCTACTAACCCGACTTTCCGTTCATGTCCCTCAGGGATTGCCCTGACGGGGCGGCTGCGCGCAGGTGGCACGATTGCTGCACTGCAGCATTTTCTTGAATTCGCTTTTTTCCATGGATTTTCCTCGCATCCGCCGCCGCCACTTCGGTACCTTGTCCGCCCTCTCGATGGCGGGCTGGGCGGGAGCGGATGCCTTGGCGGTGCCGTCGCCGTTCACGGCCGGGACCGGTCCGCTGCGGGTGGCGGTCGGGGGCTCGGGGCTGCTGTATCACCTGCCGCTGACCATCGCCCAGGAGCTGGGTTTCTTCCGGGCCGAGGGGCTTCACGTGGTGGTTCAGGACTACCCGGGCGGCGCCCTGGCCCTGCAGGCACTGCAGGACGGCGAGGCCGATGTGTGCTCGGGCGCCTACGACCACGTGCTGCGCCAGCAACTGCTGGGCCGCAGCTATTGCACCATCGTGCTGCAGGGGCGGGCGCCGCAGCTGGCCCTGGCAGCATCGGCGCGGGCCTGGCCCGTCAAGAGCGTGAGCCGCTTCAAGGGCATGCGCGTGGGCGTGTCGGCCCTGGGGTCTTCCACCCACCATGTGGCGCAACTGATGCTGTCGCGGGACGGCGCGCCGCTGGACGAGGTGTCCTTCGTCGGCGTGGGCTCCGCCCTGGGGGCGGTGGCCGCGCTGCGACAGGGGCGGGTGCATGCGCTGTGCCATGCCGATCCGATCGTCAGCGCACTGGAGCAGCGCGCCGAGGTGCGGGTGCTGTGCGACACGCGCTCGCTCAAAGGGTCGCAGGAGCTGTTCGGCGGCACCATGCCGGCCGCCAGCCTCTATGCGCCGCAGTCGTTCGTGCAAAAGCAGCCGGCCCGCTCGCAGGCCCTGGCCAACGCCATGGTCCATGCCCTCAAATGGCTGCAGACGGCCAGCCCGGCCGACCTGGTGCGCGCCGTGCCGTCCGGCTACCTGCTGGGCGAGCGGGGCGCCTACCTGGCGGCATTCCATAAGGTGCGCGACACCTTCTCGCCCGACGGCCTCATGCCTGATGACGGCCCGGCCAATGCGGCACGGGTGGTGGCCCGCCTGCGATCCGAACTGGCGCCGCTCAAGATCGATCTCGGGCGCACGTTCACGAACGAATTCGCGCGCAAGGCCAAGCAGAAGTTCAATGCGTGAGGGGCAGGGGGCACACGGTGCCGTGCCGGGGCCGACCGGCACTTTGGCTGAACTGTCCGACACACGGCGGCAAGGGTGTGGCGCTAGAGTCGACGGGGCGCCAGCGGCGGTCTTGCCACGGCGCTGCAACGCACCGATTGCGCTCCTTCATTCCATCACTCCAACAAGGATCTCTCCATGTCGCTGAACCTCAGTATCGGCCCCCTCGTTTCCCTGATCGCAGGCATCCTGATCCTGGTCATGCCCCGCCTGCTGAATTACATCGTGGCCCTGTACCTCATCGTGATGGGCGTGCTGGGACTCGTCGGCATGCACAACCTGCGCCTCTGAAGCGCAAACTTGCCGGGCCTCCACACGCAAGCGCTGGACGGCCAGCCTCTCCGGGGCGATGCCTTGGTTCGGCCCGGCTGCCGCTCAGCGCTTCTTGCGCGAGGGCGTTTCACCCTTGCGGGTGGGAGCCGCAGGGGCCTTGGCGCCGCGCGTGGAGGTCTGCTTGATGGCTGGGCGCGCGGACGAGGTGGTGGCCAGCTTCACCGGCAGGTACATCACGACCTGCTGGCCAGCCTTGAAGGCGGCGTTGGCCTTGACGTCGTTCCATTCGGCCACATTGGCGGCGCTCACCTTGTAGCGGTTGGCGATGCTGGCGACCGAGTCGCGCTTGCCGGCGCGCACCGTGGTGCGGCGCGTGACGATTTCCGGCGTGAAAGCGACCTGCCCGTTATCAGCCACCTGGCTGGACACGTCCTGGCGCGTGGTGGTGGCGCGGGGCACCATCAGGGCCGAGCCCGCCTTGATCATCATGCGTGGCGGAATTCGGTTCACGCTGCGCAGGTCGTTCTCGCTCATGCCGACGCGTTGGGCGGCGGTTGCCACCGTCATGGTGGTGGGCACGCTCCAGACCGTCCAGCTGGCGTATTGGCCTTCGCGGTGGGCTTCCAGGTTCTTGAGGAACACCTTGGCGTTGTCCCAGGGCAGCAGGATCTGCGGCATGCCCGCGGCCAGGATCACGGGGCGGTGCAGCGAGGGGTTGAGCGCGCGGAAGTCCTCTTCGCGCACCCCGGCCAGGCTGGCCACCAGCGAGACATCGATGTCGTGCGTGATGTCCACCGTCTGGAAGTAGGGGTGGTTTTCGATCAGCGGCAGTTCGGTGCGAAACGCCTGCGGGTTGGCGACGATGTTCTTCACCGCCTGCAGCTTGGGCACGTACATGCGGGTTTCGGCCGGCATGGTGAGTTCGGTGTAGCTGGTGCCCAGGCCCAGCTTCTGGTTGCGTGCGATGGCCCGGCTCACGCTGCCTTCGCCCCAGTTGTAGGCGGCCAATGCCAGGTGCCAGTCGCCGAACATGCCGTACAGGCGCTGCAGGTAATCGAGCGCGGCGCGCGTGGAGGCCAGCACGTCGCGGCGGTCGTCGCGGAAGGCGTTCTGCTTGAGCTGGTAGTCGCTGCCGGTGGCCGGCATGAACTGCCACATGCCGGCGGCCTTGGCGCTGGAGACGGCCTGCGGATTGAAGGCGCTCTCGATGTAGGGCAGCAGGGCCAGTTCGGTGGGCATGCCCCGCAGCTCGAGCTCTTCGACGATGTGGAACAGGTATTTGCTCGAGCGCTCGGTCATGCGCTGCATGTAGTCGGGGCGCGTGGCGTACCACTGCTCGCGGTCGCGCACGAGGTCCTGGTCCAGGTCGGGCATGGCGAAACCGCGGCGGATGCGGTCCCACAGGTCGGAGGGCGCGTAGAGCGATGCCACCTCGCCGTTGCTGGCCTGTACCGCCGAGATGGGCTGCAGCGGCCCGGAGGGAATCAGGGGGGTGTGGGAAGAAGAAGACGAGGTGTCGGTGGTAGCCGGCGCAGAACCGTCCTTGTTCGCGGCGCTTCCGGGCGACGTGCCTTGCGTGGCGCAGCCGGTGAGCCAGACCACGCTTGCCAGGCCCAGGATGTGCAAAATTTTCATTGAAACTCGTTTTTCCATTGGCGCAGCGCCGCGAGAACGGCCACTGCATCTTGGGGATCGACCTGCGCATCGAAGGCCCGGGCGGCCTGGGCCACCGTGGGTTGCCGCGTGCGCAGGAAAGGGTTGATGTCGCGCTCGGTGGCCAGGCGCGAGGGCAGCGTGGGCCGGCCCTGCTGCCGCAGCGCCTCGCAGTCGCGGGTGTATTGTCGCAACGCCCCGTTGCCGGGCTCCACCGCCCGGGCGAACTTCAGGTTGGACAGCGTGTACTCGTGTGCACAGCACACACGGGTGTCGCCCGGCAGCGCGGCCAGGGTGTCGAGCGACGCCTGCATCTGCGCGGGCGTGCCTTCGAAAAGCCGGCCGCAGCCGCCGGAAAAGAGGGTGTCCCCGCAGAACAGCACGGGGGTGCCGTGCACATCAGGGGCGTAGTAGGCGATGTGCCCTGCGGTGTGGCCGGGCACGTCGAAGACCTGAAAGCGCAGGCCCAGCACCTCGGCCGTGTCGCCCTGCACCAGGCGGGTGATGGGTTCGGGCACGGTTTCGTGCGCGGGGCCGAAGACGCGGGCGCCGGTGGCCTCGCGCAGCGCCGGCACGCCGCCGACATGATCGGCATGGTGGTGCGTGACTAGAATCGCCTGCAATGGCAGGTCCAGGGTTTGCAATGCCTGCAACACCGGGCCCGCTTCTCCCGGATCGACCACGACCGCAGCCTGCGCGTCGTGCAGCATCCAGATGTAGTTGTCGGTAAAGGCGGGCAGCGGCAGCAAGTTCATGAGCGATGAAATTATAGGTTTGCACCACTGGTTCGACTCTTCCCCCGGCCGATACCTGCTGGCGTGGGAGCAGGAACGCTATGACGAGCTGGTGGCCGACATCTTCGGCTACCACGCCCTGCAGCTCGGAATGCCGGGTTTGCAGGGGCTGCGCGCCAACCGCATGCCCCACCGCTGGCTGGCGTTGGGCGCCGAAGAAACCCTGCTGTGGACCGACGAGGCGGCCGGCTGGCACGCGGCCGGGGCTCTGGGGGGCGGAGACCCTGGAGAGCCCGCCCTGCTGGCCGATCCGGTGGCCCTGCCTTTCTCGGAGAACAGCCTCGATCTGGTGCTGCTGCCGCATGCGCTGGAACTCAGCATCGACCCCCATGCCGCGCTGCGCGAGGTGCAGCGCGTGCTGGTGCCCGAGGGGCGGGTGGTCATCAGCGGGCTGAACCCCGTGAGCCTGTGGGGCCTGTGCCAGCGCCGGGCGCGGCTGTACCAGCGCCTGGGTGCGGGCGGGCAGCTGTACCTGCCCGACGTGGGCGAGTTCATCGGCCACTGGCGGCTGCGCGACTGGCTGCGGCTGCTCAATTTCGAGGTCGAGTCGGTCAGCTTCGGCTGCTACCGGCCGGCGGTGCGCAGCGCGCCCTGGCTGGAGCGTTTCGACTGGATGGACGGACTGGGGGCCCGCTGGTGGCCGATACTCGGGGCCGCCTATGTGGTGGTGGCGGTCAAGCGCGTGCACGGCGTGCGGCTGCTGGGCGCGCCCTGGCGCCGAGCGCCCAAGGGCACTGCGGCGCCGGTGCCGGTGGCCAATCGCGGCACGGTCCGCGATGGCGGGCCGGCCTTTCATGTGGATGGACGGGAGTAACGTTTTTGAATCAGGTTGTGATCTATACCGACGGGGCTTGCAAAGGCAATCCGGGCCCTGGCGGCTGGGGGGTGGTGCTGCGTTCGGGCGCGCTGGAAAAGGAATTGTTCGGCGGGGAGCTGGGCACGACGAACAACCGCATGGAGCTGCTCGCGGTGATCGAGGCCTTGGGCGCGCTCAAGCGGCCGTGCGAGGTGACGCTGTTCCTGGACAGCCAGTACGTGCGCAAGGGCATCACCGAGTGGATCCAGGGCTGGAAGAAAAAGGGCTGGCGCACGGCCGCCGGCCAGCCGGTCAAGAACGTGGAGCTGTGGAAGCGGCTGGACGATCTGGTGGCCCAGGGCGGCCATGTGGTCGACTGGCGCTGGGTGAAGGGCCATGCGGGCGACCCGGGCAACGAGCGCGCCGATGCCCTGGCCAACAAAGGGGTGGACAAGGCGCTCGGGCGCGGCTGAAGCCGCCGTCGAGGCCTGCGTCCGCCAGGTCTGCGTCCGTCAGGCCCCGGGCGTGATCGCCTGCAGGCCGGCCTGCAGCGGCTCCGGCCCCTGCGGCCGCACCACGCGGTCCACCTCCTTGCCGTCGCGCAGGAAGACGAGGGTCGGCCAGAGCTTCACGCCGAAGCTGCGGCCTAGTCGCTGGCCCGGTCCGTCCTCGACCTTGACGTGGGCCACATCGTCCCGGCCCTCCAGCGCGGCCTGGATGAGCGGCTGCGCCCCCTGGCAGTGGCCGCACCAGGGCGTTCCGAACTCCAACACCGTGGCGCCGGCCAGGCGGTCCACGTCTTCGCGGGCGGGGGGCTGTTCGAGGTGGCGGGCGCAATAGGTCATGGCGATGGGGTCCTTGTCATGTTGTTATAGGGAGGGCGTGGGTTGGCCCGGCGGGGTTGGCGGGGGAACCTGTCTGTCAGCATAGGCCTGTGCCCGCAGGCACTGCGTTCGGCGCATGCGCCGCCAGACTGTGGGACCGGGCTGGCAGGCATTTCACAGCGCGCCATCGAACATCATCACGTCCACGGTCTCCCCCGCGGCCACTGGCCCCCGGGGCGGGTGCAGCACGATGAGGCCGTTGGCCTGCACCATCGAATGGAGCACCCCCGAGCCCTGGTGGCCGGTGGTGCGGACCTGCAGCGATCCATCCGGCGCGGTGCTGACGATGCCGCGCTGGTACTCGGTGCGGCCGGCCTTCTTGCGCAGCGGCTCGGTGCTCACCGCGCGCAGCAGCGGCGGGGCCGCGCGGGTGCAGCCCATGGCGCTCAGCAGCGCAGGCCGCACGAACGCCAGGAAGGCCACCATCACGGCGACAGGATTGCCGGGCAGGCCGAACCAGAGGGTCTCGCTGGTTGAAATAGGTTTGCTATTATTTTCATAGCTGTATGCCCTGGTATTGATTGCACTGGAGGCCATTTGGGCATCCACTCCCGAGGCGTGCTCGCTGCGCAGCCGCCCCACCGCCATCGGCCGGCCGGGCCGCATGGCGACTTGCCAGAACGCTACGTCGCCCAGCCGCTGCACCGTGGAGCGCAGGTGGTCCGCATCGCCTTCGCTCACGCCCCCGCTGGTGATCACGGCATCGGCCTGCCGTGCTGCCTGGCGCAGCGCGGCTTCGAGTTGCGCGGGCGAATCGGGCACCACGCCCAGGTCGATCGGCTCCACGCCCAGCCGGGCCAGCAGGCCGATGAGGGCGTACCGGTTGCTGTCGTACACGGCGCCCTCGCGAGGGGCGTCGCCCGGGATCAGCAACTCGTCGCCGGTCGAAAAGCACGCCACGCGCAGGCGGCGGAACACGGTGACCGTGGGCAGGCCCAGGCTGGCCACCAGGCCGAGCGCGGCGGGGGTGAGCCGCTCGCCACGGGCCAGCGCCACGCCGCCCTGCACCAGGTCTTCGCCCGCGCGGCGCCGGTGGTCGCCGGGCCGCACCGCGCCGGCTGCGAGGTGCACGGTGTCGCCCTGCACGGTGGCCAGCTCTTGCGGCACCACCGTGTCCAGCCCTGGCGGCATGACGGCGCCCGTCATGATGCGAACGCATTCGCCGGGCGCGGCACGGCCCGTCCAGGGCCGGCCGGCCAGGGCGGTGCCGGCCACCCGCAGCGACAGCGGCTGGCCGGCGCGCAATGCCGAGCCGTCGAACGCATAGCCGTCCATGGCCGAGTTGTCGTGCGGCGGCACGCTGATGGGCGAGACGAGGTCGCAGGCCAGCACCCGGTCGAGCGCCGCGGACAGCGCCACGGTTTCGGTGCCGGCCATCGGCTGCACCAGTTGTTCGAGGAAGGCGGTGACGGCCTCGGCACCCAGGGCGTGGGCGTCGTAGCCGGGCAGGTCGGCGGCGATCTGTGCAAGGGTCTTCATGCGGCAGAAAAAAGAGGGGAGGCCGGCAGCCACCGCACCATGTGCAGCTTGTCGTGCCCGATGCTTTGGATGACCACCGCGCGCGGCAGCAGGCCCCAGGCGCGAAAGCCCGCGCGCTCGTACAGGCGCACGACGTGGGTGTTGGCGGCGGTGACGGTCAGCACCAGCTGTTCCAGCCCGGCCACCTGTTCGGCGAGCTGCACGCAGGCCTGCACCAGTGCGCGCCCGACGCCGCCGCGCTGCGCGTGCGGCGCCACCATCATGCCGACCACGCTGGCGCAGTGGCGCTGCTGCAGGCGGGCCTCGCGCTCGCAGCCGATGCTGCCCAGCAACTGGCCGTCCGCGGCGAACGCCCCGAGGAAGAAGGTGCCCGTGGCAGGCGCGCCGAAGCGCTCGGCATACGACTGGGCCGGGCGCAGCACCGCGCTGGCGTGGTCGGAGGTGAAGGCCTCGGGCGCGCAGCGCAGCGCCTCGTCGCGCAGGGCCTTGTAGGCATGCAGGTGCGCGGTGCCGAGCACGTCGATCCGGAAGGGGGCAGGGGTCATGGGGCGAGCGCGCGTTCGAGCGCGTGCAGTTCGGCCAGGGTGTTGGCGTTGCAAAAGCCGAGCGGGTCGTCGCCGGGCTGGTCGAAGGCGGCCACCGCGCACCGGTGCTGGGCGATCCAGGCGCCGATCTTGCGGCCGCCGCCCACCATGAATTGCGCGAGCGACTCCCGCAGCGAGGCCCGCAGGAGACAGAACACCGGCTGCGTGCGCAGGGGCGCGGCTGTATGGTGGGCATCGGCTGCTGTCGGCCCATCGGCTTGCGGCGCGGCGGCGATGGCCAGATCCGCAGGACCGCCTGCCGTGTCCATGGCACAGGCCGCAGCCATCAGGCGCCGGGCCAGATCGGGCGGAAACAGCGGCGTGTCGCAGGGCACGGTGAGCAGCCACGGGGTTTCGCAGCGCGACAGGCCGGCCAGAAAACCCGCCAGCGGTCCGGCGTGGCCGGGCTCGGCATCGGTCACGACCGGGACGCCGAAGGTGGCGTAGCGGTCGAGGTGGCGGTTCGCGCTGACCAGCCGCGGGCCGACCTGGGAACGCAGCCGCTGCAGCGCATGCAGCGCCAGCGGCACGCCCTGGAAGGGCTGCAGGCCCTTGTCCTGCCCGCCCATGCGCGTGCCCTGGCCGCCGGCCAGCACCAGCCCGGTGATGCGGGTGGCGTCATCCATGCGTCAGCCGCCGATGTAGCTCATTTCCACCCGCCGCGCGCCTTGGCCGGTGTCCGCAGGCAGGCTGCTGCGCAGTTCCGAATAGCGGTCGCCGCGGCCGTTCCAGATGCCGGCGATGGCGGCGGCGATGTCGGCATCGGTGGCGCCGCCGCGCAGCAGGCTGCGCAGGTCCCAGCCCTGGGTGGCGAACAGGCACAGGTAGAGGCTGCCTTCCATCGACAGGCGGGCGCGGTTGCAGTCGCCGCAAAACGCTTGCGTGACGCTGCCGATCACGCCCACCTCGCCCAGCGCCGGGTCGTGGCGCCCGGTGGCATCGGCGTAGCCCCAGCGGCGGGCGGTTTCCCCGGGGGCCTGTTCGGGCAGGGGCACCAGGGGCAGGTGGGCCTGCAGCCGCTCGATCACGTCGGCGGATGGCAGCACCTCGTCCATGCGCCAGCCGTTGGTGGCGCCCACGTCCATGTACTCGATGAATCGCAGCGTCACGCCGGTGCCGCGAAAGTGCCGCGCCATCGGCACGATCTCGTGATCGTTGGTGCCGCGCTTGACCACCATGTTGACCTTGATGCGCGCAAACCCCGCAGCCTGTGCCGCGTCGATGCCGGCCAGCACCTCGGCCACCGGAAAGTCCACATCGTTCATGTGCCGGAACACCGCGTCCTGCAGGCTGTCCAGGCTCACCGTGAGGCGGTTCAGCCCGGCGTCCTTGAGCGCCTGCGCCTTGCGCGCGAGCAGCGAGCCGTTGGTGGTCAGCGTGAGGTCGGGCGCCGTGCCGTCCGGCATGCGCAGCTGCGCCAGCATGCCGACGAGGTTTTCGAGGTGCTTGCGCAGCAGCGGCTCGCCGCCGGTGAGCCGGATCTTGCGCACGCCGTGGTCGACGAAGCTGCGGGCCAGGCGGGTGATTTCCTCGAAGCTGAGCAGCGCGCTGTGCGGCAGGTAGGGGTAGTCCTTGTCGAACACCTCCTTGGGCATGCAGTACGCGCAGCGGAAGTTGCAGCGGTCGGTCACGCTGATGCGCAGATCCCGCAGCGGGCGCCCGAGCGTGTCGGTCAGCCATCCCGATGGAATCCCGGCTAGGCCCTGCGGCACGGCGGGGCGCAGCGCAGCGATGCGCTGGTCCACCAGGGGGATGACACGTTCAGCCATGGGCGGATTTTGCCGCATGGGGTGCGGTAGGGTTATCGGCGCAATGGGCCGCGCCGCTGTCGGCCGTCAGCGATCAGACGCAGCGGGCGCCATCCACCTCGATGCACACGCCGCTCACGAAGGCCGCTTCGTCGCTGGCCAGGTACAGCGCCGCGTTGGCCACGTCGAGCGCGGTGGAAAAACGCCCCAGCGGAATCGAGGCGAGGAATTTGGCGCGGCGCGCGTCGTCCACCGGCCCGCCGGCGAACTCGGCGGCCAGGCCCGTGTCGGGGTTGAACACCGGGTTGATGCAGTTCACGCGGATGTTGTCGGGGCCCAGTTCGGCCGCCATCGACTTGCTGGTGGTGATGACCGCGCCCTTCGACCCGTTGTACCAGGTGAGGCCCGGGCGGGGCCGCAGGCCGGCGGTGGAGGCGATGTTGATGAAGCTGCCGCCCGCTGTGCCCGGGTTGGCGCGCATGGCCGGCACGGCGTGGATGGCCGAGAGGTAGAGGCTTTTGACGTTGATGGCATACACCTTGTCGAACTCTTTCTCGCTCACCTCCAGCATGGGGCGGTTGCGGTGCGTCCAGCCGGCGTTGTTCACGACCACGTCGAGCCGGCCATGCAGGCGCACGGCCTCGTCCACCAGGGCTTTCATGTCGCTAGAGCGGGTGACGTCGGCGGCGAAGAAGTCCGCCGTGCCGCCCGCCGCGCGGATCTCGGCCGCCACGCGCTGGCCCCCGGTGGCCTGGATGTCGTTGACGATGACCCGGCCGCCCTCGGCCGCGAGCCGCTTGGCGATGCCTTCGCCGATGCCGTTGCCGGCGCCGGTGACGATGATGGATTTGCCTTGCACGCGCATGAAGCCTCCGATGGCGCTATGTTTTCGATAGCTGCCTGCGCAATTTTCACCAGGGCGGTGGCGGGATTCCGTTGGATGGACTCTCGCGGCCGGTGGCCGTTGGTTGCGCGGGCGGCCAAGGCAGTGTAGCCACCGCTTTCCCGCCCGGCGTGCCCGGCACTGCCCCCTGCGCGACAGGGTGGCTCGTCTGCCGGCGCGCCCAGAAGGCGGCACCGGGCCAGCGCGTTTCCATCGCGTAGAAGCCCTGCAACTGCTTGCGGTACACCCGGTGGATGTCCCGCAGATGGTCGGCATAGCGCTGCGGCGCCTGCAGGTCGCCCGCCCCGTGCGCCAGCACCGCCTGTGCCGCGCGCATTCCGGTGTAGAGCGCGTTGCCGATGCCCTTGGACGACAGCGGGTCGAAGGCGAGGGCGGCGTCGCCCACCGCCAGCCAGCGCTCGCCGGCCGCACGATCGAGTTCGGCGCTGCAGGCATCGGCGCCCTGCACCGCGCCGTGGGGGCGATAGCCGTGCTCGGCGCACAGCGCGCCCAGGTGGGTGGTGTGCTGCAGGTGATGCCACAGGCCGTCGTCGTCCAGCAGGGTGCGGCGGTCCAGCAGGTCGGCATCGCCCAGGAAGGCCACCACGCGTTCGCCACTGGGCAGCAGCACGCTGTACCACCAGCCGTCTTCGACAGCCTCGACCCAGGTGCGGCCGTCCAGGTCGGTGCGGCTGTCGGTGCGCAGGCGCTGGTAGAAGGCCAGCAGCCGGTCGTAGTGGCGGCGGCGCGCGCCGAGCCGACAGGCCTGGGTCGCCATGCGGCCGCTGGCGTCGATCAGCCAGCGTGCCGTCACGTGCGACAGGGATTCGCCCGCGCGGCGCAGCTGCAGCCGGTGCAACGGGCCGGATGCCTCCTGCGGGTCCGCCGAGGCGGTGCCGGTGCTGCCGGCGGGGTCGGCGCCCTGTGCATCGTCGCACTGCAGGTGGGTGGAAAGCGCGACCGTGCAGCCCGCCTCGCTGGCGGCCGCCCGCAGCGTGGCGTCGAAGCGCACGCGGTCCAGTTGCAAGCCATTGCCATGCAGCTGGCGCAGGGTGTCGTTGGCGTGGCTGGCCAGCCCGCCCCAGTAGGCCAGCGTGCCGTAGCTGGGGCGGTGGCCGTCCGCCAGCACGCGGTCGAGCACGCCGAGTTCCCCCAGCAGGCTGCGCACGGGCGGCGGCAGGCCCTCGCCGATGCGAAAGGCCCGCTCGCCGCCGCCATCGGCCAGCAGCACGCGCAGCCCGGCGCGAGCCAGGGGAATGGCGCAGGCCGCGCCGGCGGGACCGCCGCCGGCGATGGCCACGTCGAACGCCTGCGCAGCGGTCTCCGGGCGGGGCACGCGCTCAGCCGCCCGGCGGCCGGCGGCGCACCGGCAGCGGCGCGTTCTGCGCTTCGGCGTGCGAGCCGAAATTGGCGCCGTGCGGCAGCGGGCGTGCCTTCGGGTAGATGGGGGCGGTGGCATCGGCCGCGTCGCCCTCGATGGCGGCGGCGCCCAGCAGTCGGGTCTGCGCGGCCAGCGCGGCGTCGCTGAGGCTGGCGGCATCAGCGGCCGCGACATCGGGGCCGTACGACGCCACCATCATCTGCGCCGGGAAGGCCGGATCGTCCGGCACGCCTGGGCGCACTTCCACGAGGCCCATCGATCCGAAGATGCGCACCATCTCCTCCATCTGCCCCGCCGTGGTGCCGTGCAGCGGCTTGTTCCAGCTGGTGCGGTTGGAGAACGCCTCGATGCGCCGGGCCATGGGCTGCTGCGGGTCCACGACGATGGCGTAGTCCTCGGCCGTCAGCACGTGGTTGGGCACGCGGGCCGGCCAGAAGGTGGGCGCGAACGGGTCGTAGGCGGTGTCGTACCCTGCCCGGCAGTAGGCCGTGTCGGCCTGCCAGGGCAGGCCCATCCAGCGGTTGATGTCGCCGGGCCCCTGGGCATACAGCGGTCCCTGGGCCGACAGCGCGGTGGCCTGGTCGAGCGTGGGCCCGTAGCTCGGCTCGGCCGTGCCCGCCGGGCGCTGGCGGATGCGGAACGGTCGGCTGTACAGCGTCAGGTGGCGCATGGGCCAGGTCATCTCGCAGCCGGGGTGGAAGGCGTCGGCCAGGCAGAACTCCAGCGCCGCCTGGTCCAGCGTGGCGGGCTGCTGCGCGAGCGGCACCGCGTCGATGCTGGTTGGCAGCTGGCGGCCGGCATCCCAGTCGGAGACGAAGTCGCCCTGCACCCAGCGCGCCAGCACATTGCTCTGCGTCTGGCTGATGCTGGCGTTCTGGCGCGGGCTCTGGCCTGCGGGCACCGTCATCGCATCGCCGTACAGCCAGGGCCAGGGCATCTGGTTGCCGTCCGGTGGGCTGGGGGGGCGGAAGCTGTTGAACACCTGCCGGCGCAGTTCGGCGTTGGGGTCGTAGCCGCCTGCAGGGGGCAGGGCGGAGAGCCGCTCGATCAGCGCGGGGCTCTCGAAGTCGTACTGCCCCTGGTGGCCGAACAGGGTGGCGAAACCCTGGTTCACCCATTGCAGGCCCGACAGGCGCTGCAGGATGGGGTACACGTCGTCGGCGAACGAGATCGTGGCCGGCGCGGGCAGCCAGCCGGCCTGCACGTACAGGTCCTGCAGCAGGTCGTACAGCGTGCGCTGGGTCTTGACCTGCGGGGCGTAGTTGGGCGGGGCGGTCACCACCCAGGCGGATTCCACCGGGATGTCCTGGCCCTCGATGCGCACCGTGGCCGAGACCGGGCCGTCGCAGGTGTCGTCGTACCAGCCGTCGGCGTTGATGAACGAGTCGCCGTCCGCGGGGTTGAAGATCGGGCTGCCCGTGGGCGAGGCTGAGACGCCGTGGCCGGGCAGGAACACCAGCCGGCCGCTGGCGTCGGTCTGCAGTTCGCCGATCTTGACCGGCACGCCGGTGAACTGCCCGGTGCAGGGCACCGGCGCCGCGTTGCGGCCGGCGATGCGCTGCACGCCCGCGTCGATGACCAGCGTGTCGCGCGCGGCGTTCTTGGCGTTGCGCAGCGGCAGCTGGGTTTTGGCCGCCTCCGGAATGTCGAGCGCTATCTGCCACTGGTACCAGGCCGCCTTGCTGTTGGCGACGTGCACGGACCATTCGATGTCGGCCCAGTCGGCGGTCAGCTCGCGCACCACGTCGCCCGCGGTGTTGTAGCCGTAGATGCGAAACTGCGCGGCCTCGCGCTTGAGCGCGCCGGTGGCATCGCGGTAAAAGCCCTGGGGCTGCGGTGGCGGGTTCACCACCTGCGGGCCCAGGTAGAACGCCGTCTCGCTGTTGCCCACCCGGGCGATGCCGATGGCCGGGTGGATGGCGGCGCGCACGATGCGCGTGTCCTTCGCGGCGGGGTAGTCCACGCCGGGCGCGTACTGCGCGGGACGGGGCACCACGGGCTCGCCCAGCGGCACGCCGTTCACGTTGCGGCGGTTTTCGGACGAGGCCCGGTACACGGCCTTGCGCGCCTCGGCGATGCTGCCCATGGGCATGTGCTCGGGCAGGGCATGCCAGGGGTTGTAGGCCAGGTTTTCGCCGTAGCCCGACTGGCCGCGGGCGTCCAGGTCCTGCTGGGGCAGCTCCAGGATGCCGACTTCGATCGGCACGCTGGCCTGCTCGCTCCAGCGCACCGTGGCGGCGTCGAGTGGCATGTCGTGGTCGTTGGTCTGGAACTGCAACAGGAAGCGAAAGCGCGCCGGGCCCTTGCGCAGGCGGGCATGCAGGTCGGCCCGCAGGTAGAACGGGTCGTCGAAGTCCGGCGGCGCGTCGGCCGGCGGCGCCTGCACCGGCTCGATCTTGTATTTGACGAAGCGGCCCTGGCCGAAGCAGGAGGGCAGCACGCTCCAGTAGTCGGTGGCCAGCACGGAGTCCACCGTCTTTTCCATGTCGTTCAGGATCTGCGCGGTGACGGGGTGTGCCTTCAGGTAGGCATCGCCCCGGCCGTGCAGCGATTCGCAGGTGAACTCGCACATGTCCCGCGCGGTGTCGGTGAAGAACACGTCGTGGTTCTGCAGGATGAAGTCCTGCGTGGTGGCGTCCTGATCGGGCTCCAGCAGCTTGCGCCCCTGCACCCCGAACAGCTTGATCGCGATGCCCGTGGTGCCCTTGAGGTCGGGGTTGCTGGGCTGCACGTCGGCCGAGAAGCGCACCCACACCGGGTACTGCGGTGCCTGTCTGAACACGCCGACCCGCAGCTCGGGCGGCAGATTCGGATCGATGGTGAACTGGCCATGCGCCACGCCGTGCAGGCGCAGGAACACAGGCCGCGTGGCCGGGTCGCGGCCCGCCGCCATGCCCTTGCCCTGGAAATAGTCCACGAACAGCTGTTGGAGCCCGGCCACCGGATCGCTGTCGCAGCAGCAGGGGCTGGGCGGCAAGGTCGGGGGCAGGGTGATGGGTGTGGCGGCGCAGGTGCTGGTGCTGGTGCTGGCCGACGGCGCGGGCGGAACTGACGTGCTTTTCATCGCAACCCTCCTTTGTTTTATGAATCGTCCTGGACGATGTAACGCTCCCTCCCGAAAAGGCCGGCATGACCCCCGTGCGCTTTGGGACCCGAACATTCTGCGGGGGAACGGCAGGGGGAATATTCAGGGTTTCCACTCGGTGGAAAAAGAGCGACACCACGGCGTGGCGCGTGCATGGCAGGCGCAAATCCCACAAAACCCTGCGCAAAACCGTGCAATCATTGTGGTGAATGAAAATAATTATCATTTCTAAAGCCAGGGTTTTCTGGGCGAGCCGCCGTCCAGAGCCCGTTCCCAGGTCGCCCGGTCACCCGTTTCCGCTCCCTTTTTAGAAAGTGAAAACCATGCCCCATACGCTTCCCGCTCTGCCCTATGCCTACGACGCGCTCGAACCCCACATCGATGCGCAGACCATGGAAATCCACCACACCAAGCACCACCAGACCTACGTCAACAACCTGAACGCCGCGCTGGAAGGCACGCCGCAGGCCGACCTGTCCATCGAGGCGCTGGTGGCCCAGGTGCAGGCACTGCCCGAGAAGCTGCAGGCGCCCGTGCGCAACAACGGTGGCGGGCATGCCAACCACAGCCTGTTCTGGACCGTGATGGCGCCGGCGGGCCAGGGCGGCGGCGGGCAGCCCTCCGGCGCGCTGGCGCAGGCCATCGATGCGGAGCTGGGCGGGTTCGACGCCTTCAAGGAGGCCTTCACCAAGGCCGCGCTCACGCGCTTCGGCAGCGGCTGGGCCTGGCTGTCCGTCACGCCTGGCGGCCAGCTCGCGGTGGAGAGCAGCGGCAACCAGGACAGCCCGCTCATGGCAGGCCTGCTGTCGGGCAACACGCCCATCCTGGGCCTGGACGTGTGGGAGCACGCCTACTACCTGAAGTACCAAAACCGCCGCCCGGAATACATCGCCGCGTTCTATAACGTCGTGGACTGGGCCGAAGTGGCCCGCCGCTACGCGAAGGCCCGCGGTTGACGCCCGGGGACGGCCGCAGCGATTCTTCGTTCTGACGGCGCTCCCCGTTTCCGACCCATCGATCCACCCTCCGACCAAGGCCTCGCACATGAACGCTGACGACACACTCACCGGACGCACCGGCTGGCGCATGCGCAGATGGCTGGGGGTGGCCATCGTGCTGGCCGGCGTCTTGGTGCTGGGCCGGCAGTTCTTCCAATTCCTGGCCGACAACCCGCGCGTGGAGCAGGCCTGGCACGGGGGACTGGTGGCGGCCCTGGCGACCGCGCTGGGCACGCTGCCGGTGGTGTTCTCGCAGCGGCTGTCCGAGCGGGTGCAGGACACGCTGTTCGGCTTCGGCGCCGGGGTGATGCTGGCCGCCTGCTCGTTCTCGCTCATCATTCCCGGCATTGCCGCGGCCCAGTCGGCGGGCGCGGGGGCCTGGGGCGCGGGCGGCATCATCGGCACCTCGATCCTGCTGGGCGGACTCGCGCTGCTGGTCATGGAACGGCTGCTGCCGCACGAGCATTTCATCAAGGGCGTGGAGGGCGGCCCGTCGCCGCGCACGCTGCGGCGCACCTGGCTGTTCGTCTTCGCGATCGCGCTGCACAACCTGCCCGAGGGCCTGGCCATCGGCGTGGCCTACGGCGGGGCCGATGCGCTGCGCGCCGGCACGCTCACGGCCGGCATCGCCATCCAGGACGTGCCCGAGGGCCTGGTGGTGGCCGTGGCCCTGCTGGCCGCTGGCTACAAGCGCTGGCTGGCCGTGGCGCTGGGCATGGCGTCAGGCCTGGTGGAGCCGCTGGGCGCAGTGCTGGGCGCCACGGTCATCGGCTTTTCCTCTCACCTGCTGCCTTGGGGCCTGGGCTTTGCGGCCGGGGCGATGCTGTTCGTCATCAGCCACGAGATCATTCCCGAGTCGCACCGCAAGGGACACGAAGCCTGGGCCACGGGCGGGCTGATGATCGGCTTCGTGATCATGATGATCCTGGACACCGCGCTGGGCTGATCCAGGGGGCTTGAAGCCGAAAAGGCCTCCAGCACAATATTCACTAGGGCATATTGCTATCTATTTAATAGCAATTGCTACCCGTGGCGGATGGCCACCGTCTTGAGGGTGGTGAAGCCGTACAGCGCCTCGAAGCCCTTTTCGCGCCCGTGGCCGCTCGATTTCACGCCGCCGAAGGGCAGTTCCACCCCGCCGCCCGCGCCGTAGTTGTTGATGAAGACCTGGCCGCTGGCGATGCGCCGCGCCATGCGGAACTGGCGGGCGCCGTCGCGCGTCCACACACCCGCCACCAGGCCGAAGCGCGTGGCGTTGGCCAGTTCCACCGCGTGGTCCTCGTCCTCGAAGGCCATGGCCGAGAGCACCGGGCCGAACACCTCTTCCTGCGCCAGGCGGTGGTCCACCGGCACGTCGCGCAGCAGCGTGGGGGCCTGGTAGAAGCCCGTCTCGGGCGCCTCGTCCACCACCGTGCCCTGCGCCACCAGCGGGATGCCGGCCACCTGGGCATCGGAGAGGAAGTCCCACACGCGCTGCTGCTGGCTCTGGCGGATGAGCGGGCCCACGTCCAGGTCCATCGCCGCGGGGCCCACGCGCAGGGCCTCGAAGGCACGCCCCAGGCGTTCCAGCAGCGGCTCGTAGATGAGCGAGTCGATCAGCACGCGCGAGCCGGCCGAGCAGGTCTGCCCGGCGTTCTGCACGATGGCGTTGATGACCACCGGCACCGCCGCATCCAGGTCGGCGTCGGCGAAGATCACCTGCGGGCTCTTGCCGCCCAGCTCCAGCGTGACGGGGCAGTGCCGCTCCGCCGCCGCCTGCTGGATCAGCGTGCCGATGCGCGGGCTGCCGGTGAAGCTGATGTGGTCGATGCCCGGGTGGCGGGCCAGCGCGTCGCCTGCCTCGTGGCCGTAGCCGGTGACGATGTTGATGGCCCCCGCCGGAAAGCCCGCCTGCGTGGCCAGCTGTGCCACGCGCAGCAGCGACAGGCACGCATCCTCGGCCGGCTTGACCACGCACACGTTGCCCGCCGCCAGCGCGCCGCCCACGCAGCGCCCGAAGATCTGCATCGGGTAGTTCCACGGCACGATGTGCCCGGTCACGCCGTGCGGCTCGCGCCAGGTGAGCACGCTGTAGCCGTCCAGGTAGGGCAGGGTCTCGCCGTGCAGCTTGTCGCAGGCGCCGGCATAGAACTCGAAGTAGCGCGCGAGCGCCTGCGCGTCGGCCCGGGCCTGCTTGGTGGGCTTGCCGCAGTCGCGCTGCTCGATGGCGGCCAGCTCCTCGGCATGCTCGGACACCAGCACCGACAGGCGCATCAGCAGGCGGCCCCGCTCGACCGGCGCCAGCTTGCGCCACACGGCCTCGTGGCACTGTCGCGCCGCGTGGACCGCCGCGTCGATGTCCTCCTCGGTGCCGCGCTGGATCTCGTCGAAGGGCTGGCCGTCGGAGGGGTCGATCACGGCGATGGTGCGGCCGGAGGACGAGGCCACGGGCGCGTTGGCGATGTAGTGGAGCTGCATGGGCGGATTGTGCGCCAGCAGGGCCCGGGCGGCGCCCGCGAAGCCCGCACGCTGGCAGCGGTCGAGGGGCCTGCGCTCAGCCGCCCGCCGCGCGCAGCGCCGGCAGGTCGCACACCTCGATCTCCCCGCGGTGCACCTGCAGCAGGCCGCGCGCCTGCAGGTCTTTCAGGATCTGGTTGATGGTCTGGCGCGACAGCGCCAGCATCAGCGACAGCTCCTCCTGCGACAGGGCGATCACGCGCCGCGACCGGCCCGCGTCCGTCCATTGGCCGTAGCCTTCGGCCATCAGCGCCAGCCGCCGCGCCACCCGCTGCGGTGCGGGCAGCAGGGCCATCTCTTCCATGGCGACCAGCGCGGTGCGCAGCTTGTCGGTCAACAGCAGGGCCAGCGCATGCCAGTGCTGCGGATTCCGCGCCAGGTGGGCCAGCAGCGGCTCCTGGGGCACGTGCAGCAGCGTGGCCGGGGTGGCTGCGTGCGCACCGAGCCGTCGAACAGCGCGATCTCGCCGAACCAGGCCGGCGCCTCCAGCCGTGTGAGCAGCGAGGCGCGCGCCTTGTCGCTCTGTCCGCCCACGCCTGAGATGTCGATGGCGCCGCGCACCACGGCGTAGAGCCCGCACGGTGCGTCGCCGCGCAGAAACAGGGCCTGCGCCGGGGCCAGCAACCGCAGCTCGGCCCGTGCCATCAGGGCCTGCGCCAGATCGGCGGGCAGCGCGGCGAACCAGCGGCCGGAGCGCAGGGTGGGCAGGTGGTCGGCGGGGGAGGTCATGAAAGAGGAGAGGGCGATGCCCGGAGCGTGTTCGAGGCCCCCAGCCGTGGCCCGTTGTGTCGGCTGGCCGACAGACGCCCTGGCCGCACTGGCGCGATTATTCCGCGCAGCGACGACGCACAGACCCCGGAGACACCCTATGAAAACCCTGATCGACCACCTGTCGGGCTATGCCGACTACCACCGCGATCCGCGCAACATCCAGACCCATTTCATCGGCGTGCCCATGATCATGCTGGCCGTGACGGTGCTGCTGTCTCGCCCCGCAGCGATGCTGGGCGGGCTGCCCGCGTCGCTCGCGCTGCTGGCAGCGCTGGCAGCGTGCGTCTTCTATTTTCGGCTCGATGCGCGCTACGGCGTGACCATGGCGCTGGTGCTTGCCGCCATGCTGGCCGTGGGCCAATGGCTGGCCGCGCAATCCACGGCGCTGTGGCTGGGCGCGGGGCTTGGTCTGTTCGTGGTGGGCTGGGTCATCCAGTTCGTGGGCCACTACTACGAAGGCCGCAAGCCGGCATTCGTGGACGACCTGGCGGGCCTGATCGTCGGGCCGCTGTTCGTGGCGGCCGAACTGGGCTTTGCGATGGGCTTGCGGCGCGAGGTGCAGGCGGCCATCGAGGTGCGCTCCGGCCCGGTGCGGTTGCGACCGCACGGGCAAGGCACCGCTGCCTGACGCGCCGTTGGGGTTTCTTTTTATGCAAGGTTGTGATTCTCTATTTGTTGGGCATGCGCCATGCCCAAGTAAAAAATAGAAGCACTAATGCATTTTTAGAGAAATTGCCAATTGATTTCAATGGCGCGTGGGTTTTGTTGCGCTGAATGGCATGCAGATGTAACTGAGTGAAATTGCTCCAGTCATTGGTTGCGCCTCGCATAGGCTACGGGCCTTTCCAAAACCTGCGCGCAACCATGAATCGTCCAGAAACCAAAAATCTTTCCAACATCTCTGGCTCTTTCGGAATTTCCAAAACCACCACCAAGGTATTCGGCGCCATCGCCCTGTGCGTTTTATCGGCATGCGGAGGCGGAGGGGGGGGCGACAGCAGCACCGGCACCACGGGTGGTACCACCCCCGTGACGCCTACCCCAGGCGATACGGCACCCGCAACGCCCACCACCCCTTCGACCGTCGCCAGCGATTGCGGCGAGGACGGCCATGTCCTCACGGTGGCCGGCAATACCGCCCAGATCGACGCCAACGTGTATTACACCGACGGCACCACGGTCATTTCCACCCAGCAACGCAGATTCGCCACGTCGAATGGCGCGAGCTTTCGCGGCAGGACCGGGCTGTTCCTGGTGAACCAAGTCAATACCACCACTTACAGCAACGCCGCCGTTAATGTATCCTTCGGCGGCAGCGTCATGACCACGACCGAAAACAATTATTCGAGCGTTGTCGGTGACGTACGGCAGACCTACGGTTTGACCGTCTCCAATCTCTTTCAGGGCACGACCACCACGGCCAGCAGCTATTTCACGCCCTACGCCTATACGGGTGCACCGCTGAACCCTGCCTTGGACACGGCCTACGCGGCCAGTTATTCCACCACGACGGAAAGCGGCGGGACCACGCAGCCCGCGCTGGCGCAGACCAGCATCACCACCTATTCGACAGAGTCGGTCAGCGTGCTGGCCGGGACGTTTCCCGCCTGCAAGGTCAAGATCGAGGTGACCGGCGGCGCGACGACGGCCAACGTCAGCTACACCTGGCTGGTCGCCTCGGGCCGGTACAAGGGTCTGGTCGTGCGCACGGCCAATGCCAACGGCGTAAAGACGTCGGAGGCGACGCGCCTGCTGGTGAACGGGCAATAAAGGGAATCACACCACAGCCGAAAGCCAAAACACCGCTGGGTTGCAGGCAGAACCCATGCGGCGTTTCCCGCCTTCGGCAAGCCTCACGCTCGCTTCGGGCGCATGCTGGACGATCCAGTAGGCGCTGCCGATACCCGCGGCGACCGAGATCAGCACGCGCTCGTCCAGCGTCCGCCGGCCACTTCGTGGTTGACTTGACTTTGAAACAATAGAATTATTGTTTTGGAGTTAAAATTGCGACAACGCGTGTTGGTGCAAATTTTTGATCTTGAGGGTCTCTGGCCCATCAATAAAAATTGCCGACAGCACCAACTCCGTGAATTTGATCAACCCTGCGGTTCCCTAGTGGAGTTGCGCCAGGAACACGCTCTGATGAAAGCAAGTGGGGGCATTGAGGGGCTCCCCATTTTTACCTTTACCTTTGACATTGAAGCGCTTGCCATGACTGCGCTATCGATTTGAAAAAGATTTTTTGAAATTCGCTGGAAAAAACAATGAGATTTCTTGAAAAGCTGGTCCTGATTTTCAATTTGCGATTGAAAAATGTCCGGCGGTACCTGCTCCTGACGTCTCTTTTCTTGTTCTCGCCGCTGTGTGTTGCAGCTGCTCCCCCGGCTCCTCTTTGGGGGCCTCCCGGCTTTCACGCAACGCCAGGCGAAGCTTGTGAGCAGTCGATCATTGATGCCAATGCGTGGAGGCCAGGGTGGTATGAATCGTATAAATTATTGCCCGGTAGCTTTTCATATCAAAAGGTATGCATATTTTATGGTCCTGGGCACCTATATGCAAGCGAACAAGAGATCGCCGCATCTTGTCCTTATGGGTGGTATCCCAACGGGCCTTTTGCACACCTTATGCCCAGCGAAGATAACGCCTCATGCGTTTGCCCTCCAGGCAGCCCAGTTTATTCGCCTGAATATCAAGTTTGTATAAGCAGCTTCAGCATCAGTATTGATGGTCCGGCGGCCACAAAAGTCTTGCCTGCGGGGCCATCATTATCAATGGCTGCAACAGTAAAAGCCAATGGTGAGCCGGGCAAGAATTGGCTTGTTACAGTTTCTGTTCCTGGAGGTTTATCGATCAGTGGAAAAACTGATATTAATGGGAGGTTTAAATTTACTTATATTCCCCCGCGCCGCCCGATGGTTGCCCGCCTGACAGCAATCTGCAGAGATTGCAATAACGTTAGTACAGAAATGGATATCAATGTCACAGATGTTCCCATCTGCAGAGCGGATCCAGGGATGTTGCTTGGCAATCCTGTTGCCCCTGTGTCTGGCGCCAAAATTCAAGTTGAAACTGATTGGCAGGACCAGAGCGCTCACCCTTTAAGCCTTGTCCGCACTTATCGCAGCAGCGGTAGCCAGGTCCCCGTAGGTTGGGGAGGCTATTGGTCACACAATTATTCTGCTCAGCTGGTAGGCGGCGATTTCCAACGCAATGCGCAATTCGGCAACGGGACATTGGCCCTGTTCACACGAAATACCAAAACGGATCCCTGGGTCAACGACAGCGGGGAATACCGCTTGGAGCAAAATACGGATGGATGGCGGATCACTCGCCTGGAGGACGATGCATATTGGCAATTCGATGGTAGTAACGTACTCGTCAAAATAGGGCAGCGCAACGGGTGGGTCATGACACTCAGCTATGCAGGCGGTGCGTTGACCCAGGTGACCAATGCCTTTGGTCGCAAGCTGCAATTCTTCTATGACGCTCAAGGCCATCTTGCAAGCGTTACGGCCCCTAATGGCCAGACCATCGCATATACCTTGCATGGCACGGGTCGTCCCCTTGGTGTGCTTTATCCAGACAACCGAAGCAAATCCTATCTATATGAGAATGCTCAATATCCTGATTTGTTGACCGGCATCAACGATGAGAGCGGACGGCGCTATGCGACCTTCAGTTATGACGCTGACGGCCGTGCCACATCCACCAGCCACGCAGGGGGTGTACTCAGCTATAGCGTCACATACCCCGAAGGTAATAGTGCGGATAAGGGCAGCCTGACCACTGGCAGTGTCGATGGGGCCTTGTACCAAAGCAGCGTTCAAACCACCGATCCGCGTGGCAATGTGCAAACCTGGAACTACCAAGGTGGCGACGGCACGGTGCGCACCCTAGGCGCGAGCGGTCCCTTTGAAGGCGCTACCGTCGCCAGCCGCAGTTTTGCCGATGGTTTGAATCTGCCCATTCTGGAAACGGACTTCCTTGGTAACAAAACCACCTTTGAATGGGATGTTTCACGCCGTTTGCTGCTTAAAATCACCCGCGCAGCCAGCACCCCTTTGGCACAAACCACGCAGACTCAGTGGCACCCAGCGCTGCATCTGCCGGTCATGATCACGGAGGCGGGCCGCACCACCGCATACACCTACGACCCGTTGGGCAACAAGCTCAGCGAAACCATCACTGACGCTGTGAGCAACGAGAGCCGGACCGTTCGTTGGACATACAACGATCAAGGCTTGGTGGCAAGCATGACCGACACGCGCGGCAAAGTATGGACCTACGGCTACGACATTGCGGGGAACACCACCAAGGTCACCAACCCATTGGGCCATGTCACCCTGTACAGCTACAGCGGCGCAGGCCAGATCACCCAGATTACCGATCCGAATGGTGTTGTCACTGCCAATATCTACGATGCGCGCCAGCGCCTGTTGAGCACTTCGGTTGCGGGTCAGACAACCACTTATGCATACGATGCCGTAGGCCAGTTGACGCGGGCCACGCGTCCCGATGCTAATTGGATTGGCTTCGAGTACGACGCTGCCCATCGTCTGACCGCCGTTACTGACAACCTGGGCAACCGAATCGATTACACGCTGGACAACGCAGGTAACCGTGTCGCTCAGCAAACCAAAGATCCTGCCGGCGTTCTCAGCCGCCAAATCACCCGTATGTACGACGCTGTGGGCCGCTTGCAAAAGACCACCGGCTTGGAATAAGAGACGCCCAACATGTTTGCATTGATTCAGCCGGCCTCGATGGATACAGCCGCTCTTTTTAAAGCCCCTGTGCGGTCATTCTTGCGCCGTCTTTTTTTCATCCTGTGCTGGTGCCTTGTTCCATGGTTTACCCAGGCTCAGGCCTTGACCAAAACCACGAGCGATTTAACGCTCGCGTCGTCCACCGTCTCTGTGGGGCAATCCACCACGCTCACGGCAACCATCAAACCGAGTGCCGCAAAGGGCACGGTTCGTTTCATGGCGGGAGCCACGAACTTGGGTAATGCCGCCCTGAACAGCACAGGCGTGGCCAGCCTGGCTACAACGTTCGCTACGGTGGGCACGCAGAGTCTCACAGCCGTATATGCAGGCAATAGCACCTACGCTGCCAGCACCTCTTCGGCAAAGCAACTGACGGTCAAGGCAACCGCCACTGCCAGCACGCTGGCATTGGGCGCCGCCCCTTCGAGCAGCGTCGCCAACGAGGCCGTCACCCTGCGGGCCACCATCAGCCCATCCACGGCCACAGGGACCGTCACATTCAAGGACGGCTCTGCCTCCTTGGGCACGGCCAACTTGAATGCCGGTGTTGCGACGCTGAAAACCAGCTTTGCCGTGGCTGGCGCCCATCACCTGAGCGCCAGCTATGCTGGTAGTGCAGCGGTCTCTGCCAGCAACTCCAATGCGTTGTCTTTCACCGTGGCGGGTGCACCGATGGCATTGCCCAGCCCGCCTGTTTCGCCCACACCCGTGGTGAGCTTGGCTTATGACGCTCAAGGTCATCCGACGGTGGTGACTCAGGCACCCGATAGCCCAGACTTGGCTTTGGCAACCAGTAATGAATACGATGCATTGGGGCGGACCAAGAAAGTTCTCGATCCATCCGGCAACAGCACCGTCATCAGCTACGACAGCAGCAACCAGGTCAGCGCTGTATTCGACCCGATAGGCCTGACGACACAGTATGACCGCGACGGATTGGGGCAGGTCAAACAGCAGCGCAGCCCAGATACCGGTAGCACCGAACTGAGTTACGACCCTGCGGGCAACCTGCTGACCAGCAAAGACAGCCGTGGCGTGCTTGCCACCCATACCTACGATGCCATCAACCGCCTGACCGGCAGCACTTTCAGCCAGGCTGGGCAGCAAAGCCAAAGCTACACATGGATTTATGACCAGACGGGTGGCGATTTCGCCAACGGTATCGGTCGGTTGACCACGATCAGTTTCCCTGAAGGGACGACCACCTATGCCTACAACGCCCAAGGGCGTGTGACCAAGGCCCAGCAAACGCTCCATCCGAACTCGACTGCCAACCAGAAGGCCGTTGTCTTATCCACGCTTTACGAATACGACGCGGCGGGCAACGTGATCGGCATGACCTACCCTTCGGGTCGCAAACTGAATATCGGATATGGCGGTGGTTTGCCCGTTACCCTGGGTCTCGGCAAAGATGCTTCCAGCACGCCCATCTCCTTGATCACCGGGCTGCGATACGCACCTTTCGGTGCACCGCAAAGTTGGAACTGGGCGATGACCAGCGGCTCGTTGGCGCACAGCAGGGTCATGGACACCCATGGCCGGTTGATACGCTATCCGCTGGGCGAGTATCTGCGTGACGTGTCTTACGACGGGGCAGGCCGTATCACGGGCTACACCCACTACCGTGCAATGTCAGGTGCAACGAGCGGCTCATCGGCCCCCTCGCTGGATCAGCAGTTCAGCTACAACGCATCGGGCAGATTGACACAGGTGAGCACCGCCCAAGGAACCTGGACTTACATGTATGACGGTACAGGCAACCGCATCAACGTGGCCTCGGACAACGGGGTATCGAGCTGGTACAACCTCAAGCCCAAAAGCAACCAGTTGGCCTCCATCGATAAGCCAGCGATCACGCTGACCTATGACGCAGCGGGCAACACCACGTCGGATGGCAACTTCGCGCTGCAATACGACTTGAAAGGCAGGCTGGTTCGGGCAACCAATGCGCAGGGCTCCACCAGCTATACCTACGACAACAACGGCCTGCGGGTGCGAAAAAGCACAGGGCTGGCCGGTGGTACGACGATTTTCGTGTACGACGCCGAAGGCCATCTGCTGGGCGAATACGACGCGTCAGGCAATCCGATCCGGGAAATCGTCTGGCTGGGAGACATTCCCTTGGCGGTCTTCACTCCGGATTCCGCGTATGGCGCCAATGCCGGTGCGAATGCGCCACAGGTCTACTACATCCATGCAGACCATTTGAATACTCCGCGGGTGGTGGTTGATCGTGCCAACACGGTGCGCTGGCGTTGGATGAGCGAGCCGTTCGGCACCACGGCAGCCGAGAGCAGTCCTGCGGGTCAGGCGGACTTTGTATTCAATCTGCGCTTTCCAGGTCAGTACTATGACGTGGAGTCGGGGATTCACCAGAATTGGAATCGGGATTACGTTCCGGGGTGGGGGAGATATGCGCAAAGTGATCCTATTGGATTGGGTGGCGGAATGAATACTTACACTTATGTTGGGGGGAATCCACTGTCTCACACCGATAGACTGGGCTTGGCCACGGATGAGGAAATCAGAAAAGCGGTGGCAACACTTCGATGCGCTAACCCCGGTGAATTCGAAAAATTAGCGAGGTCAATCACGATGGCCGACATGGGTAAGAACGGTGCAGGTATGACCGACTGGAGAAACAATATTACGTTGAATTCGAGAGACTACGGCGATAGCAGCACCCCAGTTGATAAACTGGGTCCATACCAATCCGAGCTCATGTTGCAAACAATTGCACATGAGATGCTGCATGTAAACGAGGCACTGGGCAGTCGATTGCTGAGCAATAGCTTTCGAATGGGAAATCCATTGGGGTACTTCCACCGACAGCTTGACGAAAAGGCTGATGCGATGATTACCCCAGCATTTTTGAAGCAATTCCGTGATGCAATGAGCAGCGGCGATGCGGGGTGCATATGCTCTCAATAATAAAAAATTGCATAGCCTTTTTGTTGTGCATACTTATGTTGGGTTGTAATCAGCCAAGTGATTACACGCCAAAACATATGGCCGGATCATATTTGGCCCATACCACCTCGCTAAGAACCGAAATTGCTAAGTCGTTGATAGCATCCCCTGGGAGGCCTGTACCGCAGGCAGGTCCGTTGCAACTGCCGCAGACACCTGGTTTTAGCACGCCTGAATTCGCCTTCGGTTGGGTGACAACAGGCGGTGCCATCGTGATTCAAAGCACCAAGTACACAGTGGTTGTGTTGCAAGAACCGACCCTTGATCAGGGTAAAGTGAAATGGAGTTGCGTCGTGCATCCAGTTGAAGCCAAGCCTAATCTTTGTGGATCTGATTATCAGAATGAAATGCTACAAAATAAGTAGTAAAAAGCACGGGACTGGCCGGTGGCACGACGATTTTCGTGTACGACGCCGAAGGCCATCTGCTGGGCGAATACGACGCGTCAGGATATGATTCGAAGAGATTTGCTGCAAACCTTGGCGCATGAAATACTGCATTGTCAATCAAGTCATTGGCGGAAAGGCAATAACAAGAGTCAGGACGGGAAATCCACTTGGGGTTTTGCATCGCCAATTGGATGTAAAGGCTGAGGCCATGATTACGCGTCAACTGCTTGACCAGTACAATAAAGCACTTCAAAACGGGGATTCAGGATGCTCATGCACACGATGAGAATGAGGGCTACGGTTTTGATGGCTGCATTTGTTGCCGCTTGCAGTCCTGTGGCTGAAGTCACGCCGCGCCATTACGTTGGTTTGGTTGTTGGTCATTCTTCGCCATTGAAGATTGAAATTGCTAAAGCGTTAATAGCATCCCCTGGAAAACCTGTGCCACAGGCCGGTACGTTGCAATTGCCGCCACCGTCCGGCTTGGCCCCGATGAAATTCGACTTTGGTTGGGTCACAGCAGGGGGGGGCCATCATGATTCAAAGCACCAAGTTTGCGGTGATTGTTTTGCAAGAGCCTATGCTTGATCAAGGTAAGGTGACGTGGAGTTGCATCGTGCATCCAGCTGAAGCCAAACCCAACCTTTGTGGATCCGATTATCAGAATGGATTGCTTCAAAATAAATAACACTCTATCTAATGCCCATAAGCGCCAGTAGCCCGCTTCTTTTTTAATCTAAAAAAGGCCACCCGCAACCCCCTGCCAGTTGCTAAGGCTTTGGAGGGGCGGGCGGCTTATTTTTTAGCCGCTGGATATTTGACGTTACGCCCTCTTGCGTGTATTCATCTTGACTGTTTTAGTCGCATCGACGCTACTCTTTCCAGAATTGGAATCGGGAGCGTCCCAGGGTTGGAAAGATATGCGCAGTCTGATTCCATCGGGTTGAGTGGTGGGCTAAAATTGCAGGGAGTGAATATGGCCTGCAATCAAATTATCAAGATGGCCTACTATGTGGCAGTTGTCGCTTTCCCTGTTGTTTTGTCTCTCACTAATTTCGGAAATTACCTCCATGGAGGTACTCTCATTGAATTGGTTGCCATGCAGGGGGTGGCTGTAGTGATTTTTATGGTGGCAATAAAAATCTTTCCGAGGGTAGGAGTGACAGAGAAAGTTTTTGTTGTTCTCTGTGCCTTGGTTCCGCTGTTTTTTGTCATTGCTTCCTTGGTGTCATTGCTTGGGTAGTAATTTCCTTAAGTAAGCCACCAGCAATCCCTGCCAGCTGCTAAAGATGTGGGGTCCCTGGGGGGCTTCTGTTTTTAGCCTCTGCGGACGAACTGTTTAGTGCGCTTGCTGCCACACCGATCCAAGACCTGCAACACAAACTTCTACTGTGCCTTAGGTAGCGCGCTGATGTACAAAGCGGGTCATAAAAGGGAGTTAAAAAATGGCAGAAGTTAAGCTCGTTGATGTTCTTGCTCTCTGGGCGCCAAGGCTTGAGGGAAACCTGTTGGAAAAGGGTGGGGAAAATGTTGCTAGTCAGTTGCGACGTGTCATCGTGCCTGCGCAAAAAATTGCTGGTGAACCGATCGATTTTTCATTTATGGCATTTCCCTATCCCCGATTGTCTGCTGAGCAGCTAAAAGAGGCCCCGCTTGTCGAAGAGGTAAGTTATCTAATTGATCATGGGAAGGCTAGATTTAGAGTGGATGTTGATCATTTTGGTCAAATCAACTGGTTTTATATAAAAGGGGTGCCTGTGATTTTTGATTTGATGAAAATCGCATTTGCTTTCACGCCGGAAAATAGCACGCCATTCTGGAATTATTAAATAAGGGCCAATTGCACCGCTTGCTGAAGCTGATCGGATGTCAGGTAATCCGATTCGGGAAATCGTCTGGCTGGGGACATGCCCTTGGCGGTCTTCAATCCGGATGCCGCGTATGGCGCCAATGCGCTGCGAATGCGCCACAGGTTTACTACATAGCGGTATTAAGTGAAGCCCATGTAGGCTCCCTGCTTCGCAAGCTGTGCATTCGCTTCAAGCCCCAAGCTGAACATCCACAAGGCGCTGCGGATGTTCGTCATTGCCTAGATCTCCTCGCGGTTCGTTGATTGGCCTTGTCGCCATTGCCCGTGCCGGGGGGGGGCTCACCCCCCGTGAAACCGCACCACCAGCGGCACGATCAGCAGCGCCACGATGTTGATGATCTTGATGAGCGGGTTCACCGCCGGGCCGGCCGTGTCCTTGTAGGGGTCGCCCACGGTGTCGCCGGTGACGGCGGCCTTGTGCGCTTCGCTGCCCTTGCCGCCGTGGTGGCCGTCCTCGATGTATTTCTTGGCGTTGTCCCAGGCGCCGCCGCCGGTGCACATGCTGATCGCCACGAACAGGCCGGTCACGATGGTGCCCATCAGCAGCCCGCCCAGCGCCTTCGGCCCCAGCAGCAGGCCCACGGCGATGGGCACCACCACCGGCAGCAGGCTGGGGACCACCATCTCCTTGATGGCGGCGGTGGTCAGCATGTCCACCGCCTTGCCGTATTCGGGCTTGCCCGTGCCGTCCATGATGCCGGGGATGGTCTGGAATTGGCGGCGCACCTCGACCACCACCGCGCCCGCCGCGCGGCCCACGGCCTCCATCGCCATCGCGCCGAACAGGTAGGGGATGAGCCCGCCGATGAACAGGCCCACGATCACCATCGGGTCCGACAAGTCGAAGCGGATGGCCTGGCCATAGGCCGAGAGCTTGTGCGTGTAATCGGCGAACAGCACCAGCGCTGCCAGCCCCGCCGAGCCGATGGCGTAGCCCTTGGTGACGGCCTTGGTGGTGTTGCCCACGGCGTCCAGCGGATCGGTGATCTCGCGCACGCTGGCGGGCATTTCGGCCATCTCGGCGATGCCGCCGGCGTTGTCGGTGATGGGGCCGTAGGCATCCAGCGCCACGACGATGCCCGCCATGCTGAGCATGGCCGTGGCTGCCACCGCCACGCCGTACAGGCCCGCGAGCGCATACGACACCAGGATGGCCAGGCACACGCACAGCACCGGCCAGGCGGTCGAGCGCATCGACACGCCCAGCCCCGCGATGATGTTGGTGCCGTGCCCCGTGGTGGAGGCCTGTGCGATGTGCTGCACGGGCGAATACTGCGTGCCGGTGTAGAACTCGGTGATCCACACCAGCGCGGCCGTGAGCACCAGGCCCGTCGCGCAGGCGCCGAAGAGCCGCATCTGGCTGCCGCTGGCCGCGATGGCGTTGTCCGGCACCAGCCAGGCGGTGACGAACCAGAAGGCCCCCAGCGAGATCACGCCCGCGATCGCCAGGCCCTTGTACAGCGCCGGCATCACGTTCTTCATGCCGGGCGAGGCCTTGACGAAAAAGCAGCCCACGATGGACGCGAGGATGGACACCGCTCCCAGCGCCAGCGGGTAGGTCACCGCGGCCACCGGCGCGGCCGTCACCATGAGGGCGCCCAGCACCATGGTGGCGATCAGCGTGACGGCGTAGGTCTCGAACAGGTCGGCGGCCATGCCGGCGCAGTCGCCCACGTTGTCGCCCACGTTGTCGGCGATCACGGCGGGGTTGCGCGGGTCGTCCTCGGGAATGCCGGCCTCCACCTTGCCCACCAGGTCGGCCCCCACGTCCGCGCCCTTGGTGAAGATGCCGCCGCCCAGCCGCGCGAAGATCGAGATCAGCGAGGAGCCGAAGGCAAAGCCGATCAGCGGGTTGAGCAGCGCCGCCAGATCGGCCGTGGGCGTGAACTGCCCGCGCCCCACCAGCAGCCAGCAAAAGCCGGTCACGCCCAAAAGCCCCAGGCCCACCACCAGCATGCCGGTGATGGCGCCGCCGCGAAAGGCCACGTCCAGCGCCGGGCCCATGCCCTGCGTGGCGGCCTGGGCGGTGCGCACGTTGGCGCGCACCGACACGTTCATGCCGATGAAGCCGCAGGCGCCCGACAGCACCGCGCCGGCCACGAAGCCCCCGGCCGTCATGGCATCGAGGAACAGGCCGATGAGCACGGCCAGCACCACGCCCACGATGGCGATGGTGCGGTACTGGCGCGCCAGGTAGGCGGCCGCGCCGGCCTGGATGGCGCCGGCGATCTCCTGCATGCGGGGGTTTCCCGGGTCCTTGGAAAGGATCCAGCGGCGGGCCCAGAGGCCGTAGGCCACCGCGATCAATCCGCAGATCAGGGCCAGTATCAGGGGAGGGTTCAACGCTGCCGGGTTCGCCATGCTCTTTCTCCTTGGGTGTCGATTGCACGGAAAGGAAACACAACGCATCGGTGGTGCTTCCGCTGCGTTGCTTCCTCGTGCCCCGGGGCCTGCGTGCGAGCAGGCGGAGACGATTGGCCAACGGAGCCAATTTACTGCCAAGGGCCCGCGCGGGCAAGCGCGGCCGGGCGTGCGCCTAAAATCGCGCCACCCCCGGCCCGGCGCGGGCTGGCCCCGCGGCCGCCGGAGCCCATCACCTCCTCAACCTTCAGAGATCCATGTCCCTCAACAACGTCACCCCCGGCAAGAACACCCCTGAAACCTTCAATGTGGTCATCGAGATCCCCATGGACTCGGACCCCATCAAGTACGAGGTGGACAAGGAATCGGGCGCCATCTTCGTGGACCGTTTCATGACCACGGCCATGTACTACCCCTCCAACTACGGCTACGTGCCGCAAACGCTGAGCGGCGACGGCGACCCGGTGGACGTGCTGGTGATCACCCCCTATCCGCTGCTGCCCGGCGTGGTCGTGCCCTGCCGCGCGCTCGGCATCCTGAAGATGGAAGACGAAGCGGGCGTCGATGGCAAGGTGCTGGCCGTGCCCACCACCAAGGTCCTCAAGATGTACGAGAACTGGAAGACCGTGGACGACGTGAACCCGATGCGCCTGAAGGCCATCAGCCACTTCTTCGAGCACTACAAGGACCTGGAAGAAGGCAAGTGGGTCAAGGTGCTGGGCTGGGAAGGCATCGAGGCGGCCCACCAGGAAATCGTGGAAGGCCTGGCCAACTACAAGAAGTGAGATAGGGCGCTTCCCTTTAGCTCCTTTTCCCCAGGTTCCTCAGTTCCGGCCGCCGCCCTGGTGCCCGGGGCCGAAACTTCCAAAAGCCTGCCGGCCTGCGTGCCCGCAGGCTTTTTTCATGGGGCGGTATCTGCGGATGGCGCTGGGCCGCAACGGATTCGAATACTGTATATTTAAACAGTCTTCGATGCCCGCCCCATGTCCCGCCTCGCCCTTGCCTCCCTCCCACCGGACGCCGCCGCCCGCAGGGAAAGCGCTGCCCGCCTGGAACTGCCCGGCGTGTGGCAGGGCGATGCGCTCACGGCGCAGAACGGGCGCGTGCAGCCTTCCGGCCATGCGCTGCTGGATGCGGCGCTGCCCGGTGGGGGATGGCCCCTGGGGGCCATGACCGAGGTGCTGCAGCCGCCGCAGGGCGGGGCCGAGTGGCCTCTGGTGCTGCCGGCGCTGGCCCGGGCGGTGGCGCAGCGGGGCGGGCAGGTGGTGCTGGTGGCGCCGCCTGCCGAGCCCTTCGCTCCCGCGCTGCAGGCCGCGGGCCTGCCGGCCGACCGGCTGTGCCGCGTGCGCCCCCTGCCTTCGCGGCACGACCAGTCGGCCGCCTGGGCCAGCGAGCAGGCCCTGCGCTGCCGCGACGTGCTGGCCGTGCTGGCCTGGCTGCCCCAGGCGCCGCCCGAAGCGCTGCGCCGCCTGCAGCTGGCCGCGGCCCAGCAGGCGGCGCTGCTCTGGGTGTTCCGCCCGCAGGACCTTCGCCGGCAAGCTTCGCCCGCGCCGCTGCGGCTGTGGGTGGTGCAGGGCGTTCCAGCGATCCAGGGGATTCAGGGGATCCAGGGGATTCAGGGGATTCAGGGGGCCGAAGGTTCGCCAGCGCTGGGGCGCGCGCCGGAGCTGCCGGCTCCGGCGCAAGTCCCGGGATGGCCGGACGGGGGCAGGGCGCCCGGCGTGCTTCAGGTGCATGTTCTCAAGCGGCGCGGGCCGCCGTTGATGCAGCCGGTGCCGGTCTGCGCGCACGCGTCCGCGATGTCCGCCGTGCTGGCGGCAATGCGGGCGTTGAAGGCGCGCCGGTTTCCGGGCGATGCCTCCGCTCCGGCTGCGCAGCGGCCGGTGCCCGTCGCGCCACAGGGGGTGGCGGTCCATCAGGAGCGGGTCCATGCACTGGATCGCCGTGCCTTCGTCGCTGGATGAACTGCCGCCCGGCGCCCCGGCGCCCCGGCCGCCTCGGCGGGCTGGTGGGCGCTGCGCTTCACGCCCCGGGTGGCGCTGCTCGACGAAGCCCTGCTGCTGGAGGTGGCCAGCACCGAGCGCCTCTGGGGCGGCCGGGCCCGGCTGCTTTCGCTGATCCGGCAGCACCGGCCGGGGTTCTGCGGGCATGCCGAACCGGCAGAGACCGCTGCAGCGCAGAAGGCGCCAGCGCCCGAGCGGCCCGGACCAGGGCCAGGCGCAGAAAAAGACAGGGACAAGGACGCCGGTCGCCTGCCGCAGCCACCCGGCGGCGACCCGGCACTGGCCCAAGGCGCCACGGCCTTCGAAGCCCTGGCCCTGCTGCGGCTGGCCCAGGCCGACCCTCCGCATCGCCCGCCGCGCCGATTGCCGCACGACCTGCCCCTGCGCACCCTGGCGGCCCTGCGCCCGCACGCCGCCAGCCTGGAGCGCATGGGCTGCCGCACGCTGGGCGCGCTGCGGGCCTTGCCGCGGGCGGGCGTGGCGCGCCGGTTCGGGGCCGATGTGCTGAGGGCGCTGGACCAGGCCTTTGGCGACGTGCCCCATCCCTTGCCCTGGATCGAACTGCCCGAGCGCTTTTCGCTGTCGGCCGAGCTGCCCGCGCTGGCCGAATCGGCCGGCACCTTGCTGTGGTCCGCCAACCGGCTGCTCGGGGTGCTGCACGGCTGGCTGCAGGCGCGCCAGCAGGGCGTGCTGGCGCTGGAGCTGGCCTGGCGCCACGACCTGCGCCGCATCGACGGTGTGGACCTGCCGGCCCAGCAAAGCCTGACGGTGCGCACGGCCGAGCCCACGCAGGACCTGGCCCATCTGCGCCGCCTGCTCGCCGAGCACCTGGGCCGCCAGCGCCTGGCCGCGCCGGTGAACCAGATCACCCTGAGCGGCACCGAAACCCGGCCCTGGGCCGAGGCCAGTGCCAGCCTCCTGCCGCCCAGCCCCGAAGACGCACGGCGCGCGCAGGGCGAGCCCTGGCACCAATGGGTGGAGCGGGTCTCGGCCCGGCTCGGGGCGCAGCAGGTGGAGGTGGCCGTGCTGCAGGCGGACCACCGGCCGGAATGCATGCTGCGCTGGGAGCCGGCCGCGGGCCAGTCCGCACCGGTTCAGGGTCCTGCCACCGTGCGCTCCCCCCGGGCGCGCTCTGGAGGGGGGGCTACGACCACAGCGGGGGCGGGCAGGGCGGACGATGGCCGTGCCACGGGGTCGGCCCGCCACGACGGCGGCGCAGGGAGTGCTGGCAGCGTCAGCACTGCCAGCCACCGCGATCCCCGGCCCGCCGCCGTAGCCGCCGATGCCGCGCTGTGGCCCGGCTGGCTGCTGCGCCCGCCCCAGCGCCTGGCCCTGCAGGGCAGCCGCCCGCTGTGGCATGGCCCGCTGCGCCTGCTGGCCGGTCCCCACCGCTTCGATGGCGGTTGGTGGGACGCCTCGCAGCACCTGGAGCGGCGCGACTATTTCGTGGCCCACAACGACACCGTGGGCACGGTGTGGATCTTTCGGCAATGGGCGGGGACGCGCGAGGCAGGCCGGCACGAGTGGTTCCTGCACGGGGTGTTCGGATGAGCGGCGTCACCGTCTTCCCATCCCCGGGTGGGCCACCGACCCGGCCCGCGCATGCCCTGCCCGACTACGCCGAGCTGCATTGCCTCACCAACTTCAGCTTCCAGCGCGGCGCCTCGCATCCCGCCGAACTGGTGCAGCGCGCGGCGGAGCTGGGCTACGCGGCGCTGGCGATCACCGACGAATGTTCGGTGGCCGGCGTGGTGCGGGCGCACACCGTGGCCAAGCGGCTCGGCCTGAAACTCATCGTGGGCAGCGAGTTCGCCTGGGGCGATCTGCGCCTGGTGGCGCTGGCGCGCGACGCCGAGGGCTGGGGCAACCTGTGCGAGTTCATCACCGCCGCGCGCCAAGCCGCCCCCAAGGGCGAATACCGCCTGCACGCCGGCACCGACTTCGCGCTTCTGCGTGGATGTGAGGTGCTGCTGGCACCACGTCGCGATCGTCTTTATGCTACTGATTTGATAGCTACAGAGGTATGTTTTTCTAAGGCATTGGCCCAATTGAGCCCGTGGGGCATCGCCCCCTGGCTGGCCGTGGAGCAACCCCTGGCCCCCGACGACAGCCTGTGGCTGACCACGCTGGAACAGGTGGGGCAGGCGCTCGGCCTGCCGCTGGTGGCGGCGGGCGACGTGCACATGCACGTGCGCGGACGCAAGCGCCTGCAGGACGTGGTCACCGCCGTGCGCCTGGGGCGGCCGGTGCCCGAATGCGGCTTCGCGCTGCAGCCCAACGCCGAGCGGCACCTGCGCGCGCGCATGCGGCTGGCCGCCATCTACCCGCCTGCGCTGCTGGCCGCCACGCTCGCCGTGGCGGAGCGCTGCACCTTCAGCCTCGACGAGATCCGCTACCGTTACCCGAAGGAAACCGTGCCGCCCGGCATGACCCCGGGCGAAGCCCTGGCCTGGTACACCGAGCAGGGCGCCCAGAGCCGCTACCCGATGGGCGTGCCCGACGCCGTGCGCACACAGATCGCCAGGGAGCTCGACCTCATCGCGCACTGCCGCTACGAGATGTACTTCCTCACCGTGCACGACATCGTGCGCTACGCCCGCAGCCGGGGCATCCTGTGCCAGGGGCGGGGCTCCGCCGCCAATTCGGCGGTGTGCTTTTGCCTCGGGGTCACGGCGGTCGATCCGACCAAGACGCGGCTGCTCTTCGAGCGCTTCATCAGCAAGGAGCGCGACGAGCCGCCCGACATCGACGTGGATTTCGAGCACGACCGGCGCGAAGAGGTCATCCAGTACATCTATGCCAAGTACGGCCGCGAGCGGGCGGCCATCGCGGCCGTGGTCATCAGCTACCGCACGCGCAGCGCGCTGCGCGACGTGGGCAAGGCGCTGGGCGTGGCGCCCGCGCTCATCGATGCCTTCGCCAGGGACCACCACTGGTTCGACGAGGCCATCGCCACCGACCGCCTGCAGGAATTGGCCGAAGCCGTGGACGTGCCGCTGGCGCTGCATGTGGCCGAACTGTGGCTCAAGCTGGCGCGCGATCTGAAGGGCTTTCCGCGCCACCTGAGCCAGCACGTCGGCGGCTTCGTGCTCACCGAGGGCAAGCTCACGCGGCTGGTGCCCGTGGAGCCCGCCAGCATGGACGGCCGCTCCATCATCCAGTGGGACAAGGACGACCTGGACGACATGCACCTCATGAAGGTGGACGTGCTCGCCCTGGGCATGCTGAGCGCGCTGCGCCGCGCCCTGGACCTGCGCGCCCTGCTGCGCGGCGAGCACTGGGACCTGGCCGGCATCCCGCGCGAGGACGGCGCCACCTACGACATGATCTGCGCGGCCGACACCGTGGGCGTGTTCCAGATCGAAAGCCGGGCGCAGATGAGCATGCTGCCGCGACTGCGCCCGCGCGAGCTGTATGACCTGGTGGTCGAGGTGGCCATCGTGCGGCCGGGGCCGATCCAGGGCGGCATGGTGCACCCGTACCTGCAGGCCCGGGAGCGGCGGTTGCGCGGCGAGCCGCTGGAACTGGAGCACAAAGAGTTGACAGAGGCCCTGGAGCGCACGCTGGGCGTTCCCATCTTCCAGGAGCAGGTCATGCAGATCGCCATGATCGCTGCCCGCTTCACGCCTGGCATGGCCGATGAGCTGCGCCGCTCCATGGCCGCATGGAAGCGCACCGGTGGCGTCCACCGCTTCGAAGGGCCTTTCATGAAGGGCATGGCGGACAACGGCTACAGCGAAGATTTCGCCCGGCGCGTCTTCCGGCAGATCGAAGGTTTCGGCGAATACGGCTTCCCCGAGAGCCATGCCTACAGCTTCGCCATGCTGGCTTATGCGAGCAGCTGGTTCAAGTGCCACGAGCCCGCATGCTTCCTGGTGGCGCTGCTCAATTCGCAGCCCATGGGTTTCTACACGCCTTCGCAACTGGTGCAGGACGCCGTGCGCCACGGCGTGCGCGTGCTGCCCATCGATGCGGTGCACAGCGACTGGGACGCGACCCTGGAGGGCGAGCCCCAGCCCGTGCGCGGCGTGGCCGACCCGCAGCCTGCCGTGCGCCTGGGCTTGCGGCTGGTGGTGGGGCTGGCCCAGTCCACGGCCGAGCGGCTGGTCGCGGCTCGGGCGGTCCAGGCGTTTGCCGGCACCGAAGACCTGGCCCTGCGCGCCCGGCTGGACCGGCCCGCGCTGCAGGCATTGGCCGCGGCCGATGCGCTGCGCTCCCTGTCGGGCCACCGGCGCCAACAGGCCTGGGACGCCGCGGCGCAATGGCGCGCGCCGGCCTTGCTGCAGGACGCGGCGGTGAACGAGGCACCCCTGGCCCTGCCCGAGGCGCCCGAAGGCGAGGAGATCCTGTTCGACTACGCGGCCACGGGCCTCACACTGCGCCGCCATCCGCTGGCGCTGCTGCGCGGCCGGCTGGAGCGCTGGCGGCTGTTGACTGCCCTGGCGCTGCGCGACATGCCCAACGGCCGCCGCGTGCGCGCCTGCGGCATCGTCACCGTGCGCCAGCGGCCCGGATCGGCCAACGGCACCATGTTCATCACGCTGGAGGACGAGACCGGGCCGGTCAACGTCATCGTCTGGCCGTCGCTCGTGGAGACCTGGCGCAATGCGCTGTTGCGGTCGCGGCTGCTGGCCGTGGAGGGGCTTTGTAAGCGTCTTCTCAGTACCCTCTGTTTTTGCTGAGGGCTGATGTGCAGGCTCGGTGGTCCATGTACGCTGCGATGGTGTGCATGAAGAACCGCTAATGCACATCAATGAACGATCAAGACACCCCGAGCAAGCGCCGTCGGCGCGAGCACAGCCCGATGTTCAAGCGCGAGCTGGTCGCACGAAGCCTGGTGCCCGGCGCGTCAGTGGCCGCCGTCGCGCTGCAGGCCGGCATCAACTCGAACCTGCTGTTCGCATGGCGCCGGATGCACCTGAGCACGCAAGAGCAGCCCCAGACGCCAGCGCCGCCGCAGCCCTCGCCGATGTTGCTGCCCGTCACCATCGAAGCTGCTCCGGTTGCGCCATGCCCTTCACCCACGGCGGCGGCGCCTCGTCAGCCTGGCGGGACCATCGAGATCGATGTCGGCGGGGCGAGGGTGCGATTGCGCGGTGCAGTCGACGAAGCCAGCGTGCGCCATGTCCTGCAGACGCTCAAGGCGCTGGCGTGATCGGCCTTCCCACGAGCACCCGCGTCTGGATCGTTGCCGGCCACACCGACATGAGGAAGGGCTTCAACGGCCTGTCTGCGATGGTGCAGACGGCGCTGGCGGCCAACCCCTTCTGCGGTCACGTCTTCGTCTTCCGCGGCCGGCGCGGCGACATGCTCAAGGTGCTGTGGTTCGATGGCCAGGGATTGCTTCTGCTGGCCAAGCGCCTGGAGCGCGGCCGATTCGTCTGGCCGCAGGCGCAAGGCGGCAAGGTCTCGCTCACGCCGGCACAGCTCTCGATGCTGCTCGAAGGCATCGACTGGCGCATGCCGATGCGCACAGATCAGCCTGCGCTCGCAGCTTGAACTGGGCTCAAGAATTCGTCTTCTGAACGCGCTGGTCGCGGTCGATTCCGGGTAGGTCCGATGGCATAGTAGATGGCGTGCCGAACACCGCCAACGCACCCCACACCGTCGACTCGCTGCTGCGTGTCGTGCAGGCCCGTGACGCGGAAGTCGCCCTGCTCAAACTGCTCATGAACTCGCACCGGTCGGCAAGACACCGAAGGCGCAAGCGGCCAACAGCGAAGGCTTCGACCGCAGCCTGCCCACACACCTGCCGCGGGAGAACCATGTGTACCGGCCCGAGACATCGGATGCGCGGCGCGATGCCGCCGGCCAGGCCTGCGGCTGCAGCGCATGTGGTGGTCGGCTGCGGCAGATCGGCCAGGACGTCTCGGAACAACTGGAGTACGTGCCCTCGCGCTTCAAGGTGATCCGCCACGTGCGCCCCAAGCTCGCCTGCATGGCGTGCGAATCGATCTTCCAGGCGCCAGCGCCCAGCCGGCCCATCGCACGCGGCGTGGCCGGCCCCGGGCTGCTGGCCCACGTGCTGGTCGCCAAGTATTGCGACCACCAACCGCTGTACCGCCAGAGCCGGATCTACGCACGCGAGGGCGTCCTGATCGAGCGCTCCACGATGGCTGGCTGGGTCGGCCAGAGCGAGAAGCTCTTGCACCCACTGGTCGCAGCGCTCGGGCGCTACGTGCTGGCGGGCTCCAAGCTCCACGCCGACGACACGCCAGTGGCGGTGCTCTCGCCCGGGCGGGGCAAGACCAAGACCGGGCGGCTCTGGGTCTACGTGCGTGACGATCGGTCATCTGCGAGTGCAGACGCGCCCGCGGCGTGGTTGCGTTACTCGCCCGACCGCAAGGGTGAACATCCTCAGGCGCACCTGAAGAACTTCAAGGGCGTGTTGCAGGCCGATGCGTATGCCGGCTTCGCCAAGCTCTATGCAAACGGCAACGTCATCGAGGCTTCGTGCTGGGCGCATGCGCGCAGACCATTCTGGGATCTGCACGAGAGCCAGGGGCGGGCGCAGGGCTCGGTTGCAGAACAGGCCCTTCGGCGCATCGGTGCGCTGTATGCGATCGAATCCGACATCCGCGGCCGCCCACCGGATGAGCGCTGCCGGGAGCGGCAGGCGCGAGCCGGGCCGTTGCTCGAGGAACTGTTCGCCTGGTTGCGAGGGATGCTCGGGCAGGTGTGTGCCAAGTCGGAACTCGCACGCGCCATCGGCTACACGCTCACACGGCTCCGGTCGTTGACGCGCTACCGTGACGACGGTCGCATCGAGATCGACAACAACGCCGCCGAGCGCGCGCTGCGCGGCGTGAGCCTGGGCCGCAAGAACTTCATGTTCATGGGCTCGGACGCTGGGGGCGAGCGCGCCGCGGCCATCTACAGCCTGGTGGAGACGGCCAAGCTGAACGGGCTCGACCCCGAGGCTTACCTGCGCGATGTGCTCGGGCGCATTGCGGACCATCCGATCAATCGCATCGACGAGTTGCTGCCGTGGAACATCGGCCGACACGCCGAAGACCAACGACAAGCAGCTTGAGCATGGCGAGCAAGGTCCAACGGATCAAGGCACCAGCGGCGATCCTGCAACTGCACATTGAATTGCGCGGCACCAAGCCCAAGGTCTGGCGCCGCGTCCTGGTGCCAGAGACGATCACCCTGGCCAAGCTGCATCTTGTGGTCCAGGCTGCCTTCGGCTGGGGCCACTCGCATCTGCACGAGTTCATCGCTGGCGACGGCGAGCGCTATGGCACGCCAGACCCGATGCACGACGAGCCTGGCTCGATCACCAGCGAAAGCACGCGACTGACCACTGCCCTGAACCGGTCGACGCTGAGCTACGTCTACGACTTCGGGGACTACTGGGACCACCGCATCAAGGTCGAGAAGAAGATCGCACCGATGCCGCAGTTCGTGCTCCCGTTCTGTGCCGGCGGTGCCTGTGCAACGCCGCCGGAGGATTGCGGAGGCGCACCGGGCTATGCGGAGTTCGTGCGGGCCATGGCGAACCCTGACGATCCCGAGCACGACAACCTGGTCGAATGGATCGGTGCCGATACCTGGGACCCGTTGGCCTTCGACAGCATCGAGATCAACGACCGGCTCGCCGCGATCAAGGTCTGAGCGACGATGTCTCGGACGAACTACATCAAGGCCCTGATCGAGGACGGCGGCGACATCACGATCGGTGCGCTGCCACCGCACGAGTGCGTCGCCACGGCCGCCGATGGCAGCAACTGCCTGGCCATGCTCGTGCGTCGCGACGGTGAGAGCCTCAACGTCCTGCTCAAACGCTTGAACAAGGCCATCGGCCTGGCTTGGTCAAACGACACGTTCGTTGACGAGGTCAACGACGGCGAGAGCGACCTGCTGTAGTTCTTCCGTCGATCCCGCGTCAAGAGGGGGGCTGAGACGGCGCTTACGGGGCTTTGGCAGGCCAGCCCGCTGCCGCCGGGCGTGCCGGCCGGGCAGGGCGGAGCGGTGCGCCACCTCGTGGCCCAGCGCTGCAAGGACATGACGCCACTGCTCGGGCGCCTGGCCCAGGCGCTCGATGGCAGCCGGGATTTCCACTGAGGGCATGGGCATGGGCATTGGCATGGGCATGGGCATTGGCATGGGCATGCCTGCGCATGGATGGGGTGGCCGGGAAGGCCGCCATGTCCGCTGTCGCAGTCCGCTCACCAGAACTGCGCTCAAAACCAAAAAGGCTTCCAGCGCATATTCTTCTAGGGGGATTTGCTATTAAAAATATAGCGATCGACGCTCACCTCAGCGCGCCTTGGCCGGCGTGGAGACCGGCGGCTTCGGGGCTGCTCCCGCGGCGCCGCCCTGCACCTTGTCTCCGGCGCGGGCCAGCAGCACCGCGCAGTTCTCGTCGTCGTCCGCCGCAGGCACCGTGATGGGGGCCAGCGCCAGCGCCACCGGCGCGACCACGGCGGCCGCCACCGCGGCGCCCGCGCGCAGCAGCAGCGGGCCGGCTTCCAGGCCCACCTTGGGATCGGCGAACGGGCCCTTCACGTACAGCGGCGTGCGCAGGGAGAAGAACTTCCACTGCAGCGATTCGGGCTTGATGCGCAGGTCGAGGTGCTCGCGGCCCAGGTCGGCCGTGCCGGTGGCTTCCACCGTGGCCTCGTTGGTGCTCAGCTTCACCGAGCGGGTCTGTGCGATGCCGTCCTTCACCGCGAAGTCGGCCACGGCGCAGCGCAGCTGCACTTCCTTGTCGTCGCCGAAGAGCTTGGCCACCACCACGCTGCCCACGTTGAGCGCGGCCAGGTCCAGCATCTGCTTGCTGAAACGGCCATCCCGGATGTACAGGCGGGTTTCGCCGCTGGCGCTGCCCAGCATGCTGGCCACCGACTGGCCGCTGCCGTTCAGCGCCACGGCACCGTCGAGCCGGCCGAAGCTCTTTTCCATCAGCTCGACCTTGGGAAACAGGCCCGACAGCCGCAGCCCTTCCACGCTGCCGCGCAACTGGGCCTTGAGCGGCTTGGTGCGGCTGTCCAGCACCACGGTGGAATCGATCTTGCCCTGCGTCACGCCGAACTGCAGGGGCGAGAGGGTGAGCATCGCGTTGTCCATCACCGCATGCACGCGCAGGTTTTCGATCGGCAGGCTCTCGTCGCGCACGATCTGCTGACCGCTGAAGGTCAGGTCCAGGTCCATCGCATTCCAGCGGTCGGTGGCGAATGCCACGTCGGGCAGCACCTTGCCGGGGCGCTTGGAGGTGCCTTTTTCCGCCTTGCCTTCGCCCGTCGGCGCACCCAGCACGGGCCCTAAGTCGGCCAGGCGCAGCTTCTTGGCGGTCATCGTGCCCTTGAGGCGCGGGCGTGGCTTGGCCGACGTGTAGGTCAGGCTGCCGTGCAGGTCGCTGCCCCCCACGGTGCCGTCGAAATCGCGGTACTCCCACACCGCGTTGTCCGGCTCCAGGCTGCCCACCAGCCGGCCGCTCGTGCGAAACGGCGGCGTGTTCGGCAGCACCAGGCCGGTGAGGTCGTACAGGTCGGCCATGCTCTCGGCCTTGAGCATCACCTTCAGGTCCATGCCCGACAGCGCGGCCGGGTTGGACAGGATGCCTTCCACCTCGGCTTCCACCGTGCCGGCCTTCGCCTTGAACCGCAGCGGGTAGTCCACGACCTTTTCGCGCAGGTCCATCACGTGCCCGCCTTCGCCCCGGCCCTGGATGCGGGCCTTGGCGTAGCGGCCCCGCACCTCGAAGCGCACGCCGTACGGGCCGGGCGCCTGTCCGGCGGGCGTGTCGATGGTCCCGAGCTTGGCGGTGAAGGCCAGGTCTTTCACGGCATCGGCATAGGCCAGTTGGCCATCGCGCACCACGAGCCGGCCCACGCTCACGCTCCAGGGATTCGGCTTCGCCGGCCCGCCGTCCTTGGCGGGGCGGTCGAAGGTCCAGTTGTTGCTGCCGTCGGCCTTGCGGGCCAGTGCCACGTCGGGCACGGTGAGTACCAGCGTGTCGATGGCCACATGGCGAGACAGCAGCGGCAGCAGCCTGAGGGATGCGCTCACGCTGCCCAGGGTGGCCATGGGCTGGCCGGTCGCGGGCACGGAGGCCGTGCTGTCGGCCGGTGCAGTCTGGGCGGGTGCGGAAGGCGCCGATGCGGCGGATGCCGAGGGCGTGGCCGATGCGGCCGCCTTGTCGGCACGCGCCTGCACCGTGGCGGTGGAGGCATCGTCCGTCTGCACATCCAGGGCCCCGAAGTGGCCGAAGTCCGCCCGGTTGTCCATCACCAGGCGGTCTGCCTGCACCGTGACGCCCGGCACCCAGCGGCGCCAGCCGGTCTCCACGGGCTGAGGCCACTGCCAGTGGGCGGTCAGATCGCCCTCGATGGCAAAGCGCCGGCCGGTGGCCTCGCTGACCTGCTGGTTGATCCAGGGCTTGGCCCGGTTCCAGTCGAACCACGCCACGAAGGCCAGCAACAGCAGCAGCACGACGAGCAGCCCGGCCACCGCGGCAAGGGGCAGCCGCGACCGCCGCCGGGGGGGGACGGGCGCCGAAGGGGTGGGCGAAACGGAAGGAGGCGAGGTCTCAGGGGGCATGGTCATAGGCGTTTTCTTCAGGCCATGCTAGCCCGCACCTGCGCTACCGGGACTCGCCGATGCTCGTTTACCGTTGTTGTCCTACAGGTCCCGGAAGGCTCGATCAAGCCTCTCCAAACCCTCATCTGATCTGGAACGCGTCGTGAACGGATGAGCGAAGCATTACCCAACCGACATTGACGATGGACGTTCATCCATGACGTCGGTGGTGCCGTGATCAAAATGCAGGATCAGCGTGCACATTCGTCGTGGAATTCATCAAGGACTGAATCTTCAGACCAAACACTTCCAACTGAAAAGGTTTCGTCAACACCTGCATCCCTGACGGAAGTTGGCCGTGGCTGAGAACGGCATTTTCGGCATAGCCAGTCACAAACAGAACCCGCATGGAAGGATGGATCTTGCGGGCAGCATCCGCCAGCTGTCTTCCATTCATACCCCCAGGAAGACCAACATCGGTGACCAGCAGTGCGATGGACGCATTGTTCTGAAGCACTTGAATTGCACTGGAACCGGCTTCTGCTTCCAACACGTGGTAGCCCAGTTCCTGCAACATTTCCACCATGAACATTCGAACCGAAGCTTCATCATCGACCACGAGAATGGTCTCACCCAAGCCGACGGTGGAGATAGCAGGGGCACGATCCAGCGCATCCTCCGCCAAGATATCCTTGCCTGCGTACCGCGGGAGGAACATGCGGATCGTTGTTCCCACGCCCATTTCGGAATGGATCCGCGCTTGTCCTCCGGATTGGCGCGCAAAGCCATAGACCATCGAAAGCCCGAGGCCCGTGCCTACGCCAATCGGCTTCGTCGTGAAAAACGGGTCGAATGCCCGGGCCACCACGTCTGCAGTCATGCCGGTGCCGTTGTCGCTCACGGAAATGCACACATATTGGCCAGGCGACATCTGCTCCTCACCGGCTGCTCGCTCGTCGAGCGTTCGATTGGCAGTCTCGACCACCAGCTTGCCACCATCGGACATGGCATCGCGCGCATTGATGCACAAATTCAAGAGCGCATTTTCAAGCTGACTTGGATCGGCATGAATGGGCCAAACGTCGATTCCGCATTTCACTTCCAACATGACGTGGGGGCCGATCGTGCGGCGCACCAGGTCTTCGAATCCACTGATCAACTGGTTGACTTTCACCACTTTGGGTTCCAGCGTCTGCTGGCGTGAAAACGCCAGCAGACGGTGTGTCAAAGCCGCCGCGCGCTTCGTGGCCGTCTGCCCGACAGTGACGTAACGCATCGCCCCAGAATCCTCGCCAAACCGCCGCTTGAGCAATTCCAGACTGCCTGAAATGGCTCCGAGAAGATTATTGAAATCATGTGCCAAGCCACCCGTCAATTGGCCTACCGCCTCCATCTTCTGGGACTGCCGCAGCGCGGCTTCCGACTTCATCAACGCCGTGGTTCTCTCTTGCACTTGTTGTTCAAGCGAGTTTGCAAGGGCGTGCAAATTCTGCTCGGCGCGGCGGCGTTCCACTGCGTGCCAGGTTCTGTGCGCCACTTCACGAACAAGGTTCAGTTCCTCTGCGGTCCAATGGCGCGGGGCCGCATGGTGCAGGTAAAGCATCGCCACCTGATTTCGATCTTCGCCGACCGGCACATTGATAAGCGACTGGGCATGAATTGCAATAAATGCATCCGCATGATCGCGCGTGCGCGGATCGGTACGCACATCTGCCAGCACGAGGGCGTCGCCTCGCTGTAGGTTCTCGGTGTAACTGCCGAAATCGCGGCAGTTCAGGGTTCCCGCCAATGTGGAGATTCCCGGCGCATTCCAGTCGCGCTCGATGGTGATGGTTTGGGTGTTACGGTCCAGCAGTCCGTAGCCTGCACGGCTCACATCCAGAGCGCGGCCCAGGGCCTCTGCTGCGTGGTAAGCGATATCACCAGGCTCACGGGTCGGTCCGTAAACCTCGCGATCCAGCAGTTCCAGCAATTCAGCGCGCCGCCTGCCCAGCATGGCATGGGTGATTTCTTGAGAGATGCCTGCAATGTAGGAGGGGCGGCCTGCCGCGTCATATTCCAGGCGCCCTAGTATCCTGACCCATGCCAATTGGCCATCCGGGCGAAGGATGCGATATTCGATTCGGTAGTCTTTGCCAGTCGCAATGGTCTGAGCCACCGCCTCGCGCATCCGCACCAGATCATCGGGATGCACTGCGTTCTGCAAGTCCTCGTAAGTGAAAGGCAAAGACTCATCACGTCCGAAATTGCTCTTGCAATGGTTGGACGCAATCAGCTCTTGCGCAGTCAGATCGAGTTGCCAGACACCCAAGCCTCCTGCATCGGTTGCGGCTCGCAGGCGGGCTTGTCCCGTCTCTATTTCTCGAACACGCTCGGCAAGCTCTATTGTCAATTGCTCGGCTTTTTCCTTCGCGTCTCGCAGTTCTGTCTCTGCCGCAATTCGAGCCGATCGCTCTGCCACTTCCCTTAAAGCTCGTTCCAGCACAGACGCCAATCGAGACAGGCGGCCCTTGCTCACATAGTCAGTCGCTCCCTGCTTGAGCAGTTCGACGGCATTGTCTTCGCCGATGACTCCGGACACGAAGATGAAAGGAATCATCGGTACCCGTTGATGCGCCAGGCGAAGCGCATCGGTACCGCTGTAGCCTCCCAAATCATGGTCTGACAAGATCAGGTCGAATCCACCTCGCTCCAACGCTTCTGAAAAACTCTCTGCGTCCCTGACCCATTGCAAATTGGCATGCGGATAACTATGCAGCAAGGACTCTTGAAGCAGTTCTGCGTCGAAAGCGGAGTCCTCCAGCAGTAGCACACTCAAAGGCCGCTCTGCGAGCGGGATGGACTCTGCGAGTTCACTCATACCGGCGGGTCGCACGCAGGGAGCCGGGCGGCGGTTCGTTGAGAACGGCCCAAAACACTCCCAAATCGGCAATCGCGGAAACGAATTGCTTGAATTCCACGGGCTTGACGACATAAGCGTTGACGCCCAACTCGTAGCTGCGCAGCAGATCGCTCTCTTCCTGGGATGAGGTCAGCATCACCACAGGAATACTGCGTAGTACCGGACTCTTTCGCACGGCCTCCAGTACCTCTAGTCCATTGACCTTCGGCAGCTTCAAATCGAGCAGGATCACGGCTGGATTGCCTTCATCACGGCTGGCGTGGGCTTCTTCGCGGCGCAAGTAGTCCAATGCCTCCGCACCATCGCGAAGCACTACCACGTCGTTGGCGAGTTGGCTTCGTTCCAGGGCCAGCAGCGTCAATTCCTGGTCGCGTAGATCGTCCTCGACGAGAAGAATAGGTTTAAGCATGATCGGATGTATTTCCGATGGGTGAAGTAGGAAGCGCATTTTGCCCGGACTCGGGCAGGACGAAACCGAACGGCGCTGTTGCACAAATCGAATTGCAGACGGCATGACCCCAACCCCAGACGGACCTATGCCACAGCAGTCACCGACACGGTGTGAGGACGGCCGATCTGACTGAACCGATTGAGCAAGGCCACGCGGACATGCAGCTCCACAACCTGGCGGTCGAACGTGCGCGCGATCACCCGTTCGCCCAGTCGCTTGAAGCAGTGCATCTTCGTCTCCACAAGGCTGCGCCGGTGGTAGCCGCTCCACTTCTTCCAAATGCCGCGACCCAGGCGCTGGCACGCCCGAATGGCCTCATTACGATGCGCCGAGCCCGGACTCGACTTCTTCCAATGGCTGGCGTTCTTGCGGGGCGGGATCACCGCCATCGCGTGCCGCTCGGCAATGGCGTCCAGGCAGGCGCGCGTGTCGTAGGCGCCATCGGCACTGACGCTTTCGATGGATTCGTCAGTGGGAATCTGAGCCAGCAACCCGGGCAACATCGGCGCATCCCCAATGGCGTTGCTGGTCACCTCGATGGCGCGTATTTCCAGCGTCTGCGCGTCGATGCCCAGATGGACCTTGCGCCATTCGCGCCGGTATTCAGCACCATGCTTCTTGCGTTTTCACTCTCCTTCGCCCAGGAACTTGATGCCGGTGCTGTCCACCAGCAACTGCAGCGGCGAGTTGGTTCGCTGGTAGCTCAGTTCGACCTGCAAGGTCTTTTGGCGCCGGCAAACAGTGCTGAAGTCAGGTACCGGCCAGTCCAGCTTTGCCAGCCGCAGCAGGCTCTGCACCATGCCCAGCGCCTGTCGCAAGGGCTGGCCGAACAGGCACTTGATGCTCAGGCAGAACTGGATTGCTGCGTCCGAGAAGGTTCGGCTGCGTCCACGCCTGCCGGTCGGCGTGCCAAACCACTGCATGCCCTCATCTAGTGTCCTGTCCCGTTAATTCGCCCGCATAGTCTGGCGAGTTTTTCGAGGATGGAGTCTGCTGTAGCTGTCCAAGTAAACGGCTGGCAGGACTGGTTGTAATTCGCGATGAATGTGTCGATCTTGTTGATCAGATCCTTCACGCTGGTGAACGAGCCACGGCGGATTGCCCGCGTGGTGATGATCGAGAAGAAGCGCTCGACCTGATTGAGCCAGCTTGAATAGGTCGGAACGAAGTGCATGTGCCAGCGAGGCCGCTCGGCCAACCAAGCGCGCACCTTTGGATGCTTGTGGCTGGCGTAGTTATCAGCTATGCAGTGCACATCCAGTTCGTCGGGCACTGCCTTGTCGATGGCGCGCAGGAAGGCAAGGAACTCTTGATGACGATGCCGGGGCCGGCACTGCGCGATCACTTGGCCATTCATCACGTTCAGGGCCGCGAACAAGGTGGTGGTGCCGTGGCGCACGTAGTCGTGCGTGACACCTTCGACATAGCCAAACCCCATTGGCAGCATCGGCTGCGTACGCTCCAAAGCTTGGCATTGGCTCTTCTCGTCCACGCACAGCACCAGCGCGTTGTCAGGTGGGTTCAGGTACAGCCCCACAACGTCGCGCAGCTTCTCGATGAACAGCGGATCGGTCGACAGCTTGAAGCTGTCGGCCCGGTGCGGCTTGAGGTTGAAGGTCTGCAGATAGCGCGCCACCGTGCTCTTGCTGATGCCCGTATCGGCGGCCAGCGTGCGGGTGCTCCAGTGGGTACCCCCATCAGCAGGCTTGGTGTGCAACGTCTTGGTAATCAACTCAGCAACACGCTCGTCATCTACCGTGCGGGGGCGACCCGGGCGCAACTCGTCGTAAAGCCCTGCAATGCGATGGCGCGCATAGCGCCCGCGCCACTTGGTGACAGTGCTACGACTGATCCCCAGAGCCTGCGCAACCGCGGTGCTGGCTTTATCTGTGCCTTCGCAAGTCAGCACGATGCGCGCCCTGAGCGACAACGCCGCTGGCAGCGAACGTGATCGCGCCATGGACGTCAGTTCCGCGCGCTCCACTTCACTAAGCGCAATTTCTGTTCGGGTCGTTGCATTGGGCATGGCGGCACCTCAAGGATGGCCCGAAACCATGCAGCTATCGTGCCTGCGAATTAACGGGACAGGACACTAGCCACATCGTCAACGAGCCTCGCGCTTTCAGCGCCGCGTTGTACGCCTTCCAGTTCGTCGTGCGGTACTTGCTCCGCTGCCTGTTCTTCGTCTCTGTCACGCAGTCAGTCTACGGGCATCAGCATCGCGATTTGTGCAACAAAGCCCAACCGAACGACGCACCTTGGCCTGGCTCGCCATGGGCCCACACCTTCCCGCCGTGCCGCTCCACGATCCGCTTGACGTTGGCCAGCCCGATGCCGGTACCTTCGAACTGCTCAGTCTGGTGCAAACGCTGAAAAACCTGGAACAGTTTGGTCACGTACTGCATCTGGAAGCCGACACCATTATCTTGTACCTCCAGGCCTTCGCCTTCGGCGTTTCTCACGGCTCTTACCGTGACAACAGCTGGATTGCGATCACGGCTGTATTTGACGGCATTCGCAATCAGATTGCGTACCGCCACTTGCAACAACAATGGGTCTGCAACCAATACAGGCAGATTGGCTTCCACCTGCCATTCGATTTTGCGATCGCGCTCATGCCGAGAGATCTCGCGTACCAAGCCTTCAACCAGGCCGTTGCTATCTACCCGTTTGAGTTTCAGCGCCGTCCGACCCATGCGTGAAAAATCCAGCAGAGCGTCCACCAGTTGCCCAGCGAAAGCCGCTGCGTCTTTGACATGTCCCATGTAGCGGTGGGCACGCTGGCTCAGAACCTTGCCCTCCGTGTCCATCACCAAGTCCACATAACCTGCGATATGGCGCATTGGAGCGCGCAGGTCATGGGACACGGTGTACGAAAAAGCCTCCAACTCCTTGTTGACCCGGCCCAACTCGCTCGCGATGGCCGCCAATTCTTCGGCGCGCCGTAGCACGATACCGATCAGGGCTTGGCGCAATTCGCCAGCAGCGCTGACTTGCGCCCCGGACCATGGCAAGCATCGGCCGCTGATCTGTTCAACCCAGTTGTCGAAACTGCGGCGCGGATGGATCCGTCCTGCCGCATCAGGGTGCAGGTCCTTGCGCGGGTCTCCGGCCCAGGTGACGGTCTGCACGATCTCCGGCCGGAACCACAGAATCACATGGCGATGCACTTGGGAAATGGAAATGGCCAATACGCCCGCTGCGGTGGACTGCCACTGGGCTGCCATTGGGAAATGGGCCGCCAACTCACTGCTCTCGTAGACGTCGCGGCCCATCCCTGCGATCCACCCTGCCAACTCAAGCAGCATGTCCGTCGCAGGCGTATCGCCGGCAGTCCATGCTTGGTCGTCCAGCACCACTGCAGCACCTGTGGCCCGGGACATGCGCAGCAGCAGGGCCGGCTCGTGCACGATGCTGCGCAGGCTGGCATCGCTGTCAGACAATTGAGAGACGAGTTGCAGGGTGAGCTTGCGTAACTCCAATCGTGCCGCCACCTCGGCATTGGCCTGTTTTCCTTCGATTTGCATCGACAGCAACTGCCCCAGATGGCTGCACGCAGCCCGCATGCCCGCATCCAGATTGCGGGGCTCATGGTGATGGCAAGACGCCAATCCCCACAGCTTGCCATCGACCACGATGGATAACGACATGGACGCAAGCGTGCCCATGTTTCGCATGTACTCGAGATGCACTGGCGATACGCTGCGCAGAAACGCATACGACAAGTCGATGCCTTGTGCCATCGAACCCTCTTCAGCTGCCAGCAGTGGCACTGCCTCATAGTTGGCATCCGGGATCAGCCTGAAGCGGTTGGCCAGGTAGAGAGCGCGGGCTTGCTGCGGAATGTCGGTTGCCGGAAAGCGAAGACCCAGGTAGCTGTCGTAACCGGGCAGTACGACTTCCGCGAGCACCTCTCCATGCCCTTGGTGATCAAACCGATAGATAAGGCTGCGGCCAAACCCCGTCAATCGCTGAAGCTCTTGCGCAGCCAGCTGGGTTAGATCATCTACCGTTTCAGCCGCTTGAAGTTTTGGAAGAAAATCACGCGCCACACCGTAGATCGGCTCTTCAGGACGCATCACTTTGGACTGCGGTTCGCACTCCACGATCAACTGCGTGGCGTGTCGGTGGGCCCAGCAGATGTGTCTTTCCTGTGCAAATTCCAGCATCCCGACCTGCACTGAAGTGCCATCCGGCGGAACCGAACGAAGCGCTTCTTGTTTGAGTTTCGCCAAGGCTGCCACAGCAAGGCCTGCCCAGTTTGCACTCCACGCCCGCAGGGCCAAAGTGTCTCCGTCCAGCACCAGCATATGGCCATGAGACTGTATGGCGCCTGGGATTTGGATGGGCTCTCGGTCGCAAAGCGTAAGGTCAGGGCTTGAATTCAAGGCGTCATCAAGGTCAGCTGAAACGTTCGGAAAGCAGAACGCAGCGCGATGGGCCCTGGGTTTGCCTGTGAAAGAATATTTCTACCACGAGAAGGCATTCCATGCCTGAATTCGTCATCGATCGATGCTGGCCTGCAGGCGGTACGGGCTTCGATCGTTGACTGGTCATTTGCGATGACACAGTGATACGCGGGCGGGATGGAAGGAAAGAGCGCGCTTCGTTCGAAGCGCTGAACAAGCGGATGCCGATGATTGGCATGCGGAGACTTCACTCGCCAATTTCCAACCGATGAATGAAGACTGAGCGGAACTCAGACTTTTCCATCGATGGAATCGCGATGGATCGGCAGGTTGCCAGAAGTGGAGCGGGTGAAGGGAATCGAACCCTCGTATGAAGCTTGGGAAGCTGCCGTTCTACCATTGAACTACACCCGCAGCGGTGCGGATTATAGGCACGGCGGGGCGCGGTTCGATCGATCCACCCCTCCGTCCAGCGGCCGCAGTTCGCGGGCGCTGTCAAAACGCCTCGCGGCGCCCGTCACCGGGTCGTCGAACACCAGCGACCGCGCCAGCAACTGCAGCGGCTGCGAAAAGTCGCCCTCGGGCGGATCGTTGACCACGGGATAAAAAGCGTCGCCTCGCAGCGGCAGCCCCAGCGCGGCCATGTGCACGCGCAACTGGTGCCGCTTGCCCGTCACGGGCGACAGGCGGTAGCGGGCCCAGGCGCCGGCCACCTGCAGTACCTCGATGCGCGTGAGCGTGTTGGGTTCTCCCGGCACTTCCTGCATGCGAAAGAACTGCGGGCTTTCCTCCATGCGGCTGGCGTGCTCGCGGGGAAAGGCCAGGTCGTCGCGCCACGGCGCGACGGCTTCGTAGGTCTTGGCGATGCGGCGGTCACGGAACAGGGCCTGGTAGGCACCGCGCGTTTCGCGCTGCACCGAAAACAGCACCAGCCCGGCCGTGTCGCGGTCGATGCGGTGCACGGGGGTGAGGTCGGGCAGGTTCAGGCGGCGCTTGAGCCGCACCAGCAGCGTGTGCTGCAGGTAGCGGCCCGTGGGCACCACGGGCAGGAAATGCGGCTTGTCGGCCACGAGGATGTGGTCGTCCCGGTAGAGCACGGCTTCCTCGAAGGGAATGGTGGTTTCCTGCTCCAGGGCCCGGTAGTAGTACAGCCGGATGCCGGGGGCGAAGGGCCGCTCGGCCGTGGCCGGCACGCCGAACTCGTCGACCACTTCGCGCGCGGCCATGCGTTGCAGCCAGCCTTCACGGCCCACGGCAGGCAAGCGCTCCACCAGGAAGTCCAGCAGGCTGCCTTCGCCAGTCGAGGGCAGCGCCACGCAACTGGGGCTCACCCCGTCGCGCATGGGCAGGACGCGGGGATCGTGGCGGTTGTGCATGGCGGGCCGATTGTAGTGAGCCGCTCCGCCTGGGCCCGCTGCCCCCGCGCCATGGCGATTTCGTGCCCCCCCACCGAAGGGGGGTTGGCTGGAATGGCCCGGCGTGGTCCATTAGGGCCCCGAAATCTCTCACCCGAAGGAACCGCCATGCCAGACAGCGCGACGCCACTCCGTTGCAGGGTGCGATGGCCCGCCATGGGCGTGGCGGCCGGCCTGGCCTGCGTGCTGTCGGGCTGCGCGCTGACCGGCACGGCCGGCTATCCGCCGAGCGCATCGCGCGTTCTGGTGGTGCCCGCCGACCTCTCCAACCCGCAACTGTTCGACTGCGCCGCGGCCAGCCTGGCGCGCATGTCCGAGACCAGCAGTGCGTGGCCGGGGATCACGCGCAGAGACGATGCACAGGGCCTTCTGGAGTCGGGCCACTTTCCGGAGTGGAACCGCAGCGGCTTTCGCGTGCGCATCGAGCGCCCGCCTGGGGGCGGCGAGGCCACGCTGACCCTCAAGGCCGGCGGTGCCTACCTCGCCGACCTGGGCGCGGCGCAGGCGATGAACGATTTCGAGGCGGTGTTGGGGCCCTGCATCGGCGCCGCAGGCGGCGGCAGAGCTCAAGGCTGAAAGCTTGAAGCTTGAAGCCTTTTGGGCCCGATGCCCTAGGGTTTTATGCCTGTAATGCTATCAATTGAATAGCAAGCCCTTCAGGCGACCGCAAAGCCGTGCGTGCCGTCGCGCGCCAGTTGCTCCACCAGTCCGAACTCCCAGTCCAGGTAGCCCTGCATGGCTTCGCGCGGGGCGTCGGTGCCTTCATAGGGGCGGCGGTAGCGGTCGATGCGTGGGGAGGCCAGGCGCGTCTCGCCATGCTCCAGGGGCAGGTTTTCTTCGATCCATGCCAGGGTGCCGCCTTGCAGCACGGCCGTGGGCGCGCCGGTCAGCCGGGCGACGGCTTCGGCGGCATGGCGGGCGAGGGCGCTGGTGCCACAGGTCAGCACGTAGCGGCTGCCGGCCGGTATGTGCGCCAGCGCCTGGGCCAGTTGCGACCGCAGGACGAACCAGGCGCCCGGAATGTGGCGCCGCACATAGGCGGCGCTGGCGGTGAAGTCCAGCACCACCGTGTGCCCCTCGGGCTCCTCGCGCAGCCAGCGGGCTAGTGTCCTGTCCCGTTAATTCGCAGGCACGATAGCTGCATGGTTTCGGGCCATCCTTGAGGTGCCGCCATGCCCAATGCAACGACCCGAACAGAAATTGCGCTTAGTGAAGTGGAGCGCGCGGAACTGACGTCCATGGCGCGATCACGTTCGCTGCCAGCGGCGTTGTCGCTCAGGGCGCGCATCGTGCTGACTTGCGAAGGCACAGATAAAGCCAGCACCGCGGTTGCGCAGGCTCTGGGGATCAGTCGTAGCACTGTCACCAAGTGGCGCGGGCGCTATGCGCGCCATCGCATTGCAGGGCTTTACGACGAGTTGCGCCCGGGTCGCCCCCGCACGGTAGATGACGAGCGTGTTGCTGAGTTGATTACCAAGACGTTGCACACCAAGCCTGCTGATGGGGGTACCCACTGGAGCACCCGCACGCTGGCCGCCGATACGGGCATCAGCAAGAGCACGGTGGCGCGCTATCTGCAGACCTTCAACCTCAAGCCGCACCGGGCCGACAGCTTCAAGCTGTCGACCGATCCGCTGTTCATCGAGAAGCTGCGCGACGTTGTGGGGCTGTACCTGAACCCACCTGACAACGCGCTGGTGCTGTGCGTGGACGAGAAGAGCCAATGCCAAGCTTTGGAGCGTACGCAGCCGATGCTGCCAATGGGGTTTGGCTATGTCGAAGGTGTCACGCACGACTACGTGCGCCACGGCACCACCACCTTGTTCGCGGCCCTGAACGTGATGAATGGCCAAGTGATCGCGCAGTGCCGGCCCCGGCATCGTCATCAAGAGTTCCTTGCCTTCCTGCGCGCCATCGACAAGGCAGTGCCCGACGAACTGGATGTGCACTGCATAGCTGATAACTACGCCAGCCACAAGCATCCAAAGGTGCGCGCTTGGTTGGCCGAGCGGCCTCGCTGGCACATGCACTTCGTTCCGACCTATTCAAGCTGGCTCAATCAGGTCGAGCGCTTCTTCTCGATCATCACCACGCGGGCAATCCGCCGTGGCTCGTTCACCAGCGTGAAGGATCTGATCAACAAGATCGACACATTCATCGCGAATTACAACCAGTCCTGCCAGCCGTTTACTTGGACAGCTACAGCAGACTCCATCCTCGAAAAACTCGCCAGACTATGCGGGCGAATTAACGGGACAGGACACTAGCTGCCGCGGCGCGACCCAGGTGAGCGGCCCGTGTGGCTCGGGCGCGAGCGGCGGGGGCTGGCCTGTCTCCAGCGCGGCGGCGGGATCGGTTCCGTCCAGCACCCACACGTCCCAGCCCATCTGGGCGAGCCAGGAGGCGGTCATGTTGGCGCGGGCGCCATCGTCGTCGGCCAGCACGATGCGGGCGCCGCGCACGGGCGCCGCATGGTCGGTTTCCTGCACGAGCTGGCCGCCCGGCGCGCTGCGAAAACCGGGCAGGTGCCCGGCTTCGTACTCCTCGGGCGTGCGCACGTCGAAGCGGTAGGTGGTGCGGCCGGCCTCGGCGGCGAAGCGGGTGAGATCGGCCGTGCTGGCCCGGCGCACGCCGGCGCGGTCCGCCACCGCACGGGCGCGGGCGGCGGCAGCAGCGCGCTGCTCCGGCGGCACGGGCAGAAAGCGGCGGTCGGCGCCATGCTCCAGCGTCTGGCCGGCCAGCAGCCAGCCGATGGTGCCGTTGCGCAGCGCGGCCACCGGATTGGGCAGGCCCGCGTTCACCAGCGACTGCGTGCCGATGATGCTGCGCGTGCGCCCGGCGCAGTTCACGATGATGCGGGTGGCCGGATCGGGCGCGAGCGCCTGGGCGCGCAGCACCAGTTCCGCACCGGGCACGCTGATGCCGCCCGGGATGTTCATGGTCTGGTACTCGTCGAAGCGGCGCGCGTCCAGCACCACCACGTCGGCCTTGGCCTGCAGCAGCGCCTGCACCTCCTCGGCCGGCAGCGAGGGCGTGTGGCGTTCGCTCTCCACCAGTTCGCCGAAGGCCTTGCTGGGCACGTTCACGTCGATGAAGAGCTCGCCGCCGGCCTCCTTCCAGCCCTGCAGGCCGCCTTCCAGCAGCGAAACGTCGCTGTAGCCCAGCGCGCGCAGGGTGCGCGCCGCTGGCTCGGCCAGGCCTTCGCCGTGGTCGTACACCACGATGGGCGTGGTCCTGCGGGGGATGCGGGTCCAGGCGTCCAGTTCGATCCGCCCGGCAGGCAGGTTGGCGGCGAAGAGCGGGTGGCCTTCGGCGAACGGGGCCTCTTCGCGCACGTCGAGCAGTGCGATCTCCTGCTGGTCGAGCAGCGCCTGGCGGACCTGGTGGGGGCGGGTGGTGGCAAAGGCGGCGGTATCGGTCATGGCACTCATGGGGCGGCGCAGGCGGAGGGAGCGGTGTGGGAGGCCGGGCCGGCGAGCGGCTGGTTCCAGAGGTTGGGCAGGGTGGCGTTGCTGTAGCCGGAGACGAAAGGGCGCACGGAGCCGTCCTCGCGGTACACCGACCGCTGCACGGCCCCGATGTTGGCGCCGTACACGTGGATGCTGATCGATGTCTCGACGGCCAGCGCGTTGCTCACGCGGTGCACGTCGCCGATGGTGGGCGAGACGGCCTCGGTGTCGCCCGGCTGCAGCCGGTGCGGGGCGCCGCGGGGCTGCCACCGGCCATCGCCGTCCTGCCCGTAGGCCTGCGACAGCTCCGCGCCGCGCAGCATGCCCACCAGGCCCCACACCGTGTGGTCGTGGATGGGCGTGGCCTGGCCCGGCCCCCACACAAAGCTCACCACCGAAAAGCGCCCCAGTGCATCGGCATGCAGCAGGTATTGCTGGTAGCGCTCGGGATCAGGCTGGGCATATTCCGGCGGCAGCCAGTCGTCGTGCGAGACCAGGTCGGCCAGCAGGGCGCTTCCGCGCGCGAGGATGTCGGGCTCTGCCGGGCGGGGCTCCAGCAGGGCGGCGATCTGCTGCACGAAGTGGCGCAGGCGGGCCGTGTTGGGCGGGTTGTTCACGGGGGCGGTGGGCGAGGAGGCGGTTGGCATGCCGCCATTGCACCAGCCCGGCCACCGGCAAGGGAAGCGGGTTTTTCATATGCATGCATGTTTTTCTTCTTTCCTGCAGCGCCCCGGACCCATGGCGCCCCGGCAGAAACCGAATGACCACAGGCGTTTTTCTTCGTTGGCGCGGGTGGGCGCGATGCCCATCATCGGTGGCTCGCTGTCTGTCTCACGTTCCTTCAAGGAGTCTCCATGGGTGTCCAGTTCATCGGCATGATCCAGCCGCACGAGGTGTCAGAAACCATCGCCCGTAAGGGCCCGGCCGTGGACCCGGCGTACGTGCGGGCCTTTGCCCAGGCGCATGAGCACGCGGGCTTCGACCGCATCCTGGTGCCGGCCAGCGGCACCGGCCCCGACACGCTGCTGACCGTGGCCTACGCCGCCTCGGCGACGCAGAAAATCGCCTTCCTGCTGGCGCACCGCCCCGGCTTCGTGGCGCCGACCCTGGCCGCGCGCCAGCTGGCCACGCTGGACCACTACACCGGCGGCCGTGTGGCGGTGCACTACATCTCGGGCGGCTCCGATGCCGACCAGCAGCGCGACGGCGATTTCCTGGGCCACGACGAGCGCTATGCCCGCACCGACGAATACCTCACGCTGCTGCGGCGCGTGTGGACCGAGGACCGCCCCTTCGACCACCACGGCACCTACTACCAGGTGAAAGCCGCCGCGTCCGAGGTCAAGCCGCTGCAGGCGCCCTATGTGCCCATCTACTTCGGCGGCGCCTCCGCGCCCGCGCTGAAGGTGGCCGGCAAGCATGCCGACGTGTATGCCCTGTGGGGCGAGTCGCTCGCCCAGGCCGGCGACCTGGTGCGCCAGGTGCGCGCCGAGGCCGCGCAGCATGGCCGGCACATCGAGTTCAGCATCTCGTTCCGGCCCATCCTGGGCCGCACCGAAGAAGAGGCCTGGGCCCGCGCGGACCAGATCCTGGAAACCACCCGCCGCCTGGGTGTGCCCCAGGGCCACGCGCGCGGCACCGGCCCGCAGCAGAGCGAGGGCGCGCAGCGCCTGCTGGCCGATGCAGCCAAGGGCGACCGCGTGGACGAGCGGCTGTGGACGGCCATCGCGCGCGAGACCGGCGGTCGGTCCAACTCCACCTCGCTCGTGGGCACGCCCGAGCAGGTGGCCAACGCGCTGCTCAAGTACTACGACTTAGGGATCACCACGTTCCTGATCCGCGGCTTCGACCCCCTGGTGGATGCCATCGAGTACGGCCGCGAACTGTTGCCGCTGGTGCGGGCGAAGGTGGCCGAGCGGGATCGGGTGAATGCCAATCGCGCCGCGTTGAAGGTGGCGTGAACCTGCGCCGCGTTGTCGATCTGACCCGGAATGACCCGGAATGACCCGGAATGACCCGGAATGACCCGGAATGACCCGGGTTGGCGGGGGCGACGGCCTGCTTAGGTGGACCGTCTCCATTCCGTTTTCACGGCCGTGTTTTTGACGGCTGTGGCCGCGGCAGGGGGCACCAGCAACGGCATGGCCACCAGCGCGCAGCCGCTGGCAGCGAGCCACACCACCGGCCAGCCCTGCAAGGTGAGCAGGTGCGGGATCGCGAGGGGCGTGACGAAACACACCAGAAACACACTGGTGTTCGCCATGCCCAACGCGGTCCCCGCACGCGCCGCACCGGCCAGCGTGGCGAGCTCGGTGTACGCGACGCCGTGCCATGCCGACACGCAAACACCGCTCACGCCGAGCAATCCCACGAGCGCTATGCGCATCGCCAATGGGTCGGCGGCGTGCGTGCCCGCCACCATTACGAGTGCCGCCAGCCCGGCGAACAGCAGCGCGCTGAGCGCGCTGCAGGCGCGCAGATAGGCAGGCCGGTTGCGACGGCGGTCGGTCCATCGGCCGCTCCACACACGCACCACCATTGCACCGACCTGCGTGAACACCATGGTGGCGGTGATCGTTGCAAGGCCCGCATGGCCGAAGTCGTTCAGGAACACCGTGCCGAACGACAGCACCGCGAACTGCGGCGCACAGAGAATGCCGATCCCCAGCACGATGCGCCAGACACGCCGATTGCGCAGGGGATTGATGTGGGAGGCGGGCGCTGATTCCGCCACGCGCGCATCGGAGCGCTGCACGACCGGCGGTTCGTGCACCCAGGCCCAGCCCATGACTGCGCTCAGGGCACAGAGCGCCGCCAGCAGGCCGTAAAGCACCGCGAAGCCGAAGTGCAGCGCCACGTACGGGAGCACGAGCGCTCCGACACCGCCGCCCAGCGGCACGGCGGTTTGGCGGATGCTCATCGCGAACCCGCGCTCGCTGGAGTCGAACCACGTCATCACCGCACGGCCGCTCGCGCCGTTCACGCTGCCGCCCAGCAGGCCGACCAGCAACAGCCCCGCGCCCAGCCAGGCAAGGTCGGGGATGTGCTGCGCACTCGGCGCGGCCCAGAGCGCCATCGCCACGAGGGCGAGCGCGGTGCTGCCCAGGCCGGTCAGCAACACGGGCCTGTCTCCCCAGCGGTCGGTCAGCATGCCCCAAGGCAACTCGCTGATCGCAATGCCCAAGCCCATGAGGCCGAGCACGAGACCGAGTGCGGCGTTGTCGAGCCGGTAGCCGGTGCGCATGAGCACCGCAGTCATCGGAATGCCGCTGAAAGCCATGGAAAACGCCGCGTTGGCGGCGACGCCTGCGGTCAGCACCTTCCAGCGGTGGCCAGGTAAATCCGTCGATAGGGAAGTCGTTGAGGTCATGGTGCAACGCAGTTTCCGCTGGTTCGAAGGTTTTGAAAATCAGAAACTAATGCACCATTCGTCCTGAAAAATAGGATGATGAACAGGAGTTGCCTCATGAGCCAGGTGATGTTCGATCTCGACGTACTGCGCACTTTCTCCACCGGTATTGCGCTGGGCAGCTATGCGCGCGCGGCCGACAGGCTGGGGCGCTCGACCTCCGCCGTGAGCGCGCAGCTGAAAAAACTGGAGTCGCAGGCCGGTGCGGTGCTGTTTCGCAAGAAGGGGCGTGGCCTGGTGCTCACGGATGCGGGCGAAACGCTCCTGGCCTACGCCCATCGCATGCTCGAACTGAACGACGAAGCCGGTGCGGCCCTTCGTGGCGCCGACTTGCAAGGCTGGGTGCGACTGGGCCTGCAGGAGGACTTCGGCGAGACGCTGCTGCCAAACGTGCTGGGGCGCTTCGCCCGCGCCCACCCCAAGGTGCGTATCGAAGCCTATGTGGCGCGCAGTGGCGAGTTGCGAGAGCGACTCGAACTCGGCCATCTCGATCTGGCGCTGGCATGGGACGTGGGAGACCAGCCGCTGTCGCAGTACGCCGAGCGCGTGGCGCGGCTTCCGTTGCTATGGATCGGCCCGACCACGCCCGGGCGGGTCGAGGCCCCATGGTGGACAGAGCGAGAACACCGTGGCTCCGCGGCACGCCAGCCGAAAACCACGGAGCCGCTGCCCCTCATCATGCTCGACGCGCCATGCCCATTGCGTGAGATCGTCATCGCCGCGCTGGACCGTGCCGGCCTGCCTTGGCGCCGAGCCTTCGGCAGTGCGAGCCTGGCCGCGCTGTGGGCCGCCACGTCGGCCGGGCTGGGACTCACGGTCCGCACGCCGTTCGGGCTGCCATCGCATGTGCGCGCGCTCGATCGCGCAGAACTCTCGCTGCCGGCGCTGCCGCAGATCTCACTTTTGCTGTATCGCGCGCAGGCCCATTCCGAAGCCCCGGCGAGCCGTCTGGCAACGCTGTTACTGGAGGCGGTGCGCCAGCAGGTGCACCCCATGTCGGAGCCGAGCCGGCCCCGCTAAGCCCCGTCAGTTTCGCTGGTGCGTTGGCGGCAAGGCCGCTTCGGGCCCAAGGCAGCCGATCAAAGTCTGATGTGCTAAGGCTGCATTAGGTCTGCAGATAGCTATACATCAAAGCATCGTGGGCCATGCCATCAACCCATCGATACTTTCTTAGGCGACCTTCAAACTCAAATCCTGAACGCTGGAGTACACGCAGAGAAGGTTGGTTGCCACTCAGCACCGTCGATTGAATTCGAGTAAGCCCCTGTCGCAATCCCCATCCGACGACTGACCGGCACGCAGCCGTGGCAAGCCCCTGGCCCCATTCGTCTGGGTGAAGGTCATACGCTATCTCGGCGCTTCGATGGGCCAGAGAGATCGAGTGGAAACCAATTGATCCAAGCATGGCATCGTCGGCTGTGCGCGCAATAGCGAATCTGACCTGGGTGCCTGTTCTGTGCAAATTGGTTGAATCTACAAACTCGCAAAGCTCATCTGTGCACTGGGGGCGCCAGCTGATCCCCTGACGCACTGCGTCCGTTCGCAAGTAGCTTAGCCAGCGAGGGAGATCCGCGTTCTGGATGGGGCGTAGATAGGCGAACCCGTGCTTAAGTGAAGGATCGGTGTCCAGTGCCATGAGAACGTTCTTATTCGTTGTATGAGTGCTCAATGTTTGCTTCTGGCCGAGTGCCGTCACTTGCCCAGCGCTTCGGAGGCCGCACCTGAATGGTCCAACGTGTAGTAGAGCTGGTTGGACCAATGTCCGAGCCCGACGCTGCGCACGCTCGCCAGCGGGTCGACGGCAGGCTCGCGCGCCCGGGGCGTGCGCCCGAATACTCTGGCAAGAAAGCCCTGCGGAGCCCGTGCAGCACGAGGCAGGATGGTCAGCGTTTCAAGCGCAGCTTCAACCTCTGCATCCATTTTCCGGATGCTGTCGTGCAGCTGAAGGTTCTGCTGGGCGAGGGGCTCGTCGTTCATCTCCAGGATTTCGCCGGGCTCCAGAAGAAAATACTGCCCCCGGTTGGTGGACGCTTTCAGAAAAGCCTTGGCTTGTTCCACCAGGGGCTGTGCCTCGGCCAGGGTGATGCGCTCCAGAAAGGCGTCGAGGCGAACCACGCCTTCGTCATACCCGCCCATCAGTGCGATCTCGCCAGCATCAGGCCAGATGGCAGAACGGGAGACCGTGACTTTGCCTGATACCAGCAGTTTGAAGACGAGCGGAATGTCGTAATTCCACTCGGCGATTCCTTTCGCCTGGTGCGGCATGCCAACGGGTTCCGCGCCGGGTGGGTGGTCGGTTGAATAGAGGTAGCTTCGGTTTGCCATGGCAAGCGACGATACCGTAGCCGTTCATGGGGCTGCTCCCGCCCCAAGCCAGATGAGCTTCGGAGGCCAGATGAGCCAACCATGAAGGTGGAAGGTCGTTGCTATTGCGGCACCATCGAATACGAAACGCAAGTGCTGCCTGGCACCACGACGGTCTGCCACGGCGCCGACTGCCGAGCCCAATCCGGTTCTGCCTTCCGGGCCAGCATTGCCGCACTGGCAGCGGGGTTCCGGCGGGTCAAGGACACTTTGGTGAAGTCTGCGGGGGGCGCTGTATGCCTGTGCTCTGGAGAATCCCCGGTCGTAATCATTGCGGATCGGCACGGTGCGGCAACGGCAGGAACGCGTCACCCCGCAGCGCCAGATTTGGGGCCGCCGTAGGTCGAAGATCGGTGATGCTGCGGTTTTAGGCCAGAGCCGCCATCCCGAACATCAACCGGCCGTACTCGGCGCCCGCATTCCACTCAGCGTGGGCAATGTGGCGCGCATCGCATCCAGAAACCGCCGCAGCCGCGCAGGATAGAACCGCGCATGCGGATAGACCAGATACACCGGCAGCGGCGCGGCCTGCCACGCGGGCGCCAGGTGCCGCAGGCGGCCCTGGCGCAGGTCGGCCTCCACCGCCCAGGCGGAAGCCACTGCCGCGCCCAGGCCCGCCAGCGCCGCGCTGCGCAGGGCATAGAGGCTGTCGGTGCCCATGCGTGGGTGGATGGCGAAGCGCTCCACCGCGCCGTCCGGCACGCGGGTGAGGGACACCTCGCGCTGGTAGTAGGTGCGCAGGGCCAGCCAGGGCAGGTCGCGCAGCGCGCTCGCGTGCTCTGGCACCGCGCCGCCCAGCAGCAGCTGCGGCGCCGCGACGACGATGCGCGGCACCTCGGCCAGGTGGATGGCGACCACCGAGGGGTCGTCCACCGCCCCGACCTGCACGGCGCAGTCGATGTCCTCGGCGATGAAGTCGGGCCGGCGGTCGTGCAGCAGCCACTCGACCGACACCTCGGGATACTGCCGCAGGTAGTCCACCAACGGCGCGATGAGCTGCTCCTGCCCGAAGGCATGCGGCACCAGCACGCGCAGCGTGCCGCGCGGGGCATCGTGCGCGCCGCGCAGGTCGGCCTCCATCGCGCGCCAGTCGTCCAGCAGCGCCTTGGCATGCGCGAAGCAGCGCTCGCCGTCTTCGGTGAGCTTCATGACATGGGTGGAACGCTGCAGCAGCCTGAGCCCCAGCGACCGCTCCAGCGCCTGTAGACGCCGGCTCACCGTGGGTTGTGTGGTACCCAACTGCTGCGCGGCGGCCGACAGGTTGCCGGCCTCGACGATGCGCACGAAGGTCTGCATCAGTTCGATGCGGTCCACGCCGGCAAGGGGTGTGGCGGCAGATGGGGTGGCGGCTCGCTTCATGCGCCAAGCGTATAGCAGATCTGCGCCGCAGCCCACTACCCAGACGGGGTTGCATCGCACACACTCCGCTCCATCGCTTTTCATTCAAGGGTCTTCCCCATGTCTTCCATTCACAACGCGCATGCAGCCCCCGGTGGTGGTTCCACGGGCGTGCCGGCTCCGCTGTTGCTGTTGCTGGCCACCGCCGCGGGGCTGAGCGTGGCCTCGCTCTACTACAGCCAGCCCATGCTGGGCGTGCTGGGCGCGGACATCCACGCCGGCGACCGGGCGGTGGGCCTGGTGCCCACGCTCACGCAGCTGGGCTATGCGCTGGGCATCCTGCTGCTGGCCCCGCTGGGCGACCGCTACGACCGCCGCCGCATCATCCTGGCCAAGGCGGCCGTGCTGGCCCTTGCCTTGCTGATGAGCGGCTTTGCGCCGGGCATCGGCTGGCTGCTGGTGGCGAGTTTGGCGGTGGGCCTGTCCGCCACGCTGGCGCAGGACGTGGTGCCGGCCGCGGCCACGCTGGCGCCGGTGGCCCACCGCGGCAAGGTGGTCGGCACGGTGATGACTGGATTGCTGTTGGGCATCTTGCTGTCGCGCGTGGTGAGCGGTTTCGTGGCCGAGCATTTCGGTTGGCGCGCGGTGTACGTGGCGGCAGCGGGCGCCATTGCGCTGGTGGGCGTGGCCGCATGGCGCGGCCTGCCGAAGTTCGAGCCCACGACCACGCTGCCCTACCGCGAGTTGATCGGCTCGATGGTGGCCCTGTGGCGCCGCCATGGCGCCTTGCGCCGCGCGGCCTGGGCGCAGGGGCTGCTGTCGCTGGGCTTCAGCGCGTTCTGGTCCACGCTGGCGGTGATGCTGCACGGCTCTTTCCATCTGGGCAGCGCGGCCGCGGGCGCCTTTGGACTGGCGGGTGCTGCGGGCGCCCTGGCCGCACCGCTGGCCGGCCGCATCGCCGACCGCAGCGGCCCGGAGCGGGTGACGCGCCTGGGCGCCGGCCTGGCCGTGGTCTCCTTTGCCGCCATGGGCCTGGCCCACTGGCTGCCGCCGCAAGCCCAGCTGGGGCTGATCGTGGCGAGCGCCATCGGGTTCGACTTCGGGGTGCAGGCGACGTTGGTGGCGCACCAGACCATCGTGTATGGCATCGAGCCCGCCGCCCGCAGCCGCCTGAACGCGCTGCTGTTCACCGGCATGTTCGTGGGCATGTCGGCCGGTGCGGCGCTGGGCAGCCTGGCGCTGGCGCAGTGGGGTTGGCTGGGGGTGGTGGCGCTGGCCACCGTGGCATCCGCCGGTGCATTGGCCGTGCGCTGCCTGCCGGGCCGCGGGGCCGCCACCGCTGCGGCGATCTGAGGCGTGTTGAGCGCGGTGCTCAGGCGGCGGCGGGGTCCGTCCCCGCCAGCACCGGGCCGAAGCTGCGGTCCCACAGCGGCGCCACCTGGGCCTTGCCGTCGAGCACGCCCAGTTGCAGGAAAGCATCGGCCACGGACTGGTGGCCCTGCACCACGGCATCGGTCACGGGGCGCAGGTCGTAGTCGGTGCTGCGGTTGTTCCACAGCTCGATCAGATCGCCCACCGGCACCCGGGTTTCGGCGGCCTGGGCCCGCGCGTAGTCCAGGTAGTTGCCATTGGCCCACAGGTAGGCGCGGCGCAGCCGCTGCAGGTAGTCGGCCAATGCCGCATGGCGCAGCGGATCGGCCACCGCGCGCGGGTTGGCGTAGAGCGGAAAGTTGCCCGACAGGTAGCCCACCCCGGTCTTGAGCACCCGCGCGCCGCAGCGCAGCCGGGCGATCTGCCCGTTGTAGCCGTAGATGGCCCAGGCATCCAGGTCGCCCCGGTCGAAGGCCGACAGGCCATCGGACGGCGTGAGGCTGACCGGCGTGATGTCCGCGAACGACAGGCCCGCCTCGGCCAACTGGCGGCTCAGGAAGTAATGCGAGGTGGTGGCCCGCACGTAGCCCACGCGCTTGCCTTTCAAATCAGCGATGCGGTGGATGGGCGCGTCCTTGCGCGCCAGCGTGACCTGGTTGTTGAGGTCCTCGCGCGTCACGGCCACGAAGCGCACCTGGGCCTTTTGCCGCGCCGCGAACAGTGCCGGAATCTCGCTGCCCGACCCCAGGTCCAGCGCATCGCCGTTGATGGCCTCGATGTGCAGCACGCCGTTGTTCAGTTCGCGCCACTCGATGCGGTAGGGCGTGTTGGCCAGGCCGGCCGCGCTGATCAGTGGGCGCCACAGGCCCTTGTAGGTGCCGATGCGCAAGGTGACGCCGGACAGGTCGGGCCCCGCGGCCGATGGCCGCGCCAGGGCCGGCAGGCCCAGCGCGGCGGCGGCACCGGCGGCCAGCGAGCGTTGCAGCAGCGCGCGGCGCTGCGGGGACGGGGGAAGGGCGGCGGTGTCAGTGCGCATGGCGGGTCCTCGCTTCGGGCGGTTGAGTCGAATGCCCGAGCGTGCGGCCGGCGGGCGCCACCGCCAACGACGGATCCGTAGCAAGCTCATGCGGAAAAGCCGCGCCGGCCCCTGGGTGCGCCTCATGCCGAAACCGCATGTGTTCACGCGCTTTTCTTCGTTGGTGGGGGCGCCGCACGCTTCTAAGGTGGGCGCAGTCCCATCCCTCGTTCCCGACCGAAAGCCCATCCCACGATGTCTGCCGTTCTCTCGCTCCCGACCGCCGCGCTGCAGCGCCACCCCGATCCCCAGCGCAAGGACTGGTTCGACGCGCCGCCGCCGCGCCCCACGGTTGAGGCCGAGCGCCGCCACCGGCAGGAGCAGCTCGCGGTGGCGTTTCGCCTGTTCGCGCGGCATGGCTTCGACCACGGGCTGGCGGGCCACATCACGGCGCGCGATCCCGAGTGGCACGACCACTTCTGGGTGAACCCGCTGGGCCTGCATTTCTCGCGCATCCGCGTGTCGGACCTGCTGCTGGTGAACGCGCGCGGCGAGATCGCCATCGGCGAGGGGCCGCTCAACCGCGCGGCGTTCGCCATCCACGCGGCACTGCACGAGGCGCGGCCCGACATCGTGGCCGCCGCGCACACGCACTCCACGTACGGCAAGGCATGGTCCACGCTGGGGCGCACGCTCGATCCGCTGTCGCAGGACGCCTGCATCTTCTACGAAGACCATGCGCTGTTCGACGACTTCACGGGCGTGGTGTGGGAAACGGACGAGGGCTTTCGCATCAGCGAGGCGCTGGGCGCGCGCAAGGCGGTCATCCTGAAGAACCACGGCATCCTCACGGCCGGGCCCAGCGTGGAGTCGGCCGCGTGGTGGTACATCGCGCTGGAAAACGCCTGCCACACCCAGTTGCTGGCCGAGGCCGCCGGCACGCCGCAGCCCATCCGGCACGAGGTGGCGCGCCACACCCATGGGCAGATCGGCGGGCCGGGCGGGGCGCATTTCACCTTCAAGAGCCTGTTCGAGACCGTGGTGCGCGAAGACCCCGGGGTGCTGCAGTGAACGCACCGCTCACCGCCGGCCAGCGGGCCCGCACGCTGGCCGCCGAGTTCGGCGCGCGCGCGGCGGCGCACGACCGCGAGGCCAGTTTTCCGCACCAGAACTTCGCCGATCTGCAGCAGGCCGGCCTGCTGGCGCTCGCTGCGCCCCGGTCCCTGGGCGGGCAGGGCGCGAGCGCCGCGCAACTGGGCGAAGTGATCGGCGCGGTGGCGCAAGGCTGCCCCGCCACGGCCCTGGTGTTGACGATGCAGTACATCCAGCACCGGGGCATGGGCCGGCCGGGCAATGCCTGGCCGCTGGCGCTGGCCCGCCAGCTGGTGCAGGAGGCGGTGCAGGGCGTGTCGCTCGTCAACGCGCTGCGGGTGGAGCCCGAGTTGGGCTCGCCCGCGCGCGGCGGGCTGCCGGCCACCGTGGCGCGGCGCACGGCAGAGGGCTGGCGGCTCAGCGGGCACAAGGTGTACAGCACCGGCGCGCCGGCGCTGCGCTGGTACGTGGTGTGGGCGCGCACGGACGATGCCGAGCCGCGCACGGGCTCCTTCCTCGTGCGGGCCGGCCAGCCCGGCGTGCGCATCGAGCCCACATGGGACCACCTGGGCCTGCGGGCCAGCGGCAGCCACGATGTGCTGTTCGATGGGGTGGCGGTGCCTGCCGACCACGTGCTGGAGCTGCGGCTTCCCAAGGACTGGGCGCGCGGCGAGCCCGCCATGCAGGCCGAGATGGCGGTGATGCTGGGCTCGCTTTATACCGGCGTGGCCCGCGCGGCGCGCCACTGGCTGGTGGGTTTTCTGCAGGAGCGAAAGCCCGCCAGCCTGGGCGCGCCGTTGGCCACGCTGGCGCGCGCGCAGGAGGCGGTGGGCCGCATCGAAGGCCTGCTGTTCACCAACGACCGGCTCATCGCCGGGCTGGCCGCCGCGCTCGACACCGGCGCTCCGCTGCCCTCCGAGGAGAGCGGGCTGGTCAAGGCCACCACCACCCACAACGCCATCGAAGCGGTGCAGTCGGCCCTGGCGCTGACCAGCAACCACGGCCTGGCGCGCAAAAACCCGCTGGAGCGCCACCTGCGCGACGTGCTGTGCGGGCGCGTGCACACGCCGCAGGACGACAGCGTGTACCTGGCGGCCGGGCGCCGCGCGCTGGGGCTGTGATCGATGGCCCGGCGGGCGCGGTGGCGCCGCCTCCTTCCTTTTCCTCTGCCTTTTTCTTCCCTTTCAGAACACGGAGCTTCCATGGCCTTGCAACGGCGACATTTCCACCGCTTCATGACGGCCTCGGTGGCCGCGGCGTCCTTTCTCTCGCCCGTGCTGGGGCACGCGCAGCAGCGGATCGCACTGCGCGCGGGCGATCAGAAGGGCGGGCTGCGCGCGCTGCTGGAGGCGGCGGGCGAGTTGAAGGGCCTGCCCTACGACATCCAGTGGAGCGAGTTCCCGGCCGCTGCGCCGCTGGCCGAGGCGCTGAACGCGAACGCGGTGGACTTCGGCCCCATCGGCGACGCGCCGCTGCTCTTCACGCTGGCGGCCGGCAGCCAGGTGCGGGCGTTCGCCGCCAACCGCTCCGACGCGTACGGCACGGCGGTGCTGGTGCGGCCCGACTCGCCCTTGAAGACGGCGGCCGACCTCAAGGGCAAGCGCATCGCCACCAACCGCGGCTCCATCGGCCACTTCGTCACGCTCAAGGCGCTGGAATCGGCTGGCCTGAAGGGCGCCGACGCTGACGTGCGGTTCATCCCACCGGCCGACTCCAAACTGGCGCTCACCCAGGGCTCGGTCGATGCCTGGGCCACCTGGGAACCGTACACGGCGCTGGCCGAGACGAGCGGGCATGCGCGGGTGCTGGTCAACGGGCGGGGTTTGTCGAGCGGGCTCAGCTTTCTCGCCGCCACGCAGGGGGCGCTGGACACCAAACGCGAAGCCCTGCGCGACTTCAAGGAGCGAGTGGAGCGCGCGCAACTCTGGTCTTACCGCAACGCCAGGCCGTTCGCCGAATCGCTGTCGCGCATCATCGGCATCCCGGTGGAGGCGGCGCAGCTGCAGTTCAAGCGCCGCGCGACGAAATGGGTGGACATCGACGCCGCGGTGGTGGCCGACCAGCAGCGCACGGCCGACTTCTACCTGGGGGCCGGGCTGCTGCGCCAGCGGCTGGACGTGCGGCAGACCTTCGATACGGGGTTCAACCGGGGCCAGGCGTGAGCCGGGGCCTTGGCTGGAGTTTTGGATGAAATATGCCTCCAGCACAATATCCACTAGGGCATATTGCTATGAAATAAATAGCAATCGAATCCACCCGGTGCAGGTTGGGCTCGGGTCGAGGCCCGCTGCGACCCACCGCCCGGCCATCCCGAACGGCCCAAAACCCCAGCGCGGGAAAAGATCGTTTTGCCACGACTTCGGCGCGGCTACATAACCGCAATGTCTTAGCACCCAATTTCAGGGTCGTTGGCGTTTGGGGTGCAAGCCCGTACATTCCCGCATCCGCATTTTTCCTTTTCAGCGCCGCCGCGGCCTGCGGGCCCCGGTGGCGCCATGGCATTTTCATGATCGATTTACGGGGTATCACCCAGATTTACCAGGGCTCGCAGGGGCCGGTGGAGGCGCTGCGCGGCATCGACCTGCACATCACGCCGGGCGAAGTGTTCGGCATCATCGGGCGCAGCGGCGCGGGCAAGAGCTCGCTGGTGCGCGTCATCAACCTGCTGAACCGGCCCACCCGGGGCGAGGTGATCGTGGCGGGGCGCGACCTGACCCGGCTCAATGATGCGCAACTGCGCGAGGCGCGGCGCGACATCGGCATGGTGTTCCAGCATTTCAACCTGCTGTCCTCGCGCACGGTGTTCGAGAACGCGGCCCTGCCGCTGGAGCTGGCGGGCATGGACAAGGCCGCCATTCGCGGCCGGGTCGATCCGCTGCTGGACCTGGTGGGCCTGTCGGCCCTGCGCGACCGCTATCCGGCGCAGATCAGCGGCGGGCAAAAGCAGCGCGTGGGCATCGCCCGGGCACTGGCTAGCCGGCCCAAGGTGCTGCTGTCGGACGAGGCCACCTCGGCCCTCGACCCGGAAACCACCCGCTCCATCCTCGCGCTGCTGCGCCAGGTGAACCAAGAGTTGGGCCTGACGGTGGTGCTCATCACCCACCAGATGCAGGTCATCAAGCAGGTGGCCGACCGCGTGGCCGTGATCGATGCCGGCCGCATCGTGGAGCAGGGCCCGGTGCTGGACGTGTTCACCCGGCCCCAGCAGCCCATCACCAAAAGCCTGATCGACGAGATCGTGCCGCAGGAACTGCCCGCCAGCGTGTTGGACCACGTGCGCCACCTGGCGTCGCAGCTGCGGGCCGCGGGCCAGGGCGGCGTGGGCCAGCTGCTGCGCCTGTCGTATGCCGGCGAGCGCGCCTACCAGCCCATCCTGTCGCGCCTGATCCGCGAGCACGGGCTGGACCTGTCGATCCTGCACGGGCAGATCGACGAGATCCAGGGCCAGACCTTCGGCTCGCTCGCGGTGTATGCCAGCGGCGACGCCGCGCGGCTGGCCACGGCGATCGCGCAATTGCGTGCCGAGGGGGTGGTGGTGCAGGAAGTGCAAGCGAGCGAAGAGAGTGGGGCCTGAGATGTTCGAGAATTTTTCGGAAATGATGCTGGAGCTGTTTGCCACCTCGCTGTGGGAGACGGTCATCATGGTGGGCATCTCGGGCGTGGTCGGCGCGCTGCTGGGCATCCCGCTGGGCGTGTTCCTGCGGCTGACCGACCGCGGCGGCGTGCTGGAGAACGGCCCGCTGAACAAGACGGTGGGCTGGATCGTGAACGCCGTGCGCTCCACGCCGTTCATCATCCTGCTGGTGGCGATCATCCCGTTCACGCGGCTCATCACCGGCTCGTCCATCGGCACGGCCGCGGCGGTGGTGCCGCTGACGCTGGCCGCGGCGCCGTTCGTGGCGCGGCTGGTGGAAGCCTCGCTGCGCGAGGTGGACAACGGCCTGATCGAAGCAGCCCAGGCCATGGGCGCCACCACCGGGCAGATCGTCTGGAAGGTGCTGCTGCCCGAGGCGCTGCCCGGCATCGTCGCGGGCCTGACCATCACCTTCGTCAGCCTGACGGGCTACTCGGCCATGGCCGGCGCGATCGGCGGCGGCGGCCTGGGCGACCTGGGCATCCGCTATGGCTACCAGCGTTTCCTGCCCGACGTGATGCTGGCGGTGGTGGTGGTGCTGATCTTCTTCGTGCAGGCCGTGCAGAGCCTGGGCGACTGGGCGGTGCGTCGGCTGAGCCACCGCTGAGCGGCCCGCAGGGAGGGTGCCTGGGCCGGATCGCGTGGTCCGGCGGCGCCCTGCATCAAGGGGGGGATCCAGGGTGCGCCGGCACCCGGTAGTGGTAGCGGTAGGTGTCGGTGAACTCCAGCGTGGCGTACAGCCGCCGGGCCGTGGCGTTCTCGCCGCGCACCTGCAGGTAGGCAGACCCCGCGCCGCCCGCTTGGCCCCACTGCATCAGCGCCTGCACCAGCGCGCGCCCGTGGCCCTGGCCTCGGTGCCCGGGCGCCACCACGATGTCGAACAGGCCGACGGCCCCGCGCTCGCGCACGCCCACGCCGAAGCCCACGGCGTGGCCATGCTGGCGCACGGTGGCGAAGGCGCAGGGCAGGGCGATCGACTGCACCATGGCATGGTGCGTGGCGTGGTGCGCCGCTGCCACGCCGTTGGCGGCGGCAAACCCGTCCAGCCATTCGGCCGTCGGCGCCTGCGCGATTTCCACCGAGGGCTGCGGCGGCGCGCCCTCCAGCAGAGGCGCCTGCATGACCCACGTGGGCTCGAAAAGCGCATAGCCCGCGTCCTGCAGCGACTGCTCGGCACTGGCGCTCACCAGCGGCGAGATCCGGAACACGGGCCGCAGGCCCTGGCTGGCGTAGATCGCTTGCGTTGCCTCGCGCACGCCGTCGAACGGCATTCCAGGCTCCAGCGCATTGATCGAATTGGCCCGCTTGGTAAAACCGCCGGACAGGCGGAACACCCAGCCCTGGTGGAAAACGGTCTGGCGGGCGGGCCAGGCATTGAAAGCGCGTTCTTCCAACGCGCGCACGGTGGGCAGGTCGACATCCAGAGCAGAGGTGGCATGGGAGGGCATGCAGAATTTATAGCAGCGCCGGCTTCCACTCTTTTATGTGCACCCGTAGTAAGGAAATGAAAACGTATTCTTATGGGTTTTATAAGGCAAACCCTAAGATGCGGGCATCTCTTCTCAAAAGGTGTTTTTCGTGAACAAGCGTTTCCTGCTGCAATCGACCCTCGCCCTGGCCCTGGCCGCCGGCTTCCAGACCGGCGCGCTGGCCCAGAACAAGCCACTGAAGATCGGCGTCACCGCCGGCCCGCACGCGCAGATCTTCGAGCAGGTCAAGAAAGTCGCTGAAAAGGACGGCCTCAAGCTCCAGATCGTCGAGTTCAGCGACTACGTGCAACCCAATGCGGCGCTGGCGTCCGGCGACCTGGATGCCAACAGCTACCAGCACAAGCCCTACCTGGACGCGCAGGTCAAGGACCGCGGCTACAAGCTCGTGTCGGTGGGCTACACGGTCAACTTCCCGATCGGCCTGTATTCCAAGAAGGTCAAGAAGCTCGAAGACCTGAAGGAAGGCGCCAAGTTCGGCATTCCCAACGACCCGACCAACGGCGGCCGCGTGCTGCTGGTGCTGCAGGACAAGGGGCTCATCAAGCTCAAGGAAGGCGCCGGCCTGAAGGCCACGCCGCTGGACGTCGCCTCCAACCCCAAGAAGCTGAAGTTCGTCGAACTCGATGCCGCCCAGCTCGCCCGCTCGCTGGACGATCTGGACGCCGCCGCGGTCAACACCAACTTCGCGCTGTCCGCCGGCCTGAACCCCGCCAAGGACGCCATCGCGCAGGAAAGCGCCAAGAGCCCCTACGTCAACCTGATCGCCGTGCGCGAGGCCGACAAGGACAAGCCGTGGGTCGCCAAGCTCGTGAAGGCCTACCAGTCGGAAGAAATCCGCCAGTACATCCAGACGGAATTCAAGGGCGCGGTGCTGCCGGGCTTCTGATCGGCCCGCGTTCGATCAAGCCGCCAGCGCCTTCCCAGGTGCTGGCGGCTTTTTTCATGGGTGCGGGGCTTCGAGGTGGGCCGTCAACGAGTCAACGGGCTGCTTAGATGTTTTTCGATGGAGGAACCGATTTTTTATTCGTTGGATTCGCGCCGGAGCGGTTCTACATTGGCTTGGACGGCCAGGCCCCGCCAAACAGGCGGCTGCAGCCACCCATTCACACAGGTCCAAAGGAACGATCCATGTCCACCGCTGTGCAAGACACCGAACTGCCCCCCGCACTGCAATCCGCACACAACCACGCCCAGGCCTCCGGCCTCGCCCACGCCGGCGGCGTGCCGCCCACGGTTGCGTGGGACCTCTTCACCTCGGGCCAGGCCCTCCTCGTGGATGTCCGGTCGGGCGAAGAGCGCAAGTTCGTCGGCCATGTGCCGGGCAGCCTGCACGTGGCCTGGGCCACGGGCACGGCGCTCACCCGCAACCCCCGCTTCGTGCGCGAACTGGAGGCCGCCATCGCCAAGGCGGCCACGCGCGATGCCCCCGTGCTGCTGCTGTGCCGCAGCGGCAAGCGCTCGGTGCTGGCGGCCGAGGCCGCGGCCAAGGCGGGCCTGCAGAATGTCTTCAATGTGACCGAGGGCTTCGAAGGCGAGATCGACGACCGCCAGCAGCGCGGCGCGTCGGACGGCTGGCGCCATCACCGCCTGCCCTGGGTGCAGGACTGACGGCGGCCTCGCGGCCCCACCGGCGGCCCGCTGCGGGCCGCCATTTTTTCATCCCAGGCAGGAGGCCTTGATGGCTGTCTTCGAGATCGATCACATCGTGCAGTCGCTGCACGCCGTCCGCCGCGAATGGCGCGATTCGCAAAAGCGCTCCCAGGAGCCCGGCGGGCGCGAATTTCCGTCGCGCGATGCGCTGGCGCAGGCGCTGGAGCAGCTGAAGGGCGCGCTCTTTCCCATGCGTCTGGGGCCGCACGACCTGCGCCAGGAAAGCGAGGACTGGTACGTGGGCCACACGCTCGACCTGGCGCTGCACACCTTGCTGGCGCAGATCCGGCTGGAGCTGCGCTACGTCGCGCGCCAGCAGGGCACGGGCGACGGCACGGCCATCGAGCCGCAGGCGCTGGAGGCCGCGCAGGCGTTCGCCGCATCGCTGCCGGACATCCGCCGGCTGCTGGACAGCGATGTGCTCGCCGCCTACCAGGGCGACCCCGCCGCGCGCAGCGTGGACGAGGTGCTGCTGTGCTATCCGGGCGTGCTGGCCATGATCCACCACCGCATCGCGCACCGCCTCTACACGCTGGGCCTGCCGTTGCTGGCGCGCATCGTGGCCGAACTGGCGCACGGCCAGACCGGCATCGACATCCATCCGGGCGCGCAGATCGGCGCGGGTTTTTTCATCGACCACGGCACGGGCGTCGTGATCGGCGAGACGGCGGTGATCGGCGAGCGCGTGCGCCTGTACCAGGCCGTCACGCTGGGCGCCAAGCGCTTTCCCACGGATGCCGACGGTTACTTGCAGAAAGGTTTGCCGCGCCATCCGATCGTGGAGGACGACGTGGTCATCTATGCGGGCGCGACCGTGCTGGGCCGGGTCACTCTGGGGCGTGGGGCAGTCATCGGCGGCAACGTGTGGGTCACCCATGATGTGCCGCCGGGCGGCAACGTCACGCAGGCGGTGTCGCGAGAAGGGTAGGTGCGGCGCAGCCCCCGAAAGCAGGGCGCGGCGCTGCCAAGGCATCAGCAAAAAGAAACAGGGAAACGCATGTCTGTACTGATCAAGAACTTCGGGGTCGCGGTGCGCCAGTCGCGCGAGGCGCAAGGCTGGTCGCAGGAACGGCTGGCCGAGCATTCGGACCTGAACCGCTCCTACGTCGGGGAGATCGAGCGGGGCGCCGCCATCGCCTCGCTGCTCACGGTGGAAAAGCTGGCCGGCGCCCTGGGCGTGCGGCCCTCGGCGCTGGTCACGCGGGGCGAGTCGATCGGCCATGCGAATCTCGTGCGGGGACTGCAATTGACGGCTATAGCCTGTTGAGCGATGCGTTGGAAGCTTTGACACTGCCCAGGCTTTCTTCAACAACGCACGGAGTTCTCCATGTCTGCAACTGTGGGCGGTACGACCGCCTTGGGTGACAACGCCGCACGGCAATTGGCCAACGCGACCAAGACGGTCCCCCAACTCGAAACCATCAGCCCCCGCTGGCTCACGCACCTGCTGCAATGGGTGCCGGTGGAGGCGGGCATCTACCGCCTGAACAAGGTCAAGAACCCGGAATCCATCCGCGTCACCTGCACGGCCAAGGAAGAAGAAAACCAGCTGCCGCGCACCTTCGTCGATTACGAAGAAAACCCGCGCGAATTCTTCCTGAACGCCGTGAGCACGGTGCTGGACGTGCACACCCGCGTGTCGGACCTGTACAGCAGCCCGCACGACCAGATCAAGGAGCAACTGCGCCTGACGATCGAGACGATCAAGGAAAACCAGGAAAGCGAACTCATCAACAACCCCGACTACGGCCTGCTGGCCCAGGTGACCGATGCGCAGCGCATCTTCCCGCTCACCGGTGCCCCCACGCCGGACGACCTGGACGAGCTGCTCACCAAGGTGTGGAAGGAGCCCGCCTTCTTCCTCACCCACCCGCTCGCTATTGCCGCCTTCGGCCGCGAAGCCACGCGCCGCGGCACGCCGCCGCCCACGGTGAGCCTGTTCGGCTCGCAGTTCATCACGTGGCGCGGCATTCCGCTCATTCCGTCCGACAAGGTGCCGGTGGCCGACGGCAAGAGCAAGATCCTGCTGCTGCGCGTGGGCGACAAGCGCCAGGGCGTGGTGGGCCTGTTCCAGCCGGGCCTGGCGGGAGAGCAGGGCCCCGGCCTGTCGGTGCGCTTCATGGGCATCAACAACCACGCCATCGCGTCCTACCTGATCTCGCAGTACTGCTCGCTGGCCGTGCTCACCAGCGATGCGCTGGCCGTGCTGGACGATGTCGAGGTGAACAAGTACCACGACTACCCGGACACCTACAAGTGAAGCGCAAGGAGCGGCCATGACCCTCGCTTCCTTCTCGCCGGGCGCCGACGCGTCCGGCGCCCCCATCGACCCGGCGCTGATCGCGCGCATGGCCAATGCCCTGTTCTCGGCGCTGCCGGGCGAGGCGGCATCGCCTGCGGGAGTGCACTCCGCGGGCGGCCTGCCTTCGGTGCCGCCTTCGTCCGTGCCCGGGCTGGGCGCCGTGCCGCCGGGCGTGCAGGCGGCGGCCAACATCGCGCCGCCCGGCTCGACCCTGGCCAGCCCCGCCGGCTTCGGGCCCAGCGTGCCCGGCACGCCGATCCCGCAGGGCCAGGTGCCCGGCACCAACCTGCTGCCGGCTTCGCCCCCGCAGGTGCTGTCGCTCGGCCACCGCGCCCCCGCGCTGCTGCCGCACGCCACGGCGGCCAACGGCCTGCCCGACACGGTGGTGAGCACGCTGCCGGCCTACGAGCCGCGCCTGGGCAGCGGGGTGCTGGGCGTGCCCGAGGCCTCGGGCGCGAGCGCGTCGCAGGCCGCCGCCCATCCGGCAGCGCCTGCCTCTCCGGCCTCGCCGTACTACTTCGTCGGCGAGCGCCAGGCACAGCCATCGCCTGGGGGCGCGCCGGTGCCCAGGGCGCCGTCCGGCGACCGGCTGGATGCGCTGGCGCGCCTGCCGTTCGCGCAGCCGCAGGCAGCGCATGCGGGCCAGGCCCCGGCCGCACCGGCCGGCCTGGCGGCTACGCCGTCGTCCGATCCGAAGTTCTACTTCGTGGACGCGGTGGTGCTGCCCAGCGGCTACGTCACCCCGGCCAAGCCCGCGCCGCACGGTACGGTGCCGCTGGCGGGCCAGGGGAGGCACCCGCCGTTCGACGTGCACGCCATCCGGCGCGACTTTCCCGTGCTGTCCGAGCGCGTGAACGGCCGCCAGCTGGTGTGGTTCGACAACGCGGCCACCACGCACAAGCCGAAGGCGGTGATCGACCGCATCAGCCACTTCTACGCGCACGAGAACTCGAACATCCACCGCGCGGCGCATGAACTCGCCGCACGCGCCACGGATGCCTACGAAGGCGCCCGCCAGCGCGTGAAGACGTTCATCAATGCGCCCGACGTGAACGAGGTGATCTTCGTGCGCGGCACCACCGAGGCCATCAACTTGGTGGCCAAGAGCTGGGGCGGCCAGCACGTGGGCGAGGGCGACGAGATCATCGTCAGCCATCTGGAGCACCACGCCAACATCGTGCCCTGGCAACAGCTCGCTGCCGCCAAGGGGGCGAGGCTGCGCGTGATTCCGGTGGACGACTCGGGCCAGGTGCTGCTCGATGAATACCAGAAGCTCCTGAACGACCGCACCAAGATCGTCGCCGTCACGCAGGTCTCCAACGCGCTGGGCACCGTGGTGCCGGTCAAGGAGATCGTGGCGCTGGCCCACCGTGCGGGCGCGAAGGCGCTGGTCGATGGCGCGCAGTCGGTCTCGCACATGCGGGTGGACGTGCAGGACATCGGCGCGGACTTCTTCGTGTTCTCGGGCCACAAGGTGTTCGGGCCGACCGGCATCGGCGTGGTCTGGGGCAAGCGCGAAGTGCTCGAAGACATGCCCCCATGGCAGGGCGGCGGCAACATGATTGCCGACGTGACGTTCAAGAAGACCGTGTTCCAGCCGATCCCGAACAAGTTCGAGGCCGGCACGGGCAACATCGCCGACGCGGTGGGCCTGGGCGCGGCGATCGACTACGTGAACCGCGTGGGCATCGAGAACATCGCGCGCTACGAGCACGAGCTGCTGGTGTACGGCATGCAGCAGTTGCGCTCCATTCCGGGCGTGCGGCTGATCGGCACGGCCGACGACAAGGCCAGCGTGATGTCGTTCGTGCTGGCCGACTACTCGACCGAGGAAGTGGGCAAGGCGCTGAACGACGAAGGCATCGCCGTGCGCACCGGGCACCACTGCGCGCAGCCCATCCTGAGGCGATTCGGCGTGGAGACCACCGTTCGGCCGTCGCTCGCGTTCTACAACACGTTCGACGAGATCGACCGGCTGGTGCATGTGGTGCGCCGCCTCGCCGGCCAGCGCCGCGCCGGGTAGGACAAGCGCGCGTTTGCGCCAGGCCCTGCACCCCCGGATGCTGCGCTGCAGCGCCGGGGGTGTTTTGCTTGAAAAGGGCGCCAGCGCAATCGATACTAGGGCATATAGCTACAAAAATAATAGCAAATGGCGCTTTGGCGTTCCTCGAAAGCGGGCCATGCAGGCGCCGCGCGCAGCGTCGGAACGCCGCAGGCCGTGTCTATCATGGCCCGTTGCGGCCCCGCGCCGTTCCGTCTTTTTGGCTGTTTCACAAGGAGTGCTCATGGACCAATACCAGATCGCCGTCATCGTCGGCAGTCTCCGCAAGGACTCGTTCAACCGCAAGCTGGCCACAGCGCTGGCCCGGCTCGCACCGCCGGACTTCCACTTCACGCAGCTGCGCATCGACGACCTGCCGCTGTACAACCAGGACGACGACGCCCATCCCGCTCCCGCCGTGCTGCGCCTGAAGACCGAGATCGCCCAGTCGCAGGGCCTGCTGTTTGTGACGCCCGAATACAACCGTTCGATTCCCGGCGTGCTCAAGAACGCGCTGGACCACGCCTCCCGCCCCTATGGGCAGAGCGCCTGGGGCGGCAAGCCGGCCGGCGTGATCGGGGCGTCGATCGGCGCCATCGGCACGGCCATGGCCCAGCAGCACCTGCGCAACGTGCTGGCCTACCTCGACGTGCCCACGCTGGGCCAGCCCGAAGCCTTCGTTCAGGCCAGGGATGGCCTGTTCGATGACGACGGCAACATCGGCGAGGCCAGCCGCCAGTTCCTGCAGGGCTGGGTCGAGAAGTACGTGGCCTGGGTCAAGCAGCACGCCAAGCTCTGACCAGCGGCGTGTTTCAGCGCCTCCAGTCCGGCCGCCCCGCCATGGGTGGCCGGACTTTTTTATTTGCCATTCACGTTATTGATTGCTAAAGTCAATTAATTATTTGATGAAGGCAAATGAATATGGCGTCAGATCCCCAGGTCACTCCCGCGCCTGCGCCCGTCCCCGCGGCAGCGGTCAAGGCGCTTCGGCAGTTCAACCGGTTCTTCACGCGCCGCATCGGGGTGCTCGACGCCTATCTGGGCAGCGACCTGTCGCTGACCGACGTGCGGGTGCTCTACGAACTGGCCCACCGCACCGAGCCTGTCGCCACCGACATCGCCAGGGACCTGGGCCTGGACGCCGGCTATCTGAGCCGCATCCTGCGCCGGTTCGAAAAGGCCGGCTGGCTGGAGCGCCGCCCGGGCGCAAAGGATGCGCGCCAGAGCCTGCTGCGCCTGACCGACGCCGGACACGCCGCGTTCGCCCCGCTGCAGCAGCGCTCGCGCGACGAGGCGGCGGCGATCCTGGCGCGCTTGTCGCCCACGCAGCAGGCCGACGCGCTGGCCGCCATGCAGCGCCTGGAGACGCTGCTGTCTTCCGAACCGCCCAGCCGCCCCCGCCTTGTGGTGCTGCGCGACCCGGTGCCCGGTGACATGGGCTGGGTGGTGCAGATGCATGGCGAAATCTACTGGCGCGAATACGGCTGGAACCAGGCGTTCGAGGCCATGGTGGCCGAGATCGCCGCGCGGTTCGTGCGCGAATTCCAGCCTGGGTTCGACCGGTGCTGGATCGCCGAGGTGGATGGCGAGCGCATGGGGGCGGCCTTCGTGGTGCGCGAGTCCGACACCACCGCCCGGCTGCGCATGCTGATCCTGGCGCCCCAGGCGCGGGGCATGGGACTGGGCGGCCGGCTGGTGGACGAGTGCATCGCCTTCGCGCGGGGCCAGGGCTACACGGAGATGACGCTGTGGACCAACAGCTGCCTGGCCGCGGCCCGCCACCTGTATGCGCAGCGCGGCTTCACGCTCGTGGCGTCGGAACCCTACACCGCCTACGGCCAGTCCCTGGTGGGCGAGACCTGGACGCTTGCCCTGTAGGCGCCTTGCGGCGCACGCAAAAAAACCGGCGCAAGGCCGGCTTTCTGGTGACTGCGCAGTTGTCCGGTGGATCAGGCAGCTTCGGCCACGGCTTCCTGGCGGGATTGCGCCACGTGTGCCCGGATGTCGGAATCCGCGCTGTCCAGGGCCTTGGACTTGGCGTCCGGTCCCATGGCCACGCCTTCGGCGCGCACGAAGCGCACGTCGGTGATGCCGAAGAAGGCGAACACGGTCTGCAGGTAGCTCTCCTGGTGTTCCATGGCGCGGCCGGCATCGCTCGTCGAATACACACCGCCGCGGCTGGAGGCGACGATCACCGTCTTGCCCTTGGCCAGGCCCTGCGGGCCAGCGGCGGTGTAGGTGAACGTGCGGCCCGGCTGGGCGATGCGGTCGATCCAGGCCTTGAGCTGCGTGGGAACGCCGAAGTTGTAGAGCGGCGCGCCGACCACGATCACATCGGCCGCCAGGAACTGGCTCACCAGCTGTTCGGACACGGCGTTTTCACGGCGCTGTGTTTCACTCAGGCCTTCGGTCTGGCCGGTGCGCGGCGCCATGGCCTCCATCGTGAAATGGGCCGGTGCCTGGGCGACCAGATCCAGGTGCTGCACTTGCGTGCCGGGATGGGCGGCGACCCACGCCGCCACGGTGCGGGCGGTGAGTTGGCGCGAGACGGACTGTTCGCCGGTGATGGCGGAATCGATGTGCAGCAGTTGCATGGAAGGTTCTCCTCGGGATGGGGGCCGCACCCGGTGTGCAGCGTTGGATAGATTGTGCAGATGAGCGCATTGATTGATAAGCCGGCCACTTTGCGATAGATTGTTCTATGGGTGGAACAATCTCCGAGGGGTGACGGTGCAAGATCTCAACGACATGCTGTATTTCGCCGAGGTGGTCGAGCGCGGAGGGTTCGCCGCCGCGGGCCGGGCGCTCAGCATCCCCAAGTCGCGCCTGTCGCGCCGCGTCTCCGATCTGGAGGCACACCTGGGCGTGCGGCTGCTGCAGCGCACCACGCGAAAGCTGTCGCTTACCGAGGTGGGCGAGGCCTATCTGCGCCACTGCCAGGCCATGCGCGAATCGGCGCAGGCGGCGGCCGACACGGTGGCCCATGTCCAAGCCGAGCCGCGCGGCACGATCCGCGTGGTGTGCCCCGTCACGATCGCGCAGACCCTGCTCGGCGACATGATGCCGGTTTTCATGGCGCGGTACCCGCTCGTGCGGGTGGAGATCCAGGTGAGCAACCGCGTGGTCAACCTGGTGGAGGAGGGGGTCGACGTGGCGCTGCGCGTGCGGGCCAAGCTGGACGACAGCGGCAGCATGGTCATCAAGCGGCTGGGCGAGGGCGACCTGTTGCTGGTCGCCAGCCCCGCGCAGCTGGCGCGCCAGGGCACACCGCACACGCTGGAGGAACTGTCACGCATGGACAGCATCGCCATGTCCGCTGCCGACGGCCGTGCTTCGCTGAGGCTGGTGGGCCCCGGAGGGCAGGAGGCCGTGTGGCAGCACAGCCCGCGCTATGTGGCCGACGACCTGCTCACACTCAAGTTGGCCGCGGAAGGCGGCGTGGGCATCTGCTGGCTGCCCGACTACATGTGCCAGGACGAATTGCGCAGCGGCCGGCTGGTGCACCTGCTGCCCGAATGGGCCCCGGAGCGCGGAGTGATGCACGCGGTGTTCCCCTCCCGACGCGGTCTGACGCCCGCGGTCCGGCGGTTTTTGGACTTTCTGGGCGAGACGCTGCAAGGCGCGATGACGGCGGTGCCGGCATCCGATACCGAGGGCCTCGGCAGCGCAGCATCGGTCGCTTCTTAAGATTAATTAGCGATTAATTCAAAAGAATATATTCGTTTGGGTTTTAAGGGCGGAATCGCAGAATGGGCCGCATCCACCGTTGAGGAGCCTGTTCCATGGCCACTGCACTGTCGTTCCGCACCTCCTGTGGGGTCCGAATCTTTCCCTTGTTCCATGCCCTGGCCACCGTGCCCTGCCGGCCATGAGCAGCAGCGCACCCACGTCTTTGTCCGAATCCGGGCGGCCGGTCGGCCGGCTCGACGGCGGAGCGCCGCAGGCGGCCCCGTCCGCACGCACCGCTGCGGGCGGCCCGGTCTCGGTGGTCATCGTCCCGGGCTGGCGCGATTCCGGACCCGGCCACTGGCAAAGCCTGTGGGCGGAGCGGCTGCCCGGCGCGCGGCGCGTGGTGCAGGACGACTGGGTCACGCCCGCGCGGGCGCCCTGGGTGGCGGCGCTGGAGCGCACCGTGCTGGAAGCGCCGCACCCCGTCGTGCTGGTGGCGCACAGCCTGGGCTGCATCACCGCGACGCACATGGGCGAGCCGGCCGCAGCCCGGGTGCAGGGCGCCTTGCTGGTCGCCCCGGCCGATCCGGAGCGCCGGGCGGTGCTGAGCGACTTCGCCCCCGTGCCTTACGCGCCGCTGCCGTACCGCAGCATCCTGGTGGCGAGCAGCAACGATCCCTACTGCCCCATCCGCCTGGCCGGCGCCTACGCGAGGGCCTGGGGCAGCGAGTTCGTTCGCCTGCCACAGGCGGGGCATGTGAACGTGGACTCGGGCCATGGCGAATGGCCCCTGGGCTGGGCACTGCTGCATTCGCTGGTGGATGGCGCGGAGTGGGGCCTCGGCCAGGGTGCCACGGAGACCCGTTCCGCCGCCTGATGGGGTTGCTATTGTTTTTGTAGCTGTGCGCCATAGTATCCATTGCACTAAGGGCGTTTTTGGCTGAAACCTGCTGCACCACCCCTTGTTTTTTGGCGTGGTTCTATATTCTGGAAGTCGATTAATTAACAAGAATATATTCTTTTGAGTTTTAAGCTCTGCCGCCCACAATCGGTTTCACTTTTTCAGTAACGAGGGCGCAGACATGACTTCCCGGACAAAACTCAAGACTTTCCTGGCCGTAGTGGCCCTGGTGGCTGGCGGCGTCGCGTCGGCACAGACGTCCACGCTGCTGAACGCTTCCTACGACGTGGCCCGCGAGTTCTACAAGGACTACAACCCCGCCTTCGCCGCCCACTACAAGAAGACCACCGGCAAGGACGTGAAGATCGACCAGGCCCATGGCGGCTCCAGCGCCCAGGCCCGCGCGGTGAACGACGGCCTCGACGCCGACGTGGTCACGATGAACACCACTACCGACATCGACTTCCTCGCCACCAACGGCGTGGTCGCCAAGGACTGGGCCAAGCGCTTCCCCAACGATGCATCGCCCACCACCTCGACCATGCTGTTCCTGGTGCGCAAGGGCAATCCCAAGAACATCAAGGACTGGGACGACCTCGCCAAGCCCGGCGTGCAGGTCGTCGTGGTGAACCCCAAGACCGGCGGCAACGGCCGCTACGCCTACCTGGCGGCCTGGGGCAGCGTGCGCGAGAAGGGCGGCACCGACGCCCAGGCCGCTGAGTTCGTGGGCCAGGTGTTCAAGAACGTCCCCGTGCTGGGCAAGGGCGGGCGCGATGCCACCAGCATCTTCCTGCAGCGCAACACGGGCGATGTGCTGATCACGTTCGAATCCGAGGTGCTGTCCATCGAGCGCGAATTCGGCAAGGGCAAGGTCGATGCCGTGTACCCCTCCAGCAGCGTGCTGGCCGAAAACCCCGTCGCGGTGGTCGAGCGCACCGTCGCCAAGAAAGGCACGGGCGAACTGGCCAAGGCCTATCTGGACTACCTCTACTCCGATGAGGCGCAGGAGATCGCGGCCCGCCACGCGCTGCGTCCGCGTTCCGAAGCGGTGCTGAAAAAGCACGCCGACCTGTTCAAGCCCGTCAAGCTGTTCACCGTGGCCAAGTACTTCGGCTCCCTCGGCGAGGCACAGAAGGTGCACTTCAACGACGGCGGCCAGTTCGACAAGCTCTACACCCCCGGCGCCAAGTAAGACATGAACGCTGCGACCTCTGCCTTGCCCGGCGCCGCCGTGGCGTCCACGGGCGGGGCCCGGCGCAGCCCGAAGCGGGTTCTGCCCGGCTTCGGCCTGACGCTGGGCTACACCATCTTCTACCTGAGCATCATCGTGCTCATCCCGCTGTCGGCGCTGGTCTTCAAGACCTTCACGCTGACCTGGGACCAGTTCTGGACCGCCATCAGCGCGCCGCGCGTGCTGGCGTCCTACCGGCTCACCTTCGGCGCGTCGTTCATCGCGGCGGTGGTCAACCTCGTGTTCGGCCTGCTGATCGCCTGGGTGCTGGTGCGCTACCGCTTTCCGGGCAAGAAGATCGTCGATGCCCTGGTGGACCTGCCGTTCGCGCTGCCCACTGCGGTGGCGGGCATTTCGCTCACCGCCTTGCTGGCCGGCAACGGCTGGGTCGGGCAGTACCTGGAGCCGCTGGGCATCCAACTGGCCTTCAAGCCCGCTGGCGTGGTGATCGCGCTGATCTTCATCGGGCTGCCCTTCGTGGTGCGCACGGTGCAGCCGGTGCTGGAAGACGCCGAGAAGGAACTGGAAGAAGCCGCCACCAGCCTGGGCGCCACGCGTTGGCAGATTTTCACGCGCGTCATCCTGCCCGCGATCACTCCGGCGCTGCTCACGGGCTTTGCCATGGCGTTCGCGCGGGCGGTGGGTGAATACGGCTCGGTCATCTTCATCGCGGGCAACATGCCCATGATCTCCGAGATCACGCCCCTCATCATCATCGGCAAGCTGGAGCAGTACGACTACGCGGGCGCCACGGCGGTCGCGGTGGTGATGCTGGTGATCTCCTTCGCGCTGCTGCTCGTCATCAACGCATTACAGGCCTGGCAGCGTCGCCACGCAGGAGCCCCGGCATGACTTCCACCGCTTCCAACTCCGGCGGGCGCAACGGGGTGCGCCGCGCCCAGGCCGGCACGACCGAGGCCCCCTGGGTGCGCTGGACGCTGATCGGCATCGCGCTCGCGTTCCTGCTGCTGTTCCTCGTGCTGCCGCTGGCCGCCGTGTTCACCGAGGCGCTGCGCAAGGGCTTCGGCGCCTACGTGGCGGCGCTCAAGGAGCCCGATGCATGGGCCGCCATCCGGCTGACCCTCATCACCGCGGCCATCGCGGTGCCGTTGAACCTGGTGTTCGGCGTGGCGGCGGCCTGGGCCATCGCCAAGTACGAGTTCCGGGGCAAGGCGTTCCTGACGACGCTGGTGGACCTGCCGTTTTCCGTCTCGCCCGTGGTGGCCGGCCTGGTGTACGTGCTGATGTTCGGCGCCAACGGCTGGTTCGGCCCCTGGCTGGCGGCGCACGACGTCAAGATCATCTTCGCTGTGCCGGGCATCGTGCTGGCGACCATCTTCGTGACCTTCCCGTTCATCGCGCGCGAGCTGATTCCGCTCATGCAGGCCCAGGGCAGCGACGAGGAGCAGGCGGCCATCGTGCTGGGCGCGAGCGGCTGGCAGACCTTCTGGTACGTGACGCTGCCCAACATCAAGTGGGGCCTGCTGTACGGCGTGATCCTGTGCAATGCGCGCGCCATGGGCGAGTTCGGCGCGGTGTCGGTCGTCTCGGGCCACATCCGCGGGCAGACCAACACCATTCCGCTGCACGTCGAGATCCTCTACAACGAATACCAGTCCGTGGCGGCGTTCGCCGCGGCCTCGCTGCTGGCCCTGCTGGCCCTGGTCACGCTGGTCATCAAGTCCATTGCCGAATGGCGCAACGAGCAGGAGCGCAAGGCCGCGGCCGCGCTGCCGCCCGAGCGCCCCGCACCCGCCGCCGTGGGCGCGCGCTGAACGAAAGCACACCATGAGCATTGAAATCCGCAACATCAGCAAGCAGTTCGGCAGCTTCCAGGCACTGCGCGACGTGAGCCTGGACATCCAGTCCGGCGAACTCATCGCGCTGCTCGGCCCCTCGGGCTGCGGCAAGACCACCCTGCTGCGCATCATCGCGGGGCTGGAGACGCCCGACGTCGGCACCATCCACTTTTCGGGCGAGGACACGACCGACGTGCACGTGCGCGACCGCGGCGTGGGCTTCGTCTTCCAGCACTACGCGCTGTTCCGGCACATGACGGTATTCGAGAACGTCGCCTTCGGCCTGCGCGTGAAGCCGCGCGGCGAGCGCCCGAGCGATGCGCAGATCAAGCAGAAGGTGACCGACCTGCTCAAGCTCGTGCAGCTCGACTGGCTGGCCGACCGCTATCCGTCGCAATTGTCCGGCGGCCAGCGCCAGCGCATCGCCCTTGCGCGCGCCCTGGCCGTGGAGCCCAAGGTGCTGCTGCTGGACGAGCCCTTCGGCGCGCTCGATGCCAAGGTGCGCAAAGAGCTGCGCCGGTGGCTGCGCCGCCTGCACGACGAACTGCACGTGACCAGCATCTTCGTGACCCACGATCAGGAGGAAGCCCTGGAAGTGGCCGACCGCGTGGTGGTCATCAACCAGGGCCGGATCGAGCAGAGCGGCTCGCCCCAGGAGGTGTGGGACCAGCCGGCCAGCCCGTTCGTCTATGGATTCCTGGGCGATGTGAACCTGTTTCGCGGCCGTGCCCACGAAGGGCTGGTGCACGTGGAGGGCATGGCCATCGATTCGCCCGAGCATGCGGGCGCCCAGAACGCCAGTGCCTTTGCCTATGTGCGTCCGCACGACCTGGACGTGCAGCGCTACTCGCCCGGCGAGGGCGTGGACGCCGATGGGCGCCCGCGCGGCATCGTCGCGCAGCTCAGCCGTGCCATCGTCGTGGGGCCGATCGCGCGCCTGGAACTTATTCCCGATGCCGACCACAAACCAGCGGACAATGCGAGCCCCGACTCGGTGATCGAAGCGCAGATTCCTGCGCAGCAATACCGGGAGATGGGTTTCAGGGAGGGTGAAACGCTGGTGGTCACACCGCGCCGCGCCCGCGTTTTTCTGGACCACGCCGCCGGTATCTGATGCAGCCTTCGAGGGCTGCCGACCGCGGCCTTCAAGGACAAGAACAATGGTGTTGAACTGGTTGGATGCCGCGCCCCGCCGCGTGCTGGGCCTCATCGCGGCGGCCTGCGTGGCCATGCTGGCTTTTGGCATGTACCTGCAGCATGTCGTGGGGCTCGAGCCCTGCCCGATGTGCATCGTGCAGCGCTATGCGCTCATCGGGGTCGCCGTGTTTGCGGCCCTGGCCAGCGCCCGGGGCACCCGGGGCTGGTGGATGTCGTGGGCCTTCCTGGCGCTGCTGTCGTCGGGATTCGGCGCCTTCGTGGCGGCGCGGCAGAGCTGGCTGCAGTGGTACCCGCCCGAGATCGCCACCTGCGGGCGCGACTTCTACGGAATGATCGAGCACTTCCCCATCGGCCGCGCGATCCCCATGATCTTCCGCGGTTCGGGCGACTGCGCTGCGGTGGACTGGACCTTCCTCGGAGGCTCCATCGCCAACTGGTCGTTCATCTGCTTCGTGCTCATGGCCGTCGTGCTGCTGGTGCTGATGGCCCGCGGCGGGCGAGGGGGCGCCAACCGCCGCCGGCTGGCTACGGCTTGAAACCCGCCTGAACCCCGTTGAATGAAAAAGGCGCCCTGAACAGGCGCCTTTTTCTTGGGCGTTGCAAATCCGTCAGGTCGGTGCCGGCGCTGCCACGGGCTCCTGGGCGGGAAACACCGGGCCCCGGGTTCCGGGCACCCAGGGCGCGATCTTGTCCATCACCTGCGTGAACGCGGTGCTGGCTTCCCATGCTGCCAGCCACTTTCGCACATGGGGCCAGGGGCCCGCCTGCCAAGCCATGGCGTCGATGCCCGCGAACTGGCGCACGAACGGCATGATGGCCACGTCGGCCAGCGTGGGCTGCAGGCCGCACAGGAAGGCGTGTTGCGCCAGCCGCGCGTCCCACTGGGCCAGGAACGCGGTGGCGATGGCCTGGGGCGTCGGCGCGTCATTCGCGCCGTCCTCCGTGCCGGTCTGCTGCGGATAGCGGTTCGGGTACTTGCAGCGGTCCAGGGCCCGTTTGAAGGTGCCGTCGCAGGCAGCGATGAGCGCATCGGCGTCCCGGGCCGTTGCGGCATCTTCGGCCATCCAGCCCTGTGGATCGTGGCGAGCGAGCGCCCAGCGCATGATCTCCAGGCTTTGTTCCAGCACCTGGCCATCGGGCAGCACCAGCACGGGCACCGTGGCTTTGGGCGATGCGTCCCGCAACGCTTGCGGCTTGTCGCGCAACACCACCTCGCGCAATTCACAGGCCTGTCCGCTGGCCGCGATCGCCATGCGGGCGCGCATGGCGTAGGGGCAGCGGCGGAAGGAATACAGCACGGGCAGACCGCTGGGCGCGTCCGAGGGTTGACCATCGGACTGCGCCACACCTGGGGAGCCCAGGCGCGCGCCGATGTGGTCCTGCCCGCGCTGCCGCGCCAGCTCCATCTGTTGCTCGCGCTCGGCCAGGGCGCGCTCCTGCTCGGGCGTGCGCGTGCCATGGCAATAGGGGCAGCTCACGCCGGGGCGGTACTGGGACGATGCGAGTTCGGCCTCGCCCAGCGGCATGCGGCAGGACCGGCACAGTTGGTGCCGGCCCGTGGACAGGCCATGGCCGACCGACACGCGTTCGTCGAACACGAAACAATCGCCGTGCCAGCGGCTGTCTTCGGCGGGCACGTCTTCCAGGTACTGCAGGATGCCGCCCTCCAGGTGGAACACCTCGTCGAAGCCCTGCGATTTGAGCAGGGCGGTGGACTTCTCGCACCGGATGCCGCCCGTGCAGAACATGGCCACCTTGGGCCGGTGTGCCAGCACGCCGCCCGGCGCGCGCTGCTGCTCCACCCAGGCCGGAAACTCCGTGAAGCTGCGCGTGCGCGGGTTGATGGCCCGGGCGAAGCTGCCGATGCCCACTTCATAGTCGTTGCGCACGTCGATCACCACCACCTCGGGGTCGTCGATCAGTGCGTTCCATTGCGCCGGCGGCACGTGCGTGCCGGCATTGCGCGCCGGGTCCAGTCCGGTCACGCCCAGGGTGACGATCTCGCGCTTGAGCCGCACCCGCATGCGGTAGAACGGCATGCGGTCGCCCAGCGCCTCCTTGTGGCGCAGGCCGGCCAGCCGCGCATCGGCGCGAAGCCAGGCCAGCACGGCCCGCACACCTGCGGGTTCCCCCGCGATCGTGCCGTTGATTCCCTCGGGCGCCAGCAGCAGCAGGCCCCGCACGCCATGGGTCTCGCACAGGGATTGCAGCGGTGGCTGCAGTGCGGCGCAGTCGGGCAGATCGACGAAATGGTAGAGGGCGGCGGTGAGGATCTCGGGCATGGGGTGGCGATGATAGCGGTGCGTCTGGAACGGGCGGAGCGTGTGAGGGGCGATCAGGCCGGTTCTCCCGGCAGGCTGCCGCAGCCGGCCAGCAGCCAGCCGCGGAAGGCCTGCAGCGCAGCACTGGGCGGGCGGGATTTCAAGCGCGTGAGCCAGTAGGCACCCAGAGCGATGTGCGTGCCGAAGGGCTGCACGAGCCGCCCTTGTTGCAGCTCCCTTTGAAAAAGCCGCACCGGCAGCAGCGCCACGCCCGCGCCCTGCGCGGCGGCCTCGGCCAAGGCCAGGGAGGAGTCGAACACCGTGCCACGCACCAGCGGGCAGGGAACACCGGCAGCGCTGAACCAGGCGGCCCACTCGTCCGCGCGGTACGAACGCAGCAGCGATTCGTGCGCCAGGTCGGCCGGCGCCCGCAGCCGCGGGGCGATGGAGGGCGCGCACATGGCGGACAGCGGCGCTTCCAGCAGGCGGTCGGCGTCGGTGCCATGCCAGGCACCGTCCCCGAACCGGATGGCGCAGTCCAGTCCCTCGCCCGCGATGTCCACCCGGTTGTTGTGCGTGAGCAGGCGCAGGTCCACGAAGGGGCACGCCTGCTGGAACTCGCGCAGCCGCGGCAGCAGCCACCCCACGGCGAAGGTGCCCACGGCGCCGACGGTGAGCACTTCGCGCGGGCGGGTGTCGCTGAACTGCTCCAGGGCGCCGGCAATGCGGCCGAACGCGTCGGCCAGCACCGGCAGCAGGGCCAGGCCTTCGTCCGTCAATGCCAGTCCGCGCGGCAGGCGCCGGAACAGCGGTTTGCCCAGGCGCTCTTCGAGGTTGCGGATGTGCTGGCTCACCGCGGTCTGGGTCACGCACAGCTCCTGGGCTGCACGGGTGAGGTTGAGGTGGCGCGCCGAGACCTCGAAGGCGCGCAGGGCATTGAGGGGCAGGTGCATGGCGTCGGAATCAGGCAGGCAAGTAGCAAGCAGTTTTTCTTGGGGCTCTTCACGATTATTGTCGATGGCGCTCTGGCCGACATGTCTCTATCGTTCGGGTCTTCTTGCTTCCAACGACAGGTTCATTCCATGCAAAGACGCCAGTTTTCCTTTGATCTCTTCGCCGCCGTGGCCGCCGCTTCGACGGCCGCCTTGTGGGCCGGCCCGGCCCATGCCGCCGCGCCTGCGCGCCAGCGCAACGCGCGGGAGGTGGCCTGGCAGGCCGCCATGCAGCAGCTTGAATCGGCACTGGACGGCCACCCCAAGGCGCGGCTCGGGGTCGCCATGCTCGACACGGGCTCCGGGCTGTCGCTGGGCTGGCGCCAGGACGAGCGCTTTCCCATGGCCAGCACCTTCAAGCTGCTGCTGGCCGCGTGGATGCTGGAGCGGGTCGACCGGGGCCAGGAGGCGTTGGACCGCCGGGTGCATTTCGACGCGTCGGCGCTCGTGGCCTATTCGCCGGTGACGGAAAAGCGGGTGGGCGACGTCGGCATCACGGTCCGCGAGCTGTGCGAAGGCACCGTCACGCTGAGCGACAACACCGCGGCCAACCTGCTGCTGGCGCGCCACGGCGGCCCGCAGGGCTTCACCGCCTTCGCGCGGAGCCTGGGCGACACGGTGACGCGGCTGGACCGCACCGAGCCCACGCTGAACGAGGCCATCGCGGGCGATCCGCGCGACACCACCACGCCGCAGGCCATGCTGCAGTCGCTGCGCAAGGTGGCCTTGGGCGATGCGCTGAGCCCGGCCTCGCGTGCCCAGCTGGTCGAATGGATCGTGGCCACGAAGACGGGTGACAAGCGGCTGCGTGCCGGCGTGCCGGGCTGGCGGGTGGGCGACAAGACGGGCACGGGCAACCAGGGTTCGTCCAACGACATCGGCGTGCTGTGGCCGCCCGGCGGCGGTGCGCCCATCGTGGTCACCTGCTACATCACCCAGACCACCGCCACGCCGGAAAAGCGCGATGCCACCATCGCCGAGGTGGCGCGCCAGGTGGCCCGGGCGGTCGCCGCCTGAGCCGTGTGGCCGCGGGCCGGGCCGCCGCCTACAGCTTCTTGACGAGCACCTGGCTGCGGCGGTCCCAGTTGTACTTGAGCTTGCGGGCTTCGGGCAGCCACTCGGGGTCCACGGGCTGAAAGCCGCGCTTGATGAACCAGTGCATGGTGCGAGTGGTGAGCACGAAAAGGCTGGTCAGGCCCATGCCCCGCGCCCGCTGCTCGATGCGTTTGAGCAGCTTTTCGCCATCGCCCGTGCCCTGGCTGTGCGGCGACACGGTCACGGCCGCCATCTCTGCCGTGCTGCCCTCCGGATAGGGGTAGAGCGCTGCGCAGCCGAAAATCACGCCGTCGTGTTCGATGATGGTGTAGTTGGCGATGTCGCGTTCGATCTCGGTGCGGTCGCGCTTGACGAGCGTGCCGTCCTTCTCGAACGGTTCGATCAGCTGCAGGATGCCGCCCACGTCGTCCGGCGTGGCCTCGCGCAGTTCTTCCAGCTTCTCATCGACCACCATGGTTCCGATGCCGTCGTGCACGTAGATCTCCAGCAGCAGCGCACCGTCCACCGCGAAAGGAATGATGTGGCTGCGCTCCACGCCGTTCTGGCAGGCCTTCACGCAGTGCTGGAGATAGAACGCGGTGTCGGTCGGCCGCTGGCTGGGCGGCACGCGGGCCAGCATCTGCCGGGCCTGGGCCAGCGGCAGCTCCGTGTCGATGGGGTTGTCGTCGCTCTCGGGCTCGTCGGGGTTCATGCGGATGCCGGGCACTTCGCACACGAAGACCAGCTTGTCGGCCTTGAGCGCGATCGCCACCGAGGTCGCGACCTCCTCCATCGTCAGGTTGAAGGCCTCGCCGGTGGGCGAGAAGCCGAAGGGCGACAGCAGCACCAGCGCGTCCATGTCGAGCGAGCGCCGGATGCCCGCCACATCCACCTTGCGCACCAGGCCCGAATGCTGGAAATCCACCCCGTCCACGATGCCCACGGGCCGCGCCGTCAGAAAGTTGCCGGAGATCACGCGCACCGTGGAGCCCGCCATCGGCGTGTTGGGCAGGCCCTGGCTGAAGGCGGCCTCGATCTCGTAGCGCAACTGGCCCGCGGCCTCCTGCGCGCAGTCGAGCGCGACCGAATCGGTGACGCGGATGCCGTGCGAATACTTTTCTGCATGCCCCTTGGCCGCGAGCTGCTCGTTCACCTGCGGGCGAAAGCCATGCACGAGCACGATCTTCACGCCCATCGCCTGGATCATGGCCAGGTCCTGCGCGATGGCCTGAAGCTTGCCGGCCGCGATGGCCTCCCCCGTGAGCCCGATCACGAAAGTCTGGTGGCGGAACTTGTGGATGTACGGCGCAACCGAGCGGAACCAGGGGACGAAGGTGAAGTTGAAGACGGCGGACATGGCGAAAGGGTGAAGAGAGCGGGGACTGCACCCTGCGGGGCGGCGCAGGGTGCGTGGGAGGGCGGGGCGTTTTCCGCTGCGGCCGAATTATCGTCGCCATCGCTGCGGACGGAACGGCGCCAGGTCGATCTCCGGAGGCTGTCCGTCCATGCATTGGGACACCACCCGTCCCGTGCGGGCCGAAGCGCCCAGGCCTACATGGCCGTGGCCATAGGCATGGATGACGTCAGCACAGGCGCTGGCGGGGCCGATGCAGGGCAGTCCGTCGCTGGTGCTCGGACGCCGGCCCATCCAGAAGCGGGCGCCGTCCTCCAGTGCGGCGCGGGGCAGCGAAGGGTACAGATCGAATAAGTGTCCCAGCAGGATGCGGGCGCGGCGCCAGTCGGGTGCGGCGTGCAGGCCGGCGATCTCCACCTGGCCCGCCACCCGCAGGCCGTGCTCCATCTGGTGCGCGATGAGCTTGCGGTCCATCACCATCGTGGAGGTGCGGGGGCCGGCGGGCGCCGGCTCCCCGGCGCGGGCCTGCAGGTCCAGCATCGCGTGGTACCCGCGTTCGGTGTCCAGCCACACGCGATCGCCGGCGGCTCGGGCCAGCGGCCGCGAATAAGCGCCCGCCGCGATGACCGCGCCCTGGCAGGGCAGGTCGCCCTGGTCGGTCCGCACGGCGTGCAGGCGGCCCGCCTCGATGTGCAGCCCGGTGGCCTGGCCCGTGACCCAGCGCCCGCCGAGGGATTGCGCATGGGCCACCAGGGCCGCGAGGTAGGCACCGGGATTGGCGCAGTGGCCGGCTTCGGCCACGCGCATGCCGAAGCCGTAAGCCGGGGCCAGGTCCGGCTCCTGAGCGCGCAGGCTGGCGCCTTCCACCGTCTCGAACGCGATGCCTTCCTCGCCGCGAAGCCGCCAGCCCAGCGCATCTGCCTCGAAGTCCGCCCGCGAGCGGTAGGCGTGCAGCAGGCCGCGCTGGGCCACCAGATGCGGGACGCCGGCTTCGCTGGCCAGCCGGGCATGCAGCGCCGGCGCATCGCGCAGCAATTGGCGCAGGGCATGCGCGGTGCGGGCCACGTGCGCGGGCGTGCGGCCCGAGCGCAAGAAGCGCCACAGCCACGGTAGGGCGCGGGGCAGGTAGCCCCAGCGCACGGTGAGCGGGCCCTGCGGGTCCAGCAGGTAGCCAGGCACCTGCTTCCACATGCCGGGCCCTGCGGGCGGAAGAATGGAATGGGAAGACAGCCAGCCCGCATTGCCGTAGCTGGTGGCTTCTTCGCCGGCGGGGGCATGGGGGTTGAGCAGCGTGACCTGGCGGCCGGAGCGCAGCATCTCGATCGCGCACACCGTGCCCACGATGCCGGCCCCGATCACCACGACGTGCCGGCGCCGGTCGGCGGGCCCGGCCGCCCTGGCCTGGGTGGCGTGTTCGGCAAGGGCGGGAGTGGCGGAGGCTGTGGCGGGCATGTGTGCGGCTGCGCGGGGCAGCGAGGAGAAGAGGGGGTGTGGGCCGGACCCGGTCGTGTCATTTTTCCACGAAAGGGTTCGGTCCACGGTGCCCTGCCGGCCTGGTGCCCGGTGAGCACCGGCGGATCAGCCTTCCGCGCCGCGGCGCACGGCACGCTGCAGCGCCATGCGGTCGGCGCGGCGCTGCGCGCCCTGGCTGCGGATGTGCTTGCCTGCCGCGGCGCTGGTGCCGCGCGCCGCCAGCGCGCGGGCCACCGGGTTGCGCGGCGGTGCGCTGGCTTCGAGGTGCAGCACCATCGGCTGCTTCATGCGGCGCAAGGCCTTGACCCGGCCTTGCTGGAAGGCGCGGGAACGTTTCTGAGCACTCATGTGCGATTCCTGAAAAGCAAAAAGCCCCGGCTGAGCAAGCCAGGGCTTTCGTGCGGCGCATCCCCATTCGAATGGGGCGGGTGAGCGCAGCAGCCTTGGCTGAACGGTGTGTGAGCGACACGGTTCAGCCGGGGCGAGGAACCGTGTTCAGTGGGGGGTGTTGAACAAATGAGGCATGGAATGACAGCTCCTGAAAGGTGCGCAGCAAGGGTGCTCGTTGCGGCGCTGGTGAAGCGAAGGCGCGATTATCGAAGCGGCTTCGCGGGCGTGGCAAGGCCTGCCGTGGCCCCTGGCGGCCCTTGTTGTGCAGGGCCAACGGCGGGCTCGGATAATGCAGCCCTTCATGACCGAATCCGCGCCTTCCTCTTCTTCCCCTTCTTCCTCCACCGCCAGGGCGCCCAACGCGCCGTTGCGCATCACCTTCCCGCCGTCGCTGCCCGTCTCGGCGCGGCGCGACGAAATCATGGCGGCGATGCGGGAGCACCAGGTCATCATCGTGTGCGGGGAGACCGGCTCGGGCAAGACCACGCAACTGCCCAAGATCGCGCTGGCATTGGGGCGCGGCAAATGCAACGCCGCGCCGGGACAGAAAGGCCAGCTCATCGGCCACACGCAGCCGCGGCGCATCGCTGCCAGCAGCGTGGCCAAGCGCATCGCCGAAGAGCTGCAGACCCCGCTGGGCGACGTGGTGGGCTACAAGGTGCGGTTCCAGGACCGGCTGTCGCGCGACGCCTCGGTCAAGCTCATGACGGACGGCATCCTGCTGGCGGAGACCCAGACCGACCCGCTGCTCAAGGCCTACGACACGCTCATCATCGACGAGGCGCACGAGCGCAGCCTGAACATCGACTTCCTGCTGGGCTACCTGCGGCAGATCCTGCCGCGCCGGCCCGACCTGAAGGTGATCGTCACCTCGGCCACCATCGATGCCGACCGATTTGCCAAGCACTTCGCGCTGCCGCGGCGCCTGACCGGCCGCTCCAGGTCCGGCGAGGGGCCGCAGGGCGATGCGGCGCAGGCAGCCGGGCCGCAGGGCGCGGAGCTGATTCCCGCGCCGATCATCTATGTGTCGGGCCGGACCTTTCCGGTCGAGCAACGCTGGCGTCCGTTCGAAGAGTCGCGCGACTACGGCCTGAACGAAGCCATCGCCGACGGCGTGGACGAGCTGTGGGCCGGCAACGCGGGCGGCGACATCCTCGTCTTCCTGCCCGGCGAGCGCGAGATCCGCGAGGCGGCCGACCATCTGCGCAAGCACCTGGCGCACCAGCCGGTGATGCGCAATGCCGAGGTGCTGCCCCTGTTCGCGCGGCTGTCGCAGGCCGAGCAGGACCGCATCTTCGACGGGCACACGGGCCGGCGCATCGTGCTGGCTACCAACGTGGCCGAGACATCGCTCACCGTGCCCGGTGTCCGGTATGTGATCGACGCCGGCACCGCGCGAGTGAAGCGCTACAGTTTCCGCAGCAAGGTGGAACAGCTGATGGTCGAGCCCGTCAGCCAGGCCGCCGCCAACCAGCGCGCGGGCCGTTGCGGCCGCGTGGCCAACGGCATCTGCATCCGGCTCTACGACGAGGCCGACTTCAACGGCCGGCCCCGGTTCACCGACCCAGAAATTTTGCGGTCCTCGCTGGCCGGCGTCATCCTGCGCATGAAGTCGCTGCACCTGGGCGACGTGGCGCAGTTCCCCTTCATCGAGGCGCCTTCGGGCCGCGCGATCGCCGACGGCTACCAGTTGCTGGGCGAACTGGGCGCGGTGGACGAATCCAACGAACTCACGCCGATGGGCCAGGAGCTGTCGCGCCTGCCGCTCGACCCGCGCGTGGGCCGCATGATCCTGGAGGCGAGGGAGCGCCAGGCGCTGGACGAGGTGCTCATCATCGCCAGCGCCCTGAGCGTGCAGGACGTGCGCGACCGCCCCATGGATGCGCAGCAGCAGGCCGACCAGGCCCACGCCAAGTTCGACGACGAAAAGAGCGAGTTCAGCGGCTACCTCAAGCTGTGGAAATGGATCAACGAAGCGCGCGGCGGCGCGCCCACCCTGCCGTCGGCGCGCATGCAGAAGCAGGCCGCACGCAAGGCGCCCTCGCAGGCCGTGCTGCCCGTGGCACAGCGCATGGCCGCGGTGGCCGTGATGCCGCCGGCGGCCACCGAGGCCGCAGCGGCTGCGCCCACCCACAAGCTCAGCAACCGCCAGTACGAATCGCTGCTGCGACAGAACTTCATCAGCGTGCGCCGGCTGCGCGAATGGCGCGACATCCACACGCAATTGCTGACCGTGGTGACCGAACACCGCTGGCGCATCAACGACCGCCCTGCCAGCTACGAGCAGATCCACCTGTCCATGCTGGCCGGGTTGCTGGGCAACGTCGGCGTCAAGAGCGACGAGGACGACTGGTACCTGGGCGCACGCGGCATCAAGTTCTACAAGCACCCGGGCGCGCACCTGTCCAAGAAGCCCGGGCGCTGGATCGTCGCGGCCGAACTGGTGGAGACCACGCGCCTCTTCGGCCGGGGCATCGCGGCCATCGAGCCGCAGTGGATCGAGCAACTGGGCGGGCACCTGCTCAAGAAGCAGCTGCTCGATCCGCACTGGGAAAAGAAGGCGGCCGAGGTCAATGCGCTGGAGCGCGCCACGCTGTACGGCATCGTCATCTACAACAACCGGCGGGTGAACTTCGGCAAGGTGGACCCGTACGCGGCGCGGGACATCTTCATCCGCGAGGCGCTGATCGGCGGGCAGTGGGAAACCCGGCTGCCCTTTCTGGCCGCCAACCACAAGCTCATCGCCAAGGTCGAAGAGCTCGAACACAAGTCGCGCCGCCAGGACGTGCTGGTGGACGACGAACTGATCTACGCCTTCTACGACCAGCAGTTGCCGGACGACGTGTGCAGCGGGCACAGCTTCGAGGCCTGGTACCGCGAGGCGAGCGCGTCGAACCCCGACCTGCTCAAGCTGACGCGCGAAGAACTCATGCGCCACGAGGCCGCGGGCATCACCGGCAATGCCTTCCCGCGCACGGTGCGGCTGGGCGGCGTGGATTGCGCAGCGAGCTACCTGCACGAGCCGGGCGATGCGCGCGACGGCATCACGGTCACCGTGCCGCTGTTCGTGCTCAACCAGGTGAGCGACGAGCGCTGCGAATGGCTGGTGCCCGGCATGCTGCAGCCCAAGATCCAGGCCCTGCTCAAGAGCCTGCCGCAGCGCCCCCGCAGCCGGTTCGTGCCGCTGCCCGACAGCGCAACCCGGCTGGCCGGGCTGCTCGGCACGCCCGAACGCTTCGGCCACGGCAGCCTGGTCGAGGTGCTGCTCAAGCAAGTGCGCGATGAGACCTCGCTCGACGTCAAGCGGGCCGATTTCAAGCTCGACATGCTGAGCCCGCACCTGTTCATGAACTTCCGCGTGGTGGACGAACACGGGCGCCAGCTCGGTCATGGGCGCAACCTGGGTGCCCTCAAGGCCGAATGGGGTGCGAAGGCGCGCGGCGCCTTCCAGGCCCTGGCAGGGCTCAAGCTGGGTGGCGATGCCAAGGGTTCTGAAGAAAAACAGGCTCCAGCGCAAGAAGTACTAGGGCATGATGCTATCAAAAGTGAAGCATCTCCCGCTGTGACGGGGCGCCGCAGCCCTGCGGCGGTGACGGCACCGGCCGCCGCTTCGGCTCGGCAGGCGTCCGCCGGTCAGCGCCACACCGCATGGACCTTTGGCGAGCTGCCCGAGCTGATGGAGATCCGCAAGGGCGGCCAGACGCTGATCGGCTTTCCCGCGCTCATCGACGGCGGCGATGCCGTCACCATCGAGGTGTTCGACGAGCCCGAGCTGGCCGCCGCCCGGCACCGTGCGGGCCTGCGCCGCCTGTTCGCGCTGCAGATCAAGGACGCGCTCAAGTACCTGGAAAAGAACATTCCCGACCTGCAGAAGATGGCCGTGGCCTACATGCCGTTGGGCACGCAGGAAGAACTGCGCAGCCAGATCATCGACGTGGCGCTGGACCGGGCCTTCCTGCTCGACCCGTTGCCCACCGATGAGGCCGCTTTCAAGCGCCGGGTTGACGAGGGACGCGGCCGGCTGACCCTGATCGCCAACGAGGTCGCTCGGCTCGCCGGCACGATCTTGCTGGAGTACGCTGCCGCGGCCCGCAAGATCAAGGACACCAAGAACGCACCCGAAGCCGTGCAGGACGCGCAGCAGCAGTTGCAGCGCCTCATGCCCAAGGCGTTCCTGGCCGCGGCACCGTGGGCGCAACTGGCGCACTTTGCCCGCTACCTCAAGGCAATCACGCTGCGGCTGGACAAATACCGCGCCGATCCGGCGCGCGACGCCACCAAGCTGGCCGAACTGCGCCCGCAGGAGCAGCGCTACTGGCGCCTGGTGGCCGAACGCAAGGGCGCGGTGGATGCGCGCATGCAGGAACTGCGCTGGCTGCTGGAAGAGTTGCGGGTGAGCTTTTTCGCCCAGGAGTTGCGAACCCCGCAGCCGGTGAGCGTGAAGCGGCTGGACAAGCTCTGGGCGCAACTCAACAGCTGAGGCGGGCAGCCAGGCTGTGCCGCGCGGCGCTTCGCATCGACACCGGTACGGTGGGCGGCGGGGCACGGGACCCATGGTGGATGACTCGCCTAACGCTGCTTGTCCCCATTCATCGCGGAGCGGCTTCTCCTGAGCACCCACCAAGCACCTCCGGGTGCTTCAGCGGCCGGGCTTTCGGTGCGGCCGGGATGTGCGGCCTCAATGGGGCGCCTGCAAGGCCGCCTCGGCCCGCACGAGGCGATCCAGTTCGGCGCACACATCGGCCATGCGGCCGGAGATCAGCACGCGCGCCGCCGCACCGGGGCCGCGGCGATCCAGCACCCGCAGCGGGCGCGCAGCAGGCCGGGGGCGGCTGCAACCCGCAAATGCCCCACTGTCATTGGCGCTGGTGCTGGACCATGACCTTGCAGACGGGGTTACCGCCAGTGTGGGGGGACATGCTGAAAAGGGCTGGTCGGGCGGTGCCTGCCGCGGCCGAACCACCACGAAGCGCCGTGGCAGGGGGGCGAGCGCTGGAGGACACGGCAGGCCCTCTGCCGCCGCACTTTCCAAGGCGGTGCATGGCAGTGGTTCGATGGCAGCCGGCCGTGTGGCGGACGGGCTGATGGCGTCGGCATGGAGGCCCGGGGCCACGGCATGCACCGTGCCTCTGCCGCTGGCGCCGCCGCCTGGCTGGCCTGCGACGGCCCTGCGGTCCTGGCGCGGAGGGCGGCAGGCGGGCGCGCGCAGCCACCGCGCCAAAGCATTCAGCGGTTGCGAAAAGGAAGAAAAAGCGAGCAGGGCAAATCCCATGTGAAAACTCCAGCGAAGTGCGAGGGGGTTGAACACAGGCAGGATTGCCGAGGAAAAACACACTGCCGCAGGGTTGGCTGACCAGGGCTTCTTGCCCCTGGCCGCCAGACGCCCGCCACCTGCGGCGGTGTGCGGTGGACTACATCAGCATGGTGTTGCGGATCAGGCCCACGGCAAGCCCTTCGATTTCGAAGGGCTCGCCCGGATGCACGGTGATGACGGGGTGGTCGGGGTTTTCGGGCAGCAGCTCGATGGCCGTGGCCGTGCGGCGCAGGCGCTTGACGGTGACGTCATCGCCCAGCCGGGCCACGATGATCTGGCCGTTGCGCGCCTCGCGGGTGGATTGCACGGCGAGCAGGTCGCCGTCCATGATGCCCGCATCGCGCATGGACATGCCGCGCACCTTGAGCAGGTAATCCGGCTTGTGCTGGAACAGGCTGCCCTCCACGCTGTAGGTCTGGTCGACATGTTCCTGCGCGAGAATGGGCGACCCTGCCGCCACCCGCCCCACCAGGGGAAGCGACAGCTGCGACAGACCCGGGATGGGCAGGTTGAACTGGGTGCCGCGGGCGGCATTGATGGAGCGCACCGTGTCGCTGCGCAGCCGGATGCCGCGCGACGTGCCGCTGACCAGTTCGATGACGCCCTTGCGGGCCAGGGCCTGCAGGTGTTCTTCGGCCGCGTTGGCGGATTTGAAGCCGAACTCGGCGGCGATTTCCGCCCGGGTGGGGGGCGCGCCGGTGCGGGAGATGGCGGTCTGGATCAGATCGAGGATCTGCTGCTGGCGGGCGGTGAGCTTGGGACTGTCGAACATGAGTGACTCCGGTGCTGAACGGATAGGCAGAGAGAGGCCTGTTTTTTAATCCAGTCACTGTATTTTTAACCAGTTTTTTGGAGCGTGCAAGTGGGCACAGGAAAAATCGTGGTGCTGGGCACCGGCGGAACCATCGCGGGCAAGGCCGCCGAGGCCGGAGACAACATCGGCTATACCGCCGGTCAGGTGGGCGTGGGGCAGTTGCTGGAGGCGATTCCCGGGTTGGCGCAGGCGGCCCGTGGCCGGATTGAGGCCGAGCAGATCGCACAGATCGACAGCAAAGACATGGATTTCGCCGTATGGCGGCAACTGGCCCACCGCTGCACGCAGCTGCTGGCGGACCCCGACGTGCGCGGGATCGTGGTCACGCACGGCACCGACACGCTGGAGGAGACGGCATGGTTCCTGGATTCGGTCCTGGACACTGCCCAACGCCCCGTGGTGCTGGCCTGCGCCATGCGGCCGGCGACGGCGATCGCCCCGGACGGCCCGCAGAACCTGCTCGATGCGGTGGCACTGGCGGCCACGCCCGGGGCGCGCGGGGTGCTGGCCGTGGTGGCGGGCACGATCCACACCGCGCGCAACGTGCAGAAAGTGCACCCCTATCGCGTGGATGCCTTCAGTTCAGGGGACGCCGGGCCGCTGGGCTGGGTGGAGGAGGGCGCGGTTCGCCTGACCCATGGCTGGCCGGCCCCTTCGGTTCCGAGATCGGATGCGCTCCACCACATCGCCAACACCTACCTGTGGCCGCGGGTGGAGGTGCTCATGAACCATGTCGGCGCCGACGGCCGCATCGTCGACCTGCTGGTGCTCGACGGCGTGGATGGCCTCGTGGTGGCGGCGACGGGCAACGGCACGCTGCACCATGCCCTGGCCAAAGCGCTGGAGCGCGCGCACGAGAGCGGTGTGGAAGTGCGCGTGGCCACCCGCTGCCCGCTGGGCCGGGTGCTGCCCAAGCCGGGGGACGCCTTGCCCCACTCGGAGGGGTTGAGCCCGGTGAAGGCCCGCATCAGCCTGCTGCTCGATCTGCTCGCCCGGCCTCGGCGCCCCTGAAACGGAAACGCCCCGCAGAGCGGGGCGTTTCAGGTACGGCCGAGGTGCCGTGCGGGTTCAGCCAGCAATCAGCCGGCCAGTGCAGCCAGCGCGCGCTGGGTGATCTCTTCCACGCTGCCCGTGCCGCTGATGGCGCGGTATTTGGGAGCACCGGCCGGATCGGCCTTGGCCCAGCTGGAGTAGTACTCCACCAGCGGACGGGTCTGGGCGCTGTACACATCCAGGCGCTTCTTGACGGTGGCCTCCTTGTCGTCTTCGCGCTGGATGAGGTCTTCGCCGGTCACGTCGTCCTTGCCTTCCACCTTGGGCGGGTTGAACTTGACGTGGTACGTGCGACCGCTGGCCGGGTGGGAGCGGCGGCCGCTCATGCGTTCGATGATGGCATCGAAGGGCACGTCGATCTCGAGCACATAGTCGAGCTTGACGCCCGCGGCCTTCATGGCGTCGGCCTGCGGGATCGTGCGGGGAAATCCGTCGAACAGGAAGCCGGACGCGCAGTCGGGCTGTGCAATGCGCTCTTTCACGAGATTGATGATGAGGTCGTCGCTGACCAGCGCACCCGCATCCATGACGGCCTTGGCCTGCTGACCCAGCGGCGTGCCCGCCTTGACGGCGGCGCGCAGCATGTCACCGGTGGAGATTTGCGGAATACCGTATTTCTGGCAAATGAATGCGGCCTGCGTGCCCTTTCCGGCGCCGGGTGCGCCCAAAAGAATCAGTCTCATGGATGTCCTCTAAGTGTTGAATTCGGCTGGCGCCACTGGCCACGGGCTTGCCTCCGGCCCGGGATGCGGCGCTCTGATCGCGGGCAAGGATAGCACGTGGGTCCACGCGCTTTCCTGACACGGCGGGGACTCTGAAAACGCTAGGAAAACAGCGCTCTCACGCGTTCCAGATCCTGGGGGGTGTCCACGCCGGGGCCGGGTGTCGAAGCGGTCACATGCACGGCGATGCGGTGGCCGTGCCACAGCGCCCGCAACTGCTCCAGTGCCTCGACCGCTTCGGTGGGCGCGGGCGGCAGGGCCGGAAACTGCCGAAGGAATGCGGCGCGGTAGCTGTAGAGGCCGATGTGGCGCAGCGGCGCATACCCTGGCGGCAAGCCTCGGGCCGCGCCATCGGGCCCCTGCGTCCACCAGGCAGCGCCGGCATGGTCGCGTGCATGCGGAATGGGCGCCCGGCTGAAGTAGTGCGCCAGACCGCGCGCATCGAGCACGACCTTCACGACATTGGGGTTGGTGTAGTCGGCCAGCGTGTCGATGGCATGAGCGGCGGTCCCCATGCTGGCGTCCGTGCGGGCCGGAAGCAGGGCGGCCACGGCATTGATCAGCGCGGGGTCGATCAGCGGTTCGTCGCCCTGCACGTTCACCACGATGTCGTCGCCTGCCAGGCCCAGTTGTTCGCAGGCCTCGGCCAGGCGGTCGCTGCCGCTCGGATGGTCGGGCCGCGTGAGCAGGGCCTGCACGCCATGCGCCTGGCAGGCTGCAAGGATGCGGGCATCGTCCGTGGCCACGACCACGCGGGTGGCCTGGCTTTGCGCCGCGCGTTGCGCCACGCGCACCACCATGGGCAGTCCGGCGATGTCGGCCAGCGGCTTGTCGGGCAGCCGCGTGGAGGCCAGCCGCGCCGGTATCAGGATGGTGAAGGGCGTGGCGGGCGCGGTCACGCCTCCAGCTCCTCGTCCGTCAGGGTGCGTGCTTCGTTTTCGAGCAGCACCGGAATGCCGTCGCGCACCGGGTAGGCCAGGCGGGCGCTGCGCGACACCAGTTCCTGCCGCTCCCGGTTGAAAGTGAGCGAGCCCTTGGTGACGGGGCAGACCAGCAGTTCGAGCAGTTTGGGATCCATGGCGGTAGTGGCTTCGGGGTCAGTCGGAGGGCGATGATAGCGAGCGGCGCGTGGCGGCCCGCAACCGCTCGTCCAGCAGGGTGAAAAAAGCGCTGTCGATTTCCAGGTGCAGCGGCACAGCCAGCGCTTGGGGGTGGAGTCGCCACAGCTTGGTGGCGTCTTTTTCGGTGCAAACCAGCGTCATGCCGGCGTTTTGATTGTCTTTCCAGCTATCAAAATCATAGTGATCGGGCAAGGCGGTGGTCTGCTGCAGCGTGAGTCCTCTTGCCCGCAGCATGGCAAAGAATTCCTGTGGCCTGGCAATGGCGGCCACGGCGTGCAAGGGCCGGCCGCGCCACTGCGCCAGGGGCACGGCGCTGCCGTCCGCACGCATGGCGTCTGGCCCGAGCGAGCGTCTCAGGGAGAACGCCGGCGATGCGCCGGCCGGAGCCCGCCCGGCATGGAGCACGCAGTCGACCCGGCGCGGCCAGGGTTCGCGCAGCGGGCCGGCCGGCAGGAGGAATCCGTTGCCCACGCCGTCGTCGTTGAACACGCAGACCTCGATGTCGCGGGCCAGCGCCAGATGCTGCAGGCCGTCGTCGCAAACGATCACATCGGTGCGGGGATGCTGTGCCAGCAGTGCGCGCGCCGCCTGCGCCCGGTGCCGTGCCACGAACACGGGAACGCCCGTGCGCTTCGCGATCAGCAACGGCTCGTCGCCCACTTCGGTCGCGCGGCTGTCCGCGCACACTTCGCGGCAGTCGTCGGTGGACCGTCCGTAGCCGCGCGACACCACGCCAGGCTGCCATCCGCGCGCCACCAGATGCCGCACGATGGTCTGCGTGACCGGGGTCTTGCCGGCCCCTCCGGCGATCACGTTGCCCACGACGATCACCGGCACCGCCATGCGCTCGGCGCGCAGGACGCCCAGCCGATAAAGCGCTCGCCGGATGGCTACAGCGGTCCGATAAAGACAGGACAGCGGCCACAGCGCCCAAGCCAGCGGCCCACGCCGTTTCCAGGCCGCTTGCAGGGTGGGTGCCTGGGTATGGGGGGTGGTGGAAGAGGGTTCAGAGGGCGGCGGCGGCCCGGCGGCAGCCATCGCGGCTACTTGCCGGCGCTGGCCGTGGACTGAGTGGCGAAGGTGATCTGCGACAGACCCACGCGGCGCGCGGCTTCCATGACGGTGACCACCGCCTGGTGCGGCGAATTGGCGTCGGCACTGATGATGACGACGCTGTCCTTGCCGGCGCTGGCCGCCGTGGCCAATGCTTGGGCCACCACGTCCACGCTCTTGCCCTCGACCGCCAGCTTGTTGATGGCATAGCGGCCATCTGCGGCAACGGCCACGATCACTTCCTTGGGGTGGTCGCGCTGCTGCTCGGCATCGGCCACGGGCAGCGTCAGTTGCAGCTCGGTGAACTTGCTGTAGGTGGTGGACAGCATCAGGAAGATGAGCACCACGAGCAGCACGTCGATGAACGGAATCAGGTTGATTTCCGGCGCTTCGGTGGGGCGGGAGCGAAAGTTCATGTCCGTTCAGCCGATGGGAGGTGGGCCATGATTCACTTGCGCAGCCGGCTGATGTGCCGCACGAACTGCTCGGAGGCCAATTCGAGGGTCAGCAGATAGGCGTCCACGCGGCTGCGGAAGTAGCGCCAGAAGATCAGCGCCGGAATGGCCACGATCAGGCCGAACGCCGTGTTGTACAGCGCAATGGAAATGCCCTGTGCCAACTGGGCCGGGTTGCCGCCGCCGGACTGGCCGGCCCCCGCCTGGGAGCCGAAAATCTCGATCATGCCGATCACCGTGCCCAGCAGGCCGAGCAACGGGGCGGCGGACGCGATGGTGGCGAGCGCACTGAGGTATTTTTCGAGGCGGTGGGCCACGGCCCGGCCGGAACTCTCCATCGCAGCGCGCACGTCGGCTTCGGTGCTTTGTGGATTGCTGTTGAGCGTGCGCAGGCCGCTGGCCAGCACCTCACCCAAGGCGGAGTTCTGCGCCAGTTGGTTCACCACATCGGGTGTGGGAACGGAGCGGGAAGACACGGTGATCGCTTCATCCAGCAGCTTGGGAGGTGCGACCCGCGCGGTTTTGAGGGCGATGAAGCGCTCCACGACGAGTGCCAGCGCCAGGACGGAGCAGGCTATCAAGGGCCAGATCGGCCAGCCTGCGGCTTGTATGATCGACAGCAATTCTCTCTCCGCGCAGATGGAAGCAATCCGCGATTATGGCCCAGTTGATGCGGTGGTCCGTGCCGAAAAACAGCCGGCCGGCCCGGCCCGTTCTGCGCCTTCCCATCCCCTGCCGTCACCCACATTTTCTGTGGATAACTTTGTGGGCAACCGGGCTGCGATGGCCCGCCAAGCGGCACCAGCCCGTGAATTTGACAGATTGATGAAAAATAACGCACCGAAAAAACGTTTGAAATCAATGGGTTGCACGTATCTGCTAGCGATGCGCGGGGTTGTGTGCGTGGATGCCAGGCAAATCGGCCATCCTCACGCGCTGTGGACTAGTGCCCCTTGGCAATGGCCTGCAACCCCTTGCGCCATCGGTGTCTGACGGCATGAACCTCGCAACGGCGCCACGTATCTGGCAGGTTGGGGCGCTATGCCGCGCCATTGCTGACACCCTGGAAGCCCGCTTCAATCCCGTTGCCGTGCAGGGCGAGATCACGGGATTTTCGCGCGCGTCCAGCGGGCATTGCTATTTCACGATCAAGGACGGCCAGGGCCAGATCCGCTGCGCCATGTTCCGCCGTGCCGCCCTGTTGCTCGACTTCGCCCCGCGGGACGGGGAACTGGTCGAGCTGCGCGGCCGCCTGGGGGTGTACGAGGCGCGCGGCGATCTGCAACTCATCGTCGAAAGCATGCAGCGGGCCGGCCAGGGTGCTCTCTTCGAGCAATTCCTTCGGCTGAAGTCGCAACTGGAGGCCGAAGGGCTGTTCGACAACGCGCGAAAGCGGCCCTTGCCCCTGATGCCGCGTGGCATCGGCCTGGTCACCTCCCCGGGTGCGGCGGCCCTGCATGACGTCGTGACCGCCTTGCGCCGGCGCGTGCCGCACATTCCGGTCACGCTGGTGCCCGCGCTGGTGCAGGGCGCCAATGCCCCCGCGTCGATGCGTGCCGCGCTGTCCAAGCTCTACGCACTGGTGGACGCGGGCAACGGCGCGCAGCAGGGCACGGCGTCCCGCCAGCCCCCGTGCACCATCGATGTCATCCTTCTGGTGCGGGGCGGCGGGTCCATGGAGGACCTGTGGGCATTCAATGACGAGCAGCTGGCCCGCACCATCGTCCAGAGTCCGGTGCCGTTGGTTTGCGGTGTCGGGCACGAAACCGACTTCACGATTGCCGACTTTTGTGCCGACCTGCGTGCACCCACGCCGACCGCCGCCGCCGAACTCGTCTCCCAGCCACGGGCCGTCTGGCTGGGCGCCATCGACCTGTTGGCCGATCGATTGTCGGACGGCGTTCAGGCGCAATTCGACGTGCGCCATCAACGCCTTGACCTGGTGGCCCAGCGGCTGGGCCGGCCTTCCGGCCTGGTGGTGCGCCAGCAGACGCGCCTGGCACGGCTGGCGGAGCGCATGCGCCACAGCGTGCTATTGAAAATGCAGCGCCTGGCCCAGCACCAGCGAGCGCTGGAGGCAGAAATGCCGCAGATGCTGCAGAGACGGATGGCCCGCCAGTCCGAACGCTTGGATCGTGCGGCGCTGCGCCTGCAGTTGCTGGATCCGCATCTCGTCCTGCAGCGGGGCTATGCACTGCTCACCGATGCGCAAGGCCAGCCGGTGACGAAGGTGGCCCGGGTACGACCAGGCGACGCTGTCCGGGCGGCGGTGACCGACGGTGAGATCGATCTGCAGGTGTCACCGCGCCGCTTGCTGTGAATGGAGCGGCTGGGGCGCTTTTTCTGCCATTGGCCCTCGCCTACAGCAGGTGCTGCTATTACTTTCTACAATGCCCGTTCGGATCGCTCCGGCCCTTGGAGGGCAGCGGTCCCATTCCAAGAATTTCAACCCACGAAGGACTGCACCATGGAACATACCCTGCCACCGTTGCCCTATGCGATCGACGCACTGGCGCCTCACTACAGCCAGGAAACCCTGGAATACCACCACGGCAAGCACCACAACGCCTACGTGGTGAACCTGAACAACCTGCAAAAGGGCACGGAATTCGAGAGCATGACGCTCGAGGAAATCGTGAAGAAGTCCAGTGGCGGCATCTACAACAATGCAGCCCAGATCTGGAACCACACCTTCTTCTGGAACTGCATGGCTCCCAGCGGTGGCGGCGAGCCGTCCGGCGCCCTGGCCAATGCCATCAACGCCAAGTGGGGCAGCTATGCCGCCTTCAAGGAAGCGTTCGTGAAGAGTGCCGTGGGCAACTTCGGCTCCGGCTGGACGTGGCTCGTGAAGAAGGCCGACGGCAGCGTCGATATCGTGAACACCGGCGCGGCCGGCACCCCGTTGACCACGGCCGACAAGGCCCTGCTGACGGTCGACGTGTGGGAGCACGCGTACTACATCGATTACCGCAACCTGCGCCCCAAGTTCGTCGAAACCTTTTTCGACAAGCTGGTGAACTGGAAGTTTGCTGAAAGCAACTTCGCCTGAGCGTTCCGCGCCCAATCAAAAACGGCCCGTTGGGCCGTTTTTGTTTTTTGGAATGCCCTCTGTCTCTAATGGAGGGCTTGTGGACGTGCTCAGCCGGTCAGCGGCGGGCGAAGGGCGTGCCGGACAGTTTGAAGCCCGCCTTGATCCCTTTTTTCGAGAACCAGCCCTGGTTCATTTCCAGCACGTAACGCACCGGCTTTTCCGAGCAGTGTGAATCTTCGGTCTGCGGCTTCATGTCCGCCAGATTGACGATGGTGCCGTCGTCCGCGACGAAAGCAGCGGTCAATGGCAGGATCGTGTTTTTCATCCAGAAGCACTGGACGGCAGGTGCTTCGAACACAAACAGCATGCCTTCCTGCTGAGGCATCTCCTTGCGATGCATGAGGCCGATCTGCCGCTCTTGCGGAGACACCGCGACCTGTGCGTCGATGCGGTGCATGCCGGCGCCCAGTTCGACGCGCTGCAGGTTCATCTGGGGTGCTTCCTGGGCGCCTGCCGCCGTACAGACGGAGAGGACGAGCGCAGCCAAAAGCGGGGCAAGGGCTTTTTGAGAGCCGTTCGCCGTGCGCACGAGAAAGGATTTCATCATCCGGCTTTCCATAAATGCAATGGGAATTGAAAGGGTAGCAGCCAAAGGCAAAAAAGCCCGCGGAGGCGGGCTTTTTTGGAGGGCGTCGGCGCGGGCTGAAGGCCTTGCCGACGATGGTGCTTACTCTTTAGGCAGCCGTCTTGGCGTGCTTCTTGGTGGCTTTCTTGTGGGCTGCAGGCTTCTTGGCCTTGGCGTGCGCCTTGGGGGCGGTGGCGGCTGGCTCGGCGCTGGGGGCGGAAGTCACGGCGGGGGTTGCCGGTGCGGCTGGCGTTGCGCCTTGTGCAAAAGCACCAGCGGCGAACAGACCAGCAACCAGGACAGCGAGGAGTTTTTTCATATATGCCAATTCCTTGAAGAGGTTCGGATGGGAGCCGCGCGAAGTGCCGCGAAGCACCTCCACAACGGCGCCGTCACGGGGGCCGTTGACAGGAAATATGTGATTTTTTTAAGGCTTAGAATCGCCGGCTGTACCGCGTTTGCCCAACCAGCTGAAGCCCCTTCATCGTTTCACCGGAGAGACCCGCTCAATGACCAGCTACCAGCACATCAAGGTGCCCGCCGAAGGCCAGAAAATCACCGTCAACGCCGACATGTCGTTGAACGTGCCGGATCAGCCCATCATTCCGTACATCGAGGGCGACGGCACTGGTTTTGATATCACTCCCGTGATGCTGAAGGTCGTGGACGCTGCGGTGGCGAAGGCCTACGGTGGCAAGAAGAAGATCCACTGGATGGAAGTGTTCGCTGGCGAAAAGTCGACCAAGGTTTACGGCCCCGACGTGTGGCTGCCGGAAGAGACGCTGCACGCCGTGCGCGACTACGTGGTTTCCATCAAGGGCCCGTTGACCACCCCTGTGGGCGGTGGCATCCGTTCGCTGAACGTGGCGCTGCGCCAGGAGCTGGACCTGTATGTCTGCCTGCGCCCCATCCAGTACTTCAAGGGCGTGCCTTCGCCGGTCAAGGAGCCCGAGAAGACCAACATGGTGATCTTCCGCGAGAACTCGGAAGACATCTATGCCGGAATCGAGTTCGAAGCCGAGTCCGAAAAGGCCAAGAAACTCATCAAGATCCTGCAGGAGGAATTCGGCGTCAAGAAGATCCGCTTTCCCGACACTTCCGGCATTGGCGTCAAGCCCGTGTCCCGCCAAGGCACCGAGCGCCTGGTGCGCAAGGCGATCCAGTACGCCATCGACAATGACAAGCCCAGCGTGACCATCGTGCACAAGGGCAACATCATGAAGTTCACCGAGGGCGGCTTCCGTGACTGGGCCTACGCGCTGGCTGCGAAGGAGTTCGGTGCTGAGCTGATCGATGGTGGCCCCTGGATGAAGTTCAAGAACCCCAAGACGGGCAAGGACATCACCATCAAGGACAGCATTGCGGACGCCTTCCTGCAGCAGATCCTGCTGCGCCCCGCCGAGTACAGCGTGGTGGCCACGCTCAACCTGAACGGCGACTACATCTCGGACGCTCTGGCGGCCCAGGTGGGGGGCATTGGCATCGCTCCTGGCGCCAATCTGTCCGACACGGTGGCGATGTTCGAAGCCACGCACGGCACCGCGCCCAAGTATGCCGGCAAGGACTATGTGAATCCCGGCTCTGAAATCCTGTCGGCCGAAATGATGCTGCGCCACATGGGTTGGACGGAAGCCGCGGACCTGATCATCCGGTCCATCCAGAAATCGATCGCCAGCAAGAAGGTCACCTATGATTTCGCCCGTCTGATGGAAGGCGCGACGCAAGTGAGCTGCTCTGGCTTTGGTCAGGTCATGATCGACAACATGTAATCACGTGAGCGGGTGCCGGGAGGCATCGGCTGGCTGGTGCGGAAACCCTCGAAGTCCTGTCCGGACTTGGAGGGTTTTCTTTTTGGCTAGGGCGCGTTTCTGGCAGGTGAATGGCTGGTCGGTGGCCGGTCAGCGTTTGGCCAGCCGCTGGCCTTGGTTCGGTAGGGATTCCAGCGCCCGCTCGGCATTGACCATCCATGGCTTGCCCACACTTTTTTCGCTGTCCAGCAGGAGGTTCTTGATCGTCGTGATGTCGAGTTGTGGGGCACTGGATTGGAGCAATGCAATCATCCCGCTCACGTGGGCCGCGGCCATCGAAGAGCCTGTGGCGAAGTCGTAGCGCCCCTGGGGTTGCAGCGTGAGCACGTCTTTTCCGGGGGCAGCCAGAACCCCCTTGGCCGCCAGATTGGCGTTGTCGGCCATTCCCACGACGATCACACCGGGCACGCCGGCGGGAAAACCCGTGCGTTCTCCGCTGGACGGCAGCGCTGCGACCACCGCACGGCCTTGTTTGACCAGTTGGCCCAGCAGCGTGCTGAGCAACGGGTCCTCCGGGCCGCCCAGGCTCATGTTGATGGTGCGCGCATCGGACGACATCACGGCCACGAGCGCCTTGGCCAGGGTGAAGGAGTTGCAGCGTGCACCGGCTGAAGGCTGATGCGCCGGATACCAGCAGGCTTTGTACAGGCTTACCTTCGCCTCGGGCGCGACACCCACGATGCCCTGCAGGTTGTTGCCCACCGCGGCGATGATGCCAGCGACCTGCGTCCCGTGCTGATCTTGCTGAAAGCCCGCGGCATTTTCATCGACGAGGTTGTAGGCGGCATCGATCTGCCCGCGCAACTCCGGATGCTCCGTCTGGGCGCCCGTGTCGATCACGGCAATGTGTGCTCCTTTGCCGGTGCTGAGCTTGTGCGCCCGTGCCACCTGCATGTCCACAAAGCCCTGTTGCAAGGGCATGTAGGGGTCGTTGTAGGCCACGGCCGAAGCCTCCGGCGGGCCTGCGTTGACCGAAAAGTCCTGCAGGGGCTGCGCCAGTTGCACGCGGGCATCGCGCGAAAGCGCGTGCAGCAGCGCTTCGCGGGACGCGGTGGCGCTGATCTCGAACACCACGCAGTGCGCATTCATCGGCGGGATCGGCCAGGCAGTCACTTCCCGCAGGCCGTAGTCCACGGCGATGGCCTGGACTGTCCTTGCCGCACGATTGCCCATGGTGTAGCGCGGTGGGGCGCCATAGCTGGACAGGCTGGTGCCCGCGCGGCCAGGCACATGTTCCAGCGGATTGGGAACCGCCACGATGATGTAGCGGGTGCTGTCAGCGCGCATGCCCGCCTCACCGGAGGGCCGCAGCGTCGTGGCGTCAGGAGGGAGTTCCGCCGGCACGCTGCTGCAACCAGCCAGTGTGCATGCCAGCAGCAAGGCCGCAGTCAGAAGACGGGTGGTCATGGCGGGCCTCCGATGGGTTCGACCATCTGCATTCCCGGGGTGCTGCGCAGCCGCTCCAGGGCCTGGGTATTTGATTGGCGCATGTCTTTCGCGGACACCGCATAGGCCCCCATCGCGTTGGGCCCACTGACCACCTGCAGGTTCAACGAATCCAGCAACGCCTTCCAGTCTGCCAGGGTGATGCGTCCATCGGGAACGACACGGATGGCGTTTGGCTGACCAACGCCCGCAGCGCCCGGGGCGGGAGGGCTGCTCAATGTCTGGAACGCCGATGGTTCCTGTTCGGACAAGCGATGTCCCATGAAGGCCAAGGCAACGGCTTGCAAGACCGCGAAGGTGGCCAAGGCATAGGTGAGCCGGCCACCCTGCCGGCGTGCAACTGCGGCGGTTTTGGGCAGCGGTTGATCGCACAGGGCGTCCAGCTCGATGCGCGCCAGCAGTTTGTCCAGGCCTGCCTGTTCATCGGGCACGCGTGTGGGGGGCAATGCCAAGGCGGCCTGCACTTGCTGCTGTGTCTGGAGTTCGTCCCGGCAGTCGGCGCACTGGGCCAGGTGCTTTTCCACTTCCGCGCGCTGTTCATCGCTGGCACGGCCGTTGACGATCCAGGGCAGGGCCTCCTGGGTGAGCAAATGCGAGCGGTCCTGGCTTGGGGAGTCTGGGAAACGGTAGGGCATGGTGCAATCCTATTGAACGGTGCTGCGGGTGGCCAAGGCCGGCAGCAAGTTGCGCAGCTTCACGCGCGCGTGGAACATGCGCGCTTTGACCGTTCCGACGGGTGACTGGGTGATGACGGCGATTTCTTCCAGAGAATGCCCGCCTGTATAGGCCAGCTCCAGCACCAGACGCTGGTCCACCGAAAGCCGCTCCATGCCCTTGTCGAGCCAGTTGCGCAACTCCCTTGCTTCGCCAGGGTCCGTAGCCAGATCGGCCTGGACTTCCGGATCATCGTCCGCGACGGACGGCATGTCCGCCCCTCCGTCCTGCCGCAGGGCCTTGAGCCCGCAGCGATAGGCGATGCCCATGATCCAGGTAGAGACTTTCGACTCTTCACGGAAACTGCCCGCTTTCTGCCAGACGATCCAGAAGCAATCGTTGATGATCTCTTCGATCAGGTCGGACCGGCGAGTCAGGCGGGTCAGAAACTGGCAGAGCCGGCGGTGGTACGCCCGGTACAACGCTGCCAGCGCCGCGCGATCGCCGGACGCGATGCCATGCAGCAGTTCGAGATCGGCTGAATCGTCAGGAAAGGAGAGGGCAGCCATGGCGTAGAAGCGGGCGGATGGACGTCTTGGAGGGTTGAATCTTGCGACGTGTGTGCCTGCAATGCACCAAAAGGTTGCGGATGCTTCAAAAAGAACGGGCCCACATGAACGACCAATGGCCGGCCGTGTTGCCCGGATACACCGACCGGGCCCGATCGTCGGTCGCCAGATAGCTGAGGGAGGCGCGCCAGGGTCCTTGGCGCCAGGCGGCGCCGACGCTGCCATACGCATACCGGCCTTGCGGGCGAACCTGGGCCAGGCCGATGGTGCCCGTCAAGGAAAATTGCTCGTCGATCGGTAGCCGGCCGCCCAGATCCACGGCCCAACGCATGGGCCGGGCGGCATCCTGGGTATGGGGATAGTGAAACACCGAGGCCCCCGCCGTGATCAGATCGCGGTAACTGAAGCTCAGCGCCGTTTCCAACCGGTCCGTCAGTCGGGCGGTTGGATTGTCCGGATAGGCGTAGTACTGGGTGACGGCCTGATATTGCCAGTCATTGGAGAGTACGCCGTCATAGGCGAGGCGCACGATGGCCCGGCCGTAGCGGCGGCCGTTGGTCTGCATCCCCAGCACGGCACCTGCCGACCAGCCCGTCGCATCGTAGAGCGTGATCAGTCCCTGGACGATAGGGCGCCTGATGGGCGTCTGGAAACCACGTTCGGTCAGGTCGCTGCTGACGGCGATCTCACCGGTGACATCACGGGTCTGTGCGCCGCAGCCGGCTGTCGCTCCCAAAAGGATCCAGGGCAGCAGGCTTCGGGCGGTGCTGTCAGGCCATGCATGTGAAAAAGGCATGACAGCAGTTTAGGCCAGCCTGGCGGGTCAGCGAACGAGGCAAGGGCGCTTGGGATCGAACTTCCAGCCGGTGTGAAGGTACTGCATCGCGATGCTGTCGTCGCGGGCCCCCAGCCCGTGCTGCAGGTAGAGCTGGTGCGCGCGCTCCACGGCCGCCATGTCGAGCTGAACGCCCAGGCCCGGGGTGGTCGGCACGGTCACATGCCCGTCCACGATCTGCAGCGGCGATTGCGTCAGGCCCTGGCCGTCCTGCCAGATCCAGTGGGTATCGATGGCCGTGACCTTGCCGGGAGCCGCGGCCGCCACATGCGTGAACATGGCCAGCGACACGTCGAAATGGTTGTTGGAATGCGAACCCCAGGTCAGGCCCCAGTCGCGGCAGGTCTGGGCCACGCGCACCGAGCCGGCCATGGTCCAAAAGTGCGGGTCGGCCAGCGGAATGTCGACCGACTGGAGCGAGAGCGCATGCACCATCTGGCGCCAGTCGGTAGCCACCATGTTGGTGGCCGTGGGCAACCCGGTGGCGCGGCGGAACTCGGCCATGATTTCGCGGCCCGAAAAGCCGTCTTCGGCACCGCAGGGGTCTTCCGCATAGGCGAGCACACCGTGCAGGTCTCGGCACAGGCGCACGGCGTCCTTGAGCAGCCAGCTGCCGTTGGGGTCGAGGGTGACGCGCGCCTTGGGAAAGCGCTCGTGCAGCGCCCGAATGGCCAGCACTTCGTCCTCGCCGCGCAGCACGCCTCCCTTGAGCTTGAAGTCGTTGAAACCATAGCGTGCGTGCGCGGCCTCGGCCTGGCGCACGATGGTCTCGGGGGTGAGGGCCTGCAGATGGCGCACGCGGCTCCAGTCGCTCTCGGGGGCATCGACCTCCTGGGCGCGCACGTAGGGCAGATCGGTTTGGCCGGCATCGCCCACGAAGAACAGATAGCCCAGCATTTCCACGCGGTCGCGCTGCTGGCCTTCTCCGAGCAGTGCGACCACCGGCACGCCCAGGTGCTGGCCCAGCAAGTCGAGCAAGGCCGACTCCACAGCGGTGACGGCGTGGATGGCGATGCGCAGGTCGAACGTCTGCAGGCCGCGTCCGCCGCTGTCGCGCTCCGCCAGTGCGGCCTGCACCCGCTGCAGCAGCGCCAGATGGTTGCCCACCGGCTGCCCGACGAGCAGGGGCCGGACATCTTCCAGGGCCTGCCGGATCTTTTCGCCACCCGGCACTTCGCCCACTCCGGTGCGCCCGGCACTGTCGGTGAGGATGAACAGGTTGCGCGTGAAGAACGGGGCGTGTGCGCCGCTCAGGTTGAGCAGCATGCCGTCGCGCCCGGCGACCGGAATGACGCGGACTTCGGTGACGGTAGGGGTGTGCATGGCAGTGGGCATGGGTGTGGCTTCGGAGAGTGGCGGAGCGAAGTGGGTTCAAGCAGTACCGGTGCCGGGCACCGGGGCGCGGACAGCACCCGTGGCATAGAAGGCGTGTAGGTTGTCCAGCACCATGTCGGCCATGGCGCGGCGGGTTTCATGGGTGGCGCTGGCGGTGTGCGGTGTCAGCACCACGTTGTCCAGCGCCAGCAGCGCGGCCGGCACCGACGGTTCGTTTTCGAACACGTCGAGGCCCGCACCCGCGACGCGGCGTTCTGCCAGAGCGTCGATCAGGGCGGCCTCATCGACCACGCTGCCCCGTGCCACGTTGATCAGAAAACCGCGGGGGCCGAGGGCCTCCAGCACGGCCCGATCGACCAGATGGCGGGTTTCCGCCCCTCCGGCCACGGTAAGCATCAGGTAGTCGGCCCATCGGGCCAGTTCAAGCAGCGAGTCGAAATAGGGCAGGGCGGACTGGGCGCTGGGCCGGCGGTTGTGGTAGCCGACCTCCATGCGAAAGCCCGAGGCCCGTTCGGCCACGGCCTGTCCGATGCGGCCCATGCCGACGAGCCCCAACCGCTTGCCGGACACCCGGGTCTGGGGCGCGAACCGGGCGGTGGTCCAGTCGCCGCGCCGCACGAAGCGGTCGCTGGCGCTGACGCCGCGCGACACATCCAGAAGCAGGGCAAAGGCCAGGTCGGCCACGCAATCGTTCAGCACGCCGGGGGTGTAGCCCACCTGGATGCCCCGCGCGCTGGCCGCCGCGATGTCCAGCGCGTCGAAGCCCACGCCGAAGCTGCTGATGACCTGCAAGCTCGGCAAGGCGTCGATCACTTCGCGTTTCAGTCCAATCGATGCGGAGGTGACCACGCCAGTGAAATCAGCGCCGCGTTCGGCAAGGAAAGCGGCGGGATCGGGTTGGTCGGACAGGCAAACGATGTCGAACTGCGCAGCCAGGTCGGCTTCAAGCGCCGGCAGGGGCAGGCGGGCGATTTGCAGAAGGCGGGGCCGGGGTGTGGTGCTCATGGGCGGGGATGGTACGGCGGCGCATCCAAGGCCTTGGGGTGCAGGCCGGTGTGAAAGCGGTCGCGGGGAGCAAAAAGGATTCGAAGCCCCACGAGAAAGCCGCACGCGCGGCCCCCTCGTGGGCGGGAATCAGGGCGCTGCGCGGACGGCCTGGCGGGCCAGCAGCTTCCAGTCGGCGCCTTGCTTTTGCCAGACGCCCAGGATCTTGATCTGCACCTTGCCGGGCTTGCCCGAGTCGTTGGTGTCGGCCGTCAGGGTGTGGCGGACGATGGCCACGTCGCCGACCACCTTGATGGTCTGGTCGCTGATGACGATGGTGACGAAGTCCGACTTGCCGTCGAGCAGGTCGCTGATGAAGCTGGCCTTGGTGTCCACCCGGCCTCCCGAGTGGCCGTAGCTCAGGTCGTCGGCGACGAGCTGGTTCAGCGCGGCGGGGGACGGGTCGATCATGGCGATCCGCAGGCGCTCGGCCGCGGTGGCGACCGACTGCGGCGCATCGGTGCCCGCGCCGGCCGGTGCCGTGGCGCAGCCGCCCATGGCCAGCAGGGTGACGGCCGTGGCCGCGGCCAGGAACAGTTTCTTGTACATCTCTTGTCTCCGTTGTGGTGTGGTTTTATGGATGCCCCGTGCGGATGGCTTGACCCACCGGCGCCCGTGCACGGCCGGGCGCCGGATCTTCAGCCGCGGCGCCTTATTGCGGGCCGAGCTTGTCGATGAGTGCCTTGAGTTCCTGCATTTCGCCGGGCTTGAGGTCGGTGAGCGGGGCGCGCACGGGGCCTGCGTCGTGGCCGACGATCTTCGCGCCGGCCTTGACGATGCTGACGGCATAGCCGGCCATGCGGTTGCGCAGTTCGAGGTAAGGCATGAAGAACTCGCGCAGCAGGTGGTGCTGCGTCGCCAGATCGTCGTTCGCCACGGCCTTGTAGAAGTCCATCGCCGTCTTGGGGATGAAGTTGAACACGGCCGACGAATACACCGGCGTGCCCAGTGCCTTGTAGGCCGCGGCATATACCTCGGCGGTCGGCAGGCCGCCCAGGTAGGCGAAGCGGTCACCCATCTTCATGTAGATGGAGTTCATCAGCTCGATGTCGCCCACGCCGTCCTTGAAGCCCACCAGGTTGGCGTTGCGTTCGGCCAGGCGTGCCAGCGTTTCGGGAGTGAAGCGGCTCTGGCCGCGGTTGTAGACGATCACGCCGAACTTCACGCTCTTGCACACCTCTTCGACGTGCGCGGCCAGGCCTTCCTGGCCGGCTTCCGTGAGGTAGTGCGGCAGCAGCAGGATGCCGTGGGCGCCGGCCTTCTCGGCCGCCTGGGCGCACTGGATGGCAAAGCGCGTGGGGCCGCCGGCGCCGGCGATGATCGGCACCTTGCCGCGGCAGGTGTCCACGGCGGTCTTGATGATGCCAGGGTACTCGTCCGCCGTGAGCGAGAAGAACTCACCCGTGCCGCCTGCCGCGAACAAAGCGCTGGCACCGTAGGGGGCCAGCCATTCCAGGCGCTCCGCGTAGCCCTTGGCGTTGAATTGGCCCTGGGCGTCGAAGTCCGTGAGCGGGAACGACAGGAGGCCGGAGCCCATGATGGTCTTGAGTTCTTGAGGTTGCATGGCGGTACGGGGTAGTGGGTGGAAAAAGGGAAAAGTGAAAAATCAGTCGAGCCGGATCTGCGCCGCCGATACCACACTGGCCCAGCGTGCGCGCTCTTTCTCGAAGAACTTGTCTTGCTCGGCGGAGGCCATGGTCACGACCTCGGCGCCCTGGCCCGCGAGGCGGGAGCGGATTTCCGGCGTGCGGATGACGGAGATGAGGGCCGTGTTCAGGCGCTGCACGATCGGATCGGGCGTGCCGCGCGGCACGAGGATGCCTTGCCAGGTGCCGGACTCGAAGCCGGGGATGCCCTGCTCGGCGATGGTGGGCACATCGGCCAGCAGCGGCATGCGCGTGGCCTTGGACAGCGCCAGCACCTTGAGCTTGCCGCTCTGCACGTGGGGCAGGGTGGCGAGCATGCCGTTCATCAGCATCTGGGTCTGGCCGGCCATCGTGTCCTGGATGGCGGTCACGCCGCCCTTGTAAGGCACATATTGCCAGCGGGCGCCACTGGCGCGCTCCAGCGCCACGCCGGCCAGGTGCGGTGCGCTGCCTGTGGCGGTGACGGCGAAATTCAGGTCGGCCGTCTTGGACAGGGCGATCAGTTCCTTCAGGTTGTTGGCGGGCACGGACGGGTGCACCACCAGCATGTGCGGCGAGTAGGCCAGCATGGTCGCGCCACGCAGGTCCTTGGAGGGGTTGAATGGCAGCTTGGTATAGACCGAGGGGCTGATGGCCAGCGCCCCGACGTCGCACAGCAGCATGGTGTAGCCGTCGGGCTGCGCCTTGGCGACGAAGTCGGCGCCCAGGTTGCCGTTGGCGCCGGGCTTGTTTTCCACGATGACGTTCTGCTTGAGCAGGTCCGACAGCGGCTGGCTGATGGCACGCGCAATGATGTCCGAACTGCCGCCGGGCGGGTAGGGCACGATGAGGCGCAACGTTTTGGTGGGCCAATTGGCGGTCTGGCCCATGGCCGTGGTGCTGGCCAGGGCGGCGGCACCATAGACCATGGCGTGGCGGCGGTTCAAAGTCATTGCATGTCTCCTTGTTTGGGTTGGGTCATTTTTGTTGTACGTCATCATACAACTTAAAAATAGCAAGGCACAAGCGCCGGAAAATGCTTTTCCGCGGCTCTTCGGGTTAACGATGACCCCCGCGCCCGGCCTTTGGGCCAGTGGCTGGGTTTCAGGCTTCTGGTGTGGCGGCAGGGGCTTGTACTTGAGCCGGCGGGGTTTTGGCCGCCTCCTGCGCCAGGCGCAGGCGCTCGCGGCTGTTGGTGAGGTGGATGCGCATGGCCGCGCGCGCCGACTCGGGGTCCTTGCGGGCGATGGCCGAATAGATCTCTTCGTGCTCGCGGTTCACCCGGCTCAGGTATTCGTGGCCCCGCACCGCGTTGCGGATGCCCGAGATGCGGGTGCGCGGAATCAGCGTGGTGCCCAGGTGGTTCATGATGTCGGCGAAGTACGGGTTGCCCGTCGCTTCGGCGATCTGCAGGTGGAAGCGGAAGTCGTGCCCCACCGTGTCGCCGCCCATGGCCACGTTGCGCTCGAAGTCGTCCAGCGCCTGGCGCATGGCCTGCAGGTGCGTTTCGCTGCGGCGCATGGCTGCAAGGCCGGCCGATTCGGTTTCCAGGCTGATGCGCAGCTCCAGCACGGCCAGAACGTCCACCGATGCCGTGAGTTCGGACGGGTCCAGCCGGAACACGCCGCCGGCGCGCGGGGGCAGCACGAAGGTGCCGATGCCGTGCCGCGTTTCCACCAGGCCGGCGGCCTGCAGCTTGGACAGGGCCTCGCGCACCACGGTGCGGCTCACGTCGTGGGCGCGCATGATTTCGGATTCGGTGGGCAACTTGTCGCCCGGCGTCAGCAGCCGGTCGCGGATCTTTCCAGAGAAGTCTTCCACCACGGCGTTGGCCAGTCCGCGGGCGCGCCGGACCGGGGCCGGGGACAGGTTCGGGGCCGTTGATTCGGTGGGGGCGGGGTATGCGGGTAATCCCTTTATCGGTGCGGCCATGGCGGTGATGATAATCGCTGAACGTTGTATGACAACATATGACAAATACTAGCCAGAGGAGCTTCATGAGCCAGCCGTCCCGTTTACCCCGTCTTCTTTTGACCGGCGCCGCAGGCGGCCTGGGCCAGGTATTGCGCGAAAGATTGCGCCCGTATGCCGAGGTGCTGCGGCTGTCCGACATCTCCACCCTGGCCCCGTCGCGCGGCCCCGATGAAGAGGTGGTGCCCTGCGATCTGGCCGACAAGGCTGCGGTGGACGCGCTGGTGGCTGGCTGCGACGCCATCGTGCACCTGGGCGGGGTATCGGTGGAGCGGCCTTTCGAGCAGATCCTGGAAGCCAACATCAAGGGCGTGTTCCACATCTACGAAGGCGCGCGTCGCCACGGCGTGCGCCGCGTGGTGTTCGCCAGCTCCAACCATGTGACGGGCTTTTACCGCCAGGACGAGCGCATCGACGCCAACGCCCGCCGCCGGCCCGATGGCTATTACGGCCTGTCCAAGTCGTTCGGCGAAGACATGGCGAGCTTCTATTTCGACCGCTACGGCATCGAGACGGTGAGCCTGCGCATCGGCTCCTCGTTCCCTGCGCCGCGCGACCGCCGCATGATGAGTTCCTGGCTGAGCTACGACGACCTCACCCAGCTCGTCGAAAAGGCCCTGTTCACCCCGGACGTGGGCCACACCGTGGTGTATGGCGCCTCCGCCAACCGCGATCTGTGGTGGGACAACCATGCGGCAGCGCACCTGGGCTTCACGCCCAAGGACAGCTCCGAACCCTTCCGCGCCCAGGTCGAGGCCCAGCCTGCACCCGCGCCGACCGATCCGGCCGCCATCTACCAGGGCGGGGCCTTCACGGCCCAGGGCCCGTTCGAAGGATGACCGCCGTGAACGCCAGCGCGGAACTGGTGCTGGATGCGCGTTGCGCGACGGGCGAGAGCCCGGTGTGGCGCGCGGCCGAGCAGGCGCTGTACTGGGCCGACATTCCCCAGGGCGTGCTGCACCGCTGGTCCGCGCAGACCGGCGAGCAGGCGCAGTGGAAGGCGCCGGAGATGGTCGCCTGCGTCGCACCCTGGGGCTGGCAGCCCGGCCGATGGCTCGCCGGTTTGGAAAGCGGCTGGTTCCAGCTCGACCTGCCGCAGGGCGGTGCCGCATCCGGCACGCTGCAGGCGCAGCGCCTGGCCACGGCCGACCACGCCCGGGCGGGCATGCGCTTCAACGACGGCCGCTGTGACCGCCAGGGCCGGTTCATCGCCGGCACCATGCTGCAGGACATGGGCGCCGCCGCCCGCGTGGGCAAGGTGTACCGGTTCGGTGCGCAGGAGATGGCGGCCGGCGCAGGCACCGACCTGGCGCTGGGCGATTTGATCGTGCCCAACGGCATCGCTTTCAGTCCCGACGGGCGCACGATGTACCTGTCCGATTCGCACCCCCAGGTGCAGGCGATCTGGGCATTCGACTACGACACCGAGACCGGCACGCCGAGCCGCCGGCGCCTGTTCGCCGACATGAATCCGCTGCCCGGGCGCCCCGATGGCGCGGCGATCGATGTGGACGGCGGCTACTGGATCTGCGGCAACGACGCGGGCCTGGTGCACCGCTTCACCCCCGATGGCCGGCTCGACCGGTCCCTGGCCGTGCCGGTGAAAAAGCCCGCCATGTGCGCCTTCGGCGGCCCGCAACTCGACACGTTGTACGTCACCTCCATCCGCCCCGCGGGCGTGGACCTGTCGGACCAGCCGTTGGCCGGCGGTGTCTTCGCATTGCGCCCGGGTACGCAGGGCGTGCCGGAGCCAGAATTCACCCCCCCTGTCTGAACGGGGCCTGGGTCCCTCTACCGATTTCTCCCCCAAAACGTATTTCCAACAGCAAAAGAGACGAGGCAGACAAATGAAATTCCTGAAGACCACCCTGGCCACCCTGGCCGCACTCACATTGGGCTTCGGCGCCGCGCAGGCCACCGAGCTGCGCTCCGCGGACATCCACCCCGACGACTACCCGACCGTGATGGCGGTCAAGTTCATGGGCGAGCGCCTGAAAGCCCTGTCCGGCGGCAAGCACACCATCAAGGTGTTCAACAACGGCGCCCTGGGCAGCGAGAAGGACACCATCGAGCAGGCCAAGATCGGCGCGCTGCAGCTGGTGCGCATCAACATCGGCGCGATGAACAACATCTGCCCCGAGACCGTGGTGCCCACGATGCCGTTCCTGTTCCGCTCGGTCGAGCATCTGCACAAGGTGCTGGACGGCCCGATCGGCGAGGAAATCCTCAAGGCCTGCGAAAAGCAGGGCTTCGTGGGCCTGGCCTACTACGACAGCGGCGCCCGCTCGATGTTCACGGCCAAGAAGCCCGTGCGCAGCTTCGCCGACATGAAGGGCCTGAAAGTGCGCGTGCAGCAGTCCGACCTGTGGGTGTCGATGCTGGAGGCGATGGGCGCCAACGCCACCCCCATGCCCATGGGCGAGGTGTACACCGGCCTCAAGACCGGCCTGATCGACGCGGCCGAGAACAACTACCCCACGTACGAGAGCTCGCGTTCGTTTGAGGTGGCCAAGTACTACACCAAGACCGAGCACTCCATGGCCCCCGAGATGCTGCTGTTCTCCAAGCGCGCCTGGGACCGCCTGTCGCCCGAAGAGCAGGGCTGGATCCGCCAGGCCGCCAAGGAGTCGGTGCCCTACATGCGCAAGCAATGGGCCGAACGCGAGATCAAGTCGCTGGCGACGGTGAAGGCCGGCGGTGCCGAGATCATCGAAATCGACAAGGCCCCGTTCCAGGCCGCGATGAAGCCCGTGTACGACAAGTTCATCCCGGACGCCAAGCTCAAGGACCTGGTCAAGCGCGTTCAGGACACCCAGTAAGTCCCTTTCTGCCCACTTCTTGAAGTGGGCTTTTTTTGCTCTTAAATCAATAGCATGGTGCCCTAGTGAATATTGTGCCAGGGGCCTTTTTTACTCATAACAACATGTATACCCAAATTTGCCGCACGCTCGCCCGCGTCTGCATGTGGCTGGGCATCCTCGGCCTGGTCGCAGTGATCTGCGCCGTGAGCTGGCAGGTGTTCGGACGCTATGTGCTCAACAACACGCCCACCTGGGCGGAAAGCCTGGCCCTGCTGCTGGTGATCTACGTCACCATGTTCGGCGTGGCCGTGGGCGTGCGCGATGCCGGCCACATCGGGCTCGAATCGTTCCTGGTGCTGGCGCCCGACTGGCTGCGCCTGAAGATGGAATACCTCATCCACGCGCTGGTGCTCGTGTTCGGCGCCGTGATGGCCTACAGCTGCGCGTCGCTCGCGCAGTCGGTGTGGGACTACCGGCTGCCCACGCTGTGGATCTCCGAAGGTTGGAAATACGTGCCGGCCGCGATCGCCGGCGTCCTGATCGTGATGTTCTCGATCGAACACATCATCGCGCTGGCCCAGGGCCGCGAAGTCGAACCTGCCTGGGGCTGAGAAAAACCATGACCGTGCCACTTTTGATCCTGAGCGTGTCGTTCACGCTGTTCCTGCTGCTGGGCGTGCCCGTGGCTTTTTCCATCGGCCTGTCGGCCCTGGCCACCCTGCTGTACGAAGGCCTGCCCCTGGAGGTCGGCTTCCAGCAGATGACCTCGGGAATGGGCATCTTCTCGTTCCTGGCGATTCCGTTCTTCATCTTCGCGGGCGAGCTGATGCTGTACGGCGGCATCGCCGACCGCATCGTCAACTTCGCTCGCAACCTGGTGGGCCACGTGCGCGGCGGGCTGGGCATGTCCAACGTGGTGGCTTGCACGCTGTTCGGCGGCGTCTCGGGCTCGCCGGTGGCGGACGTGTCGGCCATGGGCGCCGTGATGATCCCGATGATGAAGAAGGAGGGCTACCACGCCGACTACGCCGTCAACGTGACGACGCACGCGGCGCTGGTGGGGGCGCTCATGCCCACCAGCCACAACCTCATCATCTATTCGCTGGCGGCCGGCGGCAAGGTGTCCATCGCGGCGCTGATCCTCGCGGCGCTGATTCCCGCGCTGGTGCTCACCATCAGCAACCTGGCCGCGGCCTACCTCGTGGCTGTCAAGCGCGGCTACCCCGCGGGCACGTTCCCGGGCTGGCAGATCGTCGGGCGTTCGTTCGCCGCCGCGCTGCCGGGGCTGTTCATCGTCGTGCTGATCCTGGGGGGCATTCTTTCGGGCATCTTCACCGCCACCGAATCGGCGGCCGTGGCCGTGCTGTATGCGCTCGGCCTGACCGTGTTCCTGTACCGCACGCTGAAGTGGGAGCACTTCATCAAGGCGGCCTCGAAGGCGGTGCGCACCACGGGCGTGATCCTGCTGCTGATCGGCATCTCCAGCACCTTCGGCTACCTCATCAGCCTGTACGGCGTGGCCGAACTCACGGGCCAGATGCTGTCGCAGGTGACCAGCACGCCGTGGGTGATCTTCCTGCTGATCAACATCATCCTGTTCGTGCTGGGCACCTTCCTGGACATGGCGGCCACCATCTTGCTGTGCACGCCGATCTTCCTGCCCATCGCCCAGCACTACGGCATGAGCTCGGTGCAGTTCGGCATCGTCATGCTGATCAACTGCGCGCTGGGCCTGAACACGCCGCCCGTGGGCACCACCCAGTTCGTGGGCTGCGCGATCGGCGGCGTGTCGGTGGGCACGGTGATGCGCACGATCTGGCCGTTCTACGGCGCGCTGATCTTCGCGCTGGCCCTCGTGACCTTCGTGCCGGCCTTCTCGACCTGGCTGCCCAGCATGTTCATGGTGGTCAAGTGACCCCGGAAAGAGAGCGATCCATGGCGATTTCTTCTTCCTTCCTGCGCGCGGTGGCGCTGGCCCCCGTGGCCGCCGCCACGCTGATGGCGGCCAGCGGCGCGGCCTCGGCCGCCACCTGGGTCTATGTGTCGAACGCCGACAGCCAGGACATCTCGGTGTACGAACTGGACCGCGCCGCCGGCAAACTCCAGCCGGTGGAGACCGTGCCCGTGGGCGGCCAGGCCATGCCCATGGCGGTCTCGCCCAACAAGCGCCAGCTGTACGTGGCGCTGCGCTCGCAGCCTTTCCGCGTGGTGACGCTGGCCATCGATCCGGCCAGCGGCCGCCTGAAGAAACAGGGCGAGGCCGCCCTGGCGGACAGCATGGCCAACATCGACACCGATGCCACCGGCCGCTGGCTGTTCGCCGCGTCCTACCCGGGCCACAAGATCAGCGTCAACAGCATCGACAAGGACGGGCTGGTGGGCGCGGTGCAGCAGCTCATTCCCACGGCGCCCAACGCGCACGCCATCCATGCCGACGCGGCCAACCGCTACGTGTTTGCCACCAGCCTGGGCGGTGACCATCTGTCGAGCTGGCGCTTCGACGCCACCACAGGAAAGCTGACCGCCAACGAGCCGGCGCTGACCGCGGTGGCCCCGGAAAAGGCCGGTCCGCGCCACTTCGTCTGGGACAAGGCGCAGCGGTATATGTACGTGGTGGACGAGTTGGACGCGGCCCTGCACGTGATGGCGTACGACGCCGAGCGCGGCACGCTGCGCGAGGTGCAGCGCACCACCACCTTGCCGCCAGGCTTCACCGGCAAGCCCTGGGCGGCCGACCTACACCTGTCGCCCGACGGCCGCACGCTGTATGCGTCCGAGCGCACATCGAGCACGCTGTCCACCTTCCGCGTCGATGCGGCCACCGGGCAGGTCGAGCCGCTCGGCCAGGTGCCCACCGAGAAGTCGCCGCGCGGCTTTGCCGTCGATTCCTCGGGGCGCTTTCTGATCGCGGCGGGGCAGGACTCGCACAGCGTGTCGCTGCACCCCATCGATCCAGCCACCGGCGTGCCGGGCACGCCCACGCGCGTGGCGGCGGGCAAGAACCCCAACTGGGTCGAGATCGTCGATCTGCCTTGAGGCATTGACGCCTTGGTGCGTGGGCACGCATGCGCATGCCCACCCGCGCGGCCTCGGGGCATGTGGCCCGCCGCGCTTCCTGAAAACACGACCGGAGACAAAACCCATGCAAAGAGCGACACAAGACGCCGCCCCCCAGACCCCGCCATCGCGCCGCCGTTTCATGGCCGGCGCGCTGGCCGCCACGGCCACGGGCCTCGCGCAGGCCCAGGCGTTCGACTTCAAGCCGCAGCAGCGCTACCCCGATCCCTCGGTGCAGATCCTGGACCCGTCGTTCGCCAAGTACCGCCTGTTCAGCAGCAGCGTGGAGCAGATCGCCACGGGCTTTCGCTGGGTCGAAGGCCCGGTGTGGTTCGGCGATGGGCGCTACCTGCTGTTTTCCGACATTCCCAACAACCGCATCCTGCGCTGGGACGAGGCCACGGGGCAGACCGGCGTGTTCCGCCAGCCCTCCAACTTCTCCAACGGCCTGGGCCGCGACCGCCAGGGCCGGCTGCTGGCGTGCGAGCACCTGACCCGCCGCGTGACCCGCACCGAGTACGACGGCAGCATCACCGTGCTGGCCGACCGCTTCGAGGGCAAGCGCCTGAATTCACCCAACGACATCGTTTGCCCGAGCGACGGCTCGGTCTGGTTCACCGACCCGCCGTTCGGCATCGGCGGCCACTGGGAGGGCGACAAGGCCGTCTCCGAGCTCCCGCATGCGCTGTACCGCATCGATCCGTCCGGCCGGCTGGACCGCGTGCTGGAGGCGCGCTTTCCCAACGGTCTGGCTTTCACGCCGGACGAAAAGCAGCTCTACCTGGTGGCGCGCACGGCCGACAACCGCCGCCAGATCGTGCGCTACGACGTCACCGCCCGCCAGGGGCTGGCCAACCCGACCGTGCTGATCGAGGGCGGGGCGGGCGCGCTGGACGGATTCAAGGTCGATGAAGACGGCAACCTGTGGTGCGGCTGGGGTAGCACGGGCGCGGCCGACTCGGTCGCCGCGGACCTGGACGGCGTGATGGTGTTCAACCCGGCCGGCAAGGCCATCGGTCACATCCGCCTGCCCGAGCGCTGCCCGAACCTCGTCTTCGGCGGCCCGAAGAAAAACCGCCTCTTCATGGCCAGCAGCCACTCGATTTATTCGCTCTACGTGGAAACGCGCGGAGCGGTCTGATTTTCAAAACCAGGAGACAACGCACATGCAACGCAGAACCTTCATCGCCGCCGCAGCTGCTGCGGCTGCCGGCAGCTTCATCGGCCTGCCCGCCTTCGCGCAGGGCACCTGGCCCACCGGCAAGACCATCACCTACCTCGTGCCGTTCGCCGCCGGCGGCACCACCGACACGCTGGGCCGGCTGATCAGCCAGCAGCTGGGCACCGCCCTGGGCACGACCGTGGTGGTAGACAACAAGGGCGGGGCGGGCGGCAGCGTCGGCTCGGAAATCGCGGCCCGCGCGGCACCGGACGGCTACACGCTGCTGGGCGGCACCATCAGCTCGCACGCCATCAACGTGAGCCTGTACCCGAAGCTGGGCTACGACCCAGTGAAGTCGTTCGCGCCCGTCACGCTCATCGGCACCAATCCCGTGGTGCTGGTGGTGGCGGCCAGCAGTCCCTACAAAACGCTGAAGGACGTGCTGGATGCGGCCCGCGGCAAGTCGGGCGGCCTGTCGTCGGCCTCCGCCGGCACCGGCACCTCGCAGCATCTGGCGCTGGAGCTTCTGGCCTACAAGTCGGGCGTGAAGTTCACCCACGTGCCTTACAAGGGCAGCGGCCCGGCCATCCAGGACGTGATCGGCGGGCAGGTGGACATGATGTTCGACACCACCGTCGTGGCCGCGCCGCACATCCAGAGCGGCAAGCTGCGCGCCATTGCCGTCACCTCGGCCAAGCGCCTGGGCTCGATGCCTGATGTGCCCACCGTGGCCGAATCCGGCTTGAAGGGACTGGCCGATTTCGAAGTGCAGTCGTGGCAGGCCATCTTCGTGCCCGCAGGGACGCCCGAGCCGGTCGTGACCCGCCTGCACACCGAGATCCGCAAGATCCTCGCGCAGCCGGACATGCAGACCCGCCTCAAGAGCTTCGGCATGGAGCCGGCCGACATGACGACCGCGCAGATCGCCGCCTTCCAGAAGGCCGAAGTCGCCAAGTGGGCGCAGGTGATCAAGGCCGCCAACATCAAGGTGGATTGACGCCGCGCTGTGGCGTGACCCGGCCCGGTGCCCTGGCGCCCGGGCCCGCTGCATGCCGGGGAGGGGATGGGAGACCCGTCCGGCGCGTTCGCGCCCATGGCTGACAGGGGCAGTGGTGCCGGCGCGGCACACTGGCCCGCATCGCGGCGCATCCGCCGCGATCGGCACCCCAACAGCAAAGAAGGCAGGTTCTCCCATGCACGCGCGACGCTCCCATCTTCCCCCGTTTTCAACCGCCCGCTGGCCTGTCGCCGTCCTGGGCTGCGCGCTGGCCGGGGCCCTGGCCGGCTGCGGCGATACGGCACGGCTGCCGCCCGAGGCCGGAGTGGGCCCGTCGCCCACGCTGCCCGAACCCCACAAGACCCTGATCCCCACCGTTCACATCGCACCCGCCAAGGGGTGGCCCGACGGCATGCAGCCCACCCCCATGGCGGGCATGAAGGTCACCGCGCTGGCCAAGGGGTTGGACCATCCGCGCTGGGTGTACGTGCTGCCCAACGGCGACGTGCTGGTCGCGGAGAGCAACACGCCGGCCAAGCCCAAGGAAGACCAGGGGCTGGTGAAGAACGTGCGCAACTGGGTCATGGGCAAGGTCATGGGCCGCGCGGGCTCGGGCGCGCCGTCGGCCGACCGCATCACCTTGCTGCGCGACACCGACGGCGACGGCGTCGCGGAAACCCGCAGCGTGTTCCTGCAGGGCCTGCACTCCCCGTTCGGCATGGCGCTGGTGGGGGGCGATTTCTACGTCGCCAACACCGATGCGGTGGTGCGCTTTCCGTACACGGCGGGCCAGACCACCATCACGGCGCCGGCCACCAAGGTGGTGGACCTGCCCGGCCTGCCGTTCAACCACCACTGGACCAAGAACCTCATCGCCAGCCCGGACGGCCGCAAGCTCTATGTGACGGTAGGCTCCAACAGCAACGTGGCCGAGAACGGCATCGAAGCCGAGCAAGGCCGCGCCGCCATCTGGGAGGTGGACCGCGCCAGCGGCGCCCACCGCATCTTCGCCAGCGGCCTGCGCAATCCGAACGGCCTGGGCTGGGCCCCCGGCAGCGGCGCGCTGTGGACGGTGGTGAACGAACGCGACGAGATCGGCAGCGACCTCGTGCCCGACTACCTCACCTCGGTGAAGGAGGGCGCGTTCTACGGCTGGCCCTACAGCTACTACGGCCAGCACGTGGATGTGCGGGTGAAGCCGCCCCAGCCGGACCAGGTCGCCAAAGCCATCGCACCTGACTATGCGCTGGGCAGCCACGTGGCGCCCCTGGGGCTGGCCTTCTCGGGCCCGCCATCGGCCGGCAACGGGTTGCCGCAGCAACTGGCCCAGGGTGCCTTTGTGGGCCTGCACGGCTCGTGGAACCGCAAGCCGCGCAGTGGCTACAAGGTGGTCTTCGTGCCCTTCGAAAACGGCCAGCCCAAGGGCCAGCCGATTGACGTGCTGACCGGGTTCCTCAGCCCCGAAGGCGATGCCTATGGCCGTCCCGTCGGCGTGGCGCTGGATGCGCGCGGCGGGCTGCTGGTGGCCGATGACGTGGGCAATGCCATCTGGCGGGTTTCGGGCACGCCCCGATAGGATGGTGGAGGCTGCTCAGCGCCAGATCGCCTGAATCGGCACCTCGGCGGGCATCATGTTGATGTACTGCACCAGGCGGGGCCGCGCGCCGCGGTTGGGGCTGGCGCCATGGGGCAGGGCCTGTTGCCAGATCACCAGGTCGCCGGCCCCCGCGCCGATGGGCCGGGCGCCCAGTGCCTGGAAATCCTGCCTGCGCGGATCGGCGTCCGGGGGCAGTCCGGCCAGCCACCCTTCCACCTGGCGGTGAAAGCCCGGCACCACGGTGAGCGCACCCTGTTCGGGCGGCGTGTCCGTGAGGTAGAGGATGCCCTGGGTGCAGAAGGGGATGGGTGGCTCCAAGCTCACATCCCAGTGCAGCCCCTGGGCCTGGTAAGGGTGGCCGGGGCGCTCCGGCACATTGAAACCGCAGCGGTCCGTGCTGCGCCACAGGTCGGCGGTGCCCCACAACTGCGCGAACGCCTTGTGGATGCGCAGCGCCCGGCGGTTCGCCTCGAACGCGGGGTGCTGGAACAGCTGGACCATGATGTTGCGCGGGGCGTTGCGGTACCACGACTCCACGTCGTCCGGCGTGGCGCCCACCGCCTCCCACACCACTTGCGCGGCGGCGGCGCTGTCGTCGGGCGCCACGGCCTGCCGCACGATCACGTAGCCGTGCTCGTCCCAGTGCGCCAGGTCGTCGGCATCCAGCACGGGCGGCATGGCGTCGACCTGGGCATGCAGTCGGGCCACGGCGTCGGGCACGGGCCCGCCGTCCACCAGCGCCTGGATGCGGGCGGTGGTGGCGGCATCGGGCGCTCCGGCGGTGCGCACGATCCAGTCCTCGAAGTCCGCGAACTCCGGCGCATGCCACAGCACGTGCTGCATGGTCTGCTCCAGGCCCAGGCCCAGTGCCGCGAGCACGATCTGCGTGCGATGGGATTCCGCGTTCTCGCCCGTGGGCAGGCCTTGGCGCGCCGCCATCCAGCGCGACCAGCAGCGCTTGAGGTAGGGCACCTGCAAGGCGCCGCGCTCGCCGGGCGGGCAAAGGGGATCGGCTGGTTTCAGTGATGGGGTGATCATGCTGGGAGTCATGCTTTCAGCTCCGTGTGAGCGCGACACCGCCTGCCAGGCGCTCCACGACCGATCGGCGCATCGCGGGTGGCGCGTCGGCGATGCGCTCGGGCCACGTCTGCTGGGCCAGGCGCACCGAATCGCGCAGCAGCGCAAGATGGCGCGGCGCCCGCAGCAGGCCGGCGGCCTTGATCAGCCCCTCCATGTCGTCCCATGAAAAGGCGCGCAGGGTTTTGTCGATGGCCCGATTCACCGCGTACTGGCTTTCGGGCACACCCTCGAAGAACGCGGCGACGCACACCGGGTCGTACAGCGGCGACAACTGCGGTGCGCGCCCGTCAGGGTAGACCAGCGCCCAGTTCTTGAGGTGCGCATCGGTGTTGCCCATGAGGATGAAGGCGACCATGCGGGCGAGGAACTCGCGGGTGTCGTGCACGGGCTGGTGGCTCAGGCGGTCCAGCACGCGCAGCATGGTGGCGTAGTCCTGCAGGATGCCCTTGCCGTACTTTTGCCGCGGCGTGTAGCCCAGCACCTGGTTGAACTCTTCCATGTGCACCCGCTGGCCGCCGGGCAGGTGGTCGAATCGCTGTACGGCCAGGATCTCGTCGAAGGGCACGGCGTCGGGCAGATCGGCCTCGGCGCGGGTGATGACATCCGCCTGGGCGCAGTCCAGGCCGAGCGCCCGGCACAGCTGGTAGCCGGCGTGTTCGTTGGCCACCAGGTCGGGGTGGGCGGTGGTGGGCAGCTTCAGGATCACGCTGCCGGCCGCGCCCTTGCGGTGCACGGTGTAGCGCCGCCCTTCCTGCACTGCGCTGAACTTGGTGACCACGCCGGGCAACGAGGCCGCGTCCTCCACCGGGTATTCGACGAAGCCCGGCTCCAGCACGTCCAGGCCCTGGGTGGTGTGCCAGTGGCGAACCACGTCGGGCACGCCGTCCTGTGCGGGCACGGGCTCCACCTCCAGTGCGCCCATCAGGTCGTGGCCCGCGGCGGCCAGCAGCTCGAACTCGTCGTCGGGCATGCAGCCGCGCTCGCGCGCGAGCCGCTCGCGGTTGTGGCCTTCGGGCAGCAGGTTCTGGAAGTACACCGGCCAGCGGCCATCGGTGCGCACCAGCCGGGCGTCGCGCGCCGAAGCCAGGATCTGCTGCGTGGCGGCCTCGTTCTCGCCCTGAAAGCTGAGCGACAGGGTGGGGCGGCCGGGGTCGTTGATGTAGCTGGCATCGAACGATACGCGCAGGATGTCGCCGTACTGCGAGAGGTAGCCGATCGTCGTGCGGCCGGCACCCTGGCCGGCCGGGCGGTGCAGATACAGGCGCAGGTAACGGATGGAGGTGCTCATGGCGGGTCAGCCGGCCGCGCTCAGCCTTCTTTGCGCAGGCTGTCGATCACCGAAGGCGGGGCATCCACGCCCTGGGGCTGCCCCAGGAATTTGCCGCCCGACTGGATGAAGGCCTGCAGGCTCGGCCGAAGGGTGCTGGGCACGGCGATGATGTCCATTCCCAGTACGCGGGCCATTTCCGTCAGGGTGGAATAGCGGGGATCGAGGTCGCCCCCTTCGGTGCGCTGCACCGTCATCCGCGAGAGGCCGGCCCGTTCGGCCAACTCGGCCTGGGTGAGCTGGCTGGCCTTGCGTGCCACGGTCAGGCTGTGGATCAGATCGTTGGTCATGATCCTGTTTATACTCTTTTTTTGTCAAAAGAGTATTCTAAGTTTCACTTTCTGGTCGTCTGGGTGAACTAGACCGGGGCTGTCGCCACGGGACCGCTCCCTGTACCGGGCTACCCCTCGGGGCCACCGGCTCAGGCGAACGTGTTGACCTGGGTGCCCAGCGCGCCGGAGGTGGCCAGTGCCGGTTGGGGCATCGATTGCTTCATCGACTCGATCAGCAAGGTGGCGGAGGCCTCCTGGGTGTCCAGCGCCTTTTTCAGCACCCGGATGTTCAGGGCATCGGAATTCTTCTGGCTGGCCATGGCCGTTGCGGTGTTGACGACCGATTGGGAAAGCGCGACATCCATGGGGTGCTCCTGTTGGGGCCTCGGGGCGAGGCGAAAGCAAAGACCCCTCCCTTTTCGGCACCCCCGCCTGGAACTGAAGCCCAGGCGGGGGCGGAATATTCAATCGAGCGCGCTGGCCCCATAGGCGGAGCAGGCCGACAGGTCCGACGCGCTGCCGCTGGGCAGGTGCGAAGCCGCATCGCGCAGCGCGGTGCGCAGGCCTTCCTCCAGGACCGGGTGGTAGAACGGCATGCGCAGCAGGTCCTGCACCGTGAGCGACCGGTCGATGGCCAGCGCCAGCAGATGCGCCAGGTGCTCTCCGCTGGGGGCGCACAGCTCCGAGCCCAGGATGCGGCCGCTTTCGCGTTCCGCATACACGTTCAGGCGGCCATGGTTGTGCTGCGCCGCGCGTGCGCGGCCCTGGCGGGAGAAATCCACTGAGCCCGTCACGAACTCGCCCTCTTTCAGGTCCTTCCAGGCCTGGCCGATCACCGCCGCGTTGGGCTGGGTGAACACGATGGAAAGCGGCGTGCGCCGGCGAAAGCACTGCGGCTCGGGTGCCATGGCGTTCAGGGCGGCCATGTGGCCCTCGTCGGAGGCCTCGTGCAGCAGCGGCCGGCGGTCGTCGGCATCGCCGGCCATGAACACGGGCAGGTCCGCGATCTGCATGGTGCGCGCATCCACGGGCGGCTTGCCGTGCGGGTCCAGGGGGATGCCCAGGGTGTCGAGGCCGAGGTGTTCGATGTTCGGCCGCCGCCCCATGGCCGCCAGCACCTGGTCCACCACCACCGTGGTGCTGCCGTTGCTGACCTCGATCCCGCCCGGCACTTCGCGCAAGCGGGCCTCCTCGCCCACGCTGACCACGAATTCGTCTTTCAGCACGGCCTTGAGCGCGCCGAGGATGTCGGGGTCGGACAGCCCGGCCAGCGATGGCCCGGTCGAGAACGCCGCCACCTCCACGCCCAGCCGCGACAGGGCCTGCGCCAGTTCCGCGCCCAGCGGTCCCAGCCCGATGACCGCCATGCGCGGCCCCAGGGTGGGCTGCTCGAAGAGGGTGTCGGTGGTCAGGATGCGGTCGCCGAACGCCAGCCATTCCTCGGGAATGATGGGGCGCGAGCCGGTGGCGATGATGACGCTGCGGGCATGGTAGGTCTTGCCTCCCACTTCCACCGTGCCCGGGCCGCGCAGCCGCGCGTGGCCCGAAATGCCCTGGTCGCCGACCGCCGATGCCTTCTCGGTGCCCGCCACGAACTCGTCGCGCAGGGCGCGCACGCGCTCCAGCACGGCAGGCATGTCGACGGAGAGGCCGTCCCCGCCGCGCAGGCCGAAGGTGTCGAATGCGTGGCGCCGGTGGTAGGCGTTGGCCGCTTCGATCAGCATCTTGGAGGGCATGCAGCCCACCCGCGCGCAGGTGGTCCCCCAGGGGCCATCGTTGACGATCCGCACGCGGTCGGTGCGTTTGCGAACCTCGCGCAACGCGGCAAGGCCTGCCGATCCCGCGCCGATGATGATGGCGTCCAGGGGTGGGCTCATGGGTCGATCTCCTCAGGGGTGGCGAATGGCTGAGTGTCCCCGGGTCGCAGGGCGGGGCCTGTAGGTGCAGGGCACTTTCGGCGCAGGCGATGGCGGCGCTACGGCGCGATCCAGCCGATGCGGCCCTGGCAGGCGTCGTTCAGCCGCTGCACGAACGCCCCCTCCTGCGGCTGAGGCAGCTGGAGGCGCACGGCCACCAGCGAGCCGTGGACCACCTCGCCCAGCGTGGCGCCGGCCGCCTCGACCTCGCGGCGCACCAGGCCCTCCAGGGCATAGGGCACCTCGCACTGCAGCGCCACCATGCGCTGCAGCGGCACCTTCTCGGCCGGCAGCAGCGCCTGCGCGATGGTGTCGGTGTAGGCCCGCACCAGCCCGCCCGCACCCAGCTTGACGCCGCCGAAGTAGCGCACCACGGTGGCCAGCACGCCTTCGAGGTCCTGGTGGCGCAGCACCTCCAGCATCGGGCGGCCGGCAGTTCCACCGGGTTCGCCGTCATCCACCGCGGCCGACTGGCCGCCCGCCAGCAGCGCCCAGCAGACGTGCGCGGCGCCGGGGTGCTGCTGCCACAGCGCATCGACGGTGGCCTGGGCCGACGCGCGGTCCGCCATGGGCTGCACGCAGCCGATGAACCGGCTTTTCTTGATGACCAGTTCGCTGTGGGTGGGGGTTCGCACGGTGTAGGGCATGGGCGGCGGAGCTTAACTGCACGCCGGCTCCATGGATGGCGTTCGGCACAAGGCTTGATGCACCTCAAGGCGCTGCAGGGGCCCCGCGCATACGCTCCCTTCATCGCGCTGTTGCGCCTCCCGGCTGCATGGAGCAGCCCGGCAACGCCAGGCACACGGACCTGTTTTATGAAGAAGGAAGACCTCATGGCAAACCACTGGAAATTCGCGGCGCTGGCCCTGGTATTGGCGGCTGGCCCCACCTGGGCCGCCGACTGCACGGCCGAGATCGAAGGCAACGATGCGATGCAATTCAACAAGGCGACCCTCGCGGTGCCGCAAAGCTGCAAGCAATTCACCGTCAAGCTCAAGCACGTGGGCAAGCTTCCCAAGACCGCCATGGGCCACAACTGGGTGCTGAGCAAGGCCGCCGACCTGCAGGCCGTGGCCACGGATGTCATCGCTGCCGGGGCCGCCAAGAACTACGTGAAGGACGCGGACGCCCGGGTGATCGCGCACACCAAGATCGTGGGCGGCGGCGAGAGCGATTCGGTGACGTTCTCCACCCAGGCGCTCAAGGCCGGCGAGTCCTATGCCTATTTCTGCTCCTTTCCCGGCCATTCCGCGCTGATGAAGGGCACGCTGACCCTGGCGAAATAACCTTCCGCCACCCGGTGTTGTCGCCGGTTGCATACAGAGGGGCCCCTTTTAAGCGGCCCCTTTTTCGTTGACACGAAACAGTCACCCCGCCGCCATACGCTGGCGGCAACCCCGCATGAAAAGGACCCGCCATGCTTGCCGCTGCGCTGACCCACGTGATGAACGCCATGGTGTTTCCCGCTGCCCTGGCCGGCGCCAACGGGCCGGGCCGCGTGGAGGAGGGCGCCTTGGCCGCTGCCGTGGTCGCTATTCCTACCGCCTGGACCGCCAGAGCCACCGAACTGCACTCGCCCTACGGCGAGCCACCCGCACCGGATCTGGACCAGCGGGTGCGTGCCTCCGGCGAATGGTGACGGGTCTATCGGGGTCCGCCACGCCGCGCACCGAGGCCGCCGCCAGGCCGCTCGCCACCCGCAGCTAAGCCCCTGCGGCGCAGGGCGCGGGCACGCGCCTTGGCCTTCGGTTTCGACAGGAAAGGCCCGAAAGCCTAAAATCGCGGCTTCCCCACGCCTTGCCCTCCATGAACGCCCCCGTCGACGTTTCCTTTTTCGCGCGCGCCGCGAAGCCGCTGACCAGCTATCGCCCGTATTGGGCGAAACGCTTCGGCACGGCCCCGTTCCTGCCCATGAGCCGCACCGAGATGGAGCGCCTCGGCTGGGACAGCTGCGACGTGATCCTGGTGACGGGCGATGCCTACGTCGACCACCCCAGCTTCGGCATGGCCGTGATCGGCCGCACGCTGGAGGCGCAGGGCTTTCGCGTGGGCATCATCGCCCAGCCCGACTGGCAGAGCGCCGATGCCTTCAAGGCCCTGGGCCGCCCGAACCTGTTCTGGGGCGTGACGGCGGGCAACATGGATTCCATGATCAACCGGTACACCGCCGACCGGAAGATCCGCAGCGACGACGCCTACACTCCTGGCGACGTGGGCGGCAAGCGCCCCGACCGCGCGGCCATCGTGTACAGCCAGCGCTGCCGCGAGGCCTACAAGGACGTGCCCATCGTGCTGGGCGGTATCGAAGGCAGCCTGCGCCGCATCGCCCACTACGACTACTGGAGCGACAAGGTGCGCCGCTCCGTCGTGGTGGACGCCAAGTGCGATCTGCTGCTGTACGGCAACGCCGAACGCGCGCTCGTCGAAGTGGCCCACCGCCTGGCCGCGCGCGAGCCCGTGGAGCAGATCACCGACGTGCGCGGCACCGCCTTCGTGCGCCGGTCCGACGACGAAACCGGCCAGGGCTGGTTCGAGATCGACTCCACCAGCGTGGACGAGCCCGGCCGCGTCGAGGCGCACGTCAACCCCTACATGACGACCAGCGAGCAGGCCGCCGCCCAAGGCAGCACCTGCAGCAAGGAGGATGCTACTGATTCGATAGCATCCATGCCAATGGATACTAGGGCGCAAGGGCAAAATGGCTCAAAATCCGCCGAGCCCAACCCCGCCATCCAGCCGATGCTGTTCGTGGCCAACCCGAACCTCAAGGCCAAGCTCAAGGTGCCGCCGCGCGACCGCAGCGTGATCCGCCTGCCCAGCTACGAGCAGGTCAAGAGCGATCAGGTGCTCTACGCCCACGCCAACCGGGTGCTGCATCTGGAGACCAACCCAGGCAACGCCCGCGCCCTGGTGCAGGCCCACGGCGAGGGCCCGACGGCGCGCGACGTGTGGATCAACCCGCCGCCCATCCCGCTGACCACGGCCGAGATGGACTACGTGTTCGATCTGCCCTACGCGCGCGGCCCGCACCCGAGTTACGCCGACGAGAACGGCAGCCACGACGGCGCGACCAAGATCCCGGCGTGGGAGATGATCCGCTTCAGCGTGAACATCATGCGCGGCTGCTTCGGCGGCTGCACCTTCTGCTCGATCACCGAGCACGAGGGCCGCATCATCCAGAGCCGCTCCGAGGACTCGATCATCCAGGAGATCGAGGACATCCGCGACAAGGTGAGCGGCTTCACCGGCACCATCTCCGACTTAGGGGGCCCCACGGCCAACATGTACCGGCTGGGCTGCAAGAGCCCCGAGATCGAGGCCGCCTGCCGAAAGCCCAGCTGCGTGTACCCGGGCATCTGCCAGAACCTCACGACCGACCACGGCCCGCTCATCAAGATCTACCGCCGCGGCCGCGCGCTCAAGGGCATCAAGAAGATCCTGATCGGCTCCGGCCTGCGCTACGACCTGGCCGTGAAGTCGCCTGAATACGTGAAGGAGCTGGTGCAGCACCACGTGGGCGGCTACCTCAAGATCGCGCCCGAGCACACCGAGCAGGGCCCGCTCACCAAGATGATGAAGCCGGGCATCGGCAGCTATGACAAGTTCAAGCAGATGTTCGAGCAGTTCAGCGAAGAGGCGGGCAAGAAGCAGTTCCTGATCCCGTACTTCATCGCCGCGCACCCGGGCACGAGCGACGAGGACATGATGCACCTGGCCATCTGGCTCAAGAAGAACGGCTTTCGCGCCGACCAGGTGCAGACCTTCTACCCGAGCCCCATGGCCACGGCCACGGCCATGTACCACTCGGGCAAGAACCCGCTGCGCAAGATCGGTCGCGACAGCGAGGCGGTGGACATCGTGCGCGGCGAAAAGCGCCGGCGCCTGCACAAGGCCTTCCTGCGCTACCACGATCCCAACAACTGGCCGCTGCTGCGCGAGGCGCTGAAAACCATGGGCCGGGCCGACCTGATCGGCAACGGCAAGCACCACCTGATTCCGACCTTCCAGCCGATGACGGACGGCAGCTACCAGAGCGCGCGCCGAAAGAACAGCACCGTGGCCCCGGTGGCGGCGCCGCGCAAGCCGGCACCCGCCAAGGGGGTGGCGTTCAACAAGGCCGCGCAGCAACCCGTGGCCGGCCGCATGCTGACCCAGCACACCGGCCTGCCGCCCCGCGCCGGCCTAGCCGGTAAGCCCGCCGGCGGGACCCCTTCCGGTAAAACGTTCCGCAAGGGGCGCTGAGCCCTCCGGCGGCGCCGCGCCCGGCCCGACCGCCGGGGCCGTGCCCTGGACGGCGGCCCGGGGCATCGGTTCCGGGCGGCTGATGGCATGGCCTTGCGCATGGTCCACGCCCATGGCGCGCAGCGCCTCCACGATGGCTGGCGTCTCGGCGAACTCGGCGATCGTCTGCTTGCCCATTACGTGGCCGATGTGGTTGATCATCTCCACCATCGCCCGGTTGGCTGGGTCCTCCAGCATGTCGCGCACCAGCGCGCCGTCGATCTTGAGGTAGTCCACCGGCAGGTGCCGCAGGTAAGTGAACGAAGACATGCCGGCGCCGAAGTCGTCCAGCGCGAAATGGCAGCCCTGCTGCTTGAGCTCGCGGATCAGGCGGATCGCATTGGGCAGGTGGGCGATCGCCGCGGTCTCGGTCACCTCGAAGCACAGCTGGTTGGCCTGCACGCCGTAGCGGGCCATCTGGTCGCGCAGGTACTCCAGCAGGCTTTCGTCGCCCACGCTGGTGCCGGACAGGTTGATGGCGCACAGCGTGATGGGCCGCTCCTGCGGCTGCCGGCGGCGCTCGGCCAGCGCGGCGAAAGTGTGCTCGACCACCCAGCGGTCCAGGGCCTGCGCGAGGCCGAAGCGTTCCGCGGCCGGCACGAATTCGCCGGGGAAGATCGCCTGGCCGCCTTCCCCCTGAAGGCGCAGCAGCACCTCCACATGCACACCGCCGTCGCCCGGTGCCCGCAGCGGGGCGATCTCCTGCGTGTAGAGCTGAAAGCGGTCCTGCTCCAGCGCCTGGCGGATGCGCTGCACCCAGTGCATGTCGTCCAGGTGGCGCGACATGGCCGCGTCCTGTGGCTGGTAGACGTAGACCGTGTTGCGACCGCGCTCCTTGGCACCGTAGCAGGCCATGTCGGCCACGCGCAGCACCTCCTGCAGGCTGGTGAGGTCGGCCGTCAGGTGCACAAGGCCGATGCTCAGGCCGGTGCGCAGGGTGCGGGCGCCCCAGGGCAGGCGCAACTCCTGCGCGTGGTGGCGGATCTGCTCTGCGATCCGCTCGGCCACCTCCTGGGGACAATCGTGCAGCAGCACGCCGAATTCGTCGCCGCCCAGCCGCGCCAGCGTGTCGCCCTCTCGCAGGCCGCGTTGCAGCATGCGGCAGACCTCGCGCAGCATCTCGTCGCCCGCGGGGTGGCCGCAGGTGTCGTTGATCACCTTGAACTGGTCCAGATCGATGTACAGCAACGCGCCCGCCACCTCGGAGGGCCGCGGCCGCGCCAGCATCTGGCCCAGGCGCCGCTCGAACTCGCGCCGGTTCACCAGGCCGGTGAGCGTGTCGTGGCTGGCCTGCCAAGCAAGCTGCTCCAGATACTGCTGCTCGCGCGTCACGTCGTGCAGCACCAGCACGGCGCCCGCCAGTTGGCCCTGGTTCATCAGCGGCGATCCCACCAGCGTGACGGGGACGGTGCTGGCGTCCGGCCGCACGATGCGGTGCGGGTGTTCGTCGTGCAGCCCGACGGTGCCGTGCAGCGCGCGTTCGAGCAGTTGGGCGATGCTCCCGTGCGGGGCGGGTGGCTCGGCGTTGCCGGTGGCCTTGGCGCCGTCGTGGGGGCCCGTGTGCAGCAGCTGCGCCAGCGGCATGCCCAGGCTGTCCTGGCCGGAGCGGGCCAGCAGGTTTTCCGCCGCGGGATTCATGTAGCGCACGTTGCCGTGCAGGTCGGTGGTGACGATGCCGTCGCCGATGGCCGCCAGGGTGGTGTGCGCCTGTTCGCGCTCGGCTTCCAGAATAGCTTCCACCTGGCGGCGCTGCCCCATCAACTGGCGGGTGTGGGCCAGGGTGAGGGCGATCAGCGCCAGCACCGTGGCCACGTTCAGCCACAGCAGCCAGCCCATGATGCGCCGCGAACTGTCGCCCATCGCCGCGCTGAAGTCGGTGGCGGCCGGCGTGACGCCGACGTCGATCTCATCGACCAGGCGCTGCCAGCGCTGCACCATGTCCGGCGTCACGCCGCCGGCCACGTACCCCGCCCGGATCTCACGCGACAGGGCGTCCAGCCGCTGCAGGTATTCGTCGCCCAGCATCCAGTGCCGGATGGGCTCGCGCAGGATGTCGTGGTCCCGGAACAGGCGCAGCATCCAGATCAGCCCCGTGAGGTCGCTCGGGTGGTTGCCCCCGCGCAGGAGGGCTTCGCGGGCGCCGGCCACATCGGGCTCGGGGGCCTCGATCAGCAGCCGCGCCTCGCGGTCGGCCAGCGGAATCTGCAAGGCCTGGTGGAACTGCTCGTACAGGCGGCCCTCGCCGGTGACGACGTATTGGCCCAGGTGGTGAATGGCGTCCTTCTGGCCCTTGGTCCATTGGCTTTCGCCCGCGACGAACGCGCGCACGGTGGACAGCACGTACAGGCTGGCGGAGGCCACGACGGCCTGCAGGATCAGGATGGCAATGAAGGGGCCGGTGAGGCCGGACGTCCACGGGCGCCGACGGTTTCCTTGCGGGGGAGTCGGCGCGTCCATGCAGTCACCAGGAAGGAATGGGGACGTTCGCCGGCGCGCGGCGAAGGTCCTGCGGCAGGACCATGCCCGGCGCTCCCATCGCGAAGGGGAGGCATCGGGCAGACGACGCAGGGAGGCAGGCCATGGCGAACTATATCGGCAGGGGCGCCAAAGTCCAAGGCGCCGGTCCGGTCACGTTTCGGCTTGCTGCCCTGCCTGTCAAGGCACAGGCTGCGGAATCAGGTCCTCGATGATGAGCCGGCGGTAGTAGAAGGCGGCTTGCGCACCGTGTGGCTCTAGAGCGGCCTGCAGGGTTTCCGCATCGTCGTCGTCGCCCACCTTGACCAGCAGGCCATGGTGCCCGGCCGCGGCCAGGTCGGAGATGCGGCGAACGATGGTGCCCTCCGCGCCCACCGAGGGCAGGGGAGTGTCGGCATTGCCCAGCGTGCGCACCACGTGCTGCAGGATGGCGTCCGGCGTGGCGTGGGAGATGTCGGTGCGTTCGCCGTCGGCCCCCAGGGCTTCGGCGGCATCGCGGGCGTGGGCCTCGTCGGGAAAGAGGGCGAAGACATGGCCGGTGGGGTAGAAGGTGCCGGCCGAGGACGTCATGTCCGGGTCGAGGACGAAGGGCTTCATGGGGTTCCTCTCGCTGTGGATTCACCGGCCATTGGGCCCGGGCCCGGACGCCAGCGCTGTAGGGCGGGGCAAGGCCACCGTGTGGGACGCGTCCGAGACGGGCGTGGCCGGGCTGGCGCAGACCCGGCATCGAAACGGCCTGTGGTGCAATGAAATCGCCGGCATGCCGCTACTAAAAACGTAGCAATATGCCCGACTGATGGACCAGCACCGCGGCCAGCGCGGCGCAGTGCACGGCCACGGTGAGCCAGTAGACCGCGCGGAACGATGCCTTGCTCGACTTGTGCCGCAGCCACTGCTGTGCCCACCACGCGGCCGGCCAGCCGCCCAGCACGGCGAGCAGATGCAGTCGCTGTTCGCTGGTGCGCCATCCCCCGCTGCGTGCGGCGTCCTTGTCGCTGGCATACACGGCGAAGGTCACCACGTTGACGGCCACCAGGGCCGCCAGCCATCCCGTGGAGATTCGCTGCGTCCAGACGCCCCAGGCCACGAGCGCCAGCCACGCGACCATCCACGAATAGGCCACGCCATGGTTCTCGGAGCGCGCACCGCGCGAAGGGGTGCGCCGCCGGGCCGGTGGCGACGCAGCGGCGCGTGCCTGGGCGCCTGCGCCTCCGGCTGGTCCACGCTGGTGGGTTTGCCGGGGCGGTGCGCGGCCAGGATCAGCCCGGGAGGGCGGGTCCGATGCCGGGGACGGGGGGCGCGGTCCGCGTCGCGCCATCAGCTGAGGACCTCCACCCGCCTGAAACGGCCCGTGGGCGGCCCGCACGGCCATCGCCCGCGGCCCTTTTCCGCCCACGTGGATTTCCTCGTACACCACGGCCAGGCCGGGCCGCGGCTCCGGTAGACCCTGCAGGTCCCGCGCATGAAAGAACACATCCACGCCCGTATCGCCGCTGCGCAGAAAGCCGAACCCGCGCGTGGCGTCCCAGCGCAGCACCGTGCCTTGCTTTTGCATCGTTCAGTCCAGCGTGTGCAGGGGGATGTCCTCTCCCGTGGCCAGCGCGTCGAGCGCGGCGCGCGTCTGCCCCTGCAAGAACGCTGCGATCGCGGCATGGGTGCCGGGCGCCCGGGGATCGGCCTCTGGCGGCAACCTTGCCGCCCGGGCCAGGCGCGCGAAGAAATGCGGCTCCAGGGCCGCCACCGCCACCCGCCCGTCGGCGCACGGATAGACCCGGTAGCCCGCATGCGCGCCGCCCACATCGCCATCCGGCAGGGTCAGGCCCCAGTCGCGCGGCTGGGCCAGCCACTCGGCGGCGTCCGACAGGGCCACGTCGATGCACGTGCCCTGGCCGGACGCGGCGCGCGCCAACTGCACCTGCAGCACGGCCTCGCTGGCCATGAGGGCGCCGCCCATGTCGGCATACAGCGTGGGCGGCAACGTGGTGCCGGTGACCAGCCCTGCATCGGCGAGGTAGGTGAGATCGTGCCCCGGCTCTTCCGCGCGGTTGCCCGGCGCGCCCACGATGCGCACCATCGACAGCAGAGGGTAGCGCGCGTGCAGCGCGTCCCACCCCAGCCCGAGCTTGGCCAGCGCCGACGGCCGAAACGAGGTGATGAGCACATCGGTGCGCGCCAGTTCCGCCTGCAGCACGGCTTGGCCTGCATCCGTCTTGAGGTGGGCGTGCACCATGCGGACCTGGGCATGCATCGCCGCGTAGGCGGGCGGGCTGTACATCGCCATCGGGTCCGCGCTGGAATGGCCTTCGGGCGGTGGCGGCTCCAGCTTCGTGCATTCGGCGCCCAGGCGCTGGCAGCGCAGCAGGGCGGCGGGGCCGGGCAGGTTCAGCGCCAGGCTCAGGAGCCGGACGCCACGCAGGGGCAGCAGGGAAGGTGCAGTCATGGGCGGAAGGCGAGGTGAATGCAAAGCGCGGCGCGGGGTGGAACAATGCATGGCCCGGGCCGGGCCGTGGAACCTGGCGAACCGGCCGGAACTCCGGCCCACCGTGCCGCTCCGTCCCCGCGGTTATACAAAATCCCATTCCATCGCCCCTTTCGCATGCAACGCAGAACGTCCGTGGCCGCCCTGGCCGGCCTCGCCACCCTTCCCGGAGCTTTCCTCATGTCGCCCTTGTCCAGTGCTGCCACGGCCAACGCCCTGGAGCGGCTCAAGCCCTCGCCGCGCATGCCGGTGCTGTTCGTGGGCCACGGCAGTCCGATGAACGCCATCGAGGACAACGCCTGGCGCCGGGCCTGGCAGGCCATGGGCACCGAGTTGCGGGCGCGCGGCACGCCGCCGCAATTGATCCTGTGCATCTCCGCACACTGGCTCACCCGGGGCGGGTGGCAGCTGACGGGCATGGCCGTCCCGCGCACCATTCACGATTTCGGCGGGTTTCCGCAGGCGCTGTTCGACCAGCAATACCCCGCGCCGGGCGCACCCGCGGTCGCCGCGGGCCTGGCGGGCGAGTTGCGGGCGCCGGCCACGGGACAGCCGCTGGCGGTGGATGCGGGCGAGTGGGGCCTGGACCATGGCACCTGGTCGGTGCTCAAGCCCATGTACCCGGCGGCGGACATCCCCGTGCTGCAGCTCAGCATGGACTACGGCCGCCCGCCGGCCGAGCACTATGCGCTGGGACGGCAACTGCGCGCCCTGCGCGAGCGCGGCGTGCTCATCGTGGGCAGCGGCAACATCGTGCACAACCTGCGCGTCACCCGGCGGGGCACGGCGCCCACTGAGGCATACGACTGGGCGGTGGAGTTCGACACCGTGGTGCAGAACCAGATCAAGCAGGGCGAGCTGGATGCGCTGCAGCACTTTCAGCGGCTGGGCCCGGTCGCGCAGCAGGCCCATCCCAGCCACGAGCACTACCTGCCGCTCCTGTATGCCGCCGCCGCGGCCGATGCGCGCGAAATGCCGCGCTTCTTCAACACGGGCTACCAGTCGGCCTCGATCTCGATGCGGTCGGTGCTGTGGGGTTGATTGCTATATAATTTATAGCGATATGCCCTAGAAGATATTGCGCTGGCGGCCTGAAACACCCTTAATAAAAAACCGCCCGAAGGCGGTTTTTTATTGGCGGCCGGGGCAGGGGTCACACCACCTTGGCGATCGACTGGCAGACGTAGTCGATGTTCTTGCTGTTGAGCGCGGCCACGCACATGCGGCCGGTGTCCGTGCCGTACACACCGAACTCGCTGCGCAGGCGCACCATCTGGTCCTTGGACAGGCCGGAGTAGCTGAACATGCCGATCTGCTGCGTGATGAACGACATGTCCTGCTTCACGCCCGCGGCCTTCAGGCCATCGACCAGCTTCTGGCGCATGGCCTTGATGCGCACGCGCATCTCGCCCAGTTCCTTTTCCCACAGCGCGCGCAACTCGGGGTTGCCCAGCACGGACGCCACCACCGCGCCGCCGTGGATGGGCGGGTTGGAGTAGTTGGTGCGGATGGCGATCTTGAGCTGGCTCAGCACGCGGCCGGCTTCTTCCTTGTCAGCGCACAGCACCGACAGGCCGCCCACGCGTTCGCCGTACAGGCTGAAGCTCTTGCTGAACGAGGTGGACACGAAGAAATTCAGGCCGGCGGCGACGAACTTGCCGATCACCGCACCGTCTTCGGCGATGCCGTGGCCGAAGCCCTGGTAGGCCATGTCCAGGAAAGGCGTCAGGCCCTTGGCCTTGACCACCGCGATCACCTGGTCCCACTGCTCGGGCGTGATGTCGTAGCCGGTGGGGTTGTGGCAGCAGGCATGCAGCACGACGATGGTGCCGGCCGCGGCCGCGTTCAGGCTGGCGAGCATGCCGTCGAAGTTGACGCCGCGTTTGGCCGCGTCGTAGTAGGCGTAGGTATCGACCGTGAAGCCGGCGTTGGTGAACAGCGCGCGGTGGTTTTCCCAGCTGGGGTCGGAAATCAGCACCTTCGCGTCGGGGCTGACCTTCTTCAGGAAGTCGGCGCCGATCTTGAGGCCACCCGTGCCGCCGATGGCCTGCACCGTGGCCACGCGGCCAGAGGTGACGGGCTCGCTGTCCGCACCGAACACCAGGGCCTTGACCGCGTTGTCATAAGCCACGATGCCGTCGATGGGCAGGTAGCCGCGGGCGGCGGGCTTTTCCATCATGGCCTTTTCGGCCGCCTGGACACATTGCAGCAGGGGCAGCTTGCCGTTGTCGTCGAAATACACACCCACGCCCAGATTGACCTTGTGGGGGTTGGTGTCCGCGTTGTATTGCTCATTCAGACCCAGGATCGGGTCGCGGGGGGCCATTTCGACGGCGGTGAACAGAGACATTGAATAGTCCTTGGAGGTTGGAAAACTGACGTTGCGCCCCAAGCTGCGATAGGCTTTCGGGTCAACCGCCGATTTTAGCGGCCCATGCAAGCGAGTCGCCCCCACACCATGCACCCAGTCATCACCGAACCCGTGATCGGCCAGTTCGTCAGCTTCGCGGACTCGCCGTTCGAGCTGTACCAGCCCTATCCCCCAGCGGGCGACCAGCCCGAGGCCATCGAAAAGCTCGTGGAAGGGATCAAGGACGGCGAGGTCTTCCAGACCCTGTTGGGGGTGACCGGCTCCGGCAAAACGTTCACCATGGCCAACGTGATCGCGCGGATGGGGCGTCCGGCCATCGTTTTCGCGCCCAACAAGACCCTGGCCGCCCAGCTCTACAGCGAGTTCCGCGAGTTCTTCCCGAAGAACGCCGTGGAGTATTTCGTGAGCTATTACGACTATTACCAGCCCGAAGCCTATGTGCCGCAGCGCGATCTCTTCATCGAGAAGGATTCCGCGATCAACGAGCACATCGAGCAGATGCGCCTGTCGTGCACCAAAAGCCTGATGGAGCGGCGCGATGTGGTGATCGTCGCCACCGTGTCCGCCATCTACGGCATCGGCGAGCCCGAAAGCTACCACCGCATGGTGATGACGCTGCGCGTGGGCGACAAGCTCAGCCAGCGCGACGTGATCGGGCAGTTGATCCGCATGCAGTACCAGCGCAACGAGCAGGACTTCAGCCGCGGCAAGTTCCGCGTGCGCGGCGACACCATCGACGTGTTTCCGGCCGAGCACTCCGAGCTGGCGATCCGCATCGAGCTGTTCGACGACGAGATCGAGAGCCTGCAGCTGTTCGACCCGCTCACCGGGCGCGTCAAGCAGAAGATCCCGCGCTTCACGGTATACCCGAGCAGCCACTACGTGACCCCGCGCGACAAGGTGCTGACGGCGGTGGAGACCATCAAGCTCGAACTGGCCGAGCGCCTGGGGCAGTTCGTGTCCGAAGGCAAGCTGGTGGAAGCGCAGCGGCTGGAGCAGCGCACCCGGTTCGACCTGGAGATGCTCAGCGAAGTCGGGCACTGCAAGGGCATCGAGAACTACACCCGCCACCTGTCGGGCGCTGCGCCGGGCGATCCGCCCAGCACCCTGACGGACTACCTGCCCAGCGATGCGCTCATGTTCCTGGACGAGAGCCACCAGATGATCGGTCAGCTCAACGCCATGTACAGCGGAGACCGGTCCCGCAAGACCACGCTGGTCGAGTACGGCTTCCGGCTGCCGTCCGCGCTGGACAACCGCCCGCTCAAGTTTGAGGAATTCGAGACGCGCATGCGCCAGGTGATCTTCGTGTCCGCGACACCGGCCGACTACGAAAAGACCCATTCCGGCCAGGTGGTGGACCAGGTGGTGCGCCCCACCGGGCTGATCGATCCCGAGGTCGAAGTGCGCCCCGCCACCCACCAGGTGGACGACGTGCTGCAGGAGATTCGCATCCGCGTGGACAAAGCCGAGCGCGTGCTCATCACCACGCTGACCAAGCGGATGGCCGAGCAGTTGACCGATTACCTGAGCGACAACGGCGTGAAGGTGCGTTATCTGCACTCGGACATCGACACAGTCGAGCGCGTGGAAATCATCCGCGACCTGCGGCTGGGCGCGTTCGACGTGCTGGTGGGGATCAACCTGCTGCGAGAGGGGCTGGACATTCCCGAGGTGTCGCTGGTGGCGATCCTCGACGCCGACAAGGAAGGCTTCCTGCGGGCCGAGCGCAGCTTGATCCAGACCATCGGGCGCGCCGCGCGCAATCTGAACGGCAAGGCCATCCTCTACGCCGATCGGGTGACCGAGTCCATGAAAAAAGCCATCGGCGAAACGGAACGCCGGCGCATCAAGCAGATCGCACACAACGAGGAAAAGGGAATCACCCCCCGCAGCATCGTCAAGCAGGTGAGGGACCTGATCGACGGGGTGTACAGCGAGAAGGCCGGGAAGGACGCCGAGCGGCTGGAGCAGGAATCGATGCGCCGCGCCCAGGTGGAAGACATGTCCGAAAAGGACGTGGCCCGGGAAATCAAGCGGCTGGAAAAGCTCATGCTGGAGCATGCCCGCAATCTGGAGTTCGAACAGGCGGCCCGTGTGCGGGACCAATTGGGCCAGTTGAAATCGCAGGCGTTCGGGGCCTCCGGGGGCGACCAGGTAGCGCTGTAATGGCCAAGTTGGCGACGGTTGGGGAGAAAAGGTGACTGATGGGTTTTGTTACCCGACAAAAACAATAGGGATTTGTGCTATACTTGGGTGAAACACTCAACAAAACAGCCCAACGATGAAGGGCTCCCAAAGTCTCTTCGCTTTCAAGCGAGAGGTGCAAGGAGTTAGGGGCGGAGACGGTGCCTCAGGCGGCAATCATGTTGCCTCGGGGCGTTTCTATAACGGACAAGCCTGACGACAAGGAGCTTGCGATGCGTCTCACTACCAAAGGCCGTTTTGCGGTCACTGCCATGATCGATCTGGCCCTGCGCCAGAACAATGGCCCCGTCACTTTGGCGGCAATCAGCCAGCGGCAACAAATTTCGCTCTCCTATCTGGAGCAGCTTTTCGGCAAGTTGCGCCGGCACGAACTGGTCGAATCCACCCGCGGCCCAGGCGGCGGCTACACGCTGGCCCGCAAGGCGGCGGACATCACCGTGGCGGACATCATCGTCTCGGTGGACGAGCCCATCGATGCCACCCAGTGCGGTGGCAAGGAAAACTGTCTGGGCGAAGCCGGCCGTTGCATGACGCATGAGCTGTGGGCTTCGCTCAACCAGCGCATGGTCGAGTTTCTGGACTCGGTCACGCTTCAAAAGCTGGTGGACGACCAACTGGCCAAGGGCGTTCAGATTGAAGACAAGCCCGTCGTGCGCCGCGCTATCTCGACCACGCCGGTCGTGAAGCCGATTCGCGTCAATGCACCCAACTCGGTCTTCGCGTTGGGCAACGTGTTCGCCAAGTCGTGAGTGGATGCCCGGCTTTGGCCAGGCAGTCGCACACGCCGGATTTTTGACTTCTGACTCTCGCCAGCCAGACCCCTTACTGAGCCAGCCATGGACATGACCCCCCACTTTCCCATCTATCTCGACTACGGTGCCACCACGCCAGTGGACCCGAGGGTCGTGGATGCCATGATCCCATGGTTGCGCGAGCATTTCGGCAACCCGGCTTCACGGAGCCACGCCTGGGGTTGGGAGGCGGAAGAGGCCGTTGAAAAAGCCCGTGTGGAAGTTGCTCGCCTGATCAACGCGGACCCGCGTGAGATCGTCTGGACGAGCGGGGCCACCGAGTCCAACAACCTGGCCATCAAGGGTGCAGGGCAGTTCTACAAGGGCAAGGGCAAGCACCTGATCACGGTGAAGACCGAGCACAAGGCCGTGCTGGACACCATGCGCGAGATGGAGCGTCAAGGCTTCGAAGTCACCTACCTGAACGTGCAGGAAAACGGCCTGCTCGATTTCGAGGTGCTCAAGGCGGCCATTCGCCCAGACACCATCCTGTTGAGCGTCATGTTCGTGAACAACGAAATCGGGGTGATCCAGGACCTGCCGGCGATCGGTGCCCTGTGCCGTGAAAAGGGCATCATCTTCCACGTGGATGCTGCGCAAGCCACGGGCAAGGTGGACATCGATCTTTCGACGCTGCCTGTCGATCTGATGAGCCTGGCGTCTCACAAGACATATGGCCCCAAGGGCATTGGCGCGCTGTATGTGCGGCGCAAGCCCCGCGTGCGTCTGGAAGCGCAGATGCATGGCGGTGGGCATGAGCGCGGGATGCGTTCCGGCACATTGCCGACCCATCAGATCGTGGGCATGGGCGAGGCTTTCCGCATCGCCCGCGAAGAGATGGCACAGGACCTGGCAAAAGCCAAGGCACTGCAAAAGCGCCTGCTCGATGGTTTGCACGATATCGAACAGGTGTTCGTGAACGGCGACATGGAGCGCCGTGTGCCGCACAACCTGAACATCAGCTTCAACTACGTCGAAGGCGAGTCGCTGATCATGGGCATCAAGGGCCTGGCCGTGTCGTCGGGCTCTGCCTGCACTTCCGCCAGCCTGGAACCCAGCTACGTGCTGCGCGCTCTGGGCCGCAGCGACGAGTTGGCACACAGCAGCCTGCGCATGACGATCGGCCGCTTCACCACCGAAGAAGAGATCGACTACGCGGTATCCACCATCCGACACAACGTGGCCAAGCTGCGCGAGTTGAGCCCTTTGTGGGAAATGTACAAGGACGGCGTTGACATCAGCGCCATCCAGTGGGCCGCGCATTGATGGCGCCGGTCAGCAGATTCAAGAGGTAAACATCATGGCTTATTCAGACAAAGTGATCGACCATTACGAGAACCCCCGCAACGTGGGATCGTTCGACAAGGGCGATGATTCGGTGGGCACCGGCATGGTGGGCGCACCGGCCTGCGGCGACGTGATGAAGCTGCAGATCAAGGTGAACCCCGAAACCGGTGTGATCGAAGATGCCCGCTTCAAGACGTATGGCTGCGGTTCGGCGATTGCATCGTCGTCCCTGGTCACGGAATGGGTGAAAGGCAAGACGCTGGACGAGGCGGCTGCACTCAAGAATGCGGAAATTGCGCAGGAACTGGCCTTGCCTCCGGTCAAGATCCATTGCTCCATCCTGGCGGAAGACGCGATCAAGGCGGCCGTGCAAGACTACAAGGCCAAGCACACCGCTATGGCCGCTGCCTGAACGGGGCGAGGTGACATGGCGATCACATTGACCGAAGCTGCGGCCCGACATGTGAGCCGCTATCTCTCCCGTCGCGGCAAGGGCGTCGGAGTTCGGCTGGGCGTGAAGACGACGGGTTGCTCCGGCTTGGCTTACAAGCTGGAGTATGTGGACGAGCAGGGCCCGGAAGACATGGTGTTCGAAGACCATGGCGTGAAGGTGCTCATCGATCCCAAGAGCTTGGCCTACATCGATGGCACCCAGCTGGATTTCGTGAGAGAGGGATTGAACGAAGGCTTCAAGTTCAACAATCCCAACGAGCGAGACCGGTGTGGCTGCGGAGAAAGCTTCCGGGTTTGACCTTTCTATCCACGCTGGTTGCAATGAACCGCCAACGCGTTCCGTGCTGGCGGTTTTTTTCTTGACATGAACCTTCAATCCGACGACTTCGAACTCTTCGGCGTGCCGCGCCAATTCGCGCAGGATCGCCCGGCCCTGGATGCCCGTTGGAAAGAGTTGCAGCGCGAAGCCCATCCTGATCGATTTGCCATGCATGGCCCCTCGGCGCAGCGCCTGGCAATGCAATGGTCGGTGCGCATCAACGAGGCATACCAACGCATCAAGGACCCCCTCAAGCGCGCGGCCTATCTGTGCGAACTGGGCGGTGCGTCGATCCGGGCCGAAGACAACACGGCCATGCCCACCGATTTTCTGATGCAGCAGATGGAATGGCGCGAGGCGCTCGACGACGCGGCAGATCCCTCTTCGCTCGATGCGCTGGACCAAGCCGTTCGAGATGCGCGCGCTGCTGCGCTGCAGCGTTGTAAACAGCTTTTGGATGGGCAGCGCGACTACGCCGCCGCCGCGAACGAAGTCAGAGCCCTCATGTTCATTGCGCGATTTGCCGACGATATCGATCGCCGCAGAGACGCACTGGGACAATAGCGTCTGCCTTTATTGATTGATCGATCGAATGGATGCGGCAGCCAGTGCATGCCGCCTCCCACCTAGAAAAAGACCCCATGGCGCTTTTGCAAATTTCAGAACCCGGCCAATCTCCTGACCCGCACCAGCGGCGCATTGCCGTGGGCATCGATTTGGGCACCACCCATTCCCTGGTGGCGGCTGTGCGCGACGGCATGGCCGAGTGCCTGCCCGACGACCAGGGCCGCGTGTTGCTGCCATCTGTCGTTCGCTACTTGGCAGAAGGCCGCCGCCAGATCGGCTACGAAGCGATGGCAGCCCAGGCGCAGGACGCGGGCAATACCATTGCGTCGGCCAAGCGGTTCATGGGGCGCAGCCTGCAGGATATTGCCCATCCCGAAAAGCTCCCCTACGACTTTGTTGAAGCGCAGGATGAAGGCGGCGGTGGCATGGTCTCCCTGAAAACCGTGGACGGCGCTAAGTCGGCGGTGGAGGTCAGCGCGGAGATCCTGGCGACGCTGCGTTTCCGTGCCGAAGACAGTTTTGACGACGAGATTTTCGGTGCGGTCATCACCGTCCCGGCTTATTTCGATGATGCGCAGCGCCAAGCCACCAAGGACGCAGCGCGTTTGGCGGGCTTGAATCTGCTGCGGCTCATCAACGAGCCGACCGCCGCCGCCATTGCCTACGGCCTCGACAATGCCAGCGAAGGCGTCTATGCGGTGTATGACCTCGGTGGTGGCACGTTCGATGTGTCGATCCTGCGGCTGACCCAAGGGGTGTTCGAAGTGATCGCCACGGGGGGAGACTCCGCTCTGGGGGGCGACGATTACGATGCGGCGCTGGCCGATTGGGTGCTTCAGCAAAAGGGTTTGGTGGCCGTTACGGCTCAGGAGAAGGCCGCCGTTCGGCTGGCCGCACGCGCGTGCAAAGAGGCTCTCAGCGCTGCCGAGACTGCGGCCTTCGTCGCCGAGGTATCGGGCGCCAGCATCGACGTCCCCGTGCACCGGGCCGATCTGGAAGCGGCCACGGCGGCGCTCACCCAGCGTTCGATTGCGGCGGCGCGCCGCACCCTTCGCGATGCGCAGCTGTCTCCCGAGGAGGTGCAAGGCGTGGTGATGGTGGGTGGCTCCACGCGCATGCCGCAAGTGCAGCGCGCCGTGCAAGCGTTCTTCGGAACGGAGCCGCTGAACAACCTGAATCCGGACGAGGTCGTCGCACTGGGCGCAGCCCTTCAGGCAAACCAGTTGGCAGGCAACAATCCATCGGGCGACATGCTGCTGCTGGACGTGATTCCTTTGTCGCTCGGCATCGAAACCATGGGCGGGCTGGTCGAACGCATCGTGTCTCGCAACGAAACCATTCCCACCGCCAAGGCGCAGGACTTCACCACTTACAAGGACGGCCAGACCGCCCTGGCCATTCATGTGGTGCAAGGCGAACGCGATCTGGTGGCGGATTGCCGGAGCTTGGCGCGGTTCGAGCTGCGTGGCATTCCACCGATGGCCGCAGGCGCGGCCAGAATCCGGGTCACGTTCACCGTCGATGCCGATGGCTTGCTCAACGTGAGCGCGAAAGAGCAGGGCAGTGGCATCGAAGCGCGTGTCGACGTCAAGCCTTCCTACGGCCTGTCGGACGACCACATTGCACGCATGTTGCAGGAGGGTTTTGCAACGGCCGCGCAGGACATGCGGGCGCGGTCGCTGGTCGAGGCGCGGGTGGATGCCGATCGCATGTTGATGGCCACCCGCAGTGCGCTGGATGCCGATGCCGATCTGCTCGAAACCGACGAACGCGAAACCATTGAAGCACTGATGCTGGCCTTGCAGCAGGCGCGTGAACTGGACGACGCGGCAGCGATCGAGGCGGCGACCCAGGCACTGGCCCACAGGACCGAGGCATTCGCGGCGCACCGCATGAATCGCGGCATCCAGCAAGCCCTTGGCGGCAAGAACGTGCAAACTCTTTAAACGACGATCCAGCCCCATGCCCGTCATCAAAATACTGCCCCATCCCGAGTACTGTCCCGCGGGCGCCGACATCACCGCGCCCTCCGGTACCTCGATCTGCGAAGCCTTGCTCGACAACGGCATCAAGATCGAGCATGCCTGCGACATGAGCTGTGCCTGCACGACCTGCCATGTGATCGTGCGCGCCGGAGGGGCTTCCCTCAACGAGGCCGAAGAAGAGGAAGAGGATCTGCTCGACCGCGCCTGGGGACTGGAGCCACAGTCGCGCCTGAGTTGCCAGGCGATTCTTGCCCAGAGCGACGTGACGGTGGAGATCCCCAAGTACACCATCAACCACGCCAAGGAGAACCACTGATGTCGCGTCAGATCGTTCTGGACACGGAAACCACCGGCCTGTCGGCCGAAGGCGGCGACCGCATCATCGAACTGGGATGTGTGGAGTTGCTGAACCGCAAGCTCACCGGCAACAACCTGCACCTGTACTTCAATCCGGGGCGCGACAGCCATGAAGACGCGCTCAAGGTGCACGGCATCAGCAACGAATTCCTGCGGGACAAGCCGAAGTTTGCGGAGATGGCCGACGACATCCTGCAGTACCTGCAGGGTGCGGAAATCATCATCCACAACGCAGCCTTCGACGTGGGCTTCCTCAACAAGGAATTGGAACTGACGGGCCGCCCCGGCTTCAAGACGTACGTCGAAAGCGTGACCGACACGCTGGTGATGGCCAAGGAGATGTTCCCTGGCAAGCGCAATTCGCTGGATGCCCTGTGCGACCGGCTCGGCGTCGACAATTCCGGCCGCACGCTGCACGGCGCACTGCTGGATGCGGAACTGCTGGCCGACGTCTACATCAACCTGACGCGCGGGCAGGACCCGTTGCTGATCTCTGACGAAGAAAGCGACACCAAGTCCGGCATTCGTGTGGCGCCGATCGATCTGAGCGCGCTGGTGTTGCAGGTGCTCACCGCCAGCGAGCAGGAATTGTCGTTGCACGAAGAGACGCTGGCCCACATCGACAAAGCCAGTGGTGGAAAAACAATTTGGCGAATTGAGTCTTCGGTCGAAAAAGCTGTGCAATAATCATGGGCTTGTCGCAAGACAACACGGGTGATTAGCTCAGCGGTAGAGCACTGCCTTCACACGGCAGGGGTCACATGTTCGATCCATGTATCACCCACCAGTGTTTTTTGAATCAGAAGTGCATCGCATGGCTGATTCAATGGGTGATTAGCTCAGCGGTAGAGCACTGCCTTCACACGGCAGGGGTCACATGTTCGATCCATGTATCACCCACCACATCAACCCCTGCAGGCTTTGTCTGCAGGGGTTTTTTGTTGCCTGCTTAGCGATGGATGAGGCCTCGCCGGATGCCCGCCGCCCATGTGTTCGGCGCGCTGCGTTCGGCCACAATCGATGGTTTCGATTCCCAAGGCCGCCAGACGATGCTCACCTTTCACAATCCCCTGCACAACGCCCATGCCCCGGTGCATGAGTTCTTTCGTGGCGAACGGGTGCCGTGCTTCGAGAAGCCGGCGCGCCAGGATTATGTGGAGCAGCGTCTGAAAGAGTGCGGCCATGCGCTCCTGGCACCCAATGTCGACAGCGCTGCCGTGTTGAATCAAATCCATGCCGAGCGTTACCTGTCCTTCCTCCAGACCGCGTGGCCGCAATGGCTGGCGCAAGACCCGGCGAATGCCACTGTTCAGCCGTTTCCCTCCGTGTGGCCGGTTCGCACGTTGCGGTCGGACATCGAACCCGCGAATTTCACGGCGCGCTATGGCCTGTATTCCATGGACAACGGGACGCCGCTGGCCGAAGGCACCTGGGCCGCAGCCAAGGCCGGCGCGGACGCGGCTGCCAGTGCCGCGTCCGCGATGGCCAGCGGTGCCGCGGGTGCCTCCTTTTGCGTGACGCGGCCGCCCGGCCACCATGCGGGGCCGGACTTCATGGGAGGCTACTGTTTTCTCAACAACGCGGCCGTCGCAGCCCAGACGCTGCGCAACTCCGGCATGCCTCGCGTGGCGGTGCTGGATGTGGATTACCACCACGGCAATGGCACCCAAAGCATTTTCTACGAGCGTTCGGACGTGCTGTTCATCAGCATCCATGGCGACCCGATGACCGAATACCCTTTTTATCTGGGCCATGCGGACGAGACCGGCCACGGTGCCGGAGCAGGCTTCAACCTGAATCTGCCGCTGCCCGCCGGCACCGGGTTCGACGCATGGTTTGCTGCGTTGGAAAAGGCCTGCACTGCCATCCTGGCTTACGGTCCGCAGGCGGTGGTGGTCTCCCTGGGCTTGGATACGTTCGAGGGGGATCCCATCTCGCGCTTCTCCTTGGCATCCCAGGACTTTTCTCGGATCGGGCAACGCCTGGCACAACTGAACCTGCCGACCGTGTTCGTGCTGGAAGGCGGCTATGCCGCGGCGGAGCTGGGCCTCAACGCGGTGAACGTGATCGATGGGTTCGAAGCGCAAGGCAGGCAGCCATCATGACCGAGTCGGTGGATTGCGTCATCGTTGGCGCGGGGGTGGTGGGGCTGGCCGTTGCGCGTGCCCTGGCCTTGCGGGGGCGCGAGGTGCTGGTGCTTGAGGCCGCCAATGCGATTGGCACGGGAACCAGTTCCCGCAACAGCGAAGTGGTGCATGCGGGGATTTACTACCCCCAAGGATCGCTCAAGGCCCGGCTGTGCGTGCAGGGCCGCGACATGCTCTACGCGTACTGCGAGGCGAGGGGCATCGCGCACCGGCGCTGCGGCAAGCTGATCGTTGCCACGTCGGACGAGCGGCGGGCATCGCTGGAAAGCATCCAGCAAAAGGCGCATGCCAATGGCGTCACCGACCTGCAATGGCTGACGCGGGAGCAGGCCCGGGCCTTGGAGCCCGCGCTGGAATGCGTGGCCGCACTGCTGTCGCCCAGTACCGGCATCGTGGACAGCCATGCATTCATGCTCTCGCTCCAAGGCGATCTGGAGCACCAGGGCGGCATCGTGGCACTGAATTTGCCTCTGGAGCATGCAGTACTAGGGGGTGATGCTATCGTTTTGAAAGCAAGCGACGGCACGCGCTTGAGTGCCCGCACGCTGGTGAATGCCGCAGGCCTGCAGGCGCCCGATCTGGCCAAACGGTTCCATGGCCTCGATCCGCACCATGTACCAACGGCCCGGTACGCAAAGGGTAGTTACTTCACGCTGACGGGCTCATCGCCGTTTTCCCGCTTGATCTACCCTGTTCCCGAAGCGGCCGGGTTGGGCGTGCACCTGACACTGGACATGGGCCACCAAGCCAAGTTCGGTCCCGACGTGGAGTGGGTGGGCTCGGCCGACGACCTGTCGGTCGATCCCGCGCGCGGCGAGGCGTTCTATGCGGAGGTGCGCCGGTATTGGCCCGGACTGCGGGATGGCGCCCTGGTGCCTGGCTATGCAGGCATTCGGCCCAAGATCCACGGGCCGGGCGAGCCCGCAGCGGACTTTTGCATCCAAGGCCCTGAAACGCATGGCATGGGTGGGCTCATCCAGCTGTTCGGCATCGAGTCGCCAGGCCTTACCAGTGCCCTGGCACTGGGCGAGCATGTCGCAGATCAAGTCTCCCGCTGACTTTCTCATCCAAGCGGCCATGGCCTACGGCCGTATGTAAAGCGTGTGACTAAGATGTGGCATCCGCCTACAGCCCGGCTGTATGGGGCGGATTACCTTTATTCCATGCTATGAAAGGCTTCTTCATGACTTCTGCATCCAACACGCTTTCTTCCGCACAAAACGAACTGGAAAAGCTGGTTTCTGACTTGCGTGGCCTTTTGTCCAGCAAGGATCTGGACAGCGTTCCGGAAATCAAGCAACTGCGTCAGCGCCTGGACGATGGCATCCACTCGGTGCGTGACTCCGCTGTGCGCGCCGCCCAGGATGCGGCCTACCAAGCCAAGGAAGCCGCACGCGCTGCTGACCAATACGCCCATGACGAACCTTGGCGTGTGGCCACCGCTGCCCTGGCAGCAGGTGCCCTGGTCGGCTTCCTGCTGGCACGCCGTTAATCCCGTTTAAAAACAATGACCTGATGGCTCAAGAGAGGCTCGCATGAATTGGTTGGCACTTCTGGGATTGGACGGCTGGGTTGCGCGATGGCGCGCTGCTGTCATCGAAGGGGCCATTGCTGCGGAAGACCGGCTGGATCTGGTGAGGCTCGAATGGGCCGAGCAGAAGCGGCGCTTGGGCTTGATGGTCATGCTGGTGGTTGCTGTGGGCGGTCTCACAGTCGTCACCCTGGTGCTCGCGTCACTCGCTGTGTTGGTGCAATTCTGGGATTCGCCCCAGCGCACGATGGTGGGATGGCTGGTCGCCGGCACATGGCTCGTGCTGTGGGCCGGTGCCTTGATCGGATTGATCTCTGTGGCCAAACAGGCGGGCAATGCATTTGCGCTGACGCGGCAAGAACTGGCGCAGGACTGGCGCGACATCAAGGAAAGGCTCTGAGCCCATGACATCCAGATCACCAGATGGCTCTGCTTCCCTGAGCGATCGACAACAAAAAGTTTTAGAGCGCATCGCCATGCAACGCCAGCGTCTGCGGGCAAGGCGCGCCGCGCGATCCCAGGCCATGCAAGTGCAGGCCGCACAAGAGGAACGGCAAGCTGCCGACTCAGACACCTCGATGACCATCCGGCTGCTCGCCTTCGCGCGATCGCATCCCGCCGCCGTTGCCGTGGTGGCTGGACTGGCGGTGGTGGCGGGGCCGGCCCGGCTGATTCGGTGGGCGAGTCTGGCCATGCCGCTGATCATGCAAATGCGGCGTTGAGGCCGCGCGTCGCACGCGTCGTAGCCTTGAAAGCGTAAAACATTAGAAAGGACCCTGTTGGGTCCTTTTTGCATTGGCTTCAGCGCATGGCCTTGATAGCGCGGGCCGCCTGCGGAACCAGCGAAGGGCCTTGGTAGATGAGGCCTGTGTATATCTGCACTACATCGGCGCCCGCCTTGATCTTGCTCACCGCGTCGTCCGCACTCAGAATGCCGCCCACGCCGATGATCGGAAATTGCGACCCCAGTGCCTGCCGCAATTGGCGGATCACTCGATTGCTCGCTTCCAGCACCGGCGCGCCGCTGAGCCCGCCGGTTTCCTCGGCATGCTGCATTCCCTTGACGGCATCTCGGGCAATTGTGGTGTTGGTGGCCACGACGCCGTCCATCCCGTGGCGCTGCAGCGTCGCCGCAATCAGTTCAACCTGGGCCGCGTCCAGATCGGGGGCGATCTTGACGAACACCGGCACGCGGCGAGGAGTCCCCTGGGCATTGGCATGGCGCTGGGCCAGGGCTTCCCGGCGCTCGGCGATCGCGCCGAGCAGCCCGTCCAAGGCTTCATCGCTCTGCAGGGCGCGAAGATTCTGCGTGTTCGGTGAGCTGATGTTCACCGTGACGTAGTCCGCATGGGGATAAACGCCGTCCAGGCAGGCCAGGTAGTCCGCAGTGGCATTCTCGATCGGCGTGGTGGCGTTCTTCCCGATGTTCAATCCCAGCAGCATGGGGTGTTTGCGCGCCTGGGTGCGAAAGCGCGCCTGCTGCACGTTGTGCAGGAAAGCGTCCAGCCCTTCGTTGTTGAATCCCAAGCGGTTGATGAGCGCGTTGGCCTGCGGCAGCCGGAACATGCGTGGCTTGGGGTTGCCCGGCTGGCCCTTGGGCGTGACGGTGCCGACCTCGACGAAACCGAAGCCCATGGCACCCAGTGCGTCGATGCAGCGGGCGTTCTTGTCGAGGCCCGCGGCCAACCCGACCCGGTTGGGAAAGGTCAGGCCGGCCAGCGTCACGGGATCGTCCACGGTGTCGTTGCACCAGGCCCATTGCAAGGGCGTGCGTTGGCCGCGCGACAGCATGTCCATGGTCATGTCGTGGGCGGCTTCGGCATCCATGCCGAAAAGAAGAGGGCGGGCGAGGGCGTAGGGGATCAAGGACATGGGGATAATTCGGTGAACTACTCCCGATTTTCCCCCATGACGACACCTTCACCCCTCACCCAAGAAGAACTCAAGGCCCTGGTCGGCCAGGCGGCCCTGCAATACGTCGTGCCCGACGAGATCGTCGGCGTCGGCACCGGCTCCACGGTGAACCATTTCATCACCGCGCTGGCCACCATCAAAGACCGCATCCGGGGCGCCGTGTCCAGTTCCGAAGCCAGCACCCAGCGGCTGAAAGCCTTGGGGATTCCCGTGTTCGATGCGAACGAAGTCGAGTCCCTCGCGGTCTACATCGACGGCGCCGACGAGATCGACGGTCAGGGCCACATGGTCAAGGGCGGCGGCGCTGCGCTCACGCGCGAAAAGATCGTGGCGGCGCTGGCCCGGCAGTTCGTGTGCATTGCCGACGAGTCGAAGCGGGTGGATGCACTGGGCCAGTTTCCGCTGCCCGTGGAAGTGATTCCCATGGCGGCTCAGCAGATTGCCCGCCGCTTCTCGGCCCTTGGCGGCCAAGCCACGCTGCGCCATAAAGACGGCGCGCCTTTGGTGACGGACAACCAGCAGCACATTCTGGATGTGCGTGGCCTGCGCATCACCGATCCACTGGCTTTCGAGTCGGAGGTGAACCAGTGGCCGGGCGTCGTGACCGTGGGCGTGTTCGCGCACCAGAAAGCCCATGTGTGCCTGCTGGGTACCGCGCAGGGCGTGCGCACCGTTCAATACTGAAAACCTTCAGGGCCGGGCCGCCGCCGGCCTGATGGCCCGGTACCGAATGGCACTGCAGACCGTGTTGCAATCTGCGGGAGTGACGCAGCACCCGGCCTGCAGGTGCCGGATGTTGCGTCAGAACGTGATGCCTGCCGGGTTGCTTGGCGTTCTGCCACCATTGCCGCTCGGTGCGGCGGGGCGAGGTGCTTCCGCCGGCGCGGCAGGTGCCGCAGCAGCAGCGGGGGCTGCCGGCTTGGCCGCGACCATCGGCGCCGTGGGGGCACGGCGATAGTTCGGAGGCAGCTGCGATTGCTTGGGGTAGCCTGCCGCGTCGAGGTACTGCACCCATTCGCTGTCCGAAAAACCCACGAGCTGTTGCGAGCCGATGGTGCCGAACGGCAGATTGGTCGAGCCGCTGAGGCGCTTGAGCGCATCGGCATCTTCTTCGGTGTTCACCGTGCGTTCGGTGAATGGTACGCCGCGGTTCACCAGCAGGTTGCGCGCGCTCACGCACGGCGCGCAGTCGTTGCCGGTGTAGAGCGTGACCGGGAAACGGGTGGCGACCTGCTGCAGTTCATAAGGCAGGGCCGGGCCGCTGGCGCGTCCGCCGCCGACCTGGGCCGGTGGCGTCTTGGCATCGGGCGCGCGGTCCGAGAAGGTCACTTTTCCATCGGGGCCGACGATGCGGTATACCTGCTGTGCCTGGGCGGGCAGGGCGGTCACGGCCAGGAAGGTCGAAGCCAGCGCGAGGGCGAAGAGCGGTTGCTTCATGTCGTAGGACTCCAAAGGGAACAGTCTCGGGTATCGATGGGCTCAGGCGTTGCTGGCCATGCCCTGGTGGCGCAGCAGCGCATCCAGGCTGGGCGCTCGGCCGCGGAACGCCTTGAACGACTCCATGGCCGGACGGCTGCCGCCCGCTTCCAGAATGGCCTGGCGGTAGCGGCGCCCGGTCTCGGCGCTGGGCAGGCCGTCCGCGCCGGCCGTCTCCTCGAACGCGGCGTAAGCGTCCGCGCTGAGCACTTCGGCCCATTTGTAGCTGTAGTAGCCTGCGGCATACCCGCCTGCGAAGATGTGGCTGAAGGTGTGGGCGGTGCGGCTGAAGGCCGGCGGCGTCAGCACCGACACCTCGCTGCGGACCTGGGCCAGCAGGGGCATGAAGTCCTGCGACGGGTCGTGCGAAGTGTGCAGCAGCATGTCGAACAGCGCGAATTCGATCTGCCGCAGCGTGCCCATGCCGCTCTGGAAATTCTTCGCCGCGATCATCTTGTCGAACAGCGCGCGCGGCAGCGGCTCGCCAGTCTCCACATGGGCGGTCATGTGCTTGAGCACGTCCCACTCCCAGCAGAAGTTTTCCATGAACTGGCTGGGCAACTCGACCGCATCCCATTCGACGCCGCTGATGCCCGAGACATCGCGCTCGTTGATCTGGGTGAGCATGTGGTGCAGGCCGTGGCCGAACTCGTGGAACAGCGTGATGACGTCGTCGTGGGTCAGCAGCGGCGGCGCGCCGTTCACGCCTTCGGCGAAGTTGCACACCAGGTGCGCCACGGGCGTTTGCAGCTTGCCCGTGTCGGGGCGCAGCCAGCGGGTGCGCACATCGTCCATCCAGGCGCCGCCGCGTTTGCCGTTGCGCGCTGGCTGGTCCAGGTAGAACTGTCCCACGAGCTCCGTGCCGCGCTCGATGCGATAGAACTCCACGGCCGGGTTCCAGACGGGCGCGCTGTCGCGGCGAATGGCCACTTCGAACAGCGTCTCAACGATCTTGAACAGGCCGGCCAGGGCCTTAGGCGCGGTGAAATACTGTTTGACCTCCTGCTCGCTGAAGGCGTAGCGCGCTTCCTTGAGCTTCTCGGAGATGTAGGGCCAGTCCCAGGCCTGCGGATCGGCAATGCCGAGATCCTTCGCTGCGAACTCGCGCATGTCGGCGACGTCTTTTTCGGCGTAGGGCCGGGCACGGCGGGCCAGGTCACGCAGGAAATCGATCACCTCCTGGGGCGAGTCGGCCATCTTGGCGACGACCGATACCTCGCCGAAATTGGCGTAGCCCAGCAGTTGCGCCTCTTCTTTGCGCAGGGCGAGGATCTCGCGGATGAGGGCGCTGTTGTCGAAGCGTTTGGCATCGCCTTCGGCCTGGTCCGAGGCGCGGGTGACATAGGCGCGGTACAGCGTTTCGCGCAGGGCGCTGCTGCGGGCGAACTGCATCACCGGCAGATAGCAAGGCATCTTGAGGGTGAGCTTGTAGCCAGCCTTGCCCTCGGCTTGCGCCGCGGCCAGTGCGGCCTGCTTCACGTCGTCGGGCAGTCCGTCGAGCTCGTCTTCCCGGGCGTAGTAGGCGAAGGCGTCGGTGGCGTCGAGCGCGTTTTCGCTGAACTTCTGGCTGAGTTCCGCCTGGCGCTCCTGGATCTGCGCGAAGCGTTCGCGCGCCGCGCCCTGCAGCTCGGCGCCCGACAGCACGAAGTTGCGCACGGCGTTGCGCAAGGCCTGGCGCTGCTCGGTGTTCAGCGTCTGCGGATCGATGGCCTTGTACTTGGCGTACAGGCGTTCATCGGCGCCCAGGCGGGTCCAGAACTCGGTGACGCGGGGCAGGGCCTCGTTGTAGGCCGCGCGCAGTTCGGGGGTGTCGGCCACGCTGTTGAGGTGGCTCACCGCGCCCCAGGAGCGGCCCAGCGCTTCGGTCGCGACATCCAGCACCTCGGCGATCGATTCCCATCGCGCCGGAAAGTCGGGCGCCGTGACGGTTTCCAGTGCCGCGCTCGCACGCTGCAGCAGCACATCGACTGCCGGGGCCACGTCGCTGGGCTGGATGCGGTCGAACAGGGGGAGGTCGGAGGGGGCGAGGAGGGGATTGCTCATGCGCGGATAGATGGCGTTGGATGGGTCAGGTTCAAGCCGGCCGTGGCAGCAAAAATGGTCAGGCGGCTGCGCGCTCCGCAGCTTCGAGCGTGTTGACGAGCAGCATGGTGATGGTCATGGGGCCGACGCCTCCGGGCACAGGGGTGATCCAGCCGGCCACCTCGCTCACGCCGGCAAAGTCCACGTCGCCGCAGAGCTTGCCTTCATCGTTGCGGTTCATGCCCACGTCGATCACCACCGCGCCGGGCTTGACCATGTCGGCCGTGAGCACGTTGCGCTTGCCCACGGCGGCCACGATCACGTCGGCCTGCAGGGTCTGCGCCTTCAAATCTTGCGTGGCGCTGTGGCACACGGTCACGGTGGCGTTCTTTTGCAGCAGCATGAGCGCCATCGGCTTGCCCACGATGTTGCTGCGGCCGATGACCACCGCATGCTTGCCCTGCAGCGAGTAGCCGATGGATTCGAGCATCTTCATGCAGCCATAGGGCGTGCAGGGCCAGAAACCGGGCATGCCGGTCATGAGCGCGCCGGCGCTGGCGATGTGAAAGCCGTCCACGTCCTTGGCGGGCGAGATCGCCTCGATGACCTTCTGCGCGTCGATGTGCGCGGGCAGCGGCAACTGCACCAGGATGCCGTGGATGGCCGGGTCGTTGTTCAGGGCCTCGACGCGGGCGAGCAGTTCGGCCTCGCTCATCGTGGCATCGTACTTTTCCAGCACCGAATGCAGCCCGCTGTCCTCGCAGGCCTTGACCTTGTTGCGCACGTAGACCTGGCTGGCAGGGTTGTCGCCCACCAGCACCACGGCCAGGCCGGGGACGGTGCCGCGCGCTTTCAGGGCAGCGGCGCGCTGGGCCACTTCGGTGCGCAGTTGGCGGGAGAGGGCGTTGCCGTCGATCAGTTGGGCTGTCATTCGTCGAGAAACTCAGGTTGGCAATGAAAACGGCTGCCTGCCGGCGGTTTGATTGTGCTGGCAGCTATCAAATCAGGAGCAATCAGCCTTTGGGCGCATTTTGGCCGAGGGCGATCTTGAGCAGGTCGGCCACGGTGTTGGCGTTCAGCTTTTCCATGATGTTGGCGCGGTGCGCCTCCACGGTCTTGATGCTGATGCCCAGGTCGTCGGCGATCTGCTTGTTCAGGCGGCCGGCGACGATGCGCTCCAGCACCTGGGCTTCACGGCCGGTGAGCTTGGACAGCAGGGCGTCGCGGCTGGCGGCCTGCTGGTGGCCGGCGAACGATTCGCGCGCCCGGTCGAGCATGCGGTCCACCAGGCCCACGAGCTCTTCCTCGTTGAACGGCTTCTGGATGAAATCGAGCGCGCCTTTCTTCATGGTGTTCACGGCCATGGGCACGTCGCCGTGGCCGGTGATGAAGACGACGGGCAGGGGGGACTTGCGTTCGAGGAGCCGGTCCTGCAATTCCAGGCCGGTCATGCCGCCCATGCGGATGTCGACGATGAGGCAGGCGACTTCGCGGGGGTCGTAGCGCGAGAGGAAGGATTCCGCCGAATCAAAGCAGCGCACCCGATAGTCCTTGCCTTCCAGCAACCACTGCAGGGAGTCGCGGACGGCTTCGTCGTCATCCACGACGTAGACGGTGCCTTTTTTCGGAATCAAGCTCATGCAGGGGTCCTTGGATGTGATGCGTTTGCTACAGAATTCGTAGTGGCATCCGCAGGCTGCGCCAGCGGAAGCCAGAAGGAGAACCGGCAGCCGGTGACCTCCGGGCCATTGTAGAGGTTCTCCGCCTGCATCCTCCCCTGGTGGGACTCGACGATGCTGCGGCACAGGTTCAGGCCCATGCCCATGCCTTCCTGCTTGGTGGAGAAGAAGGCCTCGAACAGATGCTCCAGCACTTCGGGGGCCAGGCCCTTGCCGGTGTCCTGCACCGTGAACTCGATCACTTCGCGGCCTTCGAGCTGGCGGGGCACGACGCGCAGCTCCACGCTGCGCCGGGGCGGCGGGCGCTGGGCGTGCTCGATGGACTCGGCGCCGTTCTTCATCAGGTTGACCAGCACCTGCTCGATCAGGATGGTGTCGGCCATCACCTGGGGCAGCCGCGCCGCCACGTAGTGGGTCAGGCGCACGTTGTGCCGGCGCAGTTCGATGTCGGCCAGCTCGACCGCCTCGCTGACCATGGTGTGGACGTCCGCCAGTGCGCGATTGGGCTCGCTGCGCTTCACGAAGGCACGGATGCGCTGGATGATCTGCCCCGCGCGTTGCGCCTGGTGGGCGGTCTTTTGCAGCGCGGACAACAGCGCCTCTTCGGTGATCTGCCCGCTTTCGATGCGCGAGACCATGCCGCTGCAGTAGTTGCTGATGGCGGTGAGCGGCTGGTTCAGTTCGTGCGCCACGCTGGAGGCCATCTCTCCCATGGTGATGAGCCGGCTGACCGACTGGGCCCGCTCGGCCTGCCGCGCGGCCTGTTCCTCGGCCTGGCGGCGCGGCGTGATGTCGGTGGCGATCACCATCTGGGCCAAGCGCCCGTCCACCCAGTTCAGGTAGCGCGATCGCACTTCGAGCCACTTGCCCAGGTCCGGCAGGTAGATCTCGGCGTTTTCGGACCGGGCGCTGGTGAGCGGATCGGTCGGCAGGCCCATCAGCCCGTCCTCGTCGTCCATGCCGCGCGCGCTGGCGGTGGTGGAGGGCAGCACGCCCGCCTGCGCGACCAGTTGCAGGTGCCCGCCCGTCTGCGAGCCGAACCACTGGCGGTACAGCTTGTTGGCGAACAGCAGCTCCTCACTGCCCAGCGGTGCGACCGACACCGAGGCATCGAGCGACTCCAGCACGATGGTGAAGCGCTCGTGCGATGCGGACAACTGCTCGCGCACGCGGTTGGGCTCGGTGATGTCGGTCATCGACGTCATCCAGCCGGTCTGGTGGCCATGGGCGTCGATCAGGGGCGAGACATACAGGCGCGCGTCGAACAGCGTGCCGCTCTTGCGCTTGACCCGCACCTGGAACCCGCCCAGCGTGACCTTGCCGCTCAACTCGTCGCGCAGCTTGGCGTGCAGCGCTTCGTGGTCGCTCTCGGGCCAGTAGGTGTAGGGCGGCGACTGGCCGACCAGATCGGCCTCGTTCCAGCCGGTCATCTGGCAGAACGCGGCATTCACGTAGGTGATGCGCCCCTGCATGTCCAGGGCGCGCATGCCGGTGAGGATGGAGTTTTCCATCGCCCGGCGGAAGTTGGTTTCGGCCACCAGCGCCTGCTGGGCCTGCATGCGCCGGCGCGTGTGGCGCCAGGTGGCGATCAGCAGCCAGGCCGTCATGGCGCTCAGCGTGCCCACCAGCCAGAACAGCCCGCTGCCCACAACGCCGAGCGAGGTGCGGTAGGCCTGCGCGCGCAGCACCAGCCCGTTGCCCACGGGCGAGACCGGCACCTCGTATTCGTTGGCGCGCGCGGTCCACGGCAGCAGCCCGGAGGCGCTGCGCGGCGTGAGCGCGCTGCCCGCCAGCACCTGGTCGTGCCCATCCAGCATGGTGACGGCGTAGCGCGCCAGCACCTCGGTCGGCGTGCCGTAGCGCAGCAGGCTGTCGATGGAATATTCCGCCAGCACCACGCCGGTGAACTTGCCCTGCGCGGCCAGCGGCACCTGCAGCTGCAGCAGCGGGGCGGTTTCGCCTTCGGTGCCGTTGGGCTGGGCGTACACGGGCTGCTGCAGGTCCCGGGCGAGGCTGAAGGTGTCGGCGGTGTCGCCGTTCTTGAGCACCTCGCCCGCCACGCGCAACTGGCCGCTGGTGACGGTGGGCGCCGCATGGCTGGCGCGGATGCGGCGGCGGTCGTCGATCCAGCTGATGGCCTGCAGTTCAGGGTACTGGCTGATGAGGCCTTCGGCGCGCGCCACGAAGTCGGCGCGCTCCAGGTCCTGGTTGGAGAGGTCGCGCGCGATGCGCATGATCTGCTCCTGCCGCTCCAGCAGGCGCAGCCGCACGCGCTGCTGCGCGTATTCCACGTCGCGCTTGAGGGCTTCCTGCTCGCGCTCGCCTTCTTCCATGCGCAAATACCAGAACGCCGCCACGATGGCCGCCAGGAACATCAGCACGGCGGCCAATGGCGCGAGGGCCGCGAAGCGGTCCTGGCGGGTGGGGGAGAGGCTGCGCCACCAGGTGCGCCACCAGCGCACGGGGGCGACCACAGCGGGCCCGGTGGCCGGGGGCGGAGAAGGCGGACGTTCCATGGGCGGAGTGTAGGGGAGCACTGGAGGCCTTCTTCCGGGATGAAAAATGTGCACTTGCAGCAATATTTTGCATTATGAAAATGAAAAGCACAATTTGAAATACCAAAAAAATATGAGACACTCGCCCGAAATTTCCAACGCCAGCACCCATAAAGGAGACAGGCATGTCAGCTCAGACCGACCCCCAGGCCGGAAACCCGGCGTCGTCCACCCCCGACACCGATCAGCAGGAAACCCGTGAGTGGATGGATGCGCTGAGCGCCGTCATCGACAAGGAAGGTGCAGAGCGCGCCCACTTCCTGATCGAGCAACTGCTCGAACATGCCCGCCAAAGCAGCATCGACCTGCCTTTCTCCGCCAATACCGGCTACGTGAACACCCTGGAGTCGAACCAGGAAGCCCGTTGCCCCGGCAACCTGGAAATCGAAGGCCGCCTGCGCGCCTACATGCGCTGGAACGCCATGGCCATGGTCGTCAAGGCCAATCGCCACCATCCGCCCGAAGGCGGCGACCTGGGCGGCCACATCGGCTCGTTCGCCTCGCTGGCCAACATGTTCGGCGCCGGCTTCAACCACTTCTGGCACGCCGAGAGCGAAAACCACGGCGGCGACCTGCTGTACATCCAGGGCCACGTGTCGCCCGGCATCTACGCCCGCGCTTACCTGGAAGGCCGCCTGTCCGAAGAGCAACTGCTCAACTTCCGCCAGGAAGTGGACGGCAAGGGCCTGTCCAGCTACCCGCACCCCAAGCTGATGCCCGAGTTCTGGCAGTTCCCCACGGTGTCGATGGGCCTGGGCCCGCTGATGGCGATCTACCAGGCGCGCTTTCTCAAGTACCTGCATGCCCGCGGCATCGCCAACACCGAAAACCGCAAGGTCTGGGTGTTCTGCGGCGACGGCGAGATGGACGAGGTCGAATCGCTGGGCGCCATCGGCCTGGCCGCCCGCGAGAACCTCGACAACCTGATCTTCGTCATCAACTGCAACCTGCAGCGCCTGGACGGTCCGGTGCGCGGCAACGGCAAGATCATCCAGGAGCTGGAGAGCGAGTTCCGCGGCTCCGGCTGGAACGTCATCAAGCTGCTGTGGGGCAAGGGCTGGGACGACCTGCTGGCGCGCGACAAGGACGGCGCACTGCGCAAGATCATGATGGAGTGCAACGACGGGGACTACCAGTCGTTCAAGGCCAACGACGGCGCCTACGTGCGCAAGCACTTCTTCGGCCGCGATCCGCGCACGCTGAAGATGGTCGAGCACATGAGCGACGATGAGATCTGGAACCTGCGCCGCGGCGGCCACGATTCGCAGAAGGTCTATGCCGCCTTCCACGCCGCCAACGAGCACAAGGGCCAGCCCACCGTGCTGCTGGTCAAGACCGTCAAGGGCTTCGGCATGGGCAAGATCGGCGAGGGCAAGAACACCGTCCACCAGACCAAGAAGCTCGGCGACGAGGACATCAAGGCCTTCCGCGACCGCTTCAACATCCCGATTCCGGACAGCCAGATCGCCGACCTGCCGTTCTACAAGCCGGCCGACGACACCCCCGAAATGAAGTACCTGCACGAGCGCCGCAAGGCCCTCGGCGGCTACCTGCCCAAGCGCCGCGTGAAGGCCGACGAGAGCTTCACCGTGCCCGCGCTGGAAACATTCAAGGCCATCCTCGAGCCCACACCCGAAGGCCGCGAAATCTCCACCACGCAAGCCTACGTGCGCTTTCTCACGCAGTTGCTGCGCGACCAGGCCCTGGGCCCGCGCGTGGTGCCCATCCTGGTGGACGAGGCCCGCACGTTCGGCATGGAAGGCCTGTTCCGCCAGATCGGCATCTACAACCCGCACGGTCAGCAGTACACCCCGGTCGACAAGGACCAGGTCATGTACTACAAGGAAGACAAGGCCGGCCAGATCCTGCAGGAAGGCATCAACGAAGCCGGCGGCATGAGCAGCTGGATCGCGGCCGCCACCTCGTACAGCACCAACAACCGCATCATGGTGCCGTTCTACGTGTACTACTCGATGTTCGGCTTCCAGCGCATCGGCGACCTGGCCTGGGCGGCGGGCGACATGCAGGCGCGCGGCTTCCTGCTGGGCGGCACCTCGGGCCGCACCACGCTGAACGGCGAAGGCCTGCAGCACGAAGACGGTCACAGCCACATCCTGGCCGGCACCATCCCCAACTGCGTGAGCTACGACCCAACCTTCGCCCACGAAGTCGCGGTGATCATGCACGACGGCATGAAGCGCATGGTGGAGCGCCAGGAAAACGTCTTCTACTACCTCACGCTGCTGAACGAAAACTACTCGATGCCCGGCCTGCAGCCCGGTACCGAAGAGCAGATCATCAAGGGCATGTACCTGTGCAAGCAGGCCCCGGCCCTCAAGAAGGACGCCCCCACCGTGCAACTGCTGGGTAGCGGCACCATCCTGCGGGAGTCGTTCTTCGCGCAGGAACTGCTGGAAAAGGACTGGGGCGTGGCCGCTTCCGTGTGGAGCTGCCCGAGCTTCAACGAGCTGACCCGCGACGGCCAGGACGCCGACCGCTGGAACCTGCTGCACCCCACCGAAACGCCGCGCGTGCCGTTCGTGGAGGAGCAGTTGTCCAAGACCACCGGCCCGGTCATCGCCTCCACCGACTACATGAAGGCCTACGCCGAGCAGATCCGCCCCTTCATCCCCAAGGGCCGCGCCTACAAGGTGCTGGGCACCGACGGGTTCGGGCGCAGCGACTTCCGCCGCAAGCTGCGCGAGCACTTCGAGATCAACCGCCACTACATCGTCGTGGCGGCGCTCAAGGGCCTGGCGGACGACGGCGTGGTGCCGGCAGCCAAGGTGGCCGAGGCGATCCAGAAGTACGGCATCAACACCGACAAGATCAACCCGCTCTACGCGTAAACACCGACCGGAGACGCACGGTGAACCCCCACGCTCATATTCATTCGCTGCCCCCCAAGGGGGCACATGCCTCCTTTGAGGCGGCTCGGCAGGAGGCATAAACATGGCATTGGTAGATATCCAGGTCCCGGACATCGGGGATTTCGACGAAGTGGGCGTGATCGAGTTGCTGGTCAAGCCCGGCGACACGGTCAAGGCCGAGCAATCGCTCATCACGGTGGAATCGGACAAGGCCTCGATGGAAATCCCATCGAGCCACGCCGGCGTGGTGAAAGAACTGAAGGTCGCGGTGGGCGACAAGGTCAAGCAAGGCTCGGTCATCGTGGTGGTCGAGGCCGCTGGCGAGGCAGCCTCTGAGTCAAAACCGGCTCCAGCGCAATCAGAACCAGGGGGCGGCGCTACTAAATCGGTCGCATCCGCGCCTGCGCCTGCCGAGGCACCCGCCGCCGCACCGGCAGCGGCGCTCGCTGCGTCGGGCCCCGTGGAAGTGCACGTGCCCGACATCGGCGACTTCAAGGACGTGGCGGTCATCGAACTCCTGGTCAAGGTGGGCGACACGGTCAAGGCCGAGCAGTCGCTGTTCACCGTCGAATCCGACAAGGCGTCGATGGAAATCCCGTCGCCCGCGGCCGGCGTGATCAAGGAACTCAAGGTCAAGATCGGCGACAAGCTCAACGTGGGCGATCTCGTGGCGATCATGGAAGGCGCCGCAGGTGCAGCCCCCGCGGCGACTGCGGCCCCTGCGCCTGCAGCTGCGGCCCCCGCACCGCAGGCCGAGCCGAAAGCATCGGCCGCCGAAGAGGCTGCGCCCCAGGCCAGCGCCAAGCCGGCTGCAGCGCCCGCGCCGCACGCCCCGGGCGCCGCGCCCGTCGGCCTGCCTCACGCCAGCCCCTCGGTGCGCAAGTTCGCCCGCGAACTCGGCGTGCCGCTCGAAGAGCTCAAGGGTTCCGGCCCCAAGGGACGCATCACGCAGGACGACGTGCAGGCCTTCACCAAGCAGGTGATGAGCGGCACCACGCAGACCAAGGCCCAGGCCGCCAAGGCCCCGGCCGGTGGTGGCGGCTCCGGTGCCGGGCTGGACCTGCTGCCCTGGCCGAAGGTGGATTTCGCCAAGTTCGGCACGGTCGAGCGCAAGGACCTGTCGCGCATCAAGAAGATCAGCGGCGCCAACCTGCACCGCAACTGGGTGATGATTCCCCACGTCACCAACAACGACGAGGCCGACATCACCGAGCTGGAAGCCTTCCGCGTCTCCACCAACAAGGAGAACGAGAAGTCCGGCGTGAAGGTGACCATGCTCGCCTTCGTCATCAAGGCCGTGGTGGCCGCGCTCAAGAAATTCCCTGAGTTCAACACCAGCCTGGACGGCGATACGCTCGTCTACAAGCAGTACTACCACGTCGGCTTCGCGGCGGACACGCCCAACGGCCTCGTGGTGCCGGTGCTGAAAGATGCCGACAAGAAGGGCATCCTCCAGATCAGCCAGGAAATGGGCGAACTGGCCAAGAAGGCCCGCGACGGCAAGCTCGGCGCAGCCGACATGCAGGGTGGCTGCATGTCGATCAGCTCGCTGGGCGGCATCGGCGGCACGCACTTCACGCCCATCATCAACGCGCCCGAAGTGGCCATCCTCGGCCTCTCCAAGGGCCAGATGAAGCCGGTGTGGGACGGCAAGGCCTTCGTGCCGCGCCTGGTGCTGCCGCTGTCGCTGTCGTACGACCACCGCGTGATCGACGGCGCCAGCGCCGCGCGCTTCAACGCCTACCTCGGCCAAGTGCTGGCGGATTACCGCCGCATCCTGCTGTAAAGGAGCATCCCCTATGGCAGTGATCGACATCAAGGTGCCCGACATCGGCGACTTCGCCGAAGTGGGCGTGATCGAAGTGCTGGTGAAACCCGGCGACACCATCAAGGCCGAGCAGAGCCTGGTTACCGTGGAGTCCGACAAGGCATCGATGGAAATCCCGTCGAGCCATGCCGGCGTGGTGAAGGAGCTCAAGGTCAAGATCGGCGACAAGGTCGCGGAAGGCTCCGCGCTGCTCACGCTGGAGGCGTCCGACGCCGCCAGTGCGCCGGCCGCGGCGCCCGCACCCGCAGCAGCGCCTGCGGCAGCTTCTGAGCCAAAACAGGCTCCAGCACAATCAACACTAGGGCATACTGCTATAAAAAGCGTAGCAACCGCTCCGGCGGCCAGCTACGGCGGCACGGTCGACCTGGATTGCGACGTGCTCGTGCTGGGCGGTGGCCCCGGCGGCTACAGCGCCGCGTTCCGTGCGGCCGACCTGGGCCTCAAGGTGATCGTGGTCGAGCGCTACGCCACCCTGGGCGGCGTCTGCCTGAACGTGGGCTGCATCCCCTCGAAGGCGCTGCTGCACGTGGCGGCGGTGATCGACGAGGTCAGCCACCTGAAGGCGGCGGGCATCGATTTCGGTGCGCCCAAGGTGGACATTGACACGCTGCGCGGCCACAAGGAAAAGGTCATTGGCAAGCTGACGGGCGGTCTCGCAGCCATGGCCAAGATGCGCAAGGTGACCACCGTGCGCGGCGTGGGCCAGTTCGTGGGCGCGAACCACCTCGAAGTGGAAGAGACCACGGGCGCCACGGGCCAGGAGAAGACCGGCAGCAAGAAGGTCATCGCCTTCAAGAACGCCGTCATCGCCGCCGGCTCGCAGGCTGTGCACCTGCCTTTCATGCCCAAGGACCCGCGCGTGGTGGACTCCACCGGCGCTCTGGAACTCAAGTCGGTTCCCAAGCGCATGCTCATCCTGGGCGGCGGCATCATCGGCCTGGAAATGGGCACGGTGTACAGCACGCTCGGCGCGCGCCTGGATGTGGTCGAGATGATGGACGGACTGATGCAGGGCGCCGACCGCGACCTCGTCAAGATCTGGCAGAAGATGAACGCCAAGCGCTTCGACAACATCATGCTCAACACCAAGACGGTGGGCGCCGAAGCCACGCCCGAGGGCATCAAGGTGACGTTCGCTGCAGCGCAAGAGGGCGGCACCGCGCCGGAACCCCAGGTGTACGACCTGGTGCTGCAGGCCGTGGGCCGCACGCCCAACGGCAAGAAGATCGGCGCCGACAAGGCCGGCGTGGCCGTCACCGACCGCGGCTTCATCGACGTGGACATCCAGATGCGCACCAACGTGCCGCACATCTTCGCCATCGGCGACATCGTGGGCCAGCCCATGCTGGCGCACAAGGCCGTGCACGAGGCGCACGTGGCGGCGGAAGTCATCGCCGGCGAACTGCAGGGCAACAAGGAGCTGGCAGCCGCCGCCTTCAACGCCCGCGTGATCCCGAGCGTGGCCTACACCGACCCCGAAGTGGCCTGGGTGGGCCTCACGGAAGACCAGGCCAAGGCGCAAGGCATCAAGGTCAAGAAGGGCCTGTTCCCCTGGAACGCCTCCGGCCGAGCCATCGCCAACGGCCGCGACGAAGGCGTGACCAAGCTGCTGTTCGACGATTCGCCCGAGGCCCATGGCCACGGCCGCATCCTGGGTGGCGGCATGGTCGGCACGCATGCCGGCGACATGATCGGCGAGATCGCCCTGGCGATCGAGATGGGCGCCGACGCGGTGGACATCGGCAAGACGATCCACCCGCACCCCACGCTGGGCGAGAGCATCGGTATGGCGGCCGAGATCGCGCACGGCAGCTGCACGGACGTGCCGCCGCAAAAGAAGTGAGTCCGGCGCCACTGCGGCGCCCGCATTCTGCAAGGCAGCTTCGGCTGCCTTTTTTCATGGGCCGGAAGGTCGCGATTGGCCGGGGCGGAGGCGCCGAGGGGTCGCCAGCGGCGGCCTATCATGGGTCGAAGTTCGGGCCCGGCGCAACAATGCACTTGCCGTCACGCGCTGCGATGGACTCGAATCCACCACAGGAGACCTTTCCCCATGCGATTGAAATTCTGCGCGCCGGCCGTTCTGCTGGCGCTGTCCAGTGCCGCCATGGCGGCCTGGCCCGAAAAGTCCATCACCCTGGTCGTTCCCTTTCCGCCCGGCCAGGCCACCGACATCTTCGCTCGGGCGCTGGCAGAAAAGCTGGGCAGCCGCCTGGGACAGCCGCTGGTCGTGGACAACAAGGCCGGCGCGGGCAGCAACATCGGCACCGAGCAGGTGGTGCGCGCCAAGGCGGACGGCTACACGTTGGTGATGGCCGGCAGCGCGATGGCGGTCAACCAGACGCTGTACCGCAAGGTCAACTTCGATCCGCGCAAGGATCTGCAGGGCGTCAGCCTCGTCGCCAAGGTGCCGCTGGTGTTCCTGGCGCACCCCCAGTCCGGCATCAAGACCATGCAGGACCTGGTGGACAAGGCCCGGGCCGAGCCGGGCAAGCTGAGCTATGCCAGCGCAGGCATCGGTGGCACGCAGCACCTGAGCGGGGAAATGGTCAAGGCGCGTGCCAGGATCGAGATCGAACACATTCCCTACAAGGGCAGCGGGCCGGCGCAGGCCGATTTCATCGGCGGGCAGGTGCCCTTGATGGTGGATTCGGTGACGGCGGGCCTGGCCACCATCCAGGCGGGCAAGGCCGTTGCGCTGGGTGTCACCTCTGCCACGCGCTCCAGCCAGTTGCCGAACGTGCCGGCGATTGCCGAAACCGGCCTGCCGGAGTTCAAGGGCTTTGAAGCCGTGGGCTGGCTGGGCCTGATGGCACCCAAGGCCACGCCGCGTGCCATCGTGGACCGCTTGAACCACGAGGTGGTGGACATCCTCTCCAGTGCCGAGATGCAGAAGTTCATCCGTGACCGCGGCTCCGAGCCGTCGCCCAGCACGCCCGAGGCCATGGACCAGTTCGTCGCCCGCGAAATCGTGGAGTGGGGCAAGGCCGTCAAGCAGTCCGGCGCGTCGGTGGACTGATCCGATGCGCTCGCGGGGCGGGCCGGGCAAGGGATGGCCAGGGTGAAAGCGTGAGCAGGCGGCCCTGCGCTTCGGAGTGGCCGCAGTTCGTTGGCGCACCGGCCCGCGAACGCGATGGGTGGGCACACCAGGGATGGCGGTTGCTATGGAATTGGTAGCTGGTGGGTTCGGATCGGCAAGCGGCGGAGGGCTTTTCGCCCTGGTTTCTTTGCCACAATTGCACCATGCAACCCTTGCTTGACGCCATCGCCACGATGGCCCTCCCCACGGACGCCCAGCGCATCTTCCACGGACGCGGCGGCCGGTTTCCCGGCTGCGAACATTGGTCGCTGGATGCCTACCCGCCGGTCTTCGTGCTCACCAGCTTCCAGCCCGTGGCCGAAGAAGACCTCGCCACCATCGGCGCCGCATTGCAAAGCCGATGGGAGGCGATCGCGCCGGGCGAGCCGCTGAACTGGGTGTTCCAGTGCCGCCACGAGCCACTGCGGTTGCAGGGCCGCGCAGAAACCAGGCTGATGGCAGGCGCCGTGCCGGACCCGCATGTGGTCACGGAGCAGGGCGCGCGCTTTCGCGTGCACGTGCTCAAGGGGCAGAACCACGGCCTTTTCCTGGACATGGCGGAAGGCCGGCGCTGGGTTCGGCAATGCGTTGCAGCGCACCAGGCACGCGAACTGCGCGGTGCCAAGGTGCTGAACCTGTTCGCCTACACCTGCGCGTTTTCGGTGGTGGCACTGCAGGCAGGCGCCCGGCAGGTAGTGAACGTGGACATGAGCCACGGCGCCATCGCCATCGGGCAGCAGAACCACCAGCTCAATGGACTGACCACGGGCGCAGGCTTTCTGGCCCATGACATCTTCAGCACCTGGGGCAAGATCACGCGCGGCGGCCCCTACGGCCTGGTGATCGTGGACCCGCCCAGCTACCAGAAGGGCAGCTTCGTCGCCACCAAGGACTACGCGCGGCTCATGCGGCGGCTGCCGGACCTGCTGGCGCCGGGCGGGCACGCGCTGCTGTGCCTGAATGCGCCGGAGCTGGGCCTGGATTTCCTGAAAGGGCAGATGCAGGCGCTGGCGCCGGACTTGGCGTTGGTGGAGCGGTTGGCCAACCCCGCGGTGTTCGCGGACGTGCAGGCGGAGCGGGCCCTGAAGGTGCTGGTGTACAAAGCGCCGGATTGAAGCCCGGTAGAGGGCTCATGCCTCTGCGCGGGAGGCCCGCAGCGCGCTTCGTGGGTGGGCCGCGTCAACCGATCTGGATATAGCGCGTGAGGCCCGCCGCCAACGCGGCGAAGGTGGCAGCGCAGCGCGGGCTCTCGCGCAGGTCCTCATGCATGGCGATCCAGGTGTCCAGCGCGGGCGAAAACGCCGGCTGAAGCACGCGCACCAGCGACTTGTCCCGGGCCGCCAACCCGACCTGGCAGGCACCGATGCCGAAGCCTGCCCGGATCGCTGCCAGTTGCGCCAGATCGCTGTCTGCCCGAAACGCGAGCCCGGGGCGAGCGAACACCGGGAAATGCGCCTGCATCCTGCGCAGAAAGGGCGTCTCGTGGTCAAACCCGATCATCGCGTGGCCGGCCAGGTCGTCCATCGACTTCGGCACACCGTGGGCCGCCAGATAGCGCTTGTGCGCATACAGCCCCAGTCGCACGGCGCCGATGCGCCTGGCCACCAGGGCGTCCTGTGTGGGCTGGAACATGCGCACGGCAATGTCGGCCTCCCGGTGCAGGAGGTCGTCCGCCGCATTCGACAGCACCAACTCGATGATCAGTTGCGGGTGTGCGCTGCGCAGGGCCGACAGAATCGGGGGCAGCACCTCGACCCCGACGATCTCGCTGGCCGTGAGGCGCACCGTGCCGCGCACGCCGGATCCATGGCTGCTGGCCACGCGGCGCAGCGCAGCCGCGGTGGACGCCAGGCCGGCCGCATAGGGTTGCAGCTCCAACGCGGCTTCGGTGGGTTTGAAGCCATCGAACGAGCGCGTGAACAGCTTCAAGGCCAGGGCGTTTTCCAGGCTGTCGACATGGCGGCCAACGGTGGGCTGCGTCAAGCCCATCGCCCGGGCGGCCGCCGACAGCGAACCGGTTTCCAGCACCTGCAGGAAGGTCCGGTACCACTCCCAACTCGGTTCGGGATCGGCCATGGTATGCATTGATGAATAGTGGGGATGCGATTTTAGGCAATTTTCTTTTGCCCACCCCGCTCGCAAACTGCAGGCTCGCACCGCTGAAGCACCGGCGGTCCACGATTCAGCAGGACACCACCATGCCCCCCATCGCACTCTTCGGCGCCGCAGGCGCCATTGGACAGAGCATCGCCGCTGCGCTTCGCGCCAGAGGCCAGCCCTATCGCGTCGTCGGCCGGACCCGAGCCAGCCTGAGCCAGGCTTTCGGCGCCGATCCGCTGGCCGACATCGTGACCTGGAATCCCGACCACCCGGCTTCGGTGCAAGCGGCCGCGTCGGGCGTGGAGACGCTGGTCTACATGGTGGGCGTGAACTACTGGCAGTTCAAGCTGCACCCGGAAGTGATGCGCAAGACGCTGGCGGGCGCCATCGCGGCCGGCGTCCGGAACATCGTTCTCATCGGTACGGTGTATCCGTATGGCCGCCCGCGGACACAGCCGGTGCGCGAAGACCACCCCCGGGCGCCGCAGACGTTCAAGGGCCGGATGCGCAAGTCGCAGGAAGACCTGGTGATGCAAGCCCATGCCGAGGGGCGCATCCGCGCGACGGTGCTGCGCCTGCCGGATTTTTATGGCCCCGGCGTGCAGGCCAGCCTGCTGCATGGGGCCGCACAGGCTGCCGTGCAGGGCGGCACCGCCGACATGGTGGGGCCCATCGACCGCCCGCACGAGTTCGTCTACGTGCCGGATGTGGGCCCGGTGGTCGTCCAGCTGGCGAACACCCCCGCTGCATTCGGCAAGATCTGGAACCTGGGCGGAGCCGGCGTGACGACGCAGCGTGAGATGGTGTCCGAAATGGAGCGCCAGACCGGCATGGCGCTCAAGCGGCGGGTGGTGGGCAAGACGATGCTGCGCCTGATCGGCCTGTTCAACCCGTTCATGCGCGAGATGGTGGAGATGCACTACCTGCTCACCGACCCGGTGCTCATGGACGACTCGGCCCTGCAGGAACTGCTGGGGCCGATCCACAAGACGCCTTATGCGCAAGGCATCCGGCAGACACTGGCGGCCGCGGCAGGGCGAGGGGGCTGATGTCTGCACCTTTCATGCAGGGCGGCCCAGCCGGTTCAGACGGTGGCCGGGTGCCTGGCGTACAGCACATCCGAACGCAGCACGTACTTGGTGCCTTGCACCAGGGTGCCGCCTTCGTGCCAGGTGTCGTGGATGAACAGGAGGGCCATGCCTTGCGTGGGTTGCACCTGAAAGGTCTTGAAGTCGGTGGCGCCTCCCTCGAAGCCTTCGTTCAGGTACACGAGGAAAGTCAGCGCGCTGGTCAGGCCGCCTTCCTGCCACGGCCCGTCCTTGTGCATCTTGAACCGCTGGCCGGGCGTGTATTGGTAAAAGCGCAGGTCCTTGGGCAGGCCCACGGCGCGGGCACCCTCGATCTCCGACAGTTCCACCTGCGACAGCCGTTGCCACAGCAGCGCCACCCAACTGGCGCTTTCCACCATCGCGCGCTGGTTGTTTCGCACCTGGGGCATGGGTCGGGGCCCACCGTGGGTGCGCACCTGCGCCGCGATGAAACCCGTGTCTCGCGCCAGTTGGATGAGTTGACCGCATTCGGCGGGCGTCAAAAACTGGGGGATGGTGAAAGCGCGAGGACTCAGTGTCACCCGATGCATGGTTCGATCTCCGCCTAAAAACCGTCCAACGCGCAGCCGAAGGCCAGCGCGCAGGCTGCGTGTGTCGATGGTCTCACAGTGCGTGAAGATGCCGGCTTTGGGCTACTGCACATGCCCATCCGCACTGGCGGCGATGCTGGCTTGCAGCTCGCCAAGGGCTGCGCTGAGTCGCTGCTGCGCCTCGGGATTGTCCTCGGCGTGCGCCTGGTCCATGCCCGCTTCGACGACGGCCTGCGCGCGCTCCGCGAAGTCGCGCCACGCACCGGGCTCCAGCAGAGCATGGGCCGCCTGCAGGCAATCGCAAGGGGGCGAGTAGGCGATGGACAGCTTGCGCACGGCGTTGAGCGCGAACGGCGGGCACAGGATCGATTGCACCGCCACCGAGCGCGCGGTGTGCCTTGGCGCATGGCCGCGCCGCCCCTGCCGCAGGGCCAGCAGCGCGATCCAGAGCGCGAACCCGTAGATCAGCGCGAGGCAGCCCAGTTGCGCGGCCTCGCTCGGCCACAGGAGCAGCGCCGCAGGCAGCAGCATGAACAGGGTGGCTCCGAGGCCATACAGCGGCCACGCGAAGCCGGCGAAACCCGTGGCGTGCTGGCGTAAGTCCTCCGTGGCTCGCGCATTGCCCGGCAGGTGGACACGCTCCGCGTCCCACCGCAGCGTGTAGACCGGCTGGTGCGGCAGCAGCAGAGCAGGCCAGGCCAGGTAGGCCCAGCGGACCTCGAAACCCTGCGTGGCCAGCAATCCGTGCCAACGCCGCCGGCCCCGGCGCAGCAGGCCGGCGTTTGCGGCCATCGGCACGCAGGCGTCATACCCGTAGAAGGCGCAGATGGCGAGCATCACCTGCGCTTCGGGGCCCAGCAGCGTGAACACGGGGGGACGGGGGTTGGCGGCGAGGGGGCGTAGCGGGCGACGTGCTCAGGCTTCCTTCTTGCCGCGGCCGAACAGCTTGCCGATGGCACCGAAGACGGCGGCCACGCCGACGAGCAGGAACTTCCAGAACGCGGCGATGAAACCGCCGATGACCGTCCACAGGCCCTTCTTGGACGCCACGGCCGCCGCGCCGCCCAGCACCAGCGCACCCAGGCCGATCTTGGCGAGCTTGTCGCCGTTCTTGAACTCGGCATAGGTCTGGCCGCTGTTGTAGTTGAAGCCCGTGAGCACCTGCTTGAACTGCTCGGTGTCCTTCGCGAGGTTTTCGGGATCGGACACGAGGATGGCGCTCATCACGCCGGTGCGGCCCAGAATGCGCGAGGTGTAGTTGATCGCCTGGTGGCCGCTTTCATCGCGCAGGCGCAGGCCCCATTCCAGGCGCTTGCTCTGCGCGTCGTAGTGCGGCTCGACCTGCCAGCCCTCGGTGTACAGGGCCTCCATGCCCAGCTTCTTGCGCTACTGGTTGCCCTCCGCATCCGCGGCCTTGATGGACGACAGCAGTTCGGGGGCGTTGATCTTCTCGTCGTCCTTGATGTAGCCGGTATCGTCGAACGAGAACACCGCGAACCAGTCCAGCGAACGCGGGGCGATCAGGTAATGGTTCGGCGTGGGCGGATTGCCATACAGCTGCAGCAGTTTGGCCGTGTCCTTGTCGTCCAAAAAGGCGTATCCCTTCGGGATCTTGACGGTGGCGTTACTGCCGATTTCGCCCTGGCCCTGGTCGATCCAGTGCAGTGCCTTGACTTGCTCCGCGAGTTTTTCCTGGCGCTGCTGCGATTCCGGCGCCTGGGCCCAAAGGGCCATGGACATGCTGATGCCCAAGATGGCCGTAGCCAACGACTTGATCATTTCTTACCCTGTTATGAATTGGTTTTTGGAGTGTGCGCACAGGCCTTCCGCCCAGCCCGTAGCTGGAGCAGACACCTCTCCCGCCCGGCGCCACGGCAAATGTACCCGGTGCGCCACACCACCCAACCGCCCCGGACAGGGCACGAAGATAGCCATGATCCGGTCGGCATCGAAGGGTTGCCTCAGGGCGTTGTCGAAATCCGGAATGCCCTTGTGCTGCGCTGCGCCACTGCTGCAACGCACTCGAGTAGGCCAGCGGCAGAGGGGGCATTTCGTTCGGCACGAGGTCAAGAATGACTACAGCGAAATGGCCACCGGGCGCCTGCGGCAGCCCCCGCCGGCTATCGTAAGCTGGCCTGCGCGGACCAAACGGGATTTCAAGTCATCGGCGGTTTGCGGAGCAGGCCTGCGCAGTCACGGTGCCCATCGACACCACCCCGCGTTCGGGCTTCATCTTGTCTCGGTAACCACCACGTTACTTATCGTTAAGGCCGATAGGAGTATTGCCATGCGCCTTGCGCAGTTCATTCGCCACGCTCGGGAAGAAATCCTCGCCGAGTCATTTGCCTACGCGACCCGCATCCCCGCGCTGCAGGGCTCGGCTGCAAGCGTCTTGCGCAATCACCTTCCGCTGGTGCTGGACGCCATCGCACTTGACCTGGAGCAGCCGCAAAGCCGGGAGCAGTCCATCGACAAATCCCTGGGGCATGCCGCGCCTCCTGCCGAGGAGTCCGCCGCGCAGTCCCATGGCACGCTGCGGGCCCGCATCGGACTGGACATAGAGCAACTGGTGGCGGAGTACCGCGTGATTCGCTCCTGCGTGCTGCGCCTGTGGATGGAATCCGGCCAGCCGACCGCCTTCGCGATGGACGACACGGTGCGCTTCAACGAAGCCATCGATCAGGCGGTCGCGGAGTCGGTGGCGTTCCATGCGGCTGAGGTCGCCAAGTGGCGGCATATCTTTCTCGGCGTGCTGGGCCACGATCTGCGTGGCCCCCTGAACGCCATGCTGCTGACCGCGCAATTGCTGGAGCGGGTCGGGAGCCAGAACCCTGAGCAGGCGACATACCTGGTCGGCGCATTGCTGCGCAATGGCCGCCACCTGAATGTGCTGCTCGACTCACTGCTGGAATACAACAAGGCCACGCTGGGCGTGGGCACGCCGCTGCATCGCCAGGCGGTCGACTTGGGCGCGGCCTGCCAGGAAGAATTAGAGATGCTGCAGCAGGCTTTTCCCAAGCGCCGGATCCGCTGGCAGATCACGGGCGATGCCCGGGGCGACTTCGACCCGTCGCGTGTGCGGCAGGCGGTCTTCAACCTGGTATCGAACGCAGCCCAGCACAGTCCGGAGGGCAGCGAAGTCGCCGTGATCGTCGTAGGGCAAGCGGCAGCGGTGGAGATCACCACGGAGAACCTGTCCGATCCGATTGCCCCGGAAGTGCTCGATACCTTGTTCGACCCCTTGCGACGCAACGCCAGCCCTTCAGGGGCTGCGTCGGGGCACCTGGGCCTGGGCTTGTTCATCGTGCGGGAGATTGCCAAGGCGCACCAGGGCGAGGTGACCGCCTCGACGGCGGACGGCGTCATCCGGTTCAAGATGGTGTTGCCAAAATCTTCGAAGGCGGCCTGAGGCCCCTGCGCGCGCTACCCGATCGCAGTAGCGCGCTTTGGTGCTATGAGGTGGGCCCAATGGCCAACGCCAGTTGGTCGATGGCGCGGTCGATGATTGCCTGCCGTTCCTCCTCGGCAAAGGCCTGCAGGAAGCCTGCAGTTCCTTCGATCAACAGGTAGGAAAGGCCGTGGACAAGGCCCCAACTGGAAGCCACCGCCGTGGCCGCCTCGACAGGCGAGGCGGCGGGCCCCAGGGCAGCCTCGATGCACGATCGCAGCAGTGCAAGCGGGTTGGCAGGTCCTTGGGGTGCGCATTCCGTCGGCTCCTGGGGAAGGCGCTGGCCGAAGAACATCAGCCTGAAAAGCTGTGGATGGGCCCGCGCAAACATGACGTAGGCCCTTCCAGAGGATGCCAATCGCGCTTGGGGACCAGGTTTGCCTTGCGCCATTTCGCGCTCCATCGCCTCCGACAACTGGTCAAAGCCCCGATGCGCCAGTGCGGACAGCAGGGCTTCGGTGTTCGGGAAGTGGTGCGCGGGCGCCGCGTGGCTGACTCCCGCGCGCCGTGCCGTGCCGCGTAGCGAAAAGCCCGCGATGCCCTTGTCGTCGAGTTCGGCCGCGGCCGCATCGAGCAATGCGGCACGCAGATCGCCGTGGTGATAGCCGCGCGGCGCTGGCAGTGGGGCCGGGGCGGGCCGGGTGCGTCGCTTCGCCGTGACAACTGCGGGTGTCTTGCTGGTGGGCATGTCTTGCTTGTCCAAAAACGTCAGGCGTGAAAAAACCGAGTTTATCTAGACGATGTAAAAATTAATGTTTACAGTGCCTAGATTCAATGCTTTTAACCGAATCCATCTGAAGCCTGCCATGACACTGGACTCCATTTTTTCAATCTCCTCCGGGCTGGCTCTGCTGGGCTGGATGGTCCTGGTGGTCAGCCCGGTCATGCCCCGATGGTCCAACCGCCTGGCGGCCTGGGTGATTCCCTCGTTGCTTGCCACGCTCTATACAGCGCTCATGCTGGCGCATTTCGCCGCAGCGCAGGGCGGTTTTTCCTCGCTCGATGACGTGGCGCGCCTGTTCACTTCAAGGCCGGTGCTGCTGGCGGGTTGGTTGCATTACCTTGCCTTCGATCTGGCCATCGGTGCGTGGGAAGTGCGGGATGCGCGCCGGCGATCGGTCAGGTTCTGGCTCGTCCTGCCCTGCCTGGCGGCCACCTTTCTGTTCAGCCCGGCCGGCTTTCTCCTGTACCTGATCGTGCGCAGCACCTCGCCACGGCGCCAGACCGAGGCAGGCTGACGTGTCCGATACAAGCACTATGGCTGTCGCTACTGAATTCACCCCGTCTCTGCGACAACCCTGGCGTTCGTCGCTCGCGCAGTGGGATGGCCCAATGGTCCGGCTCGGTGGCGCGCTGCTGGCCGGTCTGCCCGTGCTGATGCTGGCCTGGCTTCTGGACGCCCGGGAATGGCACGGGCTTACGCTGTGGACGAAGCCGATCAAGTTTGCGATCGGCTTTGCCCTCTACCTCATGAGTCTGGGCTGCTTTGCCGCCTTCATCGACCCGGCTTGGCGACAGCGGCGGGTGTTCCGGGTGACTATCTTTGCCGGCCTGTTGGCCATCGCCATGGAGCAGGCCATCATCACCCTGCAGTCGGCGCGGGGCGTGGGCTCGCATTTCAACATCACCACGGCCTTCGACGCGGCGCTTTACAGCGCAATGGGTGCGGGTTCCCTGGTGCTCCTGGCCATGGTGCTGCCCATTGCATGGGGCCTTGCACGCCATCCCGGCACCCGGCCGCTATCTGCGAGCATGCGCCACGCGCTGGTTGCCGGACTGCTGTTGACTTTCGGGCTCACGCTGATCACCGCCGGGACCATGGCGGTGGTGGGAAGCCACCGTGTCGGTGCAGTGCCCGGCACCAACGAGGCGATGGCGTGGATGGGCTGGCTGCGACATGCCGGCGACTTGCGCGTGCCGCATTTCTTCGCCACCCACGCCATGCACGCCGTCCCGCTCGCGGTGCTGATGCTGGGCCCGCTAATGCGGTTAGGCCAGCGCGGCGCCGTTGGCGTGGCTGCGATCTACGGCGCTGTCGTCCTGGCGGTGTTCGTGCAGGCTTTGCAGGGCCATGCGTTTCTTGCGTTCATCGGATAGCGCGCACCATCGGCTTCGAAGGACCGTGCACCCATGGCGCGGGCGAGGGGGAGTCGGCTACCTGGCCGCATCAGACATAGCGCTGCTCCAGGGCGTCCCACGCCGGCTTGCCCACCAGGCGCTGGCGCTCTGCAAAGGGGGCCACCAAGGCCGGGTCTTCGCCGAGGCACTTCGTCTCGCGCAGCACGGTGAGCGCCTTTTGCATGCCGGCCACCGCGCCCTGCAGCGCTGCGTTGGCATACAGCACGATGCCGTAACCCAATTGGCCCAGCTCCTCGGCCCCAACGATGGGCGTGCGCCCGCCGATCACCATGTTCATGAGCTGGGGCTTGGCCAGGCGCCCGGGCAGCGCGCGAATGTCCTCGGCCGTCGTGACGGCCTCGACGAACAGAAGATCGGCCCCGGCTTGAGCGAAGCGCTCGGCACGCTCGATGGCCGCCTCCAGGCCCAGCGTCGCGGCCGCGTCGGTGCGCGCCATGATGAGCAGGTCGGGATCGGTGCGCGCATCCACCGCCGCCTTGATCTTGCCGACGGCCTCTTCGCAGGCGATCACCTCCTTGCCGGCAAAGTGCCCGCAGCGCTTGGGCGCGACCTGGTCTTCGAGCTGGATGCAATCGGCGCCGGCCCGTTCCAGCACGCGCACGGTGTGCCGCACGTTGAGTGCGTTGCCGAAGCCCGTGTCGGCATCGACGATCAGGGGCAGGGTGACCGCGTCGCGGATGCGCGCCGTGTGGTCGGCGATCTCGTGCAGGCCCATGAAGCCCTGGTCCGGCAGGCCGAACCACATGTTGGTCACACCGGCACCGGTGACGTAGAGCGCTTCGAAGCCCAGGTCTTCGACGACCCGGGCCGACAGCGCATTGAAGGCGCCCGGCACCAGCACGCCGCGGCGGGCCTCCACCAGTGCGCGCAGGTGTTTGCGTGGGTTGTGGGCCATGGCGTCAGATCACGTAGAGGTCGATGTATTCATGCACCGGCAGCGCCTCCAGCGTCTGCGCATCGAGCGAGACCGCCAGGATCGCGTCCTGCTGCTTCGGGGGGAAGCTGCGCGCGAGATTGCGGCGGAACTTGGCCTCCAGCAATGGAATGCCTTCGGCGCGCCGACGCCGGTGGCCGATGGGGTATTCGACCGCCACTTCGGGCAGGGCGCTGCCGTCGTTGAACACTACGGTCAGCGCATTGGCGATGCTGCGCTTTTCCGGGTCGTGGTAATCGGCGGTGTAGCGGGGGTCTTCCACGCAATGGATCTTGGCGCGCAGCGCGTCGATGCGCGGATTGGCCGCCACGCCGGCTTCGTAGTCGGCCGCGGTGAGCCGGCCGAAAATCAGCGGCACCGCCACCATGTACTGGATGCAGTGGTCGCGGTCCGCCTCGTTGTTCAGCGGGCCCTGCTTGTCGATGATGCGGATGCAGGCCGCGTGCGTGCGGATGGTGATGCGCTGCACGTCGTCCACGGTCTTGCCTGCGTCCCGCAATTGCTGGTGCAACGCCATGGCGGCTTCTACCGCGGTCTGGCTGTGGAACTCGGCCGGAAAGCTGATCTTGAACAGCACGTTCTCCGCCACATAACTGCCGTAGGGGCGCTGGAAGCGGAACGGCTGGCCCTTGAAGGACACGTCGTAGAAGCCCCAGGTTTTCGCGGTCAGTGCCGAGGGGCAGCCCATCTCCCCGGTCTGCGCGATCAGCGCCAGGCGCACGGCACGGCTGGTGGCGTCACCTGCCGCCCAGCTCTTTCGGCTGCCTGCGTTGGGCGCGTGGCGGTAGGTGCGCAGGCTTTGTCCATCGACCCAGGCCAGCGACACGGCGGCCAGCGTCTCATCGCGCGACAGGCCCAGCAATTGGGAGACGACCGCGGTCGATGCCACCTTGACCAGCACCACATGGTCGAGCCCGACCTGGTTGAAGGCGTTTTCCAGCGCGATGACGCCCTGGATCTCGTGGGCCTTGACGATGGCGGTGAGCACATCGTGCATCACCAGCGGTGGCTTGCCCGCCGCCACGGCGGTGCGGCTGAGCCAGTCGGCCACGGCCAGGATGCCGCCCAGGTTGTCCGACGGATGGCCCCATTCGGCGGCCAGCCAGGTGTCATTGAAGTCGAGCCAGCGGATCAGCGCACCGATGTTGAACGCGGCCTGCACCGGGTCGAGCTGGAACGGGGTGCCCGGCACCTTGGCGCCATGGGGTACCGACGTGCCCTTGACGATGGGACCGATGAGCTTGCGCGCCGCGGGGTATTCCAGCGCCTCCAACCCGCAGCCCAGGGTGTCGATGAGGATGTGGCGGGCGGTGGTGAGCGCGAGGTCCGAGGTCACCTCGTAGCGGAGCGCGTAGTCGACGATATCGACGATGACCTGGTCGTATTCGGGGCGGATGTTACTGATGGGCGCGGACATGGGGCAGGGTGTCAGTGGTGTTGAACAAAGAAGGGGGGATGCGCCGATGCGGCTTCAAGTGCGGTCCGCCAGCGCGACGAAGGCCTGGTCTTCGGGCCCGGTGTAATTCGCGCTGGGCCGGATGATCTTGTTGTCGATGCGCTGCTCGATCACGTGCGCGGCCCAGCCGCTGGTGCGGGCGATGACGAACAGGGGCGTGAACATGGCCGTGGGCACGCCCATCATGTGGTAGCTCACGGCGCTGAACCAGTCCAGGTTGGGGAACATGTTCTTGGCCTCGCGCATCACGGCCTCCAGCCGTTCGGCGATGTCGAACATGCGGGTCGATCCCGCCTCCTGCGACAGGGTTTTGGCCACGCCCTTGATGACCGCGTTGCGCGGATCGCTCACGGTGTAGACCGGGTGCCCGAAACCGATCACCACCTCCTTGGCCTCGACGCGGCGGCGGATGTCGGCCTCGGCCTCGTCGGGGTTGTCGTAGCGCTTCTGGATCTCGAAGGCCACCTCGTTGGCGCCGCCGTGCTTGGGGCCGCGCAGCGCGCCGATGGCGCCCGAGATCGACGAATACAGGTCGCTGCCGGTGCCGGCGATGACGCGCGCGGTGAAGGTGGAGGCATTGAACTCGTGCTCGGCATACAGGTTGAGCGAGGTGTGCATGGCGCGCTCCCAGCTCGCCGGCGGCTTGCGGCCATGCAGCAGGTGCAGGAAGTGCGCGCCGATGGAGTCGTCATCGGTTTCGACATCGATGCGCCGGCCCTGGGTGGACCAGTGGTACCAGTACAGCAGCATCGAGCCGAGCGATGCCAGCAGCCGGTCGGCGATGTCGCGCGCGCCGGACGTGGGATGTTCGTCCTTTTCGGGCAGGGTGCAGCCCAGCGCCGACACGCCGGTGCGCATCACGTCCATCGGGTGGGCATGCGCGGGGATCTGCTCCAGCGCCGACTTGACGCTGGCCGGCACCTCGCGCATCGCCCGGAGCCGGGCCTTGTAGGCGCGCAGCTCCGCGGTGGTCGGCAGCTTGCCGTGCACCAGCAGGTGGGCGATTTCCTCGAACTCGCAGACCTCGGCGATGTCGAGGGTGTCGTAGCCGCGGTAGTGCAGGTCGTTGCCGGTCCGCCCGACGGAGCACAGCGCCGTGTTGCCGGCCGTGACGCCGGACAGCGCCACGGATTTCTTGAAACGGGCGCCCTGGGGCGCGGTGGGGGTCGCGAGGGTCATGCGATTTCCTTTGCAAAGGGGAGGGGATCGTTGGGCAATGGCTTTGTTGCACAAATCGCGATGCTGATGCCCGTAGACTGACTGCGTGACAGAGACGAAGAACAGGCAGCGGAGCAAGTACCGCACGACGAACTGGAAGGCGTACAACGCGGCGCTGAAAGCGCGAGGCTCGTTGACGATGTGGCTAGATGAGGGCATGCAGTGGTTTGGCACGCCGACCGGCAGGCGTGGACGCAGCCGAACCTTCTCGGACGCAGCAATCCAGTTCTGCCTGAGCATCAAGTGCCTGTTCGGCCAGCCCTTGCGACAGGCGCTGGGCATGGTGCAGAGCCTGCTGCGGCTGGCAAAGCTGGACTGGCCGGTACCTGACTTCAGCACTGTTTGCCGGCGCCAAAAGACCTTGCAGGTCGAACTGAGCTACCAGCGAACCAACTCGCCGCTGCAGTTGCTGGTGGACAGCACCGGCATCAAGTTCCTGGGCGAAGGAGAGTGAAAACGCAAGAAGCATGGTGCTGAATACCGGCGCGAATGGCGCAAGGTCCATCTGGGCATCGACGCGCAGACGCTGGAAATACGCGCCATCGAGGTGACCAGCAACGCCATTGGGGATGCGCCGATGTTGCCCGGGTTGCTGGCTCAGATTCCCACTGACGAATCCATCGAAAGCGTCAGTGCCGATGGCGCCTACGACACGCGCGCCTGCCTGGACGCCATTGCCGAGCGGCACGCGATGGCGGTGATCCCGCCCCGCAAGAACGCCAGCCATTGGAAGAAGTCGAGTCCGGGCTCGGCGCATCGTAATGAGGCCATTCGGGCGTGCCAGCGCCTGGGTCGCGGCATTTGGAAGAAGTGGAGCGGCTACCACCGGCGCAGCCTTGTGGAGACGAAGATGCACTGCTTCAAGCGACTGGGCGAACGGGTGATCGCGCGCACGTTCGACCGCCAGGTTGTGGAGCTGCATGTCCGCGTGGCCTTGCTCAATCGGTTCAGTCAGATCGGCCGTCCTCACACCGTGTCGGTGACTGCTGTGGCATAGGTCCGTCTGGGGTTGGGGTCATGCCGTCTGCAATTCGATTTGTGCAACAGCGCCTTGGGCAATGCGGCATCGGAGCGGGGGATGGGTGCTGGGCGCCCGGCGGCGTCCACCGCCACCATTTCGAACACGCCCCGAAGCACCTCCTGCTGCGGCCCACCCAGGGCCTGCGCCAGGCCGGTCACGCAGACGGTCATCGAACTGCGGCCGACCCGGCTCACGCGGGCCTGCAGCGTGAGCACTTGGCCCACCGGGACGGGCGACACGAAGTCGATGCCGGCCACGCCGGCCATCACCACATCCCGCTGGACCGCGCTGCGTCCCACGAGGAACGCCGCTTTGGCCATGGATTGCAGGGCATGGCCTGCGAACAGCGTGCCGTGGTGGTTCGCCTGGCTGGGAAAGACGATGTCCTGGAACGCGAAGAGGGGGCCGCTGGGGGTTGTCATGCTTCGCAATCTACGCACAATGAAGGCATTGATAAAGCACTGAAAAGGCGAAGATTTGCGAATGAAAAACAGCCAGTTTGCAAATTCTGCGAATCTTTCTTCTGGGTGGCGGGCGACGCGATGAAGAAAACCTTCATGGGGGTGCGCCTGCGCAAGCTGCGCGCCGAGCGTGGCCTGTCGCAGATCGCCATGGCGCAGGCGCTGGGCCTGTCGCCCAGCTACCTGAACCAGCTGGAGCAGAACCAACGGCCGCTCACCGTGGCCGTGTTGCTCAAGGTCAGCCGCACGCTCGGGGTGGACGTGCAGCAGTTCTCCGAAGACGAAGAGGCGCGCATGGTGGCGGGCTTGCAGGAGGCGCTGGCGGACAACCCCGGGGGCGAGTCGGTCGCGCTGCCAGAGCTTCGGGAGATTGCCTCGCAGATGCCGGCCGTGGGCCGCGCGCTGCTGGCGCTGCACCGGCGCCACCTCGAAGCGACGCAGCGGCTGGAGGCACTCGCCGTGCGCCTGGGCGACGGCCGGGGAGAAGGGCCGGACACCGGCCATGCCCCCCTTGCACCCGTGCAGCCCATGGCCTTCGAGCGCGTGCGTGACTTCTTCCTCTCGCACCAGAACTACCTGGATTCCATCGACCGCGCCGCCGAGCAACTGGCCGCCGAGGCGCAGGCCGAGGGCGGTCTGCTGTCCGACTGGCTGGCGCGGCGCCTGCAACAGCAGCACGGCGTGCGCACCGTGCCATCGCAGGACAACATGGGCACGCACCTGCGCAGCTATGACCCGGGCAGCAAGGTGCTGCGGCTGTCCCCGTCGCTCGACCCCGGCCAGATCGCGTTCCAGCTGGGCACGCAGTGGGCGCTGCTGGCGCATTCAACGCTGCTTGATGCGCTGGTGGACCTGCCGGAATTCCGGCACGACCCGCAGGCGCGCGCACTCGGGCGCATCGGCCTGGCCAACTACTTCGCTGGTGCCTTGCTGCTGCCCTACGCCGTGTTTCTGCAGGCCGCCGAAACCACGCGCTACGACATCGACCGCCTGGCGCGGCGCTTCGGAGTGGGCTTCGAGACCATCTGCCACCGGCTCAGCACGCTGCAGCGGCCCGGCGCGCCGGGCGTGCCGTTCTTCTTCATCCGCGTGGACCGGGCCGGCAACATCTCCAAGCGCCAGTCCGCCACCCATTTCCATTTTTCGAAGACGGGTGGCACCTGCCCGCTGTGGAACGTGTACGAGGCGTTTTCGCAGCCCGGCAAGATCCTGCCGCAACTGGCGCGCATGCCGGACGGACGCAGCTACCTCTGGATCGCCCGGACGGTCTCCACGGGCCAAGGCGGCTTCGGCGCGCCGAGCAAGACCTTTGCGGTGGCCCTGGGCTGCGACATCCGCCATGCGCCCCGGCTGGTCTATTCGCGTGGCATGGACCTGGACGATCCTGAGATCGCCACGCCCATCGGAATGGGCTGCAAGGTGTGCGAACGCATCGGCTGTCCGCAACGGGCCTTCCCATTCTTGGGCCGGCCGCTGGATGTGAGCGAGAACGAAAGCCGCTTCACCCCGTACCCGGCAGGGGACACGGCGGGCCGTGGGTAGCCGTGCGCCGTGGCGCCGGCGGATGAGCGCATCGGCGAACATGGTGAGGGGAGTTGAGATAAACCCAGCCCTCGGTGTGCGAAAAATCGAGATTTAGGGGGATGAGGCGAAACTAACCGAAACGGGCCGCTGAAATCGCATTGCAACCCGTGTAACCCGCCGGTGGGGTCAATCGAGCCCTGATTCGGGGTCGGGATGCCCAAGCATATCGAGTTGGCCTGGGGCTGCAATCGCTTTGCGCTGCTCTTTGATCCGCGCATTGATCCTGGCAATCAGCTTGCGCATGCCGCGCGGGGTCATATTGAATCGGCGGGCCAACTGGTCGTGATTGTCGCCTCTAAAGAGGCTCCAAACCTCTAGTTCTTTGAGCGTGAGCTTGTAGCACGCATCCTTCGGGAACGACACCACTTGGCCCGCCCAATAGGTGCTCAGGTAGTCAACCAGATAAGCGGCCACCAAACCTGCCGCCTCTGCAGGCACGCCAACATCAACCAGTTGGCGCTCGACTACGTCCAGCATCTCCGCTAGCAATTCGTGTCGCTTCAGCAGCGCCCGAGAGACGTCAAGACTCACTGCACGACCTCCTGCCGGGGCAGCGCGGCCAGATCAGCCGCTACAGGCCGCTCCAGAGCCGCCATGAGGCATTCCCAAGCCCACCAGTGCATATCGAAGCCCTCGCCACGGTTCAGATAGCGCTGCGCCTGCAATGCCAGATCAGCACGCGCCGGAGACAGGGGCGAAGCACGATGTGCCGCGATGACTTCATCGCGCAGTGCGGCCACGGCAGCAGGTAGGCAGCGCATGGCCCATTTCTTCAGGGTCTCGATGAGCTTCTCGACCCTGTCGCCACGCGCCCAGCGCAGATCATCGACCTTGACCGTGCGGCGCACGTAGGCGGCCAGGGCCTGCTCGGACGGATCGCTGACCGCACCGAGTGCATGCAGGAAGAGCCACAGCGCGCGTACTTTGGACGCGTCCGGGTTGACCACCATCGGGCGCGAGCCGGCCGGCTTGCGCACTTTGAAACCGGCGCGCTTGAGGCGCTCCAGTGCCGCCTTGAGGTCCGCGTAGCTCATCGCGGCCGCCGAATCGTGACGCCCACCCGAAGCCGCGCGCAGGATGTCACGGTAGCCCGGCTCGTCCAGCGTTCCCGCGCGCTCCAGGTCACGCCGTGCCACGTGAACCAGCTTGATGAGGCGGACGCGGCCGGCATCGGCGGAAGGTTTTTGCTTTGTCGTCATGGCTTGGGTCCAGGTGGCTCACCACTGCCCCCAGCGGGGGCAGCAGAAAGCCGGCTGGCTCAGTTCAGCGCATCCTTCAGCGGCTTGCCCGCGGTGAACTTCGGTGCCTTGCTGGCCTTGATCTTGATGGCCTCGCCCGTCTTCGGATTGCGCCCCGTGCGTGCCGCTCGCTTGGTCACCGAGAACGCGCCGAAGCCCACCAAGGACACGCTGCCGCCCTGTTGCAACGTGTTCCGGATGGATGCCAATGCAGCGTCCAGGGCGGCGCCCGCAGCCACTTTGGTAATGCCGGCCTGGTCGGCCATGTGTTCGATCAATTCAGACTTGTTCATTCGCTTCTTTCGAGGGTTGGAGAATCCCGGTGAACGGCACCGGGGACCGGATTGGTCAGCGAACTGGAACGCCCCGACCTGCGGCAGTTGCGGCCTTGTCAAGGCCGTGGCACACACCGCTTGCCACGTCTTTCTTTAGGACGGCAGCAGTGGCTGCGCTGCGCGCCCCTCCATGCCCCGGGCCAGTTCGGCCGCGCGACCCGCTTGCAGGCCCCGATGCCAGTCGTTGTCCGTGACGTTCCTTCCCTTCACGCGGCTGCCGACGTCAGCGGGTTGCATGTCGGGGTGGCGCTGCTCCATGTACTGGGCTGTCAGCGCAATGTCGCGTTCATTGCCAACCAGGGGATACAGCTTGTCCTGCACCCCGGAAAGCCAGCCTTCGGCGTACAGGTCGCCGCGGGCCACCTTCGTGCTGGCCTTGCAGTTCTTGCTCTGCAGGCCGATGTATCGACGGCGATCCCGCGCACACTGACGGGTCAGCACCTCGAAGGCATAGCCCGCGACCTCGGGCGCCGGACCGACGCCGACGAAGACGTAAAAGCGTTGTTGGCGGACCTGTAGGCTATTTCCAAACTTGGGACGCTGGATCGTGAAGGTGTGGCATCCGAACGCCTGCGCCACCATCCAGGCCAGGGACAGCTCCCACCGCACCATGGGCGCGTTCTGCGCAGGCTGGCGGACCTCGGAGACGTCGGCCAGCGTCACGTCCATCTCGGTGAGGCCGTATTGCGCCATGAGCTTTTGTGCCTGGCGCAGCGCGGCGGCGGCTTCGTGCGGCTCTGGGCTGGCGGCCAGCGCCAGGCACTTCCTGATCTTGTCGAGTGCTTCGTCGCGGGTCATGCAGCACCGCCTTCCTTGCGCACGATGCGGACCAAGGGGTAGCGAATGCTGTCGGTTGAGCTCGCATCACCAGGGGTCTTGTAACGCAGCGTGCCGCCCAACCACCAGCTTCTCGTGATCGATGACCACGTTGCCGCACCATATCGACGCCTGGAAGGGCTCGCACCCGATCACCGTGCCATTTGCATCAAGTTCCCAGCGGAGGAAGTCCTGGCCGTGGTCCTCAAAGGCCACCACCGTAGCCACCCTGTCCAGATGGCGGATGCGGCGATGCACAGCGCTCGCCACGGTCTTCTGCAGGCCAGGCACGAGCAGCGCCGCGTCGCACTGAGCCCGTTCAAAAGAGCCCACAAGGCGCAGGCGGTCGTCCGCCGTGACGTGATAGGTCGGCACGCCGTCATAAGCGCCGGCCTTGAAAGGGTTGTTGGTCATTCGGTCCTCCAAACCCGGATTCCGGTGTCGAGCGTGCGGGTCGTGAGGGTCTTGCCCGTCGCGTCCTTGTAGGCCTTCACGGCGGTGCTGATCGAAGACCGGGCGGCATAGGGAACGAGGAACGAATCGCCCGGTTCCAGCTTTTCCAGCAGCGGCGACCAGTCCATGACCTTCACGCCCGATGGCAGGGGCACGCCCTTCTCAATGGGCACTGTCCGCGCATCCATCGTGAAGCGCGGGGCCGGCTTCCTGCGTTGCGGGGTTGGAGCGGTGGTTGCAGGGGGCGGAGTGGTGGCTTCGGCACGGCGCGCAGCACTACCTTCCGCCGATGTCTTGCCCTTTCGCTCCAGCCAGCCATGGAACCCGCCGCCAGGTGCGGCCGTCATCGCCTGCGGTCCCTTCTGGCCTGCCCGATACACCAGTTCCCCGGCCTCCAGGTCCTCGGCCCGCGTCAGCAAGCCAGCCTGCACGGCGGGGCCGAGCAGCGTGTGGACGTTGCGGCGGTCGCAATCGCACTTGGCTGCGATCAGATCAGCGTCGAGCTGGTGATCGCGGTGAGCGTGCAGGAACTGGACGATCTTCCAAGCGACAGAGTTTTCGCGCGGGGTGTAGTCAGTAGCGCTCATGCTGCACCGCCTTCCTTGACCTCGCCTTGGGTGAGCTCCTGCCGCACCTGCAGCAGGCGTTGCGTGAGCAGGCCGAGCTTGGACTCGCGGCCCCAGTCGCCGGGCCGGCCTGCGTACCTGAGCATCGGGTCCAGCACGTTGATCCATCTGGCGCGCTCTTCGATGGAGAGTCGGCTGGTGGCCAGTGGCAAGCCCTCGAAGCCAAGGGGAGCCTTTTCAGTGGTCTTCAGGCCCCGGATGCCCTCGGCAATCTCTGCCAGCTCGGCGCTGTACTCTTCCCTGGCCTGCGCGTGTGGCCCGGTACCGTACTCGAAGGTCCCGGTGTCGGGGTCGGTGTGGCCATGCTCGGCGTCGTATTTAGAGCGCCGCTGATCCACCCAGCGTGCGGCAGCTTCGAGACCAGGGGTCAGTTCGGAGGTGGTGGGCGTGCTCATTGCGCCACCTCGGCCGCAGCCTCGAACGGCGTGACGATGAAGTCCTCGACGCCCGTCACGATGTTGATGCCGGCAATGCCACGCACCGCTTCAGGCTCGTTCAGCATCGCCTCTTTGTTGGGCTCGTTCTTGACTCGCACGAAGCGGCCCAGGCCCATGCGCAGCAGCGTGTCCAGCACGGTGTCCACGCCTCGGATGGACACGCTGGGCGGGCGCTGCCGCCAACTCACTTCCCCGGTGACCAGGTTGGCCGTCTTGCCCAGCTTGTCGGCCTCGCCGCACAACTCGACCCGGTGCGCTTCGCACCAGGCCTGGACGCCCGCCTGCAGGGCCTCGACCCGTTGCGCCAGATCGGACAGCGCGGGCTGGTGCTGCTGGGTGATCGCCGCAATGGCGTCGTTCATGGTGGCGCGCTCGCGCTCGAACTGGCGCTGCAGGTCACCGATCAGGCGGATGGATTCGGCGCAATCGTTCTTGCTCTGGGGCACTGCGGCCAGGGTCTTGGATTTGATTCGGGTGGCCATGGTGGCTCCTTTCTTTCAATGAACGGCGTTGCAGCCGGGGATGGGGGTGGCGGTCGAGGCTTGGAGCATCTCGCCGGCAAGCTGGCCCAGGGTCATGGCGCACACGCCGATGCCGTGGGGCGACAGTGACTGCACATGGATGCGATAGAGCATTACCAGGGCCTCCAGGACCACCACGGTGCGCGGCGGCTCCGGCTGGCGCAGCACGCAGTCGATGATTTGGGTTGCGAGGGCCCCTGCTTCGTTCTGCAGGTCGGCCGTTGTGAATTCTTTGGGCATAGGTTTTCCTGTCAGAGAGTCAGTGCCGCGGAGGAACGGCGATGCCAGAGGCCAGGGCCTTGGCGATCGACTCCACGGTGCGCAGCAGCACCTCGGGGGTTTCGTGCAGCCGCCCCGTTTGCTGGGCAACCGTGAGGTAGGTGGCGAGCAGTGCGTCCAGCGTGATATGCACCAGCTCCTTTTTTTCCGCGAGGCATTGCTGGATGGACAGGGACAGCACCATCACGCGCTCATGCGCCTCGGCGCGGTCGATTTCGATGGTCGTGACTTCGGTCATCAGAGCAGCCCTCCACTGATGCGGCGGGCCGGCAGCCGGTCCAGCTCGGGCTGGATGCCCAAGCACATTTGCTGGCCCACGGCCATGCCCTGCAGATGCACGCGGTCCATGCGGGCTTCCAGCGTGACGATCTCGGTCACGGCGATCTGCAGCGCAGAGGTCAGCAAGATGACCAGCGCGGCCAGCACCACCACCAGGGGCACACGGGGATAGCGGCGCGTCTTCATGCGGCCTCCCTGCGCGGCACAGCGGACACCACGCCATCCAGGCACAGCGCCGCGTCGATAGCTTCCCAGTCGGTGCAGAAGATGCCTCGCATCCGGCCGCAACTGCCGTCGTCCATCGTGATCAAGACAAGGTAGGACTTCATCATTTCCCCCTCGCTGCCGCCAGAATCAGCGGCGCCGACACCTTGGGGGCGCCGATCTTCACGGCTTCGTTCATCGCCAGCGTGACGAGGTTGTTCACGGCCAGCGGATGGCACAGCGACTTCTCCCGCACCTCGCGCTGGCCGCGATGGGTGCGCGTCTCGGAGATGCGCAGTGCATCGCGGATGGCATCGATCGCGCTCGGCTCCAGCACCGAGGCCATGTCCACATCGGCCCGCGTGAACTTGTGCTGCAGGTAGGCGTGCACATGGTTGTCCAGGGCCGGCAAGTGGATCAGTTCGCAGCGCTGCACCACTTCGCGCACTTCGGGGTCGTTCTCGCTGAGCTTTTCTTCCAGCTCCGTTTGGCCGATCAGCATGATCGCAAGCAGCTTCTTGAAGCCGTCCTCCAGCTCGTAGAAGCGCTTCAGGCACTTGATGGTGGGCTTGGCCAGGGCATGGGCCTCTTCGATGATGACGACGTGCTTGCGCCCCACCTGGGATGCGCCCTGCAGGACGCGCTTCATCTGGTCGCTGCGGTCGTCCAGGCGCTGGCGCAGCGCCGTGCCGGGTGCCACGTTGCGGATCACCGACGCCACGATGTCAGCGGCCTTCAGCGGCGTGCCGTCGCGTTCGTTGGCGGCCATGCCCAGCACGAAAGGCTCGATCACCGTGATCGGCTCGCCCGTGTCGGCGATCCACTGGTTCAGGTCTTTGCGCAAGATGCTCTTGCCGCCGCCCGACTCGGCCACCACGGCCAGCATGCCGCCGTACTTGGCGGTTTGGCGCATGGCGCTGCGCACGTAGCGGATTTCGTCAGTCACGAACACATCGCCCTCGTCGCGCATTTCATCGACGAAGGGGTCGCGCGGAATCTTGAAGTGGCGCCGCGCGTCCGGGGTCAGTTTGTAGTGCCGTAGTAGCATGAAGGGGTCCTCTCCTTGGGTAGTGCCTGGCTGGGGGCCGGAGTGAGTGGCTTGCGCCATCGCCTGCAGCTCCGCGTTGGCGCGCGGGGCTGTAGGTGCTTCGTCGAACGTCGCTGCCACCATTTCCGGGGAGGCGCCGCACGCCGTGAGGTATTGGCGAATGCGCTCCTTGAGCGCGGCTTCGCCCCCGCAGGCCTTGGGCCAGCGGTCGTAATTGATAGCCAGTGAAATCGTCGCGGTGCTGACGCCGGTGTGGCGGGCACAATCAGCCGCCGAGCGCCCCACCGCGGCCAGGTCGGCGCGAAGGTTCAACATCGCTGCCACCATCACACTGCCCTCAGCCCGCCAGCGGCGCGCATGGGTTGCGGTGCTTCATCCAGGCCGGCGTATTGCGCGATCAGCGCATCCACCTGGTCTTCCGGCACGCCGGCCTCGTAGCGCTTCATGAAGAAGGCGTTTTCTTCGGGCGCCAGATGGCGGCCGATGGCCTTGACGATGCGCAGCATCGCGGTCACCGGGTCGAGCAGTTCGGGCCCTGCCGGGGCGGCGTGTGCCGGCGTGGCGATCTCGGCGCCCTGCCGTGGCAGGTAGGCCGGCAGTGCCACGTCCTTGAGGTAGCCGTGGGCGTTGAGCTGACCGCCGAAAGGCGTGGCGCGCTTGGCGCGGGCTGCTTTGACTTCGTCCACCGACAGGCCGGGATATGCCGCCTCGTCCATCGAGGTCGCCGCATGCTCGGCGCCGGTCTTGGTCGTGCGCTTGTACTCGGCGCCGATCTCGGCGGCATCGGCGGCTTGGCCGAACTCGTCGAAGTCCACCGACGGCTCCACCCGGTACAGCAAGGGCTCGCCGTTGTAGCGCTCCACTTGCACCTGCACCGCGCAGTCGCCATAGATGAGGCCGCGCACCAGTACGCTGTCGCCCGCATTGATGCCGTCCAAGCCGCGCAGGCTGTAGGGCAGCGTCCGGCCAGCCGAAGGGTGGCGGAAGGTGATGGACAGATCGCCGCGCACTTGGCGCGCATCCTCCTTGCTGCGCATGAAAGCCTGGCACACCTCGACAGGCGGTAGCACACGCAACTGATCAGCAGCGATAAGCTGCCAGAGGTCATACCTTGCGGTCGGCGCCGTCAGGCCGGCGCGGCGCAGGCGCGTGTCCTGGCCGGGGATCAGGTTCGCGCAATAGGCGTTGGCCCAGGCGGAGGCCGCAGCGTTGAGCTGCTCGACGTTCTCCACCGGCTGAAACCGCAACCGGCTCTCGAACTGCGTCTCCACGATGTTGTTGCCGTTCTCCACCCCGCCTTTGGCGCGGCTGTTGCCGGCCGCGTGGGTCAGGTGGGTAACGTTCAACGCGCTCAGCAGCGACTGGATCGCCGTCGCCTTGTTGGCGCTGCCCTTGTCCCACAGCAGAAACTGCGGCACTCCGTGGAACGGGCGACCTGGCTGCACACCCCATGCGAACATCAGGAAGCGGAACAGGTTGTGCTGGTCCTCGCCGAGGGCTTCGGTGTACCAGGGCACCACGGTGGCGCTGGCCTTGTCGTAGCACACGTACCGATAGCACTTGAACTTGAGCTTGGCGATCTTGTCCAGCTTGTTCTTGTAGAACTCATCGTCGCGGATGATGTATTGCCGCCCTTTGAGGTAGTACACCAGGCACAGAGAGGGGTCGATCTGGTGGGTGTGATTGGGGTATGGGGCGCGCAGCGCCTGCACCGGATCGGCCACCCGCTGCGCGGCCACATTCAGCTTGCGGTCGCGCATCAAGCGGTTCAGTTGGCCGTTGCTCACGCCGAAAGCCACGCCGTTTTGCTCCAGCATGCCGCGTGCCGTGGTGGTGAACAGGGTTTGCTTGCCGTTCTCCCGCACGGCTTCACGCTGCGCAGCGCCCAGGGTGACCAGCGCCTCGGCCGTCACGCTGGTGGAACCTTTGTCGGATCGCGCCTTGCGGCCCGAAGACTAGCCGGCCACGCTCTTGAGGTGCCGGTACATCGTCTGCACCGACAGGCCCAGGAACGCCGCGGCTTCCTGCACGATGGCCGTGGCACCCCCATGCTGGGCCGTGTCCAGGCGCCGGGCCGTCTGGCGCACGTAGTCGCAGGCTTCGGGGGAGAGTGCAGCCATGTCGTCCAACCCCTCAAGCGGCTGCATCCGCAGCCTCGGGCACTTGCATGAGGTACTGGCGCGCTTCGGCCAGGTCATCACCGAAGCGCTCGGCAAAGGCGTGCTGCGCGGCGCCCACCAGCTCCGCCAGGCGGTTCAGGCTGTCCTGCAGGCTCAGTGCCACCAGGGCCACGCTGCGCGGCAGCGGCGCCGGCTCCGTGGGGTCGTAGCTCTCCGCCTGGGTCACCTCATCCGTCCACCATTGCTCCAGCGCCAGCGTGGCCTGGTGGTGGGCTTCGATGCCGCTCTCGATCAGGGATTGGCGATCGGCGATCTCCCCTTTGAAGGGCAGGATGCGTTCGTCCAGGGGAACGACCACCGGGCGCTTGCCGGCGAGCTTCTTCTCGGCTTTGTCGGCGCGCTCGTCGGCCTTGGCGCGCTTCTCGTTGGCGAACTTCACATCCTGCTCGGACTGGCGCAGCCGCTCGCGCAACTGGCTGGCACTCAGACGGTCAATGTCGTCCATTTCGGAGAGGTTCTCCAGCACGTCATCGTCGTGGGTGACGAGTTCGAGGAACGCGCTGGCGCTCTTCACCTGGGTGCTCAAAAGTGCCAAATTGGCACTTTTGGACGTTTTGGCAGCTGCCTGCATAAAGCGAGCAGCGCTGCGATATCCGAAACCAAGCATTTCCACCCGTTGCTGAAACTCGCCATGGGGCGTCAACTCACGCAGCAAAAGCAAACGCTTGCCGCATTCCAGCAATGCCTCCACGCTGCGCCGCTGATAGAACCGAATCTCGTCCTCGATCGAGCCTACCGTCAGCGCACCCTGGTAGCCCAGTTCCTGCGCCATGGCCGCAGCCTTCGCTTCCACAACCTCTAGCGCACCGCGCGCCGCGGCCTCCTGGACCGCCATGTCGGCGGGAGTTGCGCCCACGAAGTCGGGTCCGCTCTGCTCGGCAGGGGGCAAGGCCTTGCGGCCTTTCTTGAGAAAGCGCTCTTCGATTTGAGCGTCGGACAGTTGGGGTCGTGCCATTGGGCTATTTCCTCTCTTGATGGGGTGATTCAGATGGCGCGCGTGTAGCGCTGGTCGATGTCGTCGATGCGCTGGCGCACACGGCGCATCTCGTCGTCATGGGCGCGGGCGAGCTGGATCAGCTTCGGCGTCAGGCGCCAGCACTCTTCGTTGCCGGGAATTCGCTCCGCCACGCCTTCGTCTGCCAGCAGTTCAAGGTCGCGCAGCGCCATGGGCGGCGAGACCTTTAGCGCCTCCGCCACTTGTTTCAGGCGCAGGCCGTCGAACGCATGGCCCTGCAGCAGCCAGAGCAGGCGCAGCGCGCGGCGCACGGGTTGGTGGTGCTGCGGGTTGCTCATGCGGGCACCTTGCGACCAGCCTGCAGCTGTTCCACGGCCTGGACTGCTGCCTCGGCCGCGGCGCGTTCCGCAGGGGTCGGCCCGTACCAGTGCTGGAACACCACGGTGCAGCCGCTCGGGTCGCGCGCCGTCTTCGTCAGCAACGGGCGGTCGGGGTTGGCCGCGCCGTGGTCCGTTGCCGGCAGGGAAAGGTGGTCGAACTCATCGCGCTTGACGATGCCGACATACACGTAGTCGGGCGTCATCACTCTGGCCCAGTTGGAATCGATGGTCATGGTCAAAGCTCCAGTTCCGGCGCGGCGTAGCGCGCCACGTTGTGGTGATGGAAGGCCACCTGCTCCAGGTGCGTGCGAAGCGCGTCCAGGGTGGCGGTGGGGTCGGCCGCAGAGGGATCGGCGTAGAACGCCGTCAGCAACTGCAGCGCGGCGGCGCAACTGCTGTTGACCGCCAGCAGATCGGCTTGGCCCACGTTGCGTCCCGTGGGCATGGGAATGGAAAGGCGCCCCGCTGCCGCGGCATACCAGTCGGTCACGTAGTGACACCCGCAGGCGAGCTCGTAGGCCGGCACCAGGATGGCCGGCATGCGGCCGGTGCCCAGCCACTTGTAGAGGCTGTCGTGGGTCACGCCCATTCGGTCGGCAATGCGTTCCACCGAAAGGTTCCGGCGCTCCTGTGCGAACTCTTTGCACAGGCGCAACGCATGCACCAGGCTGTTGGCGCGCAGGTGTTTCCAGTTGCGGCGGCTCATTGGAAGAACCTCCGCGAAGCGGCGTCCAAACAAATGCCGGCTGTGCCACGCGCCGCTACCGTTGGCGGGCCGTACAGTCCGGCACCAACACCACAAGCCAAGGGGCCAGCAATGGACAGCGACGAAGACTTCATCCGACTCAGCGACAGTGACGACGCGCTATACCGTGCCTTGGGCGTACTGGTCGCGCAGTTGCACCGAGCGCGAATCATTGAGGCCTCCGCGCTGACTTCGGAGATGCGGCAGTTGGCGAGCAAGATGGAGCGGGATGAGCCTGATCGTCCAATGAGTGCGCAGGGCTTACGCCAGATTGCGGCGTCGATTGATGGAGCGATTCCGGGTTGGGATGAACTGCGCGCTGTGCAAGACCTGTATCGCCCAGGTCTTCCATGCTCAAGGAGCCGGTGAAAGGGGCGCAGCGCAGAGCACGAGCGCCAGTAAGATGCTTACCGGACATACCGCTCATGCCGCCGCCAGCTGCATGCGGGGCTTGGCCTGCTGCCGCGAAACCTGGCCCTGTTTGAGGCCCAGTTCCACGGCGATGTTGTGGCTCTCGCCCCGCAGGCACTTGCGCTGGGGAGCGCGGTCGTCGTCGTTGACGATCATGCAAACCAGCGCGGCCGAATAGCCGCGCTGCTTGGCCCAGTCCGAGTAAGACCAGCCACGGCTGGCGAACTCGTTGCGGACTTGTTGACGGGTTTTTAGGGGCATGGTGGTGCGTCCTGCTTTGTTGTCACCAGTTGGCGCTGGTGATGTGGTGTGAAAACGTGTTGGATAAATTATGATGAACAAACGTGCAACTTTCAATATCAAGGTGAACGAATGAGCAACATTGGGCCGAGGCTGCGCAGTGAACGCGAGAGGCTTGGTCTGACCCAGGACGCTCTGGCTGACGCAGTTCAGGTGTCAAAGCGCGCGCTCATCAACTACGAAAAAGGCGATCGCAGCCCGGACGCAGATTTGCTGGCTGCCGCCGCATCTGTTGGCGTGGATGTGCTGTACGTCCTTACGGGTCAGCGCAGCCAACCGGCACCCGCGACGAGCGCTCTGACAGAGGGAGATCGCAAGTTGCTGGAAAACTTCCACGCAGCGCCCCAGCAGGTGCAGGCGGGGGTAAAGACCACGCTAGGCGCGTTCGATCCTTCGGCGGGCGCTCGGCGCGGAAAGGCCGCGTGACGCGGCTAACGAGAACTACATTTAAAGGGGGAAAAATATGTCTTTGCCGCTGCGCAAACGCACGGTGCATTTCTATGAAATCCACTTGCACTCGTTTACGAAAGCCGCCGTTAAGAATCCGTCGTGCGCTTCCCTAACGGATCTACTTAAACACTTCGCCTTGCTGGCCTCAGGCAGCAAGCTCCCGCGCACTGTTAGGCAATCCTCGCAGTTGCATACTGTTCTCGCTGACTGGAGTTACGATGAAAACAACAACTGCTATGAACTGTTGGTGAGTAAAGCCAACGCAGCGTTGTCGGACGTGGCTCTGCGCGACTTGGGGACAGCCAGACTACGAAGGGCGAATAAGACAAAAGTCGAAGGTATTGAGGTTTCTGCTCACGTGCTTATCCGCCCGAATGCGGACCGCAAGAGAGCAGCCCTACTATTGACGATGGGGGCTGGCGTATCGTCCAAAGACATCGAGGTGTTGTTAAGGCAACTCTCCCGGTTGGCCGCGAAAGATCCTCGCAGCAGGGCCCTCTTTTATTTCGATGAACCTTCTGGCGCCAGAGGGCCTGATGGCAAACCGCTGCAATACAAAGTTCAGTATGGTTTTGCAGCCTTTGGCCATCAAGGCCAAACCCTCGCGACTGCCCTGAGAACGGGGGAATTCGAGAGCATGGAATTGATCGCACACGAACAAGAGAAGTTCGATGCTGGCGGAAACTTGGAAATCGTGGAGCGGAGCATTGGCATTCAGGCCAAGCTTCCCAAAACGGTCACGGGCGCATCTGTCCGAAATGCAGTGCGTTCATTTCAGCAAACTCCCGATGGAGCCTTGTATGACAAACTGAGGCTTCATTACAAGACGGTTGCAGGCAAACGAACCAGCGCAGTTTTGGATATCAAGAACTTGGATGCTGCATTCACGCTCAAAGAACACATCGAGTTTGACTCGGATGTGGACGCACAACAGGAAAAGCTTGAATCTGTCATTCTCAGAGGCATGAAGCCGCTGTTGCAACTGGTACCCCTGTAAACGTAAACGACATGCTGGACCTTATCAGGCCCTTCTCATTCCTCACCATCAAGCATCCATCACGGTTACCGTTGTGGGTGAACTGGGTGTTGCCCGTCGTCCTGACGGCGCTGGTGATGGTTGGACTTTGGTTGCTGAAAACTCCAGTGAACATCTTCGGAGCGCAAGGTTTGCTTGAGCGTGTGCTCGGCTTCGTGCAAACATTGGCAGGCTTTTACATCGCGGCATTGGCCGCGGTCTCGTCTTTCAATAGCCCGCATCTGGATCGTGAAATGCCTGCTCCTGCTCCCACGATGTACATCAAGTACAACGGAGTCATGCAAAACGTGACAGCGACCAGACGACGTTTTTTGACGTCGATGTTCGCGTACCTCACCGCTTTGAGCATTGTCCTCAGCCTAGTGGCGATAGCCGTTCTAGTTCTTGCTCCTGCCATCACAGTGACTTGGCCAGACTCTGCAGCGAAGTTACATTGGGCTGGGCTTTTCGGGTTTCTTTCCGCACTTTTCCAGATGACGTGCGTTACTTTCTGGGGCCTTTTCTACCTTGGCGAACGCATGCTTACTCCAGATTGAGTTTCGGCGCTGAAAATAGGGTCCCGGTTCCCAATACACGAAACGCCCCTCTGCAGACACTGACGCCTTACCCCTCAAGGGGCCGTCACTGCCTGCCCAGGAGGGGCCATGCAACTCAGAGATTCCATCCCCGTTTGGCTGCGCGCGCCACGCAATTCGCTTTGGCTCGTCCTCGCCATCGTGTTGATCGCATTGATCGCGGCAATCGCCCCGCAAAAGCTCAGCCTCACGATCTACAAGTCTTCGCTCGTCGCGCTTGCCGCCGTCATGGGCTACTGGCTGGACCGGGCCCTGTTCCCGTATGCCCGGCCCGACAGCTACTTGCACAAGGACTGGCGCCTGGTAAGCGCCGTCTCAGCCCCCCTCTTGACGCGGGATCGACGGAAGAACTACAGCAGGTCGCTCTCACCGTCGCGACGCACGAGCATGGCCAGGCAGTTGCTGCCATCGGCGGCCGTGGCGACGCACTCGTGCGGTGGCAGCGCACCGATCGTGATGTCGCCGCCGTCCTCGATCAGGGCCTTGATGTAGTTCGTCCGAGACATCGTCGCTCAGACCTTGATCGCGGCGAGCCGGTCGTTGATCTCGATGCTGTCGAAGGCCAACGGGTCCCAGGTATCGGCACCGATCCATTCGACCAGGTTGTCGTGCTCGGGATCGTCAGGGTTCGCCATGGCCCGCACGAACTCCGCATAGCCCGGTGCGCCTCCGCAATCCTCCGGCGGCGTTGCACAGGCACCGCCGGCACAGAACGGGAGCACGAACTGCGGCATCGGTGCGATCTTCTTCTCGACCTTGATGCGGTGGTCCCAGTAGTCCCCGAAGTCGTAGACGTAGCTCAGCGTCGACCGGTTCAGGGCAGTGGTCAGTCGCGTGCTTTCGCTGGTGATCGAGCCAGGCTCGTCGTGCATCGGGTCTGGCGTGCCATAGCGCTCGCCGTCGCCAGCGATGAACTCGTGCAGATGCGAGTGGCCCCAGCCGAAGGCAGCCTGGACCACAAGATGCAGCTTGGCCAGGGTGATCGTCTCTGGCACCAGGACGCGGCGCCAGACCTTGGGCTTGGTGCCGCGCAATTCAATGTGCAGTTGCAGGATCGCCGCTGGTGCCTTGATCCGTTGGACCTTGCTCGCCATGCTCAAGCTGCTTGTCGTTGGTCTTCGGCGTGTCGGCCGATGTTCCACGGCAGCAACTCGTCGATGCGATTGATCGGATGGTCCGCAATGCGCCCGAGCACATCGCGCAGGTAAGCCTCGGGGTCGAGCCCGTTCAGCTTGGCCGTCTCCACCAGGCTGTAGATGGCCGCGGCGCGCTCGCCCCCAGCGTCCGAGCCCATGAACATGAAGTTCTTGCGGCCCAGGCTCACGCCGCGCAGCGCGCGCTCGGCGGCGTTGTTGTCGATCTCGATGCGACCGTCGTCACGGTAGCGCGTCAACGACCGGAGCCGTGTGAGCGTGTAGCCGATGGCGCGTGCGAGTTCCGACTTGGCACACACCTGCCCGAGCATCCCTCGCAACCAGGCGAACAGTTCCTCGAGCAACGGCCCGGCTCGCGCCTGCCGCTCCCGGCAGCGCTCATCCGGTGGGCGGCCGCGGATGTCGGATTCGATCGCATACAGCGCACCGATGCGCCGAAGGGCCTGTTCTGCAACCGAGCCCTGCGCCCGCCCCTGGCTCTCGTGCAGATCCCAGAATGGTCTGCGCGCATGCGCCCAGCACGAAGCCTCGATGACGTTGCCGTTTGCATAGAGCTTGGCGAAGCCGGCATACGCATCGGCCTGCAACACGCCCTTGAAGTTCTTCAGGTGCGCCTGAGGATGTTCACCCTTGCGGTCGGGCGAGTAACGCAACCACGCCGCGGGCGCGTCTGCACTCGCAGATGACCGATCGTCACGCACGTAGACCCAGAGCCGCCCGGTCTTGGTCTTGCCCCGCCCGGGCGAGAGCACCGCCACTGGCGTGTCGTCGGCGTGGAGCTTGGAGCCCGCCAGCACGTAGCGCCCGAGCGCTGCGACCAGTGGGTGCAAGAGCTTCTCGCTCTGGCCGACCCAGCCAGCCATCGTGGAGCGCTCGATCAGGACGCCCTCGCGTGCGTAGATCCGGCTCTGGCGGTACAGCGGTTGGTGGTCGCAATACTTGGCGACCAGCACGTGGGCCAGCAGCCCGGGGCCGGCCACGCCGCGTGCGATGGGCCGGCTGGGCGCTGGCGCCTGGAAGATCGATTCGCACGCCATGCAGGCGAGCTTGGGGCGCACGTGGCGGATCACCTTGAAGCGCGAGGGCACGTACTCCAGTTGTTCCGAGACGTCCTGGCCGATCTGCCGCAGCCGACCACCACATGCGCTGCAGCCGCAGGCCTGGCCGGCGGCATCGCGCCGCGCATCCGATGTCTCGGGCCGGTACACATGGTTCTCCCGCGGCAGGTGTGTGGGCAGGCTGCGGTCGAAGCCTTCGCTGTTGGCCGCTTGCGCCTTCGGTGTCTTGCCGACCGGTGCGAGTTCATGAGCAGTTTGAGCAGGGCGACTTCCGCGTCACGGGCCTGCACGACACGCAGCAGCGAGTCGACGGTGTGGGGTGCGTTGGCGGTGTTCGGCACGCCATCTACTATGCCATCGGACCTACCCGGAATCGACCGCGACCAGCGCGTTCAGAAGACGAATTCTTGAGCCCAGTTCAAGCTGCGAGCGCAGGCTGATCTGTGCGCATCGGCATGCGCCAGTCGATGCCTTCGAGCAGCATCGAGAGCTGTGCCGGCGTGAGCGAGACCTTGCCGCCTTGCGCCTGCGGCCAGACGAATCGGCCGCGCTCCAGGCGCTTGGCCAGCAGAAGCAATCCCTGGCCATCGAACCACAGCACCTTGAGCATGTCGCCGCGCCGGCCGCGGAAGACGAAGACGTGACCGCAGAAGGGGTTGGCCGCCAGCGCCGTCTGCACCATCGCAGACAGGCCGTTGAAGCCCTTCCTCATGTCGGTGTGGCCGGCAACGATCCAGACGCGGGTGCTCGTGGGAAGGCCGATCACGCCAGCGCCTTGAGCGTCTGCAGGACATGGCGCACGCTGGCTTCGTCGACTGCACCGCGCAATCGCACCCTCGCCCCGCCGACATCGATCTCGATGGTCCCGCCAGGCTGACGAGGCGCCGCCGCCGTGGGTGAAGGGCATGGCGCAACCGGAGCAGCTTCGATGGTGACGGGCAGCAACATCGGCGAGGGCTGCGGCGGCGCTGGCGTCTGGGGCTGCTCTTGCGTGCTCAGGTGCATCCGGCGCCATGCGAACAGCAGGTTCGAGTTGATGCCGGCCTGCAGCGCGACGGCGGCCACTGACGCGCCGGGCACCAGGCTTCGTGCGACCAGCTCGCGCTTGAACATCGGGCTGTGCTCGCGCCGACGGCGCTTGCTCGGGGTGTCTTGATCGTTCATTGATGTGCATTAGCGGTTCTTCATGCACACCATCGCAGCGTACATGGACCACCGAGCCTGCACATCAGCCCTCAGCAAAAACAGAGGGTACTAAGAAGACGCTTACGGCGCCTGGGCACCACAGAGCCCGAACATGACGCCGACTTTCCCGTGGTGCAGCCCTACCTGCGCGCCTTCTGCGCGGCGCAGTTGCGCCGGGCCATCGTGGTCGCCGCGGTGGTCATCGGCGTGGCCCAGGGCATCTAGCCATGCGCCGCCGCGTGCTTTGCTTGGCGCTGGCTGCAGCGTTCGCGCAGTGGCCTGTCGCCCGCGCCCAGGTGCCGGATGACGCCCTGCGCTACCGCTCCCTGCTGATCCGTGTGGCGCAGGCCGAATGGGGCCTGCAGGCGCCCGTGGCGGCCTTCGCTGCCCAGGTGCACCAGGAGTCCGCATGGAACCCTGATGCCGTCTCTCGGGTGGGCGCTGCGGGCTTGGCCCAGTTCATGCCGGCAACGGCGCGCTGGATGCCGTCGATCCGCCCCAACCTTGCCAACCCGCAGCCCTACAACCCCGCGTGGGCGTTGCAGGCGATGGTGGCCTACGACCGCTGGCTGTACGACCGCACGCCCGCCCGTTACAGCCCGCTGGATCGCATGCACGTGGCCCTGCGCAGCTACAACGGCGGCCTGGGCCACTGGCAGCAGGAAGCCGCCGCCACGGGCCTGCGCTTGCCCGATCGCCTGCAGGTCGATGCGGCTTGCGGGCTGGCCCGCCGAGCGCCCGTGCACTGCGCGGAAAACCTGGGCTATCCCCACCGCATTCTGGTGGTCTTGGAGCCGCGCTACGCCGCGTGGGGGCCTGGGCTATGAGCATGGCATTCCTGGTCTTGGCTGTGGGCTGCGTGCTGGCTATGGCGGCCAACGACGGGGTGTTTTTGGAAGCCGTGCTCGTGTTGAGCCTCATCGCCGTGGTGGTGTCTTGTGCGAAGGAGCACGCCGCATGACCAATCCACCCTATCGCCTCATCGGCATTGCCCTGCTGATCTGCGCGGCCATCTACGGCGTCAAGCGCTGGGAAGCCCGGCTCATCGCCCGCGGCGATGCCCAGGGCGCAGCCCGCGTGCAAACCGACTGGGACGCCCAGGAAAACGCCCGCAACGCCGCCACCGCCCGCGACAACGCCACCAAGTTCCGCAACGCCGAAAGAGTCGCCCATGAAGATGCCCAACGCGAGGCCAAGCGCCTGGCCCGTGATGCTGCTGCCGCTGGTGCTTTGCGCGGGTTGCGCGCCGAGATTGCCCGCCTCAACCAGCGCCCCGATCCCTACCCAGCAGGAGATGCCGGCCTTGCCGCCTGCACTCGCGAAGCCGCCACCGCCCGAGAGCTTCTCGGAGAAAGCAGCGCTGCGTATCAAGGGCTGGCAGAAGAGGCTGACGGACTCCGAGACCAAGTGACCGGCTTGCAGGACTTCGCCCTCAACGTGTGCCGCGCAGGACGGCCGGCCGGGCTGCAGGGAGTCGCTCTTGGCCGATGACATCGACCGCGCCAGCGAGCGCGAGGAAGAAGACCTGGCCATCGCACTGCGCGAGCAGGCGCGCCGCGCGGGCCTGGCCGGAAAGACCCTGGCCGACTCGGCCACGGTCTGCCAGCAGGCCGGGTGCGATGAGCCGATACCACTGGTGCGCCGCCAGGCGCTGCCGGGGTGCCAGCTGTGCGTGGACTGCCAGGCACGGCGAGAAAGAACCAAGGGACGGCGATGAACATACAAGTGGACTTTTGGCAGTTGGTGGGCCTGCTGGTGGCCTTCCTGGGCGCTTGCGGTGCTGGCGGTGGGCTGCTGCTCAGTCAGGTGCAAAAGCACTTGGACGAGCGCTTCGCGATGCAGGAAAAGATGCGCGAGGAACGCTCCGCGAGCCAGGACAAGGCCCGCGAAGACCAGCACAAGCAGCTGACCGTGCGGCTCGATGGCCTGGAGCAAGTAAACCGCGACGAGACGCTGCAGTGGCAGCGCGTGGAACGGGAATTCTTGAAGCACATGGCGGAACTGCCCGTGAAGTACGTCATGCGTGACGACTACATCCGGGGCCAATCGATCATCGAAGCCAAGCTCGATGGGCTGGCCGGCAAGCTGGAAAACGCCCAGCTGCGCGCCGTCATCAACCACAACCAGGGAGCCTCCCACCTATGAACCCCGCCATTGACCAGGCACGCATCCGGCGCGAAGCATTGCGCTGGCTTGTCCTGCTCACACTGAACAACGCCCGCCCGATCGGCGCGTTCGAGGGTCCGATCCTTTCCGTTGCGCAGAGCGAATACCCGGACGCTACGCCCATCGAGCTGCGCCGCGAACTGGACTACCTTGCCGACCGCGAGCTGGTGCGGATCGACAAGCAGCCTTCGGGCAGATGGCACGCTGACCTCACGCGCTTCGGCACCGACGTGGCGGAGTACACCATCACCTGCGAGCCGGGCATCGCACGTCCCGCCAAGTACTGGTAGGCGTCGCATGGGAAGAAAGAGCACCGTGAGCCGCCTGCCGGCCGACATCAAGACGTACATCGAGGCCATGCTCGCCACGGGCGCGCAGACTCTCGACGAGATGATCGCCGACCTCCAGGAACGGTTTCCCGGTGAGGCGAGCGCGGGCCAGTTGCCCAGCCGCGCCGCGTTGCACCGCTATGGCTCCAAGCTGGACCGGCGCCTGGCCGCGATCCGCGCCAGCACCGAAGCGGCCAAGATCATCCAGGCGCACGCGGGCGACGACCAGGACGCCCGCAGCGGAGCGCTGACCGCGCTTATCCAGACTGAACTGTTCGAGGCCATTCTGGAGGTGCAGGAGGCTGCGGACGATCCCGAGAACCCCATCGATCCCGCCGAGCGCGTGGGAATGTTGTCGGCCGCGGCGAAGAACATCGCCACGCTCACCCGTTCGAGCATCAATCTCAAGGAATTCCAGTCCAAGGTGGAAGAAGCCACCCGACGCAAGATGCTGGCCGAGCAGCAGGCGAACCTGCAGAAGATCGCCAAGAGCCAAGGCATGAGCCAGGAGCAGCTTGATTTCTGGATTCGGGACTTCCTCGGGGTGCGCTGATGGCCGAAGTGATCCAGCCGCTGGCGAGCACCGTCCGCGTCGTCGAATGGGACGAGCTGCCGGCCCGTGCCCGATCGATCCCGGCCAACCTGAACCCGGTGGCCGAGGGCGTGCTGATGCTGCACCAGCGCCAGGCCGTGGCGCTCCCGCATTCGATCATCGCCATCCCGAAGGGCCGGCGGACCGGCATCACGTTCGCGGTCATGCTGCGCAAGACGCTGGTGGCGGCCGCCAGCAAGGAGGCCGGTGGCGATAACGTCTACTACATCGGCGACACCAAGGAAAAGGGCCTGGAGGCCATCGGCTACTGCGCCAAGTTCGCACGCGTGATCGCCAAGGCCTAGGGCCAGGTCTCGCAGATTGAAGAGTTCCTGTTCGAGGACCAGGACCCCGCCACTGGCAATACCCGCCACATCACGGCGTACCGAATCCGGTTCGCCAGCGGCTTCCAGATCTGCGCGCTGTCCAGCCGACCCGCCAACATCCGCGGCCTGCAGGGCCACGTCGTCATCGATGAGGCCGCATTCCACATGGACGTGCAGGGCGTGCTCGATGCGGCCACCGCGCTGCTGATCTGGGGCGGCCAGATCACGGTCATCAGCTCGCAGAACGGAAAGAACAACCCGTTCGCACAGTTCGTGAGAGACATCGAGGCCGGCCGGTACGGCGAGGACGCCGCGGTGTTCACGGTCACCTTCGATGAAGCGGTGGCGAACGGGCTCTATGAGCGCGTGTGCTGGATGAAGGGCAAGACCCCTACGGCCGAAGATAAGGCCAAGTGGTACGCCAAGATTCGCAATGGCTACGGGGTGCGCAAGGCGGCCATGCGCGAGGAGCTGGACGTGATCCCGCGCGACGGCAACGGCGTGTGCCTGCCCGGCGTCTGGATCGAGAACGCCATGACGCTGGAGCCCAAGCGCGTTCTGCGCCTGGCGCTGGACGATGACTTCTTGCTCAAGAGCCCGGCAGAGCGCGAGGCCTGGACGAAAGACTGGATCGAGCGCAACCTCGACCCCGAGTTGCGGCGACTGGACCCGCAACTGCGCCACGTATTCTCCCAAGACTATGCGCGGCATCGTGAATTTTCCGTCTGGGGCGCCATCTCGCTGGGGGCCGGCATGCGCCGCCAGCTGCCGCTGTGCATCGAAATGCACAAGGTGCCCTATGCCCAGCAGCGGCAAATTATTTGGCACGCGATCCAACACCTGCCGCGCCAGTGCGGCGGTGCCATGGATGCCACGGGTTCCGGCGAGACGCTGGCCGAGGAAACCGCCGACAAGTTCGGCCGCAGCCGCGTTCACCAGGTCAAGCTGAACCGGGGTTGGTACGGCACCTGGATGCCCAAGCTGGTTCAGGCCTTCGAGGACGGGGTGATCGAGATTCCGGCCGACCCCGATATCGCGGGCGATCTGCGTGCCATCGAGGAGGTGGACGGCATTGCCATGGTGACCAAGGCCCGCCGCAAGGACATCAAAGACCCTGACCTGTACCGCCACGGCGACGCCGCCGTCATGCTTTGCCTTGGCTGGTTCGCCACGCTGCATCTGAGCGCGGCCTTCGACTTCATCCCCGTGCCCGCGCTGCCGCGCGGCTTCGACAACCTCGGCGCGGAAGGCGAGGACCAGGACGACGACCTCCTGGCCCACGCAGAAGCGCACGCCACCTGGTAGAGCCATGGCAACCTCCCGCATCCTCGGCCCTGACGGCCAGCCCATCACCACGCCCGACCTGAAAGAGCCGCAGACCTCGCGGCTCTTGCACTTGCAGGGCGAACTGCAAAGCCACCCCACGCGCGGCCTCACGCCGACCCGGCTCGCGCGCATCCTGGACGCAGCGGAACAGGGCGACCTCACTGCCCAGTTCGAGCTCTTCGAGGACATGGAGGAAAAGGACGGCCACATCGCCAGCGAGATGAGCAAGCGCCGCCGTGCCTGCGTTCTGGACTGGGAGGTGGTCGCGCCTCCCAACGCCAGCACGGCCGAATCCAAAGCCGCCGAGCAGCTGGGCGAGCTCATGACCGAGATTCCGGATTTCGAGGACATGGTGTTCGACGTGACCGACGCCATCGGCAAAGGCTTTGCCTGCCTGGAACTGGAGTGGCACCGCGTGGAACGCTGGTGGGTTCCCAAGACCATCACGCACCGCCCGCAGAACTGGTTCAGCCTGCACCGCGGCTACCGCCAGGAACTGCGCCTGCGCTCCAACACCACCGAGGACGGCAAGCAGGGCGAGGCCCTGCAGCCCTTCGGCTGGATCACGCACGTGCACAAGGCCAAGAGCGGCTACCTGGAGCGGTCGGCGCTCTTTCGGCAACTGGTCTGGACCTACCTTTTCAAGAACTACTCCGTGGGCGACCTGGCCGAGTTCCTGGAGATCTATGGCATCCCCCTGCGCGTGGGCAAGTACCCGGCCAGCGCGAGCGAAAAGGAAAAGGCCACCCTGCTGCGCGCCCTGGTGGGCGTGGGCCACAACGCCGCGGGCATCGTGCCCGAGGACATGGTGATCGAGTTCCACAACGCGGCCACGGGCGACCCGAAAGCCTTCGAGCTCATGATGAGCTGGTGCGAGAAAAACCAGAGCAAGGTGATTCTGGGCGGCACGCTCACCAGCGGCGCCGATGGCAAGAGCAGCACCAACGCGCTGGGCAACATCCACAACGAGGTCCGCATGGACCTGCGCGACGGCGACGTACGCCAGTGCAATACGACGCTGAGCCGTGACCTTGTCTATGCGATCGCCGCCCTCAACGGGCTGGCCCCGGGCGGCATGCGGCGAGCCCCCCTCATGCGGCTCAACGCGCAAGAGCCTGAGGACCTCACGGCGTATGCCGACGCGCTGCCCAAGCTCGTGGCCATCGGCGTGCGGCCCACCGTCCAGTGGGCCCACGAGCGGCTGGGCATTCCCGTGGCGCAGGACGGTGAGCCGGTGCTTGGCATGCCTGCCGCTCCGTCGCTGCCTGTGCCTGCGGTCCCGACCGGCACCGCGGCCACCACGGCGGTGGTGCCGACCGGCCAGGCCATGACGCGGCCACCTTCGGCGCTCATGCAGCCCCAACTGGCGCAGAACGTGGCCCCGGCCGTGGCGGGTTGGATCGACCAGGTGCGCGAGCTCGTGCAGCGCGCGCAGTCCCTCGCGGAAATCCGCGATGGCCTCGATGCGCTGCTGCCTGGCATGACCCTGGACCAGTACGCCGCAGCCATGGCCGAGGCACTGAGTGCCGCCCAGCTCGCAGGCCGCTACGAGGTGCTGCAGGAGGCCGCCAATGCCTAACCCTGACATTGGCCGATTTAAGCCCGGTCGGCGAGCCGCCGCCCCCGTCGCCCATCCTCGCGCGCCGACAGGCGCTGTAAACGCCTATAAACGGGTTTGCCGGGGGTCCGGTGGCTGATGCAGCCTACGGCAGTCTGCCGTTCCGCGAACAGGCGGAATTCTTTCGCCGCAAACTCAACCTGCCCACCGATGGCTGGACCGACCTCTACAACGGCGAACACGACTGGTCCTTCGTCGTGGCCGGCGCCAACCGGGATGCGATCGTGGCCGACTTCCGCGCCGCGGTGGAGCGGGCCATCTCGGGCCGGTCCACGCTGGAGGACTTCCGCAAGGACTTCGACCGCATCGTGACCACGCACGGTTGGGACTACAACGGCGGGCGCAACTGGCGCAACTGGCGCAGCCGCGTGATCTACGACACCAACCTGTCCACCAGCTACGCGGCCGGGCGCTGGCAGCAGCTGCAAGCGGCGCCGTACTGGCAGTATGAGCACCAGGACTGGGTGGAACACCCACGGCCGATCCATGTGAGTTGGAACGGTATCGTCCTGGAGAAGGGCGATCCTGCCTGGGAGGTCATGTTTCCGCCCAACGGCTGGGGATGCCATTGCAAGGTGCGCGGCCTGTGGCTGCGAGACTTGGTGCGCCTGGGCAAGTCCGGCCCCGACCAGGCGCCCACCTTCAACTACGTCGAGCGCACCATCGGCCAGCGCAGCCTCAATGGCCCGCGCACGGTGCGCGTGCCCGAGGGCATCGATCCTGGCTTCGAGTACGCACCGGGCGCGGCCCGCATGCGCAGCGCTGTCCCGCCCGAGCGTCCCGGCCCCCTGGTGCCAGGCAGTGCGGGCGGGCCCGGCGTGCCCAACCGCGGCCCGGTCGATCCCCTGCCACCGCCGCGGCTGCTGCCGGCCTCCGAACTGCTGCCCGCGGGCCTGGATGCACCCGCGTCCGTGGATGCCTTCCTCGGCGCCCTGGGCGTGGAGCCCAGCGCCCCGGCCATCGTGCGCGACGTGATCGGCGAGCGCGTCGTGGTGGGCCGCGACATGTTCCTGGACGGCCAGGGTGCCCTGGAGGCCAACGGGCGCGGCTTGCCTTTGCTGGCCCGCGCGCTGCTGGACCCCGACGAGATCTGGACGCGCGTGGAATGGTTCCCTGCGCAGGAGCGCGCGGTGGTGCGGCGCCGGTACGTTGCGCGGTTCCTGGTCGAGGGCGAGCCCGTGCCATCCCTGGCCGTGTTCGAGGTCGGCGCGGACGGCTGGAGCGGGATCACCGTTTTGCAGGACGCAGCCCAGGCCGCGGACGATTGGCGCATCGGCGCGCTGCTGTACCGGCGCGAAGCGCTCTGACGAAAGGCGGGAGAGACATGGCAGGCACCCAGATCACGATGACGGTGGAAGACCGGCTGGCCCGCGCAATGCTCGTGCGCCAGGCGCTGCCCTCCACCGGCCCGCTCGCCCCGCGGCTGGGCGAATACCTGCAGTCGTCCACGCAGGCACGCTTCAAATCGCAGACGGCCCCGGACGGCACGCCCTGGGCGCCGCTCAAACCGCGTTACGCCCGCCGCAAGAAATACCACCAGGACAAGGTGCTGACCCTGCGCGGCTACCTGCGCAGCGGCATCCACTATCAGGTCGTGGACGACAACACCGTGGCGGTCGGCACCAATGCGAAGTACGGCGCGATCCACCAGTTCGGCGGCGAGATCGACCAACCCGAGCGGGCCGCCACCGTGCGCTACCGCAGCGTGGCGGGCAAGGTGTTGTTTGCGGGCAAGAAGCACAAGACCGCCACCGAGCGGGCGGTAACGATCCCGGCGCACAAGGTCAAGATGCCGGCGCGGCCCTACCTGGGCATCAGTGCGGCGGACGATGCGGAGATTCGGGAGATCATTCGCGAGTGGGCGACTGAGCGCGGGCTGGGGCGGTCGGTGTAACCATGTCTAGGGGCGGCCAGGGCCGCGCAGGCTGGCAATGGGGTGTGTTGCCAATCACAACAATTTTGCGATGGCTTTGTAAGGGTCGAGCAAGGTCGCAAGGCGGTAATGCCGAGCGCTGGCGGGAGGCCGGCACGCTGCGGAACTGTGCCTGCGGCGTTTGCAGAAAAAAACGCCCATGCCCGACATTGCCCTTACCTGCCGCCGCGAAGGTTGCGGCACGCCCGTGGAGATTTCCGACGCGGGCACCATCAGTCATCTCATGTTCAAGCTGCGCAAGCTCTACCGTGAATCCACCTTGGCGGCGGATGAGGCGGCGCAGTATTGGGCGAACGTAGCCGCCACCTCGGACAGTTCGCTCGCTCCGCTGGCGCATGTGCCCGGTGTGTTCGCGGCCCTCTGGACGCCGGATGTGGCGCCGACCACCGCCACCGTACTGGGCGCGGCGGGTTACGGATTCGCGGCGCTGCCAAAGCACCTGATCCACTTCACGACGACGGCGGGGGCGGCGGGCATTGCGCGCACGGGCGTCATCCACGCGAGCCGGGCCGGAGCGAACGGGGTTTTTGGCCCAGGCGTGTATATGGCGAGACTCGGGCCGCCATTGAACATGATGATCAAGGAAATCGCGACAGTGCCGATTCATCTGCCCACACCGGCTGGCACGGTGCGCATCCTCCCTTACCTGGTCTATGTGCGCTGGGGTGGGCGCGGCCTCAAGATTGCGAGATGAAACCTCGCGGATTCGCCTTTTACGCCCGTTGGTTCAGTGCCGTCTTCGCCTGGACCTGCTGGGCTCTCGCCTATTTCCATTCGTGGTGGTGGCTGGTGCCATCGCTCATTCCGTACATGCTCTGCAACCGATTCCTTGGTGAAGTCAAGGACGACGGGGCGCCGTAGCGCGGCCACTGCGACTGCCGCGCGTCTCAGATAAGGTCCTGGTTCCCAAGACGCTAGGCCCGCCGCCGCCGACCATGGCGGCATGCCTTCCCCGACCACCCACCGTAGCGCCGTAGCCATCGCCGCCTGCACCTTCGCCGTGCAGTCGGCGGCGGGCGATGGGCTCATGCGCAGGGTCCAATTTTTCCCCGCAGGCGAATTTCGTTCGGGCGACGTGCGCCCCGAGGACGTGCCCGCCTGGCGCATCGATGCGGCCAGCGCCGCCGCCGTCATCCAGCGCTTCAACGCCCGCCAGAAGCCGCTCGTCGTTGACTACGAGCACCAGACCCTCAACAAGGAAAAGAACGGCCAGCCCGCTCCGGCTGCTGGCTGGCCGCGCTCGCTGGAATGGGTCGAGGGCGAAGGCCTGTTCGGCATTGTCGAGATGACGGCGCGCGCTGCTGCAGCCATCGACGGCAAGGAGTACCTCTACTTCAGCCCCGTCTTTTCCTACTCGAAGACCGACGGCACCGTGCTCGAAGTGCTGATGGGTGCGCTCACCAATGACCCCGGCATTGCCGGCATGTCCCCGCTTTCCCTCGTCGCGGCCGCCACGGCTGCATTCCTGCCCTTTGATCCGGAGACCCCCGTGAACCCATTGCTCAAGGCCTTGCTGGCCGCCCTCGGCCTGCCCGAGAACACCACCGAGGCGGCCGCTACGGCCGCTCTGACGGCCCTCGGCCCGCTGCAGCCACTGCAGGCTCGCGCCAGCGTGGCCACCGCCGCTTGCACGGCCCTGAGCCTGCCTGCAGATGCCACGGCCGATGCAGTCACTGCGGCATGTACCGGCCTGCGCACGGCCAGCGCGGCGGCAGCGCCTGACCCCGCCAAATACGTGCCCATTGCTGTCGTGACCGACCTGCAGACCAACCTGGCCGCCCTCACGGCCCGCCAGGCGCAGGCCGACATCGACGCCGCCATTGCGCCCGCGCTGGCCGATGGCCGCCTGCTGCCCGCGCAGGAAGCATGGGCGCGCGAACTGGGCAAATCCAACCTGGCCGCCCTCACGGGCTACCTGGGCACGGCCCAGCCCATCGCCGCCCTGACCGCCACCCAGACCGGTGGCCTGCCGCCCTCGGGCACCGCCAAGGGCAATGCGCAACTGTCCAAGGACGAGCTCGCCATCTGCACCGCGATGAACCTGACGCCCGAGCAGTACAAGGCCGGCGCCGCCGTAGCCGCCGCCTGATCCGGGCCACCCCTTACCACTTCGGGAATCACCATGGCAGCACTCACCCAAGACCGCAACACCCTGCGCCGCGACGGGACCCTCATCGAGCCGCCCGTCGCAGCCAACACGCGCATCTTCACCGGCGCGCTCGTCGCGATCAACGCGGCCGGCCTGGCCGTCCCCGGCAGCACCTCCGCCACGCTCAAGGGTGCGGGCTCGGCACTGACCTTCGCCGACAACACCCTCGGCACGGCCGGCGCGATCCGCGTGCGGGTGGACAAGCGGCCCGCGCGCTTTGCCAACAGCGCCGCCGCCGACGCCCTCACCCTGGCCGACCTCGGCGGGGACTGCTTCATCGTGGACGACCAGACCGTCGCCAAGACCAATGGCGGCAACACCCGCAGCCGCGCCGGCAAGGTGTTCGACGTGGACGCCGATGGCGTCTGGATCGACTTCCGCTGATCGCAACCCTGTTTCAACCGGAGCCATCCAGACCATGCAGATCAATCACAGCAACCTCGCCATCCTGAACCAAGCGTTCAGCGGCGCCTTCCGCGGCGCGTTGACCTCGGCCACGCCCATGTGGAACCAGGTCGCCACGATGGTGCCCAGCACCACCGCAGAAAACAAATACGCCTGGCTGGGCCAGATCACGCGCTTTCGTGAGTGGATCGGCGAGCGCCAGATCCAGAACCTGGCCCAGCACGACTACGCCATCAAGAACAAGACGTTCGAGAACACCGTGGGCGTGCAGCGCGAGGAAATCGAAGACGACCAGTACGGCATCTACACGCCCGTGATCCAGCAGCTCGGCCAGGACGCGGCGCAGCACCCTGACGAGATGGTCTTCAGCCTGCTCAATGCCGGCTTCTCGACCCAGTGCTACGACGGGCAGTACTTCTTCGACACCGATCACCCGGTCGGCGCGCCGGGCTCGCAGGTCAGCGTCAGCAACTTCCAGGGCGGCACGGGCACGCCGTGGTACCTGCTGGACACCTCCAAGGTCATCAAGCCCATCCTGTACCAGAAGCGCCGCGATTACGCCTTCACCTCCAAGACCAACCTGACGGACGAGAACGTCTTCAGCCGCAAGGAATTCATCTGGGGCGCCGATGGCCGCGGCAACGCGGGCCTGGGCCTGTGGCAGTTGGCGTACGCCAGCCGCGAACCGCTAGACATGCAGTCCTATGCCGATGCCCGCGCCTCGCACCAATCGCAAAAGGGTGACAACGGCAAGCCGCTGGTCATCCAGAGCAAGGTGCTGCTGGTGCCGCCCAACCTCGAACAAGCAGCCTTGCAGGTCGTCCAGGCCGAGCGCCTGGCCAATGGCGCCACCAACGTCATGCGCAACCTGTCCACCGTGGTCGTTTGCCCCTGGCTGACGGCCTGACCCCCGGCGACTGACTTTCCCCCCAATCGGAGCATCACATGGCAACCAAGCCGACCACCACCCGCCGCGGAGCGCAGCGCGCCGCGCCCCTCGTCACCAAGCCCGAAAGCGCGACCGGCAAGGGCCTGGCCGTCACTCCCAAAGTCGGTGGCTTCCGCCGCGCCGGCTACGCCTTCCCGGACGGCGAGACGGTCATCCCCCTGGATGACCTGGACGACCGCCAGTACGCGCAGCTCACCACCGAGCCGATGCTGGTCACGTACCTCAAAGACCTCGAAGCCTCTCCCGACACGGCCCCGGCCACCTGACAACCACCAGCGAAGCGAACGGGCGCGAGCCCTTACCGCCAACCTCTCAGCCGGGGCTGGATAACGGGACATCTGTGGACGAAAGCCCCGGCAACTGAATCTCCCCCATGCCCTACATCACCACCGCAGAATTGGCCGAACGCCCCGGCGCCCGCGAGATCGCGATGGTCGCCAGCACGCAGACGCACCCGGTGCGCGACGAAACGCTGATGGACGCCACGCTGCGCGGCACCGACCGCAGCGCCTGGACGGCCGAGCAGATCGCGGCGGCGGATGCCGCGCTCAAGCGCGTGCAGGACGCGGTGGCCGAGGCGGGCGCGTTGATCGACGGCTACCTGGTGCAGCGCGGCCACCCGCTGCCCCTTCAATTGCCGCCCACCAGCACCGGCAAGAGCGTGCTGACTTCCTGGGCCCGCGCCATCACCCGCTACCTGCTCAACCAGAACCGGGTAACCGACGAGTCCAAGGACCCCATCGCCCGGGACTACCGTGAGGCGCTGAAGATGCTCGGCCTGCTGGCCCAGGGCAAATTCAGCCTGGGCGCGGCTGACCCCGAAGCCGCGCTCAACACGGTCAGCACCGACGTGCGGTTCGATGGCGACGAGCCCGTGTTCGGCCGCCGGCAACTGCGGTATTTCCGCTAGGCCTGCCATGCAAGTGCAGCACTTCGTCACCCGCCTGCAGGAGCGGCTCCAGTCCCTGCAGCTGCGCGAGATCGACTCGGCCGCGGGCCTGGATGCCGCCATGCGCGGCAACCTGGCCGCGCCCGCCGCCTACGTCATCCCACTGTCCGAGCGCGGCACCGAGCTTCCGACCACCGGCCCCCTCGACCAACTCGAACGGCGGGTCATCGGCGTGCTGTACGTCATCGACACCCGCGCCCCCAGCGGCGGCGCTGGCCTCACGGACTTGGCCTCGCTGCGGGCGGCCACCAAGCAGGCGCTGATCGGCTGGGTCGCGGACGACACCACCGGCGAGCCCGTCGTCTTCCTGGGCGGCGAGTTGGTCCAGATGGAAGGCGATGGCCGTCTGGTCTGGAGCGATGAATTCCTCGAAACCGGCTACTACAGGAGCAACCCGTGAGCAAACCCAATGCCAAAGACCCAACCCCTTCGGGCCCCGGAGCCGACAGCGGCACGCCATCGACCGCGCCGGCCCCGGCCGCCAGCGGAGATGCCGGCAACAGCCTGGCCGTGGTTCAGCCCACGCCGGCCGGCGCCAGCCCCGAGGCGCCGCCGCCCGCGCCGGGCCCCGATGACTTCCACGGCCATGGCGGCCTCTACACCGTGATCGAGGGCCGGCGCCAGCTCGTGGAGCGCACCCAGACCACGCCACCCCCTGAAACCCAAAAGGAGCCGCAGCCATGAGCGATCCCAAATTCATGCGAAAGCTGGCCATCCTCGTGGCCGTCGAGCAAATCGTCGGCACCTTCGTGGTGCCCGTCGCTGCCAATGCCATCGAGGTCAGCGACGTGACGCTGACACCGATCGAAGGCGACGAGGTGGAACAAGGCATCGTGCGGCCGTACTTCGGCGCCTCCGAATCCACGCTGGTGACCGAGTACCGCAAGATCGCGTTCAGCGTGGGCTTTGCCGGCGTGGCCGCCAAGGGCGACATTCCCGGATGGGCCCCGCTCATGCGGGGGTGCGCTGCGCGCGTCACCAACACGCCCGCGCCGGATGCCGACGCCAAGACGGTGTTCGATCCGGTCACCGATGGCATCGAGAGTGTCTCGATCTACGCCGTGATCGACAAGACCCTCTACAAGATGGCCGGCTCGCGGGGCAACTGCAAGGCCACGGTGGATGCAAAGCAAATCCCGAAGTGGCAGTTCGAGTTCACCGGATCGTTCGTTCCAGTGGAAGACCTTGGCGCCATGCCCGCAACGGTCTTCACGGGGTTCCAGCGACCGCTGGGCGTGAACAAGGCCAACACCACCGCCATGTTCGCAGGCATCGCCGTGGCCGCCAGCTCGTTCCAGTTCGACTTCGGCTGCCAGGTCGTCAAGCAGGACTTGATGAACGTGGACAGCACCGAGATCACCGGGCGCAACGCCACGGGCTCGATCACGTTCCGCAACACCACTGTTGCGGAAAAGAACTGGATCGAACTCGCACGCAAGGGCGAGAAGGTGCCGCTGCTCATCAAGCACGGCCAGGCGGCGACCAACACGGTGTCCCTCTCTGTTCCACGCGCCCAGGTGGGCAAGCCCACCTTCGCCGACCAGGACGGCATCCAGATGATCACCGTCCCCTTCCGCGGCATCCCCTCCAACGTCGGCAACGACGAGTGGTCGATCACCACCTAGCGCCTGCGCTCCCCCGTCTCCATCCCTGCAATCTCGTTTCAAGAAAGTCTCAATCCATGACCATCGTGCTCGCCTCCGCCGCTTACTGGGCACCCGCCCGCTACACCCTCGTCGGCGATGACGCCAAGCCCTGCCACGTCGATTTCCGGGTGCGCTTCAAGCGCCTGAAGCGCTCGGAGCGGCAGGCCCTGGAAGACCAGCTGACCAAAAAGGAAATCGACGACAAGGTGTTCCTCGACCGGGTGCTGGCGGACTGGGAACTCAAGGACGTGCGGGGTCAGGCGGTGCCCTACACCGAAGCCACGCGCGCCGATCTGGTGGAGGACTGGGACGGGTTCGAGGTCGCCTTGGTGCAGGCCTTCTTCGATGCCGGGCGCAAGTCGCGGGAGGCGGCCGAGATCGAAAAAAACTCCGCCGCGCCGTCCGCAACCACTGCCTGAGCGACGGCGCACAAGCGCCTGCAGATGAAGCGGAGGACGCCGATCTGCGGGCCCAGTGGGCGCGACTCGGCGTGGACCCCGAGCAGGCCAGGCAGGCCAACGCAGAGGGCGGCGTGGCCCCCGAGTCGGAAGAGGTGGTCGAACTCTCGCCGCGGGAATGGCGGGCCTGGGAAGTGTTCGGCGCCGTGCGGACCAACTGGCGGATCGTCGCCACCTGGGGCGCCGTGCATTACGAGGGCATCGACTACGGCTCGCTGCAGGCCGCTATGCAGATGCTCGGCACGCCGCAGAAGCGCCGCAGCGAGGTGTTTTGGATGGTGCGGGTGATGGAAGACGAAGCCCGCAAGTGGCTCAACAAGCGGTAACCAGGAAAGAAGACGGCACCCATGGGACAAAACGAATTCGCGGTATCGGTGGAACTGCGCGCGAATGCGCAGCAGTACACCGCCGAGTTCAAGGGCGCCGGGCAGACCGCACAGGAGTTCGCCGCACAGGTCGCGTCGAGCTCGACCACCGCCGCCACCGCGGTGCAGTCGGCGGCCAAGGAGGCCGGCACCCTCGGCCAGGTCACCTCGGCAGCGGCCGGCCAGGCGGCGCAAGCGCTGCAGGCCACCGTGCCCTCTGCGCAGGCCGTGGGCACCGCCCTGCAGAGCGTGGGGGACAAAGCCACCTCTGCCCTGGGCCAGGCCGCGCAGGCTGGCAAGGTGGCCCAGGCGTCCGTGGCCCAGGTGGGGGCCGCGTCCACCAGTACGGGCGCCGCGGTGCAAGCCGCCGCCGCACAGGTCGGCACGCTGGGCCAGGCCGCGCAGACAGCATCCAACCAGACCGCCGCCGCGCTCAAGTCCACCATTCCAGCGGCGCAGTCCCTCGGTTCGGCCATGCAAAACGTGGGCGCGGCCACGGGCATGGCCGAGGCCAAGACCCAGCAGCTGGGCATGTCCGCACGCGCCACCGCGGCGGCCCTGCGCGGCGTGCCGGCGCAGATCACGGATATCGTGGTCTCCCTGCAGGGCGGCATGTCGCCGATCACTGTCTTGATGCAACAGGGCGGGCAGCTGCGCGACATGTTCGGCGGCATCGTGCCGGCCGCCCGGGCACTGGGCTCGGTGGTGCTGAGCATGGTCAACCCGTTCACCCTCACGGCGGGCGCGGTCGCCGTGCTGACCTTCGCGTACCTGAGCGGCAAGGGAGAGGCGGACGGCTACACGCGCTCGATCGCGTTGTCCGGCAATGCGGCCGGCACCACCGCCGCGCAGATGCAGCAGGCCGCCAAGGCCGTTTCCGATTCCGTGGGGACCCAGCGGGAAGCCTCCCGCGTGATCGCCGAACTGGGCGAGTCGGGCAAGGTGGCCGGCTCGGACCTGCAGCGCTTTGCGGAGACCACAATCCGCATGGAACGCGACGTGGGCGTGGCCGTGAAGGACACCGTGAAGGCGTTCGTCGATCTCGGCGAAAAGCCCGTGGAGGCGTCCCTCAAGCTCAACGAGCGCCACAACTACCTGACCAAGGCGGTGTACGACCAGATCAAGGCCCTGCAGGAGCAAGGCCGGGTGACCGAAGCGGCGGCCGTTGCGCAGCAGGCCTACGACCATGCCATGGCCCGCGTGGCCGACACCATGCAGGGCCGGCTGGGCTATCTGGAACGCGCCTGGCGCGGCCTGGGCGACTCGGCCAAGTGGGCGTGGGACAAGATGCTCGGCATCGGCCGCGACGACACGATGCTGTCCCAGCTGGAGAGCAAGCGCGCGGACCTGGCCGACCGCATGCAGCGCGGCCCGTTGAACGAGGGCGTGCGCGCCAACTGGGAAAAGGGCAACGCGCGCTTGCGCGAGGAAATCGGCCTCCTGCAGGAGCAGGAGCGCATGCAAAAGCGCGGGGCCGAAGCCGAGGCCCAGCGCGCCGCGAACGAGCGGCTGTACTTCGACTGGGACAAGCAGGGCGACGCTTTCCGCAGCAAGGCGGCCAAGCGGGACGAGGAGATTCGCAAGGCCGAGGCGGAGGGGCAGCAGCTGCTTACCGCGGGCCTCATCACCGAGGCCGGCCTGCGCGAGCGGCTAGCGGCCATCCGGGAAAAGTACAAGGACCCGAAGGCCACGGGCGGGATTTCGGCGACCGATGGACAGGTGGCCGCGCTCAATGCGCAGCTGGATGCGGCACGGGCCTACTACCAGCAGCTGGTGACCAACGGCGCACAGGCCGACGAGCTCAATGCGGGCGAGCGCGAATCCCTGCGCCTGGCCGAGCAGATCAAGCTGGCGACCGATGCCAAGACCATTGCCAAGCTCAAGGAGATGCAGGCGACGGCGGATGCGCTGGCAGTTCAGTTGCGCACCAATCATGGCTTGCGGGAGGCTGTCGTCGCCCACCAGAAGTTGATCGACGCCACCGAACAATCTGCGCGCTCGCTTGACAAAAGAGCGGCGCAGCAAGAAGCGGCCAACGCAGCGTTTGGAAAGGGGCGCACCGCTATTGAGGCGCTGACGCTTGCAACGCTTCAGCACCAACTGACAGAAGCGCAGTCTTCCAACAGTTTTGACCCGAAGTACATCGCGACGCTGCAACGCAAGACCGAGGCACAAAAGCGTTACGTGGAGGCATTGCAGGAAGCCGATGGCAAGGCCGGTATGGCGCGTGTCAACGAAATGGTGCGCTCAGCCGAGGAACTCGCGAAGGTCTATGCGGACGAGTTGGCCCTTTCGGGCATGACGGCACTGGAGCGCGAGAAGATCGTGGCGCAGCGTCAGATCGAACTCAAATACGCAAAGGCGATCGCGGAGGTCAATCGATCCGATGCAACAGAGGAAAGCAAGGCTGCACAGCGAGCAGAGCTGGAGAGAAGCAAGCGCATCGAGAGCGAAGTTACCTCCGCCAAGATCATCCAGGCCGATTGGGCGAAAGGTTCGGACGAGATCAATCGAAGCCTCACCGATGCCCTGATGCGCGGTGCGGAGGCGGGCAAAGGGTTCTTCCAGAACCTTCGCGACACCGTCAAGAACATGTTCGACACGTTGGTGCTGCGCCCGGTCATCAGCGCGATCATGCAGCCCGTCTCTCTGGTCATCAACGGCATCGTGGGCGGTGCGCTGAACAGCTTGGGCTTGGGCTCGGGCGGTAGTGCCGGGGGATTGCTGAGCAACGCCGGCTCGCTCGTGTCGTTGGGCTCTGGCGCCACCCAGTTGATGGCCGGCTACCAGGGCGCTTCCCTCGCTGCAGGCCTGGCAGGCCCCACGACGGCCGGTGCGAGCGGAATGATGGGCGTCGGCAACATGCTGGCCGCCGTGCCCGGCTGGGGCTGGGCGCTGGCGGGCATCGCGGCCCTGGCCGGGCTGGCCAGCTCGTTCAAGGGCGAAACGCGGACCGGGGGCCAGTTCGGTGTGGCGTTCGATGGCTCGGTCACCAACAACCGCCGCGGCCAGTCGTACACGTACGTCGGGCAGCAGTACGACCGTGACTTCTCCGGGGGGCAGCGCATCGGGCTGACGGACGGCGAGGCCTACCGCCTGGAGGGCGACAAGGTCAACGACGAGGACACGATCCGTCAGGCCATCTCCGGGACCGCCAGGGGCATCAATGAGATGCTCAAGGGCATCGGCAGCGCCGTGCGGCTCACGGATTTTTTCGGCGGTTTCGAGACCAGCAGCAAGGACCGGGGCGGCGTGTTCGCAGGGGGCAAGCTCAGCAACGGGGCCACCTTTGGCGAAAGCGGCGAAGGCGACAACTACGCGGGCACGCTCTACGAGTTGTTCTCCACGCGCAGCCCAGACTACAAGACCGCCATCGAGAATTTCTCGCTCGACCTCAAGCAGTCGGCGATCCAGGCGATCCAGAAAGTCACGGATGGGCCCGAGGTGATCCAGAAGATGGTCAAGGGCGTGAATGCCGAGGGCCTGACCTCCGAGGCCGCCGACCAGTTGCTTACGGCGATCAACACGCAGATCGCGGGCGTGACAGCATTCAAGGATGCGGTCAACGCCATGGGCCTCACCTCCCTGGCCGACATGAGCTTCGATGCAGCCTCGGGTATCGCGGAGCTGAGCGGGGGCTTCGAGCAGCTGCAGGGCCGCTTGTCGAGCTACTACGCCAACTACTTCTCCGAGGAAGAGCGCCGCGCCAACGCCCAGCGGATGATGGCCGAGCAGCTCGCCACGCTGGACCTCAAACTGCCGGACATCAACGCCGACGATGCCCGCGCGCAGTTGCGCGCCATGATCGAAGCGCAGGACGAGAACACCGAGGCCGGCCGCAAGGCCATTGCCATGCTGCTGGCGCTGGAGGGCACGTTCGCCAGCGTCACCGTGTCCGGCGAAGAGGTGGCGCGCCGCAATGCGGAGCGCCAGGCGCAGATCGCGGACAAGGGCCGCGACCTGGAGCAACGCTTGCTCATCGCACAGGGCAAGGACCGCGAGGCCCTGGACCTGCGAAGGCTGCAGGAATACTACGCACTGCTCAATCTCAATCCCGCCCTCGCGGCGATGGTGATCGAGATCTACAAAGCCGAGGACGCCGCGGAAGCCGCGCGCAAGGCCGAGGAAGAACGCCGCCAGGCCGAGGAAGCCCGCGCCGCAGCCACCGACAAAGCCTATGCGGTGCTGGAGAAGTCCGTCAGCGCCGCGCAAGAGGCCGTGCAAGCTGAGATCGAGTTGCGCGAGGCCCGGGTGTCGTCGGCCAAGGAACTGGTCGAGCTCGCCCGCAACCAGGCGCGCGAACTGCGCGGCCAGGTCGCAGCCACCGCCGCCATGCAAGCCGCCGAGGGCAGCGCAGCGATTGACCAGGCGCTGGCCGCGCTGCGTTCGGGGCAGCGCGTCAACGAGGACGGCAAGCTGGCCGAGGCGATCACCGCGGCGCGGGGTGGCATCACGGAACGCGCCTTCACGAATCGCCTGGACTACGAGGCGGCCCAGCTCATGCTGGCCAACAAGCTGGATGCGATGGGCGACCTCGGCCAGGCGCAGCTATCGACCGAGGAACTGCTGCTCAACGCCAGCAAGGCCGAGGCCGACCGCCTGGACCAGCTGCTCAAGGCGAGCAAGGACGCGCTGGACATGGCCCGCGGGCAATACGTCGGCATCCTCGACACGGCCACGGCGGTGCGCAATTTCCAGGCCGCGCTGCTCGCCGAGAAGCCGGGGGCACAGGTGCCTGGCAGCGGTTCGGGATCGGGGTCGGGTGGTGCCGTCTTCGGCGGCACCGCGGGCGGCGACGTGCAGTCCACGCGCCCCACAACGGCCCCGGCAAAGTATTTCGACCTGCAGTATCTCGGCACGGCCGGCGTCGGCCGGGTCGGCATCACGGATGCGTCGATCACCGCGCGCCTGGATGCGCTCGCGCCGACATATCACAGCTTCGACGGCACGGGCGACCTCGGCGGCTTGATGGCGGCCATGCAAGCCCAGGGCGCAACCCTGCGCGACATGTCGCGCCTGAGCGGCTACTGGGAATCCGACTGGGCCAAGGTGCAGGACCAAGTGGGCTCGAACCTGCCCGCGTTCGATGTGGGCATCAACCGCGTGCCCTACGACATGCAGGCCCGCATCCACAAGGACGAGGCCATCCTGCCGGCGCGCTTCAATCCTTTCAATCCGGGCGCCGATTTGCCATGGGGGATGGGCAGCGACAACAGCGCTGTGGTCAGCGCCCTGCAGGGCCTGCAACAGCAGCAATACGACCTCCTGCGCGTCGTGATCGAGCGGATCGGCAGCGTGGACACCACAGTGCGCAAGCTCGATGCGCAGGGGATCAAGATACGGACGGCGGAGCCCGCATGAGCGACAACTACACCCGCGGCATGGGTTTCATCGCCCCCCTGGCCATCACGCTGGCCAACATGACGATCAACGTGCCGGCCAGCACGCTGCCGGCCTGGGCTGCGGGCACCTCCTATGCCAGTGGCGTCAGCGTGATCGACGCGGCCACGCGCATCATCTACCTGAGCCTCAAGGATGCCAACGTGGGCAACGTGCCCGCCACGTCGTCCACCGCCTGGCAGCCGCGCGGCGTCGAGGAGCGCATGCGCATGTGCGATGCCTCCCTGGGCTCGTACATCGAGCGCGACGACCTGATCGAGGCCGTCATCACGCCCCAGCGCGTGGTCACCGACCTGGCGATCTTCGGGGCCGTGTCCCAGTCGGTGCAGGTGGTCATGGTCGATCCCACCGAGGGCGAGGTGTTCAACGTCGAGGTCAACATGCTGCGCCCTTCGGGCAACAGCCATTGGGGCTACTTCTTCGCGCCCATCGAGCGCGAGAACCGCGTGCTGATCTCGGGCCTGCCCGCCTATGCCCGGGCCACCATCACCGTGCGCATCAAAAACCCGGGCCTCAAGGCCCGTTGCGGCGAACTGGTGATCGGCCGCGCCGTGTGGCTGGGCAACACCCAGTGGCGTCCCTCGATCGCGTTCGACGACTTCACGGAAAAGAAGCGCGACGTCTGGGGCGGCTGGCAGGTCGGAACCCAGGGCAACTACAGCGACCGCCTGAAGCTGCAGGTGCTGGTGGAGAGCGCCGCATACGAGCGCACCCGCTCGGCCGTGATCCCGTTCCGCAGCAAGCCCGTGGTGTGGATCGGCGCCCGTGGCTATTCCGCCCTCATGGCCTACGGCTACCTCACCGCGTTCGAGCAGGTGCTGGTGTCGCATGGCCGTTCCGATTGCAGCATGACCGTCGATGGTCTGGAGACCCTATGAGCTTTACCCCACCCCCCGCAGCCCCGCCCGATGCCGTCGCGCAGCCGTCGCGCCGCACCGATCCGCAGGAAACTTTCGACGTCAAGACGGACGCCTACCTGACCTGGCAGACCGCCTTCCGCAACTGGGTCGCGGGTTTTCGCACCTGGTGCATCACCATGCTGGCCGAGATGACGCAGGCCACGGCCCAGGTCGAGCAATCGCGCCTGGCGGTCGTCCAGTCGGTCCAGGACGCGTCGGGATCGGCCACCGCCGCAGGTCAGGCGGCCGGCCAGGCCGTGCCCGCTGCAGCAGCGGCAGCCGCCTCGGCCCTACAGATGGACAAGCGCTACCTGGGCGCCAAGGCCGTGCTGCCCGCCACTGACAACCAGGGCGCAGCCCTGCAGGCCGGGGCGGTTTGCCTCTTCACGGGGGCCAACCCTTCCAAGGTCATGACCTGGGACGGCGCTGGCTGGGTGACCGGCATCGCTGCCGTGGCCGGCGTCAACAGCATCAACGGCAAGCAAGGCGACGTGGCGCTTGCCTATGCCGACCTGCAGGCCAAGCCCACGACGCTGGCGGCGGCCGGCATCACGGACGCGGCGCCCAAGGCCTCGCCGACGTTGACGGGACCGATCACGCTCAACGGCTCGGTGCGTGCAACCAAGCAAACCCTGGCGGCCCTGGCTGTGGACTGTGCCCTGGGCAACTACTTCGCCAAGACCATCGGCGCCAACAGCACGATCACGTTCGCAAACGTGCCGGCGGCGGATGCGGCCTATGCATTCCGCCTGGACGTGGTTCATTCGGCCGGTGTCATCACCTGGCCCGCTGCGGTCAAGTGGCCCGGCAACGTGGCCCCGCCGCTCACCACCGGGCGCACGCACATGTTCTTCTTCTCGACCACGGACGGCGGCGCGACCTGGCGCGGCGCCGTGCTGTCCAACTACACGGCCTGACCATGATCGACATGATGTTCGCGGCCATGTCCGTGGAGGCCCTGCCCAGCCAGCAGGTGTTTGTCACCACAACCGCCTGGACGGTGCCAGCAGGGGTGTCCACCATCTTCATGGTGTGCGTGCAGCCGGGTGCCTATGGCGCCGTGCAGGTGGTGGTGGACGGCGTGATCGTGTGCCGCGCCCAGAATGGCGCACGCATCGGCGACGGCGGCGGCGATGGCGGCTACGGCTCGGGCGCCTACAACGACGGCTCCACGATGGTGGCGGGCGGCGGCGGCGGTGCCGGGGGCTACAACGGTGCGGGCGGCAATGGCGGCACCTTCGGCAGCGGCCCCACGGCGGGCACGGGGGGCGGCGGCGATGGTGGCTTCGCGGGCGGGGGTAATGGCATCGGGCTCAAGGGCCTGGGCAGCAGCCCGGCCAGCAGCCCCAGCGGCTACCTCGGCGGCAACTATGGCGGCGGCTCTGGGGGCGCGAACTCCAGTTCGGGCGGCTCGCAGGGCGGGGCCTGCGCCTGGCGCAACAACGTGGCGGTGGTTCCCGGCTCCGTCGTCCAGATCACGGTGCCCGACGTGCCCAGCTACAACCTTCAGGGCGTCGGTGCCGTGCGAATCATGTGGGGCGGTGGCCGCTCCTACCCATCCAACGCAGGAGACCTCTGATGCGATGCATCCACCTTGCCACTGGCGCGTATCCCCTCACGCCCGAGGCCATCATGGCCGAGCACCCGCAATGCTCTTTCCCGATCCCGTTCGCGCCGCCCGATGGGTATGCCGAGGTGGTTGCCGTGGAGCCGCCCAAACACGATCCAACGACGCACCGGGCCGCCGAGCGCGCGCCGATCCGGGCCGGGGGCGTGTGGCGCCAGGGCTGGCAGATCGTGCCCTTGACCGTGCAGGAGCAGGCCGACCGGGCGGTGGACGTGGCCGCCCAGTTCAAGGCGCAGCGGGCCGACAAGATCGCGGCGATCAATGCCGAGTACGACCGCCGAACCGCCGCGATCTCGGCCGGGTATCCGGCTTCGGAGCGCGAGAGCTGGCCGGTGCAGACCCGTGAGGCCCGGGCGCTGCTGGCGGATGCCGGCGCGGTCACGCCCTGGATCGATGCGGCAGCGTCCGCGCGGGGATTGGACCGGGCAGACCTCGCGCGGCGGATCGCGGCCTTGGATGAGGCCTATCGGGCGGTCCACGGTGCCCTGACCGGCACGCGCCAGCGCCTGGAGGGTCTGGCATGGGATGCGCAGGACCCCGCGGCCCTGCAGGCGATCAGCCCCGCCGCTGGATGGGGGACGCCGACCAATAAAAAAGACGGGCGACCCCTGCCGGTGCGGTAACACCGGCAAGAGCCCCAACCTGCAGATAAAGCCTGCAAGCCGACAAGGCCCGCCACCCTGTACAGAGTGCGGCGAGTCTATCGGATGTTTCAACCGTAGAAACTGGCTTGCAATGATTGAAATTCGCTGCGGCGCCTGCCGCCGCAAACTCGGCGAGGGCGAATACACCGTCCTCGCCATCAAGTGCCCCCGCTGCGGGGCCATGAATCATCTGAGGGCCGCGAGCCCCCCATCCGAGCGCCAGGGAGCGCCTAACGACGAAAGCGTTATGCATGTCGCAAGGCACCTTGGCTGCACCCAGCAGCCGCACACCGGCCACCACGGCCCCATCGCCCCTCGTGGGCAGTCTGTTTGCAGGGATAGGAGGGTTTGATCTTGGATTCGAACAAGCGGGATACACCACGGCCTGGCAGGTCGAAATCGAGCCGCACCTGCGCGAGGTGCTCGCGCTGCGGTTCCCTCACGCCCGGCAGTTCGCCGACGTGCGCGAGGTCGGCGCCCACAACCTCAGCCCCGTCGACGTGCTCATCGGCGGATTCCCGTGCCAGGACGTGTCCAGCATGGGCGCACGCGCCGGCCTCGCCGGCAACCGCACCGGCCTGTTCTGGGAGGTCTGCCGCATCGTCGAGGAAATACGGCCCCAGTGGGTGGTCCTTGAAAACGTCGTTGGCCTGCTCACTAGCAATGGTGGGCAAGACTTTGGCGTCGTCCTCCAGGCCCTTGCCGACCGGGGGTATGTGGGATGCTGGCGGGTGCTTGATGCTCAGTATTTCGGAGTCGCCCACCGTCGCCGCCGGGTTTTCCTGGTCGCTGGTCTTGGACGACACCCCCCCGCTGGGCTGCTTTCTGATGCCGCGCCAGTGGACGCAATACCTGGCACGCTTGGCCCGCAGCAAGAGTCACGGCCAGCGGATGGATGGCCTGCCAATTGTCTCCTGGCCAAGAATGCAGCCAGTCTCATCGGTATCGGTTGCGAGAATCTCGTCTGTCACCGAGGCGGACGGGGTGCGATGGTTGAGCGGGCCGGAGTGTCTGAAGCTACAGGGCTTCCCTTCGGACTGGATGCGACCGATCACCGCGAGGTTCGGGCGGCCGGAAACGCGGTCTGTGTTCCCGTGGCCCGCTGGATCGCCGAGCATTTGAGGACTGCGCCGTAGCGCAGGGCAGCGGACGCTTGCATCACACTGCGCCCGCTGCAATTTGCTTTCATCGGTTGTAATCGCAAGCAATGCGATTTTTCACAGCGAAGCAGCCTGATTTTTCGCGGCGCGCTTCAACATGGTGCATGCAGTTCGAAGTGAATCTCATTTACCGCATCTCCTATACTGCGGCCTTCGCTTGCCTTTTTGCGCCATCGATCCTGCGTTCGCGGGGTCTGGCCATGTCGATGGGCATGGCCCATTCCCTGGTTCAGATGTCCGTGTTCGCGCGCTATTACCGAGAGTTGCTGAGGTTCCTGCAAGGGTCCGTCCAGGACCGCGAGATGGCGGCCGACCTGGCGCAGGAAAGCTATGCGCGGGTGCTGGCCGTGCAGCAGTCGGGCGAGACCATCGCCGAACCCCGGGCGTTTCTGTACCGCACGGCGCGCAACCTCGTCATCGACCAGCATCGCCGCGACGCGGTGCGCGGCCAGCATGCCCCGCTGGAGTGCGACGATGGCTTCGAGCAGGCCGCTCAAGCCTTGGCCGGCCCACGGGCCTGCGAGCCCGAGGTGGCGGCCATGTCCTCCCAGACCGTGAATGCGCTGCTGGCTGCCATCGGCGAACTGCCGCTGCGCTGCCGCGAGGCGTTCATCCTGCACAAGTTCGATGGCCTTGCCCAGGCGGACATCGCGCGCCGCATGGGCATCTCGGTGACGATGGTGGAGCGCCACATCCAGCGGGGCATGCAGGCCTGCCGCGATTGCCAGGACCGGCTGGGGGGCACGCCCCGCACATCGGCACAGCCCACACCAACGGAAAGCCCGTGATGACGCGCTGCCCATTCCTGGATCCGCAAGGTTGGGATGGCGCCGTGCCGTGCGTCTACTGCCAGGTACCCTTTTGAAATGTCCATGACCGATCCCCACCGCGCGGCCCCCTCGTCCAGTGACCTCGATACCGAGGCGCTGGCGTGGTTCGCGCGCCTGGACCGGGAACGGGGCGCCGAGCAGAACGCCGAATTCCAGGCCTGGCTGGCCGGGCACCCCAGCCGACAGGCGGCATTCGCCCGCTGGCAGGCCGATTGGCAACGGCTGGACCAGTTGCCCGCTGCCGGCGTGGCGCAATTGCGACGGCAGCTGGCGGCCGAGCAGGCCCAGGCGGACCGCAAGCCCACGCCGGCGCCCACCGGGCGCAGGGCGTGGCTGCAGGGTTGGTCGGCCCTGGTGCCGCAGGCCGCCGTGGCGGCGGTGGTCGTGCTCATGGCCGGGGGCGGCAGCTACTTGGCCTGGGACCACTGGCAGCAGCAGCCGGTTTTCGTGCAGAACTTCTCGACGGAACGCGGCCAGCAACTGGACGTGCAGCTGCCCGACGGCAGCCGCCTGCGGCTCGATACCGCCACGCGGCTGGAGGTGGCGCTGTACCGCCAGCGGCGCGAGGTGCGCCTGCCCGAGGGGCAAGCCGTGTTCCAGGTCCAGGGCGACGCCACCCGGCCGTTCGATGTGCTGGCCGGCGCCGTGAAGGTGACGGTGGTGGGCACGCGGTTTTCCATGCGCCACACCGCCAGCGTGCCCGGCGACAACGGCGTGCGCGTGGCCGTGGAGGAGGGACGGGTGCGCGTGGCGGCGGCTGGCGGCGCCGTGAACCCACCCGGGCAGACTGGCGCGGCCACGGTGGTGCTCACCGCCGGGCAGCAGGTGTCGGCCGATGCCGCGGGCCGCATGGCGCCGGTCGGCCCGGTGGCGACGGCTGGGGTCGCCCCTTGGCGCGACGGGCGCATCACCTTCGACGATGTGCCGCTGGCCCAGGCTTTGGCGGAGTTCGAGCGCTACGGGCAGACGGGCCTCGTGGTGCGCGATGCGGCCGTGGGCGCGCTGCGCATGACCGGCACCTTCGACCCGCGCCGCCTGGACAACTTCCGGCAGGCGCTGCCCAAGGTGCTGCCGGTGCGCCTGCAGGGTGAGGCGCCGCACACCGAAATCGTCGGGGCGCACTGAGCCGGCCTTGCGCCAGGCGTGCGCGCACGTGCGGTCCGACCCCGGGGACAAGCCACTGAATCGCCTTTCGAAAAAAAGCGCAAAACCCAGGTTGGGGTTTTGCCAAGCCATGCGTCTACCTGAGAAGGCTTCTTATTCCCAACCTTCCGGAGATCGTCCGCATGTCCCGTTTTCGTTTCCATCCTGCCCCGTTGGCCGTGGCGGCCGCCCTGGCGCTGGGCGCCTTGCCCACCCATGCCCAGCCGGGGGCCGGTGCGCAGGCTGCGGCATCCGTGCCGGTGGACATCCGCATCGCGGCCCAGCCCCTGGCCCAGGCCCTGGATGCGCTGGCGCGGCAGGCGCGCCTGGAGCTGATGGTGCAACCCGCGCTGGTGGAGGGCAAGGTGGCGCCGGCCGTGCAAGGGCGCCTCACCGCCCGCGAGGCCCTCAAACGCCTGCTGGCGGGCAGCGGGCTGTTCGCGGAGATCGAAGGCACCTCGGTGGTCGTGCGCCGCGTGCCGCAAGGCGCAGGCACGGCCACGCTCGCGCCCGTGACGGTATCGGCCCAGGCCGAGCGCCCGGTGGCGACCGAGCACACGGGCTCGTACACCACGCGCGCCGTCACGGTGGGCAAGGGCGCCCAGGCGCTCAAGGACATTCCCCAGTCGATCAGCGTCGTCACGCGCCAGCTGATGGACGAGCAGAACATCACCTCGGTCTACGACGCGCTCGCCAGCACCACCGGCATCACGCTGGCGCAAAGCCCGCAGGGCGGCAAATACATCTATTCGCGCGGCTACGACCTGACCACGGTGCAGTACGACGGGGTGCCACTCAACCGCGGCATGTACGGGCGGGCGAGCAACTATTCGTCCAGCATGGCGATCATCGACCGGGCCGAGGTCCTGCGCGGCGCCGCCGGCCTGCTGCAGGGCGAAGGCAGCCCCGGCGGGGCGGTCAACCTGGTGCGCAAGCGTCCTCTCGGCACCAACGCCACCACGGTGGAGGCCCGCGTGGGCTCGTGGGACCGCTACGGCGCGCAGCTGGACACCAGCCGCGTCCTGAACGAAGAGGGCACGCTGCGCGGCCGCGCGCTGATCGACTACGAAGACCACCACTCGTTCATGGACTACGTGAACCGCCGCAGCCCGACCGTGTACGGCACGCTGGAATACGACGTCTCGGCCGCCACGCGCATCAACTTCGGGGCCAGCTCCGAAGAAACGCGCGGCCGCCCCTCCATGAACGGGCTGCCGCGCTACGCCACCGGCGGCGACCTGAACCTGCCCCGCTCGACCTACCTGGGCGCCACCTGGAACCGGCAGGAGTCGTCCAACCGCGGGCTGTATTTCGATGCGGCGCACCAGTTCAACGACGACTGGAAGCTGCAGTTCACGGCGATGCACCTCAAGGAAGAGCACGATCTGAAGTACGCCGGGGTCAACCGGGCGGTCAATCCGGCGCTGATGCAGAGCGCCAACATCGTGGCCCGGTCCATCGCCGACATCGAGACCTCGGGCATCGACGCGAACCTGACCGGAAAATTCGACGCCTTCGGCCGGCGGCACGAACTGGTGAGCGGGGTCAACTACACGCACACCACGAACGACACCATCTACGGCTTTCGGACCAACTACAACATCTTCGGCCTGAACAGCTACAACCCCGACTTCCGCGAGCCCACGGACGCCGAGATCTACACCGGCACCCGCGAGGCGCGGCAGGGCAAGGCCCGGCAACTGGGCTTTTACAACGCGGTGCGCCTGCAGCTGACCGACCCGCTCAAGCTGGTGCTCGGCGCGCGCGTCAGCTGGTTCCGCACCGACTGGGACACCGTCACCACCGGGGCGGCGCCGTCCACATCGGCCACCCACAGCCGCGAGAACGCCAAGGTCAACCCCTATGCCGGGCTGATCTACGCGCTCGACCCGCAATGGTCCGCCTACGTGAGCTATGCCGACATCTTCAAGCCGCAGTCCGAGCTGAACGAGGCGGGCCAGTTGCTCAAGCCCATGGTGGGCGCCAATTACGAAGCGGGCCTCAAAGGCGAGCTGATGGACGGCAAGGTGAATGCCTCGTTCGCCCTGTTCCGCGTGGACCAGAAGAACCGCGCGCAGGAAGACTTCAGCACCAGCCCCACCTGCCGCAGCGACTACTACTGCTACACCGACACGGGCGAGGTGCGCAGCCAGGGCCTGGATGCCGAGGTGAGCGGCGAGGTCGCGCGCCACTGGAACCTGTTCGCCGGCTACACCTTCAACCAGACCAAGTACCTCAAGGACGTGAGCAGCCAGGGCCTGTCCTTCAACAGCTACACGCCCAAGCACCTGTTCCGCCTGTGGAGCACCTACCAGCTGCCGGGCGAACTGAACGCCATCACCCTCGGGGGCGGCGTCAACGCGCAAAGCGGCAGCTACCGCCAGATCGGCGCCGTGCGCGCCACCAACGGCGGGCGGGCGGTGTGGAATGCGCTGGTCAAGTACCAGATCAACCGCCACTGGACCGCGGCGCTGAACGTGAACAACGTCTTCGACAAGCGCTACTACAGCTCGGTTACCGCGCTGGTCAACGGCAGCTATTACGGCGACCCCCGCAATGTGATGCTGACCCTGCGCGGCGCCTTCTGACCGTGCGCAGTCGATCGCGCGGCGAATGGCCAGGGATGGGGCCCGCATGAAAGGTAACGGCAACTTCCGCCAGTCCATGTCGTGGCTGCACACCTGGTGCGGCCTCGTCTGCGGATGGCTGCTGTGCGCCATCTTCCTCACGGGCACGCTCAGCGTGTTCCGGGAGCCGATCACCCGCTGGATGGAGGCCCGGCCCGTGCTGGCGGATGCCGGGGCCGGCACACAGGGGGCCGTGCCGCACGTGCTGGCACAGGCCGTGCGGCACCTGGCCGCGCAGGCACCCGGCGCGCGCTTTTGGCGCATCGAGCTGCCCCAGCGCCCGGGCGATGCCCTGCTGCTGGCGTGGCGCGATGGCCGTGCCAACCAGACGGCCGCGCTGCACCCGGTGACCGGCGCCGTGCTGCCCCTGCCCTGGGGCCGGGCGACCGAAGGCGGACGCCACTTCATGTCGTTCCACTACATGCTGCAGTGGAACGCGCTCGGCTTCTGGGTGGTCGGCTGGGTGTCGATGGCCATGCTGGTGGCGCTGGTGTCCGGCGTGGTCGTGCACCGGCGCATCTTTCAGGATTTCTTCACGTTCCGGCCGGGCAAGGGCCAGCGCTCGTGGATGGACGCCCATAACGCCACCGCCGTGCTGACGCTGCCCTTCCTGTTCATGATCGTCTACACCGGGCTGGCGATCTTCTATACCTCGTACATGCCCTGGCCCCTGCAGGCGGCGTACGGCAGCGGCGAGTCGGCCCATGCCCGGTTCCAGGCCGAGCTGCACCACGGCGAGGGCGAAGCGCTGCGCCGCCCCCGCACGGGCCGGCCCGCGGCCTTGCACGATCTGGCACCGCTGCTGCAAAGGGCCCGCGACCTGATGGGCCAGCCACCGCGCATGGTGGTGGTCGAGGCGCCGGGGGATGCGAATGCCACGGTGCGCGTGCTCGGCCCCCGCGAAGCCGAGCCAGGCGCAGGCCAGCGCCGCGCCTTGCTGAACCCGGTGGCCACCGCGGTGCTCGACGGCGTGAGCGGCGCCGTGCTGCAGGTGCGCCGGCCGGACCCCGACGCGGCCTTCGCCTCGGAGCAGGTGCACGCTGTGATGGAGTCGCTGCACTTCGCCCGCTTCGGTGGCTGGCCGATGAAGTGGCTGTACTTCGCCAGCGGGCTGCTCGGCACCGTGATGGTGGCCACCGGCACCGTGCTGTTCAGCGTGAAGCGGCGCCGCGCCTGCGGCAATGAGTTCGGCCGTGCCACGGCCGGCGTCTACCGCGCCATCGAGGCCCTGAACGTCGCGGCCGTGGCAGGCATCGGCGTGGCCTGCATCGGCTACCTCCATGCCAACCGCCTGCTGCCCGCCGAACTGCCCGGCCGCGCGCTGTGGGAGATCCGGGCCTTCCTGGCGGTCTGGCTGGCCACGCTGCTGCACGCCGCGCTGCGCCCGCCGCGCCGGGCCTGGGTGGAGCAACTGGGCGCCGCGGCGGCGCTGTGCGTGGCGCTGCCCGCGCTGAACGCCTGGACCACCGGTCAGCACCTGGGCCGCTACGCGCTGGTGGGCGATGGGCAGCGCGCCGGCGTGGAGCTCGCCGCGCTGGCCTGCGGCGCGGCGCTGGCGTGGGCCGCGTACCGCACCGGGCAGGGCTGGCACGGCGCGCGCAAGGCGGTGCCGGGCGCCCCCCGGCGCCCTGCGCCGCGCGGCGGGGTGCAGGGATGAGCCGCCCCCTTCGGCCAGCGACGCGTTCGACCAGCCGGCTCGGCGTTGCCAGCCGGGTGCTGGCCGCGTGCGCGGGGGGGTACGCCGTGGCGTCCCTGCTCGCCGCCGTGCTGGCGCTGGCCGCGCCGCGCCTGTGGGGAGGGAGCCGAGCGGATGGCGTGCTGCTGGCGACGTTGCTCAGCTTCACGGTGTACGCGGCCATCGCGCTGTGGGTGTTCTGTGCGCGCAGCGCGGCGCGGGCCTGGCTGGGCCTGGGCGTGGCGGCAGCGCCCTGCGTTGGCCTGCTGTGGTGGTGGCGGTGACCCCGTGGGCCGCTAGCATCGCTGCTCATGCAACGTCGAAGAATCCTCGCGGCACTCGCTGCCGCCTTTTTGTGCCTCGCGGTTTTGCTCGGTGCGGGCGAGGTCCTGAGCCAGCCGCACCACCGGCCCGTGGGCGCGGCCCCGGACGATCTGCCCGCGAGCCCGGTGCGGTTCGATACCGTCACGGGCCAGTCCCTTGCGGGCTGGCTGGTCCGTGGCGATGCCGGGGCCGGGGCGGTGCTGCTTTTGCATGGCATCGGTGCGGACCGGCGGCAGATGCTGGGCCGGGCCCGGTTTCTCCATCGCCTGGGCTATTCGGTGCTGCTCATCGATCTGCCCGCCCATGGCGAGAGCGCCGGCGACCGGGTGACCTTCGGCTGGAACGAATCGCAAGGCGTGGCGGCGGCCCTGGACTACCTGTCCGACGCGCTGCCCGACGAGAAGATCGGTGTGATCGGCGCATCGCTCGGGGCGGCGTCGCTCGTGCTGTCCCTTCCCGACGTGTCCCTGGAGGCAGTCGTGCTGGAGTCGATGTTCCCCACGATCGAAGACGCGGTCTCCGACCGCCTGGCGATGTACCTGGGGCCTGCGGGCCGGTGGCTCACGCCGCTGCTGTTGTGGCAGCTTCCCGTGCGGCTGGGCGTTTCAGCGGATCAGCTGCGGCCCATCGCCGACCTGCCGTCGCTGCACGTGCCGCTGCTGATCGCGGCCGGATCGGAAGACCGCCACACCCCCCTGGCGGAAACCCGGCGCATCTACGCGGCGGCTGACGATCCGAAGGCGTTGTGGGTGGTCGATGGTGCGGCGCATGTCGATCTGCATGCGTTCGATCCGCCGGCCTACGAGGCGCGGATTTCGGCGTTCCTTGCGAAACACCTGCGCGACAGCGACTGAGGCAGTGCGCTGTGCCGGGTGGATCTTGTGCGTGACGGGGGCGAGCGGGCAGGGGAGCGCTGCGTCATCCCCCTTCATTGCCCCCTGGCGCCTGTGGTGGCGGACCCTCCGTCGTCGGCCGGGTCACCACCGGGCGCGTGGTGCGCCATTCCCATCCCGCCGCCGTTCCCGCTTTCGCCCATTCCACCGCCGGCGCCGCCCCCACTGCCTCGCACACCGCCATCGGCAGTGGCCCGCCGGGCGCCCGCGCCACCGCTTCCTCCGGGCCGCAGCGGCCCCTGCACGGGAATCGGCACATGCTCCGCAATCGGTTCCAGGTCCAGCGCCGCCCGAATGAACTGCCGCAGCGACACCACCAGCTGAGCCGTTTCAATACTGCGGCCGGCCACCATGTCCTGCGCGGCCTGGGCGGCGAGCTGCACCTGCTCTTCGGTGCCCAGCAGGATCACGTCGGACAGCGCGGCCTCCACCGCGTCGCGCACGCGGCGTTGGCGCTCGGTGCTGGTCGGCGGTGCCAGGGCCCCTTCTCCGGTGGCCGGATCGCCTTCCGCAGGAGCCAGCGATGACGTTGGGCTGCCAGCCGGCCGGCGGAGGTCGCGCATGTGCGTCGGGCTCACCTGCAACTGCCCGGTGAACGAGCCGCCCAAGGTCTTGTAGGCGGCAATCAGGGTCTTGAGCCGCTCGTTGATCTGCCGGTTTTCGCGCTCCCGGCGGCGCTGGATGGTCTGCATGAACACGAGCCGGATGCCCACCATGAGCAGTGAGGCCAGCAGCAGCCCCAACGCGGTGGTGAGCAGGGTGTGCCAGGAACTGAAGTCGAGCATGTTGCGCATGGCGGACGCGAAGCGCTGGCGCCACCGCGAAAGGGGAGTGAAGGGCAGGCCATGATAGGCACGGGCACCAGGTGCTGCACCCGTGGCCGGGCGGCACCTTTGGGCCCTCGCAGGGCGCGGCTCAGGCGGGCGGCGCCGCGTCCAGCACGTCGACGACCCGCTTCCAGTCCGCTGCATCGACCGGCGTGATGGACAGGCGGCTGCCTTTTTGCAGCACCTGCAGGCCGGCCAGTTCCGGCCGGGCGCGCAATTCGGCCAGGGGCAGCAGGCGGGTCTTGCGCACCGCCTGCACGTCCAGCAGCAGCCACCGCGGTTGGTCCGGGCGGGATTTGGGGTCGTGGTAGGGCGATTCGGGGTCGAACTGCGTCGGGTCCGGCCGGGTGGCGGATGCCACGCGCGCCAGGCCGGCAATGCCCGGCTCCGGACAGCTGGAGTGATAGAACAGCACGCCGTCGCCCACCTGCATGCCGTCGCGCATGAAGTTGCGCGCCTGGTAGTTGCGCACGCCGGTCCAGGGCACGGTGGCATCCGGGGCGGCCAGGGCGTCGTCGATGGAGCATTCCTGCGGCTCGGACTTCATGAGCCAGTAGCGGGGTTCGGGGGGCGGGGTCGTCGTCATGGCGCCATTCTGGCGGGATGCGGCGCAAGGATCGAGCCCTTCCTGCCGCCAGAGGGCTTTTGCTATTTATTTAATAGCAATGAGGGCATGATTCAATAGGGCATGGTGGCAAAAACACCTCTATTCGCGGATTCACCGCATGCGCGCCGGTCCCGTGCCGCCCCACCGGATCGCATCGTGCGCCGGGATGGCCAGTGGGTTGTCCTGGGGTTCCGACAAGGGGGCGAGCAGGGCGTTCAGGTCCGCCTCGCTGAACTTGGCCGCACCCGCGGCGTCGTGCCCCAGCACCCCCTGCGCCAGCGCCTGCTTGCGGGCCTGCAGTTCCAGCATGCGTTCCTCGATGCTGCCTTCCACCACGATCTTGTAGACGAACACCGGCTGGTCCTGCCCGATGCGGTGGGCACGGGCGGTGGCCTGCTCCTCCACGGCGGGGTTCCACCAGGGGTCGAGGTGGATCACCGTGTCGGCGGCGGTCAGGTTCAGGCCCACGCCGCCGGCCTTGAGGCTGGCCAGCAGGACGGGCGGCGCGCCTGCATCGCCGCGGTCCTGGAAGCGCCGCACCACGGCGCCGCGCGCGCGCGGTGGGGTGTCTCCGGTCAGCGCGAGGAAGGGCAGGGCGAGCGCTTCCAGCGTTTCGGCCACCAGGGCAAGCATCTCGGTGAACTGCGAAAACACCAGCACGCGGCGCCCTTGCGCGACCAGGGCGGGCAGCGCGTCGGCCAGCCATTCGAGCTTGGCGCGTTCCATGGTGGCGGGCTGCGCCCGGGCGGCCTCGCTGCCCTTGACCAGGCGCGGATCGCAACACACCTGCCGCAGCTTGAGCAGCGCATCCAGCAGGGTGATCTGCGCGCCGTCGAAGCTCTGGCGCTGCAGCACGCGGCGCACCTGCTTGTCGGCGGCGGCACGCACCGCCTCGTACAGCTCGCGCTGGCGGCCCTGCAGCGGCAGCCGCAGCACGACGTCGGTGCGCGGCGGCAGTTCGGTGGCCACGTCCTGCTTACGCCGGCGCAGGATGAACGGGCGCACGCGCCGGGCCAGCACCTCGGCCCGCAGGGTTTCGCCGTTCTCCTCGATGGGCTTGCGCCAGCGTTGGGAAAAGCTGCGCGCATCGCCCAGAAAGCCGGGCATGAGGAAGTCGAACTGCGCCCACAGCTCGCCCAGGTGGTTCTCCAGCGGCGTGCCGGTCAGGCAAAGCAGATGCGGGGCGTTCAGGCGCCGCAGGGCGCGGGCGCTGCGGCTGCCGGCGTTCTTGACCATCTGCGCCTCGTCCAGGATCAGCAGGTGCCACGGCTGCGCGGCCAGCGCGTCGATGTCGCGCCACACCAGCGGGTAGGTCGTCAGCACCAGGTCGTGCTGGCCGATGCGGGCAAAGCGCTCGCGCCGGTCCGCGCCGTGCAGGCTGAGCACGCGCAGGCCCGGGGCCATGCGCTGCGCCTCCGCCTGCCAGTTGAAGACGAGCGAGGTGGGCAGCATCACCAGCGCAGGGTGCGCCAGCCGGCCCGCTTCCTTTTCGGTGAGGACATGGGCCAGCGCCTGCGCGGTTTTCCCCAAGCCCATGTCGTCGGCCAGAATGCCGCCCAGCCCTTGGGCGCGCAGGTATTGCAGCCATGCGAGGCCGTCGAGCTGGTACGGCCGCAGCGGCACCTGCAGCCCGGCCGGCGCGGCCACGGGCGCAGGCGTGCCGATGGCCTTCAGCCGCCGCGCCAGATGGGCCAGCCCGGCATCGCCCTGCAACTGCCAGCCGTTGTCCCAGCCGCTGACCGTGCCCACGCGGTGCGCCTGCACCAGGCCGGAGCGCAGGGCCTCGATGCGCCGCATTTCCCAGGGACCCAGGCGCAGCGGGTCGCCGTCCTGGCGCTGCCGGTCGGCGTTGCGCCGCGGATCGGTGAGCAGGTCCACCATCGCGCCGACGATGGCCTTGAGCGGCGCCGCGGGCGCATCGATGCGCCGCCCGCCGGGCGCGCGCAGCGAGACGGTTGCGTGATCGTCGATGGCGGCCATCTGCGCGGCGTTCAGCCAGCGCGGCGCGCGCCGGAGCAGATCGGCCAGCAAGGGCGCCAAGTCCAGCGTCTCGCCGTCCACCTCGATGCCCAGGCTCAGCAGCCAGGCCCCTTCGCGTTCGGGCAGATGCAGCTTTTGCACCGGGCGTTCGCGCGGGCCCAGGGGGCCGGCGAGGTCCTTGCCCAGCAGCTCGCCGGTGTCGGGGTCCAGGCGCAGCGTCCAGCGCTGCACGGGAACGCTCTCGTGCGCGAAGCCGGGCAGCACCGACACGGCCCAGCCATGGGCCTGTAGGCGCGGCACCTGCTCGGCCCAGAAGTCGCCGAAGGCCGCCTCCTGCGGCAGCGTCCAGACAGGGCCCAGCACGGGAGCACCCGCACGGTCGCGCCACTGCAAGGCCGTTTCGGGCACCGGCAGCAGGCCCAGGTCGCGCACGAGGTCGATGGCGTCCGCCTCGGCCACCCCATCGCGCTGCAGGCGCAGCACGGGGCCGCCGGTGTCGTACAGCTCCTGCACGGCCGGCGGGCGGCTGTTGAGCACCGAGGTGGGGGCGGGCGTTTCCCAGGCGGCGCCGTCCGGCGTGCGGTAGGTCCAGTCGATGCGGGCCAGCGTGACCTGGTCGCCGCGCGGGCCGATCGGCCCGTGGGGCCGCAGGCCCAGCAGGCCGTCGCCACGGCCCAGCGTCCGCAGCGTGATGCGCGGCTGGAATCGGCCCGGCGTGGCGAGGGTGCCGTCCGCCGGGCCAGGCGGGGCGGACGGGGCGGACGGGGCGGACGGGGCGGACGGGGCGGACGGGGCGGCGGCGCGCATGCGCGCCATAACCTGCGCGGCCTCGGCATCGGACAGGGTGGGCAGCCGCGCCAGTGTGGCGGCATCTGCCTGGCACTGCAGCGCGGAGACCCAGGCGCCGATCGCGTGCTCGCGCGCAGCCGAGGCAACGGAAGGGCGCTTGGCGCTAGGGGAGTCAGCGGGGAGGCGCGGCGGCATGGGCGGCCATTGTGCCGGGCGAGCGGCCGCGTTCGCATGCGGGGGCCGCCGGGTGGCGGATTCAGCGCTTCGAATCGGCCCCTGGCGCCGGCAAGGTCAGTTGGGCCGCCTTGGCGACTTCCACGCAATCGCGCAGGTGCTGCTCGCCGAGCAGGCGCAGCGTGGTGTAGCCCAGCACGGCCGCCACGGCCTGGCCGGCCAGCGGCACATATTTGGCCGCCTGCTTGGCCGTGAGGCGCATGCCCACGGCCTGGGTGGCCCGGATCACCAGCTCGCGGGTGACGAACTTGCCGATCAAGGCCGACCCGACGAGGCCGACCGCCTTTTGCACCTGCTCGCGCTTGTGGGGCGTGAGCCGGTCGATCTGCTCGGGCGTCAGGCCGAACTCCGCATTGATCTGCGGCACCAGTCGGGACAGCAAGGCCGCGTCCACCGCCCAATCGAGGCCCGAAATGGGCACGGTGCCCGCCGCGGCGGCCATCAGTGCGCGCCGGTGCAGCAGGCGCCGGCTGCGCTGCACGGCTGCCAGCAGATCGGGGTCGTTGCCGGCCAGGGCCGAGGCGCTGGGAACACGTTTCGCCACGGGGCGGCCGCCTTTCAGTTCTTGCTCTTGAAGAAGCTGTACACCACCAGCAGCAGCATCGCGCCCAGGATGGAGGCGATCCAGCCGGCTGGCTCGCCCTCCTGGTACCAGCCCATGGCGAGTCCGATGTAGGTGGCCAGGAACGACCCGGCCACGCCGAGCAGCGCCGTCATGATCCAGCCGAGCTTGTCATCCCCTGGCTTGAGCGCACGGGCGAGCAAGCCCACCACGAGACCGACGAGAAGAACACCGAGGACGGAAAACATGGGCAGGCACTTTCTGGTTGAGATAGGGCGAATCTACCCGGCGGCCCCCAAGGCGCCATGTCGGACGAGGCGCACTGTGCTGCCGGCCGAAGATAGGGGTTTTCGGGGAAGATCAGGCAGCGGGGAAACGGCGTGCGGGGTGTGGGAGCCGGCCGACAAGCCGACGCGCGTGAATCCCGCGCTTGGCGAATTGCGGGCTGGATAAGGTCATGGCTCTCCCACAAAAAAAGAAAGGAAAGCCCATGCCCATCCGATCCCCCCGCACTTTCTTGTCCGCCACCGTGTTGGCATTGGCCGCGGCCACCGGGGGCGCCATGCTGCCCTCCACGGCCCTCGCACAGAGCGATCAGGCATCGCTGGAGCGCGGCGCACGGCCGGACACCACCCCTGCGCAACGCTATCAGACCGCGATCCGTGAAGCGGGCGGTGGTTTGAAAGTGGGTTTGGAAGAATGCCGTGCGGGTGAAGCAGGTGCCCGCAAGTCGTGCGAATCACAGGCCCGGGCGCGCTACCAAGCCGACATGGCTGCCGCCAAGGAAATGCTGCGCAATCCCGATGCCCGTCCCGTGAATGTGGTGGGCGAACCCATTCGCAGCACGGAAACAACGACCGTCATCAAACCCTGACAGGCCCAGGCGGCTTCACCATGCGCACGCGGTGCACCACGCCAGAGCGCTCAGTTGGCGGAGCCGTCCTTGCCGCCGTCTTCGGTACTCACGCGGCGGGCGCCGTTGAAGCGGCGCTGCCAGTAAGAGGCGCCCATGTCTTCCACGCGGACTTCCGCACCGCTGCGGGGCGAGTGGATGAACTTGCCGTCACCCACGTACATGCCCACATGGCTGAACGCGCGGCGCATGGTGTTGAAGAAGACGAGGTCGCCCGGTTGAAGGTCTTTCTTCTCGATCTTCTCGGTGGCGGCCGCTTGCTGGTCAGCCCGGCGCGGGAGTACCAGGCCCGCCGCCTTGCCGTAGATCGTGCGGATGAAGCCGCTGCAATCAAAACCGGTTTCGACGTCATTGCCACCCCGGCGGTAGGGCACGCCGAGAAATCCCATTGCCGTGGCAACGACTTCTCCAGCCTTGTCCTGCACGTTGTGCCGGGCTTCCTGGAATTGCGAAAGCATGGTCCTTTCGCGGACAAGACGGTCTAAATCATCGGAGGGCGCATTGTTGGGGGCGGCGTGGGCGCTGGCGCAGGCCAGCAACAAGAGGCAGATCCATCGAGACATGGGGCGCGAGGTTATCACGCATGTTCTGGCTTCCATTAGCAAAAATTGTCGCAAAACCAAAGCCCCATGGCTTTTGGCTATGAAGCGGCTGCGTGGCATGCTCTTCCCTCTCGCAACGAAATTCGGCGAGTCCTACTTTTCCCTGGGGACGCGATGACTGGCAGGCCCTTGTGTTACAAAATTTCCGCTGTATGAAATTCGATAAATCTGGCTCTCTGTCTTCTGTTTTTTACCGGCTGTTATTGGTTACATCTGGCGCTGCGGCAATGTTGTCCGGCGTGGAGGCCCGCGCCCAACCGGCTACTCCCGTCGTGCCGCAGGCAGCAAAGACGCAAGGCCAGGCGGGGACTGTGGCCCAGGATCTGGCCAACCCCTGGGCAGTGGCGTTCCTTCCGGGCGGACGGTTCCTGGTGACGGAGCGCTCCGGCCGTCTGCGGGTGATCGAGGCCAATGGCCGGATCCATTCGCCCGTGTCCGGCCTGCCGCCGGTCGTGTTCGGCGGGCAGGGCGGCCTGCTCGATGTGGTCACCGACGCGGATTTCGAACGCAACCGGCGCATCTTCTTTTGCTACTCCGAGCCTGCGCCGCAGGGCGAGACCGGCAACAGCACCGCCATGGCGAGCGCGGTGCTGCCCCCCGGCGAAACTGCCTTGACCGACGTGCGGGTGATCTTCAGCCAACGGCCCAAGGTCCAGAGCTCGCTGCACTTCGGCTGCCGCATTGCGCAGGCCCGGGACGGGTCCCTCTTTCTGGCCGTGGGCGAGCGCTCCTCCCGCAAGGAAGACGCCCAAAAGCTCGACGGCCACCTGGGCAAGATCATCCATGTGCAGCCCGATGGCTCGCCGGGCCCGGGCAACCCGACCGGGGCCGGCGCGCTGCCCGAAATCTGGAGCTGGGGCCACCGCAACCCGCAGGGCGCGACCATCGCCCCGGACGGGCGGCTGTGGATCCACGAGCACGGCCCGCAGGGGGGCGATGAAATCAACGTGCCCCAGGCCGGGCGCAATTACGGCTGGCCGGTCGTCACCTACGGCGAAAACTATGGCGGCGGCAAGATCGGAGAAGGGCTCACGCACAAGGCGGGCATGGAGCCGCCGCTGCACTACTGGGTGCCGTCCATCGCGCCCTCGGGCATGGCCTTTCTGACCAGCGACCGCTACGGCGCCGACTGGCGGGGCAGCCTGTTCGTCGGCTCGCTCAAGTTCAGCCGGCTGCACCGGCTGGAGCTGGCGAACGGCAAGGTGGTGCGCGACGAATACCTGCTCGGCGGCCTGGCCGAACGCATCCGCGACGTGCGCCAGGGTCCGGACGGCTGGCTGTACTTGCTGACCGATGGACCCCAGGGCCGGCTGCTGCGCCTGACGCGCTGACTACCACTGGGCGGATCGGGCGTTCCCGCGCCGGTCCCCCCCGTCGCACGCCCCCAAGGAACCTGCGCCAAGCACGGCTGCGACAATCCCCGAATCTTTCACCTTTTGCCCAGCGCACCCCGCCCATGCTGCTCGACGCCTCCGAATCCCAACTCGTCCTGGTCGATTACCAGGAACGCCTGATGCCCGCCATCTTCGAAGGCCCAGCCGTGCTGGCCAACGCGCTGCGCCTGGCCCGGGCGGCCCAGTTGATGGAGGTGCCGGTATGGGGCACCGAGCAAAACCCCTCGCGCCTGGGGCCCAACGATCCGGCGCTGCGTGCGCTGTGCCGCAAGACCCTGGCCAAGATGCATTTCAGCGCGGCCGAGGAAGGCCTGGGCGAATGGTTGCGCCCTGAGCCCAAGCCGCCTGCCGGCAACGCCCGCAGCCTGCCCAAGCACCTGCAGAAACCCCAGCCCACGGCCGAAGAGCCCGGCGCCATCGTGATCGCCGGATGCGAGGCCCATGTGTGCCTGCTGCAGACGGCGCTGGACCTGCTGGAGGACGAATTCGACGTGTGCGTGGTGACCGACGCCTGCGGCTCGCGCACCGAGCGCAACCGCGACGCCGCCTTCGACCGCCTGGCCGGCGCGGGCGCCGAACTGGTCACGACGGAGATGGTCATCTTCGAATGGGCGCGCACGGCGGAACACCCGGCCTTCAAGGATTTGCTGGCGCTGGTGAAGTGAGCCTGGGGTGGGGGAGCGGGCGGGGGAGCCTGCCCCTGTCCCATCCCTGGGCAGCGCCCGGCGACCGGGTCGATAGGATCTGATCGCGTCCTTCGCAGCCGCCCCTCCGGTGCGGCTGCAAGGTTTGGAGTTTTACCCCACAAGGAGTTTTCACCCCATGCATTGGAAGTCCGCTTTCGCTTTGCTCGCCCTGTCTGGTGCGACCCTGCCCACATTCGCGCAATCCGACCGGCAAGTGGCCGAAGACATGGTGACCCGCTCAGCCAATGTCTGCCCTGGCCACAGCACCGAGCGCACCACACCCACGGTCAAGGCCGTGCCCGTCGGCGCATTGCGGGTCATGCGGGACCGCGGCCTGGTGATGTGCCCGGACCGTCGCCTCGATGCCGACGCACCGGCCGTGTTCTACGGCAGGGTCGGTGTGTTCGCATGGAACCCGGAAGTGGCGGCTGCTTCGGCCGTGATCGTCCAGCAGATCGGCGCCATGACCCGCAAGGACGAATACCCGGTGGAGACGCTGGTCTGGGATGCCAAGGGCGCCCCCCTGAAACAACGCACCGTGCCGGCCTTCGAACCCAGGCCCGGCGCGGCGGTGCTGTACAAGATCCGTTGAGGCGAGGGTGACCGCTGTGGCGGCCGGGTCCTGTGCCTCGGCGTGAATTGATCTGCCGCAATGCAGATTGGCAAGCCAGCCGCTACAACCGCTTGGTCCGGCTTAGCGGAAACGGGGCCGAAGGGGCCGGCCTCCACCCTCACATCCCCGAACGGGAGTTCTCATGTTCGACCACATCGGTATCCGCGCCAGCGACAGCGAGGCCAGTGCGTCCTTCTTCCTGCGCGCCCTGGCGCCCCTGGGGATCGCCGTCGCCATGAAGGGGCCGCACGGGGCGGGCCTTGGCAAGAACGGCAAACCCTCGCTCTGGATCTACGATGCGGAGGACCGGCCGAGCCCGCTGCACTTGGCTTTCACGGCAGAAAGCCGGCGCCAGGTCGACGCGTTCCATCGTGCGGCGATCGAAGCCGGGGGCCGGGACAATGGCCCTCCCGGACTGCGCTTGCACTACCACCCGCACTATTACGCCGCTTTCGTCATCGCGCCGGATGGCCACAACGTGGAAGCGGTGTGCCATCTGCCGCAGGAATGAAGTGGCAATCCGACACCACGGCCGAAGGAGCCAACGATGAAGGTTGAAGGAAGTTGCTACTGCGGCGCCATCGAATACGAAGCGCAGGTACAGCCCGGCACCACGACGGTCTGCCACTGCGCGGACTGCCAAGCCCAATCCGGCTCCGCCTTCTGGGCAAACATCGCCGCGCCGGCAGACGGTTTCCGGCTGATCAAGGGGCAGCCCCGCACCTACACCAAGACGGCCGCCAGCGGCAACCAGCGCCTGCTTGCGTTTTGCGAAGTCTGCGGGAGTTCGCTGTATGCCTGTGCGCTCGAGAATCCGCAGTCCTACTCGTTGCGGATCGGCACTTTGAAGCAACGGCAGGAACTGGGCACCCCGCAGCGCCAGATTTGGACACGGCGTCGTCACGATTGGGTGGGCCTGCCAGACAGTGTGGAGTCGTTCGACGGGCAGCCATGAGCCGGGCAGGGCGGTGCCCGTGCCACTGCAACCCTGCAGGTTCGCAGAAGCTGCCGGGTTCCTCCATCTGCAAAGCCTGGCGAATGGCCTCTGACGGGCGTGTCGGCAGAAGTCGGCCGCCAAAACATCTTCGCGAGAGGACTCCTGGCGCGGCATGCGGGCGCGCTCCGGTCCAAGTCGCGTGACCGGGCTATCGGGTCTTGATGACGAAGAGCGCCAGAGCCATCAGGCCGACGCCTGCCAGTTGGGTCGCGCTCAGCATCCGGCCATAGACCGCCCAGTCCAGCAGCACTGCCGGGAACCTCTCAAAACCCATCCGGTCCCTTGTTGATCGAGAATGCGTGCTCCATCCTTTGCCATGATCACTCCCCGTAGCGCCCTGAAGTTCGACCTGTTCGCTGAGGCCTCGCGCCAACACAAGAGAGATGAGGTGGGCGATCCGCTGCAGGTGATCGCGCGGCACATCGACTTCGCAGAACTGGCCCGGCTGGTGGATGCCTTGATCGAACGCGGGGGTGGCCGCCGGGGCGGTCGGCCCGCCTACCCCACCGAGGTGATGGTGCGCATCCTGGTGTTGAAGCGGCTGTACAACCTGTCCGATGAGCAGATGGAGTATCAGTTGCTGGACCGGGGGAGCTACCAGCGGTTTTGCCTGTTGCAGGATGCGATGAACGTGCCGGACCGCAACACGATCTGGCGCTTTGGCGAGCGCCTTGGCGTGGGCGGGGCAACGGCCTTGTTCCAGGGGGTGGATGCCCAACTGCAGCGCCACGGCTACATCGCCCGGGGCGGGCAAGCCATTGATGCCACGCTGGTGCCCGCGCCCCGACAGCACATCGGCCAGCAGGAGCGGCGAACGCTGGCACAAGGCGGGCAGCCGGACTGGAGCCAAGCGCGACGCAGGCAAAAGGATGTGGAGGCCACGCACACGAAGAAGCACGGCAAAAGCCACTTCGGCTACAAGCTCAGCGTGAGCGTGGACCTCAAGCACGGCTTCATCCGCCGCCTCGCCACGGGCACGGCCAGCGAGCACGACGGGCACCACTTCGATGAGGTGCTGGACATGCACAACACCGGGCGGGCAGTGCATGCGGACAAAGCCTACCCGAGCCGCCAAAGGTGCCAGATGCTGAAAGTGCTGGGATTCGTGGATGCGATGCAGCGCCGTGCGCAGGCGGGCCGACCACAGAGCGAATGCCAGAAGGGGCGCAACCAGCGCATCGCAAAGAAACGAGCCAAGGTGGAGCACGTGTTCGCCGGTATCCGCCACCTGGGGGGCAAGTTCGTGCGCACCATCGGACAGGCGCGCGCCACGGTGGGGATGACGATGATGGCCGCCTGCTACAACATGAAGCGACTGGCCTGGTTCCTGCATCGGGGCGTGGATGCTTTCTTCAAGCCCGCCACTGGCAAGGCACAAGTGCGCCTGCAAACGGTGAAAGCCTGAGCCACCGGGCCTGCAAGGCCCCTCATGCACCCAGGCGCAGACCGTTGCTGGGCCTCATCACGCTCAAACGGCTACTGGCGCCCACTCCTCCCTATTCGGATTCGTCAAACATGGGGTTGTGAGAGGCTCCCTGCCGTCAATGGATAGACATACTGCAACACGGCGACCCTGCCCAGAGTCAGGCAGGCCATTCCCGTGAACAAAATCGCATAGGCCAGACCGGTATGCAGCACGCCCAGTCCGGCCAGCCAGGCCCATGCGGCGGCGTCCGAGGGCCAGCCATGCGCCCATGGGACCCACAGCAGCACCAGCATCCCCACCGCGCACTGCCACCACGCCAGTGCGAACGGGGTGACAACCTTCTCTGTCTTGGCGATGATCGTCACGCCGGCGTAGCTGAGCGATCCTCCCAGGCACATCAGCAGGCCCGTCAGGTAGCCGGACCCGGACGCGCCGGCCACGGAGCCACCGCCCCACAGGCCGGTCGTCAAGACCAGACCGCCCAATGCCACGGCGGTTGCGGCTTTCTGCGCCGCAGTGACATGCTCGCGCAGCACCAGCGCACCGAACACCATGATCCACACCGGCTGAATGTGGAAGACCACCGTCGCGACGGCAATCGACGTGCGCGGTATGGCGGCAAAGAACAGCGCCCAGTTCACGACCATCAGGCAGCCCGTCGCGCAGACGATCCACCCACTGCGACCGCGCAGGCGAAGCTCTCGGGTTCGGCCCGTGGCGACGCCCCATGCCAGCAACGCCAACGCTCCGAATGCGCAGCGAAACAGCACGGTCACCAAAGGGTGTTGATTCGCCTCTTCGACGAACACGCCGACGGTGCCCAGCAGCACGCCCCCGGCGATCATCAGCCATTGGCCCCGTGCTTCCCGCTTGGCGCAAGCGCCGACCTCAATGGGGCGCGATGGTTGAAACGTGACGGAAGGCTTGTGGTCCATGCCCCGATGCTCATGCCGCGGCGGATTGCCGTAAAGCAAATAGTTCGATAGCCTGATATTCGACAATCGAATTCAACAAGCATCGAAAGCATTCAATGACTTATCCCGATCTGCAAATCGACTGGCTGCGCGCCTTTGTGGCGGTGGTGGATGCGGGATCGCTCTCGGCGGCAGCACCCCTGGTTCACCGTTCACAGGCGGCCGTGAGCATGCAGATCAAGAAACTGGAGGCCGCCTTGGAACGGCCGGTGCTGCTGCGCGGGCCTCGCCACCTGCAGCTGACGCCGGCGGGCGCCGAGCTGCTGGGCTATGCGCGCCGCATGCTGGCCCTTCAGACGGAAGCACAGACGGCGCTTTTCGGGCCGGACTTGTCCGGACGCGTGCGACTCGGCGTTCCCGATGACTATGCATCGACCTACCTGACGCCGGTGTTGCGCAGCTTCGCGGGCCGCTACCTGGGGGTGGAGATCGAGCTGACCTGCGAGCAATCCACTTCGCTCATTCCCAAGGTCGTGCGGGGTGAATTGGACCTGGCGCTCGTGTCCCGCGACAAGCCGCAACGGGGCCGGCTTCTCTTTCAGGAGCCCTTGGTCTGGGCCGGCGCTGCGCAGCATGAGGTGTGGCGCAAGACCCCGCTGCCCATTGCCGTCTACGAGGAAGGCAGCATGGCTAGGACCGCGGCGCTGTCCAGCCTCGCGGCCCATCGCCGTGCCTACCGCGTCGTGTACCACAGCTCGAGTCTGGCAGGACAACTGGCTGCGGTGGAAAGCGGCCTTGCCGTCGCGGTCTTTACCCGCTGCAGCGTGCCTGCCCATCTCCAGGTATTGCAGAACCTGCCCGCGGGATTCGAGCTGCCCCCCTTGATTTCCATGGAAGTGGCCGCGCTGCGCAGCAAGGCATCCAGGCACTCGGCGGCAGTGGACGCCATGCAAGAGCAGCTACTGAAAACGCTGGCCAGGCCCTAAGTCCGGCGCCTCGATGGCGTGCGGTGTTGGCAAGGGTGTTGTCACCAGGCCGACATCGGCACCATGCGCCCCGAGTCGTGGAGAACCGTCACCGCCAGGAGGCCGACATTCCCTTTCCATGCGCTCCATCGCCAGCCGAGCGATTCGTGCGCCGATCTGAAACGGCCCCCGCGCTCCCTCATTGAAGCCGCGGCACGCCAGCCCCCGAGGGCGAACCAAGCGCCCCGCGCGCCACGCCCGCGCTGCCCATCGCATTGAGCCGGAACCGCGCCACCGTCGCCGCCAGGCTGCTGGCCTGGTCGTTCAGGCTTTCCGCGGCGGCCGCGGATTCCTCCACCAGGGCCGCGTTCTGCTGGGTCATCTGGTCGAGTTGGTTGACGGCGGTGTTCACCTGGCGGATGCCGTCCGACTGCTCGGAGGTGGCGGCGGTGATCTCTCCGATGATGTCGCTCACGCGCTGCACGCTGTTCACGATCTCTTCCATGGTCGTGCCTGCGTCCTGCACCAGGCGGGAGCCTGCCGCCACTTTCTCGACCGAGTTGCCGATGAGGGCTTTGATCTCCTTGGCCGCGTCGGCCGAGCGGCCGGCCAGGCTGCGCACCTCGCTGGCCACCACCGCGAAGCCGCGGCCCTGCTCGCCGGCCCGTGCGGCCTCGACGGCGGCATTCAGCGCCAGGATATTGGTCTGGAAGGCGATGCCGTCGATCACGCCGATGATGTCGCTGATCTTGCGCGAGCTCTGGTTGATCTCGTCCATGGTGGAGACGACCTGGGTCACCACCTGCCCGCCGCGCGCGGCCACTTCGGCAGCCGAGCTGGCGAGCTTGTTGGCGGTGGCGGCGGAGTCGGCCGACTGGCGCACGGTGGCGGTCAGCTCTTCCATGGAACTGGCGGTTTCCTGCAGGTTGCTCGCAGTCTGTTCGGTGCGCTGGCTAAGATCGGCGTTGCCGGTGGCGATCTCACGCGTGGCGGTGGCGATGGAGTCGGCGACGTTGCGCACCTCCATCAGCGAGCTTCGAGCGCACCGCGCATGGAGGCCAGGGCGCGCAGCAGCATGCCGGTTTCGTCGGTGGCGTGGCGGCCGTGGTCCTGGCCGGTGAGGTCCATGGCCGCGATCTGCTCGGCCACCTGGCGCGCTTCGGCCAGCGGCCGCGTGATGCTGACCGTCAGGCGCCAGGCCAGCAGCGCCGCCAGCAGCAGCGAGCCCACGCACAAGGCCGTCAGCAAGCCGGTGGCGGCCTGGCTGGCCGCGCGGATGCGCTCGCCCGCCGCGTCCAGCTCGCTGCGCTGCAGGTCGGCCATCCTGGCCATGGTCTTTTGCAGGTTGACGGACGCTGGCTCGTAACGTTCGGAGAACGCCCGGGCCGTGGCCTCGGCATTGCCTTCCTTCTTGAGGCGCGACACCTCGTCGCGGGTGGAAAGGTACGCCTTGCGGTTCTCTCCGATCTGCGCGAACAGCGCCCTCTCGGCGTCGCTGTCCAGCATCTTCTCGATCTGCTGCTGCAGCGCCGACGACTGCTTGCTCGACTCGGCCGCGGTGGCGGCGAAGAAGTCCGCCAGCGAGGGATCGCTGCTCTTGGCGATGGCGGCCACGCGCTGCGCGCCGTTGGTGATGTTGCGATACCAGTCGCTGGCAGCCCGCTCCTTCGCCAGCGACGTGTTGAGCATGGTGTTCATCTCTTGCGTGACGGCCCGGAGCTGGACGATGCCGTACAGGCAACTGACCAGAAACAGCACCAGGATGGTGCCGAGCACGAGTGCCAGGCGGCGGCCGATGGTGAAACGGGTGGGTGTCATGAAGGTGCCTTCCAGGACGCTGAGCCAGAGGAAATGGGAAATGGGGCCTCGGGTGACTGGGGTGGATGCCCTTGCCCGATGTTTCAAAGTGTAGGTGGGCCGTGCGCCAAGGTGGGGAGGGCAAACGAGAGCATGCCGCCTCGCATGGCGGAATTCGCTCCATTGCGACAGTGGGCGGGGCGCGTGGTGGTCAGGGGGGCCGGCCGCAGCGCCGTCAGGGCGGCGTCGGGATCCGTGGGCAGAATGGCGCGGTCCTGGCAAAAGAACGATCCCAAGGAGACAAGCCATGCCCCGTTACGCCGACTTCCATCGCCGGTCCCTCGACGACCGCGACGCCTTCTGGGCCGAGCAGGCCCGCCTGATCGACTGGCACACCCCGCCGAAGCAGATCTGCGATTCCAGCCATCCGCCGTTCGCGCGGTGGTTCGTGGGGGGCACCAGCAACCTGTGCCACAACGCGGTGGACCGCCACCTGGCCCGCCGGGCCGACCAGCCGGCGCTGATCGCCGTCTCCACCGAGACGAACACCGAGCGCACCTATTCCTTTGCCGAACTGCATGTCGAGGTGCAGCGCATGGCGGCCGCGCTGCGGTCGCTGGGCGTGGGGCAGGGCGACCGCGTGCTGATCTACATGCCCATGGTGGCCGAGGCGGTGTTCGCCATGCTGGCCTGCGTGCGCATCGGCGCGCTGCACTCCGTGGTGTTCGGCGGTTTCGCGGCCGCGTCGCTCGCCACGCGCATCGACGATGCCGAGCCCGTGGCCATCGTGAGCGCCGACGCGGGATCGCGTGGCGGCAAGGTGGTGCCCTACAAGCCGCTGCTGGACGAGGCCATCGCCCAGTCGCGCCACCAGCCCGCCGCCGTGCTGCTGATCGACCGGGGCCTGGCGCCCATGGCCCGGCAGGCCGGCCGCGACCACGACTGGGCGGCGCTGCGCGAGCAGCACCTGCATGCCGAGGTTCCTTGCGAATGGGTGGACGCCACGCACCCCAGCTACACGCTGTACACCAGCGGCACCACCGGCCGGCCGAAGGGCGTGCAGCGCGACACGGGCGGCTATGCGGTGGCGCTGGCGGCCAGCATGCGGCACATCTTCGGCGTGCGCGCTGAAGAGTGCGGGGCAGCGGCCGAAGACGCCGCTGCGAACCCGGGCGTGTTCTTCGCCACCAGCGACATCGGCTGGGTGGTGGGCCACAGCTACATCGTCTATGGCCCGCTGATCGCCGGCATGGCCACGCTGGTGTACGAAGGCCTGCCCACCCGGCCCGATGCGGGCGTGTGGTGGGGCCTGGTGGAAAAGTACCGCGTCACGCACATGTTCTCGGCGCCGACGGCGGTGCGGGTGCTCAAGAAGCAGGACCCGGCCTTTCTGCGCCGGCACGACGTGTCCAGCCTGCAGGGCCTGTGGCTGGCGGGCGAGCCGCTGGACGCGCCCACGGCCGAGTGGATCGCCCAGGCGCTGGGCGTGCCCGTGATCGACAACTACTGGCAGACTGAAACCGGCTGGCCCATCCTCACCCTGGTTCGCGGCGTGGAGCCGCAGGCGGCGCGCCTGGGCAGCCCAGGCCGGGCGATGTACGGCTACGACGTGAAGCTGATCGACGAGGCCACGGGCGAGGAACTCACCGGGCCCGACCAGAAGGGCGTGCTCGCCATCGAAGGGCCGCTCCCTCCGGGTTGCCTGCAGACCGTGTGGCGCGATGACGAGCGCTTCGTGCAGACGTACTGGCAAAGCCTGCCCGGCCCCATGCGCTACAGCACCTTCGACTGGGGCATCCGCGACGCCGATGGCTACTACTTCGTCCTGGGGCGCACCGACGACGTGATCAATGTGGCCGGCCACCGCCTGGGCACGCGCGAGATCGAGGAGAGCATCGCCGGCCACCCGCAGATCGCCGAGGTGGCGGTGGTGGGCGTGGCCGATGCGCTCAAGGGCCAGGTGGCCATGGCGTTCGCCGTGGTGCGCGATGCGGCGGCGGTGGCGGACGACGCGGCGCGCCTGCGGCTGGAGGGCGAGGTGATGCAGCAGGTGGCCCAGCGCCTGGGCGCCGTGGCGCGGCCGGCGCGCGTGCATTTCGTGGCGGCACTGCCCAAGACGCGCAGCGGCAAGCTGCTGCGCCGCGCCCTGCAGGCCGTGGCTGAGCGGCGCGACCCGGGCGACCTCACCACGATGGAAGACCCGGCGGCGCTGCAGCAGGTGAAGGAACTGGTGGGCTGACGGACCGATTCGCCAGAAGATGGAGGCCACCGCACCGGGTGGCCGATAGGGGAAACCGGCTTTTGCGTCAATGCGCCAGGGCCGGTGCCTGCCTGCGCGACCGCCGAGACATCCACAAGAGCAAGCCGATCATGCCCGCCGGACAGAGCGCGACGGCCAGCAGCCCGATGTGTATTTCCGAGTATTCGATGATGATGCCCACCAGCCAGGGTATCAGGCTGCATCCGGCATTGCCGAAAGCGGTCAGCACACCGAACATGGTCGCCCCACCGCGAGGGTAGGCGTCCGCCGTGATGGCCAGCATCGTGGGCCACAGGCAACTGCCCGAAAACCCAGCGGCAATGCTGGCGGCGATGGCCACGGCCGGGCTTGGCGGAAAGCTGATGATGAAGAAAAGACCGATGGTCACGGCACAGCAGCCCAGCATCAGGGAAATCGGCGCAATGCGTTCATGCAGCAGGGCCGCGGCCATTCTGCCGAGTGCCATGCCGACGGAAAACCCGGCCAGCGCAAAGCCGCCCACTTCCTTCGAATACCCCAGCCCCTGCTCCGCATAGGTGGGTAGCCATTGCGACAGCCCCGTTTCCGTGGCGCCCCCGAGAAAGATGGCGATCAGGCACGCGATGAAGTAGGGCTGCTTGATCAGCTGGGGCATGGCTTCCCGTTGCGCGTCTTCCTGGATCAGGGGCGGCAGCCTCAATCCGAGAAACAGCAGGAAGGTGACGATCGGCGCGATCGTGATGCCCAGAGCAACCATGCGCCACGACACGTCCCATTTCAGGCCGATGCTGGCAATCAGCACGGCACCCACCGCCCCGACGCAGAAAAACGCATGCAGCCAATTCATGGCCGCGCTGCGGCGTTCGGGCTGGAGTGCGACCACGATGGGACTGAGGATCATGTCCAGCACGCCAGCGCCGAATCCCATCACGGCGACGGCAAACAGCAAAAAGGCGTAGGAAGGGGCAAAGCCGACCAAGACCAAGCCGGCGGTGGTGGTGATGAGCCCAAAAAGAATGATCCGCTTGGCATCGCCTCGGTCCGCCAAAGGCCCGGTCACCAAGATGGCAATGATGAAGCTGAGAAACATGATGGCCGGGATTCGCCCCAGCTGCTCCGCGGTCAGCCCGCCCTGTTTCCCGAAGGTGTCGCTGAACGTGGTCAGGTACACCGGCAGAAAGTTCAGGGCAATGGCCAAGCACATCATGGCCGCGTAGCAGACGTAAAGCGCGCGGCGGTTCTGATCGACTGAAGTTTTCATGGTGAATAGGGATATGGGTATGGCTGCTGTCTCAGAAGCGGGTGGAACCGTGTTCTTTCCAGAGGCATTCCGTCCACTCGATTTCCGAGAAATGCGCCTCGAATGACGAGTCGCCCGGGCTGCTGGCGAAGAACCCGAATCGAACAGCGCCTTGCGCATGGAATAAATGGAACATGCGCATCATGCTGAAGCGGATTCCGTCGGAGGAGTTTTCAAGTAGAAAATCGCTGCCCCTTCGGCTCAGCCGGTAATGCATGGTTTGCGTGGTCCGGTCATAGTTGGCCATGGACCAGTCTGAAAAACCATGGTTGGTCACGACGGCGAACAATTGCTGAAAACCGTTGCTCTGGTATTCGATACCGCTCTTCATCCAGGTATTTTTGTCCTGGTAGATGAACAGGCCGCATTGGTCGAAGTGCACTTTGGAATCGAAGGCAACCTTGGCCTTCAGGGTCCAGAATGGTTCCTCGCTGGAAAGGACGAGCGCAGGTGCGTTGTCGTATTCCAGCCCGTAATAGGTACCCTGCCAAAAATCCGTATCCGGGGTGGTGCGAATGACGATTTCCTGATCGGTGATGGAAGACGACGCCGGTGGATTGATCCAGTTCAAATCCGCGATGTTGAATTTTTTCATTTTCATTGCTCAAGAAACCACTTCGTGATCTCGTCATGGTGGCGCACATGCCGATCCGCCGCGCTCAAATCCTGAAGTCCCGAATGGGGGTTGACGAATCCGATGCAGAACATGCCCGCGGCTTTGGCAGCGGCCACACCGTGGCTTGAATCTTCGATCACCGCACATTCGTGGGGAGCGACACCCAGCCGGCCGGCAGCCAAAAGAAAGATTTCGGGGTCGGGCTTGCTGTTTTTGACGTCCGTTCCACACACCACACGATCGAAAAAAGGCAGCAGTGCGGTTTTCCGCAAAATGACTCCCACCAGTTCAGCGGGCGAAGACGAAGCCACGGCGCAAGGTATTTCCGCTTCTTTCAACTTGACGAGAAAATCCGGCACCCCGGGCATGGCCGAAAGGGGGGCCATGCCCATGGCCCGAACCACCTGCTTTTGGTGTTGTGCCATCAAGAAATCCAGCGGTTCGGCCAACCCATGCTCCGCCTTGATGGTGCTCCACATATACTGCTGCGTGGTTCCCACGAAACGCGACAGCCCTGCCGTGTCGAGGGCCACGCCGTAGCGGGCGTAGGAAAGCCTTTCCTGCTCCATATAAAGGGGTTCGCTGTCGACCAGTACCCCATCCATATCGAAAATAACGGCGCGGATTTCCGGCATCAATGCGTCCTTTGCGGTGCCAGCTCGCGCTTGAAATGCATGAGGTTGTAGTTGGAGCGCGCATCGAAGGCATGCAGCTTGAATGACTTGGTCATTTCGATGTTCCGATAACCTTCGCCATCCGTCAGCGTGGTCGTTTCCGAGCCGCCGATGATGATGGGCAACTGCATGAGGATGATTTCGTCCACCAGGTCGAGATCGAAAATCTGCCAATTCAACTGGCCACCGCCCTCGACCATGATGTGCCTGATTCCGCGCGCTTCCAGCAAAGGGAAAAGCAGCTTGAAATCCACCTGCGATGCACCGACGAAAATCACTTCCTTTCCCTGGGCGCGAATCTGCTCCACCATCTCGTGGTCGCGCGCTTGCTCCGTCGTGGCGATGATGGTTTCTTCAGGCGAACTCAGGACCTTGGCGGACACGGGAAAGTCCAGCGATGTCGTCGGAATGATGCGGATGGGGTTGCGCCCGGCCTCATAACGGTTGGTCAACTGGGGATCGTCAGTGACGATGGTTTTGCGGCCGACCATGATGGCGTCCACCTCGCCGCGAAATTTATGGATGAAGCGCATGTCGTCATCGTTGAAACGCTGGAACAGCGCCTTGCTCGATGCCCCATTGCCCCCCAACGTCAATTTGCCGTCGATGGAAATCTGGCTGAATACAGTAACCTTCACGATAACTCCCTTTGGTTTTTTGATGGCTGGCTGGGGTTTAAAGGTATTGCGGGTTCGGCGTGAACACGCCCTTGATCGTGGGCACAGACGGATCATTCAATAACCCATCGAATGCCGCGGCGTAAGCCTCCAGTCCGTAGCGGTGCGTTACCAATCGGCCCAGTTCGGGCAGCATTTTTGCCATGCGCAGTGCGCGGGGAAAATGCTGGTTGTATTCGCCAGCTGAAATAATGCTGATGGCGTTGACAAGAAAATGCTTGACGGGCAGCGGGTACTGATAATTGCCGTTGAATCCGAAAAGGACGATTTTTCCGCCCCGGCGAATGTATCGAGCGGCCGTGCCGAGCTGATTGCCAACGGTATCGATGGCGGCGTCCACATGGCCTTGCTGCATGCGGGCCTCGAGGTCGTCGGGGTGCATGACCTCCAATCCGAGCGAACGGCCGAATGCGATCCGATGTGGATTCAGATCGGTGGCGAGGGTCTGAACGCCCATCGCGCGCAAAAGCAGTTGTGCGACCAGGCTCATGGGGCCGGAGCCGAGCAGCAAAACCCTTTGGCCTGCCTGAATCGCTGCCTGGTCGATGTTGTTCAAAATGCAGGCGACGGGTTCGATCAACACGCCAGTCTCCCAGCGCATGTCGTCCGGCAGGGGATAGACGAACCGCTCGCGGGTGGTGAAGCGTTCGGCAAAGGTGCCATGCTTGTTGACCCCCGCGATATTCAGCGTTGCATTGGCGCCGCCATTGCAAAGGTGGGTTTGGCCGGAGGCACAGAATTCACAGGTTCCGCAGTATTCGTTGGGATCCACCACCACCCGCATTCCGGGGCGCAGGTATTTGACGCCTGCGCCCACCCTGGTGATCACACCGACTGCCTCGTGACCGCGAACTACGCCGATTTTCCCTTCCTCCCGGCCGGACAAGACCGCCAGGTCGGTGCCGCAGATGCCTGACAGGACAATATCGATTTCCACGCCATCGACTGCAAATGCATCGATGTCGTGATGGGTGATCAAACCCAGTTTTTGCTGATCGATCAAACCAAGTGCGTTCATACCGTCTTCATACCTCCGAATGATTTTTTTGCGAAAGCCAGCGCGGAATCCGCATTGGCATGGCGTGGCAGACCATGGGTGAAGCCGCCAGTTGCAGCGTCAGTGATTCATTGATAACTTTTGCATTGACAGGGGTGCCGCCATTCTTCCTCTGGCGAAAATCGCCCCGTGTCAATGGCATTTAAATAAATGGCATTCAAGGCAATTTCACTCCGGCTGCTTGTGAATCAAATGCCCTGCGATACTTTATCCCAGTTGATATCCAAAATATTTTATTCAGAGAATGAATATTTTAAATATCAACAATATTCTTATGGCGTTAATCAATATTGCCTTATATGTATTTAAATCATTCTTGTTTTTCAGAATGAAATGGCCGGAGCGGGGGGGGGCCGGCCAGGCGAGGCCCTCCGCTTGCCGTGCTGCGCGAGCCAAAGGGGCGTTGAATGGGGCGCCTTGTCGGCTACCCGTGGTGGGGCAGGCCGGTCACCTGGCTGGAATCGCAATCACGCCATACCGCCAATTGCTATTATTTGTATAGCAATATGCCCTAGTGGATATTGCGCTGAAGGCCTTTTTGATCCAAGGCTCAACGCGGCATGCGGTCGCTACGTGGCGCCGTCCGGTGCCAAGTTGGCTGGTTTCTGGCGGAACCGGCTTGGCGTCAAAGCCCGCGGCGCGGCTGCCAGCCTTCGGGCGCCTGCCATTGCGCCAGCCACTGCGGCAGTTCATCCGCCGGCATGGGCCGGGCGATGCAGTAGCCCTGTGCCAGCGCGCATCCCATCTGCTGCAGCATCTGCCCTTGCTCCACGGTTTCCACGCCCTCGGCGACGATGGAGTAGCCGAACGACCGCGCCAGGCCGATCACGCCCTGCACGATGGCCAGGTCGCCCGAGTCGGTCATCATCCCGTGCACGAAGCTCTGGTCGAGCTTGAGCGTGTCCATGGGCAGGCGGCGCAGGTAGGTGAGCGACGAATACCCCGTGCCGAAGTCGTCCAGCGACACCGTCACCCCCAGGTCGCGCAACTGCTGCAGCTGCAGCGCGACGTGGCCGATGTCGTAGAGCGCCGCGCTTTCGGTGATCTCCATGTCCAGCAGGCTCGCGGGCACGTCGGGCCGCTGCGCCAAGCGCCCGGCCAGCCAGTTGGCAAAGCCTTCGCGCTGCAGGTGCTGGGCCGAGATGTTGATACTCACCGGCAGGCGCAGGCCGGCGCGCAGCAGGGCGGCGATGCAGTCCAGCGCCGTGTCCACCACCCATTCGCCGAAGACCGTCTCCAGGTCGGTGCCGTCCATCAGGTGCAGGAAGGCACCGGGCGACAGGGTGCCGCGCTGCGGGTGGTGCCAGCGCGCCAGGGCCTCGGCGCCCACCACCGTGCCCAGGCGCATGTCCACCTTGGGCTGCAGGAAGAGGGCGAATTCGCCCGCCGCGATGGCCTCGCGCACCTTCTCGCCCTGTTCGCGGTGGCTTTGCAACGCGCGCTCCTGCGCGGCGTCGAAGGCGTGGAAGCGGTTGCGCCCGGACTGCTTGGCCGCGTACATGGCCTGATCGGCATGGCGCAGCAGGGCATCGGCGTCCGCGTCGTCGTCGGGGTAGATGGTGTAGCCCACGCTGGCCGTCACCGTCACCGCCACGCGCTCGGCGCCCAGGGTGTAGGGCGCGGCCACGCTTTCCATCACCCGGCGCAGCAGGCGCTCGCCGTCGGCGCGGGTCGCGAGGTCGGGCAGCAGGATGACGAATTCGTCGCCGCCCAGCCGCGCCACGCAATCCACAGGGCGCAGCGCCCGCGTGAGGCGGCCGGCCACGATCACCAGCAGCCGGTCGCCCGCATCGTGGCCGAGCCGGTCGTTCACCGGCTTGAAGCCGTCCAGGTCGAGGTAGGCCACGCCCAGCAGCCGGCCCCGCTCGCGCGCCTGCGCCATGACCTGCTGCAGCCGCGTGGCCAGCAGCACCCGGTTGGGCAGGCCGGTGAGCGCATCGAAATGGGCGAGCTTCTGCAGCAGTTCTTCCTGCATGCGCTGGCTGCTCACGTCGATGCCCACGCCCAGCATGCGCTGCGGCCGGCCGGCTTCGTCGTGGTCCACGATCTTGCCCAGGTTGCGCACCCAGCGGCCGAGCCCCTGGGGCAGCGCGATCTGCCAGGTGGCGTCGAACGGCGTGGCGGGATGGGCGGTATGGCGCGCCAGTTCGGTGGTCACGGCCTCGATGTCGGCTGGCGCCATGCCGGCGGTCCAGTGCACGGGCGAGGCGTCGCCCGCGGCGGGCGGCAGGCCCTGCAGGTCGCGCCAGCGGCGGTCGCCGGTGAGCGTGCCGGTCTGCAGGTTCCAGTCCCACAGGCCGATGGAGGCGGCCGAAATGGTGAGCGACAGCAGCGCCTCGCGCTCGCGCACCTGGTCTTCCATGCGCTTGCGTTCGGTGATGTCGTGCACCGAGAACAGCCAGGCCGGCACGCCGTCGATCTCGGTGGCATGCATGGATTGCAGCACCGTGCGCGAGCCGTCGTGGCGCGTGTGCACCGTGATCTCCAGGCCGTTGATGGCGGTGCGGTCCTGAACGGATTCCAGCAGCGCGGCGCGCTCCTCGGGCGTGAAGATGCCCAGCTCGATGGCGGTGCGGCCGATGACCTCGTCCCGGGGAATGCCCAGCATCGCCTCCCAGGCGGGGTTGACGTCGATGTAGGCGCCGTCGGCGCGGCGCGACAGGCCCATGGGGTATGGCATGAGGCGGAACACGCGGGCGAAGCGGTCCTCCGACTGGCTCAGCCGCTCGGTGGCGCGCCGGGATTCATCGATGTCCTGGATCACGCCCCGCACGCGGGTGACGTGTCCGTTTTCCAGCACGGGCTCGGCGCTGGCGGTCACCCAGATGTGCCGGCCGTCGTCGGCCCGCTGGATCTGCACCTGCATGCTCCATTCGGCCTGATCCACGACGCATTGCCGAAAGCGCTCGCGCAGGGCCTCGCGGAACTGCGGCACCACGAACCGCTCCAGGTAGTCGGTGCGCGGCAGCGGCGCGTCGGGCGGCAGGCCGTGGATGGCGTACGAGACATCGGACCAGTACACCAGCCCCTCCCCGACGATGTGCTCCCACGCGCCCATGCGGGCCATGCGGCCGGCCTGCTGCAGCAGGCGGTTGGCGTCCATCAACTGAGCGCGGCTGCGCTCCTCGGCCGTCATGTCGTGGAACACGAAGACGATGCATTCCTGGCCCGAGACCGTCACGGGCCGCGCCGACATCAGCCCGGGAATGGGCCGGTTGCCCCGCTGCGCCACCATGGGCATGCGGTCCACGTAGCCGTCGCGGCGGTGCAGCGCCACCATCTGCGCACGCTGCTCGGGATGGGCCCAGATGTCGAGCTCGATCGAGGTGCGGCCCACGGCCTGTTCGCGGGTGTAGCCCAGCAGCTCGGTGAAGGCCTCGTTCACGTCCAGGTAGCAACCGTCGGACAGGCGCGTCACCCCGGCGGGATCGGGCAGCATCTGGTAGATGGTGGTGTACTTGACCTCCGACAGCCGCAGCGCCTCCTGCATCTCGTGCAGCGAAGTCACATCGAGGTCCATGCCCACCAGGCGCAACGGCTGGCCGTGTGCATCGCGCTCGGCCACCTGGCCCCGGGCGATCACCCAGCGCCAGCGGCCATGGATGTCCTGCATGCGGAATTCGGCATTGAAACTGTCTTCGTGCCCCTCCATGGTGCGCTGCAGGTAGGTGGCCAGGCGGGCGGCGTCGTCCGGGTGGCGGCGCTCGTTCCAGCGCTGCCAGTCGCTCGCATCCCGCGCCGCTGTGCTAGCGCCACGGCGGATGTCGCGGTCTTCCAGCCCGAAGGCCTGGTAGAAGCTGCCGCGGTAAGAAAACCGGCGCTGGGGCACATCCCACTCCCAGCGGCCGCCCCCGGTGGCATCCAGGGCCATGAGCAGCTCCTGCTCCTGCTGGCGCAGCGTCTGCAGGGCCCGGGCCCGGCTGCACAACAGCTGCGTGCCACCGCCAAGGATCAAAAAGCCCATGCCATAGCGCCAGGGCAGCTGCTGCAGCCAGGGCATCAGGTCGCCCTCCGGCAGGAAGCCCGCCAGCCCTTCGCGCCAGAACAGCATGCACGGCGGCAGACAGGCGGCCACGGCGACGATCACCACCCACAGGTTCAGGCCCGTCGCCTGCCTTGCCCCGCGCCACAGCAGGCCGATGGCGAACACGGCGCCGATCGCGCCCAGCCCGGCAGGCAGTGGCCCGGCCGACAGCCCCCAGAAGCCGACGGCGGTGACCCCGGCCGCCAGCGCCCCGGCCAGCGGGCCGAACATCACCGTGCACACGGCCGTCACCGTGGGGTGGGGCAATTCGGCATACAGGGGGTCGAACGCCCAGGTGAACACCATGATCAGCACCGAGGCCAGCCCCCCGGCCAGCCCGGCCTGCACCCGCGTGCGCCGCGACGGCTGCAGCAGTTCGGCGCCGGGCAACAGCGCCAGCACCGCGATCAGCAGAAGGTGCAGTCCGCCGAGGAAGAAGATTTCATAGCCCATCGTGCGGCGCCGAAGGGAGAACACCTTGGCGGCCCATGGCACGGACCCGAACAGGACAATCCATGCAGAAGTGGGGCGCGAGGGGCATGGGCCGAGTTTAGAACGGGTTCATGACCATGGCAGAGCAGCGCCCGCACGAAAGTTGGCGGCCGGGCGCCTCTCTCGGGTTTTTCCGGAAGGCGGACGGGTCGGGCCGCCGCGCCCGGATCAGGCCGCGAGGCCGTGCAGGTCCGGCGCCCGGTCCAGCGCCCAGAGGTGGCCGAGCAGGCGCTGTGCGCGCCCCGCACCGATGACCGGCGCTGCCAGTTCCAGGAATTTGCCCTCCAGCTCTTCGTCCGACAGCGGCAGTTCGGGGTCGCCCTTGCGGTCCGGCTGCAGCCACACCAGGCGGCGGCCATCGTGGGTTTCGATCTCCACGCGGGCGGACCGCCGGCCCGGAAAGGCGGCGTCGATTTCGGGATCGACCACCGCGCCGATGCGGCCCACCATGGCCCGCAGCGCCGGGTCGGCCAGCCGCTCGGGCGTGTAGGCGGCCAGGCGCACGCTGCCGTGCACCAGGGCGGTGGCCACGACGAAGCGCAGGCTGAACCGGGCCTCGTTTTCGGTTTGCGGGTTTTCGTAGCAGGCGATGTCAAGCGCCGGGCCATAGGTGGCGACCTGCACGTGGCGGATGTCGGCCGGCTGCAGCTTGTGCGCTGCGCGCAGCGCCAGTGCGCCGTCGATGGCCGCAAACGTGTGCCCGCAGCCGATGTGGTTCTTGAACGTCAGGCGCGTGATGTGGAAGTCGCGCCCCAGGGTGTCGCCGGCGTGCGACCAGTCCGGGCCGTCGCTCATGGCGCGGCCCAGGCCCGCCTCGCCATCCAGCACGTCCAGCGAGCCGGTCACGCGCTGGCCGGCCAGTTGCGCGGCCAGCAGGCCGGCCTCGGCCGCGCGGCCGGCGTGCAACGGCTTGGACATCGAGTCCATCCGGAATGCCTGCTGCAGGCCTGAGGCGAAGGTGGCCGCCGTGGCCAGCGCATGGGCGAAGGGGGCGGCGTCCAACTGCAGCACCCCGCTGGCCGCCGCCGCGGCGCCGAAGGCGCCCACGGTCCCGGTGTTGTGCCAGAAGCGGTAGTGCGGCCGGCCCATGACCACACCGATGCGGGTCGAGACCTCATAGCCCAGCACTAGGGCGCGCAGGAACACCAGCCCGCTGGCGCCGGCCTGCTGGCCGGCTGCGAGGGCCGCAGCGATGGTGGCCGCGCCGGGGTGGTACATGGCCTCGCGAAAACTGTCGTCCACCTCGGCCGCGTGCGCTGCCGCGCCGTTGTACAGCGCCGCCGCCTGGGCCGTGGCGGCGCGGCCGTTGCCCAGGCGGGCGGGGCCGCGGTCCAGGTCGTCGGCCAGCACCTGTTCCAGCTGGGCCAGCGGCGCGGTGGCCAGGCCCGGAAACAGCGAGGCATGCCAGTCGATGACGGCGCGCTTGGCGTGGTGGATCACCGGATCGGGCAGGGTGGTGTGTTGGAACGCGCGGGCATATTGCCCGAAGACTTCGGTGGCATGCATGGTGGGCGGATGTCCTTTGCTTTCAAAACCCGGGGACGAAGCGAAGGCGCCGGCCTTGGAGGCGCTCGCGCTCACGCCAGCACCAGCACGCCGTCCGCGGCGCACACGCCCTGGCCCCGGGGCAGGACGAACACCGGGTTGATCTCCGCCTCGACCACGCGATCGCCCAGTTGCGCGGCCATGGCCGAGAAAGCCACCACCGCGTCCACCAGCGCCTGCACATCGGCGCAGGGGCGGCCCCGGAAGCCGTCCAGCAGCGGCCAGGTCTTGAGCTCCTGCGCCATGGACAGCGCCTCGGCCCGGCTCAGCGCGCCGAGCCGGCCGCCCTCGCAGGGCAGCAGGCGCAAGGCGGTGTCCTGGAACAGTTCGGCCGTCACGCCCCCCATGCCCAGCAGCACGGCGGTGCCCAGCGCATCGCGGTGCAGGCCGAGGATCAGCTCGGTGCCGCCCCCGACCATCTGCTGGACCAGAAACCGGTCCGGACGCTCGCCGGCCCGGGCCTCGACCTCATCGGCCATCCGGTCCAGCCGCGCGCCGATGGTCTGCGGCAGCAGGCCCACGGCCACGCCGCCCACGTCGCTCTTGTGCGTGATGCGCGAGGACAGGATCTTGAGCACCACCGGCCCGCCCAGTTCGAGCGCGGCGGCCTCGGCCTCGGCCGCCGTGCCCACCACGCGCTCGGCCGCGCAGGGCACGCCGAAGCGGCCGAACACCGCCTTCGCCTGAGCTTCGTCCAGCGGCCCGCCGGGCAACGGCTCCAGCGCCACCGCGGCCGGGCCCGGGGCAAGGGCGGCGGCCCCGGGCTCCCCGGGCACCTCGAAGCGGCTCGCACGCAGCATGCCGGCCAGCGCGGCGGTGCAGCTTTCGGCGGCGGCGAAGGCCGGCACGCCGCGCTGGGTCAGCAGCGCCCCGATCTCCGGTGCGTGCGGGCTGACGTAGGCCAGCACCGGCTTGTCGGAACCCGGCAGGCAGGCCTGGATCGCGCCGGCCAGCAGCTCCGGCATCGCCAGGCTGGAGGAGCCGACGATGATGACCAGCGCGTCGTAGCGCGGGCTGGCCAGCAGCGCCGTGATGGCGCCCCGCAGCAGGTCGGGCCGCAGCCCGGCGAGCGTGACGTCGATGGGGTTGCGGTCCAGCACCGCCTCGCTGCCGGTCTGCAGGGCCCGCAGCGCCTGGGCCGTGGCCGCATCGGGCGGGGGGGTCTCGAAGCCGGCCACGCCCAGGTCGTCGGACACCAGCGTGCCCGCGCCCCCGGTCGAGGTGAGGATGGCCACGCGGTTGCCGCGCAGGCGCCGCCCGGTGCACAGCGCGGCCGGCACGTCCAGCAGGTCGGCGAAGCGCTCCGCGCGGATCACGCCCACCTGCTTGAACAGCGCGTCGTACATGCGGTCGGCACCGGCCAGGGCGCCGGTGTGCGACACGGCGGCCTGCGCCCCTGCCTCTGAGCGCCCCACCTTGAAGGCCACCACCGGCTTGCCGGCACGTGCGGCCTTGAGGCAGGCCGCCCGGAACCGGGCCGGGTGGCGCACCGCCTCGACATACAGCGCGATCACCTGGGTGGCCGGGTCGTCGGCCAGGTGGTCGATGAAATCGGCCAGCTCCAGATCCACCTCGTTGCTGGTGGATATGAGCTTGGACAGGCCGATGCCCCGCGCCGCCGCGCGCGACAGCAGCGAGCCCAGGATGCCGCCGCTTTGCGACACCACGCCGATGCCGCCCACCGGAAACGCATCCATCTCCAGCGCGCCGGAGGGCGAGAGCACGATGCCGTCGGTCAGGTTGACCAGCCCGATAGTGTTGGGCCCCAGGATGCGCATGCGGCCGGCCGCCTCCATGAGTTGCGCCTGGCGGTGCGCGCCTTCCTCGCCGGTTTCGGTGTAGCCGCTGGCCAGCACGATGGCCGCCGCGCAGCCGCGCGCCGACAGCTCCCGGACCGTCTGGTGCGCGCGCTCGGCACCCAGCAGCACCACGGCCACGTCCGGCACCTCGGGCAGCGAGGCCACGTCGGGATAGCAGGGCAGGTCGCCGATGCGCTCCACCTTGGGATTGACCGGCAGGATGCGGCCCGAGTACCCGTGCTTTTGCAGATAGGCCACCGGACGGCCCGTGGTCTTTTGCGGGTCGGCCGAGGCGCCGATGACGGCGACGCTGCGCGGCGACAGCAGCTTGGCGATGGCTTCGTTCATGGCATCACTCCGTGGCGGCCGAACGGGCCAGGAACGACTCCACGGCGGCGCGGTGCTCGCTGCTCGTGTAGCAGATACCCTGCGCCTGGCTGCCCTGCGCGAACACGTCGTGCGAGGTCCGCTCGAAGCTCTGGTTGAGGATCGTCTTGGTGAGCGCGATCGCGGTGGGCGACGCGCTGCCCAGCTCCCTGGCCCACGCCTGCGCGTCGGCCAGCAGCGAGGCGGCCGTGGTCCGGCGGTCCACGATGCCCAGGGCCAGGGCCTCGTCGGCGTCCACTTTGCGCCCGGTGAAGATGAGCTGCTTGGCCTGCGAGAGGCCGACCCGGCGCGGCAGGAAGTACATGCCGCCCCCGTCCGGCACGATGCCGCGCAGCACGTAGCTCCAGGTGAAGCTGGCCCATTCGCTGGCCAGGATGAAGTCGCAGGCGAGCGCCGTGTCGGCGCCCAGGCCCGAGGCCGCGCCGTTGACGGCGGCGATCACCGGCTTGGGCATGGTGTGCAGCAGCGCCTGCGTCTGGTGCACGCGCTGCTGGCGCTGCCAGCCGTTGAAGCCGACCTCGCCCGCCGGTGCGTTCATGCGCCGCTGCATGCCGGCGATGTCTCCGCCCGCGCAAAAGCCCTTGCCCGCGCCCGTGAGGACGAGCGCGCGGATGCTGCGGTCCGCAGCCACCTTTTCGAGCGCGTCGATGAACTCCGTTCGCATGTCGTCGCTCATGGCGTTGCGCTTGTCGGGGCGGTTGAGCGTGACGGTGGCCACCGCGTCGGTGGTGTGCAGTTCGATCAGGGTGTAGCGCATGGCTTGTTCTCTCTACAGGGGAATCGGGGTCGGTGCCGGCAGGGGGGCGGGCAGGGTGTTCAGTCGGGCTTGATGCTGTTTTCCTGGATGATCCGGGCCCAGCGCTGCTCCTCGGCCTGCACGTAGGTGTCCAGCTCCGCCGGGGGGCCGGCGTTGATCACCAGGCCTTCGTGTTCGAGCTTGCGAACGAAGTCGGGCGAGCGGGCCGCCTTCTGCGCCGCCGCGTTGAGCCGTTCGACCACCGGTGCGGGCGTGCCGGCCGGCACATAAAGGCCGTACCAGCTCTCCACCCGATAGCCCGGCACCGTGGCCGCGACGGTCGGGACGCCCTTGAAGGCGTCGGAGGGCTGCGCGGTCGTCACGCCCAGGGCGCGCAGCTTGCCGGTGTCCACGAAGGTGGACACCGCCGCAGCGGTGGCGAACATCATGTCCACCTGCCCGCCCAGCAGGTCGGTCAGCGCCGGGCCCGCGCCACGGTAGGGGATGTGCGTGAGCGAGACCTTGGCGAGGTTGCCGAACATTTCGCCGGCCAGGTGCGCGGAGGTGCCCGCACCCTGCGATGCGTAAGTGAGCTTGCCCGGATGGGCCTTGGCGGCGGCCACCACCTCGGCCACGGTCTTGTACGGGCTCTCGGGCCGCACCACCAGCACGTTGGGCCCGCGCCCGATCAGGATGACCGGCTGGAACGCCTTGTTGCTGCCGTAGGGCAGCTTGGGCTGCAGCGCCGGATTGATGGCATGCGCGAAGGACGCCACCACGGCCACGTAGCCGTCCGGCGGGCTCTTGGCCACGTTGTCCGTGCCGATCATGGTGCCGGCGCCGGGCTTGTTTTCGATGATGACCGGCTGGCCCAGGTCCTTGGACATTTCCGCGCCCAGCGTGCGCGCGATCAGGTCGGTGCCGCCCCCGGGGGCGAAGGGCACGACGAGCTTGAGGGGTTTGTCCGGAAACCCGGCCCAGGCCGGGGCGAGCGGACAGGCCAGTGCGAGAAAGAGGGAAATCGCTCTCGCGCATCGGCGAGCGAAGGGGGTGGGCATTGCGTTGTCTCCTGTTGTGGTCTGGTCGCGTCCGGCATCCCATCGGTGTGCCATGCCGGGCTGCCCAAAGCTTAGGCAGTTCCCCCCGTCTTGTGCCCCCCGCTGTTCCAACCAGTGAAACTGGACGAGGGTGCCGGCACGCTGGACAATCGGCGCTCGCCCAGGCCGGGCGCCAGGAAAACCCCTCTCATGACCCGTTCCGCCATCCTCCCGGACCTGCCCGGGCAGTCGCCCTCCAACCGCTCGCTGGAGCGGGGCATCGAGATTCTTCGCGCCTTCCGCCCGGGCTCGGAGCTGCTCGGCAACGGAGACCTGGTGGAGCGCACCGGCCTGTCCAAGGCCACGGTGAGCCGGCTGACGCAGACGCTGGTGGGCGCGGGCATGCTGCAGTGGGACCCGGCGCGGCGCGCCTACCGGCTGGCGCCCGCGGTGCTGAGCCTGGCGCATTCGATGCGCACCGGCTCGCGGGTGCTCTCGGCCGCCGCGCCGCTGATGCGGGCCCTGGCCGAATCGCGGCGCATCAACGTCGGCCTGGCCGCGCCGGACCGCGACGAGATGGTGTACCTCGAATCCATCCGGTACAACCGGCGGATCGTGCTGCGGCATGTCGTGTCCGGCCAGCGCGTGCCCATGGAGCTGACGTCGCTGGGCCGCGCCTACCTGGCCGTGGCGCCGGCCCCGCAGCGCACGGCGCTGCTGGAGGTGTTCAAGGCGCGCCGGCGGGGCCAGTGGAAAGCGATCGAGCGGGAGATCGACGACGCCCGGGCCAGCGTCCACGCGCGGAACTTCTGCGCCGCGGCGTGGCAGCCCGAGGTCGTGGCGCTGGCCACGCCGCTGGCCACCGCCGATGCCATCTACGTGCTCAACTGCAGCGTCTCGACCGGCGACCCGCTGGAGGCGGTGGTGGGCGAGCTGCACGCGCCCCTGCTGGCCCTGCGCGCCGACATCGTCCGGGCGCTGCAGGCGCAGGCCGCGCAGGAGGCGTGAGCCGGGGCCCTGGCGCCCCGGCGGCCTTTGCGGCTCGTCAGCCCGCGCCGGTGCGCCGCCGCGGCCCGATCAGCCCGGTGGACAGCATCGTGCCGCACACGATCACCAGCCCGCAGCCCACCATCCACGGCGTGACGGCCTCGTGCAGGAACACCGCGCCGTAGAACACCGCGAACACCGGCGCCAGGAAGGTCACCGCCAGCGCCCGGCTGGGCCCGGCATGGGCGATCAGGCGAAAGTACAGGATGTAGGCGATGCCGGTGCACAGCACGGCCAGCGCCACCACCGCGGCCCAAGCGCGCAGGCCGGGCGTCTGCGCGGGCCAGAACCAGATCGCCGGCAGCGCCAGGCCCAGGGCGGCGCCCAGCTGGCTGCCCGTGGCCGTGGCCAGGGGCGGAATGCCCGTGAGGTAGCGGCGCGCGAAGCTCGCGGCCACCGCGTAGCACGACGAGGCCAGCAGGCAGGCCCCGAGCGCCCAGCCGGCGTGCCCCGTCTTCAGGCCCACGCCCGCCGGCGCCCGCCAGGCCAGCAGCGCCACGCCGATGAACCCCAGCGCCAGCCCGAGCCAGCGCAGCCGCGTGATGCGGTCGCCCAGCCACACCCAGGCCACCAGCGCACCGAAGAGCGGCACCGTCGCGTTCAGGATGGACGTGAGCCCCGTCGCCAGGTGCATCACCGCCCAGGCGAACAGCGCGAACGGAATGGCGGAGTTGATCAGCCCGGCCAGCATGATCGGCCGCCAGTGCCGGCGCAGCGCCGGCCACTGCCCCTGGCGCAGCAGGATCGGCCACAGGAAGAGCGTGGCCAGGCCCACGCGCAGGCCGGCGGCGGGCAGCGCGCCGAACTCCGCCGCGCCCAGCCGCATGAACAGGAACGACGCGCCCCACAGCGCCGACAGCACGATGAACTCGCCCAGCCACGCCTTGGGCGCCGCGCCCACGGCCCCCGGCGCGCCGGCCGCCCGCGCGCTCATGCCGTGGCCCCTGCGGCGGCAGGTGCTTCGCCGGCAAAGAGCGGCAGCGTGCCGGGGCCGTGCCCTCCACTGGCGGCAGGCACCGCGCCTTCGCGCTGCAGCAGCCAGGCCTTGCGCGGCAGCCCGCCGGCATAGCCCGTCAGGCTGCCCGCCGAGCCCACCACGCGGTGGCACGGCACGATCACGCTCACCGGGTTGCGGCCCACCGCCGCGCCCACGGCGCGCACGGCCAGCGGCCGCTCCAGCAGGCGGCTCAGGGCACCGTAGCTGGTGGTGGCGCCGCAGGGAATGCCCAGCAGCGCCTGCCACACGGCCTGCTGGAACCGCGTGCCGCCCGACAGGTCCAGCGGCAGGTCGAAGCGGGTGCGCCGGCCGTCCAGGTATTCGTGGAACTGGGCCTTGGCGCGCAGCAGCACTGGATGGGCGTCGTCCACGGGCCAGGCGCCGGGGCCGTCGAGCAACGCTTCGGGCTGGTGGCGCTGCCCGTCGAACCACAGGCCCGACAGGCCCAGCGGCGAGGCGGACAGGCGCACGTCGCCCAGCGGGGTGGGCGTGCGGCTTTGCACGGTGAGGGGATGGAACTGCATGATCGAATCCAAGGTAAAAAGTGGCTCCAGCACAATGAATGCGCCGGCATATTGCTATGTTTTTAATAGTGATTGCGTGGTGGGCGCCCCCGAGGCCGTGGGCGTGCTCCCCAGCGTCCACGCCCGGATCACCGCATAGCTGCGCCACGGCCGCCACGCTTGCGACGCGGCCGTGGCCGCCTGGGCCGCGCGCGGCGCGCCCTGCACGCCCAGCGCCTTGTGCAGCGCCACGTCGCCCGCCGGAAACGCATCGGGCCAGCGCAGCGCCCGCATGGCGATGTACTGCGCCGTCCAGTCGCCGATACCCGGCAGCCCGCACAGCGCCGCCGTGGTGGCCGCCACGTCGGCCGCGCCGTGCAGCGCCAGGCGCCCGCTGTCCACCGCCTGCGCCAGCGCCACGATGGCGGCCTGCCGCTGGCGCACGATGCCCAACTGCCCCAGCGCATGGCCCGCCGCGCCGGCCAGCACCGCCGGCGAAGGGAACAGCCGCGTCAGCGCCGGCCAGGGCGTGTCGATGGGCTCGCCGAAGCGCTCCATCAGCCGCTGCGCCAGCGTGCGGGCCGCGGCCACGGTGATCTGCTGGCCCAGCACGGCGCGCACCGCCAGCTCGAACCCGTCGAATGCGCCGGGCACGCGCAGCCCGTCGCCCTCGGGAAAGGCACTGTGCAGCACGGCGTTGATGGCCTGCGGGTCGGCGTCCAGGTCGAGCAGGGCGCGCACCCGCGCGATCACCAGCGGCAGCACCGGGTGCAGGTTGTCGCTGGTCTGCAGCAGCACCTGGGGGCGGTCGGGATCGAACCGGGCGCTCAGCCAGCCGGCATGCACCTGCCCCCCCGCCACCAGCCGCACCGTGCGGCGCAGGGCCTGCTCGCCCTCGGTGGACACCGACTCCACCGCATGGATCTGCCGCTTGGCGAAAAACGCCAGCAGGGCCGGCACGTCCAGCGGCGGCCGGTAGGCCAGGCGCACCGTGCTGCTGGCGCCGCCCGCCGTGCCCGCGCCGGTCTTGCGCAACTGCGTGGGGTTGAGCCCGTAGTGCCCGGCAAACGCCGCATTGAAGCGCCGCACGCTGCCGAAGCCGCTGGCCAGCGCCACCTGCGTGACGGGCAGGTCGGTGTCGGTCAGCAACTGCTTGGCGGCCAGCAGGCGGCGCGTCTGCAGGTATTGCAGGGGCGACACGCCCAGAGCCGTCTCGAAGATGCGGCGCAGGTGCCGGTCGCTCACGCCCAGCCGGGCGGCCAGGCGTTGCAGGGGGGATGGGCCGGTGGCGGCGGCTTCCCAAGCGCCTTCGCCCTCCAGCAGGCGCAGCGCCTCGCGCACCAGGATGTCGGGCGCGTCCTGCACCGACCAGGCCAGCGCGCGCGGCGCCAGTTCGGGCCGGCAGCGCAGGCAGGGCCGAAAACCCGCGCTCTCGGCCTGCGCGGCCAGCGCGAAGAAGCGGCAATTCTCGCGCCGCGGCGTGCGCACCGCGCACACCGGCCGGCAGTAGATGCCGGTGGAGGTCACCCCGGTGAAGAACCGGCCGTCGAAGCGCGCATCCCGCGCCGCCATCGCCCGGTAGCGGGCATCGTCGGCATCGGTGGCCAGGGGAGGGCGGGGCGCTGTCATGAAGGGCCATCATAGGCCGGCGACGTGGCAGCGCTGGCCGTTTCCGGACATGTGCCTGACGCGCCGCGGACGCGCCCGGCGCGTCCGAAGATGCGGCGCCGGCCTACGCGCCGCGGCCCCGGCGGCGCTCGACCCCGCGCCTACAATGCCGCGATCCCGTCCAACGAGAAGGGGCGCCGCAGCGCACCATGCGCCCGCCGCGCCCCGCGATTTCTCCCGAACCGCGAAGGAACCCCCTGTGCAGCCCACGCCCGCCATCTTCAAGGCCTACGACATCCGCGGCATCGTGCCGAGCACCCTGAACGACGAAGTGGCCCGGGGCCTGGGGCGCGCCTTCGGCACCGCCGCGCGGGCCGAGGGTCAGACGGTGGTGGCCGTGGGGCGCGACGGCCGCCTGTCCGGCCCCTCGCTGGCCTTCGCACTGATCGCCGGGCTGGTGGATGCCGGCATCGAGGTCATCGACATCGGCCCCGCCACCACCCCCATGCTCTACTTTGCCGCCCACACCCTGTGCCACAGCGGCATCCAGGTCACCGGCAGCCACAACCCCAAGGACTACAACGGCTTCAAGATGGTGCTGGCCGGCCGCGCCATCTACGGCGACGAGATCCAGGCCCTGCGCCGCACCATGGAAGAAGAAAGCTGGACGCTGGCCCAGGGCGGCAGCGTGCGCCAGGCCGACGTACTGCCCGCCTACGTGCAGCGCATCACCTCCGACGTCAAGCTCGCCCGCCCCATGAAGATCGTGGTGGACAGCGGCAACGGCATTGCCGGCGCCTCGGCCCCGGGCATCTTCCGCGCGCTGGGCTGCGAGGTGATCGAGCTGTTTTCCGAGGTGGACGGCGACTTCCCCAACCACCATCCCGACCCCAGCAAGCCCGAGAACCTGCGCGACCTGATCGCCACGCTGCAGTCGAGCGACGCCGAACTGGGCCTGGCCTTCGATGGCGACGGCGACCGGCTGGGCATCGTCACCAAGGACGGCCAGAACATCTTTCCCGACCGCCAGATGATGCTGTTCGCCCGCGACGTGCTCTCGCGCGTGCCCGGCGGCCACATCCTCTTCGACGTGAAGTGCACCCAGCGCCTGGCCCCCGCCATCACCGAGGCGGGCGGCCAACCCGTCATGTACAAGACCGGCCACTCGCTCATCAAGGCGCGCATGAAGGAACTCGACTCGCCCCTGGGCGGCGAGATGAGCGGGCACATCTTCTTCAAGGAGCGCTGGTTCGGCTTCGACGACGGCACCTATGCCGGCTGCCGCCTGCTCGAAATTTTGAGCCGCGAAAGCGACCCCGGCGCTGTGCTCAACGGCCTGCCCACCAGCCATTCCACGCCCGAGCTGAACGTGTCGTGCGCCGAAGGCGAGCCGCACCGCCTGACCGCCGAACTGCAGGCCCTGGCCGCCGAAACCTTCGCCGCCCCGGCCGAGATCAACACCATCGACGGCCTGCGCGTGGATTGGCCGGACGGCTTCGGCCTGATCCGCGCGAGCAACACCACGCCCGTGCTGGTGCTTCGCTTCGAAGGCCATACGCCCGAGGCGCTGGCGCGCATCGAAGCGGCCATGCTCGCGCTGCTGCACCGGGTCAAGCCCGACGCGCACGTGGGTGCCGCGGCCCACTGAGCGTTCGCCATCCGCCATCCGCCGCCTGCCATCCAACGCCCGCTCCACGGACCATCCGCCCCTTGAATCCCCCTGTGTTCCCACCGCTGTACACCGTGGCAGCGGCGCAGTCGATCTCCCTGCCCGGCGATGTGCCGGCCAACGTGCAGGCGCACCTGGCCATGGTGCAGGCCGCCGCCCAGGAAGGCGTGCAGCTGCTCGTCTTTCCCGAGTTGTCGCTCACGGGCTATGAGCCCGACCTGGCGGCCCGCCACGTGCTTGGCGCGGACGATGCCGTGCTGGCGCCGCTGCGCGACGCCGCCCGCGCCCATGGCATGGCCGTGGTGGTCGGCGCGCCCGTGGCCCCCGCCGTGCCGGGCGGCCTGCCGGCCATCGGCGCCTGGGTGTTCGGGCCCGATGGCCGCGCCGCCCTGTACCGCAAGCGCCATCTGCACCCCGGCGAAAACACCTTCGCCAGCCCAGGCACCGAGGATTTCCACGTGCGCCCCCTGGTCGGCCAACCCACCGCGCTGGCCGTGTGCGCCGACACCACGCACCCCGAACACGCCCGCGCCGCACGCGCAGGCGGCGCGGCCCTGTACGCCTGCGGCTCGGTGATCTCCGAAGGCGCCTATTCGCGGGAGACCGCGCAGCTGCAGGGCTACGCCGCCGAGTGGGGCATGGCCGTGCTGCTGGCCAACCACGGCGGGCCTACCGGCGGCTACGCCTGCGCGGGGCGCAGCGCCTTTTGGGCGCCGGGCGGCGCCTGCGTGGCGGCCGCCCCAGGCACCGGCACCTGCCTGGTCATCGTAGTGCGCGATGGCAACGGCGACGGGTGGCAGGGCCGCGTGCTCCCCACAGAACCCGGCCGGCCCGGCACCGCGGGCGTGGCAGGGCAGTGACCCCCGCCCGCGCCCTGTACTCGGCCATCACCTGGCTGGCCCAGCCGCTGCTGCGCGCGAAGCTGCGCCGCCGCGCCGCCACCGAGCCCGGCTACGGCGTGGCCGTCGAAGAACGCTTCGGCCACTACCCGCAGGCGATGGACAGCTTGGCCCCCATCAGCACCACCGGCCTGGGCCACCCCTTCGTCTGGGTGCATGCCGTCTCGCTGGGCGAGACCCGGGCCGCCGCCATCCTGCTGGCCGAGCTGCGCCAGTTGCTGCCCGGCATGCGCCTGCTGCTCACCCATGGCACCGCCACCGGCCGCGCCGAAGGCGAGAAACTGCTGCAACCCGGCGACGTGCAGGTCTGGCAGCCGTGGGACACGCCCGGCGCGGTGCGGCGCTTTCTGCAGCAGTTCCGCCCCGAGATCGGCATCCTCATGGAAACCGAGATCTGGCCCAACCTGCTGGCCGGCTGCCGCCAGCGCGGCATTCCCGTGGTGCTGGCCAACGCCCGCCTCAACGCCCAGTCGCTCGCCGGCGCGCGCCGGCTGTCGTGGCTGTCCCGCCCCGCCTACGCGGGCCTGGCCGCCGCCTGGGCCCAGACCGAGGCCGACGCCGAGCGCCTGCGCGCGGCCGGCGCCCCCGTGCAGGGCGTGTTCGGCAACCTCAAGTTCGACGTGGTGCCCGACGCCGCCCAACTGGCGCAAGGCCGCGAATGGCGCGACGCCACCAGCCGCCGCGTGGTCCTGCTGGCCAGCAGCCGCGAGGGCGAAGAAGCGATGTGGCTGGAGGCCTTGCAGCCAAAAAGGCCTCCAGCGCAAATAACCCTAAGGCATGCTGCTATCAATTCAGGAGTATCCGGTGCAGCGACACCGGAAGCAGCCCTGCCCGTGCAGTGGCTGGTGGTGCCACGCCACCCCCAGCGCTTCGCCCAGGTGCGGGAGCTGATCGAGGCCGCAGGCCTGACGGTTTCGCCCCGCAGCACCTGGGGCGCCGCGCCCGGCACCGCCGACGTGTGGTTGGGCGACTCGCTGGGCGAGATGGCGCTGTATTACGGCCTCTCGCACGCAGCCCTGCTGGGCGGCAGCTACGCGCCACTTGGCGGGCAGAACCTGATCGAGGCGGCCGCCTGCGGCTGCCCGGTGGTGACGGGGCCGCACACGTTCAACTTTGCCGAGGCGGCACGGCTGGCTTGCGAAGTGGGGGCGGCGCTGCGGGTGCAGGACATGGCCGAGGGGGTCGCCGTGGCGCAGGCGCTGGTGGGAGATGGGCCGAGGCTGGATGACGCGCAGGGCAGGGCGGTGGCGTTTACCAGCGCGCACCGGGGGGCGGCGTTGGCGACGGCGCTGGCTGTGGCGCAGATGTTACGGGTGCAGGTGGGGGGCTCGGGGGACTTCAGGCTATCAAGTCTGCCGGGCGCGGTAGATTCTCAATGAAAAACCAAAGCAGGCAGTTGGTTATTAGCGGCCCTACAGGGGTTTCCAGCGATCAATTTGGAAACTGCGAAAGTGGGCTACCGGCCAGGAGCAGCCCGTCGTAATGGCTTCCTGGCCGACGGCTTCAGGCTGGAAGGAGTCGTTCTGAGCGCGTATCGCCACTGGGTTCTGTCGATCACTTGCAAACCGAGGCGTAGTGGAACTCCTAAGCACTAGACCAGAGTGAATCCGACTACGTCGAAGTCCGTGACCCGGTTATCAGCACCATCAGCAAATGATCGACGATCTTGATCAGTCGCTCTGACGGTACCGGTGTACCGGTTGGTCCACCGTAATGCGCCAAGAGCGCGATGACCGTATCAGCCAGTACATCGAGCTCGACCTCGGACAGGAGTGCGTAGCCTGCATCCGACGCCCGTGCAGACATCTTGGCCAACTCTGCCCGGATAAAGGTGCTGTAACGCTCGACCAGTGTTCGATAGAGCTCCGGGTTCGACCGCGCCATCTCCATGGTGGCGGTGACAATTTCAGGACGGTCATCGCAGCTGCCTGCTTGATGCACCAAAGCAAGAAGGTCGTCTCGGAGCGAAGTGCCGGGATACCTAGGCGCATTCAATGAGTCCAGCGTTGCAACTGCGTCGGCCACTAGATCAGGCTTTGCCGTCCAACGCCTATATAGCGTTGCCTTCGATACCCCCGCAAGAGCCGCCACGTCCGTCATCGTCAGGCCGTGGTATCCCTTGGCGGCGAGTAGCTCCAATGTGGCGTTAATGATGAGCTCGTCACGGCTGGAGTCTTGATTCCGACCGCGCTCTGCCGGAGGAAGCCGATGCGGGTGGTGTGGTTGGTCGTTCATTTCGGCCCTGCAATTTTTAGGGATTCTAAACTATGCAGTTCCGAAACTATTGCGTTTCGTATATCGTTGGTTTGTTGTCCAGCGCGTCGTTGCGTTGTTAGCACTCAAACCATCCAGACGAAAGGCTTTCCATGTCGAACTCCACTATCCGCCCCATTTTGGTCACCGGTGCCACCGGCAAGCAAGGGTGCGCTGTCGTGCGTGCCTTGTTGCAGGCAGGCCGGCCCGTGCGCGCGATGACGCGCGATACATCCACGGCCGCAGCCCAGGCCCTTGGCGCACAAGGGGTGGTGGTTGTAAAGGGCGACTTCAACGATACGGCCAGCCTGGACGCAGCGCTGGCGGGGGTAGATGGCGTTTTCTCAATGCAGATGGGCTCACATCCAGGCGATCCGGATACGGAAGTTGTCACCGGCAAGGCCTTAATCGAGGCCGCTAAACGCGCAGGGGTAGATACAGTGGTCCACACCTCTGTCGCCCGAGCGGGTGATCAGAAGAACTTCGTAGGCTGGGAAGAAGGCCGCTGGGAGCCGCTGTACTGGAACAACAAGGCGGCTGTAATTGAGATGGTCAAGACACAGGGCTTCCGCCACTGGGTGATCCTGAAGCCGGCCATGATCATGGAGGACATCGTCCCGCCGCAGGCCGATATGCAGTTCGCCTCGCTTCGCCAGCGCGGAAGGTTCGAGACTGCAATCGAAGCCGACACTGCCGTTGACTGGATTGCGGCAGATGACATCGGCGCGTTTGCTGCCGCCGCCTTCGCCGACCCTGCGCGTTTTCACGGCCATGAGATCGACCTGGCAGTGGAGCGTGCCACGCTGCCCGAGGTGGCCGCCAAGATGAGCAATGCCACAGGGAAGCCGGTCTCGGCGATCACGTTATCGGAAGCCGAACTGCTTGACCGCCAGTACGGTGCTCTGGCGACTCAGTCCGAGTCCTGGGTCAACGTTGAGGGCTACAAAGTGGACCTTGATGCTGTGCGCAGTTGGAACGTGCCGCTAACCACACTGGACCAATTTATCGAGAGAAACCGAGACAAGTTCGTGATCGGCTGAGAATTAGTGCACCAGCTAACTTTCAGCCTTATTGGAATGGCCGATCCCTGCCGCTGGGATCGAGCACGGCGACCGGCGGCAATCACTCGAAAGCCGCCTCCTTTGCGCGAGAACTGAGCGGCAGCAACGGGCCCAAAGCGGAAGTTCAAGCGGTTCCAAACCTGACAGCCAACGAATTCCCTAAGGGGGTTCGCGCTTTCAGACGTAGGTCGCCCGAACCCCAGGTTCTGCACTTCGAGCGCAATCCAAAAATCCGGCATAGAAGAACGGAATGCTGTCGCTTGTATCACCAGACAGACGGCCACGGACCTTGTCGAACGTCATCATCGAGACATGGAACTGAGGCTCACCAACGATCAGCACCGGTTGTTTACCCTTTTCGTACCAACCCCACTTGCCACCACACTAGAGAAAGGCCCCTTGGAGGGGCTTTGTTGCACAAACCGAATCGAGCGCGTTATGACCCCAGCCCCAGGCGCACTCATGCCACAGCCGCCACCGCGACGGTTTCAGGCCGTCCAAGCTGGCTGAACCGGTTCAGCAGCGCAACTCGGACATGCAGCTCAACCACCTGACGCTCAAACGTTCGTGCCATGACCCGCTCGCCCAAGCGCTTGAAGCAGTGCATCTTGGTCTCCACCAGGCTGCGCCGGTGGTAGCCGCTCCAGCTCTTCCAGATACGCCAGCCCAGGCGCCTGCAGGCCCGTACGGCTTCGTTACGGCTGGCTGACCCGGGACTGGCCCGTTTCCAGAAACTGGCGTTCTTGCGTGGCGGGATCACGGCCTGTGCACCTCGTCTGGCAATGGTGTCCAGACAGGCCCGCGTGTCATAAGCTCCGTCAGCACTGACACTGACACTGGCGATGGGCTCATCGACCTCAATTTGCGCCAGCAACTGCGGCAGCATGGGCGCATCTCCAATGGCGTTGCTGGTGACCTCGATGGCCCGGATCTCCAGTGTCTGAGCATCGATGCCCAAATGAACCTTACGCCATTCGCGCCGGTATTCGGCCCCGTGCCTTTTGCGCTTGCATTCACCTTCTCCCAGGAACTTAATGCCTGTGCTGTCCACCAGCAGGTGCAGCGGTGAGCTCCTCGGCTGGTAGTTCAGTTGGACTTGCAGATCCTTTTGGCGCCGACAGACCGTGCTGAAGTCAGGGACCGGCCAGTTCACCCCAGCCAGCTTGAGCAGGCTTTGGACCATGCCAAGCGCTTGGCGAAGGGGCTGACCAAACAGGCACTTGATGCTCAGACAGAACTGGATCGCGGCATCCGAGAACGTTTGGTTGCGACCGCGTTTGCCTTTGGGCTCAGCCAGCCACTGCATCCCCCTATCCAGCCACATCGTCAGCGATCCACGGGCCTTCAATGCCGCGTTGTACTGTGCCCAGTTTGTCGTGCGGTAGCGGGTCCGCATCTTCTTGCCTTCACTCATCTGGTCAGACTACCAGCGAGCTGCATCGCTTTGTGCAACAAAGCCGTTTACTTGGACAGCTACAGCAGACTCCATCCTCGAAAAACTCGCCAGACTATGCGGGCGAATTAACGGGACAGGACACTAGCCACATCGTCAACGAGCCTCGCGCTTTCAGCGCCGCGTTGTACGCCTTCCAGTTCGTCGTGCGGTACTTGCTCCGCTGCCTGTTCTTCGTCTCTGTCACGCAGTCAGTCTACGGGCATCAGCATCGCGATTTGTGCAACAAAGCCTCGATGCTCAGACACTGGAGATCCGGGCCATCGAGGTCACCAGCAACGCCATTGGAGATGCGCCCATGCTGCCGCAGTTGCTGGCGCAAATGACCAAGATGCACTGCTTCAAGCGCTTGGGCGAGCGGGTCATGGCACGAACGTTTGAGCGTCAGGTGGTTGAGCTGCATGTCCGAGTTGCGCTGCTGAACCGGTTCAGCCAGCTTGGACGGCCTGAAACCGTCGCGGTGGCGGCTGTGGCATGAGTGCGCCTGGGGCTGGGGTCATAACGCGCTCGATTCGGTTTGTGCAACAAAGCCCGGCCAGCCGCCCCAACTTTGCTACTTTGTATAAGGTGTGGACGCAGAGCCCTGATTGGAGAAGTAAGGGATCAGCATGCGGTTGCCCTCGGCACCCGTCTCCCGCAGGGATTCGACGGAAAACTTCTCTCCGATGCGCCGCAGCTCGTTGCGCAGCTCGGGCTCGGGCGTGTCCACCTTGATGCCCTTGCTCGTCAGCTCCGCCATCGAGACCGTGGATGCCGCTTCGCTGGCCATCCAGCCGCGCTTTTGCGCTTCATCCGCCGCCGCCATCACAGTCTTCCGGTTTGCCTCGGAAAGCGCGGCCCACTTGGCCTTGTTGGCGATCACGATGTTCTTCGGATACCAGCCGCGCACGTTGTAGAAGTACTTGGCCGGTCCCTCCCACAACTTCGAGTCCACCCCGGTCGCGGGCGATGTGAACATGGTGTCCAGCCGCTGGTCCTTGAAAGCCGCGCCGATGGCCTGCGTAGGCACGTCCACGGGCGTGGCGTCCATGAGTTGAGCCAGGCGCACCGTGCTGGGGTTGTAGGTGCGCATCTTCGACCCGCGCAGATCAGCGATGCTTCGCACTGGGCGGGTGGTGAACAAGCCCTGGGCCGGCCAGGGCACGGCGTAAAGGATCACCAGGCCCTGCTTGTCCAAGGCCTCCTGCAGGATGGGGCGCTGCGCATTCCACAGCCGCAAGGCATCGTCGTAGCTGTGGACGATGAAGGGGATGGCATCCGCGCCGGCGATCCGGGTGTCGCTGGCCATGGAACTGAGAAGGACCTCTCCCGCAGCCAGATCTCCGGAGCGGACTTTGCCCACGATCTCGGAGGGACTGGCGGCAATGCCGTCAGTGCGCACTTCGATGACCAGGCCGCCCTTGGACCGGTCATTGACGTTCTGCGCGAATTGGCGCAGGTTCACGCCGTGAAAAAGCTCCTTTGGGTAGCCCGAGGCCAGCGTCCAAGTGTTCTGCGCAGCCTGCGCAGCCACGGGCTGAAGGCTTGCACATGCCGCTACGGTCGCCAGCAATCTCACCGCCAACCGAAGCATCATCTTGGTAGAGACCACTAGTCGAACAGGGAGTTTCATCGCGATCTTTCTTGTATTTTGCACTTGTCTTTTGACTCCATACATCCACGTTGGTCTTGGTCATAGGGCACAAATTGAAATTCCTAGGAACTGTTTTTTCCGCGATACTCCGATACCGCGTTTTCGGTTATTCAACTGCTGTATAGTGTATCGGACTTTATATTTTAAGGAGACATTCATGGGACGCACACCGAATGATGACCGCTCTGACTCGTTGAACCCTAACAACGATGCTTACGATCACGCTAATGACAATCACTCGAATCAACTGAATCCCAACAATGAACGATATCAAGGTGACGGGACTGAGGAGTCTGAGGAAGAAAATTAGCCAGTGCCGCCACTTGAGCAGGCACGCGGTGGGCTGGAGCGGCGTGAGGGAGGCTTTGTTGCACAAATCGCGATGCTGATGCCCGTAGACTGACTGCGTGACAGAGACGAAGAACAGGCAGCGGAGCAAGTACCGCACGACGAACTGGAAGGCGTACAACGCGGCGCTGAAAGCGCGAGGCTCGTTGACGATGTGGCTAGATGAGGGCATGCAGTGGTTTGGCACGCCGACCGGCAGGCGTGGACGCAGCCGAACCTTCTCGGACGCAGCAATCCAGTTCTGCCTGAGCATCAAGTGCCTGTTCGGCCAGCCCTTGCGACAGGCGCTGGGCATGGTGCAGAGCCTGCTGCGGCTGGCAAAGCTGGACTGGCCGGTACCTGACTTCAGCACTGTTTGCCGGCGCCAAAAGACCTTGCAGGTCGAACTGAGCTACCAGCGAACCAACTCGCCGCTGCAGTTGCTGGTGGACAGCACCGGCATCAAGTTCCTGGGCGAAGGAGAGTGAAAACGCAAGAAGCATGGTGCTGAATACCGGCGCGAATGGCGCAAGGTCCATCTGAGCATCGACGCGCAGACGCTGGAAATACGCGCCATCGAGGTGACCAGCAACGCCATTGGGGATGCGCCGATGTTGCCCGGGTTGCTGGCTCAGATTCCCACTGACGAATCCATCGAAAGCGTCAGTGCCGATGGCGCCTACGACACGCGCGCCTGCCTGGACGCCATTGCCGAGCGGCACGCGATGGCGGTGATCCCGCCCCGCAAGAACGCCAGCCATTGGAAGAAGTCGAGTCCGGGCTCGGCGCATCGTAATGAGGCCATTCGGGCGTGCCAGCGCCTGGGTCGCGGCATTTGGAAGAAGTGGAGCGGCTACCACCGGCGCAGCCTTGTGGAGACGAAGATGCACTGCTTCAAGCGACTGGGCGAACGGGTGATCGCGCGCACGTTCGACCGCCAGGTTGTGGAGCTGCATGTCCGCGTGGCCTTGCTCAATCGGTTCAGTCAGATCGGCCGTCCTCACACCGTGTCGGTGACTGCTGTGGCATAGGTCCGTCTGGGGTTGGGGTCATGCCGTCTGCAATTCGATTTGTGCAACAGCGCCCCGTCGATGCGACAGCGAGCGGATTCCTGGTGACTGCTTCCGGCATCGACGTGCCGCTGATCTCCCATTGACTCTGGCTTGCACCGCTGTAGGTTTGACTGGAAAGTTACATGCAGTGCGCACACGATGCATTGGAACGCTCAGCGTCTGTCGATTTTTGCAGGCACCAAAAAAATGGCCTTCGGGGTAAGACCACAGAAACATTGTTTCTGCATTTTCGGTTTTGCACCAATAGTTTCGCATCAAATTCAAAGTCCTAAATGTGACAAATAAAATTAGGGCTTTTGGATAAATCATGGGAAATTGCATTTCTGGCCCCAAGCAAACTCGCACCGGCGGAACTTACGGCAACGCCTCGTCAAACGCATCTTCATCGGCAAGTTCTCCCGAACGTACTTCTGAAAGACATGGTCACAGCCAGTTCAGCGGCCTTGCTAGGCGTTCTCCTTCCTCGTCCAGCAGTTCTACACAACGATCAGGTTGGATGGCCGTCTTGCGGGGCATCGATCTCCCTCGGCCACTCGACTCCAGACTGACACATGCGATGGGTGTCTTGGGCTCCGTGTATCAGCAGTCGTCGGAATTCAGAACTGTCGCGGACACGGTGATTGCCGAAGGCGGCGGGCAAATTAGAATTGCGCCAAATGATGACAGTCCCGCATATACGGATGTCCTTAATCGAATCATTTACATTGCCCCCGGCACACTGGCGAACTCCGGAAGCGGGGACGGGCCCTCGCTGGTGAGTGCCTTGACGGTGGAGTTGAATAATCTCTCGCGAGCACAGTCGGCGAATGAAGTGGCATGGCTTGCAGATCAAGGCGGAATGAATGCTAGATCCTTTGCGCAAGAATACGAGAGAATTGAGTATGACAGCGCACAATCGCATGCTGAGGTTTTCCGCCAAGCGTATAGCGCACTGGAACAGCATGGAGAAGCAAACAATCCAGATCGTTGGTTTTCCGAGAGAAACGAACAGGGCGGCTTTGAAGCGGCTTTCAGCTCCTTCGAAGATTATTTGGGTGTTCAACGTGAAACCGGGCATACCGATGTCTATGAAGATCGGTTTCGTCAGACATATAATCGGGACTGAGCAAGTAGGTCAACGTCACTAGTGGTGTGCACGGCGCTGTTGCACAAATCGAATTGCAGACGGCATGACCCCAACCCCAGACGGACCTATGCCACAGCAGTCACCGACACGGTGTGAGGACGGCCGATCTGACTGAACCGATTGAGCAAGGCCACGCGGACATGCAGCTCCACAACCTGGCGGTCGAACGTGCGCGCGATCACCCGTTCGCCCAGTCGCTTGAAGCAGTGCATCTTCGTCTCCACAAGGCTGCGCCGGTGGTAGCCGCTCCACTTCTTCCAAATGCCGCGACCCAGGCGCTGGCACGCCCGAATGGCCTCATTACGATGCGCCGAGCCCGGACTCGACTTCTTCCAATGGCTGGCGTTCTTGCGGGGCGGGATCACCGCCATCGCGTGCCGCTCGGCAATGGCGTCCAGGCAGGCGCGCGTGTCGTAGGCGCCATCGGCACTGACGCTTTCGATGGATTCGTCAGTGGGAATCTGAGCCAGCAACCCGGGCAACATCGGCGCATCCCCAATGGCGTTGCTGGTCACCTCGATGGCGCGTATTTCCAGCGTCTGCGCGTCGATGCCCAGATGGACCTTGCGCCATTCGCGCCGGTATTCAGCACCATGCTTCTTGCGTTTCCACTCTCCTTCGCCCAGGAACTTGATGCCGGTGCTGTCCACCAGCAACTGCAGCGGCGAGTTGGTTCGCTGGTAGCTCAGTTCGACCTGCAAGGTCTTTTGGCGCCGGCAAACAGTGCTGAAGTCAGGTACCGGCCAGTCCAGCTTTGCCAGCCGCAGCAGGCTCTGCACCATGCCCAGCGCCTGTCGCAAGGGCTGGCCGAACAGGCACTTGATGCTCAGGCAGAACTGGATTGCTGCGTCCGAGAAGGTTCGGCTGCGTCCACGCCTGCCGGTCGGCGTGCCAAACCACTGCATGCCCTCATCTAGCCACATCGTCAACGAGCCTCGCGCTTTCAGCGCCGCGTTGTACGCCTTCCAGTTCGTCGTGCGGTACTTGCTCCGCTGCCTGTTCTTCGTCTCTGTCACGCAGTCAGTCTACGGGCATCAGCATCGCGATTTGTGCAACAAAGCCGGTGTGCACCAGAGATTCGCATGAACTTCTATGATGTGTTTCTGGCGGCTGTTTTTTGCAGCCCGGGAGCACATCATGGCCCGACCGCATGCCGTTGCTATCGAGTTGAGCGAAGCCGACCGAGCTGTGTTGCTCGGTTGGTCACGCCGTCGCAAGACCGCCCAGGCCTTGGCGCTGCGAGCACGCATCGTGCTGGCCTGTGCCGATTCAGCAGCGACCAACACGGCGATTGCCGAAGCCATGGGTTTGAGCCTGATGACGGTGTCGAAGTGGCGTCGGCGCTTTGCCCAGCATGGCATTGCCGGCCTCGACGATGCACCCCGCTCAGGCGCTCCGCGCACGATCCTGGACGAGCAGGTCGAGGCCGTGATCACCACGACGCTGGAGACCGTGCCAGAGAATGCCACCCATTGGTCCACCCGTACGCTCGCCGCTCATCTGGGACTGAGCCAGACCACCATCTCGCGCATCTGGCGTGCCTTTGCATTGGCGCCGCATCGCACCGAAGGCTTCAAGCTCTCCACCGACCCGTACTTCGTCGACAAGGTGCGTGACATCGTGGGGTTGTACTTGCATCCACCCGAGCGCGCTCTGGTGCTGTGCGTGGACGAGAAGCCCTCCATCCAGGCCCACAGTGATACCGCTCCGGCCATACCCATGCAACCGGGCCAGCCGGAGCGCCACACGCATGACTACCTGAGACACGGCACGACAGACCTCTTTGCCGCCCTCGATGTCAAGGCCGGCACGGTCATCGCCGAGGTCCACCGACGTCATCGCAGCGTGGAGTTCCGTCACTTCCTGCAGACCGTCGAACGTGCCACGCCCGCGGAGTTCGAACTGCATCTCGTGCTCGACAATGCCAGCACCCACAAGAGCCCGATCATCCAGCGCTGGCTGCTCAGGCATACGCGTGTGCACCTGCACTTTACGCCCACCTCGGCCTCTTGGATCAACCTGGTGGAATGCTGGTTCTCGATCCTCACGGCGCGTCGGCTCAAGCGCGGGAGATTCCCCTCGACCCGCGCCCTGGAGAACGCCATCCGCGCCTACGTGGCTACCAACAACGTCAATCCCAAGCCCTTCGTCTGGACCAAGACGGCCGATCAAATCCTTCAGTCCGTTGCAGAGTTCTGCATACGAACTTCCGGTTCACACCACTAGGCAAGACCGCACCTCGCGGGCTGTTCTCGGCCGCAGACTCTGGCCCTCCGTTTGAGGCTGATGGGGGTCGGGTGTAGCCGGGGCGAATGTCCCGGGACATGCGGCGGCGGCCAAAGCCGCGTTGCAACGGTGCTATACCGTCACAGGTCGTGTGCGGTAGAACTGCATCGGCACCGCCTGCATGTCGCGCGCGTGTTGGTTGAGCACCGACTTCTTCATCTTGCCCACGACGTGCATCTCGCACGGCTTGCAGTCAAAGCGCAGGGTGAGCTTTTCCTTGCCGTTGATGAGCTGCAGCGGCTCGGCCTTGATGGTGCCCTTCACGCCGATCACGCCCTTGGCCTGCTTGGGGCACAGACTCATGGAAAAGCGCACGCAGTGCTTGGTGATCATCAGGCTGACTTCGCCTTCCTCTTCCTTCGACTCGTAGGCCGCATCGATCACCTTCACGCCGTGCTTCACGTAGAAGTCGTGCGCCTTCTGGTTGAACACGTTGGCCAGATAGGTGAGCGTGTCTTCGGGGAAGGGTGCGGGGGGCTGGACGGGCTTGGCGCGGGGCAGGCGTACGAGGCCGGCGGCGCGTGCGGATTCGAGCGCGGCCACCGCGTCGCGGCGCAGCGGGTTCAATGCCGAGGCCGGCACGAACCAGGGCTGCGAAAGGCTCAGGGCGATGTCGTGCACGGAGAACACCGTGGCGCCGAAGCGGCCGAGTTGCTCGCGCAGCGTGGCCTCGGCTTGGGGGCCATCGGTGGCGCGCTGGTGCGGGTGCACGATCGCCGCGCTGCCGACGAAGCCGTCCTCGTCGGTCAGCGTGAGGTCGAAGCCGTCGGGCGTTTCGGACAGCTGCGCCCACAGGCCGATGCGCCGGTCGCTCGACTTCTTGTCGAGGGTGCGCACCCAGTCCATATCGCGGTTGCGGTTGATCTCCAGCCCACGGCGCAGGTCCTTGAAGCCGGCGATGGGGTCCTTGGGGAACACGCGCCACAGGCCTTTCCGGGCGTTGACCGCCTCGGCGCGGTTGATCTGCAGGCCCACCAGTTCCTTTTGCAGGTCGTAGTAGCACAGGCCGTCGCCGTTGTGCAGCACGGTGTCCGGGCTGGACAGTTCGAGTTCGGCGAAGTTCTCGCCCACCTTGGTGACCCACCCGATGGCGCGGCCCGGCGTCTTGGGTGTGTCGAACGCGCCGATGTCGTCCTGGCGTCCTTTGACGAAGTAGTCGGTGAACTCGCGGTTGAAGTTCTGGTCGGGATCGGGCGTGAAGGTGAACGTGGTGCGCCCGGACGACGAGCGCGCCAGCGGCTCGGCCGAGAACTCGCGCTCTTCGATGATCTCGTCGAGCAGCTTGCGGTAGTGCGCCGTGATGTTCTTCACGTAGCCCATGTCCTTGTAGCGGCCCTCGATCTTGAAGCTGCGCACGCCCGCATCGATGAGCGCCCGCAGGTTGTCGCTCTGGTTGTTGTCCTTCATCGACAGCACGTGCTTTTCGTGGGCGATGATGCGTCCGCTGCCGTCCAGCACCTCGTAGGGCAGGCGGCAGGCCTGGTTGCAGTCGCCCCGGTTGGCGCTGCGGCCGGTGTGCGCGTGGGTGATGTAGCACTGGCCGGAATAGGCCACGCACAGCGCGCCGTGCACGAAGAATTCGATGGTGGTGCGCGCCGGATCGGTGGCGGCGCGCACGGCGGCGATCTCCTGCAGGTCCAGCTCGCGCGCGATCACGATCTGCGACAGGCCCGCGTCCTGCAGGAAGCGCGCCTTCTCGGGCGTGCGGATGTCGGTCTGGGTGCTGGCGTGCAACTGGATAGGCGGCAGGTCCAGTTCCAGCAGGCCCATGTCCTGGATGATGAGCGCGTCGGCCCCGGCGTTGTATACCTGCCAGGCCATCTGCCGTGCGCCTTCCAGCTCGTCGTCCCGCAAGATGGTGTTCAGCGTGACGAAGATGCGGCTGTGGAAGCGGTGCGCATGGCGCACCAAGCGCTCCAGGTCGCGCAGATCGTTGCCCGCGCCGGCCCGGGCGCCGAAGGCCGGGCCGCCGATGTAGACGGCGTCGGCGCCATGGTTGACGGCCTCGATGCCGATGTCGGCGTCGCGCGCCGGGGAAAGCAGTTCGATCTGGTGGGGCAGCAGGGACATGGGGCGCGATTATCCCAGCGGGCGCTGCCGGTGCCTACCCGGGCCGGCATTAGCGGCGCGAATGCCCCGCAATCTGCACTGAATTGGTGCGATTTATCCCGGAACCGGTGCGTGGCGCGGCTAGCATACGCACGCCTTGCCGCCGGCCCCGGCGGCTTTCCAACGACAAGGATGGAGACTTTGAGAGTGCTGAACGCTTCCCGACTGAGTTTTTCCCTGCGGTCCACCGCGCTGGCCTGCGCGGCCCTGGTGGCCTGCGGCGCCGCCATGGCCCAGGACGTGCAGACCGTCAAGATCGGCCACGCCGGCCCCCTGTCGGGCGGCATCGCCCACATCGGCAAGGACACCGAAAACGGTGTGCGCCTGGCGCTGGACGACCTGACCACGCAGAACCTGGTGATCGGCGGCAAGAAGGTCCGCTTCGAGCTGGCCGCCGAAGACGATGCCGGCGACCCGCGCCAGGCCACGGGCGTGGCGCAGAAACTGTGCGACCTGAAGGTGGCGGGGGTGGTCGGCCACCTGCAGTCGGGCACGTCCATTCCCGCCTCGTCCATCTACGACAAGTGCGGCCTGCCCCACATCACGGCCGCGGCCACCAACCCCGACCTGACCAAGCCCGGCTACAAGACGACCTTCCGCCTGATCGCCAACGACAGCGCGCTGGGCGCTGGGCGCGGCGCTGGCTCTCTACGCGGCGGACCACCTCAAGCTCAAGACCGTGGCGATCATCGACGACCGCACGGCCTACGGCCAGGGCGTGGCGGCGGTGTTCAAGGCCACGGCGCTGCAAAAGGGCCTGACGGTGGTGTCCGAGGAGTTCACCAACGACAAGGCCACGGACTTCATGGCCATCCTCACCGCCATCAAGTCCAAGAAGCCCGACGGCATCTTCTACGGCGGCCTCGATGCCCAGGCCGGCCCCATGCTGCGCCAGATGGAGCAGCTGGGCCTGGGCTCGGTGAAGTATTTCGGCGGCGACGCGCTGTGCACCGAGAAGCTGCCCGACCTGTCGTCCAAGGCGGCCGTGCTCAAGAACGTGACCTGCGCCACGGGCGGGGCCTCGGTCACCAAGATGCAGGGTGGCGCCGAATGGAAGAAGCGCTACGACGCCAAGTTCCCCGGCCAGTTCCAGATCTACAGCCCGTCCGGGAACCTCTCAAAACCCATCCGGTCCCTTGTTGATCGAGAATGCGTGCTCCATCCTTTGCCATGATCACTCCCCGTAGCGCCCTGAAGTTCGACCTGTTCGCTGAGGCCTCGCGCCAACACAAGAGAGATGAGGTGGGCGATCCGCTGCAGGTGATCGCGCGGCACATCGACTTCGCAGAACTGGCCCGGCTGGTGGATGCCTTGATCGAACGCGGGGGTGGCCGCCGGGGCGGTCGGCCCGCCTACCCCACCGAGGTGATGGTGCGCATCCTGGTGTTGAAGCGGCTGTACAACCTGTCCGATGAGCAGATGGAGTATCAGTTGCTGGACCGGGGGAGCTACCAGCGGTTTTGCCTGTTGCAGGATGCGATGAACGTGCCGGACCGCAACACGATCTGGCGCTTTGGCGAGCGCCTTGGCGTGGGCGGGGCAACGGCCTTGTTCCAGGGGGTGGATGCCCAACTGCAGCGCCACGGCTACATCGCCCGGGGCGGGCAGGCCATTGATGCCACGCTGGTGCCCGCGCCCCGACAGCACATCGGCCAGCAGGAGCGGCGAACGCTGGCACAAGGCGGGCAGCCGGACTGGAGCCAAGCGCGACGCAGGCAAAAGGATGTGGAGGCCACGCACACGAAGAAGCACGGCAAAAGCCACTTCGGCTACAAGCTCAGCGTGAGCGTGGACCTCAAGCACGGCTTCATCCGCCGCCTCGCCACGGGCACGGCCAGCGAGCACGACGGGCACCACTTCGATGAGGTGCTGGACATGCACAACACCGGGCGGGCAGTGCATGCGGACAAAGCCTACCCGAGCCGCCAAAGGTGCCAGATGCTGAAAGTGCTGGGATTCGTGGATGCGATGCAGCGCCGTGCGCAGGCGGGCCGACCACAGAGCGAATGCCAGAAGGGGCGCAACCAGCGCATCGCAAAGAAACGAGCCAAGGTGGAGCACGTGTTCGCCGGTATCCGCCACCTGGGGGGCAAGTTCGTGCGCACCATCGGACAGGCGCGCGCCACGGTGGGGATGACGATGATGGCCGCCTGCTACAACATGAAGCGACTGGCCTGGTTCCTGCATCGGGGCGTGGATGCTTTCTTCAAGCCCGCCACTGGCAAGGCACAAGTGCGCCTGCAAACGGTGAAAGCCTGAGCCACCGGGCCTGCAAGGCCCCTCATGCACCCAGGCGCAGACCGTTGCTGGGCCTCATCACGCTCAAACGGCTACTGGCGCCCACTCCTCCCTATTCGGATTCGTCAAACATGGGGTTGTGAGAGGCTCCCGTACGCCTACGACGCGGCCATGGTGCTGGTGGACGCGATGAAGCGTGCCGACTCGGTGGACCCCAAGGTCTACGCGCCATTCCTGGCCAAGACCCAGTACAAGGGCGTGACGGCGAACATCGCGTTCACGCCCAAGGGCGAGCTGACGGCGCCGGCCGTGACGCTGTACCACTACCCGGCGAATGCCCGGGTCGCGCTGAACTGATCCTGCACCCCGAGCGCGCCCGCCAGCGCGCTGTTCTTCGTTACAGTGGCGGCTCTGTCCGGCGGCGCCGCCGATGCCACTCCCCGTGCGATTTCGATCCCGTGACCCCGTGAATGGGGCGCAGGGTGGAGTCGGCGCGCGGCAGGGCATCGGGCCGCCGCCGGTCGCGCAACACACGGAGAACTGACCATGCGCATGGGATTCGGACTCGTGGGCCTGCTCGTGGCCCTGGCGATCGTCGCCGTCCTCGTGAAAAAGCAGATGGGCGCCACGCGCGCCTCCGTGCCCGTCATCGCGGTGCCGGGCGCCCAGCCGCCGGCCAGCGCGGCCTCGGCCGCAAACGTGCGCGAGCAGAGCCAGCAGGTGCAGCAACAGTTCAAGCAGCAGATGGAGGCGCTCATGCAGCAGGCCCGCCCCATGCCGGAAGACGAATCCAAGTGAAATCGTGCCCATGCCGGCGTTTTCCATGTCCTGATAGCTATAAAAATAATAGCAAATGATGGATTCGGCCGATGATGAAGATGCGCGCTGGATGCGCCACGCCCTGGCCGAGGCGCGTGCCGCGGCCGAGGCGGGCGAGGTGCCGGTGGGCGCGGTGGTGGTGCGCAACGGCGAAGTCATCGCAACGGGCCGCAACGCCCCCATCGCCGGCCACGATCCCACCGCCCACGCCGAGATCGCCGCGTTGCGGGCGGCGGCGGCGCGCCTGGGCAACTACCGGCTGGACGGATGCACCCTCTACGTCACGCTGGAGCCCTGCGCCATGTGCAGCGGCGCCATGCTGCACGCCCGCCTGCCGCGCGTGGTGTACGGGGCGCAGGACGCCAAGACCGGCGCGGCCGGCTCGGTCGTCGATCTGTTCGCCGAGCCGCGGCTGAACCACCACACCCAGGTGCGGCGCGGCGTGCTGGCCCCGGAGTGCGGCGAGTTGCTCAGCGGTTTTTTCCGCGCGCGGCGCACCCAGCAGCGTGCCCAGGCGCTGTCGGCCCACCCGCTGCGCGACGACGCGCTGCGCACGCCGGACGCCGCCTTCGCCGGCCTGCCCGATTACCCCTGGGCGCCGCACTACCTGAGCGACCTGCCCGCGCTCGCCGGCCTGCGCCTGCACTACCTGGACGAGGGCCCGCGCGATGCCGCCCGCACCTGGCTGTGCCTGCACGGCCTGCCCACCTGGAGCTACCTGTACCGCCACATGCTGCCGGTGTTCGCCGCCGCGGGCGACCGGATGGTGGTGCCCGACCTCATCGGCTTCGGCCGCAGCGACAAGCCCAAGAAAGAGGCTGCCCACCGCTTTGAATGGCACCGGCAGGTGCTGATCGAATGGATTGAACGGCTGGACCTGCGCCACACCGTGCTGGTGGTGCAGGGCTGGGGCGGGGCGCTGGGCCTGACGCTGCCCATGGCCTTGCCCGGGCGGTTCGACGGCCTGCTGGCCATGAACACCTGGCTCGCCAGCGCCGATGCGCCGGTGTCCAATCGCCTGCAGGCATGGCAGGCGGAATGCGCCCGGGCCGGCCGCAGCGCGGGCGCGGGCCGCCTGGTGGCGCAAGCGGCCGGCAGCCCCCTGTCTCCCGAGGCGCAGGCGGCCTACGATGCGCCGTTTCCCGATGTGGGCTTTCGCGCTGCGCTGCGGGCGCTGCCGCAGGCCGGGGCGGCGCAACCCGAGGGCGCCGCCATAGCCCTGGCGGCCCGCCGCTTCTGGCAGGGCGAATGGGCAGGCCGCAGCCTGCTGGTGGCCGGTGCACCGGACGCCGCGCTGGGCCCCACGGCCATGCAATCCGTGCAGGCCCTGGTGCGCGGCAGCCCGCCGCCGCTGGCGGTGCCCGGTGCGGGGCATTTCGTGCCGGAGCAGGGCGCCGAAATCGCCGCGCGGGCTGTGGAATACTTCCGACCCTAGCGCGCCGACCCGCACCGGCGCACACACCGTATCCACCGGAGCAGGCCCGCGGGGCCTGAATGCCTTGTCCCTTGCATCCCATGACGACCACGCCCATTGCGGCCACGACCACGGCCCCCGGCACATCTACATCTACTCGCCCTCCGGCGCGGTGCGCGACAAGGCGGCGTTCAAGCGCGGCATCGCCCGCCTGAAGGCCCTGGGGCACGAGGTCGAGGTGGATGCCGATGCCCTGGCCACGCACACGCGCTTCGCGGGCGACGACGCCACCCGGCTGGCGGCCATCCACCGCGCGGCGGCCAGCGGCGCCGACCTGGCCCTGATCTCGCGCGGCGGCTACGGCATCACCCGCATCCTGCCGGGCATCCGCTACAAGGCGGTGGCCAAAGCGGTCGCGGGGGGCACGCGCTTCGTTGGCGTGAGCGACTTCACGGCGTTCCAGAACGCACTGCTGGCCAAGACCGGCGCCATCACCTGGGCCGGCCCCTCTCTGTGCGGGGACCTGGGTCCGGAAGGCGAGCCCGACGACATCATGCTGGCCTGCCTGGACGACCTGCTCACTGGCCACGGCGAGGGCAGCGGCTGGCGCATGAACGCCGAAAAGCCCAACGCCGCCGGCCAGCCCGCGGTGCGCGACATCTACGTGAAAAGCGCGCAGCTCTGGGGCGGCAACCTCGCCGTGCTGGCCGGGCTGGTGGGCACGCCCTACCTGCCGGCGGTGCGCGGCGGCATCCTCTTCATCGAGGACGTGAACGAGCACCCCTACCGCGTGGAGCGCCTGCTCACGCAATTGCTGCACGCGGGCGTGCTGGCGCAGCAAAAGGCCGTGATCCTGGGCCAGTTCACTGGCTACAAGCTCGCACCGCACGACAAGGGCTTCAAGCTGCAGAGCGTGGTGGACTGGCTGCGCACGCAGATCAAGGCGCCGGTGCTGACCAACCTGCCTTACGGCCATGTCGCCACCAAGGTGCTGCTGCCCGTGGGCGCCACGGTGTCGCTGTCGGTCGAAGGGCGCGACGCGCTGCTGTACTGGGGCCACACCCACTGAGGAACGCTGGGGGCCGCTTCCATGGCCCGCTGCATGCGGCCCATGCCGGCCCCATAATTTGCATTCCGTTTCCATTCTTTCCTCTACGTGCCTCGTCTGTTCGCGTGTGTGCACGCATCCCTGATCGCTGAAAACCCTGGCGCCACCGCGCGGCCAGGCGCTGACCGGAGGGCCGCGCCATGACGGGCGGCACGGTGCACACCGTCGTGTTCGCCGACATCGCGGGCAGCACCGCGCTGTTCGAGGCCGTGGGCAACGCACGCGCGACCGCCGCCGTCACCCAGCTGACCGACTGGATCGGCGAGACCGTCACCACCCATGGCGGCCGCGTGGTCAAGACGCTGGGCGACGGCGTGCTTTGCGTGTTCGAGGACGGCGCGGCCGGCGTGGCGGCCATGGCCGCGATGATGCGCAGCCACCACCACCGCATGCACGCCTGGCCGCGCGAACTGCGCCTCGACCTGCGCGCGGGCCTGGCCTGCGGCGAGATCGTGCAGGTGGACGGCGACTGCTACGGCGACGCGGTCAACGTGGCCGCCCGGTTGTCCGAGCGTGCCGGCCCGCGCGAGATCTGGGCCACCGAAAGCACCGTGGAGCAGGCGGGGTCGGTGGACGGCACCTGGTTCGTGCGCCTGGGCGCCATGGACCTGCGCGGTCGGTCCGAGCCCATCGTCATGTACCAGGTCGAATGGCGCGATGGCGAGGAGGGCGATTCGGTCACCATGCAGGCGGCGCTGCCCAGCACGGTGATGCCGCTCGATTCCGGCAGCGCCTGCCTGGAGTTGTCCTGGGGCGGCGCGCACCGCGCCTTCCTGTCCACCCAGACGCCCGTGCACCTGGGCCGTGCCACGCAGGCCCAGGTGCATGTGGGCGACCCCCGCGTCTCGCGCTTGCATGCCCGCATCGACTGGCGCAACGGCACCTTCGTGCTCACCGACCTCAGCAGCTTCGGCACCTGGGTGCACTTCGGGGGCGGCAGCACGGTCGTCAACCTGCGCCGCGACGCCTGCCTGCTGCATGGCACCGGGGTGATTGCGCTCGGGGTGCCGCTGGGCAAGGCGGCCGGCGGGCCGACCGTGGGCTTTCGCGTGTCGGGCGGAACCGTGCTACCGCACTGACGCGGCAGCACCGGGATCTTTTCATCTGCCTGCCCGAGGGCAGGCCCACTCCCAGAACGAAAGCGAGCGGCCCCAATGCACCATGCACCGTTGATTGAACTCACCCGTGGCGGCATTCCCGAAAGCCTGCATGCCGGCTCGGTGGCCGTGGTGGACCGGCAGGGCCGGCTGCTCGCGCAGGTGGGCGACCCGTGGGCCCGGGTGTTCACCCGCTCCACCATCAAGGCCTTCCAGGCCCTGCCGCTGCTGCAGTCCGGCGGGGTGCAGGCCCTCGCCTGGGGCGAGCGCGAGCTGGCACTGCTGTGCGCCAGCCACAACGGCGAGGCGCATCACGTGCAGGTGGTGCAGGGCATGCTCGACAGCGTGGGCCAGGACCACACCGTGCTGCGCTGCGGCTGCCACGTGCCCCTGTTCGCAGCCCTCGGGCTGGGTACGGTCGCGCCCGGTGCCGTGCACGACGAGCGCCACCACAACTGCAGCGGCAAGCATGCGGGGTTCGTGGCGTACTGCGTGCAGCAAGGCCTTTCCTTGCCCGACTACACCGACCCCATGCACCCGCTGCAGATCCAGGTGCGCGAGCAGGTCGCCAGCGCCGTGGGGCTCGCACCCGGCGACCTGGCGATGGGCATCGATGGTTGTTCGGCGCCCAACTACGCCATGCCGCTGGCGCACCTGGCGCGGGGCTACGCCCGGCTGGCCGGCGAAGCACCGCAGGACAGCGACCTGAGCCCGCACCTGGCGGCGCTGGCCGATGCCATGGTGGCGTTTCCTGCACTGGGCTCGGGCACGGGGCGGCACGATGCCGACTTCATGCGGGCCGGCGGGGGCGACTGGGTGTCCAAGACGGGCGCCGATGGCGTGCAGGTGCTGGGCAGCCGCAGCCGCGGCGAAGCCTTCGCGCTCAAGGTCCTAGACGGCAACATGACCGCGCAGATCGCCGCCGCCGTCGAGGTGCTGGACCAGCTGGGCTGGATGAATGACGCCCAGCGCGCCGCGTTGGCGCCCTGGCGCGCCGCACCGCTGCTGAGCGCGCGCGGCGTGCCCGTGGGCGAGCGCCGCCCGGTGTTCCGGCTGGAGCGCGCCGCCGTTTGAGGCCAACAGGCCGCCGCCGCTTTATGGGTAAGCGCTGGCCGCTGCAAAAACAGTCGCAAAAGACCAGGTGTCCGGCAGGATGTACGCCACGCCCGCCGACTGGCCGAACACGGGGGCGATGAGCCGGTCGTAGAACGCCGCGTCCACATTCACGCAGCCGTAGGAAATCCGCTTGTCCTCGGCGCTGCCATGCACCAGCCGCTCGCGCCGGCGCTCTGCGGGGCTCACGCTGCGCAGCCGGTGCAGGGACACGGCGGCGTCGTAGTCGATCCAGACGATGTCGTCGCCGCGCAGGTTCAGTCCCGGCTCGGTGATGAAACGGCCGGCCGGGGTGGTGCGCTCCTCGGGCCGGATCTTCGACAGGGGCTTGTCACCGATGCCGGGCACCGAGGTGTCCCCGCGGGCGGAGCCCAGCAACACGGCCGCGCTGCCGCGCCAGCGCCCGTCGGCGGCAAAGACATGCAGGCGCGCGCCCAGCTTGTCGATCACGGCGAACGGCAGGCCGCCATGGTCGGCCGTGCCCTGCACCCACCGCACCAGTTGCACCGCGGTGTAGGAGGTGCCCTCGGGCGGCCAGGTCGCCCCGGCGCCGGCCCTTGCTCCGGCAGCGGGCAGCAGCCCCAGGGCCGCTGCGGCGATGGCGGCCCGGCGCGAGAGGGCGGCGGTGTGGGGCGGGGTGGCGGAGGGCGTGGTCATGCGGCGATGTGGGGCGACCCGGCAGAAGCGGCCCGGCAGGTACCGAAGAAGTCCCAAAAAAGTCCCAAGGGGTGGAAAGTGCCGTGCATGCTAGCGTGTGTGTGCAGCGGTGGCGGGTTTGGGCGAATAATGGCTGCTTCTGCCGAGCCTTTGCCCTGATTTTTTCACACCATGTTCGAGCGCTTTCGCAAAGCCTTCGCCTTGGGCCCACGCCCCGACGATCCTCCGCGCCCCGTGTCGCTGCAGGACACCGAGCAGTGGGCGGCTGCGCAGGGCCTGGCTTTCTCGCGAACCGCGGAGCCGGGCGGGTTCCTGATGCGGGGTCAGTACGAAGGGCGCACGTGGCGCCTGGAGTGCGGGGCGCCGCAGCGCCACTACCTGCGGGGCACGGAACTGCGCGCGCGCATCGATGTGGGCGTGGAGCCCGACGTGGCGCTGATGCTGGTCTCCCGCCCGCTCAAGGAGGCGCTGGAGCGCGAAGCCTACGGTGCCTTCACCGACACGCTGCAGACCTCGTTGCCGGGAGACCTGCCCGAAGAAGTGCGCTGGCTCGCCATGTTCGAGGAGATGGCGTGGCCCGGCGTGCCGCTGCCTTTCTGGCAGCACTTTGCGGTGGTGGGCGAGGGTGGACTGCACGCCAAGCGCTGGGTGCAGCCGTCCATGGTGTCCCATCTGCTGGAGATGCTGCTGCCGGCCCAGGGCGAACCCGACGAAGCGGGTACGCGCGCGCCGAAAGCGCCGCCGCTGATGCTGATGGTGGCGCGCGGCAAGGTGTCGCTGCGCATCGAATACCCGGGAGACCACCTGCAGACGCTGGCCGATGCGGTGGTGCTGCTGCACGAGGCGGCCCGCGGCGCCCTGCAGCACCTGCCCCAGGCCGGCAGAAACTAGCAGGGCAGGGGCCGGCAGGCTGTCAGCAGCCGCGCGTGATGGGCGGCTCCACGCTGCTGCCGTAGGTTCCGTACTTGCCCAGTTCCCACTTGGCGATGGCGTTGCGGTGCACCTCGTCCGGGCCATCGGCAAAGCGCAGGGTGCGCGCGTTGGCATAGGCATAGGCCAGCGGAAAGTCGTCGCACATGCCGCCGCCGCCATGCACCTGCATGGCCCAGTCGATCACCTGGCAGGCCATGCTGGGCGCGACCACCTTGATCATGGCGATCTCGGTGCGTGCGACCTTGTTGCCGGCCACGTCCATCAGCCACGCCGCTTTCAAAGTGAGCAGGCGGGCCATGTCGATCTTGCAGCGGGCCTCGGCGATGCGTTCCTGCGTCACCGTCTGCTGCGAGACCGGCTTGCCGAAGGCGACGCGGCTGCTGGCGCGGCGGCACATCAGCTCGAGCGCGCGTTCGGCCAGGCCGATGAGCCGCATGCAGTGGTGGATGCGGCCCGGGCCCAGGCGGCCCTGGGCGATCTCGAAGCCGCGGCCCTCGCCCAGCAGGATGTTGGAGGCGGGCACGCGCACGTTCTCGAACACCATCTCCACGTGGCCGTGGGGCGCGTCGTCGTAGCCGAACACGTTCAGTGGGCGCAGGACGCGGATGCCGGGCGTGTCGGCCGGCACCAGCACCATGCTCTGCTGGGAGTGGCGGGCCGCTTCCGGATCGCTCTTGCCCATGGTGATGAACACCGCGCATCGCGGGTCCGCCGCCCCCGAGATCCACCATTTGCGGCCGTTGATGACGTATTCGTCGCCCTGGCGCTCGATGCGCGTCTCGATGTTGGTCGCGTCGCTGGAGGCCACGTCGGGCTCGGTCATGGCGAAGGCCGAGCGGATCTGCCCCTCCAGCAGCGGCTTGAGCCAGCGCGCCTTGTTCTCCTCGCTGCCGTAGCGGGCGATGGTCTCCATGTTGCCGGTGTCGGGCGCGGAGCAGTTGAACACCTCGCTGGCCCACGGCACGCGGCCCATGATCTCGGCCAGCGGCGCGTATTCCTGGTTGGTCAGCCCGGCGCCGTCATAGCCCGATGCGGCGGCGCTGTCCACCGGCAGGAACAGATTCCACAGCCCGGCGGCGCGGGCCTTGGGCTTGAGCTGCTCGATGGTGTTCAGTGCCGTCCAGCGCTTGCCGGTGGCGGTGTTGGCCGCCAGCTCGGCGGCATAGGCGGGCTCCGAAGGGTAGATGTGGTCGTCCATGAACTGCCGCAGGCGCGCCTGCAGGTCCTGGGTCTTCGGTGAGTAGTCAAAATCCATCGCGATCCTCCGGTTGAAAGGCTTGGGGGCAGGCCGGCGGTGCCGCACCGCCGGCCGTGGTTTCACATGCGCTGGGCAAACCCCCAGGCCATCTGGGCCAGGGGCCGGGCGCCTTCGCCCGAGGTGCGTGCCTGGGCGCTGGAGGCGGTGCCGGCCTCGACCCGCTTGGCGATGCCTTGCAGGATCGAAGCCAGGCGGAACAGGTTGTAGGCCAGGTAGAAGTTCCAGTCGGCGCGCAGCGCCTCGGGCGTGGTGAAGCCGGTGCGCTCGCAATAGCGGCGGATGTAGTCGGCCTCGTCCGGAATGCCCAGTGCCGCGATGTCCAGCCCCGCGATGCCGCGGAACATGCCCGGCGGGATGTGCCAGGCCATGCAGTGGTAGCTGAAATCGGCCAGCGGATGCCCCAGGGTGGACAGCTCCCAGTCCAGCACCGCGATCACGCGGTTCTCGGTGGGGTGGAACATCAGGTTGTCGAGCCGGAAGTCGCCATGCACGATGGACACGCGGTTCTCGTCGCGCGCGCTTTCTGGAATGTGCGCGGGCAGCCATTCCATGAGCCGGTCCATTGCCTCGATGGGCTGGGTGATGGAGGCAACGTACTGCTTGCTCCAGCGGCCGATCTGCCGGTCGAAGTAATTGCCCGGCTTGCCGTAGCCGGCCAGGCCCCGGTCGGCGAAACGCACCGTGTGCAGTGCCGAGATCACTCGGTTCATCTCATCGTAGATGGCGCCGCGCTCGGCCGGTTGCAGGCCGGGCAGCGACTGGTCCCACAGCACGCGGCCTTCCATGAACTCCATCACGTAGAACGCCCGGCCGATCACCGACTCGTCCTCGCACAGCACATGCATGCGCGGCACGGGCACGTCGGTGCCGGCCAGGCCGCTCATCACCGCGAACTCGCGCTCGATCGCATGGGCCGATGGCAGCAGCTTGGCGACCGGCCCGGGCTTGGCGCGCATCACGTAGCTGCGGCCAGGGGTCAGGAGCTTGTAGGTGGGGTTGGACTGGCCGCCTTTGAACATCTCCACCGCCAGCGGTCCGGCGAACCCCTCCAGGTTCCGGCCCAGCCAGTCGCTCAGGGCCCGGGTGTCGAACGCATGCTGGTCGGAGACGGGCCGGGTGCCGATGAAGTGGTCGTAGTTGCTCATGGAATGCGGTGGAGGTGGGAGGCCGGCGGGGTGGTCAGTTGTCGGTTTCTGCGATGCGCATCAGGGCTTCGCGGTCACGCACCACGAGGCCGCCCGGCTCGATGCGGATGGCGTCCTCGCGCTCCATCGATTTGAGTTCCTGGTTCACGCGCTGGCGCGAGGCGCCCAGCAGTTGCGCCAGCTCTTCCTGCGCCAGTTGCAGGCCGATGCGCATCTCGCGCCCGTCCGAGAGGCTGGGAATGCCGTAGCTGCGCACCAGGTGCAGCAACTGCTTGGCCAGCCGCGCGCGCAGGGGCAGGGTGTTGAGGTCTTCCACCAGGCCGTAGAGCTGGCGGATGCGCCGCGCATGCAGGCGCAGCATGGCTTCGTAGAACTCCACATGCGCGCTGAGGATCTTGCGGAAGTCGGCCTTGGCCACGCACAGGATGGTCGTGTCGCCATGAGCATAGGCATCGTGCGTGCGGCGGTCCCCGTCGAAGATCGCCACGTCGCCGAACCAGATGCCGGGCTCCACGTAGGTCAGCGTGATCTGCTTGCCCGAGATGGAGGTGGAGCTCACCCGTACCGCGCCGCGAGCGCACGCGATCCATTCCTCGGGCGGATCGCCGCGGGCGGCGATCAGGCCGCCGTCCTTGAAGCGTTTGACGTACGCGCATCGGAGAATGTCGTGCCGCAGAGAAGGGGAGAGGGAAGAGAACCAGCGACCGGTATTGATCGCTTCACGTTCTTCGATGGTAAGAATGGGGTCGTCCATTGGTCTGTCTTTTGGGTGACTGGTATCGCTTTCATTGTCGCGCCCGGGACCGGGGCGCCTGCTGCTCGTTGTCCCGGGGCTGTCGCCTGCGTGTCTGGCACACGCGCACGATCACGCCGCGACGCGGCCGTGATGGGCCGGCGCAAGACGATGGTGGAGCTCAGGGGCGGCGATTCGAGGCGAAATGCCCGATGCCGGCGTTTTATATGCCCTGGTTGCTATCTTATTAATAGCGCGCTGGGCGCTTTTCCAGAAAGGCGGAAATGCCTTCACCCGCGTTGGGGTGCTGCAGGTTGCGCACGAAGTGCTGGCGCTCCTGGGCCAGCTGCGCGGTCAGCGTGTTCTGCGGGGCCTCGCTGATCAGTTCCTTGATGCTGGCCAGCGCATTGGGGGCGCGTGCGTTCAGGGTGTCTGCCAGCTCCAGCGCGCAGGCCAGGGCCGAGCCGGCCTGCGACAGCCGGTTGACCACGCCCAGGGCGTGCAGGCGTTCGGCCTCCACCTTGCCGCCGCCCATGAGCATTTCGCTGGCCAGTTGGCGCGGCACGGCGTTGGCGAGGCTCCAGCTTGCGCCACCGTCGGGCGACAACGCGATGCTGCTGTAGGCCATGGTGAAGGTCGCGTTGCGCGCCGCCACGATGAGGTCACAGGCCAGCGCCAGCGAAAATCCAGCGCCGGCCGCTGCGCCCTCGACAGCGGCGATCACCGGCTTGGGGTAGGCGCGAATGGTTTCGATCCAGTGGTGCAGCGCTTCCACGCCCTGCGCCTGCGACTCGGCATCTTCCTGGCGCCGCGCCAGCAGCCGCTGCAGGTTGCCGCCCGCGCAGAACGTGCCGTCGGCGCCGGTGATGACCACGCTGCGGACCTCCGCGCTGCGCTCGGTGCCGTTCAGGGCTTCGATGCCTGCCGCGCAGATGGATGGATCGAGCGCGTTGCGCATTTCCGGGTGGCGGATGGTCAGCACGAGGGTCTGGCCGTGGCTGGTGCTCTGGAGTTGGGCGGGCATGGGCGCTTTAGGTAAAAAAGAGGCGGGTGGGACCGGCGATGCGCCGGCCCGCAGGGAAGGTCGGTGGGTTCACTCTTCTTCGTGCAGCAGGCTGAGCCCGATCGCGCCGCGCCGGCGCAGCCACGGGCTGGGCCGGTAGCGCGTGTCGCCATACACGGTCTGCATGTTGAACAGCACTTCGAGGATGTTGGTCGGCCCCCAGCGATTGCCCATCGCAAGCGGCCCGAGCGGATACCCCAGGCCCAGCGTGACCGCCGTTTCCAGGTCGGCCGGGCTGCAGATGCCCTGCTGGCAGATGTCGCTGGCGATGTTCACGATGGTGGCCACCACGCGCTGCGTGACGAAGCCGCCGCTGTCGCGGATCACGCTCACCGGCTTGCCGTCGCGGGCGAACAGCGCGTGGGCCGCGTTGCGGATGTCCACACGCGTGGCGGGGTTGGTGGCCAGCACGCGGCGCCTGGTGGTGGCGTCTTCCACCAGCATGTCGATGCCCAGGGTGCGGGCGGGGTCGAGCCGCTCCACCACGGCCACCGTGGTGATGTCGAACCCCAGGGGCGCCACCAGCGTGATCGCGTTGGGAGAGGGCGAGGTGCCGGTCTCGATCTGCGCGCCCAGGTCCTTGAGCAACTGGTACAGCTCGGCCCGCCGCGCGGCGCGGGGAGACACCCAGACCGGCGGTATGTGGTCCACGACCGGCGCGGCCGGCTCCGCGGGCACCTGCGCCACGCCGTCGGCATAGCGGAAGAAGCCTTCGCCGGTCTTCCTGCCGAGCATGCCGCCGGCCAGGCGCTGGGCGGTGATCACGCTGGGGCGGTAGCGGGGTTCCTCGAAATACTGGTGGTACACCGACTCCATGACCGGGTGCGACACGTCGAGCGCGGTCAGGTCCATGAGCTCGAAGGGGCCCAATTTGAAGCCGACCTGGTCGCGCAGGATGCGGTCCACCGTGGCGAAATCGGCAATGCCCTCGCTCACGATCCGCAGCGCTTCGGTGCCGTAGCCCCGTCCCGCATGGTTGACGATGAAGCCCGGCGTGTCCTGCGCCTGCACCGGGGTGTGGCCCATGCAGCGGGCGTGCGCGGCGAGCCGCTCGCACACGGCGGGGTCCGTGCGCAGGCCGGCGATGACTTCCACCACCTTCATCAGCGGCACGGGATTGAAGAAATGGAAACCCGCCAGACGCTGGGGGTGTTGCAGCGCCGCACCAATGGCCGTCACCGAAAGCGACGACGTGTTGCTTGCCAGCACGGTATCTGTGGCGACAATGCGCTCCATCTGTGCAAAAAGCGACTGCTTGGCGTCGAGCCGTTCCACAATGGCTTCGACGATCAGGTCGCATTGCGCCAGACCTTCCAGCGAGGACACCGCCGTCAAACGCGCCTGCCAGTCGCCGGCCTGGCTTTCGGTAATGCGGCCCTTGCCTACGAGGCGCAGCCATTGCTGCTTGATATGGTCAATCGCTTCGCCTGCTGAGTTAGGCTTGGCATCAAATAGAAGAACATTGCTGCCGGCCTGTGCCGCCATCTGGGCAATGCCCTGGCCCATGGCACCGGTGCCTATGATGCCCACGAAGGAAAATGGGTTGCTGGTCATGGGGCGCATTATGGCGGCGGCGTATTGGGGAGTACTTATGTGCCAGAATGGGCCGAACAAAAAAGAAACTGTTGTGAAAATAAGTAACGCGATTCTTGGTGCAAGTTTGTCGATGGTTGCCTGCAGCGCCACGGCACTTTCGCTGGGCGCGAGCCGCGGCGCCGTGGTGCTGGGCGCTCCGGTGGATCTGGTGTTCGAGGTGCAGCCCGACCCGGGCACGGACATCGAATCTTCCTGCGTGGCGGCCCGGCTGGTTTCCGGCGAGACGCCGGTACCGGACTCCAAGGTGCGGGTGACGCCAATACCCGCCTCGGCCGGCCGATCCGCCGCCGTGCGCGTGCAGGCCAATGTGTCGGCCGACGAACCCATTCTCACCGCCAAGCTCACCGCGGGATGTCGCGGCGGTGTTACACGAAACTACACTTTTTTTGCGCAGTTGCCCGAATCGGCGGCTGGCACCTCCCGCCCCGTGGACCTGGGCCAATTGGCGCGGCCTCGCACGGCACCGGCCACAGGTGCCGGGCTGGCAGGCGACGGCGCGGCTGCAACGGGTGAGGGGCGGACTTCCGCCGCAGCCACCACCGATGCAGCCCCACGCAGGCCCGCGGCGGCGCCCCGTCCCCCACGGGCCCCTGCCGCGAATGCCCCCGCACCCCGTGCTGCGGCGGCCCCCGCCACGCCCGCCTCGGGCCGCGGGGTGTTCACCAGCCCGCAGCAGCCGGCGCCCGTTGAGCGCCCCCGCCTGGTGATGGAGCCCCTGGATGTGTGGCTCGATGCCCCGTTGCCGCTGCGTGCGGCACCGGAGATGGCCGCGCCCACTGCCACCGATGCCAGCCCACAGCGCACCGAAGCCGCCGCCCTGTGGAAGGCCCTCAACACGCCGGTGGAAGAACTGCAGCAGTCCGCGGCCCGCACCGGCAAGCTCGAAGCCGAGGTGGCAGCGCAGCGTGCCCAGGCCACCTCCGAGCGCGCGGCCGCCGCCCAGCTCAAGCAGCAGCTGGAAGCCGCCGAGACCGAGCGGTTTTCTGCCACGGTGGTTTACGGGTTGCTGGCCTTGCTGGTTCTGGCCCTGGGATTGGCTGCCTGGATCTGGGCGCGCGCACGCCGCCAGTCGGCGCTGTCCTGGAGCCATGCCGTCGCTGCCAGTGGCGGCAACGGCCCCGTAGCCGGCGCGGTGGTGGATGGGCCGGCAGGGCGCGAGTCCCTCCAGACCGCGCCGCAGGCGGCAGACGATTGGGCGGGCATGCCCGAGCCGGTCGTGCCCCCGGCCCCTGTGGCGGTGCCCGTGCCCGTGCCTGCACCGATGCCGGCCCCGGCACCCGCCAAGCCCGCGCCGCGCGCCGCCACCTTGCCCGAGCGCGCTCCGCCGCCAGTGATGCGCCGCACTGAACCCTCGTTGCGCAGCGCGCCCGCGCCCCTGGCGCCGCCTGCCCCCGTGCCGCCCGTGTCCTTGGTGCCGCCGCCATCCGCTGTCCGGGCCGCGCCCATCGTGCACCCGGAGGACCTGTTCGACATCCAGCAGCAGGCCGACTTCTTCGTGTCGGTGGGCGAGCATGACCAGGCCATCGGCGTGCTCAAGCGCCACATTGCCGAGCATGGAGAGACCTCGCCCTTCGCCTACCTGGAGTTGCTGCGCCTATATCACACGCTCAGCCGGGTGGAGAGCTTCAATCAGCTGCGGGCCCAGTTCCAGGCGCAATTCAATGCGCAGGTGCCGGAGTTCTCCTCGTTCCACCGGACGGGCCTGACGCTGGAGAGCTACATGGAAGCGTTGGCAGCCATCGAAGCCGAATGGTCGGCCCCCGAAGTGCTGGAAACCCTCGAAGGCTGCCTGTTCCGTCGCGGCGAAGACGCCATCGCGTCGCCGTTCGATCTGGCGGCCTACGACGATCTGTTGCTGTTGCTGGCCATCGCGCAGACCACGCCGGCCAATGCCCGCGGTGCTCCGCCGCCACGCACCCGCACCACACCCCTCACGCCACCGCCGCTGGAAATCGAGCCCGAGCCGGAATTGCCTTCCGCCAGCGCCTTCGGTGTGGACAGCCTCTCCGCGCGCCGGGAGCAGGAGCTGCAATCGCTGGACTCGCTGTCTGCCGGGTTCTCCTGGGAGTCGATCCCGGCGCCGCTGGCCCCCAAGCCGATTTCCGAGGCCATGCTGGACATCGACCTGACGGATCCGCCGCCGCTTACGCTGAGCGAGCTGCCCCCAGTGCCCGTCACCGCGCCGCCGTCTGCCGGGCAACCGGTCGGCTTCGGCATGGACAACGACAAGATGGAACTGCGGCTGGAGCTGGAAGAGCTGGAGCGAAAGCAGCGCACGGACAAGTGACGTAAAAAAAGGCCCTTCGGGGCCTTTTTCGATGCGGGCATGCCGTGCGTTGCGGCTTGCTGCCGTGGCGGCGCGCCTGCCAGGCGTGGCCGGTGTCAACCGGCCATGCGGGCCATCAGATCCTGCGCCGCGGCTTCCGGATCGTCGGCATTGACGAGCGCCCGCACGACGGCGATCGAGCCCACGCCCGTGGCCAGCACCTCGCCGAACTGCGGCGCCCCGATGCCGCCGATGGCGACCATCGGGTAGTGCCGCATCAGGCGGGCGTAGCCGGCCAGGCGTGCCACCCCCTGGGGCACGGTGGCCATCTTCTTGAGTGTGGTGGGAAACACCGCCCCCATGGCCACGTAGCTGGGCGCCGCGGCATCGGCGCGCACCATTTCCGCATAGCCGTGGGTGCTGACCCCCAGGCGCAGGCTGGCGTCGCGGATGGCCTGCAGCTGCGCGGGCACCAGCGCATCCAGGTCTTCCTGGCCCAGGTGCACGCCGTAGGCGCCCGCGTCGATGGCGGCCTGCCAGTGGTCGTTGATGAACAGCAGGGCATGCGTGCCACGCACGGCGTCCACGGCGGCCCGCACTTCCTGCGCGATGGTTTGTGCGTCGTCCGTCTTGTAGCGCAGCTGCACGGTGGGTACGCCGGCACGGGCCATGCGGCCCACCCATTGCGCATCGGGCAGCACTGCATAGAGGCCCAGCCGCTCGGGGCAGGCGGGGAAGGGCTGGCGGTGCGGCAGCGGCTGCAGGCCGAAGTCTTGGGGGGCATCGGGCCACTGCGCGGCGTCGAAGCTGCCGGTGCGGTCCGTCTGCGCCTGCCAGGCCCGGGCGAGGCACTCGGCATCGCTGGCGATGAAACCCAATGCGCTGCAGGCCTCCAGCGCCGCGCGGTACACCGGGCCGCCCGACAGCGGCACGGGGGCCGGTTGGGACGGGAAGTCGGCGAAGGCGGCGCCATGCGCGGCCAGGATGGCGCGCACCGATGCGGCGTGCCCCGAAGCGGTTCCGTGCAGCATTTCAGCCATGGTCGTGGTGCCAGAAAGGGGTGCCCAGCACCGGGGTGCTCGGCTGGGCGGCTTCCTGCGCGGCCATGGCGCCCGCGCGTCGGGCGGTGCGGCCGGCCTGCACCGCGTCGGCGAAGGCGCAGGCCATGGCCACCGGGTCTTGCGCCAGGGCCACGGCGGTATTGAGCAGCACGCCATCGTAGCCCCATTCCATCACCTGGCAGGCATGCGAGGGCAGGCCCAGGCCGGCGTCCACCAACATGGGCACGTCCAGGCGCTCGCGCAGCAGTTGCAGCGCGTAGGGGTTGACGGGGCCGCGGCCGGTGCCGATGGGCGCGGCCCAGGGCATCACCGCCTGGCAGCCCACGTCAACGAGGCGCTGGCAGAGCACGAGGTCCTCGGTGCAGTAGGGCAGCACCTGGAAGCCGTCGCGGATCAGCTGCGAGGCGGCATCGACCAAGTTCAGCGTGTCGGGCTGCAGCGTGTAGTCGTCGCCGATCAGCTCCAGCTTGATCCAGGGCGTGCCGAACACCTCGCGCGCCATCTGCGCGGTGGTGATGGCCTCCTGCACGCTGTGGCAGCCGGCGGTGTTGGGCAGCACGGGCACCTCCAGGCGCCGCAGCAGCTCCCAGAAACCGCTGCCGGTTTCGGCGGCGTTGCTGCCCTGGCGCCGCAGCGAGGCGGTCACCATCGCGGGCCGGGCGCGCTGCACGGCGGCTTCGAGCACGCTGGGGGAGGGGTAGCGGGCGGTGCCCAGCAGCAGGCGGCTGGAAAAGCGCTGGCCGTACAGGACCAGCGGATCGGCGTCGTCGTTGTCGTGGGAAGGGTTGGAAGGGGAATGCATGGCGCTCAGCCGCCCGTCACGGGCGAGATCACTTCCACCCGGTCGCCCGCGGCGAGCTGGCGCAGGTGGTACTGGGTGTTGGGAACGAAAACGGTGTTCACGGCCACCGCGAAGGGCGGGCGCGCGGCGATGGCGGCGAGCGCGTCGGCCACGGTGGCCGTCTCCGGCAGGGTCGCGGCGGTCTGGTTGATGGTGATGTTCATGGGGAAAGGGCCGCCTCTTCGTCGAGGTGCAGGGCCAAATCGAAACGGGAGGCCAGTGCCGATTGTCCCTGGTTCAACCATTCCATGACGGCGTCGAGGATGGCCGGGGCGATCATGAAGCCATGGCGGTACAGGCCGTTGACCTCCAGCACGCGCGGGCGCACCTGGCGGAGGGCGGGCAGGTTGTCGGGCAGGGTCGGGCGGCATTGCGTGGCCACTTCGAGGATGCGGGCCTCGGCAAAGCCCGAATGCACCGCGTAGGCCGCGCTCAGCAGTTCTAGCGTGGAGCGCACGCTGGCAGGGGACAGGTCGTCCGATTCGATCTCGGTCGCGCCGATCACGAACAGGTGGTCTTCCTTGGGAGCGATGTAGATCGGGTAGCGCGGGTGCACCAGGCGGGTCGGCCGCCGCAGGGTCACCTCGGGCGCATGCACGCGCACGACTTCGCCGCGCACGCCGCGCAGCGCGCTCCACTGTGGGCGGGCGCCCAGGCCCCGGCAGTCGATCACCCAGTCGGGCTGGCCAGGCGTGCCGGGCGAAAAGTCCGACGGTGCGCGCGGGCAGTGCCAATGGGCCTCGATGCCCAGGCCGGCGAAGCTGGCTTCCAGCGCGGCCAGCAGTTGCCGGTTGTCCAGCTGGCCCTCGCCGGGCAGATACAGCCCTTGGGCGAAGCGCTGGCCCACGGCGGGCTCGTGCGCCTGCACGCCGGCGCTGTCGAGCACCTGCAAAGCCGGCAGTTCGGGCAGCACGGCCGTGGTGCGTTCGAGCTGTCCGCGCAGCCGGGCGGCCTCAGGCGCGTCCTGGCGGTGCCACAGGATCAGCGTGCCCTCCTGCTGAAAGAACACGGGCCCGTTCAGGCGGGCCAGCAACTGGGGCCAGCGCGTGAGCGCGTAGTGGCCCATGCGCACCACGCCGGGCTCGGTCACCGCGGACTCCGCCAACGGTGCCAGCATGGCCGCGGCGATGCGCGCCGCGGCGCCTTGCGCATCGGGCCCGGCGGCGTCGTAGACCGTGACCGCATGGCCCTGGTGGGCCAGCTCCACGGCCAGCAACCGGCCCATGAGGCCGGCGCCCAAAATGGCAAGGGAGGAGGGCGAGGAAGGGGAAAGAAGAGGGGGGCGCATCGGGTCCGTCTGTCTGCAAGCCAACAGGGGGACAAAACGGGAAGGCTCCGCCGATGAAACTCCCCACGCCAGCATGACCTGGATCAGGTCGCGGGGCACGCGGGGCGGTGGTGTGGCCGCCAGGCCCCAGGGTATGTTCTCAGTCGCGCGCCATGGGCGGGACACCCCTGTTTCGTCCGTGCAGGGATTACAGCACAGTGACCGCGCCCGCCGGTTTGACCTGGCGCATGGGCCATAATTTTTGCCCATGAACACTGAGACCCTCTCGCCGCCGGCCGTCCGCCGCTACGCACGCGTGCTGTCGATCGCCGGATCGGACAGCGGCGGCGGAGCGGGCATCCAGGCCGACCTGAAAACCTTCAGCGCCCTGGGCTGCTACGGCATGACCGCCATCACCGCCCTGACCGCGCAGAACACGCAGGGCGTGCGCGCCATCCACGGCGTGCCGCCGGACATGCTGCGCCAGCAGATCGATGCGGTGGTGGAGGACATCGGCGTGGATGCCGTGAAGATCGGCATGCTGCATTCGCCCGAGGTGGTGCGCGTGGTGGCCGATGCCATCCGCCGCCACCGCCTGCCGCACGTGGTGCTGGACCCGGTGATGGTCGCCACCAGCGGTGACCGGCTCATCGCGCAAGAAACGGTGGGCGTGCTGGTCGAGGCCTTGTTCCCGCTCGCCACGCTGGTCACGCCCAACCTCGACGAAGCGGGCTTGCTGCTGGGCCGGGTGGTGGACGGCGCGGATGCGCTGGACGCTGCGGCGCGGGACCTGCTGGCGCTCGGCGCGCCGGCCGTGTTGCTCAAGGGCGGCCACCTGCCGGGCGACTGGGTGATCGACGTGCTGGCCGGGCCGCAGGGCCTGTACCACCGGCTGCAGTCGGCCCGCATCGCCACGCACAACGGGCACGGAACGGGCTGCACGCTGTCGTCCGCGATCGCCGCGCACCTGGCGCTCGGCGAGCCGCTCGTGCAGGCCGTGGAGCATGCCCGCGCCTACATCCTGGCGGCCATCGCCGCGGGCGCCGATGTGCACACCGGCCGGGGCCACGGGCCGCTGAACCATGGGCACAGCCCGGTGGCGCAGCGCATCGTGCATGGCTGACCGCGCAGGGGCGCTGCCTGCCCATCCCTCACCGACCAAGGCTGGTTGGGCATGCTATGAAAATGATAGCTATATGCCGGCGACTTGATTGTGCTGGAGCCCGATTTCTGCCTCAAACCACCACGCGGCCATTCAAACCGGCCGTGTGCGCCGCAGGCGTGGGTCAGCGCCGCGCCCAGCGCCGGCAGCACCCGCGGCAGCCCGTGGTAGCAGGCGATGCCCGCGATCCAGAGGCCGACGGGCAGCCATTCCACCTGCCGCGCCTTTGCCAGGGCCTGCTGCACCGGCGCGCCGAACGCCAGCCGGCCCAGGATGACGCCGAACAGCGGCACGAACACCGAGCTGAGCAGCAGCAGGAACGGCTCCAGGCTGTGCATCGGCAGCACCAGGGCGAGCGCCGTGCACAGCGCCGCCATGGCCATGCCCCAGCGACGCACGCCCCAGCGCGGCAGCAGGCTGTGGGCCGAGACCGCGCCCGAATACGCATCGCCATAGGCGTTGTCCACCTCGTCGATCAGGATGAGCGACAGCGCGATCAGCCCGCCCTGGGCCAGCAGCAGCGCGGTCACCAGGTCCTGGCTGGGCAGCGTGAGCGCCACCAGCACGCCGAGCGCATAGCACCACAGGTTGGCCAGCGCGTAGCCCAGCCAGGTGCCGCGCAGCGCGGACCGGCCGGACGTGCCGTGGCGCGCGTAGTCGGCCACCAGCGGCAGCCAGGAGATGGGCATGGCGATCACGAGGTCCAGCGCCGGTAGCACGCCCATGCCGCCCGCGCCGGGGCGCGTCCACAGCGTGGCGAAGCCCTGGGCCTGCGCCAGCGACACGAACTGCCAGCTCAGCCACAGCAGCGACAGCACCACCAGGGGCAGCGCCACGCGCGCGATGAGCCGGCGCACCAACTGCACCATCGAGCCGCTGAGCAGCAGCATCACCACGCCGCCCCACAGCAGCGTGGCCAGCACCGGCCAGTGGGCCCCGCCCATGGCGCCGGCCTGCCGGCCGATGGCCACCGTGGCATCGCGCATCACCACCAGCTCGAACGCGCCCCAGCCCGCGAGCTGCACGATGTTGAGCCCGATGGGCAGGCCCGCGAACGCGCGCCCGTAGACGGCATGCATCAGTCCGGCGCTCGCCAGGCCGCTGTCGCAGCCGATCTTGGCCACCCAGCCCAGCAGGCCGGCGCCGATCAGCGATCCGGCCACGATGGCCGCCAGCGCCTCGCGCGGGCTCAACGCGGGCATCAGATAGGCGCCGACCTGCATCACCAGCAGTCCCACGCCCAGGCTGAACCACAGCGAGGCATGGTCGCCGAAACGGAAGACGCGGCGGTCGGGCGCGATGGGGATCAGCGCGTCGTTGGCGGGCGCAGGGGGCGAGGAGGGCGGCATGGAAGCTCCGTGGATGGCAGGCACAGCAGGGTCGCGGCACGGGCTGGCCCCAAGGCACGCCGGGACGGCATGCGGTGGGCGTGGCGGCGGGAGGCGAATGGCCTGCGCGAGGATGACCCCGGCCGATTCAAGGGGAAAGTCTCAGACGGGGGCCGGTCGGCGGCACCCTTGGCGAAGCCGCGATTCTAGGGCGGTGCCGAGGCCATCGGCACCGCCACTCCCAGCCGCTCGTGCAGCCGGGCGCTGGTGGTGGTGTACTGCAACGCCACGGGCGTGCCGGACAGATATTCCGCCGCGCCGAAGGCCGCCAGCGTGGCTTCGTGGAAGCCGCACAGGATCAGCTTGCGCTTGCCGGGGTAGGTGTTGATGTCGCCCACCGCATGGATGCCGGGGATGGCCGTGCGGAACGTGGCGGTATCGACCACGAGCTGCTTGCGCTCCATCGCCAGGCCCCAGTCGGCGATGGCGCCCAGGCGTGGCGAGATGCCGAGGCAGGCGATTAGCACGTCGAGCGGCAACGGTCGCGGCTGCCCGTCCGGGTCGATCAGTTGCAGCGCGGCCAGGCGGTCCTGCTGCACCTCGATGCCGACGATCTGCCCGGCCACCACCGTGATGCGGCCAGCGTCGCGCAGGGCCTGCAGCTGGGCCAGGGCCTCGGGCGGCGCCTGGAAGGCATCGCGCCGGTGCAGCAGGGTCACGCTGGCGGCGGCGTGCGGCCCCGGTTGGGCGCAGGCGATGGCGCGGGCCACGGCGGTGTCTTCGCCGCCATGCACGACTACATGCCGGCCGGCGGTGTCGGCCGCATCCTCGTGGTAATGCAGTTGCGTGCCTTCGAAGCGATCGATGCCTTCGGCCTTGACGGCGCGCGGCACGAACGCGCCCACGCCCGCGGCGATGAAGACCGTGCGCGCCAGCAGCGCGGTGCCGGCCGTGGTCTGCAGCAAAAGCCGCCCGTCGGGCTGCGGCGCGAGCGTGGCAACACGCTGGCCCAGGTGCAGGGTGGGTGGGAACGGGGTGATCTGCCGCTGCAGCAACGCGACGAGTTCGCGCCCGGTGCAGACGGGAATGCCGGGAATGTCGTAGATGGGTTTGTCGCCGTACAGCTCGGCGCACTGGCCGCCCACGTGGGGCAGCGCATCGATCACGTGGGCTGCAATGCCCTGCAACCCGAGCTGGAACACCTGGAACAGCCCGACCGGCCCCGCGCCGATGACGGCGGCATCCGTCTCGATGGCCATCGGGGTGGATGGGGGCGCTTCGGTCTTCACGGGGCGTCGGGGGCCTGTCTGCTTCAGCGGATCAGGTCGGCCACCTTGCCGGGCTTGCCGTTCCATTCGTCGGCGTCGGGCAGGGGCGCCTTGCGCTTGGTGATGCTCTTGAATTGGGGCGACAGGTCGGCGTTGATCTTGATGAAGGCGATCTGGTCCGGGGGCAGGTCTTCCTCGGCAAAGATGGCGTTGGCCGGGCACTCGGGAATGCACACGGCGCAGTCGATGCATTCATCGGGGTCGATCACGAGGAAGTTGGGGCCTTCGCGGAAGCAGTCCACGGGGCACACGTCCACACAGTCGGTGTACTTGCACTTGATGCAGTTTTCGGAGACGACGTGAGTCATGGCAGGAGTTGTCGTTGGATCGGGGGTAACCCGCGATTTTAGGGCGTTTCAGGGAGCGGCCCGGGGGCCGCCCCTGCAACGGCAAGGATTCGGCGCCTCCGGTCAGGCCGCCGGGGCGTTCACGAGCACCGCGCCAGCGGTCTTGTGGCTGGCGGTATCCACCAGGATCAGCGAGCCCAGCACGCGCGCCTGGGTGAACGGCGCGGCGGGCAGGGGCTCCTGCAGCAGCAGGTCCACGTGGCCGATGGCATTGGGGTCGAGCTGGGCGGCGTCTTCTTCGGCCAGCGTGTGGATGTTGAGCTTGTGCACCACGCGCTGCACCTTGGCCTTGACCCAGCGGTGGCCGTGCAGCGCCCAGTACACGCGGCCGGCGACCAGGGGCTCGTCGTCCATCCAGGCCACGGTGGCGCGCAACTCGCGCCGGCCGGGCCAGGAGGGCGTCGATGCCGGGGTGTCGAAATCGTCGGCGGCCACGGCGGCGGCCTGCGGTGCGGCCAGGATCCAGTCGCCGCGCGACACGTCCACCTCGCGGTCGAGCACGATGCCCGCGCTCTGGCCGGCCGGCACGCCCACGGGGCGGCGTGCGTGGTCCAGCACCTGGGCCACGGTGGCCTGCTGGCCGCTCGGGAACACCTGCACGGCCGTGCCCGGCGCCACGGCGCCTGCCGCCACGCGGCCCCAGAACACGCGGCGGCCCTGGGAGGTGTCGGCGGAGGACGAGAATTTCTCGACCCACTGCACCGGGAAAGCCAGCGGCAGCGCGACGTCGGTGGGCGTGTTGGGCAGGCGCTCCAGGATCTGCAGCAGGCTCGGGCCTTCGTAGCCGCACCAGCCGGGGTGCGCATCCACCACGTTCCAGCCCTTGAGGGCGGACACCGGCACCGTCGCCCGCGCGGCGATGCCGGCGGCCTGTGCGAACGCGCCGAGCGCATCGCGGATGTGGCGGAAGGCGAGTGCCGGGTCTTGCACTGCATCGAGCTTGTTCACCGCGAACACCAGCGAATGCACGCGCAGCAGGTGCACCAGCAGGGAGTGGCGGCGCGTTTGCACCAGCAGTTCGAGGCCGGGGTTCTTCCAGTCGAGCTTGGTGGCATCGACCAGCACCACGGCCGCGTCGGCGCTGCTGGCGGCCGTGACCATGTTGCGCGTGTACTGCTCGTGGCCCGGCGCATCGCCGATGATGAACTTGCGCTCTTCGGTGGCGAAATAGCGGTAGGCCACGTCGATGGTGATGCCCTGCTCGCGTTCGGCCGACAGGCCGTCGGTCAGCAGGGCCAGGTCGGTCTCGCCCTGGCGCTGCACGCCGGCCAGGTGGTCCTGCAGCACGGCCTTGCTGTCCACCAGCAGGCGGCCGATGAGGGTGCTCTTGCCGTCGTCGACCGAGCCGCAGGTGATGAACTTCAGTGCAGAGATGGCATCGTTTTGGCCCGATGCCGGCGGATTGATTGCCTGCTCTGCTATCGAATTGGTAGTGGTGGTCATCAGAAGTACCCGTCTTTCTTGCGCTTTTCCATCGAGGCGTCGGAGGTCTTGTCGTCCATGCGCGTGGCGCCGCGCTCGCTCACATCGGCCGCCAGGGTCTCGATCACGATGTCGGCGGCCGTGGCGGCCGGGCTCTCCACCGGGCAGGTGCAGGTGATGTCGCCCACGGTGCGAAAGCGCACGTCGCGCGTCTCCACCGTTTCGCCGTCGCGCGGCGGGGTGAGGTCGGTCACGGGCACGAGCAGGCCCTTGCGCTCCACCACCTGGCGCTTGTGGGTGTAGTAGAGCGAGGGCAGGGCGATCTGCTCGCGGTCGATGTACTGCCACACGTCGAGTTCGGTCCAGTTGCTGATCGGGAACACGCGAAAGTGCTCGCCCGGCGCCAGCCGTGTGTTGAACAGCGTCCACAGCTCGGGCCGCTGGGCCTTGGGTTGCCATTGGCCGAAGCTGTCGCGGTGCGAGAAGATGCGCTCCTTGGCGCGGGCCTTTTCCTCGTCGCGGCGGGCGCCGCCGATCAGCGCGTCGAAGCGGAATTCCTCGATGGCCTCCAGCAGCGTGACCGACTGGTGCACGTTGCGGCTCTCGCCCGGATGCGCGAGGCGCACGGTGCCGCGCGCCATCGAGTCTTCCACGCTGCGCACGATCAACTCGGCCCCCAGTTCCTTCGCCCGGAAGTCGCGGAAGTCCGTCACCTCGGGGAAGTTGTGGCCGGTGTCGATCATCAGCAGCGGGTAGGGAATGCGCCCTGCGCCGAAAGCCTTCTCGGCGCACCGCAGCATCACCAGCGAATCCTTGCCGCCCGAAAACAGCAGGGCGGGGCGCTCGAAGGCGGCGGCCACCTCGCGCAGGATGAAGATGGTTTCTTCTTCCAGCGCGTCCAGGTGGCGGTTGCTGAGGTGGCTCAGCACATGGGATTCGGTGCGGGCATTCATGCGGGGATCTCGTTGGGGGCTTCGGTGTGCAGGGCGGGGGGCGTCGCGTCAGGCGGCGTCGCGGAAATGCGGCAGCGGGTGCGTCACGTCGCCCTGGTAGAAGGCGTGGAAGCGGTCCAGCTGGCGCTGCGCGTCGGCCATGTCCACGCCCTCGCGCAGCACGGCCACGTCGAAGCCGCAGCGGGCCATCTGCACCAACTGGTCGATGAGCACCTCGCCCGTGGCGCGGATCTCGCCCGCGAACTTCAGGCGCTGGCGCAGCAGGCGGGCCTGGCTGAATGCGCGGCCGTCGGTGAATTTCGGAAAGTGCAGATCGATGCGCTCGATGCCTGCAAGGTCTTGCGCGAGCGGGTCGGCGTCGTTGGCCAGTTCAAGGACTTTTTGGCCTTCTGCGCTGGTGCTGTGTGCGCTGGCAGCTATTATTTTCATAGTAATTCGATGGGGCTTGAGGACGTCGGCGGATGTCAGGCGGAGAGGACTTCGGCCGGGTGGCGCGCGGCGTTGGCAGCGGCCTTGAAAGGCTCGATGCCCACGCGGCGCACGGTGTCGATGAAGTTCTCGTGCCGGGGGCCGTGGGCGGCGTCCACCACGGGCAGGCGCTCGGTGCGGTAGGTGGCCAGCAGCGCCTCGATCACGCCGGGCACTTCGCTGGCGCTGAACGACGGGCCGATGATCTTGCCGGGAATGGCCGGACCCGACAGGTTCGTGCCGTCGGCGCCGCCCAGGGTGATCTGGTACCACTCCTTGCCGTCTTTATCCACGCCCAGGATGCCGATGTGGCCGCTGTGGTGGTGGCCGCAGCTGTTGATGCAGCCGCTGATGTGCAGGTCGATCTCGCCCAGGTCCCACAGCTCGTCCAGGTCCTGGTAGCGCTCGGTGATGGCTTCGGCGATGGGCAGCGAGCGGGCGTTGGCCAGCGAGCAGAAGTCGCCGCCGGGGCAGGCGATCATGTCGGTCAGCAGGCCGATGTTGGGCTTGGCCAGGCCAAGCGCCTTGGCGGCCTTGTACAGCTCGGGCAACTGGTCGCGGCGCACCCAGGGCAGCAGCAGATTCTGCTCGTGCGTCACACGCGCCTCGCCGCCCGAGAAGCGGTCGGCCAGGTCGGCAGCGGCTTCCATCTGCTCGGCGGTGGCGTCGCCGGGCGCGTAACCCAGGCGCTTGAACGACAGCACCACGGCGCGCAGCTGCGGGTGGCGGTGCGGCATCACGTTGCGCGTGAGCCAGCGGCCGAAGTCCTGGTCGTTCTCGGCGGCGGTGCGCAGCAGGGCCACAGTCTCGGCTTCGGCGTCGGCCGGGCGCAGGTCCAACTCGGGTTCGCGGAACGCGGCGGTCACGCGGTCCAGCTCGGCCTGGGTGATGGTGTGCGGGCCGCCTTCGATCTCGACGATCTGCCGGAACTCCTCCTCCACCTGGTCGATGTAGGTCTGGCCTTCGGACTTGACGAGGATCTTGATGCGCGCCTTCCAGGCGTTGTCTCGGCGGCCGTAGCGGTTGTAGACGCGGATCACGGCTTCCAGGTAGTTCATGAGCTGGTTCCAGGGCAGGAACTCGCGCAGCACCGGGCTGATGACCGGCGTGCGGCCCATGCCGCCACCGGCGCGCACGCGAAAGCCCAACTCGCCGGCATCGTTCTTGTGCAGCTGCAGGCCCACGTCGTACCAGCCGAGGGCGGCGCGGTCTTCCAGTGCGCCGTTGAGCGAGATCTTGAACTTGCGCGGCAGGAAGGCGAACTCGGGGTGCAGCGTGCTCCACTGGCGCAGGATTTCGCAGAACGGGCGCGGGTCGGCGATCTCGTCGGCGGCGATGCCGGCCAGCGCGTCGCTGGTGATGTTGCGGATGCAGTTGCCGCTGGTCTGGATGCCGTGCAGCTGCACGGACGCCAGCAGGTCCATCACATCGGCGCTCTTGTCCAGCGGAATCCAGTTGTACTGCACGTTGGTGCGCGTGGTGAAGTGGCCGTAGCCGTACTTCAGCTGCGTGCCGATGCGCCGGCCGTCGTGCAGGGGGATGTCGCCCAGCTTTTCCTGCGTGGCCTGGGCCTCGGCCAGCAGGGCCGCATCGGGCTGGTCGTACTCGCGGGCCACCTTGGCCAGCACGCGCAGCTGGGTGCTGGACAGCTCGCCGTAGGGCACGGCCACGCGCAGCATGGGCGCGTAGCGCTGCACGTACCAGCCGTTTTGCAGGCGCAGGGGCTTGAATTCGTCGCCCGAAAGCTTGCCGGCCTGGAAGCGTTCGAGTTGGTCGCGGTACTGCTCAGCGCGCAGCCGGATGAATTCGCGGTCGAAGTCTGTGTATTGGTACATCGTGGGTCACTCAGATCAAAACCAGTTTGGCGCCCGCCCAGGCGAGCAGCACGGAAAGGGCCGAGCGGATCAACCGCTCCGGCGCGCGGGATACGAGGCGCGAGCCCAGCCAGATGCCTGGCAGCGATCCCGCCAGCAATTGGACCAGAAGCGGCCAGTCCACGGAGCCGAGCGACGCATGCCCCAGGCCCGCCACCAGGGTCAGCGGCACGGCGTAGGCAATGTCGGCCGCGATGATGCGCGGCAACGGCAGCAGGGGAAACACCATCAGCAGCACCGTCACGCCGATGGCGCCCGCGCCCACGGAGGTGAAGGTGACCAGCGTGCCGATCACGGCGCCCAGCAGCACCGGCAGGCTCCAGTGGCGCGGCCGTGCGGCGTCTTCGCCGGCATCGGCGCGCGCCGCCCGGTCGGCTGCCTGGCGGGCGGCAGAAAACACGAAGGCCTTGTACAGCATGGCCGCGGCGGTCAGCAGCAGGGCGGCGCCGAGCGTGGTCGTCATGATGCGCTGGGCGGTGCTGCTGCTGGGCCCCATCACCTGGAGGGCCCACAGCGACAGCAGCGCCGCCGGCACGCTGCCGGCGCACAGCAGGCCCACCACCTTCCAGGGCACGAGCCGCTGGCGCGCCAAGCTGACGGTGCCGCCCATCTTGGTGAAGGCGGCGAACAGCAGGTCGGTACCGATGGCCAGGTGCGGCTTCACGCCGAAGAAGAAGATCAGGATCGGCGTCATCAGCGAGCCGCCACCCACCCCGGTGAGGCCGACGATCAAGCCCACCGCGAAGCCCGCGAAAACGAATGCCAAATCATGCATGCGGGCGAATGTAGTGGGAGTCTTTATGGAAACAAACGATTGTTTTGTGAGGCCGTTATGCGGATAAGCATATTCCTCAAGGCTGGCGCGGGTTGGCAGGGGGCGGACGGCGAAAAACGGCGATAAGGGGTTGGGCGCCGTTTCTGCCCGGCCCGCGGGTCAGTCCAGGTTCACAGCCGTTCCGTGCCCAGCGCTTGGGCCAGGCGGGCGTCCAGCGGCAAGGGTTCGCCATGCAGCCGGGCGGCGACCAGTTCGCCGCACAGCGGCGCCAGCGTGATTCCGCGCGCACCCATCGCGGTGCACACCCAGAGCCCGGGCAGGGCGTGCGGGTCCACCGGGCCGGCAATCGGCAGGCGGTCGGGCGAGGCGCAGCGCAGGCCGGCCCAGACCGAAACGGGGGGGATTTGTTTGCCGGGCACTCGGTCCGTTTGGGCCGCTTGGGGCTGGCCGAAGGCGGGCGCCAACTGGTCCGCCACGGCCGGCAGCAAGGTGCGCAGCTTTTTCCAGTTGGTGGCGTGGGCGGCCGCCTCGTCGGCGCTGCTGGGCGGAAGCTCGGTGGCGTGGCGTTCGAAGGTGGAGCCGGCGTACCAGCGCCGGGCGCCGTTCGCGCCCTCCGGCCCAGGAATGTGGGGCACGAGGCTGCCGTTGCCGTTGACCGGGAAGGGCGGCCAGCCCGCGGTGCCTTCGCCTTCTTCGGCCCACGACACCTGGCCGCGCAGCGGCTGCAGGGTCCAGCGGTGCTCCAGCAGCGGCATGCTGCCGGGCCCGGCAGCCACGAAGGCGTACGGGGCCTCGGCCAGCACCTGGCCCTGCGCATCGATGGCTTGCCAGCCCGCCGGCCCAGTGTCGTCGCTCTTGCCGTCGCTCTTTCCGTCCTCGCCGGCCGGCACGCGGCGCAACCGCGCGACCTGTGCGCCGCCCTGCCATGCGATGGCCGGGTGGCTCAGCAAGGCCTGCACCAGCCGCGCCGGGCGCACCCAGCCGGCGCGGGCATGCCAGCAGGCCGTGGTGCCGTGCGGCAGCCCGGCCTGCCGCAGCGCGTCGGCGTCGGCGGGGCGGCTCCATTCGCTGCCGCTCCCGCCGGCCCAGGCCGGCGGTACCCCCGGGCTGCCGTCCACGCGGTGCTCCAGCACGCCGCAGGGGTTCCAGGCTTCGCCCACCGGCAGGGCCGAAAGCGCCTGCAGCGTGGTGCGCACCCCGCTGCGCGACAGGCGCGACAGCACGCTGTCGTCGGGCGACATATGGGGGGCGAACAGGCCGGCGGGCAGGCCGGAGGCGCCACGCGCGGGCGCGTCGGCGCGGTCCAGCACCCGCACCTTCCACCCGCGCCGCGCCAGGCTCGCGGCCACCGAGGCGCCGGCCAGGCCCGCGCCGATCACCAGGCATTCGGACGCCGCCGCCACTTCCAGCGGCGGCGGGGCGTTGCGCGCCGCCCGGGGTTCCCAGGCCGGATCGAACGTGGCCTGCAGGTTGTCGCGCTTCGGGGGCACGCCGGGCACCTTGGTCACGGTGAAGCCGCACTGCGCGAGTGTGTCGCGCACCGCCCGCGCGATGGTCCAGGTCGCAAGCCGCGTGCCCCGCCGGCAGCAGCGCGCCACGGCCTTCAGGGTGTGTTCGCTCCAGAGGTCGGGGTTGCGCTGCGGGCTGAAACCGTCCAGGTAGACCGAATCGGCTGTCGGCATCTGCTGGCGCAGCATGGCCTGGGCATCGCCCACATAGAGTGTGAGCAGTACGCGGCCCTGCTCGAACGACAGGCGGTGCACGCCCGGCAGCAGCCCCCAGAACTGGTCGTGCAGCTGCTGCGCCAGGGGCGCGAGGTCGGGATGGGCACGGGTGGCGCGCAGCAGGTCGGCGGCCACCACGGGGTGGGCTTCGCATGAGGCGAAGTGCAGCAGGGCGGGGCGATCGGGGTCGCTGCGCCAGGCCGCCCAGGTCACTAGGAAGTTCAGTCCCAGGCCGAAGCCGGTCTCCAGGATGCGCCAGCGCGGCTGGCCGGCCCAGGCCTGCGGTAGGCCGCAGCCGTGCAGGAACACGCGGCGCGCCTGGTCCAGGCCGCCGTTTTCACTGTGGTAGCGGTCACCGAACCGCAGGCTGTAGGGGGTGCCGTCCGCCAGCCAGTCGATGGGCTCCGGCATGAACCGCGCCGGGTTCATTCCCGGCGGTTCACGCGCTGGGCGGCACGTAGCCCTGGGCGGCGTCGGCGCCTTCGCCGAAGAAGTGCTGCTCCATCTGCCGGGCCAGGTACTGGCGGGCGCGGGCGTCAGCCAGGTTCAGGCGGTTTTCGTTCACCAGCATCGTCTGGTGCTTGAGCCAGGCGGCCCAGGCTTCCTTGCTGACGCTCTCCCAGATGCGCTTGCCCAGGTCACCGGGGTAGGGGGGAAAGTCGAGGCCTTCGGCTTCCTTGCCGAGTTTGATGCATTGAACGGTACGTGCCATGGGGAAGGGTCCTGGAAGGATGGTTTAGATGTTTTGGGTATTTAAAACTGAAATTTCAGTAGTTCCAGTTTTGAAGAGGGACTTTCAGAATGCGTTGCATCGGTGATTTGCACCGGACCGCATTCCACAAAAGAAAGCCTCTCATGAACGTTCGCCGCGACTTTATCAAGTTTCCTCTCGCCGCCGCCCTGCTGGCCGGTATGGCCCTGACGGCTTTGCCGTCGCTGGCCCAGCCGGTGCAGTTCCTGAACGTGTCCTACGACCCCACCCGGGAACTCTACGTCGAATACAACCAGGCGTTCGCCAAGCACTGGAAAGCCAAGAGCGGGCAGGACCTGGCGATCAAGCAATCGCACGGCGGCTCCGGCAAGCAGGCGCGCTCAATCATCGACGGCATCGATGCCGACGTGGCCACGCTGGCCCTGGGCGGCGACATCGATGCGCTCGTCACGCACGGCGGCCTCGTCAAGGCCGACTGGCAAAAACGCCTGCCGCACAATTCGGCTCCCTACACCTCGACCATCGTGTTCCTGGTGAAGAAGGGCAATCCCAAGGGCCTGAAGGACTGGGACGACCTGGCCAAGCCCGGCGTGCAGGTGATCACCCCCAACCCCAAGACCTCCGGCGGCGCCCGCTGGAACTACCTGGCCGCCTGGGAATTCGCCAAGCGCAAGTACGGCGGCGATGCGCAGGCCAAGGACTTCGTCGCCAAGCTGTACAGCAATGTGCCCGTGCTGGACACCGGCGCCCGCGGCTCCACCATCACCTTCGTGCAGCGCGGCGTGGGCGACGTGCTGCTGGCCTGGGAGAACGAAGCCTTCCTGGCGCTGAAGGAGTTCGGTCCCGAGAAATTCGAGATCGTCGTGCCGTCGCTGTCCATCCTGGCCGAGCCCAGCGTGGCGGTGGTGGACAAGAACGTGGACAAGAAGGGCACCCGCGCCGTCGCCGAGGAATACCTCAAGTACCTGTATTCCGACGAAGGCCAGGACATCGCCGGCAAGAACTTCTACCGCCCCACGGGCGACAAGGCCAAGGCCAAGTACGACAAGCAGTTCCCCAAGCTCACGCTGGTGACCATCGACCAGGCCTTCGGCGGCTGGGCGAAGGCCGACAAGGCGCACTTCGCCGATGGCGGCAGCTTCGACCAGATCTACACCAAGAAGTGAAGACGACGGCGCTCTTGCCAATCCGCCCGCGCTAGAAAGCCCCATTCCATGTCCGTCCTCCTGATCGCCGGCAGCCCCTCGGAGCGTTCCCGCTCCGCCGCCCTGCTGGATACCGTGTCGCAGCGCCTTTCGGTGCGCGGTGCGCTGGTGCAGCGCCTGCACATCCGCGACCTGTCGCCCCAGGCGCTGCTGCTGGCGGACACGGGCCACCGCTCCATCGCCCACGCGGTGGACAGTGTGGCCGAGGCCAGCGTGCTGGTGGTGGCGACGCCCGTCTACAAAGCGGCCTACAGCGGCGTGCTCAAGGTCTTTCTCGACCTGCTGCCGCAGACGGCGCTCAAGGGCAAGACCGTGCTGCCGCTGGCCACCGGCGGCAGCGCCCACCACATGCTAGCGCTGGACTACGCACTGCGGCCGGTGCTGCAGTCGCTGGGTGCCAAGCACATCCTGCCGGGCATCTACGCCACCGATGCCCAGGTCACGCTCACGCCCGAGGGCGCCTACGAGGTGGGGCACGACGTTTCCTCCCGGCTGGACGACGCCGTGAACGTGCTCATCACCGAAACCCTGCGGCCCGCGCCGGCCCAGGCCACGCGGTTCGCGCCGGTGCATTTCTCCCAGGTGCGATGTAGCGTCTGATGCGCCCCGGGCGGCGCCGGCCTGTGGGTCGGCCCCCGCCGTCCGCGCCTCCCCAAGCCTTCCCCATTTTTTGAGAACCCGCTCGCCGCGGGCAGGCCGCTGCATCGCCGCCCGCACCCGGTGGACCTCGCCAGAAAGACCGATCGCATGACTTCGAATTTCTCTTCCCTGCGCCGCCGGATGGTGGTTTCCGGCCTCGGCACCGTGCTGGCCACCGGCCTGCCGCCCGCTTTTGCCCAAAAGGGCGACCGCGTCCTGCGTGTGGGCCACCAAAAGGGCTGGCTGTCGCTGCTCAAGGCCCGTGGCACGCTGGAAAAACGCCTGGCGCCTTTGGGCGTGAAGGTGACCTGGACCGAGTTCAATGCCGGCCCGGTGCAACTGGAGGCGCTGAACGTCGGCTCGATCGACTTCGGCGACGTGGGCGAGGCGCCCCCCATCTTCGCCCAGGCTGCCGGCGCGCCGCTGGTGTACGTAGGGGCCACGGTGCCGCGCCCGCAGCTGGAGGCGGTCGTCGTGCCCAAAGGCTCGGCGATCCAGAGCGTGGCCGAACTGAAGGGTCTTCGCGTCGCGCTCAACAAGGGCTCGAACGTGCACTACCTGCTGGTCAAGGTGCTGGAAAAGCACGGCCTGCACTACCGCGATGTGCAGCCGGTCTTCCTTGCGCCGCCCGATGCGCGGGCGGCCTTCGAGAAAGGCGCCGTGGACGCCTGGGTGATCTGGGACCCGTTCCTCGCCTCCGCGCAAAAGACGCTGCAGGCCCGCGTGCTGGCCGATGCCACGGGCGTGGCGAACAACCGCGCCTATTACTTTTCCTCGCGCGACTATTCCGCCAGGAACGCCGACGTGCTGCGCATCGCCATCCAGGAGGTGGACGCCATCGACAAGTGGATCGCCGCGCACAAGGCCGAGGCCGCGGCGGAGCTGTCCACCGTGCTGGGGCTGGACCGCGCCGTCACCGAGCTGTTCGTGGGCCGGGCGGGCTACGGCACCTCGCTGGTGTCGCGCGACATCCTGGCCGAGCAGCAGGTGATCGCCGACACCTTCTTCGACCTGAAGCTCATCCCCCGCAAGCTCAACCTGCAGGACGCCGCTCCGGTGGACCTGCTCTGAAAGGGTGCACCCATGTCCGCACCTTTCCCAACCCCTTTGCAGGTGCGCGTGCGCCGGGTGCTGGGCGTGACCGCCCAGGCCTGGGGCCTGGCAGCGCCGCGCGAAAGCGCCCGCGTGCTGGCGCTCGCCCCGGCACCCCGGGCTGCTCGCCGGCGCCGGGCCGTGGCGCGGGCGCCATTTTTCGCCATTTCCTACTGAACGACGACGAGGTCATCGCATGCAAGTGTTCTGGTTCATTCCCACCCATGGCGACAGCCGCTACCTGGGCACCACCGAAGGCGCGCGCCAGCTCAGCCACGACTACGTGAAGCAGGTGGCCGTCGCGGCCGATAGCCTGGGCTACGAAGGCGTGCTCATTCCCACCGGGCGCTCGTGCGAAGACCCGTGGGTGGTGGCCTCCAGCCTGGTGGCGGTGACGCGCCGCCTCAAGTTCCTGGTGGCCGTGCGGCCGGGCCTGCACCAGCCCAGCCTGGCCGCGCGCATGGCGGCCACGTTCGACCGGCTCTCGGGCGGGCGGCTGCTGATCAACCTGGTGACGGGCGGCGACCAGGTCGAGCTGGAAGGCGACGGCGTGTTCCTCGACCATGCGGCGCGCTACGAGCAGTCGGCTGAATTCATCCGCATCTGGCGCGAGATCCTCACGCGCAGCCACGACGGCGGCACCTTCGACTACGAGGGCAAGCACCTCTCGGTCAAGGGCGCCAAGCTGCTGTTCCCGCCGCTGCAAAAGCCGTATCCGCCGGTGTACTTCGGCGGCTCCTCGGCCGCCGCGCACGATCTGGCCGCCGAACAGGTGGAGGCCTACCTGACCTGGGGCGAGCCGCCCGCCGAAGTGGCCAAGAAAGTGGCTGATGTGCGCGAGAAGGCCGCGCGGCTGGGCCGCACGGTGAAGTTCGGCATCCGCCTGCACGTGATCGTGCGCGAGACCGATGCCGAGGCCTGGGCCGCGGCCGAGAGCCTCATCAGCCGCGTGAAGGACGAAACCGTGGTGCAGGCCCAGGCCGTGTTCGCGCGCATGGACTCCGAGGGGCAGCGCCGCATGGCCGCTCTGCATGCGGGCGGGGCCAGGCGCTCCCGGGCCGACCTGGAGATCAGCCCCAACCTGTGGGCCGGCGTGGGCCTGGTGCGCGGCGGGGCGGGCACGGCCCTGGTGGGCGATCCGCAGACCGTGGCTGACCGCATCAAGGAGTACGCCGCCTTGGGGATCGACACCTTCGTCATGTCGGGCTACCCGCACCTCGAAGAGGCGTACCGCTTTGCCGAGCTGGTGTTTCCGCTGCTGCCGCTGGCGTTGCAGGAAAAGCTCGCGGGCGGCGCGCCCGGCGGGCCATTCGGCGAGGTCGTGGGCAACCAGTACGCGCCGCGCGCGTCGCAAAGCTGAGCGGCGGGGCAGACCATGGCGATCCATTCCATCAACCATGTGCAACTGGCCTTTCCGGCGGGCGCCGAGGGCCAGATCCGCAACTTCTACAGCACGCTGCTGGGGCTGCCGGAATTGATCCACCCCATCGGCAGCATCCTGCGCTTTGCCGCGGGCGCGCAGCGCATCGAGCTGGTGCCCACCGAACGCTGGCAGCCGGCGCCTGCCGTGTCCCACCTGGCGTTCGAAGTGGAGAACCTGCCCGAGCTGCGCGGGCGGCTGCTGCAGGCCGAGCTGCCGCTGGTGGAGAACCGGGCGCTGCCCGGCTACCTGCGCTTTTATGTGAAGGACCCGGCGGGCAACCAGCTGGAGTTCCTCGAACCCGACAACGAACCGAGGTACGACGCATGACCGATACGGTACGAGAGCTGCAGGTCTCGCCCCTGCCCGAGTCGCCCGAAGGCCCGGCGGGCGCCTTGCCTGCGCCGCTGGTGCAGCTGGTGGCCGCCGTATGGCGCCGCCTGCTGCCCTGGCTGGTGCCGGTCGCGCTGATCGCGCTGTGGCAGGTGGCGTCCGCCCTGGGGTGGCTGTCCACCCGCGTGCTGCCGGCGCCGCTGGACGTGGTCAAGGCCGCGTGGACGCTCACCGAATCGGGCGAGCTGTGGACCCATGTGAAGGTGAGCGCCAGCCGTGCCCTGGCGGGCCTGGCGATCGGCGGCGGCCTGGGGCTGGTGCTGGGGCTGCTCACCGGCTCGCTGCGGCTGGCCGAGACGCTGCTCGACTCCACCATCCAGATGGTGCGCAACATCCCGGCGCTGGCGCTCATTCCGCTGGTGATCCTGTGGTTTGGCATCGACGAGTCGGCCAAGCTGTTCCTCATCAGCGTGTCGGTGTTCTTCCCGATCTACCTGAACACCTTCCACGGCATCCGCAACGTGGACCCGGGCCTGATCGAGATGGGCCGCACCTACGGCCTGTCGCGCTGGCAGCTGTACCGCGAAATCATCCTGCCCGGCGCACTTTCGTCCATCCTGGTGGGCCTGCGCTTTTCGCTGGGGCTGATGTGGGTGATCCTGATCGTGGCCGAGACGATTTCGGCCCAGGCCGGCATCGGCTACCTGACCATGAACGCCCGCGAGTTCCTGCAGACCGACATCGTGCTGGTGGGCATCCTGCTGTATGCGCTGCTCGGCAAGCTGGCCGATGTGTTCGCCCGCGGGCTGGAGCACTGGTGGCTGCGCTGGCACCCTGGCTACCAGGCCAAGTCCTGAACCCGTCCGCCGTGCGCTTGACCGAAAGAAAGAAACCGCCCATGACCTTTTCCCATTCCCCCAATCGCCGCACGGTGCTGGCGGCGCTGGCCGCCACGGCCACGCTGGGCGGCACCGGGCTGGCCGCCGCACAAGGCGCTGCGCCGTCCGTGGTGCGCATCGGCTACCAGAAGTCGTCCACGCTGACCGCGCTGCTGAAAGTGCAGGGCACGCTGGAAAAGCAGCTCGCGCCGCTGGGTGTGCAGCCCGTGTGGCACGAGTTCACGAGCGGCCTGCCGCTGCTGGAGGCGCTCAACCTCGACAACCTGGACTTCAGCGCCGACGTGGCCGACACCGTGCCGGTGTTCGCCCAGGCCGCCGGGGCCCGCGTGACCTTCGTGGCACAGGAGGCACCGTCGCCCACGGCCCAGGCCATCCTGGTGCGGGCGGACTCGCCGCTCAAGACCGTGGCCGAGCTCAAGGGCAAGAAGGTCGGCTTCGCCAAGGCGGCGGGCGCGCACTACCTGCTGATCGCCGCGCTGGAAAAAGCCGGCCTGTCGTTCAGGGACATCGAGCCGGCCTACCTCACGCCCGCCGACGGCCGGGCCGCCTTCGAGCGTGGCGCTATCGATGCCTGGGTGGTGTGGGACCCGTTCCTCGCGGCCGCGCGGCAGCAGTCCGGCGCCCGGGTGCTGGCCGACGGCACCGGCCTGGCGTCGTACCAGCGCTACTACCTGGCCAGCACCCGGTTCGCCCAGGCGCGGCCCGACGTGCTGCGCACCCTGTATGCCGAACTGGAAAAGGCCGGCCGCTGGACCAAGGCCTACCCCAGGGAGGCCGCCGCGCTGCTGGCGCCCGTGTGGGGCCTGGATGCGGCCGTCATCGAGCAGGCCAACGGCCGCCGCAGCTATTCCGTGCGGCCCGTGGTGCCCGAAGGACTGGCCGAGCAGCAGCGCATCGCCGATGCCTTCTTTGCCGAGAAGCTGATCCCGCGCCGGGTGGATGCCCTGGCCGTTCCCTTGTTCAAGCCCGGAGCCTGACCCCATGCCTGACGCCCGACCTTCCTCTTCTGCATCCCCCGCCAGCGGCGGCGTGCGCCTGCAGGCGCGCGGCCTGTCCAAGCGCTACGGCCAGCGCGACGTGCTGCGCAACGCGCAGCTGGAAATCGAACCCGGCGAATTCATCGCCATCGTGGGCCGCAGCGGCTGCGGCAAGAGCACCTTGCTGCGGCTGGTGGCCGGGCTGGAGGCCGCCAGCAGCGGCACGCTCACCACTGACGGCCAGGCCGTGGCCGGCCTGCACGACGACACGCGCATCATGTTCCAGGAAGCCCGGCTGCTGCCCTGGCGCCGGGTGCTCGACAACGTGACGATCGGCCTGCCCAAGGCCGCGCAGGCGCGGGGCCGCGAGGTGCTGGCGCAGGTGGGCCTGGCCGACCGCGAGGGCGAATGGCCGGCCCGGCTGTCGGGCGGGCAGCGCCAGCGCGTGGCCCTGGCGCGCGCCCTGGTGCACCAGCCGCGCCTGCTGCTGCTCGATGAGCCGCTGGGCGCGCTGGATGCGCTCACCCGCATCGAGATGCACCGCCTCATCGAGGGGCTGTGGCAGCGCCATCGCTTCACGGCGCTGCTCGTCACCCACGACGTGCAGGAGGCCGTGGCCCTGGCCGACCGCGTGGTGCTGATCGAAGACGGCCGCATCGCGCTGGACGAGCGCATCGACCTGGCCCGCCCGCGCTCGCAGGGCGATGCCGCCTTTGCCGCCATCGAAAAACGCATCCTCGACCGCGTGCTGCAAAAGCCCGACGCCGACCCGCCGGCCGATCCGGCCTGGCCCGGCATTCCCGCGCACGGGCTGCGCTGGGCGGTCTGAAGCGCCGCCTTCCATCGTTCCGTTCCCTGATTTTCGATCCCACCGTTTTCCGTTCCCGGACTTTTCAAGGAGAAAACCATGTCCATCCAAGCCATCAACGTGCGCAATCAATTCAAGGGCAAAGTGCGCGAGATCGTCCGCGGCGACGTCGTGTCCGAGGTCGATGTCGAGACGCCCTGGGGCATCGTCACCTCCGTCATCACGACGCGCTCGGTCGATGAACTGAGCCTGGTCGTGGGCTCCGACGTCGTGGCGTTGGTCAAATCCACCGAGGTGTCGATCGCCAAGCTGTGAAGGGCATCGGGGCCAAAAACGGCTCCGGCGCATGATTCACTAGGGCATTGTGCTATAAAAATAGTAGCATCTGTTTTGGAAGGCGGCTTGCGGGCCGCCTTTTTCATGGCGGGGCGATCCCGGTGGGCGCGCGCTGCGGTACGGGCGCCCGGCGTGTCCGCCTTCATCCGTGCGGGCACTTTCCGACACCGTTGCGTGCGGTGCCTCGGTAGCGTCGAGGCCTGTTCCAACGAGGCACTCCCATGAATCCTTCTCCCATCGAATCATTCAAGCGGCTCCAGCGGTACGACGACCGGCGCCCTGGCTTCCAGGGCGAGCACTGGCTGGTGCTGGGCGCGGGCGCCGCGCTGCTGCTGGCCTCGCGCCGCAGCCCCTCGCCCTTGCGGCGCACCGTCGGCTCTGCGCTGGGCAGTGCGCTGCTGGTGCGGGCCGCCAGCGGGCGCCAGGGCCTGGCCAGCATCCTGCGCTACCTGCCGCTGGGCCGGCGCTGGTAGGGCGCACGCCCGGCGCGGCGAAGCGAAGCGGCTGCCTCAGGCGTTTTCGTCCCGCTGCGAAGGCGCGGTGCGGCACAGGTAGTTCTCCAGCAAGGTGACCAGCTCCGGGGCGAAGCGGGGGTCGCCGAGTAACTTCGGCCGCTCCGCGGTCACGGTGTGCACGACCGCATGCGCGGCCACGCCCACCAGGTAGGTCGCCAGGTCCGGGTCCGGCACGTTCTGCATGAGCGGCCGGATCACCTCCAGGAATTCCCCGCGCAGCTGGTGCTTGTCTTCTTCCAGGCCGCGTACCGTGCGGGGCAGTTCGTCGTAGATGGCTTTGTGCACGGCGGGCGCGGCGCGGTGCTCCTCCACGATCATTTCGACGACCACCGTCAGCGCCTTTCGCAGGGAGGGCTGCTCCGGCAGGACCTGCAGCGCCTTGCGCAGGTCGGAGCGCGTCTCGACGGCATGCCGCCGCTGCAGTTCCGCGATCACCGCCTCCTTGTTCGGAAAGAACTGGTAGAGCGAGCCGATGTTCACGCCCGCGCGCTCTGCGATGGCATTCGTGGTGAATCCTGCCCAGCCCACCTTGGTCAAAATGTAAGTCGCGGCTTGCATGATGGCATCCACGGTGGCGCGCGAGCGCGCCTGGACCGGGATTTTGCGGGGCGTGGCAGCGGTTTTGCTTTTGCGCGGGGACGGCATGGGAACGCGAGTTTCGGAAATAAAAGCTTTAACTTACGATTTAAAGCATGAAAACACAAGACCTGCTGCATCCCTGGGATGCCTTCCAAGCCGCCAACCGCTTTCGCCGGGCGATCCGTCGATTCCGGCCCACACCGATTCCGGAAGCGGATGTCCGGGCCCTGCTGCGCGAGGCCACCTTCGCCCCGTCCAGCGGAAACATGCAGCCCTACGAGCTGCACTGGGTTCGCACCCCGGCCGTGAAAGCCCGCCTCGCACAGGCCTGCAACGGGCAGAAGGCGGCGGCATCGGCCGCGGATTTCGTCGTCTTCGCCGCCAGTCCCGCCATCGGGCGGCGCACCGCCCAGGCGCAGCTCGACCATGTCGAACGATCGACCGGGCTGGGGCCGGAATCGAAGGCCTATTACCGCAAGCAGATCGGCATGTTCCAGCGGATCCTGGGTACGGGCTCGTCGGTGCTGTGGTCGCCGTGGCTGCTGCTGGCCGCCTGGGTGCGCCCCACGCTGTCGCTGCTGCCGGTGGGGCACATCGGCGGCCGCCAGTGGGCCGCCCGCAATGCGATCTTCGCGGCCCAGACCCTGCTGCTGGCCGCGGCGGCGAAAGGCATCGACTCGTGCCCCATGGAGGGCTTCTCCGCATCCGCCGTCGCCAAGCTGCTGGGACTGCCGCGCGGCACCGTCATCCCGCTCGTCGTGGCACTGGGCTACCGCGCCGATGACGCCCGAATCGAGGAACGCTGGCGCCTGCCCCTGGCGGAGTCGGTCGTCGCCCATTGAGAGAAAGGGGGACGGCCACGTGGCCGGCATGCACTGTGCCGGCCCGGAGAAGGGCGGCTCGCCTTTGGGCTTTGTTCAGGCACAGGGCATGGAAGTTTTTAATAACGCATATAAGTTGCGTTATTGGGTCTAGAATTCGCTGTTGCAACTCAGTTGCAGTAGTAAATAAATTCACCTTCGGCCACCCTCATCCCCTTTTAAACTGCGGCACCTTTCCCTGTGATCCCGCCGTGGCGCTCTGCCCCGGCCGCCGGCGGCCTTGGCATCCGCACGGCTCGCGCGCATCGGGGCCTGCCTTTTTCCACCGTCCACGCCGGCCTCGCTCTCAGCGGCCGCTCCCTGTCTTTTTCCATCCCATCATGCGACCGCTCTGCCCGACAGCTTCCCTCTGGTTGACCCCTTTGCTGGCGCTGTCCGCGCCCGGCGCCATGGCCCAGGAGGGCGGCAGCACCGCCGCGCTGCCCACGGTGGTCGTGAAGGAGCATGCCACGCCAGGCGCGCTGGACCAGCCGGCCGAGGGTGCGTCCCGCCTGGGCCTGTCGGTGCGCGAAACGCCTGCGTCCATCGACGTGGTCTCGCGCCAAGTGCTGGGCGAACGCGGGTTGCGCACCGTCACCGAAGCGGCCCAGGCCGCCGTGGGCGTGACGGCCGGGGACTTTCCGGCCGAGCCCAGTGCGTTTTCGATGCGCGGCTTTGCCAACAGCCAGATCAACACGCTCTACAACGGCATCAAGATCGGTCCGCCCAACATGACCTCGCGCGTCATGGACACCGCCAACCTGGAGCGCATCGAATTCCTGAAAGGCGCGGCCTCCCTGATGTCGGGCGAGGGCGCCTCGGGCGGGGCGGTGAATTTCGTCACCCGCGCGCCGCACCGCGGCCCGGTCCAGACCGAGGTCGAGACGGCGGCCGGCTCGTTCGGCGAGCGCCGCGTCCGCCTGGGTTCCGGCGGCACCACCGCCTGGAAGGACCTGGATTACCGCATCGACCTGAGCGGCTCGGACAGCGACGGCCCCGTGCAAGGCACCCATCAGCACAACCGCCACCTGTCGGGCGGGCTGGACTGGCATGTGCGCCCCGGCCTCAAGTTCTTCGTGGCGGCCGAGGTCAAGCGCGACCGGGGCAGCAGCTATTGGGGAACGCCGCTGGTTTCCGCCGCCGCGCCCGGCATCGAGCCCGAGGGCGGCGTGGTGTCCGGCACCTACACGTCGGGCTTCAACGGCAGCGCGCTCGGCCCGGTCGCGATCGACCGGCGCACGCTGCGCACCAATTACAACGTGCTGGACAACCGCAACGACGCGCGCGAAACCTGGCTGCGCACCGGCATGGACTGGCGCATCGACAGCGCCTTCACGCTGCGCACGCAGATCTACCGCTACACGGCCACGCGCACCTGGTTCAACAACGAGATCGCCGCGTTCAACGCCGGCACCGGCCTGGTGGACCGCGAGCGCTTCTACGTGGCCCAGGACCAGACCTCGGTGGGCCAGAAGACCGAGCTGCAGTGGGACGGCCAGATCGCCGGCCGCGATAACCGCTGGGTGGTGGCGCTCGAATACAGCGACCTTGACCTGACCCGCCCCGGCGCGGCCAACTTCCCCGGCGACAGCGTGAGCCTGGTGAACCCCGATCGCGGCACCTACGGCCCGCTCACCCGGCAATGGCAGACGAGCGGCGTGCGCAACACGGTGCTCGCGCTGGAAGACCGGTTCTCGGTGGCGCCGGGCTGGATGCTGCTCGGCGGACTGCGGCACGAATCCATCGAGCTGTCACGCACCTCCACCGATGCCGCCGGTGCGCCGCGCTCCGGCTTTCCGTTCGACAAGGCCTGGCACCCGACCACGGGGCGCGTCGGCCTGACCTGGACCCCAGCCGCCGGCACCACCGTGTATGGCCAGTACGCCACGGGCGCCGACGTGGCGGCCAACAACCTGTTCCTGCTGCGCGGCACGCAGCCGCTGGACCTGACCCGCACGCGCAACGTGGAGGCCGGGGTCAAGCAGTCGTTCTGGCAGGACCGCGGCGAATGGACCTTCGCGGTGTACGACACCGAGCGCCGCAACGTCTATGCCGCGCAGGGCGGGCAGTCGCTGGCCGTGGCGGGGGCCTTGCAGTCGCGGGGCGCCGAGGCCTCGGTGGCGCTGCGGCCCGATGCGCACTGGAGCCTGTGGTCCAACCTGGCGCTGAACCGCGCGCGCTACCAGGACTACGCGCTGGCCGGTGGCGGCTCTCTTTCCGGCAACACGCCGCCCAACGCCCCGCGCGTGGTGGCCAATGCCGGCGTGGGCTACCGGTTCGTGGCCGGCGTTCCGGTGCAGTTATCGGCCTCGCTGCGGCATGTGGGCGAGCGGTTCCACAGCGATGCGAACACCGTGCGGCTGGCAGCCTACACCGCGCTGGATGCCGCCGTGGCCGTGGACGTGGCCCGCGGCGTGCAGCTGACCCTGCGCGGGCGCAACCTGACCAACCGCGTGTACGCGGCCTGGGCCGATCCGTTCTACCCGGACCAGATCCTGCTGGGCGCGCCGCGCAGCTTCGAGCTGGCCCTGCGCTGGACGCTGTGACATGCAGGCGCTGCTGCGGGCCGAGGGCCTGGGCTTTCGCACCCCGCAGGGGCGCCCGCTGCTGCACGGTGTGAACGCCAGCGCGGCCCGCGGCGAATGCGTGGCCCTGGTCGGCCCCAACGGCGCGGGCAAGAGCACGCTTTTGAGGCTGCTGGGCGCGCGGGCCGTGCCCACCGAGGGCCGGGTGAGCGTGCTCGGGCACGACCTGGCCGCCTGGCCGGCGCCCGAGCGTGCGCGGCACATCGCCGTGCTGGGGCAGACCGAAACCGCCGACCTCGCGTTCCGCGTGCACGATTACGTCGCCCTCGGGCGGCTGCCCCACCAGCACCATGCCGGCCGCGCGGAGCACGCGCGGGCGGTGGACGAGGCCCTGCACACCTGCGCGGTCGACTCCCTGGCGCATCGGGCGCTGTCCACCCTGTCGGGCGGCGAGCGCCAGCGCGTGCACCTGGCCCGCGCCCTGGCGCAGCAGCCCGCGCTGCTGCTGCTGGACGAGCCCACCAACCACCTCGACCTCGCGGCACGTGCCGACCTGCTGGCCCTGGTACGCGGGCTCGGCATCACGGTGGTGGCCGCGCTGCACGAGCTGGGCCTGGTGCCTTCGTTCGCCGACCGGGTGTGGATGCTGGACCGCGGCGCCCTGGTGGCCGACGGCCCGCCCGATGAGGCGCTGAGCGCCGACCGCGTGGCCGGCGTGTTCGGCATGGAACTGGTTCACACGCGGCACCCGCGCCATGGCGGCACGCTGTGGTCGTTCGAGCGCAAGGTGGCGGCATGAGGCGCGCGCTGCGGCGGTGGGCTGCCGGCCGATCCCTGGCGCTGGCGGTGGCCGGCGTGCTGTGCGGCGCGGGCCCCGCGCTGGCGCAGGGCGCGGGTGCGGTGCCGGGGTTCCCCGTCACCGTGCCCAACTGCGGCGACACGCTGCGCATCGCCGCGCCGCCCAAGCGCATGGTCGTGCATGACCTGAACATGGTCGAGATGGCGATGGCGCTCGGGCTGCAGTCGTCCATGGTGGGCGTGACGGGCATCACCGGCTGGTACAAGACCGATGCGGCGTTCCTGCGCAGCCTGGGGGCCATTCCGGAGCTGGCCCCCAAGTACCCCACGCTGGAAACGCTGCTGGCCGCCAAGCCCGATCTGTTCTTCGCCGGTTGGTATTACGGCATGCAGCCCGGGGGCGAGGTGACCCCGGCCACCCTGGCGCCGCACGGCATCCAGACGCTGATCCTGACCGAAAGCTGCGCGCACACGCTCGGCGACAAACCGCGCGCCACGATGGACCTGCTGTACGGCGACCTGCTGCGCCTGGGCACCGTTTTCGGCCGCCGTGCCGAGGCCGAGCGGCTCATCGCGCAATGGCGCGAGCGGGTCCGGGCCGCGATCCGGTCGCCGCTGCCGCAGCCGCCACGCGTGTTTGTCTACGACTCGGGCGAGGACAAGCCCTTCACCGCGGGCCGCGCCGCCATGCCCACGGCCCTGATCGAGGCCGCGGGCGGGCGCAACGTGCTGGGCGATGTCCCCATGAGCTGGGGAACCAGCGCCTGGGAGACGGTCGCGGCGAGCAACCCGCAGGTCATCGTGCTGCTGGACTACCAGAACGGCCAGGGCCCGGAACACCTTCAGCGCCTCCTGCAGGCCCACCCGGCCATGCGGCTGACCGACGCCGTGCGCCAGCGCCGCTTCGTCACGCTGCGCTATGCCGAGTTGACGCCCGGGCCCGCCAACATCGACGCCATCGAAAAGCTGGCCCGCGCCCTGAGGCAGGCACCATGACGCCGCCGGGGGCGGATGCCCGTACCGCGCGGCGCAGCGCGGTGCCTCTGCGGGTCGCGCTGCGCCGCGCGGCCCCAGTGGGGATCGCGCTGGCCCTGGTGCTGCTGGTCATGGCGTCGCTCACCGCGGGCAGTGCGCCCGTGTCGTGGCGCGAGGCGGCCGTGGCACTGGCGGGACCCTGGGCCGGGGCGTTCGGCGCGCCCGCGGGTGACATGGCGCAGGCCATCGTGCGCGACCTGCGCCTGCCGCGCGTGGTGCTGGCGCTGCTGGTGGGCGCCACGCTGGCCCTGGTGGGCGGCCTGTTGCAAAGCACCACGCGCAACGACCTGGCCGATCCGTTTCTGTTCGGCCTGTCCTCGGGGGCTTCCACGGGCGCCGTGGCCGTCATCACGTTGACCGGCGAATGGCTGGGCGCCTGGACCTTGCCGGCCGCCACGTTCGCCGGGGCCGCGGTGGCGGCGGGCGCCGTGCTGCTGCTGGTGCGGCGCGCCGGCGGGCAGGGGCCCGCGCAGACCGTGCTGGCCGGGTTGGCGGTGTCGTTTTTATTCGGCGCGCTGACGCACGGGCTGGTCTTTGCAGGCGACCAGCGCGCGGCGCATGCCGTGGTCTTCTGGTCGCTCGGCGGCCTGGGGCTGGCGCGGTGGGACAACCTGTGGCTGGCATGCCTGGGGCTGGCCGTGCCCATGGTGTTCGTCTGGCGCCGCCACCGCGCGCTGGATGCGCTGCTGGCCGGCGACGACACGGCCCACAGCCTGGGCATCGCGCCCGAGCGGCTGCGCACGCAGGCCTTCGTGGTGGCCGCAGTGGCGACGGCCTGCTGCGTGGCGCTGGCCGGGGTGATCGGCTTCGTCGGCCTGATGGTGCCGCACCTGGCGCGGCGGCTGTCGGGGCCCCTGCATGCTGCGTTCCTGCCGTTGGCCGGGGTGCTTGGGGCGGGCTTGCTGCTGGCGAGCGATCTGGTGGCACGCACGCTGCTGGGCTCGCAGGAGTTGCCGGTGGGCATCGTCACGGCGGGCATCGGGGCCCTGTTCGTGATGGCGCTGCTGCGGCGTCGGGTGTCGGACTGACATGGATCATTAGATGTTTTTGATCCTAAGTCATGGAAATATATTCTTTCTGGTTTGAAGGGCCGACTCCTAAGATCGCGACAGCTTCCCTGAAAGGTGTTCTCCGTGATCCGACCGCTCTCCGTGGCAACCGACATTTCCCCAGGCCTTCCACGATCGGCTGACGCCTGGCCCGCAAGGGGCGGCGCATGAACTTTCAGCAACTGCGCTCCGTGCGGGAGGCCGTGCGCTGCGGCTTCAACCTGACCGAGGTGGCCGCCATGCTCTACACCTCGCAACCCGGCGTGAGCCGCCAGATCCGCGAGCTGGAGGAAGAGCTGGGCCTTGAAATTTTCGCCCGCGCCGGCAAGCGCCTCACGGGCCTCACGCCGCCCGGCGCCACGCTGCTTCCCATCGTCGAGCGGCTGCTGCTGGAGGCCGAGAACCTCAAGCGCGCCGGCCTGGACTTCAGCGCCGCGCAGGAAGGGCGCCTGTCCGTGGCGGCCACGCACTCCCAGGCGCGCTACGCCTTGCCCCAGGTGGTGCGCGACTTCCGGGCGCTGTACCCCCACGTGTCGCTGCACCTGCACCAGGGCTCGCCCCGCCAGGTGGCCGAAATGCTGCTGTCCGGCGAGGCCGACATCGGCGTGGCCACCGAGGCGCTGGCCGGTTACGACAGCCTGGTCACGCTGCCGTGCTACCGGTGGTCGCACAGCATCGTGGTGCCGCCGGGGCATGCGCTGCTGGAGCAGGCCGAGCCCGTCACGCTGCAGCAACTGGCGCGCTTTCCGATCATCACCTACGAGCTGGGTTACACCGGCCGCGCGCACATCGACGAGGCCTTCTCGCGCGAGGGCCTGACGCCCGACGTGGTGTTGACCGCCATGGATGCCGATGTGATCAAGACCTACGTGGAACTGGGCATGGGCGTGGGGATCGTCGCCTCCATCGCCGTGGACCCCGACCGCGACCGCCACCTGCGCATGCTGGACGCGCGCCACCTCTTCGAGGTCAACCTGACCCGCCTGGGCCTGCGGCGCGGCAGCTGGATGCGCGGCTATGCCTACCGCTTCATCGAGAGCTTCGTGCCCACCCTCACGCGCGAGGCGGTGGAAGCCGCCATGAAGACGCCCGCGCCCTGAGCCGGGCGAGAGCGGGCCCGCCAGCGCTCAGGGCGGCGGGGCAGGCTGCGACAACACCCACAGCGCGAGGGCCCGCGCCTCGGGCTCGGTGATGCGCGCCTGGCGCGGCATGATCACGCGGCCCCAGGTGCCGACGCTGCCGTTGCGGATCTTGCCGGCCAGCCGGACCGGCGCTTCCGGGTCGTTGCGGTAGCGCTCGGCGATCTGCGCGAACCCCGGCCCCACCTGCTTGCGGACCATGCCGTGGCAGGCCATGCAGCCATGCTCCTGGCCCAGGTGCCGATCCTCGGCGGCCTCGCCGGTGACGGCAGCGCTCGCCAGCCAGAGGCCCGCCAGCACCATCACGGCCCCGTGCCAGCCCAGCCGCGGCCCGGCGGCCGGGCCTGCGGAACGGGGCAGGGTGCGTGGGGCCATGGCGGTGCGGAAACGGGCGTGCGTCATGCCATCGAGCATAGCGGTGCGCGCGCAGGGCAAGGCGATGGCGCCCACGCACCTCCTCCGTTGTCCGGCCTGCCGTTTTGCGCATATCCAAACGCGTTCTTGTCGCTTGGGCCAGCGCGTCGGCCCCGATAGATTCGCTCCAAGCCCACCGCACGGCGCAGTGGGCGCTCCAGCGAAAGGACGAGGGATGACGACTGCAGCACTGCGATTTCAACGCCACCTCCCGACATGGCGCGACGGCCTGTATGCCCTGGCATTGGGCGCGGCCATCGCGCTGTGCGGCACCGCCTTCGCGGCCACGCCGGTGCCGCAGGGCCCGCTGGTCACCACCGACTGGCTGGCGCAGAACCTGGACAACGCCAAGGTCCGCGTGATCGAGGTCAGCGTGAACCCCGGCCTGTACGAGCGCAGCCACGTGCCCGGCGCGGTCAACTTCTCCTGGCATTCCGACCTGAACGACAAGGTGCGCCGCGACATCGTGGGCAAGGAGGCGTTCGAGGCGCTGCTGTCCAAGGCCGGCGTGGCGCCGGACACCACGGTGGTGCTCTACGGCGACACCAGCAACTGGTTCGCTGCCTGGGGCGCCTGGGTGTTCGATATCTACGGCGTCAAGGACGTGAAGCTGCTGGACGGTGGCCGCAAGAAATGGGAGGCCGAGAACCGGCCGCTGAACAACCGGGTGCCCGAACCCGTAGCCACCACCTACCGCGTCGCCAGCGTCAACACCCAGCTGCGGGCCCGGCTGTCCGACGCGCTGGCGGTGGCCGAAGGGCGCAGCGATGCCCGGCTGGTGGACATCCGCTCGGCGGACGAATACACCGGCAAGGTCTTCGCCCCGGCCGGCGTGCCCGAGTTGTCGGTCCGCGCGGGCCACATTCCCGGCGCGGCCAATGTGCCGTGGGGCCAGGCGGTGCGCGAAGACGGCACGTTCAAATCGGCCGAAGAATTGAAGAAGCTTTATGCCGCCGCTGGCATCGACGGCAGCAAGCCGATCATCACGTACTGCCGCATCGGCGAGCGCTCCAGCCACACCTGGTTCGCGCTGAGCAAAATCCTGGGCTACGAGGTGCGCAACTACGACGGTTCGTGGACCGAATACGGCAACGCCGTGGGCGTGCCCATCACCAACCCGGCTGGCACCCTCTGGGCCGCCAAGTAACGCCGGGCCAAAACAGTTTGTCAGTAGGGGGTCTCTTTTCAAGCCCGCCGTGTGCGGGCTTTTTTTTGTCCGGAGGTTTTGGCCATGCGCGTTGCGGGACTGTTTTCATGGGGACTGCTGGTCGCGGTGGGGGTTGCCGCCTTGGCGCTGCAGGCCCAGCCGGGCGGGCGCACGCTGGCTTTCTCATTGGCGGTGGGCGCGGTGCTGGGCGTGGTGCTGCAGCGGTCGCGCTTTTGCTTTTATTGCCATGCCCGCGACTGGTTCGCCGACGGCAACCCGCGCGGCCTGCTGGCCCTGGTGCTGGCGCTGGCCGTGGGCACGGTGGGCTACACCGTCGTACTGGGCAGCTGGGTGCCGGTGCCCACGGCCGGGCAATTGCCGGCGGACATGCACATCGGCCCGGTGAGCATGGCCCTGGTGGCCGCGGGCCTGGCGTTCGGCGCCGGCATGGTGGTGTCGGGCTCGTGCATCAGCGCGCACTGGTACCGGCTGGCGGAGGGCTCGCCCGTCGCGCCTTTCGCACTGATCGGGTCGGCCGGCGGGTTCATCCTGGGGTTTCGCACCTGGAACCCGCTGTACAGCGCCAGCGTGGCGGACGCACCGGTCGTGTGGCTGCCGGCGCACCTGGGCTACGGCGGCGCGCTGGCGCTGCAACTGGGCGTGCTGGCGGCCATCGCCGCCTGGCTGTGGCGCGGATTCGCCCGCGAGGCCCCCGGGGCCGCTGCCGCGCCCCCGGGCGTGCCGGGCCTGCGCGAGGCATGGCGGCGATTGTGGGTGGGCCGCTGGCCGTACTGGGCGGGCGGGTTGGCGGTGGGGATCATCGGTGCCTTCGTGATCGTGCGCATGCGGCCGCTTGGTGTCACGGCGACGCTGGGCAGCGCGGCCCGCTCGCTGGCGCAGGGGCAAGGGTGGATCCCCGACCGGCTCGACGGCCTGGACAGCCTGGCAGGATGCGCCACGGCCCTGCAGGCGACCTGGCTCACGCCCAACGCGGTGCTGATCGGCGGACTGGTCGCGGGCGCCTTCATTGCGGCGCTGGCCAGCCGCCAGTTCGCGCCGCGCTGGCCCACCGGGCGCGACGCCGTGCGGGGACTGGGCGGCAGCGTGCTGCTGGGCTGGGGCGCGATGACCGGGCTGGGATGCACCGTAGGCACCTTGCTGTCGGGAGGCATGGCCGGCGCGCTGTCGGGCTGGGTGTTCGGGGCCGCGGTGTTCGTGGCGGTCTGGGGCGGGGTGAGGGCGCAGGCATGGCGGGCGCGCCGGGCCGCCCGCTGATGCTTGAAGTGTTTGGCCCCGATGCCGGCGGATTTTATGTCTGTATTGCTACTGAATTCATAGCAAATTACGCCTTCTTAGTGTGTGGGGACCGGTTGCGCCTCGCGGCGCCGTCCGACGACAAAGGGCGTCTTGGCTGACGGAGGGGGAGTGCTCTGTCGAGCCACCATCGGCGGGTCGCCCGCGCCGCGGGCCCGCATCCGATTCAGGGAACGCATGGCATCCAAAGACAAAGAGAAAGAAAAAGACAAATCCGCCGATCCGGCCATGAGCGAGAAGGAAATCAAGGCGCAGCGCGATCTGTGCGTGCTGGGGCCGCACGGCGACCTGCGCCTGGCCTCGGTCACCATCGACGGCTACAGCCTGGAACTGCGCGACGGCGACGGGTTCGTGGGCGACAACGCCAGCCGCACCGCCTTCCGCGAAATGCTCGATGCCTGGCGCACGCTCTACACCGACATGGCCGGCAAGGACCCGCTGGGCAGCAAGCCCACGCGCGATATCAGCAAGCAGCGCCTGGACGAGCTGCTCGAAAAGGACGGCACCGCCGCCCGCGCCATCGAGGCCGCCTCGGAGGACTACGCGCTGCAGCTGTCCCATGTGGTGCAGTGCTTTCTCAAGCACAAGACCTGGCGCGGCGTGAAGCGCGTGATCATCGGCGGGGGCTTTCACCAGAGCGAAGTGGGCGAACGGGCCATCGCCCGGGCCGCCGAAATCCTCAAGAAGGAAAAGACCTCCGTCGAACTGCGCACCCTGCACCACCACGCGGACGAGGGCGGCCTGATCGGCTGGGTGCACCTGGCCCCGCCGGCGCTGCTGCAAAGCTACGACGCCATCCTGGCCGTGGACATCGGCGGCACCAACGTGCGCTGCGGCATCGTGCAGACCCACCTGCACAGCGCGCCCGACATGTCCAAGGCCGAGGTGCTGATCCGCGAGAAGTGGGGCCATGCCGACGACGCCCCCAAGCGCGACGAACTGGTCGAAGGCATCGCGGAAATGCTGGAAGACCTGGTGGCCCATGCCGAGAAGGAAAACATCCGCCTCGCGCCCTACGTCGGCGTGGCCTGCCCGGGGCTGGTCTGCGAAGACGGGTCGTTGGCGGGCGGCACGCAGAACCTGCCGGGCAACTGGGAGAGCATCCGCTTTCACCTGCCGCGCGACCTGTGCGAGCGCCTGCCCTACATCGGCCAGGGCCGCACACAGGTCTGCCTGCACAACGATGCGGTGGTGCAGGGCCTGTCGGAGCTGCCCTTCACCACTGACGTGAAGCACTGGGCGGTACTGACCGTGGGTACGGGCCTGGGCAACGCCAGCTACACGAACCGCGCGGACGGCTGAGCCGCAGGCCGCGCCTGGCGGGGCCGGGCGCGGAAGGCCCGCAGGACAGGGCGGGGCCGATCTCCGACGCCTTGGACGGGCGCCGCGCTGCCCAATAGGGCGGGCCGCCCTTCGGCATGCCCCGAAACCTATAATCGACGTCCCCAGCCCTCGCCGGGACTTCATGGGCCTCACATGCGTTGAGGCACCTCGGCACCCCACCAGATTCCAAGATGAGCCAGCCCACTTCCAGCGTCGCAGACATCCGCAAGACTTTCCTCGACTTCTTCGCGTCGAAGGGCCACACCATCGTTCCGTCGAGCCCGCTCGTGCCGGGCAACGACCCGACGCTGATGTTCACGAACTCGGGCATGGTGCAGTTCAAGGACGTGTTCCTGGGCACCGATAAGCGTCCCTACCAGCGCGCCACCTCCGTCCAGGCCTGCCTGCGCGCGGGCGGCAAGCACAACGACCTGGAGAACGTGGGCTACACGGCCCGCCACCACACGTTCTTCGAAATGCTGGGCAACTGGAGCTTCGGCGACTACTTCAAGCGCGAATCGCTGAAGTGGGCCTGGGAACTGCTCACCGAGGTCTATCAGCTGCCGGCCGAACGCCTGCTCGCCACCGTCTACGAAGAGGACGACGAGGCCTACGACATCTGGACGAAGGAGATCGGCCTGCCGCCCGAGCGCGTGATCCGCATCGGCGACAACAAGGGCGGCCGCTACAAGTCCGACAATTTCTGGATGATGGCCGACACGGGCCCCTGCGGCCCCTGCAGCGAAATCTTCTACGACCACGGCCCCGAGATCCCCGGCGGCCCGCCCGGCAGCCCCGACGAGGACGGCGACCGCTTCATCGAGATCTGGAACAACGTGTTCATGCAGTTCGACATGGCCGAGGACGGCTCCGTCAAGCCGCTGCCCGCACCGTGTGTGGACACGGGCATGGGCCTGGAGCGCCTGGCTGCCATCCTGCAGCACGTGCACAGCAACTACCAGATCGATCTGTTCGATGCGCTCATCAAGGCAGCAGGCCGCGAGACGCACACGGCCGATCTGTCCAACCCGTCGCTGAAGGTGATCGCCGACCACATCCGCGCGACCTCGTTCCTCATCGTGGACGGTGTGCTGCCGAGCAACGAAGGCCGTGGCTACGTCGAGCGCCGCATCGTGCGCCGCGCCATCCGCCATGGCTACAAGCTGGGCCAGAAGACGCCGTTCTTCCACAAGCTCGTCAAGGACCTGGCGCAGCAGATGGGCGACGCCTACCCCAAGCTGCGCGAGCAGGAGCAGCGCATCACCGACGTGCTCAAGACCGAAGAGGAACGCTTCTTCGAGACGCTGGCCAACGGCATGGAAATCCTGGACGCCGCCCTGGCCGGCGGCGCGAAGGTGCTGCCCGGCGACGTGGCCTTCAAGCTGCACGACACCTATGGCTTTCCGCTCGACCTGTCGGCCGACGTGTGCCGCGAGCGCGGCGTGACCGTGGACGAGGCCGGTTTCGCCGAAGCCATGAATAAGCAAAAGGCCCAGGCCCGCGCGGCCGGCAAGTTCAAGATGGACAAGGCGCTGGAGTACACCGGCGACGTCAACCGCTTCACCGGCTACGAGCAACTGGCCGAGAAGACCGCCAAGATCACTGCCATCTATGTGGACGGCGTCGGCGTGGGCGCGCTGCGCTCGGGGCAGGAGGGCGTCGTGGTGCTCGACACCACGCCGTTCTACGCCGAAAGCGGCGGCCAGGTGGGCGACCAGGGCGTCATCACCAGCGGCTCGGCCCGCTTCGCGGTGGCCGACACGCTCAAGATCAAGGCCGATGTGTTCGGTCACCACGGTAGCCTGGAAGCCGGCACCCTGAACGTGGGCGACACCGTGACGGCCGAGGTGGACACGGCGCTGCGCGCCGCCACCATGCGCAACCACTCCGTCACCCACCTGATGCACAAGGCCCTGCGCGAAGTGCTGGGCAGCCATGTTCAGCAAAAGGGCTCGCTGGTGAACGCCGAGCGCACGCGTTTCGACTTTGCCCACAATGCCCCGGTGACCGATGCGCAGATCCGCGAGATCGAGCGCCGCGTGAACGAGGAAATCCTGGCCAACACCGCCACCGGCGCCCGCGTGATGGACATCGAGTCGGCCCAGAAGACCGGCGCCATGATGCTGTTCGGCGAGAAGTACGGCGAAAGCGTGCGGGTGCTGGACATCGGCACCAGCCGCGAACTGTGCGGCGGCACGCACGTGGCGCGCACCGGCGACATCGGGCTGTTCAAGGTCGTGGCCGAAGGCGGCGTGGCGGCGGATGTGCGGCGGATCGAAGCCGTCACCGGCAGCAACGCACTGGCCTACCTGCAGCAGCTCGAAGACACCGTGACCCGCGCGGCCAGCGTGCTGAAGGCACCGGTGGCCGAGCTGAGCGGTCGCATCGGCCAGACGCTGGACCAGGTGAAGGGGCTGGAGCGTGAAGTGGCCGCACTCAAGGGCAAGCTCGCTTCGGCGCAGGGCGACGAGATGCTCGCCCAGGCGGTGGACATCAAGGGCGTGAAGCTGCTGGCGGCCCAACTGCCCGGCGCGGATGCCAAGACCCTGCGCGACACCATGGACAAGCTAAAGGACAAACTCAAGTCCGCCGTGATCGTGCTGGCGGCCGTCGATGGTGACAAGGTGCAGTTGGCGGCCGGCGTGACCGCCGACAGCGTGGGCAAGGTCAAGGCCGGCGAGCTGGTCAACTTCGTGGCCCAACAGGTCGGCGGCAAGGGCGGCGGCAAGCCCGACATGGCCATGGCCGGTGGCACCGATGCGTCCGCATTGCCCGCGGCGCTGGCATCCGTGCAAGGCTGGGTGGGCGAACGCCTCTGATTTTCAGGGCGCCGCAAAAACAAAGGCCCGCATCGCGGGCCTTTGTTGTCTGGGCAGCCGCAGGGGCGACCGGTCAGAACAGTTCGACGTCGTCGTTGGACACCTTGGTGTGCAGGTGCCCCTGGTCGATCAGTTCGTCGTAGTAGCACACCCGGTTGCGGCCGTTTTCCTTGGCGAAGTAGAGGGCCTGGTCGGCTTGGCCCAGGATTTCGACCGGCGCACCGCGGTCGGTGCACACGAAGCCCAGGCTGACGGTGACCCTGCCCACCTGCGGAAAGTTGTACTCCTGCACCGCCAGGCGGAAGCGGTTGAACACCTTGTGCGCGGTCGACAGCGTAGTCGAGCGCAGCAGCACCACGAACTCCTCGCCCCCGAAGCGGAAGATGCGGTCGTGGCTGCGGAAGGACGAGCGCAGGATGTTGGCGATCAGGATCAGCACTTCGTCGCCATACAGGTGGCCGAAGCGGTCGTTGACCTGCTTGAAATGGTCGATGTCCACCACCGCCAGCCACTGCTGCAGCGGCTCGCTGGTATCGGCACCGTCTCCGTCCGCGAGCATCTCGTCGGCCGCGATGCGCACGCTGCCGGACACGCCCGCGCGGCGCGCGAACTGCTCGTCGAAGGTCTTGCGGTTGAACAGCCCCGTGAGCGCATCGCGCTCGCTGTAGTCCAGCAGGCTCTGGTAGTTCTGGTAGACGTAGAAGACGCTCTGGATCACGTCCAGCTTGTGCACCGAGAACGGTCGCGACTGCGTCACCTCGATGCAGGCGTGCACCTCGTCGTGCATCCACACCGGCATCCACAGCGTGTGCTCGCCCTTGCGAAGCGAGTGCAGCGCGCGCCGCTCCTTCTGCAAGATGCATTCGTGCAGCGCGGCGTATTGGGTGAGGGGCTCGCGGCGGGAATCGGCCGCGGCTTCGGAGTTGGTCGACACCATCTGGCCCTGATCGCACCATGTGCGCGGCCGCACGTACGGAACGCCATCGTCCTTGAAGATTTCGAGCGCACGCACTGCCTTGATCGCGGGCAGCTTCTGCAGCGTGGAGAGCACCGACACCTCCAGCCGAAGATGGTCGCGGTGGCCGGTCATTTCGACCAGGTTGTCGAGAATGGGCTTCATGGATGCGTCGATTCTGCAGTCATGCGGTCAACTTCGGCGCACGAACACCACGTCCCATACGCCGTGCCCCAGGCGCAGGCCACGGTTTTCGAACTTGGTGAGGGGGCGGTAGTCGGGCTGCGGCGCGTAGCCGTCAGCGGTATTGGCCAATTGGGGCTCGGCCGACAGCACCTCCAGCATCTGTTCGGCGTACGGCTGCCAGTCCGTCGCGCAATGCAGGTAGCCGCCCGGCTTGAGCCGGGCCGCCAGCTTGGCCACCAGCGGCGGCTGGATCAGGCGGCGCTTGTTGTGCTTTTTCTTGTGCCACGGATCGGGAAAGAAGATGTGGACCCCATCCAGTGTGCCGGGCGGCACCATGTGGTCGATGACCTCGACCGCGTCGTGCTGCAGGATGCGGATGTTGGTCAGGCCCTGCTCGCCGATGCGTTTGAGCAGCGCGCCCACGCCGGGCTCGTGCACCTCGCAGCACAGGAAGTTGTCCTGCGGGCGCACGCCGGCGATGTGCGCGGTGGCCTCGCCCATGCCGAACCCGATCTCCAGCACCAGCGGGGCGGTGCGGCCGAACACGGCGGGGGCGTCGATGGGTTGGGGTGCGTAGTCCAGCACGAAGCGAGGGCCCAGCTCTTCGAAGGCCTTGGCCTGGCCAGTGGTGGTGCGGCCTGCGCGGCGCACATAGCTTTTGATGGTCTTGGGATAGGGGACGTCGGCGGGGGCACCGCCGCCCGCGCGCGCAGGGCGCTGCTCGGGGGGATTCGTCGGGCCGGCATCGGCCAGGGGCAATTGCGTTTCTGTCACGGTGAGCGATTGTAGATTCCGGACCATGCCCGCGCCCAGAGCTCCAGCGCATGGCCGACCGGGGTGTCGTTTGGCCGCACCAGCGGCGGCAGGCCGAGCTGGTGCGCGGCGGCGGCCAGCGCCTTCACGGGTTCGCGCGTGTCCACCGGCGGCGCGCCGTGCTGCTTGGAGAGCTTGGCGCCGTCGGGCGCATACACCAGCGGCGTGTGCAGGTAGCGCGGCGTGGCCAGGCCGAGGGCGTGCTGCAGCAGGATCTGTCTCGGCGTGTTGTCGGCGAGGTCTTCCCCCCGCACCACGTGGGTGACGCCCTGGTCGGCATCGTCCACCACCACGGCGAGCTGGTAGGCCCACAGACCATCGGCGCGGCGCAGCACGAAGTCGCCCACCGCGCTCGCCACGTCCTGCGATTGCACGCCCAGCCGGCGGTCTTCCCAGACCACGCCGTCGCGCGAGACCGAAGGCCCGGCATCGCGCTCGCACGGCCCTGGACGGGCAGGGTTTTTTTTCTGGATTTCCGATGAGCGGAACCGCCAGGACCGCGCCGGCCGACCCTGCAGCCCCCCACGGCAGGTGCCGGGGTAGGGCAGCTCCACATGGGGTTGGCGCACATGGCCGAGCCGGGCCTGGGCCTGCTCGATGTCGCTGCGCGAACAGGCGCAGGGGTAGGCCCGGCCCTGGGCGAGCAGGCGGTCCAGCGCTTGCTGGTACGGCAGGCCACGCTCCGATTGCCGCATCACCGGACCATCCGGCAGCAGGCCGCAATCGGCCAACTGGGACAGGATGATGGCGTCGGCCCCAGGCGCGCAGCGCGGAGTGTCGACGTCTTCGATGCGCACCAGCCATTGCCCGCCGCGCCCCCCGTGCGCCGAACGCGCGTCCAGCCAACTGGCCAGCGCCGCCACCAGCGAGCCCGCATGCAGCGGGCCCGTGGGCGACGGCGCGAAACGGCCGATGTATCGGGAGAGGGCGCCCAGCGTCATGCCACCGCGAGGGCGAGTTCCAGTCCGGAGACGAAGGCGTCTTCCAGGCGATGGCCCAGGCACCAATCGCCGCACAGGCCGATGCTGGCCTTGGCGTCCCACATGTGCGAGCGGCCCAGCGGCGCGAGCGTTTGCGCATAGCGCCAGCGGCAGACCTCGGCGTGCGCGGGTTCGGCGCGGATGCCGGTCACTTCGGAGAACGCTTTGGTGAGCTTGGCCTGCACCCGGGCTTCGCCGTCCTCCAGGTGCTCCCTCGACCACGCGGGACTGGCCTGCACGGTCCAGCGCTCCACCGGGCCGCGCCCGGGCTTGGAAGACTCGCGCGCCAGCCAGGCGATGCGGTGGTGGGTGCTGCGCGCCGCGTTCCACTGCGGCCCCAGCGTGGTCAGGCCCGGCCGCACCGCCTGGGGAAACGCCAGCATGAGGGTCCAGCAGGGGGCGATGGTGACCTGGGCCAGCGGTGCGTGCAGCGATGGCGCGACGGTCGTGCCCGACGCGGTGCCGGAGGCCTGCAGCAGCGCCAATGCCGGCACGGAGGGCTGCGCGAGCAGCACCGCGTCGAACCCCGCATGCACCTGCGCCGCGCCATCGGGCGACTCGGTGCGCAGTTGCCAGCGCTTGCCGTCCATGGGGTCGCGTTCGATGCGGGTCACGCGGCAGCCGGTGAGCAGGCGGCCGGCCAGCGACAGCGGCCGCGACCAGGCATCCACCAGCGATTGCATGCCAGGGCTGGCGACCCAGTGGGGCTCGCCCGGCGGTGGCGCCGCAGCGGCCACGCGGCCTGCCGCGTCGAGCACGCGCACGGTGTTGGCGCTCCAGGGCCGGCACAGGCCGGGCACGGTTTCCAGGGCCCGTTCGAAGCGCGAGTCGCGCACGGTGAAATACTGTGCGCCGGCATCGAAGCTGCCGAAGGCCGTGTCCAGCGTGGTGGTGCGTCCGCCGGCATGGGGGGCCTTCTCGAACACCGTGACCTCATGGCCTGCCTGGACCAGCGTGCGAGCGCACACGATGCCCGCCATGCCGGCACCGATGACGGCGAAGCGGCGGGCCGGTGCCGAAGGCTCGGGGGATGGGGCTGGGGTCTCCGTGGAGGGGCTGCGTCGCAGCCGTTGCTTGGATCGTTGGGCAGGTGCTGGGGGCATGGGGCCGGGCCTTTCGGAAGCGAAGTTCAGGAGCAGTGAAACAAGGCCCACTCTACACGCGCGGCCCTTGGCCGCGTGGCTTCGTGCGCTAGAAATGATGATGGTTTTCGAGCAGTGCCTTGCGCGTGGCGGGGCTTTGCAGTTGGGACAGCCACCACTGCAGCGCCCGGCCCGGCGCGCTGTGGCCGGGCCCGCCCCAGGCGTAGTGCAACTGCACATTGCGCCGTGCGCGGGCCACCCGGCGTGTCACGAGGCGCCCCGCCTCCAGGTAGGGCCGGGCCATGGGCTCTGGGATGAACCCGCCGCCCAGCCCGCGCAGCTGCGCCTGCAGCTTGGCCTGCATGCTGTCCACGGTGAAGACATCCTGCCCCCCGAGCAGGCCCATGGTGACGCTGCCGCGCTGCGCGGAATCGGCCACGGCCACGGCGCGGTGCATGCGCAGCACGGTGTCGGTGATGGGCTCCTGTGCAGCGGCCAGTGGGTGGTGGGGCGCGATGGCGTAGAGAAACTCCACCTCTCCCATCGTCTCCTGCTGCAGGCCGGAGACGGTGGAGGCGTTGACCGCCACGCCGATGGCCAGGTCGGCCCGGCCCGAGGTCAGCATCTCCAGCGTGCCCGACAGGATGCCGGTGCGCAGCTTGAGCCGCGTGGGTGGCTCCATGGCGTAGAACGCCTCGGTCAGCTCCAGCAGGGTGGTGGGCGAGATGATGCCGTCCACGCTGATGGTCAGCTGCGGCTCCCAGCCCGTGGCGACGCGGCGAACGCGGTGCGCCACCGCGTCCACTTCTTCGAGCAGGCGCGCGCCTTCGCGCAGCAGTTCGGTGCCGGCCTCCGTCGGGCGCGCCTGCCGCGCGCTGCGGTCGAACAGCAGCACGTCGAGCGCGTCCTCGATCTGGCGCACGCGGTAGGTGAGGGCGCTGGGCACCAGTCCCAGCCGCCGCGCCGCCGCGGCGAAGCTGCCGGTGTCGGCAATGACCTGCAGCATCGCCAGGCTGTCGGGGGTCAGGGCATCGCGGGCGTTTTGCATGGTGGGTGCGGCTGGGCTTCAAAGATTTTGAATGATGCCTTCAATCCGCTTGGGCTTGCAAGCCGAACCCTGCTTCTAAAGTCGCTGCACCGAATGAACACCCGCCGCCCATGCTGACCGTCCGAAAATCCCAAGACCGGGGCCATGCCGACCATGGCTGGCTGCAGTCGTACCACAGCTTTTCGTTCGCCGGCTACTACGACCCCCGCTACATGGGCTATGGCAGCCTGCGCGTCGTCAACGAAGACCGCATCGCGCCGGGCACCGGCTTCGGCACCCACGGCCACCGCGACATGGAAATCCTGAGCTACGTGCTGTGCGGCGAACTGGCGCACAAGGACAGCTTGGGCAACGTGCGGGGCATTCCCCAGGGCGACGTGCAGCGCATGAGCGCCGGCACCGGGGTGACGCACAGCGAGTTCAACCATGCCCCCGGGCGCTCCACCCATTTCCTGCAGATCTGGCTGGAGCCGGATGCCCGCGGCATCGCCCCCGAATACGAGCAAAAGACCTTCGCCGATGCGGACAAGCGCGGCGTGCTCCGGCTGCTGGCCTCGCCCGACGGCGCGTGCGGCTCGCTCACCGTCCATGCGGATGCCCGCCTGTACGCCGGCCTGTTCGATGGGGCAGAGGCCGCCACGCTGGCGCTGCCACCTGGCCGCAAGGGCTACGTGCAACTGGTGCGCGGGGCGCTGCAGGTCAACGGGCTTGCCCTGGCGGCCGGCGATGCGGCCTTCGCCGAGCACGAGCCCCTGCTGGCGTTCGGGCAGGGCACGCAGGCGGAAGTGCTGGTGTTCGACCTGGCGGCCTGAGAATCGGCCGACTTTCGTTTTCTTTCTCTCCCTGTCCCCTCTCTTTTTTCTTCATCCAACCACCCGTTCGAGGAGTTCTTCATCATGGCAAAAATCGCAGTGGTCTTTCATTCCGGCTATGGCCACACGCAGCGCCTGGCCCAGGCCGTGGCCGAAGGCGCGAACGCGCAGCTCGTCGCCATCGATGCCGATGGCAACCTGCCCGAAGGCGGCTGGGACACCCTGCAGGCGGCCGATGGCATCCTGTTCGGCACCCCCACGTACATGGGCGGCCCGAGCTGGCAGTTCAAGAAATTCGCCGATGCCTCCTCCAAGGCCTGGTTCGGCCGCAGCTGGCAGGACAAGGTGTTCGGCGGCTTCACCAACAGCGCCAGCCTGAACGGCGACAAGCAGGGCACGCTGGCCTACCTGCACACCCTGGCGTCGCAGCACGGCGGCATCTGGGTGAGCCTGGGCCTGCTGCCCAGCAACTCCAAGGCCGCCACCCGCAACGACCTGAACAACCTGGGCGGCTCGGTCGGCGTGCTGGCCCAGTCGCCCTCCGACGCCAGCGTGCAGGAAATGCTCCAGGGCGACCTGGACACGGGCCGGTCGTACGGCGCACGCGTGGCGGAGATTGCGCGCCGCCTGCACGGCTGATAGATTGGCCGGCCCATCCCCCCTCGATCCCGCCCCTCACCGGAGCCTTCCCATGACCCTCGAATTGCGGCGCATTGCCGGCGCACCGCTGGCGCAGACCCTGACGGTTCGCGGGCATCGCCTTGTCGTGGACGGCACCGTGGCCGAGGACGGCGATGACACCGGCCCCAATCCGCACGACCTGTACGACGCCGCGCTCGGCGCGTGCAAGGCGCTCACCGTGCTGTGGTACGCGCGCCGAAAGGGAATGGCGGTGGACGACGTGCGCACGGTGATCGACCGCGACGCCTCGGCCGAGCGCAGCGGCACCTACCGCCTGGCGGCCCGCCTGCAGGTGAGCGGCGATCTCACCGACGCCCAGATCGCGGAGCTGGAGGCCGTGGCCGCCAAGTGCCCGGTGCACAAGCTGATGACCAGCGTCACCACCGAGATCACCACCGCCGTGGAGCGCATGCCATGAGCGGGCCGGCCATCCTGAAGGGGCACGACAAGGACCTGGGCGGCGGATTCACCGTGCGCCGGCTGCTGCCATCGCTGCAGCGGCGCTCGGTCGGGCCCTTCGTCTTCTTCGACCATTTCGGGCCGGTGACCGTGGAGCCGGCGTCCGAATACGACGTGCGGCCCCACCCGCACATCGGCCTGGCCACCGTCACCTACCTGTTCGACGGTGCCATCGTGCACCGGGACAGCCTGGGCTCGCTGCAGCAGATCGAACCCGGTGCCATCAACTGGATGACTGCGGGGCGCGGCATCGTGCATTCCGAGCGGCGGCCCGATGCGCTGCGCGACCGCAGCTACGTGAACCATGGCATCCAGCTGTGGGCGGCGCTGCCGATGGCCAGCGAGGACGACGCACCCAGCTTCGTGCACACGCCGGCCGCCGACATTCCCGAGCTGTCGCACGAGGGCGCCACGGTGCGCGTGCTGATCGGCCAAGCGTTCGGCCAGGCCTCGCCCGTGGCGACGCTGTCGCCCACGCTGTACCTCGACGTGCAATTGGCCGCCGGCGGTGCGCTGACCCTGCCGCCCCTGGCGCAGGAAATGGCGATCTATGCGGTGGACGGCGACCTGCTGCTCGACGGCGAGCCGTTCGCGGACCACACGCTGGCCGTGCTGGAGACGGGCGCCGGCGCCGCGCTGCGCGCGCCGGACCGGGCGGTGCGGCTGATGGTCATCGGCGGCGACGCGCTGGATGCCCCGCGCCACATCTGGTGGAATTTCGTATCGAGCCGCAAGGACCGCATCGTGCAGGCCGCTGACGACTGGGACGCCCAGCGCATGGGCCACGTGCCCGGCGAGACCGAATGGATTCCGCTGCCGGAGCGGCGCTTCAAGCCCTGAAGTGAAACATTGGGTCAAAACAGCCCGATGCCCTAGGAAATCATGCCTCGGTAGCTCACATTTTGATAGCGTTCGGCTCTGCGGCTGATTCCGGCTGCGTCGACAGGTCGTTCGCCAGCACCCGGCGCTCGTCGAACACGAAGCAGCCGCCGTGGTAGTGCGCTCCGTCGGTTTCCTCGAAGTACTTGAGGATGCCGCCTTCGAGCTGGTAGACGTTCTCGATGCCTTCCTCGCGCATCAGGATGGCGGCCTTTTCGCAGCGGATGCCGCCCGTGCAGAAGCTCACCACCGTCTTGCCGGCGAACTCGGCCTTGTGCTCGCGCAGCGCCGGCGGAAACTCGGTGAACTTGTCGATGCGCCAGTCGATGGCGTTGTCGAACGTGCCCTGGTCCACCTCGAAGGCATTGCGTGTGTCCAGCGTCACCACCGGCCGGCCCCCGTCGTCGTGCCCCTGCGCCAGCCAGCGGTGCAGGGTGGGCGCGTCCACCGCGGGCGCCCGGCCGTTCGATGGGCGGATGGTGGGGTGGTCCATGCGGATGATCTCGCGCTTGACCTTCACCAGCATCTTGCGAAACGGCTGCGTGGCCGACCAGCTTTCCTTGGGGGCCAGGGGTTCGAAGCGTTCGTCCGCCTTCAATGCATCGATGAAGCCGCGCACCGCCGTCGCCGGCCCGGCCAGGAACAGGTTGATGCCTTCCTCGGCCAGCAGGATGGTGCCCTTGAGGTGGGCCGCCTCGGCCCGCGTGTGCAGCACGTCGCGCAGCTCGGCCGCGTCCGGCAGGGGCACGAACAGGTAGCAGGAGATATTGAGAACGTCGTTCACGGTGGACTCGGGCATGGCAGGCGGGCCGGACGGCCAACGGCGTGGCCCCGGCGTTCGGCTAACTGGCGGGGGTGAGCAGCGCGGTGTCGATCTTGTTGGCCAACTGGGCAATGGCCAGCGCCGCGGGGCAGCCGGGCATCTGCATCAGCAGCAGCTGGCGCCGCATGACGGCATCGCGCACCGACGTGTCGGCCGGGATGTCGCCCATGTGCAGCAAGCGCATGGAGCGGCCCGATTCGGTGCTCACGAAGCGGTCGAGCACCTGCTGCAGCTGGCTCGTGATGGCGCGGCCGTCGCCGGGGCGCGCGGCCTGGTTGACCACCATGCGCACGTGCTGGCGCTTTTGCTGTGTGGCCAGCACCTTGATCGCGGCATAGGCGTCGGTGAGGGAGGTGGGCTCGGGCGTGGCGACGATCAGCACCTCGGACGCGAGCGACACCGAGAACAGCACCACGTCGGAGATGCCCGCGCCGGTGTCCAGCAGGATCACGTCGAAGCGCGGTGCCAGCGTCTGGATCACGTTCAAAAATTCGCTGCGCACCTCGGGGGTGAGGCGCGAGTACTCGACCATGCCGGAGCCGGCCAGCACGACCGAAAAGCCGCCGGGCGCGTCGATCACGGCATCGTCCAGGTCGGCCTTGCCGGTGAACACGTCGTGCAGCGTCACCTTGGGGTGCAGGTTCAGCACCACGTCGAGGTTGGCCAGGCCCAGGTCGGCGTCGAGCACGAGCACGCGGTGGCCGCGGCGGGTGAGGGCGGCCGCCAGGTTGGCGGAAACGAAAGTCTTGCCCACGCCGCCCTTGCCGCTCGTGATGGCGATGATGCGGGCGCCAGGCGGCGGGCTAGCGGTGCGCGCAGGCATGTTGGGGCCGGCGGGTGTGGTGGGTTGCGGGGACAGCGCGTCGGTCATCTCTGGGCTTTCAATAGGCGCTGCCTGTGGAATCCATGGGCGGTGGCAGATCGCCCCATCCCGACGGAGTGTATAGCGGGCCGAAGAGCAGGCTCTTCTCTTCGGCACTGACGGTGCTGTCCGGCTGTTCTTCGATGCTGACGCGGTTGCGGCCGGCCATCTTGGCTTTATAGAGCTGGCTGTCGGCACGCTCGCTCCACAGGAGCGTCGTGCTGCGGATCCATTGCAGGGCGAAAGCCCCACCGATGCTGACGGTGACGTTGAGATCGACGGAGGGCGAGATGCGCACCGGCGTGCGCTCGATCGCGCGGCGGATGCGTTCCGCCACCACGCGGCCGAAGCCCGCCTGACAGGCCGGCAGCACCACGGCGAACTCTTCGCCGCCGTACCGGGCCAGGGTGTCCATGGGGCGCACGCAGCCGTTCAGGGTGCGTGCCACCGACTGCAGCACGATGTCTCCGGCCAGATGGCCGTAGGTGTCGTTCACCCGCTTGAAATTGTCGATGTCGAGCATGAGCAGCAGCGCCGCCTCGCCCGCGCGGGTGACGCGGTCGATCTCGCGCTCCAGCACGGTGCGGAAGTGGCGCCGGTTGGCCAGCCCGGTGAGGGGATCCTTGAGCGACAGCTCGCACAGGCCATCGATCAAGCCCTGCAGGTAGTGCAGCGGCGTGTCGGAGGGCAAAGCAGCTTCTGAGCCCGCGGCCTGTGCAACCAACGCATGCGCTGTCGTCAGGCGCAGGTCGCGCAGGTTCACGAATTGAGGGGTCGCAGATTCAGTCACAAAATGCAACAAACAGTATGTACCGAGTGTAGCAGCGGGGTTGGCTTCTGACCCCTGCGATCCTGGCTCATTCCGTTAATTGTTGCAACACCGCCAGTGCCTGCGCATCGGTGCGGTAGAGCGCAAGACCCGGTCCCGCCTCCAGAAGCCCCGCGCGGCGCAGCACCTGTTCCACCGGCAGCTTGATGCCGCTCACGTGCAGTTGCCCCCCGCGGGAGGCGGCCAGCGTGCGCAGGCGGGCGAAGGTTTCCACGCCCGTCACGTCGATGCGGTTGATGGGTTGCGCAAAAAGGCACAGGTGCCGAATCTCCGGGTGGGCGGCCCAGTGCTCGGCGATGCGGCGTTCCAGGGCCGCGGCGGACGCGAAGTCCAGCTCGGCATCCATCCGCAGGGCGAAAAGCCCCGGCGCGATGGGCGGCAAAAGCCACAGGTGGCGGTCGCGCAGGCTGCCGTCCGGGTGGGGGGCCACCTCGATGATGCGCGGGTGCAGGCGCTGGTAGAGAAAGTGCCCCAGGTTCAGCACCAGGCCCACCAGCACGCCCCAGTACATGCGCGGCGCCGTCGCCAGGGTCAGCGCGAAGGTGACGCTGCCGATGACCGTCTCCACCCGCGACACGCGCCACAGCCGCAGCAGCGTGCCGGGCTTGATGAGGCTGGTCACCGCCGTCACCACTACCGCCGCCAGCACCGAATGGGGCACGTGGTACAGCGCCGGGGTGAGCCACAGCAGCACCGCCAGCACCAGCGCCAGGGCGAAAAGGGTGGCCCAGCCGCTCTTGGCGCCCGCGTAGAGGTTGATCGCCGAGCGCGAGAACGACGCGCTCGTGGCGAAGCTGCCGCACAGTCCCGAACTCATCTTGGCCAGGCCGTGCGCGATCAGGTCCTGGTTCTCGTTCCAGCGCGTGCCGCCCTGCTGGTGCTCGACCTTGGCACTGGAGGCGGTCTCCAGGAAGCTCACGAGCGTGACCACCAGCACAGGCAGCACCAGCGCGCCGAACTCGTCCCACGACAGCCAGCCGGGCCAGTAGGGCTGGGGCAGCCCGGCGGGCAGGTGGCCGACCACGGCGCCGTCATGGTCGGCATAGCCGATCGCCCAGCTGACCAGGGCCGCCAGCCCGACGATCACGATGGCCGCCGGAAACGTGGCGCGCCAGCGCCGCGCGGCCACCAGCAGCCCCAGGCTGCCCAGGCCGAATGCCGCTGCCGTCAGGTCGAAATGGTGCAGCGACGGCGACACGGCCAACGCGTTCCAGGTGGTGCGCAGCCCCAGCAGGTCCGGCAACTGGGAGGCAAGGATGAGCAGGGCCGCCGCCTGGGTGAAGCCGTTGAGCACGGGCGAGGTGACCAGATTGAGCAGCCAGCCGAACCGCGCCACCCCCAGCAGCATCTGCAGCAGGCCCGACAGCAGCGCCATCCAGGCGGCCAGCGCCACCCAGTGCGCGCTGCCGGGCTCTGCCAGCCCGGTGAGCGAGGCGCCGATCAGCAGGCTGGTCAGCGCGGTGGGCCCCACGCCCAGGCGGGTGGAGGAACTCCACAGCACCGCGATCAGCGCCGGCACCAGCGACGCGTAGATGCCGGTAATGACCGGCATGCCCGCCAGCGCTGCATAGGCCACCCCCTGGGGCACCAGCATGAGGCCGACCGTCATTCCGGCCCAGAACTCCCCCCGCATCAGGTGGCGGTCCGGACGGGGCCAGGCCAGGAAAGGGAACCATCGGGAAAGGGACTGCAGGCGCATCCCGCGATTGTCGCGCGGCGGCGGGCGGGCGCCAGCGGCATCTCGACTGCCTTGTCCTACGCGAGCTTCGGCGCCTTCCCACCGGGTGCACAGCGCCGCCAACCTAAAGTGCCCACCAGATTCCCCCCATTTCCTGCAAGGAGGCCTCCCATGAACGCAACCCGCACGCCCCACAGCCCTTCCCACCGGATGGTGAGCATTCTTTCGGCCACGCTGCTGGCTTTCGGGCTGGCCGCCTGCGACAAGGCCGATGACCGCACAGTGGGCCAGCAGATCGACTCCGCCGTGGCCAAGAGCGGACAGGTGGCCTCCGACGCCCAGCGCAAGATGGAAGCCGCCGCCAACGAAGCCGGCGATGCGACCCGCCAGGCCGCCGAGCGCGCCGCCGCGGTGATGGACGATGCCGGCATCACGGCCAAGGTGTCCGCTGGCCTGGCCCAGGACGCGGAACTGAGCGCCGTCAAGATCGACGTGGACACCCGCAACGGCATCGTGACGCTGAACGGTCCGGTCAAATCCAAGCAGGCCAGCGAGCGCGCCACGAACATCGCCCAGAACGTGCAGGGCGTGAACTCGGTGGTCAACCAGCTGACCATCTCCAGCGCAGGCTGATCTCCGGCCCGGCTTCTGCCAACCCGGCACGGGTGCCAGGGCCATCGACCGTGCGCCGCCCGGCCCACCCTGGACGGGTGCGCTGGGCGCTACCATGGCGCCCATGACTTCACCCGCCGACCTCGCTACCCGCATCGTCCACCACGACTACGTGCCCCCTGCGGGCTTCGCCGCGCCGCAGCCTGCGGTCTACAAGGCCTCCACGGTCATCTTCCCCAATGTGGCGGCCATGCGCGCGCGCGAATGGAAGGACAAGACCAGCTACACCTACGGCCTGCACGGCACCCCCACCAGCTACCAGTTGGAAGAGCGCCTGTGCGAACTGGAGGGCGGCAAGCAGTGCCTGCTGGTGCCCAGCGGCCTCGCCGCCATCGCCAATGTCTCGCTGGCGCTGCTGCGCGCCGGCGACGAGGTGCTCATTCCCGACAACGCCTATGGCCCGAACAAGGCGCTGGCCGAGGTGGAGCTGGCCCACTACGGCATCCGCCACGTGCTGTACGACCCGATGAACCCTGCCGACCTCGCTGCCCGGATCACCCCCGCCACGCGCCTGGTGTGGCTGGAGGCGCCGGGCTCGGTGACCCTGGAGTTCCCCGACCTGGTCGAGCAGGTGCGCATCTGCCGCGAGCGCGGCGTGGTCTGCGCCCTGGACAACACCTGGGGCGCGGGTCTGGCGTTCGCGCCCTTCGACCTGCGGGGCGACGGCCAGTGGGGCGTGGATGTGTCGGTGCATGCGCTCACCAAATACCCCAGCGGCGGCGGCGACGTGCTCATGGGCAGCATCGTCACCCGCGACCAGGCCCTGCACCTGCGCATGAAGCTGTGCCACATGCGCCTGGGGCTGGGCGTGGGCGCGAACGACGTCGAATCCGTGCTGCGCTCGCTGCCCAGCATCGGCCTGCGCTACCGCGCCCACGATGTGGCGGCGCGCGCGCTCGCCCGCTGGATGGCGGGGCAGCCCGCGGTGGTCCAGGTGCTGCACCCCGCGCTGGAGGGATCGCCCGGACACGACCAATGGCGTGCGCTGTGCGCGGCAGATGGCGGGGAGGGCGCCGCGGCGGGTCTGTTCAGCGTGGTGATCGACCCCCGGTACTCCCAGGCGCAGGTGGACGCTTTCTGCGACCGGCTGCAATATTTCAAGCTGGGCTACAGCTGGGGTGGACCGATGAGCCTGGTCGTGCCGTACGAGCTGGCGACCATGCGCAGCCGCCCGACGCCGCAGCTCGTGCCCGGCACCGTGGTCCGTTTTTCGATCGGGCTGGAGGCCGAAGCCGATCTTCGCCGCGATCTGGCGCAGGCCCTGGCGCATGCCTTTCCCGCACCCTGACGCCCTGGGGAGTCCGGTGGCTGCGCCCGGTGCGGCGCAGCGGCCGGGAGACCCGGGGCCGTGAGGGCATGCTGTTACATTGACCGCTTCAATTCAGGAAGGTACTACCTTGGCAACACCCAACTACGGATACGAAAAGCGCCAGCGCGAGCTCGCCAAGAAGAAGAAGAAAGAAGAGAAGGCGCAAGCCAAGTCCCACCGCAAGGACGACCCGCGCGAAGGTCCCGCGCAGGACGACGGCCAGCAGAGCGCACCGCCCGCCGACGGCAACGCGCCTGGGGCCTGATCCCTTAACGGCCCTCAGCCGCCGCACCGCCGGCCCAGGTCCAGGCGCTCCGCCCGGCGACCGGGCTCGCCAGGGCGCCGCCCGTCAGCGCAGCAGCTTGCGCAGCTCAGGCCACACGTTGGCCAGCATGGCCGGGTGGGCCTCGGCCTTGGGGTGGATGCGGTCGGGCTGGAACATGGCGGTCGGGTCGGCCGCATCGGCCACGCCCTTGAGCAGGAAGGGCACCAGCGCCGACTGGGTGTCCTTGGCCACGCTGGCGAAGGTGCCGGCAAAACGTTTCGCGTAATCGGTGCCGTAGTTGGGCGGCACCTGCATCCCCACGATGAGGACCTTGGCGCCCGACTGTTTGGCCGCCTGGGCCATGGCCTTCAGGTTGTCGGCGGTGTTCTGCAGCGGCAACCCGCGCAAGGCGTCGTTGCCGCCCAGCTCGATCACCACATGGCTGGGCCGGTGCTGGGTCAGCAGGGCCGGCAGGCGGGAGCGGCCCCCCGAGGTGGTGTCGCCACTCACGCTGGCGTTCACGACCGTGGCGTCGATCTTCTCTTCGGCCAGCTTCTTTTCCAGCAGCGCCACCCAGCCCGTGCCGCGGGCCAATCCGTACTCGGCGCTCAGCGAATCGCCCACCACCAGGATGACCGGCTTGGCCGCCGCAGCGGCCAGCGCAACAGGGGCACAAAGCCCTGCGGCCGCGCCGGCCGCCAGGGCCGCGATAAAGTCACGCCGGTACAACAGATTTCGATTCACAGCAAAGCACCTTTCATGTCGGAAACTCCTTCCTTGCCCACCCACCCCATCATCGCCGTGGAGCACGTGCACAAGTCGGTGACGGACTCGACCGGCACCCTCGACATTCTGCGGGATATCGATTTCCGGCTGGCTGCGAGGGAAACCGCGGCCATCGTGGGCGCCTCGGGTTCGGGTAAGAGCACGCTGCTGTCGATCATCGCGGGGCTCGATACGCCCACCCGCGGCACCGTGCGCCTGGATGGGCAGGACCTGTTCGCCATCGACGAAGATGCCCGCGCCGCACTGCGTGCGCAGAAGGTGGGCTTCGTGTTCCAGAGCTTCCAGCTCATGGGCAACCTGACTGCGCTGGAGAACGTCATGCTGCCGCTGGAGCTGGCCGACCGCCGAGACGCGCGCAAGCTCGCGGCCGACATGCTGGGGCGCGTGGGGCTGGGCCAGCGCCTGTCGCACTACCCCAAGGTGCTGTCGGGCGGCGAGCAGCAGCGCGTGGCGCTGGCGCGGGCCTTCGTGGTCGAGCCGGCCGTGCTGCTGGCCGACGAGCCCACCGGCAGCCTGGACTTCGCCACGGGCGAGACCATCATGCGGCTGATGTTCGAGTTGAACCGCGAGCAGGGCACCACGCTCGTGCTCGTCACGCACGACCGGGGCATCGCCGCGCAGTGCGAGCGGCGCATCACCATCGACGCGGGGCGCGTGTCCGAGGCCTGAGGTTTTCGGGGTTTTCGGTCGTTTGGGCCCTGTGCCGGGGTATCGCATGCCTTGCTTGCTATCAAATGTGTAGCAATCGGGCGCTCGGCCCGTGGCGCGGATAATCCCCGCATGTCCAGCCCCAAAGTCCTCTTCGGCTTCCACGCCGTCGGCGTGCGCCTGAAGACCGCGCCGCAATCCATCATCGAGATCTACTACGAAGCCACGCGGCGCGATGCCCGCATGCGCCAGTTCCTCGACCGCGCCAACGCCGCCGGCGCGCGCCTCATCGAAGCCGATAGCGCGCGCATCGCCAAGCTGGCAGGCAGCCAGGGCCACCAGGGTGTGGCGGCGCGGGTGGAGCCGGTGGCCCTGGCCACCTCGCTCGACGAGTTGCTCGAAGACCTGGAAGCCTCCGGTGTCGCACAGCCCCTGCTGCTGGTGCTGGACGGCGTGACCGATCCGCACAACCTGGGCGCCTGCCTGCGGGTGGCCGACGGCGCCGGCGCGCAGGCCGTGATCGCGCCCAAGGACCATGCGGTGGGCCTGAACGCCACGGTGGCCAAGGTGGCCAGCGGCGCCGCCGAGACGGTGCCGTACTTCATGGTGACGAACCTCGCGCGCACCCTGAACGAACTCAAGGAACGCAACATCTGGTGCATCGGCACCAGCGACGATGCGCCCAAGACCATCTACCAGGTGGACCTGAAAGGCCCCGTGGCCCTGGTGCTGGGCGCGGAGGGCGACGGCATGCGCCAGCTCACGCGCAAGACCTGCGACGAGCTGGTCTCCATCCCCATGAAGGGCGCGGTGGAGAGCCTGAACGTGTCGGTGGCCAGCGGAGTCTGCCTGTACGAGGCCCTGCGCCAGCGCACCGTCTGAACCCGGTCTTTTCGCCATGCCGCCCGTGCCAGCCTCCGAAGCCGCGTGGAGCGGCTCGGGCGACCTGAACACCGCCATCGTCTGGGTCCACGCCGCGCAGCGCATCGTGGTGCTGACCGGCGCGGGCGTGAGCGCCGAGTCTGGCGTGCCCACGTTCCGCGATGCGCAGACCGGGCTGTGGGCGCAGGTGCGTCCTGAAGACATGGCCAGCGAGCCCGGCTTTCGCGCCGATCCCGCGGGTGTCTGGGCGTGGTACGAGCACCGCCGCGCGCTGCTGCAGGGCGTGCAGCCCAATGCGGGCCACGGGGCGCTGGCGGACTTTGCCCGGCGCCATCCCGGCCGCCTCACGCTGGTCACGCAGAACGTGGATGGCCTGCACCAGATGGCCGGCAGCGAGGGCGTGCTGTGCCTGCACGGCGAGCTGCGCGGCAACCGCTGGCTGGACGATCCGCGCGGCTGCTGCGATCTGGCCCACGCCGAGGCCGGCGCACCGCCGCGCTGCGCCACCTGCGGCAATCTCGTGCGCCCGGCCGTGGTGTGGTTCGGCGAGTCGTTGCCGATCGACATCCTCGGCCAAGCGGAGGAGGCGGTCAGCGCCTGCGACCTGATGCTGGTCGTGGGCACGGCCGGCGCCGTGTATCCCGCGGCCGGCCTCGCCCACATGGCCCGGCGCATCGGGGCGCGCGTGGTCATCGTCAACCCGGCGCCGAGCGAACTCGACGGCACGGCCCATGCGGTGCTGCGCGGTCCGTCGGCCGAAGTCTTGCCCCTGCTGCTGGGCCGGGATCGCCCCGCAGGCGACACGCCACCGGCGGCAGCGCCGCGATAATCGCCCGGTCTTCAGGGCGGGGTGGAATTCCCCACCGGCGGTAGGTGGTGCGGGAGGTCTCCCCGCGCCGCGAGCCCGCGAGCGCTCCGCATGCGTCCTTCGGGATGGGCGGAGGTCAGCAGACCCAGTGCGACGCGGCTCCAAGGAACACGGTTCCTGGCCCGTTCAGTCTGGGGCCGACGGTCACAGTCCGGATGAAAGAAGATGGGGTGCGCAGCCATGTGCGCCCTGGTGCCTGCGCGCGCCTGCCATTCGGGCGTGCGCCGGTGCTTCTTGCATGCCTTGAGGCGTTTCCTCACCTTCCAGGAGCGTTTCATGAACACCGCCGTTTCCGTTTTTTCTTCCTTTTCCTCTTCCCCTTCCACGCCTGTGGCCGTGGCCGTCGATCACGGCGTGCAGCTGGCGCCCATGCCCGAGGTCATCGCCGCCATCGCCGCGGGCCGTCCCGTGCTCGTCATGGACGATGCCGACCGCGAGAACGAGGCCGACCTCATCTGTGCGGCCGACAACCTGACCGAGGCCACCATGGCCCTGATGATCCGCGAGGGCAGCGGCATCGTCTGCCTGTGCCTCACGCCCGGGCATGCGGGCGCCTTGGGCCTGCGGCCGATGGTGGAGATCAACCGGTCCTCGTTCGCCACCGCCTTCACGCAATCCATCGAGGCGGCCCATGGAGTGAGCACGGGCGTGTCGGCGGCCGACCGGGTGCAGACCATCCGCTGCGCCCTGCAGGTACCGGCGCCGGGCGGAGCCCCCCAGATCGTCAGCCCCGGCCATGTCTTTCCGCTGGTGGCACGCCCGGGCGGGGTGCTGGAGCGCACCGGCCACACCGAGTCGGCCGTAGACCTGGCGCGCCTGGCCGGCCGCGCACCCGCCGGGGTGCTGTGCGAGCTGATGAATCCGGACGGCAGCATGGCCCGCGGTGCGGACGTGGCGCGGTTCGCCCAGGCGCACGGTCTGCTGTGCACGACCGTGCAGGCGCTGGTGGCGCATCGGCAGGGATTGCAGGCCGTGGCGGAAGAAGGCGGGCAGGGCGGCGGCAGAGCGTCCGCTACCCAGGAGGCGGTCGGCGAACCCGCCTGATGGCCTCCGGGGCCCCTCAGGCCGCTTCGGCGCTGGCCTGGCTCAGCGATTCGAGCGCATCGGCATCCAGCTTCAGACTGGCGGCCTGCACCAGTTCCTGCAGTTGCTCCAGCGACGATGCACTGGCGATGGGCGCGGTGATGCCGGGCTGCGCCATCTGCCACGCGATCGCCACCTGGCCGGGGGTGACCTCGTAGCGCTCGGCCACCTGGTCGAGTTCGGCCAGGATGCGCAGGCCCCGGTCGTTCAGGTAGGTCTGCACCACCTTGGCGCCGCGCGGGCTCTTGTCCACGTCCGATGCGCTGCGGTACTTGCCGGTCAGGAAGCCGGCGGCCAGCGCGTAGAAGTTGATCACGCCCACGCCCTTTTCCAGGCACAGGGGACGCAGCTCTTTCTCGAACACGTCGCGGTCGTACAGGTTGTACAGCGGCTGCAGGCTTTCGTAGCGCGGCACGCCCAGGCGTTCGCTGGTGTCCAGGGCCTCGGCCAGGCGCTGCGCGGAATGGTTGGAAGCCCCGATCGCGCGCACCTTGCCCTCGCGGATCAGGTCGGCATAGGTGCCCAGGGTTTCCTCCAGCGGGGTACCGGCATCGTCATCGTGAGACTGGTAGAGGTCGATCACGTCGGTGTGCAGGCGCCGCAGCGAGTCGTCCACCGCGCGGCGGATGTAGTCGCCGCCCAGGCCCACCTTGCCATGGCCCATGTCCTTGCCCACCTTGGTGGCCAGCACGATGCGGTCGCGCTTGCCGCTGCGCTTGAGCCACTGGCCGATCATGGCTTCGGACTCGCCGCCCATGTGCCCCGGCGCCCAGCGCGAGTACACGTCGGCGGTGTCGATGAAATTGAAGCCCGCGTCCACCCAGGCATCGAGCAGCGAGAACGTGGTGGACTCGTCCACCGTCCAGCCGAACACGTTGCCGCCGAAGCACAGTGGCGAAACCTGCAGGCCCGAACGGCCGAGGGGGCGAAATTGCATGGGGGACTCCTTGGATTGCGGAAAAGACAGGCCCGATGCGAATCGGGCCACGAAGAACACGGGGTGCGGCAGCAGGCCCGGGGAGGCCCGACCAACGCCGATGGCGACGGTGCCAAAGCCATTGTTACGGCACACGCCACCCGGCGCGGTAAGACGACCGCTGAATCTTCACGCCCCGTGGGTGCAAGACAGGCCGTTCACCCAACGGGCGCGCCTGGTCACACCACGCCCAGCGCCCCCAGCACCGCCCCCGCCGCCAGCAGCCAGCAGCCACAGCAGGTGAAGGCGCGTGCGCCACACCACCAGCGCGCACGCGCCGCTCAGCAGCCACAGGCGCAGGTCGGTGCCGGCGCCATGGTGCACGCTGCCCAGCAGCCAGGCGGTGGCCAGCAGCAGGCCGATCACCACGGGCGCCAGCCCCTGCTTGAAGGCGCGCACGCTGCGCCGGTGCTTGTTGCGGTGGCCCCAGCGCGTGGCCAGCCAGGTCAGCACGGTGCTGGGCAGCATGATGCCCACCAGGCTCAACGCCATGCCCAACGTGGCCGCGGCCCAGCCCGCCGCGCCCGGCCCGCCGGCGTTCAGGCCCACGTTCCAGCCCAGCAGGCCGACGAAAAGCACGTTGGGCCCCGGCGCGGCCTGGGCGATGGCGATGGAGGCGTTGAACTGCAGATCGGTGATCCAGCCCTGCCGTTCCACCAGGAACCGGTGCATGTCGGGCGCGGCGGCAATGGCCCCACCCACCGCCAGCAGCGAGATCGAGGCGTAGTAGAGGAACAGGTTCAGCCAGCCCACCGGCTGCAGGGCGAGCATGGCGCTCGGCGTCATGGGGCGATCTTCCGCCAGGTGACAGCGCACGCGGCGCCGCCCACCACGGGCAGCACCCAGGCCAGCGGCCAGCGCAGCAGCGCCATGGTGCCGAAGGTCGCCGCCGCGAAGGCCCAGCCGGCCACCGGGCCCAGGGGGTGCGTGCGCAAGGCCCCGGCCATCCGCAGCGCCACGCCGCCGACCAGGCCGGCCGCCACCGCCCCCATGCCGCGCAAGGCGCCACTCACGGCGGCGTGCCCGGAAAATTGCGCATAGACCACGGCCAGCGCCAGCACCAGCAGCAAGGGAAACAGCAGCATGCCCGCCAGTGCCACCAGGGCGCCACGCAGCCCGAAATAGCGGTCGCCAATCACCACGGCGAGGTTGACCACGTTCGGCCCCGGCAGGATCTGCGCCACGGCCCAGTCTTCGAGGAATTCCTCATTGGTGAGCCACCCCTTGCGGTCCACCAGCTCGCGCTGCACGACGGCCAGCACGCCGCCGAAGCCCTGCAGCGCCAGGAGGGTGAACGACCAGAACAGGTCGGCCAGATGGGCCGGGCGGGGCCGCTCGGCCGCTGCAGGCGGCAGCGTGGCTGGGGCAGGGGGCGTGGGTGAGCGGGGCATGGCGGATTCGGGGCGGAAGGGGGCCGGGAGCGGGCGGTGGTTCGGGGCCGATATTACGGCGCGTGGCGGATGCCCGCCCTGGCGATGGGCGAGGCTCGGTGTGCCGCCCAGGCACCGCGCTGACGGGTAGGGCAGGGTTTCGCAGAACCTGCCCCGTCTTCGCGTGTGAGAAGGCGCCGCCGAGTCACAGCCGCTAACTTGCCGGCCCAATGATTTATCGCCTTGCCGCTCGGGCGCACGTGCCGCGCCAACCTCCCACCAGACCGCCATCGGGCCCCTCGCTGCCGACGGACTCCCCATCGAAACGATATAGCGGCTCCCCGGCATTGAGGGCCGCCCCCCAGGGCGCAGGCCGAGGGACTCTCTCTCCCGTGCGCTCGGCGATCTCGGCGCTGCGGAGCCTGCCTGCCTGGCGAACCTCCCATTCCGCGGCCTTCAATGGCGCGTACGCCAACGGCTCCGTGGAGATGTTCACGGTCGGCACGCTGCCGCCCGTCGGGCCCGGGCGATGGGCCTACCTGGCCGATCCCGCCCACTGGCAGCCCAAGCGCCGCAAGCTGCACGATGCGCTGATCGACGACTCCCTTCGCAAGGCCACTGTCTTCGCGGAATGTGTGGAGCGGTTGGGCTGCGATCCGACGCTGTTCGCGTTGCGCGGCAACACGGCCGCCGGAAAGACCCGGCTGGCCCGATCGGCCGTGCCGGCCCTCGCCGACGCCCTGCAGGAAAGCGGCGGGGGCAGCATCAATCCGGACGCGTTCAAGTCGCGGCTCAGGAAAGCGCCCGGCCAGCCCCGGCTGACCCCGGCCAACGTGCACGCGGAGTCGTGCGTGCTCGCCGACCGGCTGGAACGCCAGATCGCCACAGGGAAGACGGCGAGCGGAAAGCCGGCCAGCATGCTGGTCGACAAACGGTTGGGCGGCGCGCACGAAGTCGCCAGCTACATCGCACTGTCCGAGAACACCGGCCGCCAGGTCGAGATGTACGACATCGACATGCCGCTGGAGCGTTCGCTGCTCGGTGTCTTGCAACGGGATCCCGACGGGGACGATCCGCGTCCGCCCTATGCCGCCGTCGTCGCCGGCTACTCCGCCATTCGCGGCAATCGCCTGGACGTCATCGATCAGTTCCTGGCGAAGCCGCAGATCGGCACCTACCACCTGATGGGCACGTCGGCGACGGGCGAGAAGGCGCCCGTCGCGACCGTTGCAAGCGGGGAGCTGACCATCCACGACGCGGACCAATACGCCGAGATCTTGGCGCTCTCCGACTTGCCCGCCAGCGACATCGGCGAACAGGTGATCGACGACGAGACGATCAGGCAACTGACCCAAGCCATGCCCGCCGCCATCGCCGTGACCGCTCGCGAAGCCTTGCAGAAATATGCCGGCCTGTCGTGGTCCCAGGCGCTGGGAATCCACTGCACGCTGAATGGACAGGATCGAAGATGACCCAACTCAAAGGCGAGGTCGCCCTGGCTTTTCATCGGCAGCTCAGGGAGCGCGCGCAGCAGCAGCGGACGGCGCGGCTGCAGGACGCCAAGGCACAGGCCGCATCGAGCGGCAAGGAGGCCTTCGACCTCGGGAAGCTCCAGACGCTTTACGATACGACGCAGCGCGGCCGCTGGACCGATCTCGCGCAACAGGCGATGGTCTACGAGTACCTCTACTACGTGGAGTATTCGCAGGTCCCGGACCTGCGGGCGTTCGCCCGCAGCCTGGACGAGATCGACTACTGGTCGTGATGCTTCGGACGGGCGCCCGTCGCCCGCTTCCGCGTCTGGAAACTTCCACCGGTAGGAGACACCTTGAAACTGATCCGATATGGCCAGCCGGGCGCGGAGCGTGCCGGGCTCGTCGATGCGCAAGGCATTGTCAGGGACCTGTCCATGCTGCTGCCCGACATCGGCCCCGCCCAGCTGTCGCCCCGCACCCTGGCCGCCCTCGCAGCGCTGGACCCGTCGCGCCTGCCCGTGGTGCCCGAATCGGAGCGCCTGGGCTGCCCGGTGGCGGGCGTGGGCAAGATCGTGTGCGTGGGGCTCAACTACGCCGACCATGCGGCCGAAGCGGGCCTGGCCGCGCCGGCCGAGCCCGTGCTGTTCATGAAAGCCACCACCGCGCTGAGCGGGCCCACGGACCCGGTGCGCATCCCGCCTGGCGCGCTGAAGGCCGACTGGGAGGTGGAGCTGGGCATCGTGATCGGCACCCGCGCGCAGCATGTGGCCGAAGACGCCGCGCTGCAGCATGTGGCGGGCTACGTGCTGGCCAACGACGTGTCCGAGCGCAGCTACCAGATGGAGCGCGGCGGGCAGTGGGACAAAGGCAAGGCCTACGACACGTTCGCGCCCATCGGACCCTGGCTCGTGACGGCCGACGAGGTGCCCGATCCGCACGCCATCGGCCTGTGGCTGGAGGTGGACGGCGAGCGCATGCAGGACGGGAACACGCGCAACTTCATCTTCGGGGTGCCCCGGGTGCTGTCGTACATCAGCCAGTTCATGACGCTGGAGCCGGGCGACATCGTGCTCACCGGCACGCCGGCCGGCGTGGGGCTGGGCAAGAAGCCCGTACCGCGCTTTCTGCGGCCGGGCGACGTGATGCGGCTGGGGGCCACGGGCCTGGGCGAGCAGCGCCTGGTGTGCGAAGGCGGCTGAGCCGACCTGGGCCCTGCGCCCCGGGCAGGGCGGCTACAGGAACTGCGCGCGCAGCCCCACCATGATGCGCCGTCCCGCCGCGGGCTCGAAGAAGCGCCCGTTGCCGTCGTTCACGATGAGCGAGCCCGCATAGCGGCGGTCGAACAGGTTATCGAGCCGCGCCCAGGCCTGCCAGCGGGTGTCCCCGGTGCGAAAGGCATAGCCCGCCCGCAGGCCGGCCACGGCGAATCCGGCGGCGGCCTCGGTGTTCACGTCGTTGGCGTACACCTTGCCGGACACGTCCAGCGTCGCGCCCCATTGCCATGCAGGCGACAGGGCGTGGTCCAGCGCCAGTTGCACGGTCTGGCGCGCCGTGCCCGGCAGCCGGTTGCCCGAGGGCACGGTGGCGCCGCCCACCACGACGTAGGGACTGTCGAAGAACGCATCGAGATACGTGTAGGCCACGCGCGGCTTGAAGGCGCCGGACTGGGCGCTCCAGGCCAGTTCCAGCCCGCGCCGACGCACCCGGTCGGCGTTCTGGTACACGGTGCGCCCGTTCACGGTGGCCGCCGGCACGATCTCGCCCCGGCTTTGCGCGTCGAACCAGGCCGCGTCGATGCGGTGCACCGCTCCCTGCCACTTGGCACCGACCTCCATCTGCCGGCTGCGCGAGGCGTTCAGGCCGTAGTTGGGGCCGGTGTTGCCCGTGCTGTAGGCCATCTCGGCCAGGGTGGGCGTCTCGAAGCCGCGGCCGATGTTGGCGTACAGGTTGAGCTGGTCGGTGGCACTCCACACCAGGCCCAGCACGGGACTGGTCTGGCGCCAGGTGCGCTGGCCGCTGTCGTCGGGGTTCGCGGCGGTGATGAAGCGGTCGTTGACGCTCTCGCGCACGCGGCTGGCGCGCACCCCGGCCACGGCGCGCCAGGTGGGTGTGAGCCAGGCGTCCACCTGGGCGAACCAATCGGTGTTGCCCGCGCGGTCCTGCTCGTCGCGCCGCAGCGCGCCGGGCGTGCCGTTGTTGTTGACCAGGCCCTGGCGGTGCTCGGACAGGCGGTCGGCGTCCAGCCCCAGCGTCCAGGTCAGGGGCAGGCCGGAGGCGCGGCGCACGGTGTGCGTCCAGGCCATGCCCAGGCCGTAGTAGTCGCGGTCCAGGTCCACGACGCCGCCTGCGCTGCTGGCCGCTGCGCCGCTGAACGACAGGAATTGCGTGAGCGTGCGCGTGCCGCCATAGGCGCGCACCTGAACGCTGTCGGCCGCGCCCAGTTGCCGCTCCACCACCACGCCGAACTGGTTTTGCGCCACGGATTTGCGCGTGCCGAAGTCCGTCGCCACGGACGGCGCCTGGCGAGGATCGGCCTCGAACTGCGCCCGGGTCAGGCCCAGCGGGTCCTGCGCCAGGGGCTGGTCGTAGAGATTGAGCAACGCGGTGATCCGGGTGTCGGCATCGGGCCGGGCCACCAGCTTGCCATTGAGGTGCGTGCGCCGCGCCGCGCTGTGGTCGCGCGCGCCGTCGGTTTCGAAGTGCGACACGTCGACCAGCCCGCCGAGCGTGCGGTCGCCGAAGTCGAGCGACGCATCCACCAGCCGCTGCCCGAACGAGCCCGCCGCCACCGACGCGCCGCCGCCGCCTTCGCGCGGCTCCCGCGTGGTGACCTGCAGCACGCCGCCCGCCGCGTTGCCGTAGAGCTGGGCCAGCGGCCCGCGCAGCACCTCGACCTGCGAGGCCGACTGCAGTTGCGCGGTGGCCGCCTGGCCCTGGCCGTCCGGCATGGTGGCCGGAATGCCGTCCACCAGGATGCGCACCCCGCGCACGCCGAAGGTGGAGCGCGCACCGAAGCCGCGCACCGCGATCTGCAGGTCCTGCGCGTAGTTCTGCCGGTCCAGCGCCACCACGCCCGCCTGGGCCGCGAGCAGCTCGGACAGGTTCACCAGCGGGCTGGGGGTGGAGAACGCATCGACCGCCACGCTGGTGTGGCTGGCCGCGGCATCGAAGCGGCGCTGCGCCTCGGCCTGGCCGGGCACCTGCACCGCCGGGAGCGTGGCCGTTGGCGGGTCCTGCGGAGGAAGGTTTTGGGCCCGTGCGAACCCGGCAGATGCCAGCGCGCAGCACCACAAAGCGGCCTGGGGCACCGCGCGCCGCGCGCGGCGCATCAACGGACCAGCAGGGAGGGGGCGGCGGCCTTGTCGCCCACCACGGTGCTGGCCGGTGCGGGCTGGATCAGGCCGCACAGCAGCCGGCCACCGGAATTGCCGGCAGGGTTGGTGGTGTAGTCGTCTTCCTTTTCGTGCACGACCAGTGAGCGGCCCACCACCGAGGTCTTGCCCGGCGTGAGCGAGACGTTGGCGTTCACGAAACGCACGCTGCCCCGGCCGTCGTCGCCCACGGTGATGTTGGGCAGTTCGCCCGCATGGGCCTCGTGCGAGGGCTGGCCGGGATGGCCGTGCTTTTTGGCCATGCCGGGATCGAAGTGGCCGCCGGCACCGCCGAACGCGATGGTCTGGCCGGTGGTGGCGTCCGGTCCGGGCGAGCAGGCGCCATTGGCATGGATGTGAAAGCCGTGCTTGCCCGGCGACAGGCCCTGCACCTGGATGGCCACTTCCACGCCCGCGGCGGTTTCGGTCAGGACGGCATTGCCGGCCGGTGCGCCTTCGGGCGTGACCAGGCGTGCGGTCGCGGTGGCGCGTTCCAGGCCCGGCACGGGGGTCTTGGCGACGGCGGTGCGGGAGTTGTCCGAGGCATTGCCGGCGCAGCCCGCCAGGAACAGGGCGGCCGCCACGGCGGCGGTGCTGGCAGCGAGGGTGCCGCGGCGTTGGAACGAAGCGCGGGATGGGCTGGAAAGAAGAGGGGCCATGGAATTCTCCTGAGAAGGGTGCGTCGGGATCGACGAAAAGAATGGTGAAGGAAGCGGCAGGGACGGGTGTCGTGTGATGCGTTGCGCGGCCCTGGCGCCAAGGGTGGATCAGTGGCTGCAACCGTGGTCGCGCGGTGCCCTGGCGGTGCCGCGGGCGAAGGCCCGAGGATGACCGCATGCGGGCCCGCAAGGCGTAGGACAACGGCGGCGATGCGCCTGGCGCGGCGAGGCAACGTGCGGTGCCTGGGCCATACTCGCCCCAAGCACATTTCCGGAAGGACAACGAATGGCATCGGATGGCGAAGACCGCCAGCGCTTGGGCTTGCGGGGCGGTGGCGACGTGGAAGACGCACACGTGCCCGGCGAGCGCCGCACGCGCGCGCTGGCCCGTCGGGGCATGTGGGGCATCCTGGCCTTTTGGCTCGCATTGATGGGCGTGCTTTACGTGGCCATGGACCACTACCTGAAGCCCCGCGGCGCCAGCGTGACGGCGGAGGGCGCCCTGGTGATCCCCCGTCACCGCGACGGGCACTTTCGCGTGGCCGGCACGGTGAACGGCCAGCCCGTGATGTTCATGGTGGACACCGGTGCCAGCCTGGTGGGCGTGACCGATGCGCTCGCGCGCAAGGCCAGCCTCACGGGCGGGGAAGTGACGCAGTTCCGCACCGCCAACGGCACGCGCCAGGGCCGCGTGGTGGTGGCCGATTCGGTCACCGTGCGCTCGCTGGCGGTGTCCGGCCTGCGCGTGGGCACGGGGTATACGGGCGACGACGACGAGGACGCGCTGCTGGGCCAGAACTTCCTGCAGCACTTCGACGTGGAGATCGGGCGCGACCGCATGGTGCTGCGGCCACGCAACTGAGGCCAGTTGAGCGCAGGCCCCGGGGCTGGTCGCTGCCCCGCCGCCCGGGTCAGCCCTTCTTTTGCACCGCCTGGATGATGCTGGAGAAATCCAGCGCCCCCTGGCCGGCCAGGCTGTGCGCCGCATACAGGCTGCGCGCCAGCCCGCCCAGCGGCGTGGCGGCCTTCACGGCCATGGCGTTCTCCTGCGCCAGACCCAGGTCCTTGAGCATCAGGTCGGTGCCGAAGCCGCCCGCGTAGCCCTTGCTGGCGGGGGCCGCTTCCATCACGCCGGGGTAGGGGTTGTACTTTTCCAGGGCCCAGTTGCCCCCCGAGCTGCGGCGCATGATCTCGGACAGCACCTTCGGGTCCAGCCCGTTGGCCACGCCCAGGGCGATGGCCTCGCTGGTGCCCGCCATCAGGATGCCCAGCAGCATGTTGTTGCAGATCTTGGCCGTCTGCCCCGCGCCCACGGCGCCGGCATGGAACAGGTTGGCGCCCATCTTTTCCAGGATGGGGCGGGCGCACTCCAGGTCGGCGGCATCGCCCCCCACCATGAAGGTCAGCGTGCCGGCCACGGCGCCGCCGGTGCCGCCCGAGACGGGCGCGTCGATGAACGCCAGGCCGCGCGCCTGGGCGGCCTCGGCCACCTTGCGCGAGGTGGCGGCGGCGATGGTGGAGCAGTCGATCACCAGCGTGCCGGCGGCCAGCAGCGGCAGCAGGCCGGGCTGCTGCCCGTTGCCCAGGTACAGCGATTCCACGTGCTGGCTGGCGGGCAGCATGCTGATGAGCACCTCGGCGCCCTGCACGGCCGCCGCCGCATCGGCCGCAATGGCCACGCCGCCTTCGGCCAGCTTGTCGCGCGCCGGCTGGGACAGGTCGAACGCGCGGACCTCATGCCCCGCCTTGTGCAGGTTCAGCGCCATGGGGCCGCCCATGTTGCCCAGGCCGATGAATGCGATCTTCATGGAAGTGTCTCCTTTGGTTTTGAATGAAACAGGCCTCTAGCGCAATAAGTACTAGGGCATGCTGCTATGAAATTGGTAGTGAATGCGGTCAGCGGATGGCGTCGGGCGCGTCGCCCTCCAGCATGCGGCGCGCGATGATGACCCGCATGATCTCGTTCGTGCCCTCCAGGATCTGGTGCACGCGCGCGTCGCGCATCAGGCGCTCCAGCGGGTACTCGCGGATGTAGCCGTAGCCGCCGTGCAGCTGCAGCGCCTCGTTGCACACGTTGAAGCCCGCATCGGTCGCAAAGCGCTTGGCCATGGCGCAATAGGTGCTGGCATCGCGTGCGCCCGCATCCAGCTTGGAGGCCGCCAGCCGCACCATCTGGCGCGCGGCCACCAGTTCGGTTGCCATGTCGGCCAGCTTGAACTGCAGCGCCTGAAAGCTCGCGATGGGCTTGCCGAACTGCTTGCGGTCTTGCATGTACTGCTGCGCCTGGGCCAGCGCGCCCTGCGCCGCGCCCACCGAGCAGGTGGCGATGTTGATGCGCCCGCCGTCCAGGCCCTTCATGGCGATCTTGAAGCCCTCGCCCTCGCGCCCCAGCAGGTGGTCGGCCGGAATGCGCACGTTGTCGAAGCTGATGGTGCGGGTGGGCTGGCTGTTCCAGCCCATCTTCTCTTCCTTCTTGCCGTACTGGATGCCCGGCGCATCGGCCGGCACCGCGAAGGCGCTGATGCCCGCCGCGCCCGATGCGGCGTCGCCGGTGCGGGCCATCAGCACCAGCACGTCGGTGCTGCCCGCACCGCTGATGAACGCCTTGGCGCCGTTGATGACGTATTCAGCGCCTGCCAACTCCGCCCGGGTTTTGAGCGAGGCCGCGTCCGAGCCCGCGCCGGGCTCGGTCAGGCAGTACGAGGCGAGCTTCTCGCCGCTGGCCAGCAGGGGACCCCAGCGGTCGCGCACGGCGTCGGTCGCCCAGGTGCCGAGCATCCAGGTGGCCATGTTGTGGATGGTGATGAAGGCGGTGGTGGAGGGGTCCACCGCCGCCATTTCCTCGAACACCAGGGTGGCGTCGAGCCGGGGCAGGGCCAAGCCGCCCGCGTTCTCGGGGGCGTACAGGCCGCAAAAGCCCAGGGCGCCGGCCGCGGCGATCGCCTCGCGAGGGAAGATGCCCTCGGCGTCCCAGCGGGCCGCGTGCGGCGCCAGTTCGGCGCGCGCGAAGTCGCGGGCCGTCTCGGCGAAGGCGCGCTGTTCTTCGGTCAGTTCAAAGTCCATGGATCGGGTCTCGCTGGCGGTCGTTCGTTGTTCTGCTTTGTCTCGTTGCGGGCGGGGCGGGGTGGATGGTGGCGGATGCGTTACGGCTTGGCGGAGGGATGGTCCAGCGTCAGCCAGCGCATCAAGCCCTGGCGGCGCGCCTCGGTCTCGGCGGTCAGGCAGGCGTGGTACAGGCGCGGCCACTCGGGCAGGCCCTCGGTGGACTGGGTGCCCTGCTTGCACAGCATGGTGCGCTGGCGCTGCCAGGCGGTCTGCTCTTGCCGCAGCTGTGGCCGCTCGTGGGCCGACAGCGCGCGCATCACGTCGCTGTAGAGAATCGCAATGGCCGTGTCCGCCTGCTGGTAGGTTTGCACCGCGCAGGCATTGGTCTCGGCCACCGTGCCCTCCGGCCGGCAGGGTGCGCCCGCCTGGGCGTGGGCCCCCGCGCTGAACAGCAGGGCGCAGGTCGCGCCGCTACCCCAGGCGAGCGCCGCCCACCGTTTCGTCGTGATCTTGAGAATGTGCATCCTTGGCGTTGTAGCACCGCGCGGCCCCGGCCGGCCGCTCCCGCGCCAGCGGGCTACTTCAGGCTGATGGTGGTGTTCACGCCGTGCGAGATGGTGCTGTCGTCGAACCAGCGCGCCGTGACCGTCTTGGTCTGCGTGTAGAACAGCACGACCTGCTTGCCGTACGGCCCCAGGTCGCCCAGCTTGGAAGCGCGCGAGCCCGAGAACGAGAACAGCGGCACGGGCACGGGAATCGGCACGTTGATGCCCACCTGGCCCACGTCGATCTCTTCCTGGAACTTGCGGGCTGCCGCGCCCGACTGCGTGAAGATGGCCGTGCCGTTACCGTTCGGGTTGTCGTTGATGAAGGCGATCGCTTCGTCGATGTCGGCCGCCGCGCCCAGGCACAGCACCGGGCCGAAGACCTCCTGATCGTAGATGGACATGCCGGGCTTCACGCCGCTGAACACCGTGGGGCCGACGAAGTTGCCTTTTTCGTAGCCCGCCACCTGCGGCTTGCGGCCGTCCAGTTCCAGCTTTGCGCCATCGGCGATGCCGCGCTCGATCAGGCTTTCCACCCGGTCCTTCGCTGCGCACGAGACCAATGGGCCCACGTCGGTGCCCTTGTCGGTGCCGCCGCTCACCTTGAGCGTCTTGGCCTTGGCGACGAGGTCGGGAATCCACTGCTGGGCCTCGCCCACCAGCACCACCACCGACAGCGCCATGCAGCGCTGGCCCGCGGCGCCGAAGGCGGCACCGGCCAGGGCGTTGAGCGTCTGCTCCTTGTTGGCGTCGGGCATGACGATGGCGTGGTTCTTCGCGCCCATCATGCATTGCACGCGCTTGCCGTTCAGGCTGGCGCGGTTGTACACGTGCGTGCCCACCTTGGTGCTGCCCACGAAGCTGATCGCTTTGATGTCCGGGTGGTCGCAGATGGCGTTCACCGCGTCCTCGCCGCCGTGCACCACGTTCAGCACGCCCGGGGGTACGCCGGCCTCCAGCGCCAGCTCGCACAGGCGCATGGTCACCATGGGGTCCTGCTCGGAGGGCTTGAGCACGAAGGTGTTGCCCGTGGCGATGGCCATGGGGAACATCCACAGGGGGATCATGGCGGGGAAGTTGAACGGGGTGATGCCCGCGCACACGCCCAGCGGCTGCATCAGCGTGTAGGTGTCCACGCCGCCGGCCACGTTGTTGGCCAACTCGCCCAGCTGCAGGTTGCCGATGGCGCTCGCGTGCTCCACCACCTCCAGGCCGCGGAACACATCGCCCTCGGCATCGGGCAGCGTCTTGCCTTGCTCGGCCGTCAGGATCGCGGCCAGTTCGGCCATGTTCTCGCGGATCAACTGCTGGTACTTGAGAAAGATGCGCGCCCGCGCGCCGATGGCCGTTTTCTTCCAGGTCTTGAAGGCTTCCTTGCCTGAGGCGACGGCGGCGTTGATCTCCTCTGGCGTGGCGAAGGGCACGCGCGCCAGCACTTCCTGCGTGGCGGGGTTCACCACATTGCGCCACTGGGTGGTTTGTGACTCGACGAACTGGCCGCCGATCAGCAGCTTGACGGTGGGGGCCAGGGCGGCCTGTGGGGCCTTTTGAGCGGTGATGGATGCGTCCATGGTGTCTTGTCTCCTGTGTGTGTCTGTCATGCGGTGCCGGGACAATGGCCTGAGCGGGCGGCCGGGCAGGGCGCCGGGGCCGCAACCGCGGGCAAATCCCGGTGGCCTGCGCATCCTAGCTGTGCGAAATTGCCAGCACAAGGCGCATGCGTGCACCTTGGGTTTGCAAATTTGCACAGGCTTCGGCTGGCCGATCAGCATGCGCCCCCACGAAGAACATATGGATGAGAGGGCCTCACACGAATGGAATGGGACAACCTGCGCTACTTTCTGGAGCTGGCGCGCTCCGGCACACTGGCCGGCGCGGCACGCCGCACGGGCGTGGAGCACACCACGGTGGCCCGCCGCATCCAGTCGCTGGAAAAGCAGATGGGCGCACCGCTGTTCGCACGCGAGGCCGGCGGGCACCGCCTGACGGAGGCGGGCCGGCAACTGCTGCCCGCCGTCGAGGCCATGGAAACCGCCGTGCTCGGTCTGGAGCGCGCGGCCCCGGCGAATGCGGCGGCGGGCCTGTCCGGGGTGGTGCGCGTGGGCGCGACGGAAGGCTTCGGCACGCTCATCCTCGCGCCGCACCTGGCACGGCTCACGCAGAAGAACCCCGGCCTCACCATCGACCTGCTGGCCTTGCCGCGCATGCTGCACCTGTCCCGGCGCGAGGCAGACATCGTCATCTCGCTGGAGCGCCCCGCGCGGGGATCGGTCATCGTCGCCAAGCTGGCGGACTACACGTTGCACCTGTACGGCCAGCGCGAGTACCTGGCCCGTCGCCCGCTGGTCTCGACCCGGGACGATCTGCGCCACCATGCCTTCGTGAGCTATGTGGACGATTTGCTCTTCACCAAGGAACTGCAGTTTCTGGACGCATTGCACCGTCCGGCGCGGTTCGCGTTTCGCAGCACCAGCATCACGGCGCAGTACGAAGCGGTGCGCGCCGGCGCGGGGTTGGCCGTGCTCCCGGCCTTTCTGGCCGACCGCGATCCGGTGCTGGCCCGGGTGCTGCCCGAAGAAGCCCGATTCACGCGAACCTTCTGGATGAGCATGCCCGCCGAGGCCAAGCACCAGGCGCGCATCCAGGCGGTCTGGACCTGGCTGAAAGAGGTGTCTTCCGACAAGACGCTCAAAATCATTCACGCGCCGGATGCGTCGGAGCGGCTTTGTTGCACAAAGCGATGCAGCTCGCTGGTAGTCTGACCAGATGAGTGAAGGCAAGAAGATGCGGACCCGCTACCGCACGACAAACTGGGCACAGTACAACGCGGCATTGAAGGCCCGTGGATCGCTGACGATGTGGCTGGATAGGGGGATGCAGTGGCTGGCTGAGCCCAAAGGCAAACGCGGTCGCAACCAAACGTTCTCGGATGCCGCGATCCAGTTCTGTCTGAGCATCAAGTGCCTGTTTGGTCAGCCCCTTCGCCAAGCGCTTGGCATGGTCCAAAGCCTGCTCAAGCTGGCTGGGGTGAACTGGCCGGTCCCTGACTTCAGCACGGTCTGTCGGCGCCAAAAGGATCTGCAAGTCCAACTGAACTACCAGCCGAGGAGCTCACCGCTGCACCTGCTGGTGGACAGCACAGGCATTAAGTTCCTGGGAGAAGGTGAATGCAAGCGCAAAAGGCACGGGGCCGAATACCGGCGCGAATGGCGTAAGGTTCATTTGGGCATCGATGCTCAGACACTGGAGATCCGGGCCATCGAGGTCACCAGCAACGCCATTGGAGATGCGCCCATGCTGCCGCAGTTGCTGGCGCAAATGACCAAGATGCACTGCTTCAAGCGCTTGGGCGAGCGGGTCATGGCACGAACGTTTGAGCGTCAGGTGGTTGAGCTGCATGTCCGAGTTGCGCTGCTGAACCGGTTCAGCCAGCTTGGACGGCCTGAAACCGTCGCGGTGGCGGCTGTGGCATGAGTGCGCCTGGGGCTGGGGTCATAACGCGCTCGATTCGGTTTGTGCAACAAAGCCACGGCAATTAACCGAAAGACCCCGGAAAGCGCTTCGGATATGTAATAAAAAGCGACCGGCGGGGTGTTTCGATTCGTAGATTGCTATTTTTTTAATAGCGCGCGTCCGCGCGCTTTCCGGCATTTACTGCACTCCATCCAAAGGGTTGTAAGGGGCCCATCGGCAATATTCATCGCGGCCATAGCCAAACCCCCCTTGTGAGCGACATTCCGCCACGTGGATCATTCGCTTCCCTTAACGACTAGAGCGGAGTTTCCATGACAACCAGAAAAATCTTCACCGCAGCGCTGGTGCTGCAAGGCGCGCTGGTAGCGCCCGCGGCGTTCGCCCAATCCGCCCTCACGCGCGACAACGGCGCCCTGGTGGGCGACAACCAGAATTCGCAGACCGCCGGCCCGAACGGCCCCACCTTGCTGCAGGACGTGCAGCTGATCCAGAAGCTGCAGCGCTTCGATCGCGAGCGCATTCCCGAGCGCGTCGTGCATGCCCGCGGCACCGGCGTGCGCGGCGAGTTCGTGGCGACGGAAGACCTGTCTTCGCTGACCCAGGCCAAGGTGTTCAGCGCCGGCGAACGCACCCCGGTGTTCGTGCGGTTCTCTTCCGTGGTGCACGGCAACCATTCCCCCGAGACGCTGCGTGACCCCCGCGGCTTCGCGACCAAGTTCTACACGAGCCAGGGCAACTGGGATCTGGTGGGCAACAACTTCCCCACCTTCTTCATCCGCGACGCCATCAAGTTTCCAGACATGGTGCACGCGTTCAAGCCGGACCCCCGCACTAACCTGGACGACGATTCCCGCCGCTTCGACTTCTTCTCGCACGTGCCGGAGGCCACGCGCACGCTCACGCTGCTGTATTCGAACGAGGGCACGCCCGCCGGCTACCGGTTCATGGACGGCAACGGAGTGCATGCCTACAAGCTGGTCAACAGCCAGGGCCAGGTGCACTACGTGAAGTTTCACTGGAAGAGCCTGCAGGGGCTGAAGAACCTGGATCCCAAGCAGGTCGCCGCCGTCCAGGCCAAGGACTACAGCCACATGACCAACGACCTGGTCAATGCGATCAAGCAGGGCGATTTTCCCAAGTGGGATCTGTACGTGCAGGTGCTCAAGCCCGAGGACCTGAACAAGTTCGAGTTCAACGCGCTGGACGCCACCAAGATCTGGCCCGATGTGCCTGAACGCAAGATCGGCCAGATGGTGCTGAACAAGAACGTGGACAACTTCTTCCAGGAAACCGAACAGGTCGCCATGGCGCCCGCCAACGTCGTGCCGGGCATCGAGCCCTCGGAAGACCGCCTGCTGCAGGGCCGCGTGTTCTCGTACGCCGACACGCAGCTGTACCGGGTGGGCACCAACGGCCTGAGCCTGCCGGTGAACCGCCCCCGCGTCGGCGTGAACAACGGCAACCAGGACGGCACGCTGAACTTCGGCCAGACCACCAGCGGCGTGAACTACGAGCCCAGCCGCCTGGAGCCCCGCCCGCAGGTCTCGGCGGCGCGCTACAGCCAGTTGCCGCTGTCCGGCACCACGCAGCAGGCCAAGATCGGCAAGGAGCAGAACTTCAAGCAGGCTGGTGATCTGTACCGCAGCTACGGCAAGAAGGACCGCGAGGACCTGATCCAGAGCTTCGGCGAATCGCTGGCCGGCGCCGATGCCGAGAGCAAGCACATCATCCTGTCGTTCCTGTACAAGGCCGATCCCGAGTACGGCACGGGCGTGGCCCGCGTGGCCAAGGGCGACCTGGCCCGCGTGAAGCAACTGGCCTCCGCGCTGCAAGACTGACGCGAGGCATGCGATGCGCACGGGGTGGCCGTCCTGGCGCCCGCGTGCTGCATCGAGGGGCGCCGCTGGCGGTGCCCCTCCCACGACCGTCCCCCCATTTCAAGGAGATCGGCATGTCCCTTTCCCATCGATCGTGCCCCTGGGTGCTAGCAGTGCTGTGTGCGGGCGCGATGGCGGCCGGCGCAGCGGGTGCGGCCTCCAGCGCGGCCCCGGGCACGGCGGCAGCGGCACCCGCGTCGCCACCCGCAGCCTCGGCAGGCGCCGAGCCGGCAGCCTCGACCGATCCGGCCCAGGTCCAGCGGCAGTTGCGCCGCTATTTCTTCGACGCGGCCCGCGAGGGCCGGCGTGACATGCTCGGCGAGTTCATCGCCGCCCGCTACGACCTCAATGTCCGCGATGAAAAAGGCTACACCGCGCTCATCCTGGCGGCCTACCACGGGCACCGCGAGGTGGTGGAGCAATTGCTCAAGGCCGGTGCCGACCCCTGCGTGCAGGACCTGCGCGGCAACACCGCCCTGATGGGCGCGATCTTCAAGGGCGAGGTGGCGATCGCGCGGCGGCTGGTGCAGGCCGACTGCGCCCCCGATCAGCGCAACAACGCCGGCCAGACCGCCGCCATGTACGCCGCCCTGTTCCAGCGGACCGAACTGCTGCAGGCCCTGGCGGCCAAGGGCGCGGACCTCGGCGCCAAGGACGCGCGGGGCAACGATGTGTCGCAGCTGCAGCGCGGCGAATTCGCCGGTTCACCCGCGCGGTGAGCCTTTGCAGGGCTTCAAGCCAAATTGCCCTCCAGCGCAATGGGAACTAGGGCATTTTGCTATCAAAATAATAGTAACGGTGGTCAGCTGCGCCCCACCACGCGAAAGCGCTCGGCGTTCGCCTGCAGCCATTGCTGGGCCAGCGCCTCGGCCGTGGGCGATGCGTGTTCCTGATCGGGGTGGAAGTCGCTGCGCAGGTAGCGCACCAGCGCCGGCAGCGAGCGCCAGGCCACGCCATCGCGCCCCCAGAAGAACCGCAGCGCACTCCAGGCCGTGGAGGGGCGCCACAGCGTGCCGTCGCGCTGCAGGTTGAGCACCGTCTGGCGCATCGCATCGACGGTGAACACCAGCGCCACATACAAGTACCAACGCACCCGCCAGGCGTTGCTGCCGCCCGCGGCGCGGTAGAGATCGAAGGCGACGGCACGGTGCTCGGTCTCCTCGGCGGCATGCCAGCGCCACACGGTCTGCAGCGTGGCGTCGGCGCCATCGAGCCAGCGCGCATGGCGCAGCGTACCGTCGGCCAGCAGGGCCGTGAAGTGTTCGTAGGCGCAGGTCACCGCCAGGGCGTGCAGCGGATTCTTGGTCCGCAGGTGCAGGCGGGCGATGCGTCCGCGCGCCCAGTGCTGCCAGTGGTTCTGCAGGCCCTGGCGCTCCAGTTCGGCGTTGTAGAGCCCGTGCAGATGCCGGTGCGTGGCCTCCTGCCCGATGAAGCCGCGCAACAGGGCCTGGAAGCGGGTGGCCAGCGGCCCATGGGGGTTGCCCAGCAGCGGCGTGACATCACGCACGGAATCGATGAAGAATTGCTCGCCCACCGGAAAGCTCATCGACAGCGCGTTGAAGAACTGCGTGCGGAAGGCATCGCCGCCGTGCCAGTGGCGGGCGAAGCCCTTTTGCAGGTCCACTTCGAGCTTGCGCACGGGGAGGGTGGCGGCGGCGGCTGCTGCGGCGGGCGCGGGGTCGGGGGAGGCGGGGATCTCGGACATGGGAGGCGGCTTTCCAGAAACGGCGGTGGCCCGGCAACGCCGCCGGGCTCCGTTTTCTGAGGATTATTCAGTTTTAAACCGGACGCGCTACTCGCCTACCGCTCAGGTTTTTCGGGGCAGCCCGATCACCCGGAATAAGGCTCCGAGACCGCGTGGGTACTGCGTTTCAGGCGTGAGCCGATCGTGCGACCGTCCAGACTTTGGCCGCCTTACTCATGTTTGGGAAAAGGTCGCTGTGCAGGAGCTACCGTGCGATACGCTGTGCTGGTGGACGCCATTCTTCGCCGGGCCGTCTGCAGCGCGTTCCGCTCCGCACACCCGGCACCAACCGAGGCCGCCGATGAAGATCGAGATTCCCGAAGCCAAGACGCTCGTGCACACGATGCGCTTTCCCGTGCGCTGGGGGTGATCTCGGTTTCAGTGCAAAATCGGAATCCTGAGTCAAAAAACTCCTTGGCGACAACGACTTAGGAGCGTTTTATAGTGTCTCCTGCATTGGGGAGGACGCTGATGTCGAGCTACCGGTACAGATTCGTTGGGTTCGAGAAACTTCCATCGGGCCTGAACGATGATGACGTGCAACTGCACTGTCGCCTGCCTGACAGTTTGGTCAAGGAGATTCGTGATAGCAACTATGCCAAGCGTTACCACTTGGGACTGGCCGTTCAACTTTCCTTTCTGGCTCTTACAGGCAGAGAGCCAGACAGCAAACTCAGGATGCCGCCGGCAATGCTGCGCTTGCTGTGTGAACAGCTTCGCATCAGCAACACCGCGATAGCTTCTCTTAAGGCGCTTTACCAGAACGCTGATCGCACGCTCGCCAACCACCGCGCCTGGGTTCGAGAGAAACTTGGCTTAGCGGCTTACGATGCAGGCGCCGAGGTGCGTTTGCAAGCAGCACTTTCCCAGCAAGCCATCGATGCCGCTTCGGTGGATGAACTCCTCAGCTCTGCCGAACACTGGCTTTTCGACAACAAGATTGTCCTGCCCGGCAAGCGCCACATTCAAGACCGTGCTCGGTCGGCCTTCCGGGTGATTGAGGAATTGGCGCTCGCCACCATTCGGACTGCAGTAACCCCTATACGACTTCGCGCAATTCTCAAGGTCATGCACGAGGAGAGCATGTCCCCTGGAATTTCAGTCCTTGAGTGGCTCAAGCAATCAGCAGGCAAACACAGCTTGAAGGCCCTCAAAGAGGTCAACTCGCGTATAGAAGCTCTGAAGGCGCTCGGCGTCCACTCGTGGAACTTGCAAGGGCTTTCCATCGGTCGCATCCACGCGTTCGCCCAAGCAGTGATGAACAGGCCGCCCTCTGAGACTGCCCGCCGAATTGAAGACACCCGCTCCGTAGAGATTGTCTGTTTCCTCAAGCATTTGCTCGGTGAACTCAGTGACGAAGCTATCTTTCGCAACAACCGGCATACCAGCGACATCATTCGTTTGGGATCTACCCGTGTGCAAGCGAAACAGGCGCAGCGCGCTCATGAGTACCGCAGCTCCATCGAATCGATGCGGAACATAGCGGGCAACACTGACATAAACGCCGAGGAGCGTCTGGCGGCCATCATGGCTCTTGCTGAGGGTGTCTTGGGGCTCCCTCCTGTCAGCCATGCTGAGGTCGTCAGGGAAACTCTGATGGAGCAGACAACGAAAGTGCGGAATCTGCTGGCCGGGATGACCTGCCTTGATCTGCAAGCGGATCCAGCGCATGCAGACAGCAGGCTTCTTGCCGCACTGCGGGCCTTGCAAGCGGCAGAAGCCAAAGAATTGCCGAGTGACTTTGACACGTCGCTGGTCGAATCCAAGTGGCGGCCACTGCTGGAGGGGCCAGACCGCGTAGCCGCTCTTCGCGCTTTTGAAGGGTGCGCTCTGCGGCGCATTTGCAAAGGTCTGCGTGGCGGTAGCTTTTATGTGAACCACAGTGCGACATACCAGAGCAAAGAGAGTCTGCTGATCCCACAGGAAGAATGGGAACGTGACAAACAAGCACTGTGCGAAGCCTACGGCCTGGAGCTAGACCCAAGAAAAGCTCTTGCTCTCCAGTATGAATTGCTGCGAGCGGGACTTGCGGATGTCGAGGCCGGACTAGAAAAAGGCTTGCTCGAAATCGATGAAGACGGCTCGGTCAGAATCCCGGCCATAAGGGCCATGGAGGAAGAGCCAGCGCTGCGCCGCACGAACCAGTTCCTGAACGAAATCATTGGAACGACACAGTTGTCAGACATCATCTTGGAGATCGATAGTCGCACCCAGGTCAGCACGATGCTGATGGGGCGCCAGCCTGAGACGGCACAGGAGCTTGTAGCCCTGTATACAGGCTTGTTGGCGCACGGAACCGAGATCGACGCAAAAGCTGCAGCTTCCATGATTCCAGGCGTTCCTGTGAGTCACGTTTCTGCCGCCATGCGCATGCTTGAAGCGCCTGGACGCCTGCGTGCGGCCAACGACAGCGTGGTTGCGTTTCAGCAGCGCTTTGCAATCGTCAACCTGTGGAGCGACGGGAAAAAAGCCTCTTCAGACATGATGGCTCTGGACGCTACCCGTCACCTGTCTATTGCCCGAACCGATCCTCGCAGAAAGACCGCTGCCGCAGGTATCTACACCCATATTCTGGGCAGCTACCCCGTCATCTTCGATCAGCCTATCGTGCTGATGACGCGCCAGGATGCTCCCGCTGTGCATGGAATTGACGCCTACAACTCCAACAGCGAGGATCGGATCAAGGTTGATCTTCTGGCCGTAGATACACACGGCTATACCTATTCCGGCATGAGCGTGGCCAAGCTGCTCAAGTTCGATTTGTGCCCGCAACTGGCGGGCCTGCCAGATCGCAAAATCTGGACGCCCCGCTCGATCAAGGTGCCGGAGGGCCTGGAGAAAGTGGCAATTCCCGCGATTTCCGAAAAAGCCATCCGTGATGGTTGGGACCAGACCATGCGGCTCATTGCCTCAATCAAGTCCGGGCGCGTCAGTGTGGCCTGGGCACTGGCTCGCCATGGAAGCGCGGCGGCTGGAGATGAAGTGCGTAGTTGCCTGGATCAGTACGGCCGCTTGCTTCGCTCCGTTTTCCTGTGTGACTACTTCACCAACGCTGCCTTCCGACGGGAGATCCATACTCTTCTCAATCGTGGCGAATCGGTTCACTTGCTGCAACGCGCCATCTACTATGGGCGCGTCGCTGCCGAGCGCGGTCGGCGCCGCGACGAACTCCGGTCCATCTCCGGTGCTCATGCACTTCTGACCAATATGGTGATCGGCTGGAACACCATGAAGCTTCAGGAAACCGTGGATCGGTTGAAGTCCGGTGGTCAACGCATCGAGGAAGATGTGCTGCGACGCATCGGGCCTGTCCATTTCGGGCACATCAATTTTCGGGGCTTGATGAGCTTCAGCGTGGAGCGGTATGCGAGCGTGCTGCTGCGGGAGCAAACACCTGCAAAACGAACCCGGGCCAATTGAATCCAAAAAGCCGTTGCATTTCCGGTTTCTATTTTTCTTTGCAAAATCGGAAAGCTGTTCTATATGAATCAATGACTTAGCGGCGCCTGCCATTTCGTGTTTTCATTTTTTTGTGCAAAACCGGAAAGTAGAGTTAGAGCTGGACGTTCGGAATGCGGCGTCCAAACGAACTCTTCTCCTGCTAGCCACACCATCAATAAGAGATCCCATCTCGCGCCCAATCAATCGGAATGTGGGTTGTGCCCCGCTCGGATTTTGACCCTTGCCCCGGTTTTGGACCGAGATATGTTTCACAAAAGGGATTGAAGGCGGGACGTCAGTTGTGATCCGGACGTGGGCGTGAGCCCGGTGCGCCCACTGACCAAAAACAACGACTTGCAGAACGGCCGATAGAGCCACGATCGATCATCCACGGCCACCCAGTTGCAATGCGGGAGATTGTTGGCCCAAAGCCAGGCATGACACTCCGCTTCCCGCTCGTACCCCACCAGCGTATTCGGGACGTTCGCTAGATCGCAATATATGGGGGTGATGCCTTCGATCATGGCGGCAATGTCCGCAGAGAACCTTTGCAGCAGATCCTCATAGGATTGTTCCAGGCGCCAAGTGCTGGTGATCACGATTCGGCACCCTGGTACATGCCGTAGCGCATCTTCCAGGATCGGTAGACAGCAAAAGTGCTTGGACGCATGGCAATGCTCTGGGTGCAAGACCCCATCAAAGTCCAGGAAGAGTATGGGCACAGCGCGACTTCAGAAACAGATTTCCAACAGGGACGAAATTTCTACCGAATTCGCGTGCCAATGAGACTAGTTGGTCGTGGTCTTTTTAGTCTCATTGGACGGAAATCGGGTGGATGTCTTCCCGAAAGCGTGTCCAACCCCAAGCCGACTTTGGTCGGGCGCTGCAGCAATTGCGCGCTGCAAGGGGGTTGGTGCAGGAGGACATGTTGCTGGCCACCAGCCGCCGCCACATCAGTCGCATCGAGCAGAGACATCAAGTGCCCAGTATCCGCACTATTGAGGTGTTGGCTGATCAGATGCAAATCCATCCTTTGACATTGATCGCTGCCGCGTACTGCCCGGACCTGGACACGATTGTGGTCAATGAACTCCTCAAGACCGTCAAAGCGGACTTCAAGGGCATCATTTCAGACTAGGCGTAGCATTCCGATGCTGCCTGTTCCTTGGCGTGCTGAACCAGTATTTGAAGTCCTTGTATCAGCCCGGTGCCAATGGGCGTGGCATCTTGGCGTTGCAGCATCCGATTGACGATCTCACGATCAACGGCAGTGCTGAGCAAGCACAGAGCTTCCTGCAGAGTCTCCAAGCCCACTTCCATACTATCTCCCGAACGTTTGGCACCCGCTTTGGTCAGAAGCAACAGAGTGAGCGGTAAGGCAGCACGAGCGGGATCATGATCCCCGCTCCAATCCACGCCAGACAGAAGGTCTCTGAACTGGTCTGACACCAACAAGAGGTGTTTGTCATCCAGCGCATCCGGCAAGATGGCTTCCCATCCGCGTGATGTGATCAGGCCCAGCATGTCCTCTGCTCCAAATTTTCCGAGGGTCGCTTTTTCCAAACGCAGCATCATTGTTCATTCCAGTTAATATGAGACCAATTGGTCCTGTTCAGGACCGTGGCGTGCGAAGATAGCCGAGTAGGAAGGCCATTTCTGTATTCCAAGCGCGCGCCCCCCTCAATGGAAAGAATCCGGTTGCCCCGAAGCGCTCGGGGAGGCAACCAGCCTGTTGTCTCAATCTTTTGACCCTTGAAAAACCGCCTGGATCTCACCCGCTTGGCTGAACTTGACCGGCAGTTTTGCGACTTTGCGAAGCTGCAGCGCAATGCCACGCCCAGGTGCGGTTGGACAAAGACGATTCGGCTGGCACTGGGCATGAGTTCCAAAGCGCTGGGAGAGCGCTTGGGTATGACCGCCCAGGGGGCCCGCAAACTGGAGCAAGCCGAGGCAAATGGAAGCATTACGCTGAACACTCTGGCGCGCCTGGCTCACGGTCTGGATTGCGAAGTGCGCTATGTTTTTGTTCCGCGAACCAGTTTGGTGGAGCAGGTGCTCAGGCGGACCCATGAAGTCGCCGGATTTCCGATGCCACCGGTGCTTGCGACGACCGACGCTCTGACGGAGACGCAGAGACTGGCAGCGCTGTCCACCGTACTCGTGAACAAGCGAGGCCTCTGGTGAGTCAGACGGTTTTCGACGCGCGAGTTGGAAACGAACACGCGCATGTCAGTGATCATGCGCGTGGTGCGTTGACCGCCGCGATGAGGCCTCGCACGTAGCCTCCCAGGTCAGCTGAAATCAGCTAGTCGGACTGCCTAGTAGTTCAATATTTTGTAGAGATAGCTACATCATTGCAGCAGTCATGACGGCGCACTAAGCTGCCGCCATGTCTCTCACCTCTGACTCTTGGCTGGCCTTCATCGTCAGCCTCCCATCTGCAGCAGCCACTGCGCGCATGCGGATTTGGCGTGCCGTCAAGGCACTGGGTTGTGCCGCCTTGCGCGACGGGGCCTACCTGCTGCCCGCAAAAGCGGAACAGGCAGCGCAGCTGCAAACGCTGGCCGATGAGGCGCTGCAGGAAGGCGGGCAAGCCTGGCTGCTGCACGTGCATGCCCAGGACATGGCCGAACAAGCCGCCTACCAAGCACTGTTTGACCGCACTGCCGACTACGCCCCCTGGCTGGATGAGTTGGCAAAAGCCCGCCAGATTTTGCCCACGCTAGTCGCTGTAGAGCTGCAGCGTCTGCAACGTCGGCACGCGCGCGCCTATGAGGCCATTCACAAGATCGACTTCTTTCCGGGTGAATCCTCCATCCGTGCCGAAGCCCAATGGCGGGACTTCACGAACGCGGTCGAATCCATCCAGTTACCCGGCGAACCCCAGGCCGCAGCGGGCCGTATTGCCCGGCGTGACCGAATGCAGTACCAGGGGCGCCTGTGGGCAACACGCCGCCATCTGTGGGTAGACCGTGTGGCGAGCGCCTGGCTCATCCAGCGCTTCATCGACCCCAGCGCACGCTTTCTTTGGCTGGAATCCCCGGCCGACTGCCCCGCCGATGCGCTGGGTTTTGATTTTGACGGCGCGACTTTCTCGCACGTGGGCGACCGGGTGACGTTTGAGGTGCTGCTGGCGAGCTTTGGCCTGGACGGTGATCGCGGCCTGTTGCGCCTGGGCTCCATGGTGCATGCCCTGGACGTGGGGGGGACCACCACACCTGAAGCCAGCGGCTTCGAGGCCGTGCTGGCCGGTGCGCGCAAGCGCTGGCCGGACGACGACGCCCTGTTGACCGATGTGGGTGGGGTTTTGGACTCGCTCCATGCGCATTTCTCGACCCACCGCAAACCGTAGCACCTCAGGAATGAACATGAACGATCTCAAGGTAGCGGAAGCGCCCGATGCCAGCGCTGCAGGTGCTCCTGTTTACCCGCTGTGGCAACTGGTGCTGTACATGCTGCGCCTGGGCACGCTGGGCTTTGGTGGCCCCGTGGCACTGGTCGGCTACATGTACCGCGATCTGGTGGAGCAACGCGGCTGGATTTCGGACGCCGACTACAAGGAAGGCATGGCCCTGGCCCAGCTCATGCCGGGCCCCCTGGCGGCGCAGCTGGCCATCTACCTGGGGTATGTGCATTTCCGCCTGTGGGGCGCGACGCTGGTCGGTCTGGCGTTCGTATTGCCGTCGTTCGTGATGGTGGTTGCGCTGGGTGCCGCCTACAAGGCCTACGGCGGCATCTCCTGGATGCAGGCGGTTTTCTACGGCGTGGGCGCGTCCGTCATCGGCATCATTGCCTTGAGCGCCTACAAGCTCACCACCAAGAGCGTGGGCAAAGACAGACTGCTGTGGGCCATCTACCTGGTGAGCGCAGGCGTGACCATCGTCACGCAGTCCGAGGTGATCTGGGTCTTTTTGGTCGCGGGTCTTCTGGTATGGGCTATGCGCGGCCCCTTGAAGCGCACCGGCGGCCAGCTTCACAGCATGGCGTGGGTCGCCCCTATCACCGGGGCACTCAGCCTGGAGAATCTCGATTGGCACAAGCTGGGGCAGATTGCCGCGTACTTCACCTATGCGGGCGCCTTCGTCTTCGGCAGCGGCCTGGCCATCGTGCCGTTCCTGTACGGCGGCGTGGTCAAGGAGTACGCATGGCTGACGGACCGCCAGTTCGTGGATGCGGTGGCCGTGGCCATGATCACCCCAGGACCGGTCGTCATTACCACTGGGTTCATCGGCTTCCTGACGAGCGGATTTTGGGGCGCGGTTGTTGCTGCGGCTGCGACCTTTCTGCCCTGCTACCTGCTCACCGTGATCCCGGCGCCGTACTTCAAGAAGCACGGGAAACACCCCGGCGTGATCGCGTTCGTGGATGGCGTCACTGCCGCAGCCGTGGGCGCGATTACCGGCGCGGTGGTGGTACTGGGCCAGCGGTCCATCGTGGACCTGACCACCGCTGCGCTGTTTCTCGCCAGCGCCGCGGTGCTCTGGCGGTTCAAGAAGCTGCCCGAGCCTGCGGTGGTGCTTGCCGCCGCCTTGATTGGCCTGGCCGTCTACCCGCTGGTTGCCCACGCCTGACCCCGGCCATCTGAACGAGAACCACATGAACTACCAAATGATGACCACGAGATGATCGCGCATGGCGTGGTGATGTACGACGCGCTCTATGCTTGGGGCCAATCCTGCCACGCAGAAATCCATGGTTGGCCCCCGAGCATGGCGGCATGACCGTGGGTAATGCACGGCGGCCTTGCCGCTTCACCAGGGAGCTGTGGGCGCATTTCCTGTACGGAATGCTGGTGCCCTTGGCGTGCGCAGCGCCTCCTGAAACCAAACTCACGACGGCGCAGATTCGCTCCACGGTGCGCGGGCACCATGTCACCAACGGGCGCCACTGGGGGCATAACTACCGTCTGGATGGCCGCCTGGAGCGTTCGGATAATGGCCGCACACGCAGTGGACGCTGTTGCGCACAGAACAATCAACGGTGCCTCTTGCTGCCCGAGATCAGCAAGGAGTCCCCTGTTTGTTTTGACGTGGTGCGTATGGGGGACGAACTGCAGTACCGTGATGCAGGGGAGCATGGTGTACGCGGGTACGGTCAGGAACGGCTTGGCGCCACAGGCCCGGTGAAAGATCTCATCAGCGTCTAAGGTCGCGTCCCGTCTCGGGCCCATGGGGACTCTTGCGGACCATCTGTGGTTGGTTGCAGTCCGAGGCATTGAAGTAAACCTCGTCGCCCACGGCGATGCTAGAGCCCGGGTCCACTCTGGCGAAGTGCCCACGGGCTCGGGTGATTTGCCGCCATCGGATGACTGCAACCTGGTCGGTGGGACCGAGATCCATTTGTCTGCAGCGAGAGGCGCCCATCTTCAAGAATGCATCTGCTGGGATCAACTTGGTCACTTTGCCGATTCTCCAGCCTTCGTTCCAAGCGAATCGATTCTCGTAGACCGGGGTGCTGCAGCCCGAAATCATCAGGGATGCCAACGCCGCAACCAGCGAAGGCATCGTTTTCTTCACCATCACGATTCCCTTACGAGCGTCTCGCCACATCCGGTCGGCTCAATGCCTGTGCTGGTGGTGGACATCCGGCGCATGGGGATGGGCATGGGTCACCGGTTCGTGGAAGTGAACATGGCTATGGCTACCCGTGGGCATCACTTCATGTGAATGCGAATGGTGTCCATCGTCATGACGGTGGGCATGCTCATGCTCCATCGGCTCATGCGTGTGTTCATGCCCGTGGCTCTCGGCCAAATGCAGCAGCACCCCCGCGAGCATCAAAAGCCCTCCGAGCAGCATCAACCACCCTGCAGATCGCTCACCGAAGCCGAACGCTACAGCCGCACCGATGAAAGGCGCAAAGGCGAACACGGAGCCAGTCCGCGCCGCACCAAAAGCCCGCTGCGCCAGAAGGTAGAACCGAAGACTCAAGCCATACCCCGTGGCCCCCACGGCAAAGAGCCCTACAGCTGCCGTCAGGGAAGGCAAAGGCTCTCCTGACACCATGGCAAGACAGGCTGTCGCAGCGGCTCCCAGCGACGCCTTGGCCATCACGACCTGGCTGGGGTCGCGTTCGGCCAATCCCCGGGACAGGGTGTTGTCCACGCCCCAGGCCACGGTGGCTAGCAGCACGGCCAGCAGACCGAGCAACTGCGTACCGCCCTGCAGGCCCTGGTCCATGACCAAGGCCATACCCCCTGCCAGCAAAAGAAGCATGGCGGCCCAAACGCGGCGATCCATGGTTTCGCTATACAGCCACCACGCCAGCGTGGCGGTGAACAGAGCTTCCAGCGTGAGCATGAGCGATGCGCTGGCGCCGCTCGTGTGTTGCAGGCCCCAGGACAAGGCGACAGGGCCCAGGGCGGCGCCGAACCCTGCCATGGCGATGAGGCGCCAGGCATCGGATCTCTGCAACCTGGCCTCGTGGGCGGCCGTTCGCAGGGACAAGGCACCGACAACAGCCGCCCCTGCATACAGCAGCGCGGCCGTCGTGAACGCTCCCAGCCCTGCACCCAGCCGCTGGACCATGGGGGTGCTGATGCCGAACAAAGCGGCGGCCAGCAAGGCCAGCAGCCCGCCTCGCAAAGCCGGCAGGGACAGAGATTCGCGTGCCATGCGTGCCTTACTTCACCGTGAATCGAACAGTGACCGTCTTTTTGCTGTGGGTCGTGATCAGTGCAACCACCTTTGTTCCCTTGACCACCTTCACGCCCTTGGCCTCCAGCTTGTTGCCACCCGCTGATGCCAGGGGCGCCTCAGTCTTTTCGGTGCCATTGAGCACGGTGACCTTGCCGCCAAACTTGGAGGCATCTGCATCCTCGTCGTGGTTCACGATGTAGATGGCCGCGCCATCACCCGTGGCGACCAGCTCAAACGACAGATCGGAGGCGGTCTGTACCACGCCGCCGTGCGCGGGCTCTGCCGCACCGTGGGCCATGGCCGCCGAGGTGCCGGCCAGAGAGGCCATCACGATTGCGGCCGCAGTCATCAGTTGGGAGAAGTGTTTTTTCATGATCATTTGAGTTTCCTTCGGTTGGGTTTGTTTCACCGGCGCGCTTCAAAAGGCAGCGCGCCAAGGCCTATCGAGAGGTTGGAGGGCGTTTATCTGTGCCCTGCGATCAGAAGGCCTCCTGGCCTGGAGCTTCGATTTCAACTGGCGCGCTGCCCTCAATCAATCGCTGGGTGGCGCTTTCACCGAAAAGCCAGAACATCACGGGCGTGAGCAGGGTATCCAGCAAGGTCGAGCTGACAAGCCCGCCAAAGATCACGACCGCCACCGGGTGCAGGATCTCCTTGCCAGGCGCATCAGCTGCCAGCAGCAGCGGGGTCAGCGCAAAGGCCGCCACCAGCGCGGTCATCAGCACCGGAGTCAACCGCTCCAGCGAGCCGCGCACGATCATGGCCTGGCCGAAGGTCTCACCCTCGAACTTGCACAGGTTGATGTAGTGGCTGACCTTCAAAATCCCGTTGCGCGTGGCGATACCCGCCAGCGTGATGAAGCCCACCATGGAGGCCACGGACAGGCTCACTCCCGCGAGCCACATCGCTGCCACGCTACCGATCAGCGCAAGCGGAATGTTGGCCATGATGATTCCGGCCAGGACCGCAGACTTGTAGCGCACATACAGAACGAGAAAGATCATCGCCAAAGACACCAGCGACAGGCCAACGATCAGTTGCATGGCTTGCTCCTGGGCCTGGAACTGACCCTCCAGACTCAGGAAGGTGCCTGGTGGCAATGGTGCCTTGGCCATCACCGCACGAATGTCGGAAATGACACGGCCCATGTCGGAGCCGTCCGTGTTGGCATAGACCACGATGCGCCGACGACCGTTTTCTCGGCCGATCTGGTTGGGGCCATCGGTTTCCTGGACCGTGGCGATGGCTGATACCGGGATCTGCCCCGCTGGCGTGTCGATCAGTGTGCGCGCCAGATCCTGCGGGCTGCGTTTGCCATCTGGCAGGCGCAGCACCAGTTCATAGCGGCGCAGGCCGTCCACGATCTGCGCACCATGGGCACCGTCCGTCAGCGCTTGTAATACCCGCACGGCTTCGCCCGGAGACAGGCCAACCTGCGCGGCCTTGCGGTGGTCCAGCCGTACCGTGATCTGGGGAATCAGTACCTGCTTTTCCACCGTCAGGTCCACGACCCCTGGAACGCCCGAGAGTCCCTGGCGCATCTGCTCAGCCAGGCCACGCAGGGTGTCCGTGTCGTCGCCGAAGATCTTGAGTGTGATCTGCGCCCGCACCCCTGACAAGAGGTGATCCAGGCGGTGGGAGATAGGCTGGCCAATGGCCACCTGGGCGGGAAGGACGGCCAGGCGGGCCCGGATATCCGCCATCACGGCCTCTCGGTCCCGGGTGGACCGCTTCAGGTCCACATCGATCTCGGCAGAGTGCACGCCTTCGGCATGCTCATCCAGCTCGGCGCGCCCTGTGCGGCGCCCGACCTGGGTGACCTCAGGGACCTCTGCGATCAGCGTCTCGGCCAATGCTCCCATGCGATTGGCCTCCGCCAGCGCCGTGCCCGGGTTGAACACCATGCCCAGCACCAGCGAGCCTTCATTGAACGCCGGCAGGAAGGCGCGCGGAAAAAACGGAACACTGGCAGCGGTCGCAGCCACTGCCAGGGCAGCAATTGCCATCAATACCTTGGCGCGTGGAAACGACCACCCCAGCACCTGCGCATCCCGCCGTTTGAGCCAGGCGACCAGGGTACTGTCACCGTGGTCCAACCGTTTCATCCCCGGCAACAGGTAAAGGCACAGCACAGGTGTCACCGTCATCGAGACCAGCATCGATGCCAGCACCGACACGATGTAGGCGATGCCCAGAGGCGTGAACAAGCGACCTTCGATGCCTGGCAGCGCAAACAGTGGCACAAACACCAGCACCACGATGGCGGTGGCGTAGACGATGCCCGAGCGGACTTCGACGCTTGCCCGGCGCACGACTTCCAGCATGGACAGCGGATTGCCCTGGGCACGGTTTTGCTTGAGCCTGCGCAGGATGTTCTCCACGTCCACCACCGCATCGTCCACCAGTTCGCCAATGGCAATGGCCAGGCCGCCCAAGGTCATGACGTTGATGGACTGGTCGAGGAGCCGGAACACCATGGCCGTCACGGCCAGCGACAGGGGAATCGCCACCAGCGAGATCAACGTGGTTCGTGCGGACAGCAGGAAGGCGAACAGCACGATGGCCACCATGATGGCGCCATCGCGCAAAGCCTCGGTCACATTTCCGATGGACGCCTCGATGAAGTCCGCCTGGCGAAACAACACCTTCGGAGCGGCCAACCCTACAGGCAGTCCTTGTTTGAGATCCCCCAATGCCGCTTCGATGGCGTGGGTGAGCTTCACGGTATCGGCCGCTGGCTGCTTTTGCACGCTGACGATGACGGCAGGCACGCCGCTGTATCCGGCATCGCCACGCTTCATGGCTGCAGCGAACCGGACATTGGCCACCTGTTCCAGCAAGATGGCCCGGCCGTCCTTCCAGGCCACGGCCACGCCCTGCAGGTCCCCCACGCGGCTGGTACGGCCGATGTGGCGGATGAGGAATTCACGGCTGTTGAGGTCGATGAACCCGCCTCCCGCATTCCCGGCAAAGCCGCGAAGGGCCTGCTCGATCTGCGTCAACGTCACCCCGAACTGCGCCATGCGCGCCGTGTCCGGCTCGACCCGCAACTGGCGCATCTCGCCCCCGATGGGGATGACCTGGGACACCCCGGGGATCGACAGCAGTCTTGGGCGCAGCACGAAGTCCGCGTACTCGCGGGCCTGCATGGGCGTTGCCGCAGCAGCTTTGCCATCGCCTGCCGTCAAGGGCAGCGCGATGAGCATGACTTCGCCCATGATGGAAGACACCGGCCCCATGACCGGCGTGATGCCTCCCGGGAGCTGCTCCCGCACCAGCGCCAGGCGCTCGGCCACGAGCTGGCGGTTGCGGTAGATGTCGGTCCCCCAATCGAACTCGGCATAGAGAATGGACAGGCCCACCCCCGATGTGGAGCGAACCCGCGTGACACCCGGCATGCCGTTGAGCGCGGTCTCCAGGGGGAAGGTCACCAGTTGCTCGACCTCTTCGGGTGCCATACCTCCGGCTTCCGTCAGTACGGTGACCAAGGGTTTGTTGAGGTCGGGAAACACATCGACCGGCGTGCGCCATGCGGTGATGGCCCCATAGACCATCAGCAGCGCCGCGACCGCCAGGACGAACAGGCGGTTGTGAAGGCTGTTCCTTACGATCCAATTGAACATGGCGTGGGCTCCGTTCAGCGGATCTGTGCGATCAGCGGTGCGCCTTGCACCACGACGCGGTTGTCAGCACCCAGGCCCTGTGTGACGACCACCGTGGCGGCGTCCAGGGACCGGTACTGCACCGGCTGGGGAATGTAGCGCTCCGCACCGGACTTGATCCAGACCACCGGTTCGTTGGCACTGTTGCGCACGATGGCCTGCGCAGGCAGGACAAAGCCCTTGACCTGCTCGGTCAGCGAGGCCACGACGGTGACGGGCTGTCCGACCGCCAGCGGCAAGGCTGTGCCCGATGGCTCCGAGACGGCCCTGAAAGTCATCGGCAGGACCCCATCACGCAGGCTGCGCGCAGCGCCGATCAGCTGCAGCTTGACGCCAGACACCCCTTGCAAGTGGGCCTGGCCGGTGCGCGTGGGCAAGCCCGGGTCGGCCGTGGTGGCCTCCACCAGCACGCGTGCCGGGTCAATCACCTCGAACAAGACTTCGCGGGCCTCGACCACCTGGCCTTTGGTCACATCGGCCCTGGCAATCACGCCGGACACCGGAGCCAGCAAGGGCTCTCGGGCGGCCAGGCTCGCTCCAATGCTCTTCTCGCGCGCCGTGAGGCTCTGCAGCTCGGCACGTGCGGCCTCGATCTCCTTGCGCGGCACCGTGCCTTCAAGGGACTGCAGCCGCTGCACCCGCTGTGCAGCCAGCTCCCGGCTACTGCGCAACTCGGCCTGCTGGGCCTGCTGGTTGGCCAGGGCATAGGGCTCGGCGTGGTGGGCCACATAGGCCAGCACCTCGCCCTGCCGCACGGTCTGTCCGGCAACCGGTAGTCCACGCGGTCCCGCTTCGATGCGTCCCCCATGGACCGCCTGGACACGACCGCTCGCATTGGGGTCCACGACCACCCGGCCTGGCAACTCGATGGTGGCTGCGGCCTGGGTTTCCGGGCTCAGTTGCGTGCGGATGCCCAGGCGCCGCTGGGCGAGCATCGGAACGTTGACACTGCCGTCCGGCAAACGCATCAACCCGGATGCACTGACCGCCGTGGGTGCGTCCAGGTGTTCACCATTGGGGCCATGAGCCCCCGGCGCCGCGCTGGCAGACGATGTAAACACCGCCGTGATGAGCGCGATGGCGGACAGGCCGAGGACGTAACGCATGCCAGTTGCCTTTGTTTGTGCAAGGGGATAGGTCACAGCGCGCCTCCCTGGGGCGAAGTCCCTGCAGCCTTGGGCTTGCGCCCGAAGAACCAACCGACAGCTGCCAGGACGGCCAACGCCAAAGCGAGCCAGACGGTGCGGGACGGCCCGTGGGCGTGGCCGTCATCGTGAGCATGGCCGTTGGCATCGGTCGCTGCGCCTGCCACGGTGAGCGTGCCATCCAGCAGGTCGGTGTCATTGCCTGCGAGAACGCTCACCACCATGGGGTGATCGCCGGGCGCGGCCAGCGCCTTGAGCATGTTGGCGTCGTCGATGGCGTAGTCCCCCATGTCCGCATGGAACTTGGCTGGCGCCTTGAGATTCCCGCTCTCCACTTCAACCGTGGCGTTGAGCACGGGTTCGTTGGTGGCAAAACGGTTGATCAGGATGGAAAGCTCTCCACCCTGCAGTCGGCCTACCAACTCGAAAGCCTCCGAGCGGGCCTCAAAACTGGGCACCGGGCCGCTGTTGGCTCCTGCTTGGGTGGCTGCATCCAGATGCTCGCCGTTGGGCCCGTGTGCCCCTGGTGAGGCGAAGGCAGTCGTGTTTGTCAGCACCAGCACGGCAAAGCCCGCACCCAGCAATGGGCTGCGGTAACGGGAGGGGAATAGATTCAAGGGGTTCATGGAAGGATTCCGAGAGATTGCTGGAGACGGGCACGGGCCAGGCCCAGTGCCGCTTGCTGGCGCGCGAAACTGGCCTCGGCCTGGGTAGCGGCTGCGAACGCGCGCAACAACTCCGGCAGCGGGGTTTCTCCAGCCTTGAAAGACCGGTCGATGAGGGCGGCACGCTCTCGCAGCAGTACCGAGCGCTGGCGATCAGCCTCCCATTGCTGCTCGGCCGTGTGCACCGCAGCCTGTGCCATCGCGGCGTCAGCAGCCAGACGCTCATCGGTTCGCTGTTTCGTGGTCAGCGCTACGTCCAGCTCGCTCAGTGCAGCCGCCTGCAGCGGCTGGTTCCGACTCGCTGTGCCCAGAGGAATCCGCAAACCGACCCCGATGCTGTTTTGCGCCGACTCGCCCCGGCCGGGGGTTTCTTGCCGGATGCGCAGCAAAAGCTCAGGGGGATCGCGCCGTGTGGCGGTCACCACATCCAGTCGCTTGCGAGCACGTTCCACCGCCAGTGCCGCGACACGCGCGTCTGGGTGCGTTTCAACGGAAAACTCCCGAGAATCGGAGGAGCCTGCGGCGGCGTCTGGTGAGGCATTGGCCTGCGCAAGGTCAGGCACCAGGGCCAAACCTGTCAGCGTCGTCCATTGCATCGCACTGGCGTTCAGGCGTTGGCGAGCTGTCAGCTGCGCGGACTGCGCAGCCAGTGCCTCTGACTGGGCTGCAAGCCCATCCGCATGGGCCAGATCTCCCGCTTTGACACGGCGGCGCACGTCCTCGGAGATATCCTGCAGAGATCGCACCTGGGCGTCCGCCAGGTCGGCCTCGGCCTTTTGGGCGGCAATGCCCCAGGCGGCTTCGCGTACCAGCCCGGCGAAATGCAAGCGCCCCGCTTGAACGGCAGCTTGGGACAGATCTACGTCCGCATTGACAGCCGCGCCACGGGCAGTGCGCTGTCCAGGCAACCACAGTGGCCAAGCCAGGCCGACCTCGGCCTCCCGGCGTCCAGCCGACGTTTGCCAACGGTCATCTCGGTAGGACAACTCCAGTGCCGGGGGAGCCGCCCACGGGCTGGAAATAGCTAACCGCTCGGCAGCAGCCCTCTGTGTCTGGCCCTCGGCTTCTCTTGCCTGCGCGGCACGCTGCCATGCGGCCTCCACCGCTTGCGCCAGTGTGGGAGCCACTGGCGATGCAGTGGTTGAAAGCAATGGGGCGGTGTTGGACTGCGCAAAAGCAGCACCAACGAGGGCGCAACTCAGAGCGCAGCCTGCGGCGTAACGCACCGAAAGCCCGGAATGAACAAAAATCACGTGATTCCTGACCGATCAAAGGCGGTACACCAGGATCGTTGACGCATAAGCGCCTGATCGACAAGGTCTACCGCACCGATGAACAACCTCGCTTTCGTGTGGAAAGCGAGGCGCTATGGGTGGATCAGGAAATCAGTCGGGGAGGTCGTCGCAAACCGTCCAGATAGGGGGACGGGGTGACGGATTCGGCGGAGACGGCCGGTGCGGGCGAGCCGTCGAGGGGAAGCGACAGCTGGGGGAAGTGAAAAAGTGCTGCGGTCCCTGGCCCTGCTTCTGCCAGCATGTGCTGAATCGACTCCTGGGAGTCGTCCTGGTGCATCACACCATCTTCGTCATGATGGTGCGCGGCACCTTCCAAATGCATCTCGGCGTGTGCCACCTGAAAACCTCCTTCATGGTCGAACGCGACCGTCTGGCGGGCCGTTGCGAAGGCCTGGCAGAAGAAGGAGAGCAGCAAAATGACTGCGAGCAGTCGGCGCATTGAATGGTTAGCAGGCGATTGAGAACTGGTCGCAATGATAGCCGCAGACTGCGGTTCCCTTCCAGAAACCCACATCCGGTACTTGGTGTACCTAGACCGTACAGGCATGTGCCGAGGGCGCCGCTTCACTAGTGCGGTAGCCCTCCATACAGGCGGCTCCAGCGGTCATCGCCAACACTGCGAACGCAATACGCCAGCGAGTTGGCGATTCGCCGCAAGAGCCAGGCAGCGCGTGAGCGCGGGCCCACTGCAGCGTCACGATGGAGTCCCCGGCGAGATATCGGACCTATCTTTCTGGGAAAGGCGTGTGGCCAAAATTTTGTCGATGGTCTTGCCATCCATGTCCACCACCTCCAGCTTCCAGCCTTCCCATTCCACACTGTTCGTCACCCCTGGCAAGGACCCAGTGAGCAGCATCACCATGCCGCTGAGCGTGTGGTAGCGGCCGCGCTCTTCTTCGGGCACCGTGTCCAGGTTCAGGCGGTCCTTCAGCTCTGGCACGGGGATATGGCCGTCCAGCAGCCAGCTGCCGTCCTCGCGCTGCAGCGCCCACGAGGTCTCGGGGTCGCGCGGCTGGAACTCGCCGGTAATGGCCTCGATGAGGTCCTGCAGCGTCACGATGCCCTGCACCTCGCCGTACTCGTCGATCACAAACGCCATGTGCACGTCCGACAGGCGGAAGTTATCCAGCAGTTCCATGCCGGTGATGGTTTCAGGCACGTACAGGGCCGTCTGCAGCGGCTGGTCGGCCAATCCGCCGCGCGCCTTGTCGCGCAAGGTGCGGGACAGCCACTGGCGTGCGTTGATCACCCCCAGGATGTTGGCCATGCCGCCGCGCACGACCGGGAAGCGCGCGTGGTCGGATTCTTCGATGCGTCGGAGGTTGTCTTCAAACGGGGCATCGATGTCCAGACACACCACATCCCCGCGCGGCACCATCAGCGACCCGATCTGGCGGTCGTCCAGCCGGAACACGTTGCGCACCATGGTGTGCTCGTGCGACTCGATCACACCGGCCGTCGTGCCTTCCACGAGCATGGCGTGGATCTCTTCTTCGGTCACCGGGCTGCCGCTGGTTTCCTTCACGCCCAAGAGGCGCAGCAGCGTGCGCGTGGACGTGGACAGCAGCAGCACGAACGGCTTGGTCGCCAGCGCCAGGAAGTTGATGGGCCGCGCCACCAGGCGGGCAAAGGTCTCGGGGTACGACTGGCCGATGCGCTTGGGCACCAGTTCGCCCACCACGATCGAGAAGTACGTGATCAGTACCACCACCAAGCCGGTGGCGGCATAGTTGCCGTAGGGCTGGGGCATGCCCAGCGAGTAGAGCCACGATGCCAGCGGCGCAGCCAGCGCGGCCTCGCCGACGATACCGTTGAGCACGCCGATGGACGTGATGCCGATCTGGATGGTGGAGAGAAAACGCGTGGGGTCTTCACCCAGCTTCACGGCAGCGGCAGCGCCGCTATCGCCCTCATCAATCAGCTTTTGCAACCGGACTTTGCGGGCCGTGACCAGAGCGATCTCTGACATGGCAAACAATCCGTTCAGGAGGATCAAGGCGAAAAGTATGGCAATTTCCATGATGGAGTTCTTTGAGGTTAGGTACTGGCGCATCCACAGATGCATGCGTGAACAGCAATGCCTGTACCGAGGGAATTCAAACGGAAGTGGTGATTGATTCAGCGCGCAAGCATTCGCTGGGGCGACGCCCAGGTGGTTGCAGCTGACCAATGGCATAGGGGGCCGTGTGACATGTGGCCCCGCGCGTTACCTGCGCGCGCAGATGATCAAGCGACGAGGCCTGACACCTTCGGCGGTTTGTGAGGGGGATCCTTGATCGCGGATGGCGCTTTGTTTATGCGCAGTGGGACCGCGGCGACAGGATTGGCAGTGTACGAGGTGAGCGGAGCGCGCGGCTCCAACTGGTCTGGAAGTTCACCCTTGTCGTCCATCAAGGCGTGATCGTCCGCATCGGAGAATGCGACGGGGATCCCTGATCCAGCATTCAGACTGTGCTCAGTCGGCCCTTGGTCGTGAGAGAGCGTAAATGCCGGATTCAAACCGGCAGCAGAAAACCCCACGCACAGGAGAAAGTGGAAAATCAGAACCGCAATGAAGCGCCGTGGCATCGTGGGTGAATTATAGGGACGGTGGCTACCCCAGATTCTTGCTCCATCTCCGAATGCGTGTTGTCAGGCGCTTGCACTCATCCTTCGTGAGTGGCATTGCATCCACCAGATCCAAAGCCTGCTGAGTCTTGACATGACCATGCCTGAGCAACGCCTGGCAGAACATCTGATCCTTCTCGCGTGCGGCTGCCGCCTTGGACAAGAACAGATCTACGACGTCCAAGCACCAACCAATACGGCTGTCGGTGTTTCCGTTCTGAATCTTCCACAGACGGGTCTGCCATCCCTCGGGCAAGACGGCTGTCTCCGGGCCTACTCCCTGTGCGTAGAAACCATGGACTCGGTGAAACTCTGAACCTTCTCCAATGTTCCCGTCGATCTTGTCGGCCAACTCAGGGGCATTGCGCGGGTAAATGTCCGCTTCCGCCGACATTTTGAACTCAGGCTCTGGATACGGAATCTGGCCCAGGATTGACTGGCTTCCAACAATCACGAACTCGTATTCGTTGGTGATGGTGGCGCTGGCGCGGATGAGGTGCTCCAGTTCGTGGCGGTTCAACTTGGAGCCCCCTTGCCCAGCACGATTCCTTTCTTGAGTTTGGAGATTTCGGCAAGGATCCTCATACGCTCAGCGGTCGGCAGTACAGGCGTCAGAGGCGAAGCCTGACGTAGCTCTTGGGCATGCCGGGTCCTACCCAAAGCCTTGCTCCATTTGCCCTGTTCAAGAATGTCCTTCCATTCCAACCATAGGCCTGCAGAACGCTGATTGCCGGAGCCGAGCCACGTATCGAGGGTCTGTTTTGCCTCCCGCAGCAGCAACGGGTGCGAGCGCACGTACTTGACCGCCTCCTCGTGCAGCACCAAGCTCTGCAAATCCTGTGCGTTATGACGCGTGTTGTCCGTAGATACCGTCACCTGCACCTGAGGCGCGCTACGTAACGACCGTGCTGCCGCCGAGTCGGCCGGCGCCGGGTGGATCACATCACCTGCCAGCAGGGCCAAATCTGCGCCAATGCCCAACTCGGACATGACACGCAAGTACGTCCCGATGGAAGGAGCAGGATCACCCGCCTCGACGGCACTGAGCGTCGTGCGTGAAATCCCCACACGCCTGGCCATTTCTACAGCGCTCAACTTGCGCGCCTTGCGCAGACGGCGCAGCCTGTCGCCTAACTGAAGTAGCAATTGGCGCTGGAGTACGGAAGAGCTTTCCTGTGAATTCATATGTTCACTGTTTTACTCAAAATTGAATATTTTGTCCAATATTATGGACAAATGCATGCTGGATGCGAGTCGGTCATGTGAGAGGCAACGCAAGACTCAAGGCGACGACCATCCCACCCTGTGTTCTCTGGAAGTGAGATCGTGGCGCGCATCATCTTCGGTGTGCACATAGATGCTGGTGGTGGCGATGTTTGCATGGCCAAGGTTGTCGCGCACAGCTTTCAGATCCATGTTGTCGCTCTGGTGGGTGCCGGCCGTATGGCGTATCCAGTGTGCGGAGGCCTGCTCTACATGGGCAGCTGCCGCCTCATGGTCGGGTCCGAGGGCCCGCAAGCGAGTTGCGGTATCTCGAAAGACGCTCTTGACAAGCTCATGCACGGCACTGCGTCCCATAGGCTTGGCCCCACCAATAAGCGGCAAAAGCAGTGGAAGCGCGTCGCCTTCGCGCGGAAGCGAGGCCAAGTCGTTCGCCTTGCGGTATCGCATCAACTCTGATATCAGCTCATCAGTTGCTGGGATCACTCTGGCTTTTTCTCCCTTGCCTCGAATTTCGAGCCACCAGCGCTCACGTCCATCAGCGCCACGGCGCCAGTAAAAGTCGCCCATGGAGTTGTTGCAGACCTCAGAAATCCGCAGGCCCCCGATGTAGAGAAGCGTGAAGAGCCATCGGTATCGGGCCGCCTGGAGGGCAAGGCGAGGTGTGCCGGTTGACAGAGACTCAATCGTTGCGCGCACTTGCGCCCAGTGCTCATGAGGCAGGAACCTGCTGGTCTTGGTGGGTCGTACCACGGCCTTGCGGCGCCGCAAGGCAAGGGGATTACCCGCGAGATACCCGGCTTGAACCAGCCAATTGAAGAGACTATTGAGGATCGACAGTGCCTGGCGCTGGCTCTGCCGGTCCAACGGCTTGGCGAACGGACGCCAGTGGGGCGAAGACCTCGGTGCCTTCTGAGCGACCTGCATGACCCATAGACCAACCGGTTGGGGATCTTCCAAAAAGGACTCGTAGGCCAGAAAGTCCTCATGGGTCAGATCGGACAGGGCCTTCCCGTGCTGATGCACACACCAAAGCAGCAGCCTTTCTGCCTCCTTGCGATAGCTGGCCAGAGTGGCGGGGGAATCTTTGTAGCGCGCCAGCCAAGCCAAAACCGCCGACCGATCGTCATTGGCCGCGACCTGAGGCAGGCCCTGAGCCCGATTGCGTCCACGCTCTCCAGACAGATGAAGGGGGAGCACCAAGCCCTCCAAAGGCTCAAGATGCGAAAAAACTGGCGCTGCGACGATCAAACTGCTCATTGGCGGCATTCTATGGACATTAGATTAATTATGTCCAAAAATTAGAAATAAATTCAATGATTCATACGTTATACGTTGTATTATTTTAAAATGAATAAGGAATCTAACATCCAAGCCGAAGTGGAGGCCCTGCGGGAGCGATTCAGCGATACCAAAGCGCTGTACCGTGAGGTTTGCGCTTTGCTGTTTTTCCGATACGGCATCACGCCCACCGCGAGCAAGCTGTATCAGCACGTGCGAAAAGGATCCATGAGCGCCCCGGCCGAAGCACTGGCCAAGTTCTGGGAAGAGCTGCGCGGCAAAGCGAGAGTGGAAATAGACCACCCGGACCTTCCCGATGCGCTGAAGCAGGCCGCTGGCCAGGCGGTCAGCGTGTTGTGGACGCAAGCGACCGAGTTGGCGCGCGAGGATCTGGCGGCACTGCGGGTTGAGGCCCGCACGGAAGCCCAGAGCGCACAGGCGCAGCTGCATGAAACTCAGCAACACAGCAGTTCCCTGGAGGAACAACTACAGACCGCGCAAAGCAAGTGTGCCGAGCTGGAAAGCAGGCTCCAGAACCTGGCTGCAGAATTGGAGCAAGAGCGGCGTGCGCACGCCGGCAGCGCGGCACGTGGCGAGACGCTATCCCGGCAGGTGGGTGAACTAAAGCTGGAACAATCCAAGAGCCGGCAGCATTTCAGCGCTGAGTTGGAAAAGGGACGTGCAGCCATTGATGAAGCAGCCCAACGTGCTACGGACGCGGAGCACCGGGCCCTTCGCGAGATTGACCGTGAGCGCACCGCTCGTGCGCTTGCTGACAAACAACTGGATCAATTGCGCGGCAAGCTAGTGTCCTGTCCCGTTAATTCGCCCGCATAGTCTGGCGAGTTTTTCGAGGATGGAGTCTGCTGTAGCTGTCCAAGTAAACGGCTGGCAGGACTGGTTGTAATTCGCGATGAATGTGTCGATCTTGTTGATCAGATCCTTCACGCTGGTGAACGAGCCACGGCGGATTGCCCGCGTGGTGATGATCGAGAAGAAGCGCTCGACCTGATTGAGCCAGCTTGAATAGGTCGGAACGAAGTGCATGTGCCAGCGAGGCCGCTCGGCCAACCAAGCGCGCACCTTTGGATGCTTGTGGCTGGCGTAGTTATCAGCTATGCAGTGCACATCCAGTTCGTCGGGCACTGCCTTGTCGATGGCGCGCAGGAAGGCAAGGAACTCTTGATGACGATGCCGGGGCCGGCACTGCGCGATCACTTGGCCATTCATCACGTTCAGGGCCGCGAACAAGGTGGTGGTGCCGTGGCGCACGTAGTCGTGCGTGACACCTTCGACATAGCCAAACCCCATTGGCAGCATCGGCTGCGTACGCTCCAAAGCTTGGCATTGGCTCTTCTCGTCCACGCACAGCACCAGCGCGTTGTCAGGTGGGTTCAGGTACAGCCCCACAACGTCGCGCAGCTTCTCGATGAACAGCGGATCGGTCGACAGCTTGAAGCTGTCGGCCCGGTGCGGCTTGAGGTTGAAGGTCTGCAGATAGCGCGCCACCGTGCTCTTGCTGATGCCCGTATCGGCGGCCAGCGTGCGGGTGCTCCAGTGGGTACCCCCATCAGCAGGCTTGGTGTGCAACGTCTTGGTAATCAACTCAGCAACACGCTCGTCATCTACCGTGCGGGGGCGACCCGGGCGCAACTCGTCGTAAAGCCCTGCAATGCGATGGCGCGCATAGCGCCCGCGCCACTTGGTGACAGTGCTACGACTGATCCCCAGAGCCTGCGCAACCGCGGTGCTGGCTTTATCTGTGCCTTCGCAAGTCAGCACGATGCGCGCCCTGAGCGACAACGCCGCTGGCAGCGAACGTGATCGCGCCATGGACGTCAGTTCCGCGCGCTCCACTTCACTAAGCGCAATTTCTGTTCGGGTCGTTGCATTGGGCATGGCGGCACCTCAAGGATGGCCCGAAACCATGCAGCTATCGTGCCTGCGAATTAACGGGACAGGACACTAGCGGAAACCGAACGGGACTGTCACGCCAAACTACTTGAAGCCAATGCTGCACAGAGCAGGTTGGCGGCAGAGATAGACGGTGCTCGCGCCTCCTTGGCCGAAATCACCAGGGCGCACCAAGCGCAATCGGCCGAGCTACAGCAAGTTCTTCAGGCAGTTGCACAGCACAAGGCCGAAGCTGGCACCTTGCGTGAACTGGTGGAGCAGTTCAGACCGACGCAGAGATCTTCTCGTAAAAAGCGTGGTGGTGAAGCGCCAGAGGTCAAGTGAGCAGGCTTCTGGCGAGTCATGGTTGACGCGTCAATACAAGAGGGAATAAATGACGGTGCTTTAATAACCAAAAGGCTTATGAGTCAAAACTGGCCGTATCCTGGCTTGCCCTCAACTACAGACCACGCAAAGCAAGTGTGCCGAGCTGGAAAGCAGGCTCCAGAACCTGGCTGCAGAATTGGAGCAAGAGCGGCGTGCGCACGCCGGCAGCGCGGCACGTGGCGAGACGCTATCCCGGCAGGTGGGTGAACTAAAGCTGGAACAATCCAAGAGCCGGCAGCATTTCAGCGCTGAGTTGGAAAAGGGACGTGCAGCCATTGATGAAGCAGCCCAACGTGCTACGGACGCGGAGCACCGGGCCCTTCGCGAGATTGACCGTGAGCGCACCGCTCGTGCGCTTGCTGACAAACAACTGGATCAATTGCGCGGCAAGCTAGCGGAAACCGAACGGGACTGTCACGCCAAACTACTCGAAGCCAATGCTTCAGGCAACTGCACAGCACAAGGCTGAAGCTGACACTTTGCGTGCACTGGTCGAACAGTTCAGGCCTGCGCAGAAGTCTCCCCGTAGAAAGCGTGGCGTGGAAGCGCCAGAAGGCTAGTGAAAAGGGCAGCTGTTGAGCCAGCGAGAAGTGCCCTCAGGACAGCGGCGGTTTTGCGTGATGCCCAACGGTCCGCTAGGGACTAAACCACCTTCGATTCCTCCAGAACACAAGCATTGAGAAAAAGCTTCCCGAAGTCAGTGAGCTTGATGCAGGGCGCTGTTGCACAAATCGAATTGCAGACGGCATGACCCCAACCCCAGACGGACCTATGCCACAGCAGTCACCGACACGGTGTGAGGACGGCCGATCTGACTGAACCGATTGAGCAAGGCCACGCGGACATGCAGCTCCACAACCTGGCGGTCGAACGTGCGCGCGATCACCCGTTCGCCCAGTCGCTTGAAGCAGTGCATCTTCGTCTCCACAAGGCTGCGCCGGTGGTAGCCGCTCCACTTCTTCCAAATGCCGCGACCCAGGCGCTGGCACGCCCGAATGGCCTCATTACGATGCGCCGAGCCCGGACTCGACTTCTTCCAATGGCTGGCGTTCTTGCGGGGCGGGATCACCGCCATCGCGTGCCGCTCGGCAATGGCGTCCAGGCAGGCGCGCGTGTCGTAGGCGCCATCGGCACTGACGCTTTCGATGGATTCGTCAGTGGGAATCTGAGCCAGCAACCCGGGCAACATCGGCGCATCCCCAATGGCGTTGCTGGTCACCTCGATGGCGCGTATTTCCAGCGTCTGCGCGTCGATGCTCAGATGGACCTTGCGCCATTCGCGCCGGTATTCAGCACCATGCTTCTTGCGTTTCCACTCTCCTTCGCCCAGGAACTTGATGCCGGTGCTGTCCACCAGCAACTGCAGCGGCGAGTTGGTTCGCTGGTAGCTCAGTTCGACCTGCAAGGTCTTTTGGCGCCGGCAAACAGTGCTGAAGTCAGGTACCGGCCAGTCCAGCTTTGCCAGCCGCAGCAGGCTCTGCACCATGCCCAGCGCCTGTCGCAAGGGCTGGCCGAACAGGCACTTGATGCTCAGGCAGAACTGGATTGCTGCGTCCGAGAAGGTTCGGCTGCGTCCACGCCTGCCGGTCGGCGTGCCAAACCACTGCATGCCCTCATCTAGCCACATCGTCAACGAGCCTCGCGCTTTCAGCGCCGCGTTGTACGCCTTCCAGTTCGTCGTGCGGTACTTGCTCCGCTGCCTGTTCTTCGTCTCTGTCACGCAGTCAGTCTACGGGCATCAGCATCGCGATTTGTGCAACAAAGCCTTGATGCAGTGATACTCGAATCCCGGCCTCGCCACGTTGTCAAGCGCTTGCCTGGGAATGTTGGTGTACTCAGTCAATCCCAGGCTCTGCAAATGCTCAAAGAAAGTGAGGAAAAGCATTGGCTGGGCGAGTTCTTCAGGCCGTACCGCTGCCTGCCGCAGCCTTTCCACGTGTGAAATCCAAAACTCAGAACCGTCGAGCTTGGCGCATGCTTCGGAGAACAATAGGGCAGGCTCTCCGGGGCCAAGCCGAAAAAACACTCTGTACTCCTGTTCTTCAAGTTGGCGAAGAACGAGTAGTTCGTCGGGTGCTAGTTGACCAATGATGGACAGGAAAGCTGGATGTGCTTCGCCCACGCGCTCTTTGTCCATCGCGCGGGCCAGCAGGTTTATGTACAAATCTGCAATGGGGTTGATACCTTCGTCTTCATAGCGAAGGCGCTCACCCACTGGCAATGCAATGGACTCCCGGGGAGCCATGCGGCGCGCTGGGGGAACACGGTCCACGGCCTGTTGTAAACGTTGTGCCAGACGGTCTTGAAACATGGCGCCGTATTGCAGGGGGAAAAGTATCAGGTGCGCCACCTTTGCATCATTGGCTCCAATTTTTCCGAACTCTCGCATCGCAGGTCCAACGGCGTCCGAATACACATCTTTGACCACTGAGGCCGCCACTTGTGCGGTTGTTTGTTCGGTAAGCATTGACAACATATCCCCGTTGGTAGACCGTTAGGCGGGAAGCTACAGGCGATAGGTCTGGATCAGTTCTTTCGCTTTGGCAAACGCGGCCTCGTATCGCTCGGTCGAGGTTCGCTGCAGATTGCTCACCGCACTCACATGCGCTTCGCGACTGAGTCGATATTCAGCCACTCCAAACCGACCCGCAATGTCATCAACATGAGCTTTGCCCCAGCAGTCTTCCCCTGTCCCATCCGGATGCAGAACCAAGCTGTGGAAAAATCCATCACTACCGAACCTCATGCCTTCAGAACCTGGTTTAAAGCGGACTGCTAGCAACGCTACCGCGTCCAACCCTGTTTGTTCACGCAGCGCTTCAGCGAAGGCAGCACATCGCCCAAAAGTGTAGTCAGCAGCATCAGCAGCTGGAATGTAGGGTGGCGTCCTCTTTGGAATTGAATTGAGGTAAGCAGTATTGGCCTCAATGGCTTTGGCCGCACTTTCAATTTTGGCTGAGTCTGGGCGGAAGCGCAGGGGTAGTGATTCCAACCTCGATTCAACGTAGTAGCGCGTTCTGACCCCACCAGGTCCATGGCGCACCGCCAACGGACGAATAGTTCGGGCATTGAAGTCATCCACGGACCTTAATCCTCGCACGTCAAAAACGCCGAATCCATTGTCAGCTACATAAACGCGTAGTGGCTTGCACCGCTCAAGAGAGATATTGTTGTCAGGGTCCAGCGATGGCACCCACCAGTCCACGTGCAGCAGCCAACCCGTCAGCCGTGCGAGGGCGACCGCAAAATTGACGCAATCTTCAGACTCCCATTCTTCGACCAACTCTGGCGCAAAGGCGGTACGTTGCTTGAGCTTCGCTTGTCCCATTTTTCCCTCCTCAACTGGACACATGTCTTTTGTGCAAGCTGATTGTGCAGTAGAGTTAAGGCTGGTGACCGTCACCAGCCGCACGCGCTCAGTATGAGTACGACGAAGACGGAATTTCTGCAGACCTCACCCAATCCTTGTTTTTCCATGGGCGGCCCGCAATGCGTGTACCGGATACAGCGCCCAGGAGAAAACAATGGACATTCAGCAGTTGAAGCTGCTGGCGGGGCGCGTGCGCGGCCTGCTGGAGCAATCGCAACATTCCGTCGGCCATAATCAATCGCTCGATTTGATCGCAGCGCTGCCAGGCCTACGCAATTGGCCCGAAGTGCAGGCATTCCCGGATCGTGTGGCGACATGCCAACTCGATGCAACTTCTTGCAGCCGGCTGGCATTTAGGCTGAAGAAAAAGTTTGCGCTAGACCTACCGCCGCAGTCGATTCTGGCGGCATTGAGCCCTCCAGACCATACTAAGCCTTTGGATGCCCCGCAAATCTGGCCCACGGGACCAGCTCCGGGCGTCTACATAACGGACTCGCAAGAGGCCATCAATGCGCTGCTCGAACGCTACGAAGACGCCACAGACGGTGCCTTGGTCTACGCGGAGCGTGCGGGCAACCAATGGGCCGGCAGCATTGATCTCGGTGAGGCTGGGCTGTGGTCTAACGGACTGCAGCGCGTCCCCAGTGGCACTCTGATCGTGGTGGGGCCGCTCGAACTGGATCAGCAATCGTGGAAGGAGAGTTCCAGCCATCTGGAAATGGCATGTTTGATCGCACAAGGGGCTGCGCACCGGGTGGCAGTTTTGGTCAAGACCCCAAGCCCAGAAGCGATGTTCGAAGATGTGCAGTTAATGGTGCGATCCGTCCAGTCCGAAGGGGACGACTGCCACGCTGCGTTGGTAGGATGGGTCGATTCAGATGGGGGTTTGCAACCACGCCAACCCTTTGCGACACCCCGACCAAGCTTGAGGCATGTACGCAGCATCGCAACTGCCAAAGCCTTCCCTAATCCAGTGAAAGCCGCGCTGCAAAAGGCGGTGAAGGGACAAAAAGCAGGCCTGCTGCTATTCGGTTCATCGCAAATCCACGCAAACTCTGCGATTGAACTCGTGGAAGCTTCCCTGGCGTTGACAGAACATGCTGGCCCCGCTGCGCGCATCATGGCCCGCCATCGATCGACACCTGCGAAGGACTGGCAGGTGCCGCCGTCAATCCAGCAGCTACCATTTCTGCCCTCCATCGAGAGTGCTTATGAGCAGGGATACCGGCGCGTGGTGTTTGAGCCCACCTATACACCTTCAGAATTGCTACTGGAGTACAGCAAGGAAGTCATGCTTATTTCTGGTACGTATGGAAGTGACGTCGACGACATATTCATGACCGTTTTTCGCTCCGGTCGCCTGCGTAGGGAAAGTGATCTATTGCCTGAAGTCATCGCCATTCTGGGTGCGAAAAATGTTCCTACTAAGCTCGGTACGGTAATGGTCAGCGATCTATACGTGCGGCCACGAAGCAACTTCGCCGTCCCCGAAGAAATTGAAGCTGCATTCCAGTTCCTGCGGGAGAACCGTGTGTTTCAGTGGGAAGAAGAAATGAAGCAGTTAATCGATTCCAATAGCGTAGATATTGACACTGTCAAGCAGGCGCTATCGCGCAACCGGGCAGTCGTGGAATACCTGGCCACATTGAGTGGAGCGACACAGGCCAATGATAGGCTTGCCCGAGCTTGACGGTATTGCGTGGGCGGTTCAACTGTGGACAGTGCAGCGCCCACCTCTACCTTGCACCCACTCTGCAGGACTGTGCACCATCGAGAGGCCGGGAACTGTAGCTTTGCATTGTTTGCCTGACTTCGTCAGGCCAGAGCAGACTACTCTGTAGCCCGAACGGTGCCAGCCCAAGTAATCTTCGCGACTGACACCGTAGTGCCTCGACAGATATCCAGCAGGGTCGGCCGAGTATCGGATGAGCTCAGCAGAAGTGAGATGAACCGTTGTTTGGCCCGAGGGGTTGTCATGGAACACGTAAAAGCCCACTTGCATCGCTGCAAGGTCATTTACTACCTCTTCTAGATGCTTGACCATCTCCGCCTCCCTCGTCATGTGAACTCGCGAATAGTACCGCGCAGACCGCTTGTTACCAGCTGGTTGGGGACCAAGCTAGCGCTCCCATAGCGGGACATTCTTCATGAAAATTTCAGCAAAGCCATTTCTATTGGTCATTTAAGTAGCATGCATTGTCGCGCGCCTCGACAAGAAGGATGATTCGGGGCATCCAAGTACTCGGATGGAGATTCCATTGCCAAAGACACTTGCGCAAGTGAAGAGGCGCCTCGAAGAGGCGATGAATGAGGCCAGCGATGCAGAGGAACTTATTCCCCTCATGAAAAAGGCTATAGCCCAATTCGACTTGGAGCCTGGTGACCTTTTTGAGCAGCGCCCAGAAAGCTCAAGACTGGCAACGCCTAACATCTCCAAAGCGCGAGATGCAACAGCGCAAGCCAAGGCGGTTTATCAGGACGCTGATGGCAACACGTGGGCTGGGCGCGGACGTCGCCCTACATGGCTGAACGAAGCGCTTGAGCGCGGAAAGACCTTGGAAGATTTCAAGCGCGCTGGGGCCCGTGCTCGTAAGGCTAAGTGATTGATAACGAAGAACTTTTTTGTTCAAGTTTCCTGTTTTGCTCGAAAACCGAGACTACCCCCGCTGGGGCGACATGGGCCATGTGAACAACACCGTGTACTTCCGCTATCTGGAGACGGCCCGCATCGACTGGCTGGTCGCGGCGGGCTGCAACCCCGACCCGCAGGGCCAGGGGCCGGTGATCGTGAATGCTTTCTGCAATTTCTACCAGCAGCTCGAATACCCGGCCGAGGTGCTGCTCAAGCTCTACGTGAGCGACCCGGGGCGCACCACGTTCGAGACCTGGGGCACCATGGAGCGCGCGGACCAGCCCGGCGTGGTGTGCGCGGCCGGCGGTGCCACGACCATCTGGGTGGACTTTCCGCGCAAGAAAGCCGTGGACCTGCCGGCCTGGGTGCGCGCGCTGGTGGGCGGGTGACGCCGCCGTCGTCGCGTTCGGCGGCCGGTGCCGCCGGGCCGCTCAGGTCACGGGCGCGGGATTGAACAGCACGAGGGCGTTGTGCAGCTTCCACTGCTCGGCCCAGGTCTTCTTGCGCCCGCTGGCCACCTCCAGCATCAGGTGGAACATCTCCCAGCCCACGTCCGCGATGGTCGCCTGCCCGTCCGCGATGCGCCCGGCGTTGATGTCCATGAGGTCGTGCCAGCGCCGGGCCAGATCGCTGCGCGTGGCCACCTTGATCACCGGCACCTCGGCCAGCCCGTAGGGCGTGCCCCGCCCGGTGGTGAACACGTGCAGGTTCATGCCGGCCGCGAGCTGCAGCGTGCCGCAGATGAAGTCGCTGGCTGGCGTGGCGGCATACAGCAACCCTTTCTGCGTGGCCTTGTCCCCGGGCGAGACCACGCCCGAGATCGGGGCGCTGCCCGATTTGACGATGGAGCCCATGGCCTTTTCCACGATGTTGGACAGGCCGCCTTTCTTGTTCCCCGGCGTGGTGTTGGCGCTGCGGTCCACCCGGCCCTTGTCCAGGTAGGCGTCGTACCAGGCCATCTCGCGGATCATGGCCTGGGCCACTTCCGGGGTGCTGGCGCGCGAGGTGAGTTGGTCGATGCCGTCGCGCACCTCGGTCACTTCCGAGAACATGACGGTGGCGCCCGCGCGCACGAGCAGGTCGGTGCAAAAGCCGACGGCCGGGTTGGCGGTGACGCCGCTGAAGGCGTCGCTGCCCCCGCACTGCACGCCGACCACCAGCTCGGCGGCGGGCACGGTCTCGCGGCGGCGGGCGTTCAGGCGCTCCAGGTGCTTTTCCGCCTGGCGCATGACGGAGTCGATCATGGACATGAAACCCACGTGGGCGTCGTCCTGCAGGCAGACCACGTCCAGCTTGGGTTCGGCGCTGGTGCCCACGTCGGCCACGCTGCGCTCGTCCACCAGCGGGATGCTGCCCGGGGGCAGCAGGCGCTCGGGCTGGAGCTTCTCGCAGCCCAGGCTGACCACCATCACCTCGCCGCCGAAGTTGGGGTTCAGGCTGATGTTGCGCAGGGTGCGGATGGGAATCACGGCGTCCGGCGCGTCGATGGCGACGCCGCAGCCGTAGGTGTGCTCCAGCGCCACCACGTCGTCCACATTGGGAAAGCGGGGAAGCAGTTCGGCCTTGATGCGCGCGACGGCGAATTCGGTGACGCCGGCCACGCATTGCACGGTCTGGGTGATGGCCAGGATGTTGCGGGTGCCGACCGAGCCGTCGGCGTTGCGGTAGCCCTCGAAGGTGTAGCCGGTGAGCGGGGGCAGGGGCTCGGGGCGCACGGTGGCCAGGGGCAGGCCCTCCAGCGACAGGGCATCGGGCATGTGCAGCAGGCGCTCGTGCACCCAACTGCCGGCGGGGATGGGCTGGATCGCGTAGCCGATGGGCACGTTGTAGCGGCGCACGGCGCCGCCCTGTGGGATGTCTTCCAGGGCGACCTTGTGGGCCTGGGGCACGCGGTCGACGAGCGTCAGGCCCGAGGCCAGCACCGTGCCTGCGGGCAGGCCCCCGTCGTTGGCGACGATGGCCACGTTGTCGGCCGCGTGCATCTGCACGGTCAGGGGCGGGCGGGCGGGTGAAGCGGAATCGGTCATGGGGCGGTCGTCGTGGGTGGGGCGATGTTCTGGGGGCTTTGCATGCGGCATGCCGCTCGATTGTCGATGGCGCCGGGCTCACGCGCGGGTGCCGAACTCCGCTGTTTCGCGCGTCCAGCCGCGGGCCTGCTCGCTCAGGCTCAGGCCGAGGCCCGGGCGCGTGGGCACCATCATGCGGCCGTCGCGGATTTCCAGGCGCTCGTTGAACAGCGGCTCGAGCCAGTCGAAGTGCTCGACCCAGGGCTCGGTGGCGTAGACCGCGCCCAGGTGCACGTGCAGTTCCATCGCGAAGTGCGGGCCCAGGCTCAAGCCCGCGTGCTCGGCCTGCGCGGCGATCTTGAGGAACGGGGTGATGCCCCCCACGCGGGGTGCATCGGGCATGAGGTAGTCGGCCGCGCGGTGGCGGATCAGCTCGCCGTGTTCGGCCGCGCTGGTGAGCATCTCGCCGGTGGCGATCGGCGTGTCGAACTGGGCGGCGAGCGCGGCGTGGCCTTCGAAGTCATAGGCGTCCAGCGGCTCTTCGATCCACACGAGGTTGAACGGCTCGAAGACGCGGCACATGCGCTGCGCGGTGGGGCGGTCCCACTGCTGGTTGGCATCGACCATGATGGGCATGGCATCGCCCAGGTGCTTGCGGACCGCCTCCACGCGCTGGATGTCGAGCGCATGGTCGGGCTGTCCCACCTTCAGCTTGATGCCGCCGATGCCGCGCTCGCGCGAGGCGCTGGCGTTGCGCAGCAGCTGGTCCAGCGGGGTGTGCAGAAAGCCGCCCGAGGTGTTGTAGCAGCGCACCGAGTCGCGCTGCGAACCCAGCAGCTTGGACAGCGACAGGCCCGCGCGACGCGCCTTGAGGTCGTACAGCGCCACGTCGAAGGCGCCGAGGGCCTGCACCGCCATGCCGCTGCGCCCCACCGACGCGCCGGCCCAGCAGAGCTTGGTCCACAGCCGGGAAATGTCGCTCGGGTCTTCGCCCAGCAGCGCCGGCGCGACCTCCCGGGCGTGCGCGAACTGCCCCGGCCCGCCCGCCCGCTTGGAGTAGCTGAAGCCCAGGCCCCGGTGGCCGTCCTTGCTCTCGATCTCGGCGAACAGCATGGCGATCTCGGTCATGGGTTTTTGCCGGCCGGTCAGCACCTTGGCATCGCTGATGGGGTTGGCCAGGGGCAGGTAGCACGATGAGATGCGGACCCAGGCGATGCTGTCGCTGGAAGAGGAGGGAGACGAGGAAGCGGTCATGGTGCAGTGCAGGTCATTCGGGCAAAACGGGGCGCAGGCCAGGCGGGGCGGATGGGGGTCAGTCGATCGAAATCTTTCCGGTCTCGATCACCTTCTTCCAGCGGGCGAATTCCTGCTGCTGGAAGGCGGCGAACTGCTCGGGCGTGTTGGTGACCATCTCGAAGCCGATCGACGTGAACTGCTCGCGCACCTTCGGATCCTTGAGCGCCTCGACGAACGCCGCATGGGCCTTTTCGCGCACGGCGGGTGGCAGCCCCTTGGGTGCGACGATGGCCTGCCAGGAAGCGACCTCGACATTGGGCACGCCCGCTTCGGCCAGCGTGGGAACCTCGGGCAGCACCGGCGAGCGCTTGGCGCTGGTGATGGCCAGCGCGCGCATCTTGCCGGCCTTGATGTACTGCGACACGGCGTTGATGTTCTGGAACGAGGCATCCACCTGACCGCCGATCAGGTCGGTGTGGGCCGGCGCGCCGCCCTTGTAGGGAATGTGCACGCCCTTGGTGCCCGTCTGTTGCCAGAACAGCTCGGCGGTGAGGTGGTCGCTCGAGCCGTTGCCGGCCGAGGCGAAGCTCATCTTGCCGGGGTTGGCTTTCTCGTAGGCGATGACGTCGGCCACGGTCTTGTGCGGGGAGTTGGCCGGCACCACCAGCACGTTGGGCGACTGCACCGCCACGGTGATCAGGTCGAAGCCATGCAGCGCGTCGTACTGCAGGCCCTTGAGCAGGTGCGGCACGATGACCAGCGGGCCCAGGGAGGTCACGAGGAAGGTGTAGCCATCGGGGGCGGCCCGCTGCACGAACGTGGCACCGATCGTTCCGGTGGCGCCGGGCTTGTTGTCCACCAGGAAGGACTGCTTGAACTTCTCGGTCAACCGGGGCCCCACGGCGCGTGCAACCTGGTCGGTCGAGCCGCCGGGCGGGAAGGGCACGACCAGGGTCACGGGTTTTTCGGGCCAGGCCTGTGCCTGGGCGCCGAAAGCCAGAATGCCGAGGGAAATGGCTGCCAGGAATCGTTTCATGATTTGTCTCCTTGGTGGAAATGCGAACGTTGTCATTTTTGGATGGAGGGAAAATCACCGCCAAAAACGTTACAGGATCGACATGTTTTTATGATTTTTTCAGTTGCGCTGTGTGCGCGCATTGGAAATGATATCGTTGTCATTTCCGGTCGGCAAGCTTTTCTGCTGGGGGTTTTCCCCTTGTCCGGGACTGCCGCTGGCGTCCCTAAGGGGTCCTGGAATGCCGCCATGCACCGGCGACGGGCGGTGGCGTGGAATGCGGTATGGTCTTCGTCTTTCGCCCGACCGGTGTGCTCCGAAACCCCATGAACGCCCCTTCCAACTTCAAGGCGGCCACGCTTCACGACGTGGCCAAGGCCGCTGGCGTGTCGTTGATCACCGCCTCGCGTGCGCTGAGCAATCCGGTGGTGGTGTCCGAGAAGACGAAGGCCCGGGTGCAGCAGGCCGTCGAGGCGACGGGCTACATCCCCAACCTGCTGGCGGGTGGGCTCAAGTCCCGCCGCAGCCTGATGGTGGCGGCCGTGGTCCCGGCGCTGTCGGTGTCGCAGTTCCTGCCCACCGTGCAGAGCCTGACGACCACGCTGGCTGCCGAGGGGTACCAGCTCATCCTGGGCCAGACCGCCTACGACGCCGAGCGCGAAGAGGCCGTGCTGAACACCATGATCGGCCGCCAACCCGACGGGCTGGTGATGACCGGGCTGGTGCAATCGCAGCGCGCGCGCGACCGGCTGCGCCGATCCGGCATTCCCGTGGTGGAAACCTGGGACCTGAGCGACCGCCCCGTGGACATGGTGGTGGGCTTTTCGCATCTGAAAGTGGGCAGCGCGGTGGCGGGGTTCTTCCTGTCCCGGGGCTGGCAACGCGTGGGAATCGCCACGGGCGGCGACCACCGAGCCATGTTGCGCCGCGAGGGTTTTGTCGCCACCCTGGGGCGGGACGTGCCGACTGCCACGGTGCCCGCACCCAGCAGCCTGGCGCTGGGGCGAAGGGCCCTGGCGCAGCTGCTGGAGCAAGAGCCGCGGCTGCAGGCCGTGTCGTGCAGCTCGGACACGCTGGCGCACGGGGTGCTCGTCGAGGCCGCGGCCCGCGGCCTGCGGGTGCCGCAGGACCTCGCCATCTGCGGCTTCGGCAATGCCGATTTCAGCGAGCACATGCTGCCTTCGATCACCACCGTGCATGTCGATGGCCCGGAGATCGGCCGGCTGGCGGCGCAACTGGTCATCGACCGCTGCCGGGGCAACGCGGGCCCGCAAACCATCTTCGATCTGGGCTTTCGCCTGATCGAGCGGCAATCGACGGCACCCGCCGGCTGAAGGGGCGGATGGTTGGGGCCAGGTGACGCTCGCACCCTTGCCGCCAACACCGTTTCTGAGCACCATTCAGTTTCCGGGGCGTGGCCCTGCCGTGCCGCGTCCACCGCTCGAAAGCCGCCCTTGAAGAAATCTCCAGCCCCCGACAGTTCCTCCGGCATGCGCCGCCAGCCCACCCAGGCGCGGGCGCGCCAGACCATCGAGGCCATCTTCGGCGCCACCGCGCAGATCGTGGAAAAGGAAGGCGAGGAGGGCATCACCACCAACAAGGTCGCGCAGGTGGCGGGCTTTTCCATCGGCACGCTCTACCAGTATTTCCCCTCGAAGGAGGCCATCGTGCTGGCCATGGTGGAGCGCGAGCGCAACCGCGTGCAGCAGCAATTGCGCGAGCTGTTGGACGAGGCCGTGGCCCAGCGGCGTGAGGTGCGGGCCGTGCTGCGCGACGTGGTTCGGCTGTTGGTGGCGGCCTTCGGCACCGGCGGCCATTCGCGGGTTCGGCGCGGCATGGTGCGGCTGGGCTGGCGCATCGACCACCACGACCGCGTGACGGCCGCGCTGCGCGAAGGGGCGGAGCGCAATGCCCTGGCGCTGGCCCGCCTGATCGAGGTAGGCGATACCTCGGTGCGCGCTCCCACGCCGGCCATGATGTTCGTTGCCACGCGCGCCATCATGGGCGCCATCCGCAGCGCCGCGCTGGAGGACTCGCCCCTGCTGGGTCAGCCCGCGTTCGAGGACGAACTGGTGCGCATGCTGTGGGGCATGTTGCGCGCCGACGCGGGGGATTAGCGCCACCCCCTTTTGTTGCCGTCGGCAGAGGACTCAGGAAGAAGGCACAGCAGCCTGCTGGGGGTAGAAGATGGGTTGCGCCGGATCGCGGTGCCAGTCGTACTCGGCGGCGAGGGCGGCCGTTTCGGCTACGGCACGGCCAGCCAGGCGAGCGACCAGGTGCCATGCCATGTCGGTCCCTGCGGACACGCCCGCCGAGGTCACGTACTTGCCCGCATCCACCCAGCGCGAAACGTTGTCCCACAGCACCGCGGGACCGAAGCCCGCCACCCAGCCGAAGGCCTGGTGGTTGGTGGCGGCTGGCCGCCCATCCAGCAGGCCGGATCGCGCCAGGATGGCCGCGCCGGTGCAGACCGAAGTGACCACGGCCACGTGCTGGTCCATGGCCTGCACCCATTGCAGCAAGGCCTGGACGGCTGCGGTGTCCGGGTCCATCAGCAAGGTGCCGACCCCTTGTCCGCCGGGGATCATGAGCAGGTCCAGCGGCTGCTCCAGCGCCTCGTCGCGGAAGAGATCCGGCGCCACGCGGGGGCCGTTGAAGCTGGCCACCGGCGCGGGAACCGGCGCAGGGCTGGCACCGTTCGCGGCGGGCCTGCACTCGTTGGAGATCAGCACGATCTGGAACGGCAGGGCCGGCGCGTCGGCATAGGAGGTGCCGATGAAGCGCGCGATGGAAAACGCCTCGATGAAGCCCCATACGTCGAGCGGCTCGAATTGGGGAAACACCAGGATCCCGACGCGTTGGGTGCGTGGAAAGGCCGTGGCAGGTGTGGAATGGGATGCTGCAGGCATGGTCATTTGGTGGGAAAGAGTTCAATGGCAAGGTCGGCTCGCCCCCCCTCGTGGGGGCTGCCGTCGATGGGAAAACCGATCAGCAGGCAGACCGGCTGCCCCGCCGGGGGCAGGGGGGCATCACCTGCAAGGGAGACGAGAAACCGCTGGCTGCGCTGTGGCTGCGCCGCGGTGAAGGCGCGCAGTGGGTGCACCGCGAAGCGGGTGATCTCCCGCGGGGTGGGTGGGGCGCCCACCAGCAGGGAGGCGACCAGCCGCCCGGTGGCCGGCCGTGGCGGCTCGAAGGCCCGCAGCACGATCACCACGCGTTGGCGGTCTTCCTGCAGGGCCAGCCGGTCCGCTGGCGTGGGTGTCAGGCAAACCTTCGCAGGCGCCGTGCTGGTGGTAACGGAATGGGGTGCAGGGGTTGGCTCCATGGCGTGCGCAGCCACCGCGGGCAACCCGGCCAGGGTGAAGGCCAGCAAGGCGCAGGCTGAAGCAAGCGGTGCCATCGCTGCGGTGCCGGGTTGCTGCGCGTCAGATCAGTGCGATCTCGATCGAGCCGGGCACCACGGTGCCCACCTCCGAGGGCGGGGTGCCGGCCACCGGCAAGGCCACCAGTTGCACCGTGACCGTGTTGCCCTGCAGTCCCTGGGTCTGCGACAGCCGCCGCAGCGTGTCCGTGAGGTTGACCAGGGTCGAAGGCAGGCTGCCGGTGTGCGCTCCCTCGCCGTGGCCATGGCCGTGCCGGAGGAAGCTCAGCGTCGTCACGAAATGCGGGTCGGTGACGGGCACCTGCGGACCGACGGTATCGCGATTGACGAACACACGGATCGCACGCACGTTGTCCGCGATGCGGATGTCGGAGATCAGCGCCACCACTTCTCGCGGCGCACCCGCACCGGGCGCGGAAGGCGGGGACTGCAATGGCGCGAGCGCCCCGGCGCCCAGCTGGAACGGCACGCCCAGCGAAGTGGCCGCCGTGGCCGCGGCCATGTCGCTTTTCTTCAGGCGCAGAAGATTGTCGCCGGCCGCGGGATTGAACAGGGCCGACAGGTTGGCCCGGCGCTGCGGATCGACGGGCTGGTTGTCGGGCGAGGGCAGGGTGTCGTAGGTGTAGCCAAGCGCGGCAGTGCTCAGCAGGTCGCTCACCTTCTTGGTGTAGAGCCTGCCGTCGGGTGCGATGTAGTTGTCGCGGAACGGCATGTTGAGCCACAGCGGATCGGTCGAATTCTGGCGGCCGAGCGCGTTTCAGGATACCCAGATGCGGTCGATGTTGCCGTGGTGCATCATGAAGATCGGGTCTCTCGGCGAGTTGGACTCCGGCATGAATCCGCCGATGTTGTTGTGCACGTTGTTGTGCGGCGTGCGCTCCAGAATGCCCTGGTTGCCGCCTCCCATCGGAACCCACTTGGCGTCGAGGTTGTTCTGCACCACCGGCTTTTTCGGATCGCTGCGATCCACCGAGCGGCTGGTGCCGAAGGCTTCGTAGTTGGTTTCCTGGTAGATCTTGCGGATCACCTCGGGGCCCACGAGTTCGTCGGTCAGCGCGTTCTCGCCCGTGAGCTGGTTGCGCAGCATGGTGGGGTCGTCGCCTTTGCCCGGCACATACAGGGGGTTGGGCTGGCCCCTGTAGGTTTTGTCTGTGAACGCCGCGGGCAGTTCGCGCAGCGCGGTCCAGTCCCAGTAGGGCATGGCGAAGTCGGGGTGGCGGGTCATGGCTGCGGCCGCCTTCTCGTACATCTCGACGAAACCGCGGTGCCATGGCAGGAAGTACCAGTCTCCGTGCGGGCAGTATTTGAAATTGTGGGCATCCCCATGCTGGTTGGCAAAGCCCAGCCAGCTGACCCGGCTGCTTTGGGGCCGGGACCGCATGATGCCGACGAAGTCCCGGTAGGCGGACAGGTCCGGATCGTCCAGCGCCATGGTGTTGACGCAGCGGCGTGTGCGAAGCTTGGGTGCGGCCACGGCCTGCAGCAGGCCGGGCACCAGGCCCGAGAACGTGGTGATGGCGCCGGCGGCGACCACGGTTTTCAGTGCGTTTCTCTTGCTGATCATGTGGGGGTTCTCCCGCGTTGGCCGGCGTTGGGCCGTGAGTTCAGTGGTGGCCCTTGCTGGCCCCGCCAGCGCCGTCCGGCAGGGCCACCCGCACGATCTGCATCATTCCCTGGTCTTCGTGGTCCAGGATGTGGCAGTGCAGCACGTAGTCCCCGATGTAGCGCTGGTAGCGCGTTCGCACGATCAGCGTGTACTTGCCGTTGGGCTGTTCCTTGGTCGCGATGTTCTTGACCCAGAGCGTGTCTTTCCACACGCCCTTGAGCGCGCGGTATTGCGGGTCGACGGTGCCGTCCGCCTTGTCGTCGCCGTCCGGTCCGGACACGTCCTTGCCGTCCGGGTCGAGGATCTTGACGATCTGGAACGGGTTCACATGGATGTGGAACGGATGGCTCACGAAGTCCGATTGCAGCGTCCATTCATCCACCCCGCCCAAGGTCAGCACGCGGTCGATGCGGTTCGGATCGAAGGGCTTGCCGTTCACCTGGAACTGGATCGGCTGGGCGTTCAGGTCGATGTTGAATGCGAGGGTCTGCGTGCCCGTGACTTCGCTGTCCTGCACGGTGGGGTGGGGCACGAAGCTGGTGAGCTTCAGTCCATCCTTCAATTCAGCGCTGACCTGGGCCCGCACGTCCAAGGGCAGGTTGACGGCGGCAGCGGCGGCCAGTTCCGCTGCAAGGTACGCCGAAATGTTCTGCGGAACGGGATTGCCGGGGGCGACCTTGCTCACGGTGCCGAGCAACTGGCGCGACGGGGGCGCCTGGTTCACGCTGGCCGAAGCGGGTGAGGCGGCGTCGATCACGCAGTAGTCGCCCGCCTCGGGAAACACCATCAGGGTGTCCCAGCGGTAGGCCGGCTGATACACCGTCTGCGTGCTGGGGATCGCCGCAGCGGTGGTCAGCCCGTCGGCTGCGATCAGGTGCTGGGGCAGCGGGGCGCCCGTGCAATTTTGTTCGATGTAGGCATCGTGCTCGCTGGCGCGCAGCGCCTGTGCGCTGCGTGCGCCCGGCCGCAGCTTGCGGAACTCCAGGTTGATGGTGTCGCGCACGCCGCCATGGATGATGCGCCAGCGCTCGATCTGGCCGGCCTTCGCGCCCTCGAAGGTGGGCAGCACCTCGCCGTTGATGCTGGTGTAGCGCCCGGAGGCCGGCCAGGACCCGGGGCCGAACTGGTCCTTGTCCTCCTTGTCCACGGCCTTGTAGTGCTCGATGCCACCGACGTCGCCTTCGTTGCAGCGGTAGGTTCCGTCCGGGTTGAACTGGATGCGGTTGTTCTTGTCGCGGCAGGCGTACTGGATCTGCTGCAGCACCAGCACCCGTTCCTTGAACGATTGGCGGGCGGTGGGCCGCAGCAGGGTGTCCACATCGCCCGTCTGCGTTGGGGTGGGCGGCCGGTCGCCGCGGATGACGAGGGCACCCGCCATGCCGCTGGCCACCTGCAGCGCGGTGGATCCATGGCGGTGCGTGTGGTACCAGAACGTGCCGGCGGGATGGTCCGAGGGAATGTTGTACTCGTACTCGAAGCTCACCGTCGGATTGATGGAGATCAGCACGTTGTCGCCATTGCCTGCCGGGTTTACCCATAGGCCGTGGGTGTGCAGGTTGGTCCCGTTGAAGCAGTGCGGCGTATTGACCCCGTCGGTGAACGTGATGCAGCTCGGGTCGGGCGGCAACTGGTTGTTCAGGCGGATGCGGATGGTGTCGCCGGGGCGGATCTCCAGCATGGGCGAGACGAAAGGCGCCTTGGGATCGACGCGGGTGCCCTGGTAGCTGCGCAGGCGCACCTTGTCGAAGCGCTGCTCGGCCGGGTTCCAGAGCTTGCCGTCGGTGTAGACGACGTTCAGGTCCAGCGAGGCTTCGTGGGACACCGCGCGTGTGGCCGGGCCCGCTGCCAGCTGGAGCCTGCGAGGCGCCTTGCGCTGCAGTTCCAGCAGGGGTGGGTTGGACACCCGCCGCGGGGTGTCTGACTGGGCCTGTGCGGGCAGTGCGACGGTGCACGCCAACGCCGTGGCAAAGGCGGCTGGAGACGCAGACGCGCACGCATTCCGAAACGCGAGTTCCATGGTTTCCCCCCCCCTCTTACGGGTATTGCAAAGCCGAGGCGGCTGCTGGCTGCAGCTCTTGCCGTGTGATTGCTTTGTCCCAGTATGGCGGAGGCGCCTGGGGCGGGTCAACGCATTTCGACAGTGCTATTTTTGGCGCGGCACGCGGCCCATCAGGTAGAACTCGGGATTGGGCTGCATGCCCGCGAAGCTGGCCATGCGGTTCGACAGACCGAAGAACGCGGTGATGGCCGCGATGTCCCAGATGTCCTCGTCGTCGAAGCCGTGGGCGTGCAGGGCGGGAAAATCCGTTTCCTCGATGGCATGCGATTGGTTGCACACCTTCATCGCGAAGTCGAGCATGGCCCGCTGGCGCGGGCTGATGTCGGCCTTGCGGTAATTGACCGCCACCTGATCGGCCACCAGCGGCTTCTTTTCTTAGATGCGCAGAAGGGCACCGTGCGCGACCACGCAGTAGAGACACTGGTTGGCGGCGCTGGTCGTGGTGACGATCATCTCGCGTTCGCCCTTGGTCAGGCTGCCTTCCTCCTTGAGCATCAAGGCGTCGTGGTAGGCGAAAAACGCACGCCATTCGGCGGGTCGCCGCGCAAATGCCAGGAACACGTTCGGCACGAAGCCGGCCTTTTCCTGCACTTCGAGAATGCGGGTGCGGATGTCGTCGGGCAGGGCGGCGAGGTCGGGGAAGGGGTAGCGGCTCAAGGGTTGTCTCCGTTGTGTTGTGGCTGGCGCGAGTAGCCGCCTGCAACTTATCACGGATGCCACTGGGTCGCGCGCATCCCTGTGGAGGAGGGTGGCGCTGAACTGCCCGCCAGCGCATAGGACAGCCGTGTGGCCGCTGCAGTGACCGTCTTGGCCAGCGTCTGCAGACGGGCTTCGGGCAGGCGTGATTCCGGCCCCGATATGCACACCGAGCCCATCAGCCGCCAATGCATGCCGAACACGGGCGCAGAGACGGTGGCCACACCGTGCTCCCGCTCGCCGATGGACCAGTGGTAGCCACGCTGGCGGATGTCTTCGTAGTCCGCGCCGGGCTCGCCCGAGAACGCCAGGATCACGCGGCCCGGCGAGCCCTTGTCGAGCGGCAGGCCTTCACCCATGCGGGCATGGTGGCGCAGCGCCTGCGGACCCTCCACCCGCACGAGGCAGGTGCGCACATTGCCTTCACGTACATAGAACGCCGCGCTTTCGCCCGTGGCCTGGGTGAGTTCGCGCAAGGCTGGCTCCAGCACGTTCTGCACGTCGAACCCCGCCTGGTAGCGCGCCCCCAGCCAGCCCGCCGCCGGCCCGAGGCGCCAGTCGCCGTCCTCGCGCTGCACCATGAAGCCGGACTGCGCCAGCGTGCGCGCCAGGCGCAGCACGGTGGTCTTGTGCAACCCGCAGCGGCGGCTCAGCTCTGCGAGCGGCAGATGCGATTCGCCCAGGGAGAACGCCTCCAGCAACTGGAGGGCGCGCGTTACGGCGATGACCCCGCCGGTTTCTTTCGCGGTGGCCGAAGAGGAGGACGTCGGGGCGGCGGATGCGGCCTCGCCAGGCCCCTGCGGCGCTGCGGAGGAGGCCTTTGGCCTGCCGCTTGTTGCGTTGCTCATGGTGCAATATGTTTCGCTGTATGAAACTGTATTGTATGCGTTGAAACGTTTTCGTAAAGTCTTGGCAACGCCTGAGAACAAGGCGCGACAGGTCCATCACAACGGAGACAAACCATGCCAACTTTCTCGCTGACCCGGCGCGCCCTGGGCGCACCTTTGTCCATCGCCCTGCTGGGCATCACGGCAGTGGCCTTTTCCGCCGGCACTGCGCAAGCGCAATCCGGCTACCCGAACAAGCCGATCCGCCTGATCGTGCAGTTCCCGCCCGGCGGCACCGACATGATCGCGCGCACCGTGGCGCAGAAGCTGACCGAGCAGCACAAGTGGAACGTGGTGGTGGACAACCGCCCTGGGGCAGGCGGCAACCTGGGTGTGGATGCCGTGGCCAAGTCGGCGCCCGATGGCTACACGCTGGTGATGGGCCAGACCAGCAACCTGGCCATCAACCCCTCGCTGTATGCCAAGCTGCCCTACGACCCCTTTAAGGATCTGGTCCCGGTGGCGCTGGTGTCGTCGGCCCCCATCGTGATGGCCGCGCCCGCCAACTCGCCTTACAAGACGTTCGCCGATGTGGTCGCCGCCGCCAAGGCCAAGCCGGACGGCATCACGCTGGGTTACTCCGGCAACGGCACTGTCGCCCATCTGGCCGGTGAACTGGCAGAGAACGCCGCCGGCATCAAGTTGCGCCACGTACCTTACAAGGGCGCGGCCCAGGCCATGACCGACCTGGTGGGCGGGCAGATCGACTTGTACATGTCGGCCGTGCCCACGCTGCTGGGGCAGGTGCGCAATGCCAAGCTGCGTGCGGTGGTGATCACGTCGCTCAAGCGATCCGACCAGTTGCCGCAGACGCCCACGCTGGCCGAGTCGGGCTACAAGGATTTCGAGGCCGCTTCCTGGTATGGCGTGCTGGCCCCGGCCGGCACGCCCGCCCCCATCGTGCAGCAGTTGAACAAGGCCATCAATCAGGCGCTGGCGCAGCCCGACGTGGCGGAAAAGCTCCGCTCCGAAGGCGGTGACGTGCTGGGCGGCACCCCCGAAAAGTTCGGCGCGCTGCTGAAGTCCGAAGTGCCCCGCTGGGCAAAGATCGTCAAGGATTCGGGCGCCAGCCTGGATTGACGCGGCGCCCTGCAAAGCCCCGTTTCCCACGCCCATTGAGCCCTCGCCATGCACCGCGAAAGCTTTGCCACGCCTGTGCGTTTCTCGGCCGGTAGCACCGCGCCGCGCACGGTGCTGCCGAAAGACGCCTGCGACTGCCACGTGCATGTCTATGACGGCCGCTTTCCCGCGGCACCGGGCGCCAGGCTGCTGCCGCCGGACGCCTCGGCACAAGACTACCGTGCGCTCCAGCATCGCATCGGCACCGCGCGCACCGTGCTGGTCACGCCCTCGACGTATGGCACCGACAACCGCTGCATGCTCGAAGGCCTGGCGGCGCTGGGCCCGCAGGCGCGCGGCGTGGCCGTGATCGACGGCCACGAGAGCGACGCCCAACTGCAGCGCCTGCATGACGCCGGCGTGCGCGGCGCACGCCTGAACCTGTCGCTCGGTGTGTCTGGCACCGTGCAATCGCTGACGCCGCTGGCCTGCCGCATCGCGCCGCTGGGCTGGCACCTGCAATTGCTGATGGAGCCGGATCTGCTGGCGGCGCAGGGCGAGGTGTTGCGCCGGCTGCCCGTTCCATTGGTTTTCGACCACTTCGGCCGCATTTCGCCGACGCAGGCCGGGCAACACCCCGCACACGCGCTGCTGCAGGACCTGCTGCAGTGCGGACAGGCGTGGATCAAGCTGTCCGGCGGCTACATCGTGAGCGAACGCCACTCGACCGAAGACCCCGCCCTCGATGCGCTGGCCGCGAGTTACCTGCGCTGCGCGCCCGAGCGCGTGGTCTGGGGCAGCGATTGGCCCCACGCCACCGCATCGTCCGGTGCGCACCCCATGCCGGACGACGCGCGACAGGTGGATCGGCTCGTGGACTGGGCCGGCCAGAGCGGCGATGCGGCCACCCTGCATCGCGTGCTGGTGGACAACCCCGCCGCGCTGTACGGCTTCACGCAGCCTTCCTCCTTTGCCTGACCAAACAAGAGACAAGCACATGACCACGTCGATCCCTTCCTCTCCGAAGACCCGGCTCGCACGCCGCAGCCTGCTGGCCGCCGCAGGCGCCGCGTTGCTCGGCCCGTTGCTCACCCGCACCGCGCTGGCCCAGGGCGACTGGCCCGCCGGCAAGATCATCACCTGGGTGGTTCCGTACCCGCCGGGCGGCAGCACCGATGTGCTCGGCCGCAACGTGGCGCAGCGCGTCGGCGCGGCACTGGGCACGAATGTGATCGTGGACAACAAGGCCGGTGCCACGGGCACCATCGGCGCGGCGTTCGTCGCCAAGGCGCCGCCGGATGGCTACACCCTGCTGGGCACTTCCATCGGTCCCCAGGCCATTGCGCCGCACCTCATGGGGAGACTGCCCTATGACCCGATTGCCGGTTTCGAACCCGTGATCACCATCGGCACCATTCCGCACATCCTCGTGGTCGGCGCCAACCAGCCGTTCAAGGCCGTGGCCGATCTCGTGGCTGCGGCCAAGGCGCAGCCGGGCAAGCTCGCCTTCGCCTCCGGCGGCAACGGCACCATCCTGCAGATGCAGGGGGAGTTGCTGCAGCAGCAGACGGGCGCGCGCTTCATCCACGTGCCGTACAAGGGCGACACCCCGGCGCTGCAGGACACGCTGGCCGAACAGGTGCAATTCATGTTCGCGCCTGCCGCCGCTGCATTGCCGCACGTGCAGGCGGGCAAGCTGCGTGCGCTGGCCGTCACGTCGGCGCAGCGCCTGAAGTCCCTGCCGACCGTGCCCACCATGGGCGAGGTCGGCATGAAGGACTTCGTCGTGGAGCAGTGGCAGGCCGTCTTCGCACCGGCCAGGACGCCTTCCGCCATCGTGCAGCGCCTGAACCAGGAGATCGGCAAGGCGCTGAAGGACCCGGGCGTGGCCGCGCTGGCCGACAAGCTGGGCGTGACGTTGGTCGGCGGCACGCCCCAGCAGCTGGGCGACCTGCAGAAGGCCGACTCCGCCAAGTGGGCCAAGGTCATCCAGGACGGAAACATCAAGGCCGAGTGAGCTCGCTGCAGGCCAACGTTTCTTCCGTTTTTCTTTTTCCTCCCAACTCACTGGAACCGCCATGAGCCAACTCCCAGAAGTCATCCGTGACATCGAGCGCGTCAGCGCCGAGGTCGTCGCCAAGGCCGCGACCTTCCAGGCCGCCATCCTGGCCGATGTGGCCGGACGCCGCGGCACCCTGCATGCCCGCGTGGCGCCCGTCCACCAGGACATGAAGGTGGCCGGCCCGGCCTTCACGGTCGAAGTGCGCCCGGGCGACAACCTCATGATCCACGCGGCCATCGCGCTGGCGAAGCCGGGCGACGTACTGGTCATCGACGGCAAAGGCGACCAGACCGCCGCGCTCATGGGCACGCTGATGCTCAGCGCCTGCAAGAAGATCGGCCTGGCCGGCGTGATCGTGGACGGTGCGATCCGCGACAAGCTGGAACTGCTGGAACTCGGTTTCCCGGTGTTCAGCGCCGGCTTCAATCCGGCTGGACCCACCAAGTGTGTGCCGGGCCGCATCAACCATCCCATCTCGGCCGGCGGCGCAGTGGTGAACCCGGGCGACCTGGTGGTGGGCGATGCCGACGGCGTGGTGGTCATCGAGCGTGCCAAGGCGCCCGCCATGATGGCGCTGGCCGACAAGAAGGTGGCCGATGAGGCCGCGCGCATCGAGGCGATCGCCCGTGGCGATACGGCCTCCAAATGGCTGCCCGCCGCGCTGCGCGCCGCCGGCGTGCTGAAGGAAGGGGAATCGATGTGAGCGCCATCCTCGTGACCGGCGCCGACCTGGCGCAGCAGGCACTCGATCTGCTTCAGGATTTCGAGATCGTCTATGCCGGCAAGACACCCACCGAAGACGACCTGGTGGCGCTGTGTCGGCAGCATGACCCGGTGGCCATCATCGTGCGCTACGGCAAGGTGGGCGCCGCCGTGATGGATGCGGCGCCATCGCTCAAGGTGATCTCCAAGCACGGCAGCGGCACCGACACCATCGACAAGGTGGCCGCCAAGGCCCGTGGCGTAGAGGTCGTGGCCGCTGCGGGTGCCAACGCCGCGGCGGTGGCCGAGCAGGCGCTGGCCCTGTTGCTGGCCTGTGCCAAGTCGGTGGTGCAACTCGATGCCCGCATGCACGCCGGCCACTGGGACAAGGCCACGCACAAGAGCCTGGAGCTGGGTGGGCGCACGGTGGGCCTCGTGGGCCTGGGCGCCATTGGTCTGCGCTTCGCCAGGATGGCCGATGCGCTGGGGATGCGCGTGATCGGGTTCGATCCCTTCGCCAAGGACCTGCCGGCCTGTGTGCAGAGCGTGGACCTGGAGACGATCTGGCGCGAGTCCGACGCGATTTCACTGCACTGCCCGCTGACCGACGAGAACCGGGGCATGCTGAATGCGGCCACGCTGGCACAGTGCAAGCGCGGCGTGATCGTGGTGAACACCGCGCGCGGCGGACTCATCGATGAAGCCGCCCTGCTGGCTGCCGTGCGATCGGGCCAAGTGATGGCAGCGGGCCTGGACAGCTTCTCCGTGGAGCCGATGGCGGCCAACCATCCGTTCCAGGGCGAGCCACGCTTCATCCTGAGCCCGCACATCGGCGGCGTGACGGGCGATGCCTACGTGAACATGGGCGTGGGGGCTGCCAAGAACCTGCTGGAGGTGTTGGCCCGCGCCCCGGCTGCCGTTGCTGCAGCCTCGTAACCAAGACCCAAGACCGGGCACGCCAGCGTTGCGTGTCCGCTTTTCCCCGACCGGTGTGGGATGCCGGTTGCGCCAGAACAAGAAGCCGCCGCCAGTGCGGCCCCTGACAGGAGACATTCAATGAGCAAGAGTTTCGAAACCAGAAGGCTGGCAGCACCGGTGCGCAAGGCGCTGGCGGTTGCGCTGTGCATGGTGTCCGCCACCTGTTTCGCGCAGGCCGGTGGCTATCCTTCCAAGCCCGTGAAGCTGGTGGTGGGATTTGCGGCAGGCGGCCCCACCGACGTGGTGGCCAGGGCGTTTGCTGACCATGCCAGCCGCGCGCTGGGCCAGCCATTCATCATCGACAACAAGCCGGGCGCCAACACCATCCTGGCTGCACAGGCGGTGGCCAGCGCGCCGGCCGATGGCTACACGCTGCTGTTCGGTGCGACCAACCACACGATGATTCCCGGGCTGTACAGCAACCGGGTGAAGTTCGATGCGGTGCGCTCCTTCCGTCCGCTGTGCACGGTGGCGACCAGCCCGACGGTGCTGGTGGTCGGGCCGGGCCTGCCGATGAAGTCGTTGGCCGATTACATGGCCAAGGCCCGCAAGGAGCCCGGGCGCATCACTGCCGGAACGGCTGGCATCGGCAGCTCGGGTCACTTCGCGACCGAGATGTTCGCCCGCGCCAACGGCCTGCAGCTCAACCATGTGCCTTACAAAGGCGCCGCACCGGTGGTCACGGACCTGATGGGCGGCCAGCTCGACAGCTCTTTCGCTACGCTGGGCTCGGTCCTGCCGCAGATCCGCAGCGGCAAGCTGACGGCGCTGGCGGTAGCGTCGCCACAGCGTTCCGGTCTGCTGCCCGACATCGCCACCTTCGCGGAATCGGGGGGCGGCAACTACTCGGCCGACGCGTGGTACGGCGTGCTGGCGCCCGCCGGCATTCCCGAGCCGGTCGCGCAGGCGCTGGAACGCGTGGCCGCCGACTTCGCCAAGAGCGAGGCCGCTGCCGAAAAACTGCGTGGCCTGGGATTGGACGCCGAGTCCACCTGTGGCGCTGCCTTCGTGGCGCGGGTCGGGCGTGAAGTGGCCACCTATGCGCAGATTGCCCTCGACCTGAATCTCAAGGCCGACTGACCACCGGCGTGCCTTCCAACGCAACTGTCCTGGGCCCGGGCCGCGTGGCTCGCGGCGGGTTGCGGTTTCTTTTTTCTCTGTCGCTTTGCCATTCGAACCAGGAGACCTCATGCGTGCTTTTTTCATCTCCCCCCTGATCGCCGCCTGCGCCCTTGCCGCCACCGTGGCACAGGCCGCTTTCCCGGACCGCCCGATCACGATCGTCGTGCCCTACGCCCCGGGTGGTGCTGCCGATGCCGTGGCCCGTGTGCTGGCCACGCGCATGGGCGCCCGGTTGGGTGCCAGCGTGATCGTGGACAACAAGGCCGGCGCCAGCGGCACGATCGGCGCGAGCTATGTGGCCAAGGCCACTGCCGACGGCTACACCATGCTGTACGACGCCACGCCGTATTCCATCAATCCGCACCTGTTTCCCAAGATGCCTTATGCCAGCACGGCGTTGCAGCCGCTGTCCCTGGTGCTGCTGGCTCCGAACGCGCTGATCCTGAAGGCCGACTCGCCCTTCAAAAACGTGAACGACCTGATCGCCAAGGCGAAAGCCGAGCCTGGCAAGCTGAACTTCGCGTCGGGCGGCAGCGGCACCGTGCAACGGCTGGCGGCGGAGCTGTTCCGCCAGAAGCTGCAACTGGACATGGTGCATGTGCCCTACAAGAGTGGTGGCCCCGCCATCGCCGATGTGATGGGCGGGCAGGTGGACTTCATGTTCGGCACCATCGCGGCCTCGTACCCGCTGGTGTCGGGCGGCAAACTGCGTGCACTGGCGGTATCGGCCCCCGAGCGGTCCAAGCGCCTGCCCGATGTGCCCACGGTGGCCGAGACCGTCATTCCCGGCTATGAGGCCTATGAATGGAACGGCGTGTTCCTGCCCGCGGGCACACCCGAGCCGGTGGCCGCCAAGCTGCAGCAGGCACTGGTCGAGGTGCTGAAGGAAGACGAGGTGAAGCAGCGCCTCGCGGACCTGGGCGCCCAGGCGATCGGTTCCACGCCCACGGAGTTCGTCACCTTCCTCAAGAAGGAAGACGCCAAGTGGGGCGAGGTGGTGCGCAAGGGCGACATCAAACTGGACTGACGGGCACCATGCGCCTGCCTGCGATTCCTGCACCGGTGCCGCATTCCGTGGGGGTGAGCCGCCCGTCGCGCTTGCTGCCCGCGATGGCATGCGACAGCCACATGCACATTTTCGATCCGCGCTTTGCACCGTCGGTGCACTGGAAGCGCTTGCCGCCCGATGCGCCGGTGGCCGCCTACCGGCGGCTGCAGCAGCGCCTGGGCACGGCGCGTTCGGTGGTGGTGACGCCTTCCACCTATGGCACGGACAACGCCTGTACGCTGGATGCCCTGGAGCAGCTCGGCGACACCGCGCGGGGCGTGGCGGTGGTGGGCGCAGGCGTGAGCAATGCCGAACTGGGACACCTGGCCGCGCGCCGCGTGTGCGGCCTGCGGGTGAACTTCGTATCGCCGCAGTCCTGGGGTGCGACCACGCCCGAAATGCTCACCACGCTGGCAAGCCGGGTCGCGCGCCATCCGCACTGTGGTGGCTGGCACATCCAGGTCTTCGCGGATGCGGAGCAGATCGTCGCGCTGCGGCCGGTGCTGCAGACGTTGCCCGTGCCGTTGGTGATCGACCATCTGGGCCGCATCGACCCGGCCGAAGGCCCGTCCGCCCAGGCCTACGGCGTGCTGCGCCAGCTGCTCGACGGGGGCAACACCTGGGTCAAGCTTTCCGGTGCCTACATGCGTTCCACGGCGCGAGGCCCGACCTATGCCGACACGCTGCCTCTGGGCCGCGCGCTGGTGCAGGCCGCGCCCGAGCGGCTGGTGTGGGGCAGCGACTGGCCCCACACCACCGAGCCGCCCGGCACGGTGAACGATGCCGATCTGGTGGATCTGCTGCAAGCCTGGACAGGGTCCCATCCCGTGGCAATGGACCGCATCCTGGTGGACAACCCTGCGCAGCTGTACGGGTTCGAAGCCGTCTGAAAATCGCATTCCGTTTCCCGCCCTGGCCCAGCATTTCGCCGGGACGGGTCCTTCTTTAAAGAAAGCCGATCCCATGTTCTTGCTACAGGCCCCACAGGTCCGTGAACTGGAGCCGTTCACCTCGTTGCCCGATGCGTTCCGGCGCCCGGCGCGCGGCGCATGGGCCGATGCCAACCGCGGCGGCACCATCACCGATTCATTCCTCGAAGGCCCGGTGTTCGATACCGCCGGCCACCTGTACGTGACCGACATTCCATGGGGGCGCATCTTCCGCATCGACCCGCAGGGCGGTTGGAGCCTTGTCGCGGAGTACGACGGCGAGCCCAATGGCATGAAGTTCCTGGACGCCGGCACGTTGCTCATCACCGATTACAAGAACGGTCTGGTGCGACTGGATGTGGCGAGCGGCACCGTCACGCCTTACCTGGAGCGCCGCAACAGCGAGCGCTTCAAGGGCGTGAACGATCTGGTGTTCGATGCCGAAGGCAACCTCTACTTCACCGACCAAGGCCAGAGTGGCCTGCACGACCCGTCGGGCCGCCTGTACCGCCTGCGTCCGAACGGCCAGCTCGATCTGCTGCTGAACAACGTACCCAGTCCCAACGGCGTGGCGTTGTCGCCGGATGGCCGTGTGCTGTACCTGGCCGTGACACGTGGCAATTGCGTCTGGCGCGTCCCGCTGTTGCCCGACGGGAGCGTGGCCAAGGTGAGCCAGTTCTTCACCTCCTATGGGCCGAGCGGCCCGGACGGACTGGCGGTGGATGCGCAAGGCCGTTTGCTGGTGGCCAATCCCGGCCTTGGCTGGGTCTGGGTGCTCAACGGCCGGGCCGAGCCGGTGCAGGTGCTGCGCGGTGTGGCGGGAAGCTCCACCACCAACATGGCGTTCGGCGGAGCCGACCTGGCCAAGCTCTATGTGACCGACTCCACCCACGGGCGCATCCTGTGTACCAGCATGGACGCACCGGGGCTGCCACTGCACGCCGGCGCAGCGCTCGGCGGCTGATCTGCCAGAGCCAGGAGGCGGGGCAGGGCGTGGAGTGGAGTGGAAAACCATGCGCCGCCCGCTTGCCGCGCGCTCTTTGATGAGGGTTCGGTCATGGCTGATCATTTCGAAAAACTATTCCAGGCATGTGATTAATTGCCTTTTCCGGCGGGAGCCTTTTCTCTAGCATTCACCCATCAATCAGCCGCAAGAGGAATGCCCCATGAGCCAAGAGACCAAGTGCCCGTTCCATGCCGCCGCCGTCAATGGTGGAACCCTCAACAAGGACTGGTGGCCCAACCAGTTGCGCGTGGATCTGCTGCACCAGCATTCGTTCAAGTCCGACCCCCTGGGCGGCAGCTTCAATTACGCCGAAGAGTTCAAGAAGCTCGACTACGAAGCCCTGAAGAAAGACCTGCGTGCGCTCATGACCGACTCGCAGGACTGGTGGCCGGCCGACTTCGGACACTACGGCCCGCAGTTCATCCGGATGGCGTGGCACGCCGCCGGCACCTACCGCACGGGCGACGGCCGTGGCGGTGCGGGCCGTGGGCAGCAGCGCTTCGCGCCGCTCAACAGCTGGCCCGATAACGTCAACATCGACAAGTCGCGCCGCCTGCTCTGGCCCATCAAGCAAAAGTACGGTCAAAAAATTTCCTGGGCCGACCTGCTGGTGTTGACCGGCAACGTTGCGCTGGAAACCATGGGCTTTCGGACCTTCGGTTTCGCCGGCGGCCGCGAAGACACGTGGGAGCCTGACCTGGACGTGTACTGGGGCAGCGAGAAGACATGGCTCGGTGGCGACGCCCGCTACGGCAAGGGTGCCCCCGGCGACGGCACCTTGGTGGCCGACCCCGCCATGCACGGCCAGGAAACCGACCGCACGGACAGCCAGGGGCGGAACCTGGAAAACCCCCTCGCAGCGGTCCAGATGGGCCTGATCTACGTGAACCCGGAAGGCCCCGAAGGCAATCCGGACCCGATCGCCGCCGCGCACGACATCCGCGAAACCTTCGGCCGCATGGCGATGGACGATGAGGAAACCGTGGCCCTGATCGCCGGCGGCCACACCTTCGGCAAGACCCATGGGGCCGGCGCGGCCGACCATGTGGGCGCCGAGCCCGAAGCCGCAGGCATCGAGCAGCAGGGCCTGGGCTGGGCCAGCAGCTTCGGCTCCGGCAAGGCCGGCGATGCGATCACCAGCGGCCTGGAGGTGACCTGGACCACCACGCCCGCGCAGTGGAGCAACAACTTCTTCGAGAACCTGTTCAAGTACGAATGGGAACTCACCAAGAGCCCGGCAGGCGCGCACCAATGGCAGGCCAAGAACGCCGAAGCCATCATCCCCGACGCGCACGACCCCGCCAAGAAGCGCCTGCCGACCATGCTGACCACTGACCTGTCAATGCGCATGGACCCGGCCTATGAAAAAATCTCGCGCCGTTTCCTGGACAACCCCCAGGCCTTCGCCGAAGCCTTCGCGCGGGCCTGGTTCAAGCTCACGCACCGCGACATGGGGCCGCGCGCGCGCTACCTCGGCCCCGAAGTGCCGAAGGAAGTGCTGATCTGGCAAGACCCCGTTCCCGCGGTGGACCATCCGCTGGTCGATGCGTCCGATGTGGCGGCCCTCAAGGCGCAGGTCCTGGCCTCCGGCTTGTCGGTGTCCGAACTGGTGGGCACGGCATGGGCTTCGGCCTCCACCTTCCGCGGTTCGGACAAGCGCGGTGGCGCCAATGGCGCCCGCATCCGCCTGGCGCCGCAAAAGGACTGGGACGTCAACCAGCCGGCGCAACTGGCCCGGGTGCTGCAGGTGCTCGAAGGCATCCAGAGCGACTTCCATCGCGGCGCTGCGGGTGGCAAGCGTATCTCGCTGGCCGACCTGATCGTGCTGGCGGGGGCCGCAGGCGTAGAGCAGGCGGCCCAGAGCGCGGGCTTCGAGGTCACGGTGCCGTTTTCCCCCGGCCGTACCGACGCGCGGCAGGACCAGACCGATGTGGAATCGTTCGCCGTGCTCGAACCCGTGGCAGACGGTTTCCGCAACTACCAAAAGCGCCGCTACAGCGTGCCTGCCGAGGTGCTGCTGATCGACAAGGCCCAGTTGCTGACGTTGACTGCGCCCGAGATGACGGTGCTGATCGGCGGGCTGCGTGCGATCAACATCAATGCCAATGAAACCCGCCACGGTGTCCTGACCGCAACGCCCGGCTCGCTCACCAACGACTTCTTCGTCAACCTGCTCGATATGGGCACAGAGTGGAAGGCCTCGGCCCAGGACGCTGGGGTTTTCGAGGGCCGCGACCGCAAGACCGGCGAGGTCAAGTGGACCGGCACGCGCGTGGACCTCGTGTTCGGCTCCAACGCGCTGCTGCGGGCCCAAGCCGAGGTGTACGCCGGGGCGGACGCCAAGCGCAAGTTCGTGGACGACTTCGTTGCGGCCTGGACCAAGGTCACCGAACTCGATCGCTTCGATCTGGCCTGACCTGCCGCGTCGGCTCTGCTGAGCCGGCGCGCTTTCTTCGGGAAAAGCCCGCGGCTTCGACGCCGTGGGCTTTTTGCATCCGCGTGCGGCAAAGGAGCCCTTTTGGGCGCGGGGAAGGCCCGCGCGCCCTAAACTTGCTGCATCGCACAAAAAGCGGGAGATGGAATGCATTTCGACATCGTGATCGTTGGCGGCGGCGCGGGCGGCCTGGAATTGGCGGCACGCCTCGGGCGGGGCCTGGGGCCCCGGGTAGGGCGGGAGAAGGTGCTGCTGGTGGACCGCAGCCCATTCCATATCTGGAAGCCCACGCTGCACGAGGTGGCCGCCGGCACGCTCGATGCCCACCAGGAAGGGCTCTCCTACACCGTGCTGGCCCGGCGCAACCATTTCAGCTTTGCCATGGGCGAGATGGCGGCCCTCGACACCGAGCGCAAAGGCATCACCTTGTCCGAGATTCGCGATGCGCAGGGTGAAGCCGTGGTGCCCCGGCGCACCGTGAGCTACACGCGCCTGGTGCTGGCGATCGGCAGCGGCTCCAATGCCTTCGGCACGCCCGGCGTGGAGCACGCATACCTGCTGGAGAACGTGCGCGATGCGCAGCGTTTCCATGCCGACTGGCTGGCCGCGTGCGCCCGCGCCTCGTTCTCCGAGAGCCGTGCGCTGGGCGTGGCCATCGTGGGCGGTGGGGCGACCGGGGTCGAGTTGTCGGCCGAACTGCTGGAGGCCCATGCCGAACTGCAGGAAAGCATGGGCGACGGCCAGCGCTTTCGGCTCGACATCACCTTGGTGGAAGGCGGCCCGCGCATCCTGGGCGGCTTGCCCGAAAAGATATCGGCCCAGGCCCGGCTGGCGCTGGAGCGCAAGCAGGTCAACGTGCGCACCGGCACGCGTGTGACCGAGGTGCGCCGTGGCGCGCTGGTCACCTCCGAAGGCAGCATTCCCGCCGAAATGATCGTCTGGGCCGCGGGTATCAAGGCCGCCGATGCCAACGCCCGCATGGGGTTGGCCGTGAACGGCCTGAACCAGTTCGTGGTGGACGACCGTCTGCGCACCTCGGTGCCCGGCGTCTATGCCTTCGGCGACTGCGCCGCCTGCCCGTGGGAGGGTGGCAAGACCGTGCCTGCGCGGGCCCAGGCCGCGCACCAGCAAGCCGACTACCTGGCCAAGGTGCTGGGCGCGATGCTGCGCGAGCGCGAGGTGACCGAGGCGTTCGTGTACCGCGACTTCGGCTCGCTGGTGTCGCTGGGCGATAACAAGGGCGTGGGCAACCTCATGGGCGGCCTGATGGGACGCAACTTCTTCGTGGAAGGCCTCATCGCGAAGTGGATGTACATCTCCTTGCACTTGAACCACCACCGGGCCATCCTGGGCCTGGGCAAGACGGCCGTGCTCGCCCTGGCGCGGCTGCTGCAGCAGCGCGTGTCCGGACGGCTGAAACTCCACTGAGCGCGTGGGTTCAGCCGGGCGGGGCAGGCATGCCGGTTCCGAACCGGCCGCCCGCCACCGTCCTGCGGCCCGCCTGCGCGCCTTACTTGGGGGTATAGGTGATCTTCGTCACCTCGTAAGTCGAGGGCCTGCCGTTGGAGCTGGACGTGGCGATCTTGATCGTCCGGCCCTGGTAAGGGCCTTCTGCGACCACCCAGGTCTGGAAGTTGGCCACGGCGCGCCCGGTCGGCCCCACCGTGACGAAGTCGTTGTTGAATTTGCAGACGTTGAAGGTGCCCATGGCGGTCTGCAGCGACTCTCTGCCCACGTACGTGAACTGGTCCTCCACGGTTTCCGAATAGGAACTGGGCGCCGAGCCCGCCTTGGGCACGATCGTGAACTGGTTCTTGTGGTCCCGCTGAACGGTCTGGCCGGGCTGCATGTCCAAGGGCGTGGACACGGGTGGATCGTAGACCTGCGTCAGCACCTGGGTGGACGTGTCGGAGACGACGCCGTACGCCAGTTCGCTGCTGGCCGTGCGGTCGCGGAACAGCCGGTTGTTGCCCAGGGAGCCGGTGGACTGCGGCGTGAACATGACCGGTTTCGCGCCCGCGAAATTTTGCCGTCCCCCCGTCGTCGTGGTGCTGGTGGTGGTGAGGTCGGGTTGCCCGTCCATCTTCGTGAGGCCCTCTTCGACGAGCACGGTTCCCTCGTTGAAGTCCGCCGCGTTGTAGCAGGCGGCGGAGCTGCTGCCCGAAGGTGCGGGGGCGGGAGTGGGGGCCGGTGCTGGAGCGGGTGATGGTGCCGGCGATGGCGATGGGGCGGGTGCCGGCGTGGGCGCCGGCGCTGGGGTACCGCCGGGCGGGGTGGTCACGTCGCCTCCGCCTCCGCCGCCGCCACACGCGGTCAGGGAGGCTGCGGTCAATGTCAATGCGGCGAGGGCGGCAAAAGCGGCTACCGCGCGGAGCGAATGGGAACTGGTAGGCATGGTCTTGGAATGGGTCGCCCTCTGCGGCGCCGCGCACCATGCGCCACACCGCCGACGGGCAGGTTGGGATGAGCAGACGGTATCCGCCACCCCTTTGCCGCGGTACCCCACCCAGGGAGCGCAGATGAAAGCAAGTGTTAGTAGGGGTATCCCTGACTGCCGGCCGTCATCCTGCCATCAGCTTCTGCACCAGGTCAGCCGCTGTGGAGGCTGCGTATTTGCGCATGAGGCGCGCGCGGTAGATCTCCACCGTGCGGTGGCTGATGTCGAGCGCGCGGCCGATCTCCTTGGAGGTCAGGCCGTCCAGCAGCCGCGCCGCCACCTCGCGCTCGCGGCCGGTCAGTTCGGCCTTGACGGACCGCTGCGAGCTGAGGTCTTCGAAACTCCAGATGCCTGATTCATGAGGAGCCTCGCGATTGAGCGCCCGGCCCGAGACATGGCACCAGAACACCTCGCCGCTGGCCCGCTTCATGATGCGGTTGTCGGCATAGTGGCCCCGCGCATTCAGGATGGGCTCCATGTGCTTGCCCAGGCGTTCGTATTCGTCCGCGCTGGGATAGAGAATCCGGAAGGACTGGCCGATCAGCACCTCGCGCGAGGCGCCGAACATCTCGCACACTTGGCGATTGCAATCGACCATGGTGCGGTTGCGCGAAATGACCAGACCCACTGGGGCCATTTCGAAAGCGAGGCGGTAATCGGCGACATCCATGGAAGTATTTAGGGAGAACTACGTAGCGGGGTACGTAGTATCGTAGCGGCCATCCAACCTGATGTTGAGGAGTCTCCAATGAACAAGCTTTTTCCCACCGCGGCCGAGGCGCTCAAGGGCGTCGTGGCCGGCGGCCAGATGCTGGCCGTCGGCGGCTTCGGGCTCTGCGGCATACCCGAGGCGCTGATCGACGCCCTGCGCGACAGCGGCGTCAAGGACCTCACCGTCATCTCCAACAACGCCGGCGTGGACGGCTTCGGCCTCGGCAAGCTGCTGGAGACGCGCCAGATCAAGAAGATGATCTCTTCCTATGTGGGCGAGAACAAGGAGTTCGAGCGCCAATACCTCGCCGGCGAGCTGGAACTGGAATTCACGCCGCAGGGCACGCTGGCCGAGAAGCTGCGGGCAGGAGGCGCCGGCATTCCGGCCTTCTTCACCAAGACCGGCGTCGGCACCATGGTGGCCGAAGGCAAGGAATTGCGCGAATTCGACGGCGAAACCTATGTGATGGAGCGCTCGCTGGTGCCCGATGTGTCGCTCGTCAAGGCCTGGCGCGCCGACAAGTCCGGCAACCTGCAGTTCCGCCTGACCGCGCGCAACTTCAACCCCGCGGCCGCCACGGCCGGCAAGGTCTGCATCGTCGAAGTGGAGGAGGTCGTGGAGACGGGCGACATCGCGCCGGACGATGTGCACCTGCCCGGCATCTACGTGCACCGCATCGTGCACAACCCCAACCCCGAAAAGCGCATCGAAAAGCGCACAGTGACCGCCGCGCCCGTCGATGTGGCCGCTGCCAAGGTCGAGGCCCAGGCCGTGATCGCGCAGGCTGCTGCCACCAGCGAAGCCGTGCCTACGGTGACGGTGCCCGTCAACAAGAAAGAAGGAGCCTGAGATGCCCTGGACCCAAGACCAGATGGCCGCGCGCGCGGCACAAGAACTCGAAGACGGCTTCTATGTGAACCTGGGGATCGGCATCCCCACGCTGGTGGCCAATTTCACGGGCGACAAGGAAGTGTGGCTTCAGTCCGAGAACGGCATGCTGGGCATCGGCCCGTTCCCCACCGAAGACGCTGTGGACGCCGACCTCATCAATGCCGGCAAGCAGACCGTCACCACCATCAAGGGCTCTTCCATCTTCGGCAGCGACCAGTCGTTCGCCATGATCCGGGGCGGCAAGATCAACCTGTCGATCCTCGGCGCCATGCAGGTGAGCGAGAAGGGCGATCTGGCCAACTGGATGATCCCCGGCAAGATGGTCAAGGGCATGGGGGGGGCGATGGACCTGGTGGCCGGCGTCAAGCGCGTCATCGTGCTCATGGAGCATGTGGCGCGCAAGAAGGACGGCACCGAAGACCTCAAGATCCTGCCCCAGTGCACGCTGCCCCTCACCGGCGTGGGCGTGGTGGATCGCATCATCACCGACCTGGCCGTGATGGACGTCACGCCGAAGGGGCTGCAGGTGGTCGAACTCGCGCCGGGCGTGACTTTCGAAGCGCTGCAGGCCAAGACGGGTGTCACGTTGCTGTCGGCCTGAGGCCGTCCTGTCGGCACGCCGGACAGGGCCGGCAGCCGGCCTGGTTCTTGAAGGCACCCCGGGCTTCCCGCCGGCCCGCCGCCAGCGCTGCCCAAGCCCGAGGGCAGGCCGTTGCTAGCACAGCAATGGCCTTCTTTGAATAGGTGAAATCGGCTAAATGTCAGCACAAGTAACGGCGTGGCTGATATGCTGGCCCATTGCCGCGCGCGCCAGACGGTCGTCTGCGCGTGCTGAACCTTGATCTGTGAAGGACCTGCCATGCTGTCGACCCCCGCTTCCGCCTCTCCCCGCCATGCCACGGGTGCCGCCGCCAACGCAGCGGAGTACCTCACCTTCCGTCTGGGGCAGGAGGAATACGGCATCGACATCCTGCGTGTGCAGGAAATCCGCTCGTACGAGCAACCCACCCGCATGGCCCACGCGCCGGACTTCATCAAGGGCGTGATCGATCTGCGCGGCGTGATCGTCCCCATCGTCGATCTGCGGCTGAAGCTGCGTTGCGCGCAGGCCGAGTACACCGATTTCACCGTCGTCATCATCCTCAACGTGGGCGGCACGGTGATGGGCGCCGTCGTGGATGCGGTGGCCGACGTGGTTCCCCTGCAGGCCGAGGCCATCCGGCCCGCGCCGCAGTTCCAGGGCGAGGTGGATTCGGCCTTCGTGACCGGCATTGCCAGCGTCGGCGAGCGCATGCTCATCATGATGGACATCGAATCCCTGCTCAGCAGCGCCGAGATGGGGCTGGTGCGCTCGGCTGCCGTGGCGTAGCCCGCTGCCAAGGTCAGCAGCGTTTGCTATATTTTTTGTAGCGATATGCCCTAGTGGATATTGCGCTGGAGGGGCTTTTGGCTCCTGATCCCGGCGGGCTGTGCCGCCGCCACGGGCTCAGTTCTGGCCGGGGCGGGCGCCTGCGCTTTCATGCGCTTTGGGTCACCGGCCCGTCTTGAACGGGTTGCGCGACTGCAGTTCCTCCAGATACTGCGCCACGCCTTCCCCCTCGCGCTCCAGAAACCGGTCCACCGCCTCGGCAAAAGCGGGATGGGCGAGCCAGTGGGCGCTCGTGGCCTGCACCGGCAGCAGGGCCCGTGCCATCTTGTGCTCGCCCTGGGCGCCGCCCTCGAAGCGCTGCACGCCATGCGCGATGCACCATTGCAGCGGCTGGTAGTAGCAGGCCTCGAAATGCAGGCAGTCCACCCGCTCCAGCGCTCCCCAGTAGCGGCCGAACGCCACCAGTTCCGGGTCTTTTGTGCCTTGTGCCCTAGTATCGCTTGCCCCAACTGCTATCAAACTACTAGCAATGGGGTGGCCGTCGCGTTCGGCGATGAACAGCACCCAGGCCTCGGGCATGTCGGCGGCCATGCGGGCGAAGAATTCGCGCGTGAGGTAGGGCGGGTTGCCGTGCTCCAGGTAGGTGCGCTCGTAGCAGCGGTAGAAGAAATCCCAGTCGTCTGTCGTGATGTCGGTGCCCCGCATCCAGCGGAACGCCACGCCCGCGTCGGCTACCCGGCGCCGCTCCTGCCGGATCTTCTTGCGTTTGTCCTGCGACAGGCTGGCCAGGAAATGGTCGAAGGATTCGAACGGCCGTTCGCCGGCAGGCGAGGGCGCTTCGCCGCTCGCGTCGGCCATCGGCCCGGGCCCCTCGCTCCCGGACGGGGGCGCCGCGTTCGTCCAATGGAATTGCACCGTGTGCCGCAGCATCAGCCCCGCCGCCTGCGCGGCCTCGACGTCCTGCGGCGCGGTGAACAGCAGGTGCAGCGACGACAGGCCCGCCTCGTCGCACCACTGCACCAGCGCCCGCACCAGCGCATGCCGCGCCGCCGCGTCCACGGCCAGCAGCCGCGCGCCGGGCACGGGGGTGAAGGGCACGGCCACGACGGCCTTGGGGTAGTAGTCCATGCCGTGGCGCGCATAGGCGCCCGCCCAGCCCTGGTCGAACACGTATTCGCCGTAGGAGTGCGGCTTGGCATACACCGCGCACGCGCCCTGCAGCACCTCCTCCCGCCAGAGCGTGCAGAACACGGGCGTCCAGCCGGTTTCCGGTACGGCGCTGCCGCTGCTGTGCAGCGCCGCAAGGTAGGCGTGGCGCATGAAGGGAGTGGCGTGGGGCTGGGCGGCCAGGAGCGCATCCCAGGCATCGGCGTCCACGTCGTCGGGAGACGGATGCAGGCGCAGGACGTAGGCGGTATCGGCGGGTTGGGACAAGGCGGCGTGCGGTCGTTGGAAGGTGGCCGCCATCATGGCCCAAACCGGGCTGCGCCGCCGCGGGGCGGGTATGGCCATCCACACCGGCCCGGGTGCCTAAAAAGAGGGCACGGAGACATTCCTTCAGCCCTGATAAGGACTTAGGCTCGCCTTACAGGGCAAGCCACGACTTATCCACAGAGTTTTCCAGTGCCCGCGGGGATAACGCAGGGCCTTGTGGCACGAGGTGCTGCCGTGCGTGACACGGGTGACATAATCGTCCGAGTCCTTTTTCCATCCCCGTATGCCATTCGTCATCAGCGTCGCCCAGCTCAATTTCGTGGTGGGCGATCTGCCGGGCAATGCCCGCAAGATCATCGCCTGCGCCCAGCAAGCCCATGCGGCCGGCGCGCGCCTGCTGCTCACGCCCGAGTTGTCGCTGTGCGGCTATGCCGCCGAAGACCTCTACCTTCGGCCCGCCTTCCTGTCGGGTTGCGAGGATGCGCTGGCAACGGTGGCGCAAGAAACGGCGCGATTCGAGGGCTTGGCTATCGTGGTCGGCCATCCGCAGCGGGCCGAAGCGGATGGCGAAGGCCTTTGCTACAACGCGGCCAGCGTGCTGCGCAACGGGGTGGTCGAGCAGACCTACCTCAAGCAGGAACTGCCGAACTACGACGTGTTCGACGAGCGGCGCTACTTCTTGCCGGGCGACGGCTCTTGCATCTTCGACGTGGAGGGTGTGCGCGTCGGCCTGCTGATCTGCGAGGACGCCTGGTTCGAAGGCCCCGCCCGCCGGGCGGCGCAGGCGGGGGCGCAGTTGCTGGTCACCATCAACGCGTCGCCGTTCCACTTGGGCAAGAGCGCCGAACGCGAGCAGATCATGCGCGAGCGGGTCACGGAGACCGGCCTGCCGCTGGTCTATGCCCACCTGGTCGGTGGCCAGGACGAGGTGCTCTTCGAAGGGCGCTCCTTCGCCCTGCAGTCCAACGGTTTCGTGGCCGCGCGCGCGCCGGGCTTCGAGGAAGCCTGCTTTCCGGTCCGCGTGGACGTCGCGCAGGGTGCGATCGAATTGAAGGCCGAGGTCGCGCCGCTGCCCGCGCTGGAGTCCGATCTGTGGAGCGCGCTGGTCATGGGCGTGCGCGACTATGTCGGCAAGAACGGCTTTCCCGGCGCGCTGCTGGGGCTGTCGGGTGGCATCGATTCCGCGCTGGTCCTGGCTATCGCCGTGGATGCGCTGGGTGCAGAGAAGGTGCGCGCCGTGATGATGCCCTCGCCCTACACCGCGGACATCAGCTGGATCGACGCGCGCGACATGGCCGAGCGCCTGGGCGTGCGATACGACGAAATCTCGATCGCCCCGCAATTCGAGGCGTTCAAGGCCGCGCTGGCCCAGGAGTTCGCTGGCCTGCCCGAAGACACCACCGAGGAAAACCTGCAGGCGCGCATCCGCGGCACGTTGCTCATGGCGCTGTCCAACAAATTCGGTCCGGTGGTGCTCACCACCGGCAACAAGAGCGAGATGGCGACGGGCTACTGCACGCTCTACGGCGACATGGCAGGAGGCTTTGCCGTCATCAAGGACGTGGCCAAGACGGCCGTGTTCTCGCTGGCGCGCTGGCGCAATGCCAACGACCCCTTCGGAACCGGCGCGCAGCCCATTCCCGAACGGATCATCACGCGCCCGCCGAGCGCCGAGTTGCGCCCCGACCAGAAGGATCAGGACAGCCTGCCGCCCTACGAGGTGCTCGACGCGATCGTCGCCCGGTACATGGAGAACGATGAGCCCATCGATGCCATCGTGCAGGCCGGCTACGACCGGGCCGACGTGGAGCGCGTGACGCGCCTCATCCAGCTCAATGAATACAAGCGCCGCCAGGCGCCGGTGGGCATCCGCATCAGCCGCCGCAGCTTCGGCAAGGATTGGCGCTATCCCATCACCAACCGCTTCCGGGCGTGAGCGATCGACGACGACGCGGCCTTGAGCATCCCTCGCATTTCACCTTTCCAGGAGTTTCCGCCATGAAAATGATCACCGCCGTCATCAAGCCCTTCAAACTCGAAGAAGTCCGCGAAGCCCTGGCCGAGTGCGGCGTGACGGGCCTGACCGTCACCGAAGTGAAGGGTTTCGGCCGCCAGAAGGGCCACACCGAGTTGTACCGTGGCGCCGAGTACGTGGTGGATTTTTTGCCCAAGGTGAAGGTGGAAGTGGTCGTGAAGACCGACGACGTGGACCGCTGCGTGGACGCCATCGTCAACGTGGCGCGCACGGGCAAGATCGGCGACGGCAAGATCTTCGTCACCGCCGTGGAGCGTGTGGTGCGCATCCGCACGGGCGACCTGGACGAAGCCGCCGTCTGATGGTCGATGCCGCGCCTGGGTGGCAGCGCGGTCGTTGCCGGTAGGCCCGGCGAGATTCACCCCCGGCGCATCAGATCACCGTCCGCAGTGGAACCGGCTGCGCGGCCTGCGTGCCGGCGGCCTCGACCAAGGACTGCAGGAGGCTTTCGCGGTCGGAGGAGGCCGTCATTAGCCCCATCTGCCAGTCGCTCATGAGCCCGCTGGCCACGCTGGTCTGCAGAAACGCCATCAGACCGTCGTAGTAGCCATCCACATTCAGCAGGCCGATGGGCTTGTCGTGGTAGCCGAGCTGGCGCCACGTCCACACCTCGAACAACTCTTCGAACGTTCCGATGCCGCCTGGAAGGGCCAAGAACGCGTTGCAGCGCTCGGCCATCATGGCCTTGCGCTCGTGCATCGTCTCGACGATGTGCAGTTCATCGCAATCCCGGTTGGCCAGTTCCTTGTCCACGAGCGCCCGGGGAATCACGCCCAGCACGCGACCACCCGCGCGCCGTGTGGCCTCGGCCACCGTACCCATCAGGCCGCTGCGACCGCCGCCGTAGACCAGTTGGCCGCCATGGCGGCCGATCCATTCGCCGACGGCGATGGCCGATTCGGTGAACAACGGGTTCTCGCCCGGGCGCGAACCCAGATAGACGCACAGGGAAAAAGATGGCTCAGCCATGGAAAAACCTCTGAAACAGGGCTGCAGCCCAGACGCCTGAGCACAGCAACACACTCAACAAGACGGCAGCGCTGCCCATGTCCTTGGCGCGCTTGGACAAATCGTGCAGCTCGGGACCGATGCGATCGATGGCGGATTCGATGCCGGAGTTGAGCAGTTCGGTGATCAGCACCAGAACCACCGTGCCGGCGAGCGCTGCGACCTCCAACCAGCCACGGCCCAGCCAGAATGCTGCGGGCAGCAGCACGAAGGCCATGCATGCCTCCAGCCGAAAAGCCTTCTCGCCCCAGCCGGACTGAAGGCCCTGCAGCGAATACTTTCCGGCATGCCACAGGCGGTGCAGGCCGGTGCGGGCTTTGTGGGGGTGGGGTGTGAAGGGGGCAGACATAGGCCAGGCATTTTCGCCGGCCTGTGTGGCAGTTATCGCATCCGGCGAAAGAAGTTGTCGGCTTACTTTTTGGCGTGTTCGAAATGCACGAGCCGCGTGCCGGCCCAGATGTCGTGCCAGAACTGCCGCTCCGGCTGAAAGCGGCTCAACAACGCCCAGACCGCCACCCATCCCAGCAGAATCACCGCCGACTCGCCACCGGACAGCTGGAATGGCGCCATGGCCGCCAGCGGCGGCAAAAACCACAGCCAGCTCAGCGCGTAACGCGCGAGGGCCCGGGTCTGCGTGATGGGCCGTCCCAGCCGGTCCACCACCCGGATGTGCCAGGTCTTCATGGCCAGCGTCTGTCCTCTGGCCCAGAACCAAACGAAATAGATGCCGAAGACAACGAAAAGAAATCCCTGGAGCGCATGGCGGTTGTCCAGCGCATTGCGTGTCTGGCTGAGCGTGCCGAAAAGATAGCCGGCAATGAACACCACCCCGAACATCAGCATGCCCTCGTAGAGCCAGCAAGCCATGCGACGGCGCAGCGAAGGGGTCGTGCCGTTCATCGCGGCGCTGGAAACGTCATGGCTGGCCATGGTGCTCTGAGACGGAGAAGCAGACATGGCGGTATCACTGAGGCGGGTGAAGCGGGGTGTTGTCCTGGGGCGGGGTGGCAGGGGGGGCTGCCTCGGCGGCCACCGGCTCTGCGCCGCTCAGCGGCGCCAGGGGCGACGGAACAGCGATCGGCACCGAAACTGGGGCCGTTTCCACTGGGGGCGCCACACTGGCTGCGGGGACGGACACCGGCAATGCCTGGGTCGGATGGAACTCTCTCACCGGTGGAATCTTGGGGGGATTGGGCCGGTTCGCATTCGCCACCGCGGCGGCAGGAACGCGGGCCAGCTTGCGAGGGGCCACGGGCCGGATCGCCGTGGCCGCGCCGGTGGGCCGAGGGGCCGCACGGGCCGCCAGTTGCTTTTTTTCCTCGGTAGGAAGGGCTTGGTACGCCTCCCACTGGGCCCACTTGTCATCCACGGCCAGTTTCTTGGTGGCAGCGTAGTTCAACCGGGCCTGACTGCGCTGCTGAAGGCTGAGGTTGGCCCAGTCGGTCATGCGCCCCAGCATCTTTTCGCGCTCTTGCGGCGACAAGGTGGGAAAGCTCGCCGACAGCGTGATCCAGCGTCGTTTTTGCGCTTCGCTGAGCAGGTTCCAGCGGGAAGCGAGGGGGGCGAGCGCTTCCTTTTGCGCGGCCGTCAACGATTGCCATGCAGGCCCCGAGCCCGCGCTGTCAGGGTCCTGAACCCGAAGCTCCGGCCCGCGGGCTGTGTGTTTGCTGGCCAGCGCCTCGGCCGGCATGGGCGCCACCGGTGCCATCCCCACCTGTGTCCAGGCTTGCCAGCCGCCCGCGACGAGCGCGCCCAGCAAGACAAAAGCCAGCACGGCGGCTGGCATCAGGCGGGGGGCATCCAAAGGGCTGGTGGGCATGCAATCTGCAATAAGGTCAGTGGGTTGGGTTGGCGGACGTCTTGAGGAATTGAAGGAATCCCGGATCGGCATAAGCGGATGGCGGAAGATCGTCCGTGAGCAAGGCGGCGTCCACCTCTGCCACTTCGTTCACCCCTTTTTCATCCTGCGAGACATTGATGACGACCAGCCCGACGAGCAAAGCGGTGATCGGAACGGCCGACACCAGTGCGCGCCACCAGCTGCCGCCCTCGCCACCCCAGCCCAGCACCGCGCTGTTACCGGACGCCAACACGGCGGGAGCCGTCTGTCGCACCGGAGCCACCACCTTGCGTTTCGCCAGGGCCTGCACCCGTGCAGCACGTAGCCGTTCAGAAATATCGTAGGGAAGCTCGGCCGTGCCATCGGAGAGACGCGCCGTCACGCGGCGTGCAAAACGCTCTGCGGCAATCTCCGCAGGATGGGGTGAGGACTGGTAATTCATAGTTCGATTCCTTTCGCCTTCAGTGCTTTGCTGAGGGTCTGGACGGCACGAAAACAGTGCGTTTTGACGCTGCCCTCCGAACAGCCCATAGCAGCCGCCGTTTCTGCAACGTCCATCTCTTCCCAGTAACGCATCAAAAACGCCTCCCGTTGACGGGCCGGCAACTCTTGAATTTCCGCTTCGATGTCATGAAAAACCTGGGCACGCCTGACCAGATCTTCCGCGCTTTGGGCTGTCTCGCCTCCTTCGGGACCCGAATAGGCTTCCAACAGATCGAAATCTGCACCGTCTTCTCCCGGGCCTTCGAAGTCGCTCATGCTGGAAAACAACGCATTGCGTGTCTTCTGGCGCCGAAACCAGTCCAGCGTGCAGTTGGACAGAATGCGCTGAAAGAGCATGGGCAACTCGGCCACCGGCTTGTCACCATAGTGCTCGGCCAGTTTGAGCATGCTGTCCTGAACGATGTCCAGTGCCGACTCCTCATTGCGTACGTGATAGAGCGAGCGCTTGTAGGCCCGCTTTTCTACGCTTTTGAGGAAGTTGGAGAGTTCTTGTTCGGTAGCCAAGACAAAGGTGCCCGCTGATCGGGGCTTGGGGTTCGTTGGCGACAAAGGCCAGCGCGTGGATTGCCTAGTTTATCGCATCGACTTCAAGTCTTTTGGGCCTGCCGTGCCCAGAATCCATGTTGCAGTGCCATAATCCGGCCTGCAATTCAAAAGGCAAACGGGTTTCGGTCCGGCGCAGCAATCATCTCGCCCATGTCCGAAGCCTCAAGTTCCAAGTCGGCTCCACAAGAGTCCGCACGAGGGGCACCCAAGGTTTTTCGTTAGAGAAATTCGCAAAGGTTGATCATGGAAATCTCCAAGGCCGAAATCACTTCGGCGGCCGCTGCCACGCAGGGCGCTTCGCATTCCCCTTCCCAGGACCTCATGGGGTCCGAAATCCTCATCAAGTCTTTGCAGGCCGAAGGCGTGCAATTCATCTGGGGCTATCCGGGCGGCGCGGTTCTCTACATCTACGACGCGCTCTACAAGCAAGAGACCATTCAGCACGTGCTCGTGCGCCACGAGCAGGCCGCAGTGCATGCTGCCGACGGCTACGCCCGTGCCACTGGTGAAGTGGGGGTCGCCCTCGTCACCTCCGGCCCCGGATTGACCAATGCAGTGACCGGAATCGCCACTGCCTACATGGATTCCATTCCCATGGTCATCATCTCCGGACAGGTGCCTACGGCCGCGATCGGGCTGGACGCCTTCCAGGAGTGCGATACCGTGGGCATCACGCGCCCCATTGTGAAGCACAATTTCCTCGTCAAGGATGCCCGCGATCTGGCCATGACGATGAAAAAGGCCTTCCACATCGCCCGCACCGGCCGGCCTGGTCCGGTGGTGGTCGATATCCCAAAAGACGTCTCCTTCAAGAAGGTGGCCTACAACGGGTATCCGCAGAGCGTCGAAATGCGCTCCTACAACCCTGTTCGCAAAGGCCATGGCGGCCAGATCCGCAAGGCGCTGCAGTTGCTGCTGACCGCCAAGCGGCCATACATCTATACGGGTGGTGGCGTTTTGCTGGGCAATGCCACGCAAGAGTTGCGCACGCTGGTGGACATGCTGGGTTATCCGGTGACCAATACCCTGATGGGATTGGGCGCCTACCCGGCGAGCGATCGCAAGTTCCTCGGCATGCTGGGCATGCATGGCACGATCGAAGCCAACAACGCCATGCAGAACTGCGACGTGCTGCTGGCAGTTGGCGCACGGTTCGATGACCGCGTCATCGGCAACGTGAAGCACTTCGCGCAGAACGACCGCAAGATCATCCATATCGACATCGATCCGTCGAGCATCTCCAAGCGCGTCAAGGTCGATATTCCCATCGTTGGCGACGTCAAGGATGTGCTGACGGAGCTGATCACCATGGTCAGCGAATCGAGCACGCGGGCCGATGCCGGTGCCTTGGCTGCCTGGTGGGACACGATCGAAGGCTGGCGCAAGCGTGAATGCCTCAAATACGATCGCAGCAACAACGATGTGATCAAGCCGCAATACGTGGTCGAAACCCTTTGGAACATGACCAAGGACGCCAACACCTATGTGACCTCCGACGTGGGGCAGCATCAGATGTGGGCGGCTCAGTACTATCGATTCGATGAGCCGCGCCGCTGGATCAACTCCGGGGGGCTTGGCACGATGGGCGTGGGTATTCCTTACGCCATGGGCATCAAGCTGGCCAAACCGGACGCCGAAGTTTTCTGCATCACGGGCGAAGGCTCGGTGCAGATGAACATTCAGGAGTTGTCCACCTGCCTGCAATACAACACGCCCATCAAGATCTGCGCGTTGAACAACCGTTACCTGGGCATGGTGCGGCAATGGCAGGAAATCGAATATTCCGGCCGGTACAGCCACAGCTACATGGATGCGTTGCCCAACTTCGTGAAGCTGGCAGAGGCCTATGGCCACGTGGGTCTGTTGATCGAACGGCCGCAAGACGTGGAGCCCGCGTTGCGTGAGGCACGCAGGCTCAAGGAGCGCACGGTTTTCATGGACTTCCGCACTGATCCGACGGAGAACGTTTTCCCAATGGTTCAGTCCGGCAAAGGCATTACCGAAATGCTTTTGGGATCGGAAGATCTTTAAATCCAATCGCTTGCCAGCGCTTTGCCATAAAGCGTTTCCAGCTATTCTTTGAATAGCAATTTCTCCAACGACGAATCTATTGCCTGCCGAACCTGGCGCTTACCGGCGCCAGGGGAGGGCAGCGAAAAGAGGAATCCGTACCATGAAGCACATCATTGCCGTCCTGCTGGAAAACGAACCCGGCGCGCTGTCCCGCGTCGTCGGCCTGTTTTCCGCACGGGGCTACAACATCGAATCGCTGACCGTGGCTCCCACGGAGGACGCGTCGCTTTCGCGCATGACGATCCAGACCACGGGGTCCGATGACGTGATCGAGCAAATCACCAAGCATCTGAATCGCCTCATCGAAGTCGTGAAGGTGGTCGACCTGACCGAGGGCGCCTACACCGAGCGGGAGCTCATGATGGTGAAGGTGCGTGCCGTCGGCAAGGAGCGCGAAGAGATGAAACGCATGGCGGACATCTTCCGCGGCCGAATCATCGACGTCACCGAGAAGAGCTACACCGTCGAACTGACGGGAGACCAGTCCAAGAACGATGCGTTTTTGCAAGCCATCGACCGCACCGCCATCCTGGAAACCGTGCGAACCGGCGCCAGCGGCATTGGCCGCGGTGAACGCATTCTGCGTGTCTGATCCATTCCGCTTATTTCCTCACCTTTTTTCAACACCCCCTCATCGATTCAACCTGGAGCCAACATGAAAGTTTTCTACGACAAAGACTGTGACCTGAGCCTGATCAAGGGCAAGACCGTGGCCATCATCGGCTATGGCTCGCAAGGGCATGCCCATGCGCAAAACCTGAACGACAGCGGCGTGAAGGTCGTGGTTGGCCTGCGCAAGGGCGGGGCCTCGTGGGACAAGGTCGGTAAGGCTGGCCTCAATGTGCTGGAAGTGAACGAAGCGGTGAAGGCTGCCGACGTCGTCATGATTCTGCTGCCCGACGAGCAGATCGCCGAGGTCTACACGAACAATGTGGCACCCAACATCAAGCAGGGCGCATCGCTGGCCTTCGCGCACGGGTTCAACGTGCATTACAACCAGGTCGTGCCCCGCGCTGACCTGGACGTCTGGATGGTGGCTCCCAAGGCTCCCGGCCACACCGTGCGCAACACCTACACCCAAGGCGGCGGCGTGCCCCATCTGGTGGCGGTGCACCAGGACAAGTCCGGCAAGGCTCGTGACCTGGCCCTGTCGTACGCCATGGCCAATGGTGGCGGCAAGGCCGGCATCATCGAGACCAACTTCAAGGAAGAGACCGAGACCGACCTGTTCGGCGAGCAGGCCGTGCTGTGCGGTGGCGCGGTCGAGCTGATCAAGATGGGTTACGAAACCCTGGTCGAAGCCGGCTACGCACCTGAGATGGCTTATTTCGAGTGCCTGCACGAGCTCAAGCTCATCGTGGACCTGATCTACGAAGGCGGCATTGCCAACATGAACTACTCGATCTCGAACAACGCCGAGTTCGGCGAGTACGTGACCGGCCCGGAAGTGATCAATGCCCAGTCGCGCGAAGCCATGCGCAACGCCCTGAAGCGCATCCAGAACGGCGATTACGCCAAGATGTTCATTCAGGAAGGCCGCCTGAACTATCCATCGATGACGGCTCGCCGCCGCAACACGGCCGACCACAGCATCGAAGTGGTGGGCAACAAGCTGCGCGCGATGATGCCCTGGATCGCCAAGAACAAGCTGGTGGACCAGACCCGCAACTGATCGCCGCCGCGTGCCTGCGGTCTCGGCCGTGGGCACCAAAATTGCAGAGAGGCCACTTCGGTGGCCTTTTTCTTTGGCTTCTCGTGGTGCGTGCAGGCACTACACTCCGCTGTCCGCCGATCGCAGGGATCCGGCAGAGGTACTCTAATTTTGATAGCTGTTTGCGCTGAAGGCGCGGGCGCTGGAGGTTCATTTGATGCACGAGGGCAATGATTTCGCCAATGACACGCCCCTGGTGGTGCGCAAGCGGCGAAAAGGCATCTACATACTGCCCAATCTGTTCACGTTGGCGGCGCTTTTCGGGGGGTTCTATGCCATCGTGATGGCCATGAATGGCCGCTTCGACCTTGCGGCCGTCGGTGTGTTCTGCGCCATGGTGCTCGACAGCCTGGACGGGCGCGTGGCCCGGATGACCAATACGCAGAGTGCCTTTGGCGAGCAGATGGACTCGCTCTCCGACATGGTGTCTTTCGGAGCCGCGCCAGCGCTCATTGCCTATGAGTGGGCGCTGAAGGGGCTGGGACGCTGGGGATGGATCGCCGCTTTCGTCTATTGCGCCTGTGCGGCCCTGCGATTGGCCCGTTTCAATGTGAATACCGGTGTGGTGGACAAGCGGTACTTTCAAGGCTTGCCATCGCCCGCCGCCGCCGCATTGGTGGCCGGCTTCATCTGGTTGTTGACGGAACTGGGTGTGCGCCGCGGCGAAACGGGCTGGATGAGCTGGTCGCAGGTGACGTGGACCATGTTCGGCTTCACGCTGTATGCGGGCCTCACGATGGTGACCAATGTTCCGTTCTACAGCTTCAAAGATATCCAGATGAAAAAAAGCGTGCCGTTCGCCGTGATCGTTTTGATCGCGCTGGGCATCGCCATCATCAACATCCACCCACCCACCGTGCTGTTCAGCGTGTTCGTGCTGTATGGCCTGAGCGGATACTTCGTCTATGCGTGGCGCAAGGCGAAAGGGCAGCACAGCAGCGTGATCAGCATGTCCACCGATGAGCCGGACGAACGGGGCCTGCACAAGTGACTGCGCCGCTGCGTGAGGCTGGTGTGCTACATTGCGCCGCATGAAAACGTTGGCACTGCCGCTGCTATCGCTATTCGCTTTCGGGCGGAGACGGTAGCGCACAGGCGCTCTTCTTGCAAAAAGGCCCGTATGCATCCGCAGCGGGCCTTTTTGCTTGGCGTGCCAGAATTTCAACGTTGCGGACCCCCACCATCTCTGGAGAAACACAATGGCAGACAAGCTGATCATTTTCGACACCACGTTGCGCGATGGCGAACAGTCGCCCGGTGCATCCATGACCAAGGACGAGAAGCTGCGCATTGCGCGCCAACTGGAGCGTCTCAAGGTCGATGTGATCGAAGCGGGGTTTGCTGCCAGCTCCAACGGGGATTTCGAGGCGGTGCAGTCCATCGCACAAGCCATCAAGGACTCGACCATTTGCTCCCTGTCCCGAGCGAACGATCGCGATATTTCGCGCGCGGCGGAAGCGCTGAAGGGGGCCAACAGCGCGCGCATCCACACGTTCATTGCGACGAGCCCGCTGCACATGGAAAAGAAGCTGCGCATGACGCCTGAGCAGGTGCTGGAGCAGGCCAAACAGTCGGTCCGATTCGCCCGCAACCTGATCGGCGACATCGAGTTCAGCCCGGAAGACGGCTACCGCAGCGAGATGGATTTCCTGTGCCGCGTACTGGAAGCCGTGATTGCAGAAGGAGCTACCACGATCAACGTGCCCGATACCGTCGGCTATGCGGTTCCCGAGCTGTATGGCAACTTCATCAAAACCCTGCGGGAGCGGATTCCCAACAGCGACAAGGCCATCTGGTCGGTGCATTGCCACAACGATCTGGGCATGGCGGTGGCCAACTCTCTGGCTGGCGTGAGGATCGGTGGTGCCCGCCAGGTCGAGTGCACGATCAACGGGCTGGGCGAGCGGGCAGGCAACTGTTCGCTGGAAGAGATCGTGATGGCCGTCAAGACGCGCAAGGACTACTTTGGACTGGAGCTGGGCATCGAGGCCCAGCACATCGTGGCGGCCAGCCGCATGGTCAGCCAGACGACGGGGTTCGTCGTGCAGCCCAACAAGGCCGTGGTGGGTGCCAACGCTTTCGCGCATGCCAGCGGCATCCACCAGGACGGCGTGCTGAAGGCCCGCGACACCTACGAGATCATGCGCGCCGAGGATGTGGGCTGGTCTGCCAACAAGATCGTGCTGGGCAAGCTGAGCGGCCGCAATGCCTTCAAGCAGCGTTTGCTTGAATTGGGCGTGCAGCTTGACAGCGAAACGGATGTCAACAGCGCCTTCGCCAAGTTCAAGGAACTGGCAGACCGCAAAAGCGAGATCTTCGACGAAGACATTCTGGCGCTGGTCAGCGGTGAAAGTGCTGCCAACGAGCAGGAGCAATACGGCTTCGTGTCCTTGTCACAGCACAGCGAAACCGGCGAGCGCCCGCAGGCCACCATCGTCTTCACGATGAGCGGCAAGGAGGTGCGGGGCCAATCGGACGGCAATGGGCCTGTGGATGCTTCACTCAAGGCCATCGAGTCGCATGTCAAGAGCGGGGCCGAAATGGTGCTCTATTCGGTCAATGCCATCAGCGGTTCGACGGAGAGCCAGGGGGAAGTGACGGTGCGGCTGCAGAACAGCGGCAGGGTGGTGAACGGGGTGGGCGCAGACCCCGACATCGTGGTCGCGTCAGCCAAAGCCTACATCAGTGCGTTGAACAAATTACAAAGTAAAGCCGATCGAGTCGCCGCACAAGGCTGACCATCGAATTTATAATTCATTCACTTTATTGAAAGGTCGCGCAAGGTATTGATCTTGCGCGACTTTTTTCGATTCTGTACACTGACAAACACTATTTACCGCTTGGAGCATTCTGATGCACGTACGCCCTCGCGCTTCTTCTCGTTTTTTTCGCACCGTCGCATTCCTTGCGATGAGCATTGCGCTCACGGCCACCTCGGTGCACGCGGCAGAGCGAAAGAAGGTGCAGGTCAAGAAGCAGGCTGCATCCTCGACGGCCAAACAGCGTCCTGTGGCACGCTCTGCCACGGTGGTTTCTCGCAAAGCCGTGACCCGTGTCAAGGCCACCACCCGCGCATCCGCGCGCAGCGTGAAGGCTGCCACGCGCATGGTGGCTGTCCCTGAAAAGCTGTCCTTTGGGCAAGTTGCAGGCCTGCATTCCCTCACCGACCCCCTGGATTTGAAGTCCAGCGTGGCCTTGGTCATCGACCAGGAGACCAACGAAGTCCTGCTGAGCAAGAACGACCATGCCGTTTTGCCGATTGCATCGCTGACCAAATTGATGACCGGGCTGCTCGTATCGCAGGCCCACTTGCCGATGGATGAGCCCATCACCATCACGCAAGACGATGTGGATACCGAGAAGTTCAGCAGTTCCCGTTTGGCCGTAGGCACGACCCTCACGCGGGGCGAGATGATGCATCTGGCCCTCATGTCCAGCGAAAACCGGGCGGCCCATGCCCTCGGCCGCACCTTCCCCGGCGGGCTGGAGGCTTTCGTTGCGCAGATGAACGCGAAGGCGAAGTTACTGGGCATGACGGATACCCGTTATGTGGAGCCCACGGGCCTGTCCAGCCACAACCAGTCCAGTGCCCGCGATCTGGCCACCTTGGTGAACATTGCCCATGGCGATCCCATGCTGCGCGAACTCACCACGTCTCCCAGCTATGAAGTGGCCGTGGGGCGCCGCACGCTGCAGTACAACAACACCAATCGACTCGTGAAAAGCCCGGCTTGGGACATCGGCCTGCAGAAGACGGGCTACATCTCCGAAGCAGGCCGTTGCCTGGTGATGCAGGCCCAGATATCGGGCCGCAAGCTGATCATGGTTTTCCTGGACTCGGCAGGCAAGTTCAGCCGCCTGGGCGATGCCGAGCGCGTGCGCAACTGGGTGGAAAAACTGCCTTCCATCGGCGGTGCGCCCACTCTGCACGCCATCGGCACAAAGCCTTGACGCTGCTGGCCCCGCCTGTTTTGAATGGCAAGGCTTGAGATCAGGAGAGGCGAAAGACCAAGGCGATCCGACCCCTTTGAAAAACGCGCATTGCTTGCAATGCGCATTTTTTCTTCGGGCTCGCTAGGGTGCAGCTGATTTGTCGCGCCGGTTGGTGGAATAGCCCAAGGCCTGGGAAATTTCGCTGGCAGTCGCCTGGAGCTTGGGCAGCCAGTTCTCATCCAGTCGATCCGCGGGCGCGGAGATCGAAAGGCCTGCGACCAGATGGGCCTGGTCGTCATACACGCCCGCTGCCATGCAGCGCACGCCGAGTTCGAGTTCCTCGTTGTCTCGCGCGATGCCGTATTGGCGTGCTTTGCCCAGTTCGCGCTCCAAGACTGGAAGCTGCGTGATGCTGTTGCGGGTGTGCCCCGACAGACCGGTGCGCATCGCATAGGCCCTCACCCGTTGTGGATCGTCTGCGGCCAGAAATAGTTTCCCCGTCGACGTCAGGTGCAGCGGCGCTCGACCACCGATGGCCCGGACCACCTGCATGCCGGAGCGTTCACTGTAGGCACGCTCGACATACACGATCTCATCGCCCTGGCGCATGCTCAGATTGACGGGCTGCTGAATCAGCTTGTGCAGGTTGCGCATCGGGGTCAACGCCGCATCGCGCACGCTCAGGCGCGCTTTCACCAAGTTGCCCAATTCCAGCAAACGCATGCCGAGGCGGTAGCTGCCAGATTCCGGGCGGTCCACAAAACGGCCAATGGTCAGGTCGTTTAGGATGCGGTGGGCCGTGGAAGGATGCAGTCCGGTCTTCTCGCTGATTTCCTTGAGGGAAATCGCTTCCTCGCGCGAGGTGAGCACGTCGATGAGTGCAAACATGCGCTCCAGCACCTGGACGCTGGGTTTGGCAGGCGCGCCGGCATCGTCTTTTTTCATGGTGATGTGTGTTGACGAGAAGCGCGCATTTTATCTTGTGAAATGCAGAGCGACCGTCTTCACCACCTCAGGGCGCTAGTCTCCATTCGCCATCAATCCGCAACTCGTGGGGCAGGAAGCGCGCCTTGTAGTTCATCTTCGGGCTTTCTTCGATCCAGTAGCCCAGGTAGACATAGGGCAGATCCAGGGTGCGCGCCTGCTCGATCTGCCAAAGCACGTTGTAGGTGCCGTAGCTGCAGCCGGGGTCGGGTTCGTAGAACGTGTACACGGCCGACAACCCGTCGTCCAGCACGTCCAGGATCGATACCATCCGCAATGCACCGGGCGTACCGTCCACGTCGGGTTCGCGGAACTCCACGAGCCGGGAGTTGACCCGGCTCTGCAGCAGGAACTGGGTGTACTGGTCGATGCTGTCTTGGTCCATGCCGCCACCGCAGTGGCGCAGGTTCTGGTAGCGCAGATAAAGCTGATAGTGCTCGGGCACGTAGCCCAGACGCAGAACACGTGCCTGCAGAGTGCCGTGCTTCGCCCACGCGCGGCGCTGGCTCCGATCGGGCTTGAAGGACTTGGTCAGCACGCGCAACGGCGTGCATGCCTGGCAGCCATCGCAGTAGGGGCGGTAGGTGAACATGCCGCTGCGGCGAAACCCCCGCGCCACCAAGTCCGAATACACGTCGTTCTGGATCAGGTGGCTGGGCGTGGCAACCTGCGAGCGCGCCTGCCGTGCAGGCAGGTAGCTGCATGGATAAGGCGCCGTGGCGTAGAACTGCAAGGTGTGCAGTGGCAAATCGTTGAGTTGCGTCATCCCGGGTTCCCGGTAGGGTGCATCAGCGCAGTCCAGTATACGGGCTCGAATTTCCAGGAAACCGGTGCTTCCAGGGAGGCCTGTGCAACGTGGTCGAGGAACCGGGCGCGGTCTATTTCATGGGCACCGAAGGATGCCAGATGGGCCGTGTTCTGCTGGCAGTCGATGAGCGCCACGCCGTGGTGCCGGCACAAGCAGACGAAAGCTGCGAGCGCGACCTTGGATGCATCGGTCGCGTGGGCGAACATCGATTCGCCAAAAACGGCCTTGCCCAGCGCGATGAAGTACAGCCCGCCGACGAGCCGGCCGTCGACCCACGTCTCCACACTGTGCGCAAAACCGGCGGCGTGGAATGCACGATAGGCGTCCACCATCTGCGGCACGATCCAGGTGCCGTTCTGGCCCGACCTTGGCGTGCCGGCACAGGCCTTGATGACCGCGCCGAAGTCATGGTCCACGCGGATTTCGCACTGGGGCGAGAGACGGAATTTCTGCAAGGTGCGGCGCAGTGACCGGTGCAGCCGAAATTCCGCCATGGGCAGCACCATGCGGGGATCGGGGCTCCACCAGAGCACGGGTTGCCCAGGGCTGAACCACGGAAAAATGCCTCGCTGGTAGGCACTTTTCAACTGGGCGACGCTGAGATTTCCACCAGCGGCCAGCAGTCCCGGGGCCGCAGATTCGCTGCCCCAGCTGAGCGCCACGCTGGGAAATTTGTCGCCGGGTTGCAGCCAAGGCAAATGATCGTCAGCCATGCACAGGGAAGAATGGAAGAAGCAACGGATTGTCGCCGAGTGCGCAGGGCTGCGGGGCGGCCTTCGGATCGGTTGGGTGGTGACTGCTTGGGTGGAGTCGATCCGAGCCTGCCTTCAGCAGGCGATGGCAAAAAGGCCATCCCCGCGGATGGCCTTTCACTGGGGCGAGTGGCGGCGCTCGGGCCCCAGCCTCATCCCATCAGGGAATCAGGCGAACCTGCTCCACCTCGAACTCCATTTTGCGAATGCCCTTGTCGACCTCTCCCACCAGTTCCACCCGCTGCTGGGCACTGATGGGTTGGCCTGCCGGAAAGCGTTTGTCGGAAATCTCGACGGGCATGCGGCCGCTGTCGTCTGCGAAGGTGTAGTTTTTGCCGCCGTCGTGGGACACGATGCGGCCTTGCAGGCGGACGTGCTGGTCGTCCGTGGCGGTGTCGAGCAGTTGCTTCACCGTCATTGTGGGCACCGAGGTGGGCCCGGTGTAGCCGCTGCCGGCTGCCGGTGCTGCAGCACGTTCGCCTGTGGTGGGACCGGTGTACTGCGCCATGGCCGGTGCGGCAGCGCCCAGCAGGCCGAGGGTGAGAACGAGCGCGGTGGTGGTTTTCTGCATGGCTTCACTCCTTTGGGATGGTTGAATGGCATGCGGGTTGGGTGACCCGCAGCAAGTAACCACAAAGGATGCCGAAGCGGCAGAGGACGCGGTGTAGGCGATGGCCGGACGGCCAATTCGGTCGATGTCGGCAATGACTGGCCAAAAAATCACGGGACCGGAGACAAAAAAAAGCCCGCTATCGATGAAATAGCGGGCTTTTGTACAGCCTGTAAGGCTGTCTATGGCTCCTCGACCTGGGCTCGAACCAGGGACCTACGGATTAACAGTCCGGCGCTCTACCGACTGAGCTATCGAGGAATATTCGGTATCTGACTAGCGATGTAAAAGGCCCTGCGTACACATGCAAGGCCTTGATGATCTTGGCTCCTCGACCTGGGCTCGAACCAGGGACCTACGGATTAACAGTCCGGCGCTCTACCGACTGAGCTATCGAGGAACAAGACTTAGATTATATACACAAAAAGTGAGCAAATTCGAAGAACTGCGGCTGCCTGATGGATCGGGTTGCGGGTTGCTTCCCATGGGCCCTCAACGGGCCGGCTCCGGCCGCTGCCAAAGCCAGGCGAGCACGCACGCCATGCACAGCGAAGCGCTGATGGCAACCCAGCGGGGTGCGTGGCCGAAGACGAGCACGGCCGCCGCGAGCGCCATGAGGATGCTGGCGCTCCACTTGGCGCGGCGACTCACCTGGCCGCCGTTGGCCCAGTCGCGCAGCATGGGGCCGAAAAGCGGGTGGCGCCACAGCCACGCGTGCAGCCGGGGTGAACTGCGGGCTGCCGCCCAGCCGGCCATGAGGATGAACACCGTGGTCGGCAGACCGGGCACGAAGATGCCGATGATGCCGGTCACCAGGCTCAGCACCGCAAAGCACAGCAGCAGCCAGCGCACCGGCAGGGGCAGCGGGGCAGGGCGGGGTGGCGGCGGTGGCAAAGGCGCTGGCGGGGGCGGCATGCCTGGATTGTGCCTGCGGCATGGGGGCGGTCGGCGCGCTATGCTGCGGTCACTTCGACGCTGACCGTCGGCCCTTCTTTTCATTCCCATGACCGTTCAAAACATTCTCAAGATGGGCGATCCGCGCCTGCTGCGCGTGGCCCAGCCCGTGACCGAGTTCGATACCGACGCGCTGCACCTGCTGGTGCGCGACATGCTGGACACCATGGAGGCAGTCAATGGCGCCGGCCTGGCAGCCCCGCAGATCGGCATGGATCTGCAATTGGTGATCTTCGGTTCGGACCGCAAGAACCCCCGCTATCCCGACCGACCCCTGGTGCCGCGCACCGTGTTGCTCAACTCGCAGATCACGCCGCTGGGCGACGAGGAGGAAGAGGACTGGGAAGGGTGCCTGTCCGTTCCCGGCCTGCGCGGCAAGGTGCCGCGCTGGTCCCGCATCCGCTACCAGGGCCTGGACCCGTATGGCGACCCGATCGACCGCACGGCGGAGGGGTTCCATGCGCGCGTGGTGCAGCACGAATGCGACCACCTGATCGGCAAGCTCTACCCGATGAGGGTGCGCGATTTCACCCAGTTCGGCTATACCGAGGTGCTGTTTCCCGAGCTCGCCGACGCGGAAGACGACTGACGGACCTGGCAAGCGTTGCCTCGGAAAACATGAATGAAATTGGCCTCCAGCGCAAACAATGCTAGGGCGTTTTGCTATCAAATAAATAGCATCGAATGCGTCGGACCCCAGCGGCCCGTCACTCGGACAACGCGTTCAGCAGTTCGGTCTCGATCTGGATCTGCCGTGCGTTGCTCTGCAGTTCCGGGCCGTGCACGAGGAAGGTGTCTTCCACCCGCTCGCCCAGGGTGCTGACCTTGGCCAGTTGCACGCTCAGGTGGTGGCGCGAAAGGATGCGCGCCACCAGGTAAAGCAGGCCCGCCCGGTCGCTGGCGGAGATGTTGATGAGCCAGCGCTGGGCTTTCTCGTCGGGGCGCAGCGTGACGCGCGGGGCCACGGGAAAGCTCTTCACGCGGCGTGAGACGCGCTTGCGAGCCGGCTCGGGCAGGCCCGCGGTTTCGTCCTCGATCGCGCGGGCGAGATCGCTCTCCACCATGTGCGTGAGTTCGCGGTAATGTCCGGCCTGCTCCGAGGCCACGACCTGGAACGTATCGAGAGCGCAGCCATCGTGGGCGGTGTGCACCCGCGCATCGAGGATGCTGAAGCCCGCCCGGTCGAAATAGCCGCAGATGCGGGCGAAGAGGTCGGGCTGGTCGGGCGCATAAACCACCACCTGCAGGCCCTCGCCCGCCAGCGACTGCCGCGCGCGGACCACCGTGCGGCCGGTGCCCACGTAGCGCGAGAGGTGGCGCGTGTGCCAGGCGATGTCGGCGGCTTCGTGCCGCATGAAATAGCCCACGTCCAGCGTGTCCCACAGCTTCTTGTGCGCCTCGAACGGCTGGGCCTGCAGCGCCAGCATGACCATGGCTTCGCGCTTGCGGGCCTCGATTTCGGCGGCGGCATTGGGGGCGTGACCGCCCAGGGCGCGCAGCGTGGCGCGGTACAGGTCTTCCAGCAGCTTGCCCTTCCACGCGTTCCAGACCTTGGGGCTGGTGCCGCGGATGTCCGCCACGGTGAGCAGGTACAGCGCGGTGAGGCGGCGCTCGCTGCCCACGCGCTGGGCGAAAGCGCCGATCACGTCCGGATCGGACAGGTCCTGCTTTTGCGCGACCTGGCTCATGGCCAGGTGCTCGCGCACCAGGAACTCGACCAGAGCCGCGTCTTCCTCGTCCACGCCGTGCTGGCGGCAGAAGTGGCGCACTTCCTCGGCACCGATCTTGGAGTGGTCGCCGCCGCGGCCCTTGCCGATGTCGTGGAACAGCGCCGCCAGGTACAGCAGCCACGGCTTGTCCCAGCCGCCGGCCAGCTGCGAGCAGAACGGGTATTCGTGCGCATGCTCGGCCATGAAGAAGCGGCGCACGTTGCGCAGCACCATCAGGATGTGCTGGTCCACGGTGTAGACGTGGAACAGGTCGTGCTGCATCTGGCCCACGATTCGGCGAAACGGCCAGAGGTAGCGGCCCAGCACCGAGGTCTGGTTCATGAGCCGCATCGCATGCGTGATGCCCGAGGGCTGCCGCAGGATCTTCATGAAGGTCGCGCGGTTGACCGGGTCGCGGCGGAAGGCGCTGTCCATCGCCCCGCGGGCGTTGTAGAGCGCGCGCAGCGTGCGCACCGACAGGTCCTTCAGCCCCAGCGTGGTCTCGTAGAGCAGGAAGGTTTCCAGGATGGCGTGGGGGTGCTTCTCATACAGGTCGTCGCTCGCCACCTCGACGAGGCCGGCCTTCTCGAAGAAGCGGTCGTTGATGCGGTGCAGCTCGTGCGTGGAGGGGCTGAGCCGCTCCTCGATGTTCAACAGCAGGATCTGGCTGAGCTGCGACACGGCCTTGGCCGCCCAGTAATAGCGGCGCATGAGGGTTTCGCTTGCGCGCATGGCCAGGCGCTTGCCGTCGGGCGAGTGGGAGCGATAGCCGAACGATTCGGCCACGGCGGTCTGCAGGTCGAACACCAGCCGGTCCTCGTGGCGGCCGGCCACGGCGTGCAGCCGCGCGCGGATGAGGAACAGCACGGCCTCGTTGCGCTCGATCTGGGCCACTTCGAACGGCGTGGCCATGCCATTGGCGGCCAGTTCGCGCCAGTCGCGTCCCAGGCCGGCCGCGCGGGCGACCCACAACACCGTCTGCAGGTCGCGCAGGCCGCCTGGCGACTCCTTGCAGTTGGGCTCCAGCGAGTAGGGCGTGTTCTCGTACTTGGTGTGGCGCTGGCGCATCTCCAGCGTCTTGGCAATGAGGAAGTCCTGCGCGTCCATCTGCGCGTCGTAGCGCTGCTGGAACGCGGCGAACAGCGGCGAGCTGCCGCAGACGCGGCGGGCTTCGAGCAGCGAGGTCTGCACGGTCACGTCGGCCGCGGATTCGGTCAGGCACTCGGCCACCGTGCGCACGCTGGAGCCGATCTCCAGGCCCGCGTCCCAGCAGCTGCCGATGAACGATTCGATGCACGTGGACAAGGCGCAGCCGGCCCCGGGCGTGGCGCCGTCCGGCAGCAGGACGAGCACGTCGACGTCGGAATGGGGAAAGAGCTGCGCGCGGCCGTAGCCCCCCACGGCCACCAGCGCGAGGTCGTCCGGCATGCCGGCGCGCTGCCACAGCTGGCGCAGCAGGCGGTCCGCCAGGGTAGAGAGCTTGTGCAGCAGTGTGCGAACGCCGCGCGTGGACGCTCCCGTGGATTGCAGCGACGCGATCAGGGTGGCCTTGTCTTGGCGGTAGGCGTCGCGCAGGGTTTGCAGGTCGGTCATGGACGGCGGCGGGGTGGCGGGTGCGGGTAGAGCAACGGAGCGGTGGGCAGGTTAGCACCAGACAAGCAAGAACCGTGCGCCCGGCCGCCGCGCGGCCGGCCCGCGCGCCGTGTTCCGGTCAGGTCTTCGTGGCGGTCACGAAGGCCGGCAGCGGTGGCGATCCGGCCGACAGGGTGAGGACTTCGTAGCCGGTCTCGGTCACCAGCACGGTGTGCTCCCACTGCGCCGACAGGCTGCGGTCCTTGGTCACGATGGTCCAGCCGTCGTTGCCGAACTCCTTCACCTCGCGGCGGCCGGCGTTCAGCATGGGCTCGATGGTGAAGGTCATGCCGGGCAGCAGCTCATCCAGCGTGCCAGGGTAGCCGTAGTGCAGCACCTGGGGCTCTTCGTGGAATTTCTGGCCGATGCCGTGGCCGCAGAACTCGCGCACCACCGACAGGCCGTGGCCCTCGGCGTACTTCTGAATGGCGTGGCCGATGTCCCCCAGGCGGGCGCCGGGCTTGACGCGCTGGATGCCGATCCACATGGCATCGAAGGTGAGGCTGCACAGGCGCTTGGCGGCGATGGAGACGTCGCCGATCAGGTACATGCGGCTGTTGTCGCCGTACCAGCCGTCCTTGGTGATGACGGTGACGTCCACATTCATGATGTCGCCCTTCTTCAGGGGCTTGTCGTTCGGGATGCCGTGGCAGACCACGTTGTTGATCGACGTGCACAGCGACTTGGGGTAGGGCGGATAGCCCGGCGGCTGGTAGCCGATGGTGGCGGAGATGGTGCCCTGCTGCGCCATGCATTCGGCCGCGAGGCGGTCGATTTCGTTCGTGGTGATGCCAGGCTGGATGTGGGGCGCGATGTAGTCCAGCACTTCCGAAGCCAGTCGGCATGCCTCTCGCATGCCGGCGATGCCTTCGGCGTCTTTGATGGTGATGCTCATGGGGCCAATTATCCCATCGGCGCTCGGCCGATGCGGGCCGCGCGGGCGAAGGCCTCGTCGGCGATGCGATCCGCCCCGGTAAAATGCCGGGCTCAGCATTCTCCGCACCCTGCCCAGCCGGCCCCAGTCAGCGGCCGGCGGTCCAGGGTGGGGCCGCACCTTTTCCATCACCCAACAGGCCGCCGAAGTGATCTCGCCGACATCGTCCACGAAGCCCTCCTTGCACCTCAGCACGTTCGAAGGCGGCAACGCCCTCAGCGCCTTCCGCATGCGCCAGCTGCTGCCCGCGCTGCAGGCCATCCACGACCGCATCACAGGCATCGCCGCCCGCTTCGTGCACCTGGTGGCCACCGACGCGGTGCCCACCCCGGTCGAAAGCGGCCGCTTCGCCGCGCTGCTGACCTATGGCGACCCCTACGGCGGCCCGGCCGATGGCCCGGCCATCATCGTCACGCCGCGCCTGGGCACGGTCTCGCCCTGGGCGTCGAAGGCGACCGACATCGCGCACAACTGCGGCCTGGCGCTGCGCCGCGTGGAACGCATCACCGAATACCGCCTCTCGCTCAAATCCGGCCTGCTGGGCGGCACGCCCACGCTGACCGACGCGCAGCGCGGGCAGATCGCCGCGCTGCTGCACGACCGCATGACCGAATCGGTGGTGTGGGACCGATCGGGCGCCGAGGCCCTGTTCACCGAGCTGCCGGCCGCGCCGATGGAGTTCGTCGATGTGCTGGGCGGTGGGCGCGCGGCGGTCGAGGCGGCCAACGCCCAGTGGGGCCTGGCGCTGGCCGACGACGAGATCGACTACCTGGTCAATGCCTTCCAGGGCCTGGCGCGCAACCCCACCGACGTGGAGCTGATGATGTTCGCGCAGGCCAACAGCGAGCACTGCCGCCACAAGATCTTCAACGCGCAGTTCACCATCGACGGCGAGAAGCAGGACAAGAGCCTGTTCGCCATGATCCGCAACACCCACCAGCTGGCGCCCCAGCACACGGTGGTGGCGTATTCGGACAACGCCTCGGTCATGGAAGGCACGCGCGTCGAGCGGTTTTTGGCCAAAATGCCCACCAGTGCAAATTCCACTAGGGCAGTGTGCTATGAAAAGAGTAGCGTCACGAACCACATTCTGATGAAGGTGGAAACGCACAACCACCCCACGGCCATCTCGCCGTTCCCCGGCGCTTCCACGGGCGCGGGCGGTGAGATCCGCGACGAGGGCGCCACGGGCCGCGGCTCCAAGCCCAAGGCGGGCATGACCGGCTTCACGGTGTCCAAGCTCTGGGGCGGAGAGTTCGGCAAGCCCGAGCACATCGCCAGCCCGCTGCAGATCATGGTGGAAGGCCCCCTGGGCGGCGCGGCGTTCAACAACGAGTTCGGCCGGCCCAACCTGCTGGGCTATTTCCGCGAGTACGAGCAGTCGGTGGGCGGCGTGGACCGGGGCTACCACAAGCCCATCATGATCGCCGGCGGCCTGGGCACCATCGATGCGGGCCTCACGCAGAAGATCGAATTCCCGGCCGGCTCGCTGCTGATCCAGCTGGGCGGCCCGGGCATGCGCATCGGCATGGGTGGCAGCGCGGCCAGTTCCATGGCCACGGGCGCGAACGCGGCGGAGCTCGATTTCGACTCCGTGCAGCGCGGCAACCCCGAGATCGAGCGCCGCGCGCAGGAGGTCATCAACCACTGCTGGGCGCAGGGTGCGGCCAACCCCATCCTGGCGATCCACGACGTGGGTGCGGGCGGGCTGTCCAATGCCTTCCCCGAGCTGACCAACGACGCCGGCCGGGGCGCGCACTTCGACCTGCGCGCGGTGCAGCTCGAAGAGTCGGGCCTGGCCCCGAAAGAGATCTGGTCCAACGAAAGCCAGGAGCGTTACGTGCTGGCGATCGCGCCGCAATCGCTGGAGCAGTTCCGCGCGTTCTGCGAGCGCGAGCGCTGCCCGTTCGCCGTGATTGGCACCGCCACCGAGCACCGCCAGCTGGTGCTGGAGGACACGGCCGCCACCGGCAATCAGAAGCTGCCGGTGGACATGCCCATGGAAGTGCTGCTGGGCAAACCGCCCAAGATGCACCGCGACGTGAAGACCGTGCAGCGCGAATTCGCGCCCATCGACCTCACGGGCGTGGCGCTGCAAAAGGCGGTGATCGACGTGCTGGCGCACCCCACGGTGGCGAGCAAGCGCTTTCTCATCACCATCGGCGACCGCACGGTGGGCGGCTTGTCGCACCGCGACCAGATGGTGGGCCCCTGGCAGGTGCCGGTGGCCGACTGCGCCGTCACGCTGGCCGACTTCCAGGGCTTTGCCGGCGAGGCCATGAGCATGGGCGAGCGCACGCCGCTGGCCGCCATCGACGCGCCCGCCTCGGGCCGCATGGCCGTGGCCGAGGCCATCACCAATCTGCTGGCCGCGCCCATCGAACTGCCGCGCGTGAAGCTCTCCGCCAACTGGATGGCCGCCTGCGGCGAGCCCGGCGAGGATGCCGCGCTGTACGCCACCGTGAAGGCCGTGGGCATGGAGCTGTGCCCGGCGCTGGGCATTTCGATCCCGGTGGGCAAGGATTCGCTGTCCATGCGCACCCAGTGGAAGGATGAAAGCGGTGCGAAGAAGGTCACTTCCCCCGTGAGCCTGATCGTCAGCGCCTTCGCCACGCTGGCCGACGTGCGCGGCACGCTCACGCCGCAGCTGGACGCGGCGGAGGACGACACCACGCTGGTGCTGATCGACCTGGGCCATGGCAAGGCCCGCATGGGCGGCAGCATCCTGGGCCAGGTGCTGAGCCAGAGCGGCGATGTGGCGCCCGACCTGGACGACGCGCAGGACTTGGTGCGCCTGGTCGATGCCGTGAACGCGCTGCGCGCCAAGGGCCAGATCCTGGCTTACCACGACCGCAGCGACGGGGGCCTGCTGGCCGCGGTGGCCGAGATGGCTTTCGCCGGCCATGTGGGCGTGGCGCTGAACGTCGATCTGCTCGTGACCGAGGGCGACGGCATCAGCGACAGCCGTATGGAAACAGGCGACGCCAAGAACTGGGCCTCCCAGGTGAGCGCGCGCCGCGAGGAGCTGACGCTCAAGGCGCTGTTCAACGAGGAACTGGGCGTGGTGCTGCAGGTGCGCACCGCCGAGCGCAACGAGGTCATGCAGACCCTGCGCGAGCACGGCCTGTCCCGGTCCAGCCACTTCATCGGCAAGACGCGGCCCGCGTCGTCCACCATGGATGTCGGCAAGGGCGAGCTGCAGGTGTGGCGCGATGCCAAGAGCGTGTTCAGCGCCACCCTGTCCGACCTGCACCAGGTGTGGGACGCGGTGAGCTGGAAGATCACGCAGCAGCGCGACAACCCGGCCACGGCCGATGCCGAGCATGCCGCCGCAGGCGTGCCGAACGACCCGGGCCTGCACGTGGCGCTCACGTTCGATCCGGCCGAGGGCGTGGCCGCGCCCTTCCTGAACCTCGCGCGGCCAAAGGTCGCCATTCTGCGCGAGCAAGGGGTCAACTCGCACATCGAGATGGCCTACGCCTTCACCGAGGCGGGCTTCGAGGCCTACGACGTGCACATGACCGACCTGCAGACCGGCCGCGCGCAGCTGTCGGACTTCGCCGGCGTGGTGGCCTGCGGTGGTTTCAGCTACGGCGACACTCTGGGCGCGGGCATCGGCTGGGCGCGTTCGATCACGTTCAACCCGGTGCTGTCGGAGCAGTTCCAGGGCTTCTTCGGCCGCAAGGACACTTTCGGCCTGGGCGTGTGCAACGGCTGCCAGATGTTCGCCGAGCTGGCCGACATCATTCCCGGCGCCGAGGCCTGGCCGCGCTTCACCACCAACCAGAGCGAGCGCTTCGAGGCGCGGCTGTCGCTGGTGGAGGTGCTGGAATCGCCCAGCCTGTTCTTCGCCGGCATGGCGGGCAGCCGCCTGCCGATCGCCGTGGCGCACGGCGAGGGCTACGCCAACTTCAAGTACCGCGGCGACCCGGCCCAGGCCATCGCCGCCATGCGGTATGTGGACCACCACGGCGCGGCCACCGAGCAATACCCGTTCAACCCCAACGGCAGCGCAGGCGGTCTCACGGCGGTGACCACCGCCGATGGGCGCTTCACGGCCATGATGCCGCACGCCGAACGCGTGTTCCGCAACGTGCAGATGAGCTGGACCAGCGGCGACCGCAGCGCGCTGAGCCCGTGGATGCGCATCTGGCGTAACGCCCGCCGCTGGGTGGGCTGAGAAAGCCGAAGAGCCGGGAGCGTGCCCGGCGCGATCCGGCGGCCGGAACGCTCGGGCCGTCTTCGGCGTTCAGGTGCGGCGGTACACCAGCAGCCGGCCTTTGTAGGCGGGCGCATCGTCCAGCGCAGCGCGGTCCAGCCGCTCTTCGCGCAGGCCGAAGCCCTGCGCGGCCATCTGCTTGCTGAAGGCGGCGCGGTTGCCCCGGTCCGGGTCCACGATCCAGACCTGGGCCGCGGGGCCCGCGTGCAGGTCGATGAAATGCGCGAGGCTGGCGCGGGCGTCGCGTTCGTACAGCAGGTCGCTGCCCATGATGAGGTCGAACAGCCCGTGCACCGGGCCGCCGTGCGCCTGCGCGAGCGGACTCTCGTCCTGCTGCGGCGGGCCCAGCGCTTCGCCGCTGCCCCATTGGCCCTGGCGGTACTTCATGGTGCCCATGCCGTTCAGGCGCAGGTTCTCGCGCAGGAAGGTACCGGCCAGCGGGTGGCAGTCGCTCGCGGTCACGTCGGCGCCTTGCCGGTGGCACACCAGGCTGGCCAGCGCCAGGCCGCAGCCCAGCTCCAGGATGCGCTCGCCCGCCTGCACGGGCCGGGCCGCCATGCGCGCGGCCAGTTGCGCGCCCGAGGGCCACAGCAGGCCGAAGAGGGGCCAGGCGGCCGAGGAGATGCCCAGGGTTTCGGCGTCGCCGAGGGGGTCGGAGAACTGCTGGCGGTCCAGCAGGGAGCGGATGACGAGGTCGTCGACGCCGGCGATGGCGATGTTTTCTTGCTTGGTCAGGTAGCCTGGCATGCTGCGGGAGCGAGAGCCCGCGTGCAGGACCCCGATATCGGTGGGAAGGCCGCCAGTATGCGCCTTGCACCGACACGGACCCATCGCAGGGCGTTGCTATAGTGGGCGCCGCCTGGGCGATGGGCGCCTGGTTTTTCGGCCGGCATGCCCGGCCCGCGCGGCGCTCCCGTGGCCTTGCCGCCTCTCGCGCCGTGGCCCACGGACCCGCTCCCTCCCTCGATTTTTTAAGGATTCCCATGGCCGGTGCCAGCCTTTTGACGCTGCTCGACGATATCGCCACCGTTCTGGACGACGTGGCCCTGATGACCAAGGTCGCTGCCAAGAAGAGTGCCGCCATGGCCGATGACGTGTCCGTCATGACCAAGGTGGCGGCGCAGAAAACCGCCGGCGTGCTGGGCGACGATCTGGCGCTCAATGCCCAGCAGGTCACGGGCGTGCGCGCCGATCGCGAGATTCCCGTGGTCTGGGCGGTGGCCAAGGGCTCGCTCGTCAACAAGGCCATCCTGGTGCCGGCCGCGCTGCTGATCAGCGCCTTCATTCCCTGGGCGGTGACGCCGCTGCTCATGGTGGGCGGCGCGTTCCTGTGCTTCGAGGGCGCGGAGAAGCTGGCGCACCGGTTCCTGCCCCACGGCAATGCCCCCAAGGAAGAGGCGGGCCGTGAGGCGCATGCCCTGGCCAACGCCAACCCGGCGGTGGACATCGCCGCCTTCGAGAAGGACAAGGTCAAGGGCGCGGTGCGCACCGACTTCATCCTGTCCGCCGAGATCATCGCCATCACGCTGGGCACAGTCGCCAGCGCCCCGTTCGGGCAGCAGGTGGCCGTGCTGGCCGGCATCGCGCTCATCATGACGGTGGGCGTGTACGGCCTGGTGGCCGGCATCGTCAAGCTGGACGACCTGGGCCTGTGGCTCACCCGCAAGACGGGGCGCGCTGCGCAGGCGCTGGGCCGCGGCATCGTGGCCGCCGCGCCCTGGTTGATGAAGGTGCTCTCGGTCGCCGGCACGGCCGCCATGTTCCTCGTGGGCGGCGGCATTCTGGTGCATGGCGTGCCCGCCATCCACCACGCGGTCGAGGGCCTGGCCGCATCGGCGGCCCAGTGGCCGGCGGGCGGCCTGTGGCGCGTGCTGGTGCCCAACCTGCTCAATGCGGTGGTGGGCATCGTGGCCGGTGCCGCCGTGCTGGCGGTGGTCACGCTGGTGCAGCGCCTGCGGGGCAAGGGCGCGCACTGAGAGCGGGGAGAAGAGGGCGCTTTCAGACCCTCGCGGCCCGCGGCACAACCTGCCGGCGGTTTGATCCATGGCAAGGCCGCCCGGGCCGTTTGCCGGCCCAATGCATGCACGGGGGTCGTCCCCGTTCAACGCATCGAGTTTCCGTATGAAAAAAAACCTGCTGGCCCTGGCCGTGCTGTGCGCATTGACCTCCGGCGCCGCCTTCGCGCAAACGGCGGAAGGCCCCTGGCTCGTTCGTGCGCGTGCCGTGAACCTGGATTCCTCCAACAAGGACAGCACCGGCCTGGGCCTGTCGATCAACGACAAGACGCTGCCTGAAGTCGACATCTCCTATTTCTTCAACCGCAACATCGCCGCCGAGCTGGTGCTGACCGTGCCCCAGAAGCAGCGGCTGTCCTCCAGCGCCCTGAACGCGCAGATCGGCACGCTCAAGCACCTGCCGCCTTCGCTGATGCTGCAGTACCACTTCGACACCGCCGGCTTTCGTCCCTACGTGGGCGCGGGCGTGAACTACACGCGGTTTGCCAGCGTGCGCCTGCCCGCCGGCGTGAGCATCGACAAGAGCAGCTGGGGCGGCTCCCTGCAGGTCGGCGTGGACATTCCCCTCACCAAGAACCTGGTGCTGAACTTCGACGTGAAGAAGGTCTACATCCAGACCGACGTGTTCGCAGCCGGTGCCAAGCTGGGCACCTTCAAGATCGATCCCGTGCTGGCCGGCGTGGGCCTGGGCTGGCGGTTCTGACCGCGGGCCGCGGGTGCGGCCATTGACAGCCTGGTGGGGAAAGCCGGCGCATGGCGCCGGCTTTTTTCATGGGGCCGTGTCGGCACCGAACGGTCCCGAGCCGCCCGCATGCCCCCACATGCGCCGCCACAGCGCGGCGAGGGCCGTGCCGATGTCCGGGCGCTGTCCGCGCAGCGCCACCTCGGGCTGGCCGGCGTCCAGTTGCGCGGGCGTGCCGAGATCGAACTGGAAGCTGTAGTCGGGCTCCTGCCCCATGCGCAGATCGGTCACGAAGACGCGGCCGTCCCGCGAACGCATGCGATAAAAGCCGTGGCTGAAGCGCGCCACCCGCTGCACGTCCGGCACGGTTCCGTAGCGCTGGATCAGCGGGGCTCCGCGCTCGTGCACCGTCCATTGCATGGGCCTGTTGCCGTCGGCCAGGGCGTAGAAGCCTTCGGCATATTGGGTGGGCGTGACCGCCACCACCCGCCACAGCAGGGTGTTGAACGGGGTGGGCGTTACCAGCACCGTCTGCACCGGCAGGCCCTGCGTGCGCAAGGATGCCATCGCCACGCCGGTGACGTGCTGCTGCACGCCCACGCTCCACGCCAGGTAGAGCGTGCTGAGCGCCAGGCCCCATCGGTTCCAGCGGGCACCGACCGGCGGGCCGCTCGCCAGCGCGGCGACCACGCCGACGATGAGCGGCACGGTGTACAGCGGGTCGATGATGAAGATGCTGCCCACCCCGTACGGGTGGCTGGTGAACGGCTTCCACAACTGGGTGCCGTACACCGTCATGCCATCCAGCAACGGGTGGGTGACGAGCGCGAGCCACATCGCCAGCCACCACCTTCGCCAGCCGGCCTGCTCGCCATGCAGGCGCGCCACCAGTGCGCCCAGGGGCAGCGAAAACAGGCTGAGGTACAGCAGGGCATGGCTTTCCGCCTGGTGCTCGACCATGTTGGCAATGGCATTGCCGTGGTCGATGAAGGCGTCCAGGTCGGGCAGCGTGCCCGCCACCGCACCCCACAGCGCGGCTTTCCAGGGGGCGGTGCGCCGGCCCATCACGGCGAGCGAAACGGCGGAACCAAGGGCGATCTGGGTCAGGGAATCCATGGCAGCGAAGCAGGCCGTGGTAGCCGGCCGTTGGTGTCGATCGGCGGAGTGTGGCCCAGCCGCGCCGGTGCGCCACGGGGCCTTCGAAAAAACTGTGCGGTGGCGGGGACGATGGTGATGCGTGTCTTGGAAGGCGCAGCCAATGTTCGGCCACATGGCGCTGATGGATTTGCGGACGTGTCCTACATCCGGGTGGCGGGGTGTCTGTAATGCTCTGTTACATGGCCGTTTCAGGTTGCCGAAGAGCGATCGGAGAGGGCCATGCGTTGCAGCCGCGCCGCCCCCGGTGCGCCGCGATCCGACAGACCCATCCCCCGAGCGACATGCAGAACACACCGCACCACGACATCCTCCAGGGGTTGGCCCGCCGTCCCGCGTGCATTTCCCCCAAGTATTTCTACGACCAGCGGGGCTCCCAGCTGTTCGAGGAAATCACCCGACTGCCAGAGTACTACCCTACCCGCACCGAGCACGCGCTGATGCGGGCGCACGGTGACGACATCGCCCGTGCCGTGGGGCAGGGCGGCACCGTCATCGAACTGGGCGCCGGCAACTGTGAGAAGGCGCGCACGCTGTGCCGCCTGCTGCAGCCCGAGCGGTTCGTGGGCGTGGACATCTCGGCGGACTTCCTGCGCGAGGGCGTGGCCCGCCTGTGCAGCGATCTGCCCGCACTGCAGGCCCATGCGGTGGCGGGCGATCTGACCCGCCCCGTCCATTTGCCGCCGGACATTCCGCGCGCACGCCGCGTGGTGTTCTACCCCGGCTCTTCGATCGGCAATTTCGACCCGCCCCAGGCGCTGGAGCTGCTGTCGCGCATGCGTGCGCTGGTGGATGCCGACGGCGCGCTGCTGATCGGCATCGACCTGCCCAAGGACGTGGACGTGCTGCAGGCCGCCTACGACGATGCCGCCGGCGTCACGGCCGCGTTCAACCGCAATGTGCTGGCCCATGTGAACCGGCTCATCGGCAGCGATTTCACGCCCGAGGCGTGGGAGCACCGGGCCTTCTTCAACGGGGAGCAGTCGCGCATCGAAATGCACCTGGAAGCCCGCGAGGGTGCGCAGGTGCGCTGGCCCGGCGGAGGGCGCGACTTTGCCGCGGGCGAGCGCATCCACACCGAGAACAGCTACAAATACAGCCTCACGGCCTTCCAGGCGCTGCTGGCGCGCGCGGGTTTTTCGCGCGCGCAGGCCTGGACGGACGAGCGGGGCTGGTTCGCCGTGGTGCATGCCCAGCCATGAACTTCGCCACCCGCTCCCCCCATGCCGTGGCGCCTTGCACGCTCAGCGCCCGCTACGCCGAGGTGCGCCGTGCCTCCATGGCCCTGGCGCTGCCGCTGTCCGACGAGGATTGCTGCGCGCAATCCATGCCCGACGCCAGCCCGGTGAAATGGCACCTGGCGCACACCACCTGGTTCTTCGAGACCTTCATCCTGGAGCCGAACGAGCCCGGCTTCGCGCCGTTCCACCCCGCCTTCCGGGTGATCTTCAATTCCTACTACAACGGCGTGGGCGACAAGCACCCGCGGCCGCAGCGCGGCTTGCTCACCCGGCCCGCACTGCCGCAGGTGCTGGCCTACCGGGCCGACGTGGACAGCCGCATGTCGCGCCTGATGGCCGAGCGGCCGGACGACGCCGCGCTGGCGGCCCTGGTCGAGCTGGGCCTGCAGCACGAGCAGCAGCACCAGGAACTGATCCTCACCGACGTCAAGCACCTGCTGTCGTGCAGCCCGCTGTGGCCGGCCTACCGCTTGCCGGGGCAGGCGCAGTCGCAGCAGCAGGCCCAGCTCTCACCGGCCGGCGGCGTCCCGCTGGCCTGGCAGCCCTTTGCCGGCGGCGTGTGCGAGATCGGCCATCCGGGCGGTGACCGGGGTGGCTTCGCCTTCGACAACGAGGGGCCGCGCCACCGCGTGTACCTGCAGCCGTTCGAGCTGGCCAACCGGCCGGTGACCACCGCCGAGTACCTGGCGTTCGTCGAAGACGGCGGCTACCAGGAATCCGCCCACTGGCTGGCCGAGGGCTGGGACTGGGTGCGCGCGCAGCAGTTGTCGCACCCCATCTACTGGCAACGCCAGGGCGCAGCCTGGTACGAGTTCACCCTGGCCGGGCCGCGCCCGCTCCAACCCCACGCACCCGCGGTGCACCTGTCGTATTACGAGGCAGACGCTTATGCACGGTGGGCCGGCGCGCGCCTGCCCACCGAGGCCGAATGGGAGGTGGCGGCCACCTCCCAGGGCGTGCAGGGGGCGAACGCTGCCAGCGGCCACTTTGCCGACAGCGGCACGTTGCACCCGCGGCCGGCCTCCGATGCCGGGCGGGGCCTGGTGCAAATGTTCGGCGACGTGTGGGAGTGGACGCAGTCCAGCTACGCTGCCTACCCCGGTTTCCGCGTGGCCGAGGGCGCGGTGGGCGAGTACAACGGCAAGTTCATGGTCAACCAATACGTGTTGCGCGGCGGCTCGTGCGCGACGCCGGTCGGGCACGTGCGGGCGACGTACCGCAACTTCTTTCCCGCCATCGCGCGCTGGCAGTTCTCGGGGCTACGGCTGGCGCGGGATCTGTGATGGGATTGATTTGCTATTGAATTAATAGCGATATGCCCTAGTACTGATTCCGCTGGAGGCCAAAAGGAGCATGGATCGCATGGGGGCGGCAGCAGTCCGCCGCCCCGGCCACGCGGCGGTCACACCGCCTGCAACGCCTGCGCCAGGTCGGCCTGCAAGTCCTCGATGTGCTCGATGCCCACGGACAGCCGCACCATGCCTTCCGTGACCCCGGCCTTGGCCAGCTCGCCGGCATCGAGCTGGCGGTGCGTGGTCGATGCGGGGTGGGTGGCCAGCGAGCGGGCGTCGCCGATGTTCACCAGGCGCGTGAAGAGCTGCAGCGCATCCAGGAAGCGCGCGCCGGCCGCACGCGGGTCCGTGCCTTCTTCCGAACGCAGGCTGAACGACAGGATCCCCGACGCCCGCCCGCCCAGCTGGCGCTGCACCAGCGCGTGGTCCGGGTGGTCCGGCAGGCCGGCGTAGCGCACCCACTCCACCTTGGAATGGCCTTGCAGCGCACGCGCGATGGCCAGCGTGTTCTCGCAGATGCGGTTCATGCGCAGCGCGAGCGTCTCGATCCCCTGCAGGATCAGGAACGCGTTCTGCGGGGCCAGGGCCGCGCCGGTGTTGCGCAGCGGCACCACGCGCGCGCGACCGATGAAGGCCGCTTCGCCTAGTGCCTCGGTATAGACCACGCCGTGGTAGCTCACGTCGGGCTCGTTCAGGCGCGGAAAGCGCGCCTTGTGCTTCGCCCAGGGGAACTTGCCGCTGTCCACGATGGCGCCGCCCACGCTGTTGCCGTGGCCGCCCAGGTACTTGGTGAGCGAGTGCACCACGATGTCGGCGCCATGTTCGATGGGGCGCAGCAGGTAGGGGCTGGGCACCGTGTTGTCCACGATGAGCGGCACGCCATGGTCGTGCGCCACCCGGGCCAGGGCCGCGATGTCGGTCACGTTGCCCAGCGGGTTGCCGATGGATTCGATGAAGATGGCTTTGGTGCGCGCGTCGATGTGCTGCGCGAAGCTGGCCGGATCGCGTGGATCGGCGAACCGCGTGGTGATGCCCTGCTGCGGCAGCGTGTGGGCGAAGAGGTTGTAGGTGCCACCGTAGAGCGTGCTGGCCGAGACGATGTTGTCGCCGGCTTCGGCGATGGTCTGGATCGCGTAGGTGATGGCTGCCATGCCCGAGGCCACGGCCAGCGCGGCGATGCCACCCTCCAGCGCCGCGACGCGCTTTTCCAGCACGTCGTTGGTCGGATTCATGATGCGCGTGTAGATGTTGCCCTGCACCTTGAGGTCGAACAGGTCGGCGCCGTGCTGGGCGCTGTCGAAGGCATAGGCCACCGTCTGGTAGATGGGCACGGCCACCGCCTTGGTGGTGGGGTCGGGCGACTGTCCGGCATGGACGGCGAGGGTTTCGATCCGCATGGGTTGTCTCTTTCTGGGGTGACGGGAACAGAGTGCGTGAAGCGCAGGCAAGGCCTGCGCAACGCGGTGCGGGCCATTCTTGCACCGCGTGCCCGGCGTCCGAACAACGCATTGGCTATGTGCTTATTTCGGCCAACAAAAGGGTGGTGTCAGCGTTCGCATGGCGGGCACAGTTTTGAGTTCGGGCAGCCACCGTGTGCGAAACGCGTCCGGTACTCTGGAATTATTTTCACCATAAAGCATGGCAGGCAAAAACCGATTCCTGACGAAAGGTCGGCAAGGGGCCGATATGGGTAATGGTTTGGACTGTGTGGTTATGCGGTTGACATTGGATTGGCTTTGTTGCACAAAGCGATGCAGCTCGCTGGTAGTCTGACCAGATGAGTGAAGGCAGGCTTTGTTGCACAAATCGCGATGCTGATGCCCGTAGACTGACTGCGTGACAGAGACGAAGAACAGGCAGCGGAGCAAGTACCGCACGACGAACTGGAAGGCGTACAACGCGGCGCTGAAAGCGCGAGGCTCGTTGACGATGTGGCTAGTGTCCTGTCCCGTTAATTCGCAGGCACGATAGCTGCATGGTTTCGGGCCATCCTTGAGGTGCCGCCATGCCCAATGCAACGACCCGAACAGAAATTGCGCTTAGTGAAGTGGAGCGCGCGGAACTGACGTCCATGGCGCGATCACGTTCGCTGCCAGCGGCGTTGTCGCTCAGGGCGCGCATCGTGCTGACTTGCGAAGGCACAGATAAAGCCAGCACCGCGGTTGCGCAGGCTCTGGGGATCAGTCGTAGCACTGTCACCAAGTGGCGCGGGCGCTATGCGCGCCATCGCATTGCAGGGCTTTACGACGAGTTGCGCCCGGGTCGCCCCCGCACGGTAGATGACGAGCGTGTTGCTGAGTTGATTACCAAGACGTTGCACACCAAGCCTGCTGATGGGGGTACCCACTGGAGCACCCGCACGCTGGCCGCCGATACGGGCATCAGCAAGAGCACGGTGGCGCGCTATCTGCAGACCTTCAACCTCAAGCCGCACCGGGCCGACAGCTTCAAGCTGTCGACCGATCCGCTGTTCATCGAGAAGCTGCGCGACGTTGTGGGGCTGTACCTGAACCCACCTGACAACGCGCTGGTGCTGTGCGTGGACGAGAAGAGCCAATGCCAAGCTTTGGAGCGTACGCAGCCGATGCTGCCAATGGGGTTTGGCTATGTCGAAGGTGTCACGCACGACTACGTGCGCCACGGCACCACCACCTTGTTCGCGGCCCTGAACGTGATGAATGGCCAAGTGATCGCGCAGTGCCGGCCCCGGCATCGTCATCAAGAGTTCCTTGCCTTCCTGCGCGCCATCGACAAGGCAGTGCCCGACGAACTGGATGTGCACTGCATAGCTGATAACTACGCCAGCCACAAGCATCCAAAGGTGCGCGCTTGGTTGGCCGAGCGGCCTCGCTGGCACATGCACTTCGTTCCGACCTATTCAAGCTGGCTCAATCAGGTCGAGCGCTTCTTCTCGATCATCACCACGCGGGCAATCCGCCGTGGCTCGTTCACCAGCGTGAAGGATCTGATCAACAAGATCGACACATTCATCGCGAATTACAACCAGTCCTGCCAGCCGTTTACTTGGACAGCTACAGCAGACTCCATCCTCGAAAAACTCGCCAGACTATGCGGGCGAATTAACGGGACAGGACACTAGATGAGGGCATGCAGTGGTTTGGCACGCCGACCGGCAGGCGTGGACGCAGCCGAACCTTCTCGGACGCAGCAATCCAGTTCTGCCTGAGCATCAAGTGCCTGTTCGGCCAGCCCTTGCGACAGGCGCTGGGCATGGTGCAGAGCCTGCTGCGGCTGGCAAAGCTGGACTGGCCGGTACCTGACTTCAGCACTGTTTGCCGGCGCCAAAAGACCTTGCAGGTCGAACTGAGCTACCAGCGAACCAACTCGCCGCTGCAGTTGCTGGTGGACAGCACCGGCATCAAGTTCCTGGGCGAAGGAGAGTGGAAACGCAAGAAGCATGGTGCTGAATACCGGCGCGAATGGCGCAAGGTCCATCTGGGCATCGACGCGCAGACGCTGGAAATACGCGCCATCGAGGTGACCAGCAACGCCATTGGGGATGCGCCGATGTTGCCCGGGTTGCTGGCTCAGATTCCCACTGACGAATCCATCGAAAGCGTCAGTGCCGATGGCGCCTACGACACGCGCGCCTGCCTGGACGCCATTGCCGAGCGGCACGCGATGGCGGTGATCCCGCCCCGCAAGAACGCCAGCCATTGGAAGAAGTCGAGTCCGGGCTCGGCGCATCGTAATGAGGCCATTCGGGCGTGCCAGCGCCTGGGTCGCGGCATTTGGAAGAAGTGGAGCGGCTACCACCGGCGCAGCCTTGTGGAGACGAAGATGCACTGCTTCAAGCGACTGGGCGAACGGGTGATCGCGCGCACGTTCGACCGCCAGGTTGTGGAGCTGCATGTCCGCGTGGCCTTGCTCAATCGGTTCAGTCAGATCGGCCGTCCTCACACCGTGTCGGTGACTGCTGTGGCATAGGTCCGTCTGGGGTTGGGGTCATGCCGTCTGCAATTCGATTTGTGCAACAGCGCCCCGCCTTTCGGCGGTGTCCCGATTTCAGGTCTCGATCAGTGCCGGCGCAAGAATCTTGCGATGCAGGGGACTGACATGCCGCCACTGCATGCGCACGCCTTCCACCCAGGCATCCAGTAGTTCCGGGGTTACGTCCTGGTCGGCGCGCATCTGCGCGGCCACCTCGGCGATGGCTTGCTGATAGCCACGCCGGTAACTGCCCTCCAACTGCGTGTCGGCGGGACCAATGTCCGCCCCAGGACGCATCGCACCACCCAACAAGCCGGCCAAGTCCAGACGATTCAATCTCATAGAAAACTCCCTTTTGTAGTTTGTAGAACCCGGTCGATCACGAGGTTCTGCCGACCTCGTTCGCACGGGCGATGGCGAGTATCACATCCCGTGCAATGCGTCGCGGAGCAGCTGGCAGATTGAGAAATGCCTCGACCGCGATGCGATCGTCAGTTGCCATGGGGCGTGGCGGTTTGGATGGTTGGATCGAAGGGCTTTTGGCCCCATGCATGAGTTCGTGCACCGGCACCCCCAACCAATCGGACAGCACCTGCAGCTTGGGATAGCTGGGAATGGTCTCTCCCATCAGCCAGCGGCGCACGCCATGCAGCGTGATCGGCTTGTCGGCCGGGTGTCGGCTGTTGAACTCGCGCTGCAGCACAGCGGGCTTGGGCGCATAGCCAGCGTTTTCCATCGCCTGTCGCAGTGTTTGAGCGAACTGCTGCTTTATGTCAGGCGACTGTTTCATGGTCGGCATTGATTCCCTTTCTTGGTTTTAATCGCATAGCAGAACGGAGCTGGGTCGGCAAGCGTAAACCCTCCGCCATGTCGCGCAGGGTTCTCGCTGGCCTGCCTGGCCCGCCGTCAATACAGTGCTGCGCCATCATGGAAGAAGCACTGGACCCTGAATTCTCGCCGCCCACTCCTGCGCGGCAACCGCGACTGAGGGCGCAGCACAGCAACCCCGCCCCCAACGCGGGATGGCCGCACTCCGGCCGCGATGCGCTCGATCACGCCCACGCGGTCTACTCGATCGTGCAGCATCTGTCCTCGCTGGGCCTGGCCGGCTGGACTTCCAGGCTGCTGCAATGGCTGGGCCGCTACGACGGGCTGGAGCGCCACCTGGAGGACTGGCAAGCACCCAACATCTGCGTTCGCGACGTGTTGCTCCGGCATGTCTGCCGCATCCCCGGTGAAGCTGCCGCAAGTTTGGATGTTCGGGTGGCCCACGCCCGCCGGCTTGCCATCGTGCAGGATCTGCTGACCCTGGACCTGGTGCGCGTGCGCGCCTGGTGGGGCAACGAGCATCGGCCCGAGGCATCCGCGTGCTTGTGGAGTCCGCTGGAGCAGTGCTGGCTGGACTTCATCGAGATGCCGCATGGAGACGAGGACTGGCTGTGCGTCGATGACAGCCGCCCGGCATCCAGGCCATGGCTGGAGCAACTGTCCCGCTACCTGCTGGCACCCGCATGAAGCGATCGCTCGAATGGCTTCGCAGCCGCTGGGGCGATGCAGGCCGAATGCTGGGCGTGCCCGCTCGTGCACCCCTTCCCGCTGCGGCGCTTGCCGTGGCCGCGCCTACCGCGCCACGGCGCATCGCCGTTGAGGGCTCCGAGCAAGGGTGGCTGCGCCTGTTGCCCGCCGATGAGCTGCTGGTGTGCGTGAACGCGGACAAGGCCATGCAGGACATGTGGCGCCAGTCGCGCCTGGCGCAAAGCGTGTGGCAGCGCGATCTGCTGCCCGCGATCCACCGCTACGCAGAGATGGTGCAGCTGATGCCGGCGTCCGAGGCCCATCACCACGCGCATGTGGGCGGGCTGCTGGCCCACACCCTGGAAATGCTCCTGGCTGCCATGACCTGGCGCAACGGGCACTTCCTGCCCGAGGGCGCGCCCATCGAGCAGATCGACGCGGAGCGCGACGAGTGGACCTACGTGGTGTTCTTCTCCGCGCTGCTGCACGACATTGCCAAGCCGATGACGGATCTGCGCGTCACGTGGCGCACGCCTGGGGCGACGGAGCGCACCCGGTGGAATCCGATCGGGGGACCGATGACGCGGATCGAGCCGGGCAGGGCGGCAGAGTACCTCGTGGAGTTCGCCCCCAAATCCGCGAGGGACTATGGCGCGCATTCGCGCCTGGCGGTCACGCTGCTGGGCCTGATCGCGCCGGCCACGGCGGTGACGTTTCTTGCTCGCCGGCCGCAGACGCTGGAGGCGCTGACCCGCTTCCTCTCGGGCACGAAGGATGGGCTGGTAGCGAGCATCGTTGGCCGCGCCGATCAGGCATCGACCCAGCGGGCTTTGCTGCACGGCAGCCGGGCGCGGTTCACCACCAGCAATGCGATCCCGCTCATCGACCTGCTGATGAATGCGGTGAAGGCCATGCTGCGCGCGGGCACCGCGCTGCCGCTGAACCGTTCCGGCGCGGCGGGCTGGGTGCATGACGGCTCGATGTGGTTCGTGGCCAAGCGCCTTGCCGATGGCGTGCGCACCTGGATCAAGGACCATGCCCCCGAGGAAGCCGTACCGGGCGAGGCCAAGAACGACCGGCTGTTCGACACCTGGCAGGAGTACGGCTGCATCGAGGTGAATCCGCACAGCGGCCAGGCGATCTGGTACGTGACGGTGAAGGGTCAGGCCCAGGATGAAGCAGGCAATGCAGTAGGCCCACAGGAAGCTGCCGCAACGCCGCAGGACATGGCTGCGGCAGGTTACAGCCACTCGCTGACCATGCTGAGGTTTCCACTGGCCAAGCTCTATGACGATCCGAGCCAGTACCCCCAGCCGATGGCCGGCCGCATCGTGGTGCGGGACAAGCGCAAGGATGAAGCAGCAGGAGAGGACGACCAGGAGGATGGGGCAGGGCAGGTGTCGGTGCAGCAGGGCACCGAAAGCGCTGATGCAGCGCGTGCATCGAGGCAACCCGACAAGGATGCGGCAGCTCTCGCGCCAGCGCCCCAACCTGCGGCATCCCACACGCCGGAAGCTGGATCAAAGCCCAACAAGCCCAAGGCTGCGGCAACTTCTCAAAAGCCCAACGAGAACCAGCTCAAGGCCCCGGCGTTCAACCGGCCAAAGCCCAAGCCTGCATCGAACGGCAATGCGCAGGAGATTGCGGCAGATCCTGCAGCGGCCACACAGGCAACTGCGCCAGCACCAGCTGCTGCCGTAGCAACCAAACCGCCTGCACAGGCGAATGCAACCCAACGCCCAGAGCCCACGTTCCCGCCCTTGAACGATGTGATCCGCATCGGGGGCAAGGACGATGGCTTCGACGTCGATGATGGATGGCTGGACGAGGACGACGACGTGCGCACCGCCGCGCCCGCGCCGGTGCGGCCCGGCGTGCCGGCAGCACCATCCAGGCCACCGCCGGCGGCGCCCAAGAATGCGCCAACGCCGAACGGCAAGCAAGCACCTGCAGCGCCTGCACCGGAACAGCCCGCGCCCAAATCCAAGGATGCATCAACGTCGAAGGTGCCCGCAGCGGCACCGACGCTGGCGTCCCCGCGTGACACGGCGCCATCGACGGCCACGCCCCCGCAGCGGCCCGAGGCCAGCTTCGTGCGTCCGCTGTTCGGCTCGGCCCCTGAGACTTCGGCGCGCACTCAGCCCATGCCCGTGGTCTTGGCGCCGCACCTGCCCGAGCTGCCCCACGAAGCGGCCGCCCGCAAGGTCGAGCCCAGCGAGGTCGCCATCGCCTTCATGCGCTGGCTTCAAAACGGCTTGGCCAGCCGGGAGATCAAGCACAACGAAACCGGCGCCGCCGTGCATTTCGTGGAGGAAGGCATGGCGCTCGTGTCGCCGTTGATCTTCAAGCTCTATGCCCGTGAAACCGGGCCCGCCGATCAAGCGGATGCCATGGGCCTGCAGGTGCAACGGGAGCTCATCAAGGCCGGCTGGCACCGCATGACGTCGGGCCAGGGCAAGGGCCGCGTGAACATCCTGCGCTACCAGGTCGTGGGCCGCGGCGGCGCCAGCGTCGGGCGGCTCGCTGCCGTCGTGCTGTCCGAACCGGACCGCTGGGTCGTGCCGGTGCCGCCACCGAACCCGGTACTCAAGTTGGAGTGATCAACCATCACACACCGAGTAAGTTTGAAGTCAGAAAAGAATCGTCTTGACACAAAGCCAGCGGTTCGACGATTGACACGGCTAGCTGGATGCACCTACAGTCCACACCGTGCGATTCAGCGCGGAGGTAGTCGCAAATGCTTTTATCTTCATCGATCTGTCGGGATATTGATCCCATTTTTTAATATCTCCTGACTAGATACGATGTATATTATGTAAAACTACCAAAACACCGATGCTTGCGTGATCTGCTTTGAGTCGTTCAGTATCTTAAATTTGTTCCTAGTTTTATCGCAAAGTTGTTCACCAACTTTGCCCTTTGCGGAACGCCACGGCTTTGTTGCACAAATCGCGATGCTGATGCCCGTAGACTGACTGCGTGACAGAGACGAAGAACAGGCAGCGGAGCAAGTACCGCACGACGAACTGGAAGGCGTACAACGCGGCGCTGAAAGCGCGAGGCTCGTTGACGATGTGGCTAGATGAGGGCATGCAGTGGTTTGGCACGCCGACCGGCAGGCGTGGACGCAGCCGAACCTTCTCGGACGCAGCAATCCAGTTCTGCCTGAGCATCAAGTGCCTGTTCGGCCAGCCCTTGCGACAGGCGCTGGGCATGGTGCAGAGCCTGCTGCGGCTGGCAAAGCTGGACTGGCCGGTACCTGACTTCAGCACTGTTTGCCGGCGCCAAAAGACCTTGCAGGTCGAACTGAGCTACCAGCGAACCAACTCGCCGCTGCAGTTGCTGGTGGACAGCACCGGCATCAAGTTCCTGGGCGAAGGAGAGTGAAAACGCAAGAAGCATGGTGCTGAATACCGGCGCGAATGGCGCAAGGTCCATCTGGGCATCGACGCGCAGACGCTGGAAATACGCGCCATCGAGGTGACCAGCAACGCCATTGGGGATGCGCCGATGTTGCCCGGGTTGCTGGCTCAGATTCCCACTGACGAATCCATCGAAAGCGTCAGTGCCGATGGCGCCTACGACACGCGCGCCTGCCTGGACGCCATTGCCGAGCGGCACGCGATGGCGGTGATCCCGCCCCGCAAGAACGCCAGCCATTGGAAGAAGTCGAGTCCGGGCTCGGCGCATCGTAATGAGGCCATTCGGGCGTGCCAGCGCCTGGGTCGCGGCATTTGGAAGAAGTGGAGCGGCTACCACCGGCGCAGCCTTGTGGAGACGAAGATGCACTGCTTCAAGCGACTGGGCGAACGGGTGATCGCGCGCACGTTCGACCGCCAGGTTGTGGAGCTGCATGTCCGCGTGGCCTTGCTCAATCGGTTCAGTCAGATCGGCCGTCCTCACACCGTGTCGGTGACTGCTGTGGCATAGGTCCGTCTGGGGTTGGGGTCATGCCGTCTGCAATTCGATTTGTGCAACAGCGCCGAACGCCACTACACCTTAGTTTTTCCGCCACTGATCTTTAGTTTTTGCTGGGCGCAGCCACGCTGGCCAGCGCGCGACGCGCGGCTCGCAGGTACACACAGGACTTGCGGCGAAAGCTTTGAGCTGAATCACCGGGCAGCCGTCCGGCCTGTTTACTCAGGTCGCGTCGAGGCCATCCCAGGCACTTGTATTGAGCGCACCCGCGCTGAGCCGTAAGCGCCGTCTCAGCCCCCCTCTTGACGCGGGATCGACGGAAGAACTACAGCAGGTCGCTCTCGCCGTCGTTGACCTCGTCAACGAACGTGTCGTTTGACCAAGCCAGGCCGATGGCCTTGTTCAAGCGTTTGAGCAGGACGTTGAGGCTCTCACCGTCGCGACGCACGAGCATGGCCAGGCAGTTGCTGCCATCGGCGGCCGTGGCGACGCACTCGTGCGGTGGCAGCGCACCGATCGTGATGTCGCCGCCGTCCTCGATCAGGGCCTTGATGTAGTTCGTCCGAGACATCGTCGCTCAGACCTTGATCGCGGCGAGCCGGTCGTTGATCTCGATGCTGTCGAAGGCCAACGGGTCCCAGGTATCGGCACCGATCCATTCGACCAGGTTGTCGTGCTCGGGATCGTCAGGGTTCGCCATGGCCCGCACGAACTCCGCATAGCCCGGTGCGCCTCCGCAATCCTCCGGCGGCGTTGCACAGGCACCGCCGGCACAGAACGGGAGCACGAACTGCGGCATCGGTGCGATCTTCTTCTCGACCTTGATGCGGTGGTCCCAGTAGTCCCCGAAGTCGTAGACGTAGCTCAGCGTCGACCGGTTCAGGGCAGTGGTCAGTCGCGTGCTTTCGCTGGTGATCGAGCCAGGCTCGTCGTGCATCGGGTCTGGCGTGCCATAGCGCTCGCCGTCGCCAGCGATGAACTCGTGCAGATGCGAGTGGCCCCAGCCGAAGGCAGCCTGGACCACAAGATGCAGCTTGGCCAGGGTGATCGTCTCTGGCACCAGGACGCGGCGCCAGACCTTGGGCTTGGTGCCGCGCAATTCAATGTGCAGTTGCAGGATCGCCGCTGGTGCCTTGATCCGTTGGACCTTGCTCGCCATGCTCAAGCTGCTTGTCGTTGGTCTTCGGCGTGTCGGCCGATGTTCCACGGCAGCAACTCGTCGATGCGATTGATCGGATGGTCCGCAATGCGCCCGAGCACATCGCGCAGGTAAGCCTCGGGGTCGAGCCCGTTCAGCTTGGCCGTCTCCACCAGGCTGTAGATGGCCGCGGCGCGCTCGCCCCCAGCGTCCGAGCCCATGAACATGAAGTTCTTGCGGCCCAGGCTCACGCCGCGCAGCGCGCGCTCGGCGGCGTTGTTGTCGATCTCGATGCGACCGTCGTCACGGTAGCGCGTCAACGACCGGAGCCGTGTGAGCGTGTAGCCGATGGCGCGTGCGAGTTCCGACTTGGCACACACCTGCCCGAGCATCCCTCGCAACCAGGCGAACAGTTCCTCGAGCAACGGCCCGGCTCGCGCCTGCCGCTCCCGGCAGCGCTCATCCGGTGGGCGGCCGCGGATGTCGGATTCGATCGCATACAGCGCACCGATGCGCCGAAGGGCCTGTTCTGCAACCGAGCCCTGCGCCCGCCCCTGGCTCTCGTGCAGATCCCAGAATGGTCTGCGCGCATGCGCCCAGCACGAAGCCTCGATGACGTTGCCGTTTGCATAGAGCTTGGCGAAGCCGGCATACGCATCGGCCTGCAACACGCCCTTGAAGTTCTTCAGGTGCGCCTGAGGATGTTCACCCTTGCGGTCGGGCGAGTAACGCAACCACGCCGCGGGCGCGTCTGCACTCGCAGATGACCGATCGTCACGCACGTAGACCCAGAGCCGCCCGGTCTTGGTCTTGCCCCGCCCGGGCGAGAGCACCGCCACTGGCGTGTCGTCGGCGTGGAGCTTGGAGCCCGCCAGCACGTAGCGCCCGAGCGCTGCGACCAGTGGGTGGCGCTGTTGCACAAATCGAATTGCAGACGGCATGACCCCAACCCCAGACGGACCTATGCCACAGCAGTCACCGACACGGTGTGAGGACGGCCGATCTGACTGAACCGATTGAGCAAGGCCACGCGGACATGCAGCTCCACAACCTGGCGGTCGAACGTGCGCGCGATCACCCGTTCGCCCAGTCGCTTGAAGCAGTGCATCTTCGTCTCCACAAGGCTGCGCCGGTGGTAGCCGCTCCACTTCTTCCAAATGCCGCGACCCAGGCGCTGGCACGCCCGAATGGCCTCATTACGATGCGCCGAGCCCGGACTCGACTTCTTCCAATGGCTGGCGTTCTTGCGGGGCGGGATCACCGCCATCGCGTGCCGCTCGGCAATGGCGTCCAGGCAGGCGCGCGTGTCGTAGGCGCCATCGGCACTGACGCTTTCGATGGATTCGTCAGTGGGAATCTGAGCCAGCAACCCGGGCAACATCGGCGCATCCCCAATGGCGTTGCTGGTCACCTCGATGGCGCGTATTTCCAGCGTCTGCGCGTCGATGCCCAGATGGACCTTGCGCCATTCGCGCCGGTATTCAGCACCATGCTTCTTGCGTTTCCACTCTCCTTCGCCCAGGAACTTGATGCCGGTGCTGTCCACCAGCAACTGCAGCGGCGAGTTGGTTCGCTGGTAGCTCAGTTCGACCTGCAAGGTCTTTTGGCGCCGGCAAACAGTGCTGAAGTCAGGTACCGGCCAGTCCAGCTTTGCCAGCCGCAGCAGGCTCTGCACCATGCCCAGCGCCTGTCGCAAGGGCTGGCCGAACAGGCACTTGATGCTCAGGCAGAACTGGATTGCTGCGTCCGAGAAGGTTCGGCTGCGTCCACGCCTGCCGGTCGGCGTGCCAAACCACTGCATGCCCTCATCTAGTGTCCTGTCCCGTTAATTCGCAGGCACGATAGCTGCATGGTTTCGGGCCATCCTTGAGGTGCCGCCATGCCCAATGCAACGACCCGAACAGAAATTGCGCTTAGTGAAGTGGAGCGCGCGGAACTGACGTCCATGGCGCGATCACGTTCGCTGCCAGCGGCGTTGTCGCTCAGGGCGCGCATCGTGCTGACTTGCGAAGGCACAGATAAAGCCAGCACCGCGGTTGCGCAGGCTCTGGGGATCAGTCGTAGCACTGTCACCAAGTGGCGCGGGCGCTATGCGCGCCATCGCATTGCAGGGCTTTACGACGAGTTGCGCCCGGGTCGCCCCCGCACGGTAGATGACGAGCGTGTTGCTGAGTTGATTACCAAGACGTTGCACACCAAGCCTGCTGATGGGGGTACCCACTGGAGCACCCGCACGCTGGCCGCCGATACGGGCATCAGCAAGAGCACGGTGGCGCGCTATCTGCAGACCTTCAACCTCAAGCCGCACCGGGCCGACAGCTTCAAGCTGTCGACCGATCCGCTGTTCATCGAGAAGCTGCGCGACGTTGTGGGGCTGTACCTGAACCCACCTGACAACGCGCTGGTGCTGTGCGTGGACGAGAAGAGCCAATGCCAAGCTTTGGAGCGTACGCAGCCGATGCTGCCAATGGGGTTTGGCTATGTCGAAGGTGTCACGCACGACTACGTGCGCCACGGCACCACCACCTTGTTCGCGGCCCTGAACGTGATGAATGGCCAAGTGATCGCGCAGTGCCGGCCCCGGCATCGTCATCAAGAGTTCCTTGCCTTCCTGCGCGCCATCGACAAGGCAGTGCCCGACGAACTGGATGTGCACTGCATAGCTGATAACTACGCCAGCCACAAGCATCCAAAGGTGCGCGCTTGGTTGGCCGAGCGGCCTCGCTGGCACATGCACTTCGTTCCGACCTATTCAAGCTGGCTCAATCAGGTCGAGCGCTTCTTCTCGATCATCACCACGCGGGCAATCCGCCGTGGCTCGTTCACCAGCGTGAAGGATCTGATCAACAAGATCGACACATTCATCGCGAATTACAACCAGTCCTGCCAGCCGTTTACTTGGACAGCTACAGCAGACTCCATCCTCGAAAAACTCGCCAGACTATGCGGGCGAATTAACGGGACAGGACACTAGCCACATCGTCAACGAGCCTCGCGCTTTCAGCGCCGCGTTGTACGCCTTCCAGTTCGTCGTGCGGTACTTGCTCCGCTGCCTGTTCTTCGTCTCTGTCACGCAGTCAGTCTACGGGCATCAGCATCGCGATTTGTGCAACAAAGCCGCAAACACCAGAAAATGCAGCCCGCCGAGCACTTGCGGCAACCGCTCATAGTCCCGGGAGAGCCTGCGGAACCTCGCCAGCCAACCAAAGCTTCGCTCCACCACCCAGCGCCGCGGCAGCAGTACAAAGCCTTTCTTCGCCTCGGGCAGCTTCACGATCTGCAGATCGATGCCGTTGTCCTGCGCCGCCTTGGATGCCGCCTTACCCGTGTAGCCTTGGTCTGCCCAGGCCCGTTGCACCGTATGGCCAGTGGCCTGCTGCACGTCCTCGCACAACTGGTGCACCTGAGCGCGCTCTTGCTCGTCGGCCGGCGTGACATGTACCGCCAGGAGATGGCCCAGCGTGTCCACGGCCATGTGCACCTTGCTGCCTCGCTTGCGTTTGTAGCCGTCATAGCCTGCACGTGGGCCACTCTCGCAACTCGATTGCAGCGTTCGCCCGTCCATCACCACGGCGCTGGGCTGGCCCTGGCGCCCTTGGGCCACGCGGATGATGGAGCGCAGATCAGAGACCATGGCCTCGAAGCAGCCCGCATCCAGCCACCGCCGGCTCTGCTGGTAAACCGCTTCCCAGGGCGGCAGATCGTTGGGCAGCATCCGCCAGGGCGCTCCCGCGCGCACCAGCCAGCGCAGCGCGTTGAAGACTTCTCGCAGATCATGCTCGCGCTGGGGCGCGTGCTGGTCCATCAGGGTCAGGTAAGGCGCAGCGAAGCTCCATTCTTCATCGCTGACGTCTGTTGGGTAGGGCTTGCGGGGCATCTGCAAACTCTACCCTTGGCTTCGCTCTCACGGAGCAAAGTTCATAACACGCTCTATCAGCATGCCGCTGCTACGTTCATGAACATGGCCCGTTCCCGCACCACTCCTCCCGCCCTCGCGCTGTATGAACAAAAGCGCGACTTCTCGATCACCCCCGAGCCGCGCGGAGGGGCCGAGGCGCCCGCCGAGGCGCTGCGTTACGTGATCCACAAGCACTGGGCCACCCGGCTGCACTACGACCTGCGCCTGGAACTGGAGGGCACCATGAAAAGCTGGGCCGTGCCCAAGGGCCCGAGCTTCGATCCGGCCGACAAGCGCATGGCGGTGCAGGTGGAGGACCACCCGATCGCCTACAACCAGTTCGAAGGGCAGATCCCGGCGCGGCAGTACGGGGCGGGCAAGGTCATCATCTGGGACAAGGGCTACTGGGTGCCGCTGGAGGACCCCGTGAAGGGCTACCGGGCCGGCAAGCTCAAGTTCGAGATCCACGGCCACAAGCTGCAGGGGCGGTGGACGCTGGTGCGAATGCGCTCTCGGGGGCCAAAGGAGGAGCGGCAGCCCGCATGGCTGCTGATCAAGGAACACGACGGGCTGGAGCGCCCGGCGGCCGAGTTCGACGTGGTGCAAGCCATGCCCGACAGTGTGAGCGCCCTGCCCGATCTCCCGGGCGTGCCAGGCCAGGCGCCTCGGCCCGGCAAGGCGCGGGCAACGAAGGCCGCCCGAGGCGCCAAAGCCGCCCAAGCGGTCAAGGCCCCGTTGCCAGCCGAGCTCAAACCCCAGCTCGCCACGCTGGTCCAGGGTCCGCCGCCCGATCTGGCCGACTGGCTGTTCGAACTCAAGTTCGACGGCTACCGGCTGCTTGCGCGCATCGACCGTGGCAAGGTGCGGCTGTTCACCCGCAATGGCAACGACTGGGCCTACAAGATGCCCGACCTCGTGAAGGCCCTGAAGGCGATTCCCATCGACAGCGGCTGGATCGATGGTGAAATCGTGGTGATGGACCGCCAGGGCATGCCGGACTTCCAGGCGCTGCAGAATGCGTTCGAGAACGGCACCGCGGCAGGGCTGGTTTTCTATGCGTTCGACCTGCCTTTCGTGAACGGGGCGGATCTGCGCGCGCTGCCCGTCACGGACCGCCGCGAGGCCCTGCGCGCCATCCTTCCCGGGGGCGAGGGCCAGACCGTGCGCTTCAGCGAGGCCTTCGATGCGGCCCCGGGCCAACTCATCGCTTCGGCCTGCCGACTCGGCTTTGAAGGGGTGATCGGCAAGCGCAGGAGCGCGCCGTATGTCTCGCAACGCTCGGCGGACTGGATCAAGCTGAAATGCGGCCAGCGCCAGGAGTTCGTGATCGGCGGCTACACCGAGCCCAGAGGCACACGCAACGGCATCGGCGCGCTGCTGCTGGGCGTGCAGGACGAAGACGGGAGCCTGCGCTACGTGGGCAATGTCGGCACCGGGTTCAACGAGCGCAGCCTGGCGCAGTTGCGCGAGCGCCTGGAGGCGCTGACGACTTCCAAGAGCCCGTTCGCCAACGCAGCCCGGGGCGCGGCCAAGGTGCATTGGGTGCGGCCGCAATTGCTGGCGGAGGTGGCCTTCGCCAGCTGGACGCACAGCGAACGCATCCGCCACGCCGTATTCCGAGGCCTGCGGGACGACAAGCCCGCCAAGGACATCGTGCACGAGCGCCCTCTTCCCGCCAAGGCGCTGGCCAAGGCTGCCACCCGCGCCAAGCCCTCGACCGCGCGAGCGGACACCCTGCGCGTGACCCACGCTGAGCGCGTCATCGACCCGGAATCGGGCACCACCAAGCTCGATCTCGTGCGCTATTACGCGCTGGTAGCGCCGCTGATGATGGAGCACCTGCACCAGCGCCCAGTCTCGCTGGTGCGGGCGCCGGCCGGTGTCGGTGGCGAGCTGTTCTTTCAGCGCCACCAGGAGCAAGGCAGCCTGCAGGGCGTGCAGCCGCTCAAGGCCTCGCTCTATCCCGGCCATCCGCCGCTGCTGGAGGTGGTAGGGCCGCAGGGCCTGCTGGCCGCTGCGCAGATGAACACGGTGGAGTTCCACACCTGGAATGCCCGCAAGGACCGCATCGACCGGCCCGACCGCATGACGTTCGATCTCGATCCCGGCGAGGGCCTGGCCTGGGACCGCATGCAGGAGGCGGCCACCCTGATGCGCGTGATGCTCACCGAACTCGGCCTGCCGTCGTTCCTCAAGACCAGCGGCGGCAAGGGCCTGCACGTGGTAGTGCCCATCCAGCGCCGGCACGACTGGAATACGGTCAAGGCGTTTTCGCAAGCCATCGTGCAGCACATGGCCCGCACCATTCCGGCCCTGTTCGTGGCCAAGAGCGGTCCCCGCAACCGCGTGGGCAAGGTGTTCGTGGACTACCTGCGCAACGGATTGAGCGCCACCACGGTCTGCGCCTGGTCGGCGCGCTCGCGGCCGGGCCTGGGCCATCTCGGTGCCGCTGGCCTGGAAGGAGCTGGAAACCCTGACGGGCAGTGCAGAGTGGACCGTGCGCAATGTGGACGAGCGGCTGCGCACCGGCAACACCCCCTGGGAGGGCTATGCCGGCGCGGCGGTGTCGATCGCGGGCGCCATGCGCCTGCTGCAGTTCACACCGAAGGCGTGAGCGGCGGCCGCCCGGCCGCGGCAGAGCCGTTCAGGCCCGCAATGGCAGTTCTTCCGCTTCGGTGCGGGTGGTGCGGTGGCCCTTCAGCCCGAGCTTGGCCAGCAGCTTCACATCGGCCTCGCCCTCCGGGTTGCCGGTGACCAGCAGCTTGTCGCCATAGAAGATCGAATTGGCACCCGCCATGAAGCACAGCGCCTGCACGGCATCGCCCATCTGCTGGCGGCCGGCCGACAGGCGCACGCGGGCCTTGGGCATGGTGATGCGCGCCACGGCGATCACCCGCACGAAGTCCAACGGGTCCACCGGTTCGCTGTCGGCCAGCGGGGTGCCGGGCACGCGCACCAGGCTGTTGATGGGCACCGACTCGGGGTAAGGGTTCAGATTGGCGAGCTGGGCGAGCAGGCCGGCGCGGTGCACGGGCGCCTCGCCCATGCCCACGATGCCGCCGCAGCACACGCTGATGCCGGCGCCGCGCACGTGCTGCAGGGTGTCGAGCCGGTCCTGGTAGGCGCGGGTGCTGACCACGTCGGTGTAGTACTCGGGCGCGGTGTCCAGGTTGTGGTTGTAGTAGTCGAGCCCGGCGTCCTTCAGCGCCTGCGCCTGGTGCGATTCGAGCATGCCCAGCGTGGCGCAGGTCTGCATGCCCAGCCCTTTGACGGCGCCGATCAGCTCGCTCACTTTCTCGATGTCCCGGTCCTTGGGCGCGCGCCAGGCGGCGCCCATGCAAAAGCGGGTGGCGCCGGCATCCTTGGCGGCCTGGGCCGCGGCAGTCACCTCCTGCACGCTCATCAGCTTCTCGGCTTTCACGCCGGTGTCGAACTCGGCCGACTGCGGGCAATAGCCGCAGTTCTCGGGGCAGCCGCCGGTCTTCACCGACAGGAGCGTGGCCAATTCGATGTCGCCGGCAGGCCAGTGCTCGCGGTGCACGGTCTGGGCCTGGAACATCAGGTCCATGAACGGTTTGTCCAGCAGCGCCTGGATGGCCTCGACGGACCAGGGCCCGGCGGGCACCTGGGCGACCGGCGGGCGGCGGTGCAGTTGCACGGCTTGCGCCGCGGCGGGGGTGGGTTGGACAGCGGTGGTTGGCATGGTGGGCGGGCCCTTTCTCGTCTGGTTTTTCGGCAGTCCGGCATCTGGCCGGTCGTGGCAGGCGCAGATTCTGGCGGAGCCGGCGGCGCAAATCCAGATCCAGGCCTCACAAACCCGAGCGGGATGGAGTGCCGTTATCTGCAGTCAACGGCCGGCCAGCGATCGGGCTTTTTAACCGAGGTTGCGCGACATTGCCCGCACGATCGCACAGCCGAAAAACCCGTGTCGCTTTCTGTCGCGAAATCATGGCCATCTTTCCGAAAATACCTCGCCCCACCGCGCAGCCATGCCCGGAGTTGCGTGCAGTTGGCGCCAGTGCCGCTGGAGGGCGGCAAGCAATGCCTGCGGATTCGTCAGCCCAGCGCCGCGATCACGTCTTTGGGGGCCTGCACCAGCTCGATGAGCACCCCCTCACCCGCGATCGGAAACTCCGCGCTGGATTTGGGGTGTAGAAAGGTGATGTCGTGCCCCGCCGCACCCTGGCGGATACCACCGGGCGCGAAGCGCACCCCCTGGGCCGTGAGCCATTCCACCGCGCTCGGCAGGTCGTCGATCCACAGGCCGATGTGGTTGAGCGGCGTGGTGTGCACGGCCGGCTTCTTGTCCACGTCCAGCGGTTGCATCAGGTCCACCTCCACCGCATGCGCGCCCCGGCCCATGGCCAGGATGTCTTCGTCGACGTTCTCGCGCTCGCTGCGGAAGGTGCCGGTCTGTTCGAGGCCCAGCATGTCCACCCACAGCGCCTTCATGCGCTCCTTGTCGGTGCCGCCGATGGCGACTTGCTGGATGCCGAGGACCTTGAACGGACGTGCGGTGATGGAATTTGCCATGCGGGCTCCAAAAACGGTTTACTATGATTTTTATAGCGATATGCCATAGTGGAATATGCGCCGCAGGCCAAAACGGGCCTGATCCACGGCGTGCCACCCACAGGCATGCGCCACGCGGTGCCGGCCGGTTCGGGCCTTGCCCGCCCCGCCCGCGCCACCGCGCACGGGGATCACTGGAATTCCAGGATCACCTGGTCCACCGCCAGCGACTCACCCTTGCCGGCCACCACCTTGCCCACGACACCGTCCTGGGTGGCGAACAGGATGTTCTCCATCTTCATGGCCTCGATCACTGCGAGCTTTTCGCCGGCCTGCACCGCCTGGCCGGGCTGCACCGCCACGTCGACCAGCAGCCCGGGCATGGGCGACAGCAGGAACTTGCTCAGGTCCGGCGGCGCCTTGTACGGCATGAGCTGGTGCAGGCGAGCGCCCAGGGGGGACAGCACCATCGCATCGATCTGCGTGCCGTTGTGCGAGATGCGCAGCGCCAGCGGGCTGCGTGGCGTGCCGCGCTCGACCTGTGCGGTGAAGCCCGCGCCGTTGCACTGGCCCTGCACGCGGATCTGGCCCAGCGTGGCCGCGCTGCCGATCTGGTAGCTCTTGCCGCCCACCGACACGGCGCTGGAGCCCGAGCTGCCCTGGAAATCCGTCACCGACACCGCGTGGTGCTCGTTGCGCCCTTCGTGCCCCATCACCACCACCACGAACTGCTCGCCCACCTTCACGTTGTGGCCGGCCAGTTGCCCGCTGATGCCCGAGGCACGCGCACGGTAGCGGCGGTTCATGTACGCCGCCAGCGCCACCAGAAACAGCGGATCGTCGTGCGGCACGTCCTGCGAGGCAAAGCCCTGGCTGTAGTTCTCGGCGATGAAGCCGGTGTTGAAGTCGCCCGCCACGAAACGCGGATGGGCCAGCAGCGCGGCCTGGAACGGGATGTTGCTGCCCACGCCGCGGATCACGAACCCGTTGAGCGCGGCGCGCATCTTGTGGATGGCGTCTTCCCGGTCCTGGCCGTGCACGATGAGCTTGGCGATCATCGAGTCGTAGTACATGGGGATCTCGCCGCCCTCGTACACGCCCGTGTCCACCCGCACGCCCAGCTTTTTGGTGGTATCGGCCTGGAACATCGACTCCTCCGGTGGCTGAAAGCGCACCAGGCGGCCGGTGGAGGGCAGAAAGTTGCGGAACGGGTCTTCGGCGTTGATGCGGCACTCGATGGCCCAGCCATCGCGCCGGACGTCGGCCTGGGTGAGCGGCAGCGGTTCGCCGGCCGCCACGCGGATCATCAGCTCGACCAGGTCCAGGCCGGTGATGCATTCCGTCACCGGGTGCTCCACCTGCAGGCGCGTGTTCATCTCCAGAAAGTAGAAGTCCTGGTCCTTGCCGACCACGAACTCCACCGTGCCGGCGCTCTGGTAGTTCACCGCCTTGGCCAGGGCCACGGCCTGCTCGCCCATGGCCTTGCGCGTCGCGTCGGAGATGAAAGGGGACGGCGCCTCCTCGATCACCTTCTGGTGGCGGCGCTGGATGGAGCATTCGCGCTCGTTCAGGTAGATCACGTTGCCCTGGCTGTCGCCCAGCACCTGGATCTCGATGTGGCGCGGCTCCTGCACGAACTTCTCGATGAAGATGCGGTCGTCGCCGAAGCTGTTGCGCGCCTCGTTGCGGCACGAGGTGAAGCCCTCCAGCGCCTCCTTGTCGTTGTAGGCCACGCGCAGGCCCTTGCCGCCGCCGCCGGCGGACGCCTTGATCATCACCGGGTAGCCGATGTCGCGGGCGATCTCCACCGCGCGCTCGGCCGATTCGATGGCGTCGTTCCAGCCCGGAATGGTGCTGACCTGCGCCCCGTTCGCCAGTTTCTTGGAGGCGATCTTGTCACCCATGGCGGCGATGGAATGGTGCTTGGGGCCGATGAAGACGATGCCCTCCTCCTCCACGCGCTTGGCGAAGGCTTCGTTTTCCGAGAGGAAGCCGTAGCCCGGGTGCACGGCCTGCGCCCCGGTCTGCTTGCAGGCCGCGATGATGCGGTCGGCCTGCAGGTAGCTCTCGCGGCTGGGCGCGGCCCCGATGTGCACGGCCTCGTCGGCCAGCTTGACGTGGCGCGCCTCCTTGTCCGCATCGGAATACACCGCCACGGTGGCGATGCCCATCTTCTTGGCGGTGGCGATGACCCGGCACGCGATTTCGCCCCGGTTGGCGATCAGGATTTTGGTGAACATGGTGTTGGGGAGTGGAGGTGTTCTAACGGGCGGTGTCTTGCGTCTTTTTTGTCTGTCCGGCGGGCACGGGGCTCATGCGTGCCGGTCGATGGCCGGGCTCATGTCTTCCATCCAGAGCACGTTGTCCGAGTACGACTGCAGGTCGGGCGAGAGGTTGGAGGTGGAGCCCGAAACCCACACCTCCTTGTGCAGCTCGGACTTCACGTAGGAGATGGCGTCTTCGAAGTCCCCGTCGCCGGCGGAGAGGATCAGCCGGTCGTACACGTTCTGGGCCGCCAGCTTGATGATCAGCGTGGCGATGCCCACGTCCACGCCCTTTTGCACCGACCGGTCGAACTGGTGGCTGCAGTTGGGGCAGTTGGCGTGCATGCGCTTGAGCTTGTAGAGCTGCACCCGGAACTTCGGCCCGATGGGGGGCGCGGTCTTGATCCAGGAGTGGAACGCGTTCTGGGCATCGGTGGATGGATCGCTCGCCGAGTTCAGGTAGTAGCTCTCGTGGATCGGCCCGCCGTTCAGGCGCGTGATCTCGTTCTTGAGCTTCAGGTAGTCGAAGGGCCGGCCCTTGCCGTAGTTGAAGAGGTAGGCGCCGTCGACGATCCACACGGTTTTCATGGGGCGGGCATCGCTCACAGCGGAATGTTCCCGTGCTTGCGCCAGGGGTTCTCCAGCTTCTTGCCCTGCAGCATGACCAGGCTGCGGCAGATGCGCTTTCGCGTCTCGTGCGGCAGGATCACGTCGTCGATGAAGCCGCGGGCGCTGGCCACGAAGGGGTTGGCAAAGCGCTGCTTGTACTCGGCCTCGCGGGCGGCGAGCTTGGCGGGGTCGTTCTTGTCCTCGCGGAAGATGATCTCCACCGCGCCCTTGGCACCCATCACCGCGATCTCGGCATTGGGCCACGCCAGGTTGACGTCGCCGCGCAGGTGCTTGGAACTCATCACGTCGTAGGCGCCGCCGTAGGCCTTGCGGGTGATGACGGTGATCTTCGGCACGGTGCACTCGGCATACGCGTACAGCAGCTTGGCGCCGTGCTTGATGATGCCGCCGTACTCCTGCGACGTGCCGGGCATGAAGCCGGGCACGTCCACGAAGGTGACCACGGGGATGTTGAACGCGTCGCAGAACCGCACGAAGCGCGCGGCCTTGATGCTGCTCTTGATGTCCAGGCAGCCAGCCAGCACCAGGGGCTGGTTGGCGACGATGCCCACGGTCTGACCCTCCATGCGCGCCAGGCCGATGACGATGTTCCTGGCGTAGTCGGGCTGCAGCTCGAAGAAGTCGCCGTCGTCCACCACCTTGGTGATCAGCTCCTTCATGTCGTAGGGCTTGTTGGGGTTCTCGGGCACCAGGGTGTCGAGGCTGCGGTCCATGCGGTCGGCCGGGTCGTTGCTCGGTCGCACGGGCGGCTTTTCGCGGTTGTTCAGCGGCAGGTAGTTGTACAGGCGGCGCAGCATCATCAGCGCCTCGACGTCGTTCTCGAACGCCATGTCGGCCACGCCGCTGCGGGTGGTGTGGGTGCCGGCGCCGCCCAGCTCCTCGGCCGTGACCTCCTCGTGCGTGACCGTCTTGACCACCTCGGGGCCGGTCACGAACATGTAGCTGCTGTCCTTGACCATGAAGATGAAGTCGGTCATGGCGGGCGAGTACACGGCGCCGCCGGCGCACGGGCCCATGATCATGCTGATCTGCGGGATGACGCCGCTGGCCAGCACGTTCTTCTGGAACACGTCGGCATAGCCGCCGAGCGAGGCCACGCCCTCCTGGATGCGCGCGCCGCCCGAATCGTTGAGCCCGATCACCGGCGCACCCACCTTCATGGCCTGGTCCATCACCTTGCAGATCTTCTCGGCATGCGTTTCCGACAGCGCGCCGCCGAACACGGTGAAGTCCTGGCTGAAGACGAAGACGAGGCGGCCGTTGATCATGCCGTAGCCGGTCACCACACCGTCGCCGGGAATCTTCTGGCCTTCCATGCCGAAGTCGGTGCAGCGGTGCTCCACGAACATGTCCCATTCCTCGAACGTGCCGTCGTCCAGCAGCAGCTCGATGCGCTCGCGCGCGGTGAGCTTGCCCTTCTTGTGCTGCGCGTCGATGCGCTTTTGACCGCCGCCCTGGCGGGCGAGTTGGCGCTTTTGCTCCAGTTGTTCGAGGATGTCTTGCATGGGTCGCTCTTTCGGTGGTGATTCTTTTGCTATTTATTTAATAGCGGTATGCCGGGAGTTTTCTTGTGCTGCGAGCAGATTCCGTGCGGCAGTGGACGCGGCGATGCGCCCGGCCGCCACGTCCGCCTGCAGCGTGGGCAGCAGTGCCCGCACCTCGGGGTGCTGGCGGAACGCATGCCGCAGGCCCGCCTCGATGCGCTCCCACATCCAGGCCAGGGCCTGCTTTTCGCGGCGGCGGGAGAGCCGGCCGCTGGCGGTCTGCAGTTGGCGAAACTGGCTCACGGCGGCCCAGAAGGCCTGCAGGCCCTGGCCCTGCAGCGCGCTGATCTGCAGCACCTTGGGCTGCCACGGGGCGGCATCGGCCTGAACCGGTGCCGGTTCGCTTTCGGCCGGCACCGCGCCGTGGCCCGCTGCCGGCGCCTGGCGGGGGTGGCCCAGCGAGCGCTCGGGGTTGCCGTGCTGGCTCAGCAGCCGCAGGCTGGAGGTGATCTGCGCCTCGGCCCGGGTGGCGGCATGCGGGTCGATGTCGGCCTTGTTGATGACGACCAGGTCGGCGATCTCCATCACGCCCTTCTTGATGGCCTGCAGGTCGTCGCCCGCGTTGGGCAGCTGCAGCAGCACGAACATGTCGGTCATGCCCGCGACGGCGATCTCGCTCTGGCCCACGCCGACGGTCTCCACCATGACGATGTCGTAGCCGGCAGCCTCGCACACCAGCATGGCCTCGCGCGTCTTCTCGGCCACGCCGCCCAGGGTGCCGCTGGACGGGCTGGGGCGGATGTAGGCCTTCTCGTGCATGGACAGGTGTTCCATGCGGGTCTTGTCGCCCAGGATGGAGCCGCCCGACACGGTGGACGACGGGTCGATGGTGAGCACCGCCACGCGGTGGCCCAGGCCGATGAGGTGCAGGCCCAGCACTTCGATGAAGGTGGATTTGCCCACGCCGGGCACGCCGCTGATCCCCAGGCGAAACGACTGGCCGGTGTGCGGCAGCAAGGCGGTGAGCAGCTCGTCGCCCTGCGCGCGGTGGTCGGCGCGGGTCGATTCCAGCAGCGTGATCGCCTTGGACATGGCCCGGCGCTGCACGGCCTGGGCGCCGTGGAGGATGCCGTCCAGCCAGCCGCCGGCCGAAGGTGGCCGATGGGGCGAAGCCACCGCCGCAGAAGCGGGTAAAGAAGCGGGCGAAGGCAGAGGCGCGCTCATTCGGCACCCTCCTCGGGCCGCCACTCGTAGTGCACGTCCACGTCTTCCTCGCCCGTCTGCACGAAGCCATGGCGCTGGTAGAAGCGGTTGGCATCGCTGCGCTGCAGCGCGGTCACGCGCAGCACGGAGCCTTCGCGGCGCGCCCGGTCCTGCACCTGGGCCAGCACGGCGGCGCCCACGCCGGCGCCCTGCCAGTCCGGGTGCAGGTACAGGTGCTGCAGCCGCAGCGCCCCGTCGCCCTCGGGCAGCACGGTGACGAAGCCCATGCGCCGCCCGTCGGATGCGACCAGGTGCTGCATGTGCTCGGGGGTGAAAGCCGCGCGCAGCCGCTCGCGCGAGCGCTCCGGCGTGTAGCGGCCCACACGCTCCAGGCTCTCGCGCATGGCCGCAGTGCGCAGCGCCAGCATGGGCTCGAAGTCCGCTTCGGCCACCGGATGCCAGGTGAATGCGGGGGCGGTCAATGCGGCACCTCCACGCGGCGCCATGCCATGCGCGCGGGCGCCCGGCCGACGGTCGCCGTCGTCATGCGGCGAAGGCCTTGCGGATCTGCTCCAGCACGTCCTTGGCGCTGGCCGGAATCGGCGTGCCGGGACCGTACACGCCCTTGACGCCCGCCTCGTAGAGGAAGTCGTAGTCCTGCACCGGGATCACGCCGCCCACGAAGACGATGATGTCGTCTGCGCCCTGGTCCTTGAGCGACTGGATGATGGCCGGCACCAGCGTCTTGTGCCCCGCCGCCAGGGTGGAGACCCCCACGGCGTGCACGTCGTTCTCGATGGCCTGGCGGGCGCATTCCTCGGGGGTCTGGAAGAGCGGGCCCATGTCCACGTCGAACCCCAGGTCGGCAAAGGCCGTGGCCACCACCTTGGCGCCGCGGTCGTGCCCGTCCTGGCCGAGCTTGGCGATCATCACGCGCGGGCGGCGGCCTTCGGCCTCGGCGAACTCGTTGATCTCGGCCTTGAGCTGCTCCCAGCCTTCGGCCGAGTCGTAGGCGGCGGCATACACGCCCGTCACCTTCTGCGTGTCGGCGCGGTGGCGGCCATAGACCTTCTCCAGCGCGTCGGACACCTCGCCCACCGTGGCGCGCAGGCGCATCGCCTGGATGGCCAGATCGAGCAGGTTGCCTTCGCCGCTCTCCGCCGCGGCGGTGAGCGCATCCAGCGCCTGCTGCACCAGCGCGGCGTCGCGTTTTTCGCGGATGGCTTTCAGGCGCGCGATCTGCCCGTCGCGCACCTTCACGTTGTCGATCTGCAGGATGTCGACCGGGTCTTCCTTGTGCAGCTTGTACTTGTTGACGCCCACGATCACGTCCTTGCCGGAATCGATGCGCGCCTGCTTCTCGGCGGCCGCGGCCTCGATCTTGAGCTTGGCCCAGCCGCTGTCCACCGCCTGGGTCATGCCGCCCATGGCTTCGACCTCTTCGATGATGGTCCACGCAGCATCGGCCATGTCCTGCGTGAGCTTTTCCATCATGTAGCTGCCGGCCCAGGGATCGATCACGTTGGTGATGTGGGTCTCTTCCTGGATGATGAGCTGCGTGTTGCGGGCGATGCGGGCCGAGAACTCGGTGGGCAGCGCGATGGCCTCGTCCAGCGCGTTGGTGTGCAGGCTCTGCGTGCCGCCGAACACCGCGGCCATGGCCTCGATGGTGGTACGCACCACGTTGTTGTAGGGGTCCTGCTCGGTCAGGCTCCAGCCGCTGGTCTGGCAGTGGGTGCGCAGCATCAGGCTTTTGGGGTTCTTGGCGCCGGTGGCCTTCATGATGCGGCACCACAGCAGGCGCGCGGCGCGCATCTTGGCCACCTCCAGGTAGAAGTTCATGCCGATCGCCCAGAAGAACGACAGGCGCCCGGCGAATTCGTCCACGTCCAGCCCCGATGCGATGGCCGTCTTCACGTACTCCTTGCCGTCGGCCAGGGTGAAGGCCAGCTCCAGCGCCTGGTTGGCGCCCGCCTCCTGCATGTGGTAGCCGCTGATGGAGATGGAATTGAACTTCGGCATGTTCCGCGCCGTGTAGCCGATGATGTCGCCGATGATGCGCATCGAGGGCTTGGGCGGGTAGATGTAGGTATTGCGCACCATGAACTCTTTCAGAATGTCGTTCTGAATGGTTCCCGACAGCTGGTCCTGCCGCACGCCCTGCTCTTCCGCGGCCACCACGTAGCCGGCCAGCACCGGCAGCACGGCGCCGTTCATCGTCATGGAGACGCTCACCTTGTCCAGCGGAATCTGGTCGAAGAGGATCTTCATGTCCTCCACTGAATCGATCGCCACGCCGGCCTTGCCCACGTCGCCCGTGACGCGCGGGTGGTCGCTGTCGTAGCCGCGGTGCGTGGCCAGGTCGAACGCCACGCTCACCCCCTGTCCGCCGGCGGCCAGCGCCTTGCGGTAGAAGGCGTTGGATTCCTCGGCCGTGGAAAAGCCGGCGTACTGGCGGATCGTCCAGGGCCGCACCGCGTACATCGTGGCCTGCGGGCCGCGCAGGTAGGGCTCGAAACCCGGCAGCGTGTTGGCGTAAGGCAGGTTCGCCGTGTCCTCGGCCGTATAGAGCGGCTTGACCGTGATGCCGTCGGGCGTCACCCAGTTCAGCGCCGCGACATCGCCACCGGGGGCCGACTTGGCGGCGGCCCGGGTCCACGCGGCGAGGTCTGCGGAAGCGAAAGAGGGGAATGGGGTGTTGCTGCTCATATCTGGGAAGGCTTCACGGGTGGCGAGAAAAGCGCGGTGGCGCTGCAACGATTTGGCACAGTGAAGCGAGTCTAACCCAATCTGTAATTATTAATTTATAGTTTTTCTGCGGTACATTCCCGCCATGTCAGCCGCCACCCTCACCCCCCGCGCCCTCTACGAAGAGGTGGCGGAGCAACTGCGCCAGCGCATCTTCCGGCGCGAACTGCAGCCCGGCAGCTGGATCGACGAACTGCGCATCGCCGAGGAGTTCGGCATCAGCCGCACGCCCCTGCGCGAAGCCCTCAAGGTGCTCGCGGCCGAAGGGCTGGTCACGATGAAGGTGCGCCGCGGCGCCTACGTGACCGAGGTGTCCGACAAGGACCTGCGCGACGTGTACCACCTGCTCGCGCTGCTGGAAAGCGATGCGGCCGGCGTGGTCGCCGCCAGCGCCACGGCCGAGCAGCTTCGCGAGCTGGAAGGACTGCACCGCGAACTGGCCGCCAGCGTGGACGACCGCGAGCGCTTCTTCGCGGTGAACGAACGCTTTCACATGCGGGTGCTGGAGCTGGCCGACAACCGCTGGCGCAACCAGATGGTGGCCGACCTGCGCAAGGTGATGAAGCTCAACCGTCACAACTCGCTGCTCAAGCAGGGCCGCATCGAAGAATCGCTGCGCGAACACGGCCGGGTGCTGGCCGCGCTGCAGGCACACGACGCGCAGGCCGCCGCCTGCGCCATGCGCGAGCACTTCTCCAACGGGCTGCAGGCTGCCGCCTGAGCCGTGCCGCGGCCTGCGGGCCGCGTCCCCTGAGACACCCGGCGCTTGCCCCGCAGGGATATCGCCTTCATGATGCACCCGTTGTCCATAAACGATGGCACCGCGCGCGTGCGGTAGCCATCCCTCACGGCCACGGCCGATGACACACGGGAGGAGCTTGCATGCTGGAGCGGTTTTTCTTGTTGGGAGAGTCACCTGCCGACCTGCTGGTGGCGCAGCACGATCCGTGGCTGTTGCTGCTGTCTGTGGCGGTGGCCGTGGCCACGTCGACCCTTGCCCTGCACCTGGCGGGGCAAGCCCGGCTGACCCACGAACCGGTGCACCGCACGATGGCCCTGGCCACCTCCGCCGTCGCGCTGGGGGCGGGCATCTGGGCCATGCACTTCATCGGCATGCTGGCCTTCACCCTGTGCGTGGCGGTGCGCTACGACGTGGGCATCACCCTCCTGTCGATGCTGCCGGGCCTGGCCGCGTCCTGGGTGGCGCTGAACGTGCTGGTCCGTCAGCAAGTCACCGGGCGGCAGTTGGCCATGGGCGGACTGCTCGTGGGCGCGGGCATCGGCGCCATGCACTACGCCGGCATGGAAGCCCTGCGCATGGCACCGGACCTGCGCTACGACCCGGCCTGGTTCGCCGCATCGATCGTGGTGGCGGTCGTCCTGGCCGTGCTGGCGCTGTGGGTGCGTTTCACGGTGCACCAGCGCAGCGGCATGTCCAACTGGCAGGCCACCCTGCTGTCGGGCAGCATCATGGGCATGGCGATCTCAGGCATGCACTACACCGCCATGGCGGCCGCCCGCTTCGTCGGGCAGGCCGACCCGGAACTGCAGCCTGGACGCAGGCGCTCGCGGTGACGGTGGCGCTGGTGACGGCCGGCGTGGGGATCTTCGCGGGCGTGTCCAACGGACTGATCCGCTACCGCGACATGTACCGCAAGGTGCGACGCAGCGAATCGCGCCTGCGCGCCCTGGTGGACACGGCGGTGGACGGCATCATCACCATCGACCATGAAGGCACGATGCAAAGCTACAACCGCTCGGCCGAGCGCATCTTCGGCTGGCCGCCCGCCGACGTGCTGGGCCGCAACATCCGCATGCTCATGCCGCAGCCGGACAGCGCTGCCCACGACGGCTACCTGCGCCGCTACCTGGAGACCGGCGAGGCGCGCATCATCGGCACGGGCCGCGAGGTGCTGGGGTTGCACCGCGACGGCAGCACCTTCCCGCTGCGGCTGGCCATCGGCCGCGCCGATGCGCCCGGGGGCCGATGTTCGTGGGATTCGTCACCGACCTGCGCGGCGTGAAGGAGGCCGAGATGCGGCTGGGCATCGCCGCCAGCGTGTTCGCGCACAGCTACGAGGCGGTGCTCATCCTCGACGCCGAACGCCTCATCGTGGATGCCAATCCCGCGTTCGAGCGGATGATGGGCGAGTCCCGCACCGAAGTCCTCAGGCGCCACGTGCAGACGCTCTACGCCGCCGCCCCGCATCTCGACTTTCCCGGTGTGTGGCATGCGGTGCAGGCCCAGGGCTACTGGCAGGGGGAACTGCTCGGGCGCAGTCCGCAGGGTGCCGTGCCGCAGCGCGTGTCCATCGCGGCGGTGCTGGGCGACGAAGGCTACCCGCACCACTACATCGTGGTCATCAGCGACATCACCCAGATCAAGGCGCACGAGCAGGAACTGGAGCACATCGCGCTGTACGACAGCCTCACCGGCCTGCCCAACCGGCGCCTGCTCGCCGACCGGCTGGTGCTGGCGATCGCTCATGCGCAACGGCACCGCGAACTGCTGGCCGTGTGCTACCTCGACCTCGACGGCTTCAAGCGCGTGAACGACCAGCACGGCCATGCCGCGGGCGACCAGTTGCTCGTCGAGGTGGGCCGCCGCATCCAGTCGCATCTGCGCGCCGAGGGCACGCTGGCGCGCCTGGGCGGCGACGAGATGGTGCTGCTGATCGGCGGGCTGCAATCCCCCGACGACTGCGCGCCCCTGCTGGAGCGGGTGCTGCAGGCCGTGCACCAGCCCGTGCCGCTGCCGCGCGGCCAGGGATTCGTCTCGGCCAGCATCGGGCTGAGCATCTACCCGCTGGATGGCGACACCCCCGACCTGTTGCTGCGCCAGGCCGACCACGCCATGTACGAGGCCAAGCAGAACGGCAAGAACCACTGCCGCCGGTTCGCGGGTGCCGAACCCATGGTGCAGGCGCCGCTGCATGGGCCCAGCCGCTAGGTACCGAGCGCCTCTGGCCGCGGTGGCGGCGCCTGCACCTGTTGCGCCACGGCGTCGAAGAGGTGCTCCAGGTCCGACGGATGCATGGCCGATGCGATCACGGGCTGCCACTGGGGCAGCTCGTGGTTGGCGGACAGATTGATCCGGTCCGCCCAGCGGTCCTGGTAGGTGACGACCTGGGGATTGCCTGCGGCGGAGTAGGTCCCCGGCCGTGGCGACGCCACCCAGCCCGGGTGGTGCATGAGCATCGGCATGGACTGGATCGGGTCCAGCGACCGGGTGAACTGGCGCAGCGCGAAGGCCATGCCCCCTGCGGTCTTCGGCGCGATGTAGCGCTGCGCGACGGCCTCCATCCCCAGGCGTGGCGGGTTGAAGGCATAGGTACTGACCTTGCCGCGCGCGCCGTTGGCGTCCAGGAAATGCGCGATGTCGAAGCTGGCCAGGGTGGCCACCGCCGCGCCCAGGCTGTGGCCCACCACCGAGACCGACAGCGTCTTGCCGCTGTCCCGCGCCATCGCGGCATAACGCATCAGCAGGCCGCCCAAATCCAGCCCGTTGGCGCGCGGCGCCATCGCCTCGGCGTGCCACCGTTCCTGCCAGCCGCTGCCCACCCGTCCCAGATCGGGCAAGCCCGCGGCCAGCGGGTTGGCATGGGCCCGCGGAATCTGCGACTTGAGGTCGCACATCAGATCGTCGGGGTCCTCCATGCGCGTGCCGGCAAACCCCAGCACGACGGCAAGGACCTGCGGGTGCTCCAGGTGGTCCCAGCATTTGGTGGCCGCGCTGGACTAGTGTCCTGTCCCGTTAATTCGCAGGCACGATAGCTGCATGGTTTCGGGCCATCCTTGAGGTGCCGCCATGCCCAATGCAACGACCCGAACAGAAATTGCGCTTAGTGAAGTGGAGCGCGCGGAACTGACGTCCATGGCGCGATCACGTTCGCTGCCAGCGGCGTTGTCGCTCAGGGCGCGCATCGTGCTGACTTGCGAAGGCACAGATAAAGCCAGCACCGCGGTTGCGCAGGCTCTGGGGATCAGTCGTAGCACTGTCACCAAGTGGCGCGGGCGCTATGCGCGCCATCGCATTGCAGGGCTTTACGACGAGTTGCGCCCGGGTCGCCCCCGCACGGTAGATGACGAGCGTGTTGCTGAGTTGATTACCAAGACGTTGCACACCAAGCCTGCTGATGGGGGTACCCACTGGAGCACCCGCACGCTGGCCGCCGATACGGGCATCAGCAAGAGCACGGTGGCGCGCTATCTGCAGACCTTCAACCTCAAGCCGCACCGGGCCGACAGCTTCAAGCTGTCGACCGATCCGCTGTTCATCGAGAAGCTGCGCGACGTTGTGGGGCTGTACCTGAACCCACCTGACAACGCGCTGGTGCTGTGCGTGGACGAGAAGAGCCAATGCCAAGCTTTGGAGCGTACGCAGCCGATGCTGCCAATGGGGTTTGGCTATGTCGAAGGTGTCACGCACGACTACGTGCGCCACGGCACCACCACCTTGTTCGCGGCCCTGAACGTGATGAATGGCCAAGTGATCGCGCAGTGCCGGCCCCGGCATCGTCATCAAGAGTTCCTTGCCTTCCTGCGCGCCATCGACAAGGCAGTGCCCGACGAACTGGATGTGCACTGCATAGCTGATAACTACGCCAGCCACAAGCATCCAAAGGTGCGCGCTTGGTTGGCCGAGCGGCCTCGCTGGCACATGCACTTCGTTCCGACCTATTCAAGCTGGCTCAATCAGGTCGAGCGCTTCTTCTCGATCATCACCACGCGGGCAATCCGCCGTGGCTCGTTCACCAGCGTGAAGGATCTGATCAACAAGATCGACACATTCATCGCGAATTACAACCAGTCCTGCCAGCCGTTTACTTGGACAGCTACAGCAGACTCCATCCTCGAAAAACTCGCCAGACTATGCGGGCGAATTAACGGGACAGGACACTAGTCGGCCGCGAAACGCATGCCGCCACGGCCGGTGATCTCGTCGAAATCCACGGTGTACGCCTGCCCCGCGAAATCCCGCATGCCCTCCAGCACGGCCCGCTGCAAGGCCTGCCTGGTCCTGGACGGCAGGCCACGGGCACGGCCGGCCTGCGGCAGATCGACCGCCCAAAGGGCCTCGGCGATGTCCACCGAAGCCATGTCGACGGCCACCGGGGCCGCCGGACGGGCCCGCATCGGCGCGGAGCCCGGACAGAGGCGCGGCGGCCGTTGAACGGCCAACCCGTGCAACGGCCCTGCCGTGCTGTGCCGCATCGGGACGCGCACCGGGACACCGGCCGGATGGCCTGGCCGGCTGGGCGCGCCCGCCGAATGCGGCGGTGCCGTCGCTGGAAGGGGCTGTCGGAAAAATGCCGTGGTCATCGATCAGAGGTGCGCGGGTGATGCACGCGGGCGAGGGCTGGGCGCAGACCCTGGCACCGGCGCATGGAATGGGGGTGGAAACCGAGGCCGGTATTGCACTGCGCACGCCGCGGTCCGGCGCGACCGTGGGCGAACCGAGATGCCGTCCCGCGAACCGCGCAGCCCTCCCCGTGCCCGGTCCATCTTCGCCCCGGTTCAGGCGGCAGCCACCCCTTCCGCCTGCGCCAGCGCGTGATCGCGATAGGCCCGGCCGAAGCGATTGCCCAGGAAATCCCCGAGCGCGATCTGCTCCTGCCGGATGAACCCCGACTGCGGCAGCCGCCCCTGCACCACCAGATCCAGCGCTGCGCAGATGCTTGCAGCCGTGGTCAGCTGGATGGCATTCAGCGCATGCCCGCCCACCGTGGCGCCGACGATGCGTGCCGAGTAGGCATCCTGCACCAGCCGCCCGCCGCGCAGGCCCGATGCACTGGCGAAGACCACGATCACATCCTGCTCGGTGGCCGGAATGGCGGCCTCGAAAATGTCCTTGAGCAAATCGCGCCGGTCGCGCAGGCGCAGGTCGTTCAGCAGCAGCTTCAGGATGGCGCAGTGCCCCGGATAGCGGATCGACTGGTAGTCCATGCGGCGGGCCCTGCCGGCCCAGGTTTCGGGCAGGGTGCCCAGCCCGCCCGAAGTGTTGAAAGCCTCGTATTCCACCCCGTCGAGCGCGAAGGTCTCCAGCCCGTCCAGCGCCGCCACGGTGGTGGGCTGGCCGTCCACGATGGCTTCGCAGGGGTTGCAGTATTCGTTGATGAGTCCTTCGGTGCTCCACGTCAGGTTGTAGCGCAGCGCGCCCAGCGGGTAGCGCGGCAACGCGCCCACGCGCATGCGCAGGTCGTGCAGCGTGTCGAAGCGCTGCGCCAGATCGTTGCCCACCACGCCGATGAAGCCCGGTGCCAGCCCGCACTGCGGCATCAGCACGCTGCGGGCGTCCTGCGCCAGGGCTCTGATCGCCTGCGTGCTGCGCACGTCTTCGGTCAGGTCGAAGTAGTGCACCCCGTGGCGGGCGCACAGCGTGGCCACCGGCACGGCGCGGTGAAACGGCAACGCATTCAATACGGCGAACTGCCCCGTGACGGCCGCCTCCAGGGCGCCATCGTCCTGCAGCAGCACGGTGCCGACGCCCAGCGCCGCCGCCCGGGCCAGCGCCTCGGGATCCCGGTCGGCCACGGTGATCCGGTATTCGCCCACCTCCTGCAACAGCACGGCCATGGCAAAACCGATGTGGCCCGCGCCCAGGATGGCGATGCGATGGGTCGATGGGGTGGAAGGCATGGCGGTCTCCTCAAGGGGGTTCTGACGAAGGGATGAATGCAGCCATGCTAGGCGCCGATGCTGTCGATGTGTAGCGTGAAAAGCGTCACATTTTCTCAAAATATTCGCCGAATCGGCGAAAATGTCTGACGCATTCGCACTCCCTGCTCCAAAGGACCCGCCATGGCCACCGAAATGGACGACACCGATCGTCGCCTGCTCAGCCTGCTGCAAGCCAACGCGCGCGAAAGCACCGCGCTGCTCGCCCGCCGCCTGGGCCTGGCGCGCACCACCGTCGTCGCGCGCATCGCCCGGTTGGAGCGCGAAGGCATCGTGGCCGGCTACGGCGTGCGGCTGGGCGCGCCGCTGCAGGCGCAGGCCGTGCGCGCCTGGTGCAGCCTGAGCGTGCTGCCCAAAGCCTCGCCAGCGGTGCTGCGCATGCTCGGTGCGCTGCCGGAGGTGGAAGAGGTCTCGGCCGTGAGCGGCGCGTTCGACTACCTCGTGTTCCTGCGCTGCACCAGCCATGAACAGCTCGATGCGCTGCTCGACCGCATCGGCCAGTTGGAGGGCGTGCACCAGACGCAGACCAGCATCGTGCTCAGCCGCAAGATCGACCGGCGGGGCGCCGGCGACTGAAGGCGCTGCCGCTTGCTCCTGATTGCATAGCAACACAGGCAATCAATCCGCCGGCATGGGCGCATTTCCCTTTGAATCCGTCTTCCCCGGTCCGATGGGATAATGCGCCCTGCCCTTCCCCCAGCCCTGTCTCCCCTGCCTGCCGCTTTTTCTGTCCGTGCCCATGTCCACCGCTCCCTACAGTCCCTGGCGCCTGTCCGTCGCGCCCATGATGGACTGGACCGACCGCCACTGCCGCTACCTGCACCGCCTGCTGAGCCGCCATGCGCTGCTCTACACCGAGATGGTGACGACTGGCGCGCTGATCCATGGCGACGTGGAGCGGCACCTGCGCTTCAACGCCGAGGAGCACCCGGTGGCCCTGCAACTGGGCGGGAGCGAGCCGGCCGATCTGGCCCAGGCCGCGCGACTGGGTGCGCAGTGGGGTTACGGCGAGATCAACCTCAACTGCGGCTGCCCCAGCGAGCGGGTGCAGCGCGGCGCTTTCGGCGCCTGCCTGATGAACGAGCCGCAACTGGTGGCCGACGGCGTGAAGGCCATGGTCGATGTGGTGGACGTGCCGGTCACGGTCAAGCACCGCATCGGCATCGACCAGAGCGAGGACTACGGCTTCGTGCGCGACTTCATCGGCACCGTGGCGGATGCGGGCTGCAACGTGTTCATCGTCCATGCGCGCAACGCCTGGCTCAAGGGCCTGTCGCCCAAGGAAAACCGCGAGATTCCGCCGCTGCGGTACGACGTGGTGCAACGCCTGAAGGCGGATTTTCCGCACCTCACCATCGCCTTGAACGGCGGCCTAGCCACCGACGAGGCCGTGTCCGATGCGCTGGGCCGGGTCGATGGAGCCATGGTGGGGCGCGAGGCGTACCACAACCCCTGGTGGCTCGCGCGCTGGGACGCGCTCTATTTCGGCGCCGCCGACAACGCCCTGACGCGCGAGGCGGTCGAGGCCGCCATGGTGGACTACATGGCACGCGAGGCGGCGCTGCACGGCACCCACTGGTATTCGATCGCCCGCCACATGCTGGGGCTGCGCCACGGCCTGCCGGGCGCGCGGCGCTGGCGGCAGGTGTGGAGCGACCATCGGTTGAAGGGCCTGCCCGCGCACGAGGTGATGGCCCTGGCGCAGGCGCCGCAGCGCGGCGCGCCTTCGGACACCCCGGCCGCCCTGGACGCCTCGGCCGAACTGGCGGCCACACGGTAAATCCGGCCGGCACGGCCGGCGCCGTTCCGGGCACCGGGCCCGGGCAATGCAGTTGGACTACGATGGCGGCTTGGACGGTGGCCCGCCCTGGAGGCCATCGCCCTCAAGCACTGTTTCTTTTTGCCCATGCCCTCGCTCGATTTCTCCCGGGAAGAAAAAGGCTTCGAAGCCGCCTATGCCCAGGAACTGCCTGCGCTGCAGTACGCCTGCGCCTCCTATATGGCGCTGCTGCAGGCCATCCTTTCGCGTACGCCCCACCTGGACATCACCAAGGTCGAGGGGCGTGTGAAGGACCGCCGCGAATGCGTGAACAAGTTCTCGCGCAAATACCGCGCGGCGCTGGAAGAAAGCAACACCCCCTACGAGATCCGCCCCTACATCACCGACCTGATCGGCGTGCGGGTGGTGTGCCTGTACGAGGACGAGCTGGAAAAGGTGGCGCAGGCCGTGCGATCGCACTTCGACGTGATCGACGTGACCGACAAGGTGACGGCGGTGGAGAGCACCGAGGACTCCTTCGGCTACAAGGGCCTGCACCTGGACCTGCGGCTGACGCCGACCCAGGCGGCCCTGGCCGAACACGCGGCCTATGCCCACCAGCCGTTCGAGTTGCAGGTGCGAACGATCATCCAGGACTCCTGGAGCGTGCTGGACCACAAGATCAAGTACAAGAAATCGATCCCCGGGCAGCTCAAGCGGCGCATCAACGTGCTGTCGGCCCTGTTCGAACTGGCCGACCGCGAGTTCCTGCAGATCCGCGACGCGACCGAGGCCGAACTGCGGCAGGCACCCGACGAAACCGCCGAGCCCGACGAGGGCACCGACCTGGAGTCGGCCCCCGCCGAGCAGGCGCAGGCGCCGGGCAGCGAGCTCAATGCGTTCACGTTCCTCAAGATCGCGAACCACTTCTTCAAGGACCAGGACTTCGAGCCGCACAAGGTGGACTTGTTCGTGGAGGACATCCGCGCGTGGTCACCCACCATCACGCGCGCGCGCTTCAACACCCTGATGCGCGCCACCATCGGCACCGTCAAACGCTACAAGCAGCACTTCGAGGACCACAACCCGCAGGGCAGCTTCAACGCCTACACGGTCATCCGCCACTGCCTTTACCTGGGCGACCGCACCACGTTCCGCCGGGCCCTGCGCAACAGTTCGCGCGAGGCGTTCGAGGCGTGGCTGAAAGAACAGGCCTGACGGCGCGTTCCGGCACCGACCACTAAAACAGCCCTCAGCGCAATCATCACTAGGGCATAGCGCTATATTTTTAATAGCAAAAAAACAGCCTTCCGTCACGCGACAATTGTTTCCATTTGTCGCATAGGTGACTCGTTGTCAGTACTTTCACGCCATACAGGGGTTGCGTTGTACTGCTATATTGCACTGCAACATATCCGGAGTTTCGCGCCAAATGCTTTACAACATCTACGAAACCCAGCGTTCGCTCATGGAGCCGTTCGCGGACTTTGCCCAGACCGCGTCCAAGCTCTACAGCAACCCAGTGTCGCCCTTCAGCCAGACAGTCTTCGCCCAGCGCATGTCGGCGGGCTACGACCTGCTGTACCGCCTGGGCAAGGATTACGAGAAGCCGGTGTTCGGCATCCACACCGTCAGCGTACAGGGCACGGATGTCGCCATCCACGAACGGGTGGAGATCGACAAGCCCTTTTGCGAGTTGCGCCGCTTCAAGCGCTTCTCGGACGACCCCGCCACCCTCACCCACATCAAGCAGCAACCCGCCGTGCTGATCGTGGCGCCGTTGTCGGGCCACTACGCCACGCTGCTGCGCGACACCGTGCGCACCATGCTGCAGGGCCACAAGGTCTACATCACCGACTGGAAGAATGCCCGCCTCGTGCCGCTGGCCGACGGCGCCTTCCATCTGGATGACTATGTGAACTACGTGCAGGAGTTCATCCGCCACCTGCAGTCGCGCTACGGCAACTGCCACGTGGTCAGCGTGTGCCAGCCCACGGTGCCGGTGCTGGCCGCCGTGTCGCTCATGGCCAGCCGCGGCGAGACCACGCCGCTGTCCATGACCATGATGGGCGGCCCCATCGACGCACGCAAATCCCCCACCGCGGTGAACAACCTGGCCACGAACCGCAGCTACGAGTGGTTTGAGAACAACGTGATCTACCGCGTGCCCGACAGCTTCCCCGGCGCGGGCCGGCGCGTTTACCCCGGCTTCCTGCAGCACACGGGCTTCGTGGCGATGAACCCCGACCGCCACGCCACCAGCCACTACGACTACTTCAAGGACCTCATCAAGGGCGACGACGCCAGCGCCGAGGCCCACCGCAAGTTCTACGACGAATACAACGCCGTGCTGGACATGGATGCGGACTACTACCTGGAGACCATCAAGACCGTCTTCCAGGACTACAGCCTCGTGCACGGCACCTGGGATGTGCGCGCCCCCGAGGGGCAGCCCGAGCGCGTGCGCCCGCAGGACATCCACACCACCGCGCTGCTCACCGTCGAAGGCGAGCTGGACGACATCTCCGGCTCCGGCCAGACCGAGGCCGCGCACAGCCTGTGCACCGGCATCGCCCAGAAGAACCGCAGCCACTACGAAGTGAAGGGCGCGGGCCACTACGGCATCTTCAGTGGCCGCCGCTGGCGCGATCTGGTGTACCCCCAGGTGCGCGACTTCATCCTGGCCCATGAGCCCGCCCACGCGGCCGACACCGGCACCACGCCCCTGCCCAGCGACGACGCACCGCGCCGCCGCACCGGCGCTGCGGCGGCCGTGCACGCGGACACGGCCGGGCTGAAGGCCGCGGCCACCGCCGCCGCCAGTGCGCCGCGCGCCAAGCGCGCGCCCCGCAAGGCTTGACCCCCGCCGCGGACGCCGTCCGCGCGCTCGCGGCGCGCATCGATGCGGTGCTGCCGCAGACGCAGTGCACCCGCTGCGGCTACCCCGATTGCGCGGCCTATGCCCTGGCGGTCGCCACAGCCGAGGCCGGCATCAACCAATGCCCGCCCGGTGGCGCCGAGGGCGTGGAACGCCTGGCCGCCCTCACGCAGCGGCCGGTGCGGCCGCTGTCGCCCGAACACGGCACCGAAGGGCCACGCGCCGTGGCGTTCATCGACGAGGCCTGGTGCATCGGCTGCACGCTGTGCCTCAAGGCCTGCCCCACGGACGCGATCCTGGGGGCCAACAAGCAGATGCACACGGTGATCGAGGACCATTGCACGGGCTGCGAACTGTGCATTCCCGTGTGCCCGGTCGATTGCATCGTGCTGGAAAACGCCAGCGGCAGCGCGACCGGCTGGACCGCCTGGTCCGCGTCACAGGCCGGACACGCCCGGGACCGCTACGCGGCCCGCACGCGGCGGCTGGACCGCGACGCGCAGGCGGCACCCGCCTTGCTGCCGACCCCAGAGCCCGCTACGGCCTCAGCCGACGCAGGGGCGGCCTCATCCTCGGCGCCGCCCGGAGATGCCAAGCGGGCCGCCATCGCCGCCGCCATGGCCCGGGCCCGCGCCAGGCGTTCCGCCGGCTGACGCGAGCGCCGGCAACGCTGGCTCGCCGCCCTTTTCTCCTGCGGGTGGAAGCGCCCGACCAGGATCAGGCCGCAGCGATGAGCGACTTGTAGACGCCGCAGCCCAGGTAGATCTCCCCGGCCTTGCACACGAACGACATCTTGGTCTGCACCCGGCCGGTGGCCGGGTTGGTGATGTTGTACTCCACCCACCCCGGCCCCTGCTCGGCCTGGCCCGCGATGGACGCCATCAGCGCCGCACCGTCGATGCCGGGAATGTCCTGCACGCGGGAACCGACCTTGGCCGGATTGCCGCCGAAGGCCAGGTAGGTGCCGTCCGGACGCAGCGCGAACACATACATGTCCCGGTCGTGGAAAGGCTGGGCCGGGTCCGTCAGCGTGCGCAGCAGGCTGGCCTGCGGCGCCGTGCGCGCCAGGGCCGCAGCCCGCTCCACCAGCGCCTTGGCCTCGTCGGCCGTGCCCTGCTGCAGGCGGAACGACATCACCGCCCGCGAGAGCGTGGAGGCCCGGTGTTCCAGCGCCTCGGCCTGGTGCACGGCCTGGCCCACCATCTGGGCGTTGCGCTGGGTGATCTGGTCGAGCTGCTGCACGGCGGCGCTGATTTCGCTGAGGCCGGTGCTCTGCTCGGCGCTGGAGGCCGAGATCTCGCTCACGTTGGAGGCCACGCTGCGCACGCCGCCCGCCATCTCGGCGATGCCCGAGCCCGCCGCCCGGATCAGCTGCGCGCTGGTCTCCACCTGGCGCACGGAGTCGCCGATGAGGTCGCGGATCTCGCGCGCCGCCGCGCCCGATCGCCCGGCCAGCGAGCGCACTTCCGACGCCACCACGGCGAATCCCCGGCCCTGCTCACCCGCGCGGGCCGCCTCCACCGCCGCGTTCAGCGCCAGGATGTTGGTCTGGAAGGCAATGCCGTCGATCACCGCCGTGATCTCGGCCATGCGGCTCGCCCCCTGCTGAATGTCCTCGACCGACTGCACCGCCCGGCCCATGGCCTGCGCTCCCGCATCGGCCGAGGTGCGCACCTGGGCCGCCTGCTGGTCCGCCGAGCGGGCGGTTTCGGCGTTCTGCTGCACGGCGGAGGACAGTTGTTCGACGCTCGCGGCCGTCTGCTCCAGATTGGCGGCCTGCTGCTCGGTGCGCTCGGCCAGCGCCCGGTTGTCCGCGGCCAGGCTCTCGCCGGCATGGGCGACCAGCGCGGCATTGCTGCGGATGTCGGCCACCATCGACGACAGCATGAGCACCATGCGCTCCAGCAGGCCACCCAGTCGGGCCATTTCGTCCTGCCCCGGGATGCGCGGCCGCGCCCCCAAGTCGCCGCGCGCCGCGCTGTCCATGGCATGGGCCAGCACCGCGAGGTCGTCCGCCATGCCGCGGTGCATCGCCGCCGCCAGGTAGGCGACCAGGACGCTTCCGGCAGCGAACCACCACCACCGCCCCTGTGTGGCCAGCGCCACGGCCAGCATCGATGCCAACGCGGTGCCCGACAGCAGCGCCATCTTGGCGGGCAACGCCAGGCGGCGCATCAGCCGCACGCCCGGCCCCATTGGCGAAAATGAACCCATTCCGATGTCTCCCCAAGCGCTTTTAGTGCGCGAATGCTAGAGGCTGCGACTTACGCACGATTGACACACGCCAAGCGCGAAACGGTGCTTACGGCGACGAACACGGTGCGCGCCGGCCCGCCACCACCGCCCTGCCCGAGCCGTCCCCGGGCCACTGCCGGTGGGCGCGTGCCCGGCGGAAGACCGCGCTCCATCCACCATAATGGCGGCCCATGAATCCCCTGCTCTCCCACCTGCAGCCCTACCCATTCGAGCGGCTGCGACAGCTCTTCGCGGGGGTCACGCCCCCGGCGTCGCACCGCGCCATCAGCCTCGGCATGGGGGAACCCCGCCACCCCACGCCCGCCTTCATCAAGGAAGCGCTCAACCAAAGCCTGTCGGGCCTGGCCAGCTACCCCGCCACGGCCGGCGAGCCGCGCCTTCGCCAAGCCTGCGCCGACTGGATGCAGCGGCGCTACGGCCTGGCGGTGGACGCCGCCACCCAGGTGCTGCCCATCAACGGATCGCGCGAGGCGCTGTTCGCCTTCGCGCAGACCATCATCGACCCAACGCGCGCGGGCGCAACGGTGGTTTGCCCCAATCCCTTCTATCAAATCTACGAAGGCGCGGCGCTGCTGTCGGGCGCCACGCCCTACTACGCGCCCAGCGACCCGGCCCGCAACTTCGCCGTGGACTGGGACAGCGTGCCCGAGAGCGTCTGGCAGAACACGCAGCTGCTCTTCGTGTGCTCCCCCGGTAACCCCACGGGCGCGGTCATGCCGCTGGCCGAATGGCAAAAGCTCTTCGAGCTGAGCGACCGCCACGGCTTCGTCATCGCCTCGGACGAGTGCTACAGCGAGATCTACTTCCAGGGCGAACCGCCGCTGGGCGGGCTGGAGGCCGCGGCCCAGCTCGGCCGCGCCGATTTCCGCAACCTGATCGCCTTCACCAGCCTGTCCAAGCGCAGCAACGTGCCCGGCCTGCGCAGCGGCTTCGTGGCGGGCGATGCCCGGCTGATCCAGGCCTTCCTGCTCTACCGCACCTACCATGGCAGCGCCATGGGCCCGGCCGTGCAGGGCGCGAGCATCGCGGCCTGGAACGACGAGCAGCACGTGGACCAGAACCGCGCGCTCTACCGCCGCAAGTTCGAAGACGTCACGCCGCTGCTGGCCCGCGTGATGGACGTGGCGCTGCCCGACGCGGGCTTCTACCTCTGGGCCCGCGTGCCCGACGCCCTGGGCCTGACCGATGCGCAGTTCGCCCGCGAACTGCTCGCTCAATACAATGTGACGGTGCTGCCCGGCAGCTACCTCGCTCGCGAGGCCGGCGGCGTCAACCCCGGCGCGCAACGCATCCGCATGGCCCTGGTGGCCGAGGCCGAAGAATGCGTGGAGGCAGCCCAGCGCATCGTGCAATTCATCCAATCCCATCCCTGAACCGACCCATGACCCAACAACTTCAGACCCTCATCGACAACGCCTGGGACAACCGCGCCAGCCTCTCGCCCGCCGCGGCCCCCAAGGAGGTGCAGGATGCCGTGGAACACGTGATCGCCGAGCTGAACAACGGCAAGCTGCGCGTGGCCACGCGCGAAGGCGTCGGCCAGTGGACGGTGCACCAGTGGATCAAGAAGGCCGTGCTGCTGTCGTTCCGCCTCAAGGACAACGAAATCATGAAGGCCGGCGAGCTGGGTTTCTACGACAAGGTGCCCACGAAGTTCGGCCACCTGTCGGCCCAGGAAATGGCCGCCACCGGCGTGCGCGTGGTGCCCCCCGCCGTGGCGCGCCGCGGCAGCTACATCGCCAAGGGCGCCATCCTGATGCCCAGCTATGTGAACATCGGCGCCTACGTGGACGAAGGCACCATGGTCGATACCTGGGCCACCGTGGGCAGCTGCGCGCAGGTGGGCAAGAACGTCCACCTGTCCGGCGGCGTGGGGCTGGGCGGCGTGCTGGAGCCGCTGCAGGCCAACCCGACCATCATCGAGGACAACTGCTTCATCGGCGCGCGCTCGGAAATCGTCGAAGGCGTGATCGTGGAAGAGAACTCGGTCATCTCGATGGGCGTGTACATCGGCCAGAGCACCCCCATCTACGACCGCGCCACCGGCGAGACCAGCTTCGGCCGCGTGCCGGCCGGCTCGGTCGTGGTGAGCGGCAACCTGCCCAAGGACAATGGCCGCTACAGCATGTACGCCGCCATCATCGTCAAGAAGGTGGATGCCAAGACCCGCTCCACCACCAGCCTGAACGACCTGCTGCGCGACTGACCGCACCGCCCCGGATCCGATCCGCCCGTCCACCCGCGACCCGCACCCCGACGAACGAAAGAGCAATCCCCATGAGCACGATGGAACGGATTCTTCGACTGATGGCCGAAAAGCGGGCGTCGGACGTGTACCTGTCGGCCAACGCGCCGGCGCTGATCAAGATCAATGGCGAGTGCGTGCCGATCAACAGCCAGGTGCTTCCGGCCGACGCGCCGAAGAACCTGCTGGCCGAGATCGTCTCGCCCGACCGCATCGAGGAGCTGGAGGAAACCGGCGAACTCAACATGGGCGTGCCGCTCACCGGCGTCGGGCGCTTTCGCGTGAGCGCCATGCGCCAGCGCGGCAGCTACGCGGTGGTGATCCGCTTCATCGCGCAGCACATTCCGCCGCTCGCCTCGCTGAACCTGCCGCCGGTGCTGAGCGACCTCATCCTGGAAAAGCGCGGGCTGCTGCTGGTCGTCGGGGCCACGGGCTCGGGCAAGAGCACCACGCTCGCCTCGATGATCGATAGCCGCAACGAGCAGCTCACCGGCCACATCCTGACCGTGGAAGACCCGGTGGAATACCAGTTCCGCAACAAGAAGTCGATCGTGAACCAGCGCGAGATCGGCGCCGACACGCAGTCGCTGCAGACCGCCCTGAAAAACGCCCTGCGCCAGGCGCCCGACGTGATCCTGATCGGCGAAATCCGCGACCGCGAGACCATGTCCGCCGCCATCGCCTACGCGCAGTCGGGGCATCTGTGCCTGGCCACCCTGCACGGCAACAACAGCTACCACGCGCTCAACCGGATTTTGAGCTTTTACCCCGTCGAGGTGCGCCCCACCATGCTGGGCGACCTGGGCTCGGCGCTCAAGGCCATCGTCTCGCAGCGCCTGGTGCGCACCCCGGCCGGCGAGCGCGTACCCGCCGTCGAGGTCATGCTCAACACCAAGCTGGTGGGCGACCTGATCGAGAAGGGCGACTTCTCGGGCGTGCGCGAAGCCATGGAAAAGTCCATGGCCGAAGGCTCGCAGACGTTCGAGGAGGCGCTGGCCCAGCTCATCCTCGAAGGCCGCATCGACCGCAAGGAAGGCATGGCCTATGCCGACTCGCCCACCAATCTGATGTGGCGGCTGCAAAACGATTTCTCCCTGGCCTCCAAGAACGCCAAAGCCCAGAGCGAGGCCGCGCGGGAAGAGGAAGACCAGCCGTCCTTCACCGAGATCGTGCTGGACGTCAAGCCGTCCTGACCTGCCCCGCCCTCCTTCGCCCGAACCGCCTGCCCACACGATGTCCCGAACCCTGCACCTGGCCGAACAGCTCATTGCCCGCCCCTCCATCACCCCGAACGACGCGGGCTGCCTGGAGCTGCTGGCCGACCGCCTGCGGCCGCTCGGCTTCGACTGCGAACGCATGGACAGCGGGCCGGACGATTTCCGCGTCAGCAACCTTTGGGCAAAACGGCCTGCAGCACAATCAGCACTAGGGCATGGCGCTATCAAAACCGTAGTATTCGCCGGCCACACCGATGTGGTGCCGACCGGCCCCGTCGATCAATGGGGCAGCGATCCCTTCACGCCCATGCACCGCGGCGGCAAGCTCTATGGCCGCGGCGCGAGCGACATGAAGACCTCGATCGCCGCCTTCGTCGTCGCCGTGGAAGAGTTCCTGGCGGCCACGCCCGAGCCGGACCTGCAGATCGCGTTCCTGCTCACCAGCGACGAAGAAGGCCCCTCGGTGAACGGCACCAAGGTGGTGGTCGATCGTCTGCGCGAGCGTGGCGAGGCGCTGCATTACTGCATCGTGGGTGAACCCACTTCGGTCGAGAAGACCGGCGACATGATCAAGAACGGCCGCCGCGGCACCCTCAGCGGGCGGCTCACCGTTCGGGGCGTGCAGGGCCACATCGCCTACCCGCAACTGGCGCGCAACCCCATCCACCAGGCCCTGCCGGCGCTGGCCGAACTGGCCGCCATCCGCTGGGACGAGGGCAACGCCTTCTTTCCGCCCACCAGCTGGCAGATCAGCAACATGCACGGCGGCACGGGCGCGACCAACGTCATCCCGGGTGCGGTGATGATCGACTTCAACTTCCGCTTTTCCACCGAATCGACGGCTGAGGGCCTGAAGCAGCGCGTGCATGCGCTGCTGGACCGCCATGGCCTCGAATACGGCCTGTCCTGGACCTTGGGCGGCCAGCCCTTTCTCACGGAGCCCGGCGAACTGGTGCGGGCCGTGCAGCAGGCGGTGCTGGATGAAACGGGCCTGGACACCGAGCTGTCCACCACCGGCGGCACCAGCGATGGCCGGTTCATCGCGCAGATCTGCCCCCAGGTGATCGAACTGGGTCCGCCCAACGCCACCATCCACAAGATCGACGAGCACGTGGTCGTGACCGACATCGAGCCGCTGAAGAACATCTACCGCCGCACGCTCGAGCATCTGAACGCACAGGCGGCCGCATGAGCGAAACGGCGCAAACCACCGGGGCTCAGGTGCATGGCGACACGGTCGGCGCCCTGATCGCCTCCGGGACCGCGCGGCTGGAGGCCTCGGGCGTGGCCTTCGGTCACGGCACCGCCAATGCACGCGACGAGGCTGTGTGGCTGGTGCTGTGGCGCCTGGGCATTGCCTTGGACGAGCCGCTGGACGATGGCCTAGAGCCCGTATCCGCCCGTCCCGTGGCTGCGGCCGATCAAGCCCGCGTGGCCGCGCTCTTCGAAGAGCGCATCGCCACCCACAAACCCGCGGCCTACCTGACGCGCGAGGCGTGGCTGCAGGGCGTTCCGTTCTATGTGGACGAGCGGGCCATCGTGCCGCGCAGCTTCATCGCCGAACTGCTGGTGAACCCGCCACCGGACGGCGGCATCGACGGGTTTCTGGGCGAGCAGACGCGTGCCGTGCTGGACCTGTGCACTGGCAACGGCAGCTTGGCCATCCTGGCGGCCATGGTCTATCCGGACGTGCAGGTCACCGGGGCCGACATCTCGCCTGACGCGCTGGCCGTGGCCCGCATCAACGTGGACAAGCACGGCCTGCAAGAGCGCGTGGCCTTGCAACAGTCCGACGGGCTGGACGCTGTGCCGGGCCCGTGGGACCTGATCCTCTGCAACCCCCCCTACGTGAATGCCCAGAGCATGGCGGCGCTGCCCCAGGAGTACCTTGCCGAGCCCGCACTGGCCCTGGCCGGTGGCCCGGATGGCATGGACTTCGTCCGCGGCCTGCTGGCGCAGGCGCCCGGCTGCATGAGCGAAGACGGCGTGCTGGTGCTGGAGATCGGCAACGAGCGCAGCCATTTCGAAGCCGCCTTTCCGGACCTGCCTGTGTTCTGGCTCGACACGAGCGCTGGCGAGGACCAGGTGCTGCTGATCACCCGCGAGGCACTGGTGACACACCCGACCTGATTTCGCACTGCCGACCGGGGCGCCCAAGCGCCCTGCTCCCTTCGCGCGGGCTGCCGTTTGCGGCGCGCGCCGGGCTGGTGCTTGCCATCCAGCCCCCCGTTTTTTCTTCGGGCGTTTTTGAACGCCTTTGCTGGTTCTTATCGATGATCACACTCAAAAACGTCACCTTGCGCCGCAGCGCCAAGGTCCTGCTCGACCGCGTCTCCGTCACCATCAACCCCGGGGAGAACGTGGGCCTGGTCGGGCGCAACGGCGCGGGCAAATCCAGCCTGTTCGCACTGCTCAACCGCACGCTGCACGAGGATGGCGGCGACTTCTTCATTCCACCGCAGTGGCGCATGGCCCAGGTCGCGCAGAACATGCCGGAGACCTCGGAATCGGCCACCGAATTCGTGCTCAACGGCGACACGCGACTGGCCGAACTGCGCCAGGCCTTGGTCCAAGCCGAGCAGGACGAGGACGGCATGGCCATCGCGCATGCCTATTCCGACCTGGCCGATGCGGGCGACCATGATGCCGTGCCGCGCGCCCAGGCGCTGATCCTGGGCCTGGGGTTCCGCGTGTCCGAGCTGGAACACCCCGTGAACAGCTTCTCCGGCGGCTGGCGCATGCGCCTGCAGTTGGCGCATGCGCTGATGAGCCCCAGCGACCTGCTGCTGCTCGATGAACCCACCAACCACTTGGACCTGGACGCTCTGGTGTGGCTGGAAGCGTGGCTCAAGCGCTATGCCGGCACTCTGATCGTCATCAGCCATGACCGCGAATTCCTCGATGCCATCACCAACGTCACGTTGCAGATCGAGAACGCCCAACTGAACCGCTACGGCGGCAACTACAGCCGCTTCGAGGAACTGCGTGCCCAGCAGATCGAGCTGCAGCAGGCCTCGTTTGCCAAGCAGCAGGACAAGATCGCCCACCTGCAGAAGTTCATCGACCGCTTCAAGGCCAAGGCCAGCAAGGCCAAGCAGGCACAAAGCCGCGTCAAGGCGCTGGAGCGCATGGAAAAGATCGCGCCCCTGCTGGCCGAGGCGGAGTTCACTTTTGAATTCAAGGAGCCGGTCAACCTGCCCAACCCCATGCTGGCGATCAGCGACGCGTCGTTCGGGTACACGCCCGAGGAAGGCGAGCCGACGACCATCCTGCGGCACGTGAGCCGCTCCGTGCTGGCAGGCCAGCGCATCGGCATCCTGGGCGCGAACGGCCAGGGCAAGTCCACGCTGGTCAAGACCATCGCGCGCGAGATGAAGCCGCTGGCCGGCTCGGTCATCGAGGGCAAGGGCTTGTCGATCGGCTACTTCGCGCAGCAGGAACTGGACGTGCTCCGACCTTCCGACAATCCGCTGGAGCACATGATCCGCCTGGCCAAGGAACTGGGCCCCAACGCCCGCGAGCCCAGCCGCGAGCAGGACCTGCGCAGTTACCTGGGCAGCTTCAACTTCTCCGGCGACATGGTCAAGCAGTCGGTCGGCACGATGAGCGGCGGCGAAAAGGCCCGCCTGGTGCTGGCGATGATCGTCTGGCAGCGCCCCAACCTGCTGCTGCTGGACGAGCCCACCAACCACCTGGACCTGGCCACCCGCGAGGCGCTGTCCATGGCGCTCAACGAGTTCGAAGGCACCGTGATGCTGGTCAGCCATGACCGGGCGCTGCTGCGGGCGGTGTGCGATGAATTCTGGCTGGTGGGACGCGGTGTGGTCGGCCCGTTCGACGGCGATCTGGACGATTACCAGCGCTACCTGCTCGAGGAATCCAAACGCCTGCGCGAGCAGGCCAAGGCGGCCGAGTCAGCGGCTGCGTCGGCACCCGTGGCGGTGGTGGCCGTTGCGCCGGTGGCAGCGCCCGTTGCCCCAGCGCCTTCGGTGACGCCCGCACCAGTGGCCGCTGCGCCCGTAGCGCGCGATGCGCGGGAGCAACGCAAGCTGGGTGCGCAGGCCCGGCAGCAGCTGGCCGAGAAAACCCGCCCGTTGAAGCGCGAACTGGAGAAGGTCAACCAGCGGTTGGCCGCGCTCACCGCCGAGAAAGCCGAGATCGAGGAACGCCTGACCCAGCCCCTGCCGCCGGCCGAAATCGCGGAAAACGGGCGCCGGCTGAAAGCCTGTGCCGATGAAACCGACCAGCTCGAAGAGCGTTGGCTGGAAATTTCATCCGAGGTGGAAGCTCTCGAATCTCAAGCCAGCGAAGCGTAAAACCATGTAACCATTGCCACTGAATTCCGATTCAGTGGCAAATGGGGCCTCATTGATTAGCTACGTTTTTAGGAGCAAAAAAATCGCCGCCAACTGGTTGCGTTTTTTTGCATTCTTCTGTCAACGGGCCTTCCGGGCGGGGCGTTGTTCATCCATCACAGGAGATAACCGTATGACTACCACCGCTATCATGTCCGCCTGGCCCGAAGACGAACGCGACCGCAAGCGCGCACCGGCCCGCCTCTGAGGGCTGGCGCTTCGGCCCAGAAGGCTCAGGTCACCTCGCCCCCACAGCCTCCGCCAGCGCCTCCTTCCCTTCTCCCCATTTCCTCCCCCCAAATTGAAAAAACCCCGCCTCGGCGGGGTTTTTGTTGCCTTGAGGGCTGCCGCGAAAAGCGGCATCCGCCGATCAGCCCATGTGCAAGCCGCCGTTGACCGAGAAATCGGCCCCCGTGGCGTAGCCGCCCTCTTCCGAGGCCAGCCAGGCGATGATCGATGCAATCTCGCTCGGTTCGCCCAGGCGTTTGACCGGAACGGTGGCCACGATCTTTTCCAGCACGTCGGGACGGATGGCTTTCACCATGTCGGTGCCGATGTAGCCCGGGCTCACGGTGTTCACCGTCACGCCCTTGGTCGCCAGTTCCTGCGCCAGTGCCATCGAGAAGCCGTGCATGCCGGCCTTGGCGGCGGAATAGTTGGTCTGGCCGGCCTGGCCCTTCTCGCCGTTCACGCTGCTGATGTTGATGATGCGGCCCCAGCCTTTTTCCACCATGTCGCCCACGACCTGCTTGGTCACGTTGAACATGCTGTTGAGGTTGGTTTCGATGACCGCGTCCCAGTCTTCGCGCGACATCTTGAGGAACATGCGGTCGCGCGTGATGCCCGCGTTGTTCACCAGCACGTCGATGGTGCCGTGATCGGCCTTCGTGGCCGTGAAGGCATCCACGGTGGAATCCCAGTCGCCGACATTGCCCACCGAGGCATGGAAGGTGTAGCCCAGCGCCTTTTGCTCGGCCAGCCACTTGGCGTGGTCGCGCGTGGGCCCGCAGCCCGCGATGACCTTGAAACCATCCTTGTGCAAACGCTGGCAGATGGCCGTTCCGATGCCACCCATGCCCCCTGTGACATACGCTACTTTCTGGTTCATGTGAGTTCTCCTTATCAACGATTCACGCGAGCACTCTAACCAAGATTCCACGCCCGGCCGCTGAGGAAAACACCGAGCCACACAAATTTTGACAAAGCCATGCGGGCCCCGCGTGCTATCAGAACCGCAGCAGCCACGCCGCGGGCGAAAAAAAGCCGCACCGAAGTGCGGCTTTTGTCTTCATGCAGAAGGGCCGCGGTCAAGGGACCGCGCGCCGTTCAGGCCCGCTCGACCGCCAGCGACACACCCATGCCGCCGCCAATGCACAGGGCGGCCACGCCCTTCTTGGCGCCGCGGCGCTTCATCTCGTGCAGCAGCGTGACGAGCACGCGGCAGCCGGACGCCCCGATGGGATGGCCGATGGCGATGGCGCCGCCGTTCACGTTCACCTTGGCGGCATCCAGGCCCAAAGCCTGGTTCACCGCGCAGGCCTGGGCGGCGAAGGCCTCGTTCAGCTCGAACAGGTCCACGTCGTCCGCCGTCCAGCCGGCGCGCTTCAGGGCTTTGCGGGTCGCCGACACCGGGCCCATGCCCATCGTGGCGGGATCCAGGCCGCTGGTGCCGTAGGACACGATGCGTGCCAGGGGCTCCAGGCCCAGTTCGGCGGCCTTCTTGGCGCTCATCACGACCACGGCGGCGGCGCCGTCGTTCAGGCCCGACGCATTGCCCGCGGTGACGGAGCCGGCCTTGTCGAAGGCCGGGCGCAGGCCCGACAGGGCTTCCGCATTGGTCTTGCGGTTGAGGTACTCGTCGGCGTTGAAGAGCACGGGGTCGCCCTTCTTCTGCGCCAGGCTGACGGTCACGATCTCATCGGCGAACTTGCCGGCGTCCTGCGCCGCGGCGGCCTTCTGCTGGCTGCCCAGGGCCAGCGCGTCCTGCTGCTCGCGGGTGATGCCGTGTTCCTTGGCCACGTTCTCGGCGGTGATGCCCATGTGGTACTGGTTGTACACGTCCCACAGGCCGTCGACGATCATGGTGTCGGTCATCTTCCAGTCGCCCATGCGCTGGCCTTCGCGCGAACCATTGAGCACGTGGGGCGACAGGCTCATGTTCTCCTGGCCGCCGGCCACCACGATCTCGCTGTCGCCCGTGGCGATGGCCTGGGCGGCCAGCATGACGGCCTTCAGGCCCGAGCCGCAGACCGCGTTGATGGTGAGGGCGGGGGTTTCCTTGGCCACGCCGGCCTTCATCATGGCCTGGCGTGCGGGGTTCTGGCCGACGCCAGCCGTCAGCACCTGGCCCATGATGACTTCGCCGACCTGGTCCAGCGGCACCTTGGCGCGGGCCAGGGCCTCCTTGATGACGATGGCGCCCAGTTCGGTGGCGGGGGTCTTGGCGAGTGCGCCGCCGAACTTGCCCACGGCCGTGCGAACGGCGGAAACGATGACGATGTCTTCCATATCAGTCCTTTTTGTGCAGAAACGGGAATCTTGAAATCGGGGAGCCCGGCGGGCGCGGCACGCCCGTGCGGCCGATTGTGTCAGCCGCCCGGCGCACACACCGCGGCGTCAGGCTTTTTGCTTGACGTAGCGCCCCGGCGCCGGTTCGGTGGCCTTGAAACGCGTGCCACGGCCATAGGCCTTGGGCGCCGCGACTAGCTTGCCCGCATGGCCCTTGAGCCAGCGCGACCAGTCGGTCCACCAGCTGCCGGGGTGCTCGGTGGCGCCCTTGAGCCATTCGTCGAGCGTGCCGGGCAACTGGCCGTCCTCGCGCAGCCAGTGGCTGCGCTTTTTCTTGGCGGGCGGGTTGATCACGCCGGCGATGTGTCCGGACGCCCCCATGGCGAAGCGCTTCTTGCCCGGCAGCACCTGGGTGGAGGCATAGGCCGCATCAATGGGCACGATGTGGTCCTCGCGCGAGCCGTAGATGTACACCGGCAGATCCACGAGGTTCAGGTCGATGGCCTCGCCGCACACCGTGAGCCGGCCGGGCCGCACCAGATTGTTCTCGAGGTAGAAATTGCGCAGGTACCAGGCATAGAAGGGCCCGGGCAGATTGGTGCTGTCGCTGTTCCAGTAGAGCAGGTCGAACGGCGGCGGCGTCTCGCCCTTGAGGTAATTGCCCACCACGTAGTTCCACACCAGGTCGTTGGGCCGCAGGAAGCTGAACGTGGAGGCCAGGTCCTGCCCCTTCATCATGCCGCCCTTCCCCATCTGCAGCTCGCGGAACTGCACGAACGCCTCGTCGATGAACACGTCCAGGATGCCGGTGTTGGAAAAGTCGATGAGCGTGGTGAGGAAGGTGGCGCTCGCCACCGGCTCTTCGCCGCGCGCGGCCAGCACGGCCAGCGCATTGCTCAGGATGGTGCCGCCCACGCAGAAACCCAGGGCGTTGATCTGCGCCGCGCCGGTGATGTCCTGCACCGTGCCGATGGCGGCCAGCGCGCCCTCTTGCACATAGTCGTCCCACGTTTTATGGGCCAGCGAATCGTCGGGATTGCGCCAGCTCACGACGAAGGTGCGGTGCCCCTCGCTCACGGCATGGCGGATCAGCGAGTTCTCGGGCTGCAGGTCGAGGATGTAGAACTTGTTGATGCACGGCGGCACCATGAGGAAGGGCCGCTCGTGCACCTTGTCCGTGAGCGGCTTGTATTCGATGAGCTGGAACAGCGCGTTTTCGAACACGACCGCGCCCTCGGTGGTGGCCACGTTGCGGCCGACCTCGAACAGGCTTTCGTCGGTCATCGAGACGTGGCCCTGGCGCAGGTCGTGCAGCAGGTTGGCCACCCCTTTGGCGATGCTCTCGCCCTGCGTTTCGATGGCTTTCTTCTGGGCCTCGGCATTGAAGGCGAGGAAGTTGCTGGGTGCCATGGCGGCCATCCATTGCTCCACGCCGAACCGGATGCGCGCGCGAGTCTTGGCATCGGCTTCGACCGCATCGACCAGGCCCATGAGGGTGCGCGCGTTGAGCAGGTAGGCCGCCGCCGAGAAGGCCGCCACGGGGTTCTGGGCCCAGGCCTCGCTGCTGAAACGGCGGTCCGCGCTGGCGTTGGCCTGCGCGCCCTGCGTCCACAGCGTGGTGGCCTCCTTCACGTACTGCTGCTGCAGGGCCGCGAGCTTTTCGGGGGCGAACTGCACCGAAGCTGCAGGCGCCTTGGCGAAGGCGCCTGCAGCGCCCGCCGGGGCGGCCTGCTGGAAAGCCTGCATCGCCTGGGTCCAGCCCTTGCCCAGCATTTGCTGGAACTGCTGGAACTGCTGGAATGCCTGGGTGTCCGCTCCCCAGGGTGCTTCAGAATCCGCCATGTTCGTCTCCTCCACAAGAATATGCATGGCCGCGTCAGGGGCGGACCATTGCGGCCATTGTTGCCGAGCGGCGAGCACCGTGGCAACGCCGCTTGCCTTTTTTCACCAACTGCCTTCCAACCCAGGCCCTCACATGTATCTCGTTGTCATTGGATGGCTGTATGTCACGCTGCTGATGGCGGTGGCCGAAGCCATGGCCCCGAACGGCACGGTGCTCGGCGCCATCATCACCTTCGCCCTCTACGGGCTGCTGCCCATGTCGATCGTGGTGTACATCCTGGGCACGCCGGGCCGCAAACGCGCGATCCACGCGCGGCAGCTGGCCGAGCGCGAGGCCGCGCAGGCGGCAGCCGCAGGGCAGACGCCTGGCCCCACGCCAGCGCCGCCATCAGCCGTCGGCGGCGCGGTCGAGCCAGATGCAGGCAGCGAAGCGCCCGCTGCCGCCGAAGGCGCTGCCGTACCGGTGCGAAAAGAACCGTGACGGCTGGCCCACGGTGCACCACGCGGCGCTGCCGTCGTTGCCGTCGTTGCCGTAGACGCGGTCCACGCCCAGGGATTGCAGCCGCTGCCGCGCCAGGCCGGCGAGATCGGCGAGGTATTTGCCTCCGCCCTGAGGGCTGAAATTCCGGTCGGCCGCAGGCAGCGCGTCGCAGAACGCGGCGCGCACTTCCGGGCCCACTTCGAACGCCGTCGGGCCGATGCAGGGGCCCAGCCAGGCGATGCAATCTCCCCAGGAATCCGCCGCAGGCTCCGCCACGGATTCCAGCGCCTGCGAGGCAGATGCTACGTTTTTTATAGCATCATGCCCTAGTTCTGATTGCGCTGGAGGCCTAAAACACTCCAAGGCTGCTTCCAGCACGCCGCGGCCGTCCTGCCCTGCCAGCCCCCGCCAGCCCGCATGCGCGGCCGCCACGCGGGTGCCGCGCGCATCGGTCAGCAGCACCGGCAGGCAGTCGGCCACCATGATCGTGCAGGCCACACCCGGCCCGGTGGCCGTGCAGGCATCGGCCTCGGTGCCGTCCGGGGTTTCGGGGCCGAGCGCGGCCACCTGCCAGCCATGCACCTGGCGCAAGAAGACCGGCCGGGCCGTCTGGCCGTCACCCCAGCGCAGCGCGTCGCCAAGGATGCGCCGGTTGGCCTGAACCGCTTGCGGATCGTCCCCCACGTGGTCGCCCAGGTTGAGGGCGCCGTAGGGCGCGGCGCTGACACCGCCAGCGCGCGTGGTGCACAGCGCGCGCACGTGGGCGGGCGCCGGCCAGTCGGGCACCAGCCAATCGTGGCCCGGTGGTGGCATGGACATCGGGGCGATCAGGCTTCGTGGTCCGGGCAGGCGGACGGGTGCGCGCCCTGGAAGGCGGGGAGCGCCATGGCGGCTTCCCACGCGGCCATGGTGAGCGGCAGGCCGTCCAGGTTCACGCGAAAGCGCTGGGCATTGAAGATCTGCGGCACCAGGCAGCAGTCGGCCAGCGTGGGCACGTCGCCCCAGCAGAACTGGGAGGGGGCCAGTCCCGCAGCCTGCCGCTCCTGCGCCAGCAGGCCCAGCTGGCGTTCGAAGGCCGCCAGGCCGTTGCGCGTCCAGTGGTGGTACCAGGCGGTCTTGGTGTCTTCGCTCTGCTGCAGTTCCTGCGTGAGGTACTTGAGCACGCGCAGGTTGTTGATGGGGTGGATCTCGCAGGCGATCATCTGCGCCAGCGCCCGCACCTGGGCGCGGCCGAGCGGGTCGGCGGGCAGCAGGGGCGGCTCGGGGTGCGTCTCGTCGAGGTACTCGATGATGGCCAGCGACTGCGCCAGGGTGTGGCCGTCGTCGGTGACCAGCGCCGGCACGAGCGGATCGCCCAGCCGGTCGGCATAGGCGGGAAGGCGGTGTTCGGCACGCACCAGGTGCACCGGCACATAGTCGTAGGGCAGGCCCTTGATCCCCAGGGCGATGCGCACGCGGTACGAGGACGATGAACGGAAGTAGTTGAACAGCTTCATGGTGCGGCGAGCATAACGCCGCCCCGCCGGGGACAGCGACCACGCCGGCCCCGTGGCACACTGCCGGTTTGCGCCCGCGCCGGCACGATGCCGCCGCGCGGCCCTCGCAGCACCCGGCGCGGCCAGCCCCGCGCCGTCCCTTTTCGAAGAAAGGCAGACATGAGCTATGTGATTCCTCCCGCGGCCGTGGCCAGCGTGCCCGTCATCGGCACCGGCGACCGATTCCCCGTGCACCGCATCTACTGCGTGGGCCGCAACTACGAAGAACACGCCAAGGAAATGGGCTTCACCGGCCGCGAGCCGCCCTTCTTCTTCATGAAGCCCGCCGACGCCCTGGTCGTGGTCGATGCCGGCCAGACCGGCACGCTGCCCTACCCCACGCTCACCGCCAACCTGCACCACGAGATCGAACTGGTGGTGGCCATCGGCAAGGGCGGCAAGGGCATCACCGCGGCCGACGCGCTGCAGCACGTGTATGGCTATGCCGTGGGCCTGGACATGACGCGCCGTGACCTGCAGAACGACATGAAGAAGCAGGGCCGCCCCTGGGAGATCGGCAAGGCCTTCGAGCACAGCGCTCCCATCGGCCCCATCACGCCGGCCGCGCAGGCAGGCAACGTGGCGCAGGCCGCGATCTGGCTGCAGGTGAACGGCGCCGACCGCCAGCGCAGCAACGTCTCGCAGCTGATCTGGAACATCGCCGAAACGATCGAGCACCTGTCGGCCGCTTGGGAGCTGCAGCCCGGCGACCTGATCTTCACGGGCACGCCGGAGGGCGTGGCCGCCGTGGTGCGCGGCGACACGCTCGAAGGCGGCGTGGACGGCCTGGGCACGCTGCGCCTGGCCGTGGCCTGACAGCCCCTCGGGCCCCGCCCTGGCCGCACGGCCATCGGCCGGGGCCGGTGTTCCCGCTCCGACGCCCCACGACGCTTCATTTCCAGAAAAACGAATGACCTCCCGCAGCCCCATCAAGCACTGCCGCGAATGTGGAACGGCCGTGGTGTACCGCGTTCCCGACGATGGCGACACCAAGCACCGCGCCGTCTGCCCGGCCTGCCACACCATCCACTACGAGAACCCGCTGAACGTGGTGGGCACCGTGCCCGTGTGGCACGACCAGGTGCTGCTGTGCCGGCGCGCCATCGAACCGCGCCGGGGCAAATGGACCTTGCCCGCGGGGTTCATGGAACTGAACGAAACCACCGCGCAGGGCGCGGAGCGCGAGACCGACGAGGAAGCCGGCGCGCAGATCCAGATGGGGCCGCTGTTCAGCCTGCTGAACGTGCAGCACGTGGGGCAGGTGCATTTCTTCTACCTGGCCCAGTTGCTCAGCGACGCCTTCGATCCGGGCTACGAAACCCTGGAAGCGCGCCTGTTCACCGAGGACGAGGTGCCCTGGGACGAGATCGCCTTTCGCACCGTGAAGACCACGCTGGAGCGCTATTTCGCGGACCGCAAGGCAGGCAACTTCGGGCTGCACTGCGTGGACATCGACTGACCCGCCTGCCTTCGCGGGCTGGGCCCTGCCGCCGGTCCCATGGAAAAAGGGCGCAGCCACGTCACCGTGGCCTGCGCCCTTTGGCTTTTCGGGGGCCGCTACCGGCGCGGTCGCCCGAAGATGGCCTCAGCCGATCACTTGAGCCACTTGTCGGCCGACTGCTTGAGCGTGCCGCGGGCATCCAGCAGGCCCCAGACGAACTCCATCACGCGCGAATAGTCGGCATCGTCCTTGGGCAGCATGAAGCCCAGGGTGTTGGTGGGCGTGAGCGGCGCGTCGATGAACGCGGCGGTCAGGCGTGGGTCGGCCTTGGCGTAGTGCAGGGCTTCGTAGGTTTCGGTGATCATCACGTCGCCCTTGCCTTCCGCGATGAGTGCGGGGATCTCGGCGTTCTTGTCGTGCGTGCTGACCTGCGCGGCGGTCAGGTTCTGCAGCACGAAGGTTTCGTTGGTGCCGCCGGGGTTCTTGATGACGCGCACGGACGATTTGTTCAGGTCCTGCAGCGTCTGGTACTGGGCCTTGTCGGCCGTGCGCACCAGCGCCACCTTGCCGAACGGCGCGTAGCCGGGGAGCATCTCGATCTGGCGGATGCGCGTGACGTTGCGGGTGATTCCGCCCACGGCCACGTCGAACTTGTCGCCCTGCAGGTCCTTCATGAGGTTGGGCCAGCTCGTGGCCACGTATTCGACCTTCACACCCAGTTCCTTGGCCATGAGCTCGATCACGTCGATGTCGTGGCCGCTGTAGCCGGCATCGGTCTTGATGGCGAAGGGGCGGTAGTCGCCGGGCGTGCCCACGCGCAGGACCTTGCTTTCCATGATCTTGTCCAGCCGGGGGCCGGCGTGGGCAGCGGTCACGAGCGACAGGCAGATCACGGCGCCAGCGGCGACCAGGGAACGCATTTTTCGAGCAATCATGGCAAGGGTATCCAGAGGTTGAGGGGGAGGATCGCAACGGCGCGGCGGCCATGGCACCGGCCGCGAACGCACCGCCGGCAAGCATAGCGGAGAGCGGTCGCGCTGCGGTGCATGGCATGCGGAAAGCGCGTGTATGCGACACCCGTACCCGTCAACAACACGTTGGCACCCTCGAAAGCTATCGCGATCAAATCTTGCGCACGCGCCGCCGATGCAGTGCATAGCCGGTGATCGCGCCAACCAGCGTGGATGCCGGCAAAACCCCGAACACCAACACGATTGCCAACGTGTTGGATTGCTCATCATTGAGGGGGTAACCCGCCCCAAACAGGCGGTCGTAAGTCACAGAACCCAGCACGCCGAAGGCCGCGCCCAACAGTGCCCCGAAAATGACGTGGAGAGCGGCTTTCATGCGAGTTGCCAGAACCATACGGCCTGGGCTTTTTCCATATCGGAAACGTCGCTAAAAATGCTGTGGACGCCAAAACCGCCGATGCGTAAGTGAATGCGCAGCCATGACCCACGGTCGCTCAACCGGCTACCGTTCCATAAGTCGATGTGGTCCCCCTGCATTCCTGGCCCCCAGTAGTTTTGAAAGAATACGAGCCCAGTGCGGTCCTTCATGCCCGCACTGCTCTCTGCGTGACCGAATGCCTGTGCGCCTGTGAACTTTTCTATGCGGATCGGCAAGCGGGTTCCTCCAGCCGCCACCCAGTCGGCCACCTCCTGCGCACGGATCGGGTACTTCTCCGTACCCTGTTGCCAGGATCGCACCCCTCGAAATGTTTTGAAGTCCACGCCGGCACGCATGAGGGCGGCTGAAAAATTAATGGCGCACTGGTTTTCGTAGGCCGCTTTATTCAGCAGAGGCGCATCGCCTTTGACGTTTGGATGGTTTTTCCAGATATCTTGAAAGTTTGGCATTGCGCTGACGGTCATGCGTTTGTATTGCCCACCGGCAAATACCGGCCAGTGGCTTTCCCTTGGAGCCGGGCATTAGGAAGGCACGCTTGTGCGAGACTGATTCAAGATTTCAAGGCTTGGATTCGATGAAGAACGGCAGCCCGCCGCCCGCCGAGGCCGGCGCCATGGGCGCGGCGGCGTCGCCGGTGCCGCCATTCTGGGGAGAGGCCGGTGACGGCGCCGCAGGCTGCCCCAGTGAATGCGGCACCGCCGGCACGGTCGGCTGCCCGCCGAAGCTCGCGCCCGGCAGGTCGCCCCCCTCGATCGGCGTGGCCACGGGCGGCGCGTCGGGCGTGGCATCCTGCAGCGGCTTGAGCGGCGCCTCGGAAATGTCCGGGGCCTCGGACAGGTTCTGAGGCGCCGACGCCTCGGAGGCCGGGCGCATCGCGGGCTCGACCGGGGCCGTGCCCTGCGCGGGCGGCGGTGTGTCGGCGGCCGGACCGGTGCGGCGGCCGAACAGGTCGTAGACCCAGGTGCGCACGCCGCCCACGGCGCTGTCCACCCAGCCGCTCTTTTCCTCCTCGTCGATGAACCGCTCGCGCGCATCGATCACCTTGGTGCGAAGGGCCTGCTGGAACACCTCGCCCACTATGGGCAGCGCGCTGTGGGCGCCCTGCCCCCAGTAGTCGCTGCGCAGGGTGATGCGGCCATCGTTGAAGCCGGCCCAGGCCCCCGCCACCAGTTGCGGGTGCATCAGGATGAACCAGCCGTCGGTGTTGTCCTGCGTGGTGCCGGTCTTGCCCGCCACGTCGGCGGTGATGCCGTAGCGGGTGCGGATCGCGGCGCCCGTGCCCTTGTCGATCACGCCGCGCATGGCATCGCGCAGCGCCTGCACGGCCGGCAGTCCCGCGGCGCGCTCCGGATCGGCGGGCGCGAAGTCCTCCAGCACCTTGCCGTTCTTGTCTTCGATGCGCGTGATGACGATGGGCGCCCGGTACTGGCCGCCGTTGGCGATGGTTCCGTAGGCGGCCACCATTTCCTTGAGCGTGACGGGACTGGTGCCCAGAGCCAGCGAAGGCACCACGTCGAGCCGCGACTCGCGCACGCCCATGGCCTGCGCCCAACGCGCCACGCGCTCGGGGCCCACTTTCTGCATGACCTGCGCGGTGATGGTGTTCTTGGAGTACGCCAGGCCGTCGGCCAGGGTCATCGGGGCATTGCTGGGTGGGCCTTCATCGGTGGGCCGCCAGACCTGGCGGCCGCCCAGGGGAATCTCCACCGCCTCGTCCATCAGCGTGTCGGTGGGCAGCAGGCCATTGGCGAAGGCCGCGCCGTACACGAACGGCTTGAAGGTCGAGCCCGGCTGGCGGCGCGCGGCCTGCACGTGGTCGAAGGGGTCGGTGGCGAAATCGCGGCTGCCCACCCAGGCCCGGACCTCGCCGGTGCGTGGGTCCAGCGCCAGGAAACCGGCCTGCACGCGCGTCTTTTGCTGGCGCAGCTGGCGCATGAAAGAGGCGTCGTCCAGCAGGCCCTGCAGGGCTTCGTCGGGCGTGGCGCCCTTGGCCACGGCGGCCTCGTACTGCGCCGATTCGCGCACCAGTGCCTGCACCAGCGGGCCCTTGGGGTTCCAGGCGCTGCGCGAGGCCCAGGCGCCGTCGGCCACGCCCTGCAGCTGCCGGCCCTGGCGGGCGACCGCCTGGTTGGCGAGGGTCTGCAGGCGCGAATCGATGGTGGTGCGGACCACCAGCCCGTCGGCATACAAACTGTAGCCGTTGCGGTCGGCCCAGTCGATGAGCTGCTTGCGCAGCTGCTGCGCCAGGTGCGGCGCGGGGCCGGCGGTTTCGATCTGGCGCTCGAAGCGGATGCGCAGCGGCCGGCGCGACAGGGTGTCGTACTGCTCGGCGGAGAGCTTGCCGCGCTTTTTCATCTGCGACAGCACGGTGTTGCGCCGCTCCTGCGCGCGCTCGGGGTTGAGCACGGGGTTGTAGTAGCTCGTGCCCTTGAGCATGCCGATGAGGGTGGCGCTCTCCAGCACGGTGAGCTTGTCGGCCGACTTGTCGAAGTACGTGCGCGCGGCCATCTCGATGCCGTAGGCGTTGTACAGGAACGGCACGGTGTTCAGGTAGGTCTCCAGGATCTCGTCCTTGGAGTACAGCACCTCGATCTTGAGCGCGGTGATGGCCTCCTTCAGCTTGCGCGTGAGCGTGGGCGCGCGGCCGATGTCCTCGGGGTAGAGGTTTCGCGCGAGCTGCTGCGTGATGGTGGAGCCGCCCTGCTTGTCACCGCCCAGGGTGCGGATCAGCGCCGAGCCGGTGCGCCGCCAGTCGAGGCCGAAGTGGTCGTAGAAGCGGTGGTCCTCGGTGGCGATGAGCGCGTCCTTCACCGAAGGGGCGATGTCCTCCAGCGCCACCCATTCGCGGTTGACCCATTTGTATTCGGCCAGCAGGCGGCCATCGGCCGAGACGAGTTGCGCGGGCTGCTCGGTCTTGGCCTTGCGGATGTCGCTGATGGCTGGGGTGAACGGGACCAGGGCCAGCACGTACAGCAGCAGGGCCAGGGGCACGGCCAGCAGCGCCCAGAGCACCGCGCGGCGGGACCGCAGGTGGCGGGCGGCGAAGGCCCAGGCGCGCGCCAGCAGCGGCGCGGCGTGGCCCCGCCACGCGGCTGTCAGGCGCGCGCGCAGGGAAGCAAGCACAGGGGGCATCGGGGGCTCAATGGTCGAAATAGGCTCACGCCCTAGATTTATATGCCTTTATAGCTATCAAATGCATAGCAAATGCATAGCAAATGCATAGCAAATGCACGGTAGCGGCCGCGCATGCTCATGCGCTCTCGCGGCCCAGCAAGGCCAGCATGCCGGCCTCGTCGAGCACGGGCACGCCCAGCTCCTGCGCCTTCACCAGCTTGCTGCCGGCCTCCTCGCCGGCAACGACGTAGCTGGTCTTCCTGCTGACCGACCCCGCCACCTTGGCGCCGGCCGCCTCCAGCAGGTCCTTGGCCTCGTCGCGGCTCAGGGTGGGCAAGGTGCCGGTGAGTACGATGGTCTGGCCGGCCAGGGGCAGCACGGCCCGCTCGGCCGGCGCGCCCTCGGGCCAGGTGACGCCGCACCCCTCAGGCACAGGTTTTCGCAGCTGCTCGACGACCTCGCGGTTGTGCGGCTGGTCGAAGAAGGTGCGGATGGCCTCGGCCACGACCGGGCCGACGTCGTTCACCTCCAGCAGCTGCTCCACGCTCGCGTCCATGATCGCGTCCAGGCCGCCGAAGTGGCGCGCCAGGTCCTTGGCCGTGGCCTCGCCCACGTGGCGGATGCCCAGCCCGAACAGGAAGCGCGGCAAGGTGGCCTGCTTGGATTTCTCCAGCGCGGCCAGCACGTTCTGCGCCGATTTCTCCGCCATGCGCTCCAGGCTGCTGAGGGCGGTGAGGCCCAGGCGGTACAGGTCGGGCAAGGTGCGGATGACCTGGCCCTCGACCAATTGGTCCACCAGCTTGTCGCCCAGGCCCTCGATGTCCATGGCGCGCCGCGCGGCGAAGTGCAGGATGGCCTCCTTGCGCTGGGCGGCGCAGAACAGCCCGCCCGAGCAGCGGTGGTTGACCTCGCCCTTCTCGCGCACCACGGCGCTGCCGCAGATGGGGCACTGGCGGGGCATGCGGAAGTTGGGCACGTAGGGATGGCGCGGCGGTGCCGGCAGGCTGACGGGCGCATCACTGCCCGCTGCATCGGCCGCAGCGGCCATGTCCACCAGGTCCACAAGGTCCACCAGCGCATCCGTGGCTGCAGCGGCCGCGGGGCCAGCCGTGGCCCCGCGCTTGCCAGCCGGCTCGGGCACCGGCATGGCCGCGCCCAGCGCCGGCGGCACCACGGCCACGACTTCGGGAATCACGTCGCCCGCGCGCCGCACGATCACCTGGTCGCCCACGCGGGCCTTCTTGCGGCGCAGCTCGAACAGATTGTGCAGCGTGGCGTTGGTGACGGTCACGCCGCCCACGAACACCGGCGCCATCCGCGCCACGGGCGTGAGCTTGCCGGTGCGGCCCACCTGCACATCGATGCCGTCCATGCGCGTGACCATCTCCTGCGCGGGGTACTTGTGCGCCACGGCCCAGCGCGGCTCGCGCGTGACGAAGCCCAGCTGGCGCTGCAGGTCCAGGCGGTTGACCTTGTAGACCACGCCGTCAATGTCGTAGGGCAAGCGGTCGCGCGAAGCGCCGATGGCCTGGTGGAAGGCGATCAACTCGTCTGCGCCATGCGCCACGCGCACCTGCGCGGCCACGGGGAATCCCCAGCCTTTCAGCGCCTGCAGCATGTCGTAGTGCGTGCCGAAGTCGGGCCCGCCCTCGCCGGCTGACGTGACGTCGCCCAGCCCGTAGGCGAAAAAGCTCAGGGGCCGCTGCGCGGAGATGCCCGAATCAAGCTGGCGCACCGCCCCCGCCGCCGCGTTGCGCGGATTGACGAAGGTCTTGCCGCCGGCCTCGCGCTGGCGTTCGTTGAGCCGGTCGAAGTCGGCGCGGCGCATGTACACCTCGCCGCGCACCTCCAGCACCGGCGGGGCGCCGTTCCCGCCGCCCGTGGGCAGCGTCAAGGGAATCTGCCGGATGGCGCGCACGTTGTGCGTCACGTCCTCGCCGACTTCGCCGTCGCCGCGCGTGGCGGCCTGCACGAGGCGGCCGTTTTCGTAGCGCAGGCTCATGGCCAGGCCGTCGAACTTGGGCTCGGCCACGTATTCGACCGGCGCATCGCCCTCGGTGAGCTTGAGTTCGCGCCGTACGCGGGCATCGAAGGTGCGGGCGCCGCTGGCTTCGGTGTCGGTCTCGGTGCGGATGCTGAGCATGGCCACGCGGTGGCGCACGGGCGACAGGCCCTCCATCACCGCGCCGATCACTCGCTGGGTGGGCGAGTCGGGTGTGACGAGGTCCGGGTGGGCCTCTTCCAGCGCCTGCAGTTCACGGAACACCCGGTCGTACTCGGCGTCGGGCACCGTGGGTTCGTCGAGCACGTAGTACTGGTGGGCCCAGCGGTTGAGCTGGGCGCGCAGCGCGTCAATGGCCTTGGCGGGTTGCAGGGGCAGCGCGCCGGCTGCGGAAGGTTTGGAATCAGTCACCAAGGATGGAACCCAGAAAAGTAGGAGGCGCCTGCACGTTCACAGGAATGGCAGCGGGCATGGCGCGCTGCAGGAAATCCACGACCCGCGCATCGATCCGCCCGAACCCGGGGGCTCGCCCGCGTGGCGCTCGAACACGTAGCTGCGCTGCCCCGGCGTGCCCTTGACCACGATGGCCCGAACGTCTGCCATCGGCACCGCGACATGGCCGGGGCGCACGTTCTGGGGCAGGCTCAGGAAGACTTCCGAACCGTCGATGCGTACCAGGGGCTTGCCCATGCGGCCGAATTGGCGCCGGGCACGCCAACCGGCGATGGCGGGGGCGATGAAAAACCCCAGGTAGACCAGGCCAACGTAGTTGAACCTGCCGATGGTCCGGTACTGCCACAGCGCAACACCCGCGACCACCAGGCACCCGATGGCTGGCAACCACCGATCCAGGACGGCGTTCAAGGGGCGAAACAGCCCCTGGGGTGTTTCCACCACCGGGGGAAACAGCACGTGCCACCAGCGCATGGGGTGTCCTTTCGGCCCGGGATGACCGGCCACTCAGCTGAACAGGCGGCGCGCCAGCAGCGAGCCGGCCGACAGCTCGCGGCTGTCGAGCTTGTCGTACAGCAGTTCCAGGTCGGCGGCGATGGGGTCCATGGTCATGGCGGGCAGCGGCGTGCCGTTCTGGTCGCACAGGGCGCCGTCCATGGCCTCGCCCAGGGCGGCGGCCACTTCGCGCAGGCGCGCGAACGGCTGCTCGGAGCGGTGCACCTGGGCCACGTCCAGGCTCAGCGTGATGTCGCGGATCGCCGACTGCTCGGGGTCGTCGGACAGCGCGAACTGCGTGTCGTATGCCAGCGTGAGCACGGGCGGCAGGCCCGGGCCGCTGGCGGGCAGCACCAGCCGGCCGGGAATGGGCCCGGCCGTGAAGCCCACGCGCACCGCGTTCTGCTGCACGTAGCCCGGGCTCCAGGCGGCATGGCGCGCCCGCAGCACGAAGGCCAGCTGGGCATCGTGGTCGCCCGCGAACTGGTCCAGCTCGCGGGCACGGGCGACCTCGTGGAGCATGTCAGGAAAGTCGGCTGAGGCGTTGATGGCGTCGGCAAAGCCCTGGGCCTTCACGACGAACTCCGAGAACTCGATCTCGTTGAGCGCGCCCACCCGGTTGGCCAGTTGCACGCCGGCCTGGAAGTGGCTGTAGCGCTGCCCGGGCACCGGGGTTTCCCATTGCTGGGTGGATTCGTTGAAGCCCTCGATGGCGAAGGCCTTGCTGCCTGCACGGCGCGTGGGCGGCAGGGCCGCCAGGGCCGCGTCGCCCGAGACGATCTGCTCGGCCACCAGTGGGGCGATGGCGTCGATCAGCGGGTCCAGGCCGCCGCGGCGCTCGGCCGGCGGCACGGGCAGCTGCAACGCATCGCGCAGGTCCACGGTGTGGCCGTCGAAGGACGGCTCCGTGCCGGCGCCGGGCGTCCCGGCGGCGTCCACCGGCGCGCCGCCGGCGTCGAACGCCGGTTCCTGGCGCAGCGCGGGCTCGGCCGGGGCATCGGGCTCGGCCGGTTTGGCACGCTTGGGGGCGTTCCGGTGGGCGGACCAGGCGTTGAAGGCGACGATGGCCGCCAGAACGACGCCGCCCGCGATGATGAGGCCGAGTTGGAAGTTGCTCATGGTGAAAAAACGTGCGGCTTCTGGGGGTTCAGGCATCGGCCATGGACAGCGCGGACTCCATGTCCACGGCCACGATACGCGAGACGCCCTGCTCCTGCATGGTCACGCCGATCAGTTGTTCGGCCATTTCCATGGCGATCTTGTTGTGGCTGATGAAAAGGAACTGCGTGCCGCTGCTCATGCTGGACACGAGCTTGGCATAGCGTTCGGTATTGGCATCGTCCAGCGGCGCGTCCACCTCGTCCAGCAGGCAGAACGGCGCGGGGTTGAGCTGGAAGATGGCGAAGACGAGCGCGATGGCGGTCAGGGCCTTCTCGCCGCCGGACAGCAGGTGGATGGTCTGGTTCTTCTTGCCCGGCGGCTGCGCCATCACCTGCACGCCGGAGTCGAGGATTTCGTCGCCGGTGATGATGAGGCGCGCATTGCCGCCGCCGAACAGCTCGGGGAACATGCGCCCGAAATGGCCGTTCACCGTCTCGAAGGTGCCCGAGAGCAGCTCGCGGGTTTCGGCGTCGATCTTGCGGATCGCGTCCTCCAGCGTGTTCATGGCCTCGGTGAGGTCGGCGGTCTGCGAGTCGAGGAAGGTCTTGCGCTCACGCGCGAGGTTCAGTTCCTCCAGCGCGGCGAGGTTGACCGCGCCCAGGGCCGCGATCTCGCGGTGCAGGCGGTCGATCTCGCTTTGCAGGCCGGCCGAGCGCACGCCGCCGGCCTCGATGGACTGCGCCACCGCCTCCAGGTCGGCCTGCGCGTCGGCCAGCAGCGTGGTGTATTGCTCCAGGCCCAGGCGCGCGGCCTGCTCCTTGAGCTGGAATTCGGTGATG